>CAWDLI010000007.1:0-130533 GCA_963803245.1 uncultured Thermoleophilaceae bacterium | reverse complement strand
GCTCCCAGTCGGTCACGGCCGCGAGATGGCGCTCCCACTCGTCGCGCTTGTAGTGGCGGAACACGTCGTAGAGGCGTCCCGGCATGGCGCCCTCGCGCACGATCTCGTCCTTCTCGAGCTCGACCAGCGCGGCGCCGAGGCTCTCCGGCACCCGCTCGAGCCCGTGTCCCTCCTCCTGGAGGAGGTCGTAGGTGTTCTTCGACTGCGGCTCGCCCGGGTCGATCTCGTTGCGGATGCCGTCGAGGCCGGCCACGAGCAGCGAGGCCACCGTGAGGTACGGGTTGCACGAGGAGTCCACGCCGCGGTACTCGAAGCGGCCGCCGCTGGCCACGCGCACGGTGCAGGTGCGGTTCTGCCAGCCCCAGTTCTTGTAGACCGGAGCCCAGAAGCCGAAGTCCCACATCCGGCAGTACGAGTTCACCGTCGGGTTGCCCACGCACATGAGGGCGCCGAAGTGCTCGAGCATGCCGCCGAGGAAGTGGCGGGCGGTGTCCGACAGCTCGGCCGGCCCGCTCGGATCGTGGAAGACGTTGTTGCCCTCCTCGTCGCAGAGCGTGAAGTGGTGGTGGTGCCCGTTGGCCGACACGCCGCTGAAGGGCTTGGGCATGAAGGTGGGGAGGAGGCCGTGCTTGCGGCCCACCGCGGCACAGATCTGGCGGTAGGTCGTGATGTTGTCGGCCGTCTTCACCGGGCGGTCGAAGCGGAAGTTCAGCTCGAGCTGGCCGGGCGCGTCCTCGTGGTCGCCGTAGCTCATGTCGAGCCCCAGCGCCTGGCCGTACTCGACCACGTCGAGCAGCACCGGACGGAGCTCCTCGAACTGGTGGATGTGGTAGCAGTACGGCTTGGTCACGCCGTCGGGCGCGACCGCCGTCCGGATCCTCCTTGAGCCACATCATCTCGGGCTCGATGCCGATCAGGAAGCTGAGCCCAGCTCCTTCTCGAACTCCGCCACCACGCGCTTGAGGTTCTGGCGCGGGTCGGCGTCGAAGAGCTTGCCGGTCTCGGTGTCGTAGCAGTCGCAGTACACGCGCGCGACGCGCGGATCCCAGGGGAGCCGCTCGAAGGTGGAGAGGTCGGCCATGGCGGCCAGCTCCGACTCCTCGGGGCCGAAGCCGATGTAGTTGCCGGCGCGGTCGGTGAAGAGGTTGGCGGTGGCGCCGTAGACGAGCTGGTACCCCTTCTCGGCGACCTGCGGGAAGAACGACGACGACGACGCCCTTGCCCATCACGCGGCCGGTGATCGAGACCTGCTGGAAGAAGACGTACTTGATGCCCTCGGACTCGATGCGGCGGGTGATCCCCTCGATCTGCTCACGGCGTCCCGGCTGGTTGCGGGCCTCTTCGAGGGTGGCGGGCGGAGGCGACGTGCGCTGCTGTCTGGAGGACGGTGTCCACGCCACCGCCGAAGGTCACGTCTGCCATCGGCTCGATTGCCGTCATTCCCTCTCCTTATGCCGTTTGTCCGAGTCGCGACGCAGCGCGGCGGACGCCGGGCGACTATACCTGCATTGCACGAATTGGTCCAATCGGTTCCGGAGCCCGGAGGAGCGCCCGATCGCGGGCACGGGAGGCACGTCCTCGAGCCAGCGAACCACGTGCAGATCGAGGCTGCGAGGCAGGAAGATGTCCGTGGAGCGCTCGACCGGAGCGCCCTCCGCGGTGCAGGTCACGTGCTCGATCTCGAGGGCCGCGGTGGTGTCCGTCACGCCCAGCGCCATGCCCACCCGGTCGCGGCGCGTGAGCACGCGCGCCATCACGTGCGTGCGCGCGTAGGCCACCGGCACGCCCTGCTTGAGCAGCACGTCCAGCACCATCTCGCCCGCGCTCCAGCATCTGGCGCAGACGGGTGGGCGCCGGCAGCTCCACCTCGGGGTGCACCACGTCGCGCATCCGGGCGCCGGGCTGCCCGTCCATCATCAGCACGCGCGTGAACGTGGTGGCGCGCGTGTCCGCGTCGATGCCGAACAGCTCCCCGAGCTCCGGGCCGACCCGCCGCTCCTCGATCGACAGCTCGGCGACCTCGAGCTTCACCCCGCGGCGCCTGGCCAGCTCGCTGTAGGACACGAGCTTCTCGAGCCCCTCGTCGAGCGTCCACGAACCGGTCTGGCCGACGAAGGTGCCGCTGCCCTGGCGGCGCACGATCTCGCCGCTCTCCTCGAGGCGCCGCAGGGCGGTGCGCAGGGTGCCGCGTGAGATGCCGAGCCGCTGCGAGAGCTCCTGCTCGGGCGGGAGGCGCTCCCCGGAGCGGTGCCGGCCGGTGGCGAGCCAGGTGCGGAGCGCGTCCTCCGCCACGTCCACCAGCGACTTCCGGGCCTCGGGAGCAGGTGCGACGCCGGACTTCGCCCCGTCGGTCATCGGCGGCTCAGATGCTAGCCCCGCGGAGCAGGCGGCTAGCGCTGCACCTTGACGTCGGCGATCTTGCCCGTGTTCGCGTTGATGCGGACCACCGCCAGCTCGGAGAACGTCGTCCCGTTCTTGCGCGGAATCGAGAGCGAGACGATCCAGAACGGCTTGGCGCCCATCCCCTGGCGCAACAGCCGGACCTGCTTGTTGGTGGCCTCGAAGTCCACCTGTTGCTCGGCGCGCGCGATCGCCTGGTCCTTCGTGAGCCGGACCTGCGACTTCTGGCAGGTCTGCGATACCAGGAGGGCGGCCAGGAGCACCACGATCACGAAGCCGCCGCGCAGCCATGGCTTGCGATCGGTCAGGCCTCCGCGAGCGCGCGCTTGCTTTGCGTCCCGGGCCGGTAGGCCGTCGCCGACTCGCAGATCGGAGGCGTCAGACAGTGGGACGGAACTCGTTCCCGATGTTCGTGAACAGCACGATCACGAGAACCACGATCGCACAGATGATCGAGAACGCGAGCATCGCCATCTCGAACGACTTCTTGTGCGTCTGGTTCGGCGGGAACTCGATCTGCCGGCTCATACGTTGTCTCCCAGTGATGGTGTTCCTGGCTGTGGTGGCGGTCCGGTGTCGCGGCTCAGCGCGTTGTTCGCGACGTAGGCAATCAGCCGCCGGTTCTCGATAGACGATCCAGGCCACGAAGACCAGCACCATGACCGCAATCCCCAACCACGTCAGGACGTAGTAGGAGGTGGCCGCGGAGGTACCCCCCTCTCCGTAGGTCGTGCCGGGGCCGAAGGTCATGAACCCCGCGCAGTCCTGGTAGTTGGCCTGGATGATGAAGTCGGCCGCGTCATCCGCGGGCTTGGCACCCTCCACGTTGGTGACGCATTCGGGAGAGCTGTTGATTATCGCCGGCATCTCGTCTCCTTACCTGTTCACCAGTTCCCGGGCTTCCTCGACGATGACCGCTCTGGCGTCCACCAGGGTCCCGTCGGGCTCCACGAGCAGCTCCGGCTCCCTGCCGACCTCGGGCAGGTAGATGTCCGGCTCGTACTCGGCCGTGTCGAGGCCTGCGATCTCGACCTCCGGCGGGACACGCAGCAGGTTGAGCTTCTTGAGCAGCCAGGCGGATGCCCACCCGGACAGGAACCCGAGCGGGACGAAGGTCGCGATTCCGAGCAGCTGCCCCCAGATGCTCGAGTCCACGTTGTTCAGGCCGGTGGGGTATCCGGCCGCGAACACTCCCACCCAGAAGACGCCGGCGAAGCCGCTGAAGCCGTGCACGGCCACCGCGCCGACCACGTCGTCCACGCGCATCTTCATCTCGATCCAGTTGCCCACGTAGACGGCGAGGGCAGCCGTGGCCATGGCGAGGAGGTACGCCAGGCTCGGCGCGTACACGTCCGCCCCCGCCGACACCCCAATCACGCCCGCGAGGCCGCCCGAGACCGTCCAGAAGGGGTCGCCCCTACTGGCGAAGTAGCCGCCGGTGAATCCGCCCGCGAAGCCGAAGGTGATCACCATGCTGATCGAGCCGAGCGTGGTCGGGCTGAGGTAGATCGATGCCCAGCCCGGGAAGGACGTGGACGCGATCACGAGACAGGCCCCGTAGAAGGCGTAGAAGCCGGTGAAGATGAGCATCAGCCCGAGCAGCGTGATGTGGAGGTTGTTCGGCCGGAAGCGGCGTACGAGCCCCTCCTTCGTGTACTTGCCGATGCGCGGCCCGAGGTGGAACAGCACCCCGAGCGTGAAGGCTCCCGCCACGCCGTGCACGACCCCCGAGGCGATCGAGTCGTGGAACCCGAAGCGCAGCGTCATCCAGCCGCCGGCGCTCCAGCCCCAGGCCGCGTCGAGGATCCATACGACCGAGCCGAGGATCGCCGCGAGCAGCAGGTATGCGGACAGGCGCACCCGCTCCAGCAGCGCACCCGACATGATCGAAGCCGTCGTCCACGAGAACAGCAGGAACGCCAGGAAGAAGATGAGGTTGATGTTGTTGGTGAGGTTCGGCCCGAAGGCGTCGCTCCACGGGATGCCTCCCTGGCAGGCGGCGGCGGTGAAGTCGCTCGAGCCCGGGCCGATCGGCAGGCCCGGCTGGTTGCAGTTGTAGACCCACCAGCCGAAGTAGTAGAAGGTCGGCGTGACCGCGGCGATCGTGAGGATGTTCTTCATCGCCGTGGCCATCACGTTCTTGCGACGTGCCACACCGGCCTCGTAGGTCATGAAGCCTGCGTGGATGAGCCACATCAGGACGACTGTCCAGAAGTAGAACTGCTCGCCGAGGATCACGCTGTCGAGCGTCTGCGCCTCGACCGGGGCGGCCTCCTCGAGGCTCTGCACCTGCGCCAGGAACGTGTGGAACATTCATTCCCTCCCGCCCGCAGGCGCTATCGCCGTGCGAGTCATCAGAAGACCGTTGTGGCCAGCCACGCGGGAGCGAACCTAACCCCCTTGGACAGATGGGTGCAATGGAGGTCCGCACAGCTCTGGCGCTGGACGAGTGTTGGATTCGCACATAGGGTGGCCCTGCAACCGGGGCTACCATGCCCGCCACGGAAAGGAGGGCTCGTGTGACGGTCTCACAGGTCACCGAGGGCGGCGATGCGCTCAGCCGGGTGCGGCGCGAGAACGAGACGCTCTACGCGGTCATCAAGACAGTGTCGTCCTCGCTGGCGCTCGAGCGGGTGCTCGGCGGCATCGTGGACATCGCCACCGATGCGACCGGCTGCAACGCCTGCTTCATCTATTTCGCGGAGGACGACCGGCTCGTGCTGCGCGCGGCCTCGTCGCGCTACGCCCACCTCGTGGGAACGCTGTCGCTCAGGCGCGGCGAGGGCCTGACGGGGTGGGTGGCCCGGACGAAGACCGCCGAGTTCATTCGCGAGCGCGCCCTCGAGGACCCGCGCATGAAGTACGTGCCGGAGCTGGAGGAGGAGCGCTTCCAGTCGATGGTCGCCGTTCCGATCCTCGCGCGCGCCGGCGACGTGATCGGCGTGATCGTGCTGCACACCGAGGCGCCGCGCGAGTTCGACGAGGACGTCCTCAACTTCCTGGTGCACACGGCGTCACTGGTGGGTGGCGCGATCGAGAACGCCCAGCTCTTCGAGGAGACGCGGCGGCGCGTGGACGCGCTCACGACACTCACGCAGCTGAGTCACTCGCTCGCGGCGGTGACCCTGCGCGAGGATCTCTACGACGCCGTCACGCGCGGCGCCCGGCAGCTGCTCGGGGCCGACGCCTGCCAGATCTGGCGGCTCGATGCGGATGCCGACGAGCTGGTGCTGGTGGGATCCGATCCTCCCGATGCGCCCGAGGCGGAGCCGCGGCCGGGACGCGCCGCCCTTCTGCTCGACCTCATGCGCCGTGAGAAGGGCGGCCGGACGCGCGCCGCGGGCGTGGCCGCCGCCGAGCTCGACGACGACGGCATCCTCGTCGCCCCACTCGTCGCCGGCGACGAGCAACTGGGCATCCTCGCCTGCGTGGTCCGCGGCCGGCCCTTCGCCGAGGACGACGGCGACCTGCTCCGCGCGGTGGCAAACCAGACGGCGGTGGGCCTGAAGAAGGCCGCGCTGATCGAGCGCCTCACCGCCGAGAACATCGTCAAGGACATGTTCGAGGCGCTGGCCGCGGGATCGATCGAGACCGCCCAGGCCAAGGCGGGCGACGCCCGGTGCGACCTCAGCCGCCCGCACCTGTTCCTCCACGCCGAGCGGGCCCCCGGCCGCCCCGACGGCGCCCCGTGGCCGGAGCTGGCCGCGCGCTTCCAGACCCGGCTCGAGCGCCTCTATCCGCGCGCCTTCTTCGATGCCCGGCACGACGGGGTGCGCGCGCTGGTGCCGCTGCCCACCGATCAGACCGACGACGAGCTCTGGCGAGTCGTGGACGAGCTCGCCAGGGAGGAGGGGCTGAACGTCGGGGTGAGCGACGTGGACCGCGGCGCGGGGAGCGCGCGGCGCCGGCTGCGGGAGGCCTCCGACGCCGCAAGCATCGCGGCCTCGCTCACCGCGGACGGGGGCGCCGTGTCCTACGAGCAACTGGGGGCCTATCGCTACCTCGTGCACCTGGAGCTCGACGAGACCCCGCACGACCGCTACGGCCAGGCCGTCGAGGACCTGATGGCGTACGACGCGCGCCGCAGCGCTCGGCTGGTGGAGACGCTGGAACGCTATCTCGGAGCCCGCTGCAGCGTCGCCGCGAGCGCGCGCGACCTGTACATCCATCCGAACACAGTGCGTCAGCGCCTCGAGCGTGTGGAGCGGGTGACGGGACTCGACCTGGCCGAGGAGGATCTGCTCTCACTCGAGCTGGCGCTCAAGGTCGCCCGCCTGCACCGGGTTCGCGGGAAGTAGACGCGTTCCGTCTCCGCATCGCGAGCCAGACCCTGAACACGGCGTAGCCGAACACATGGAACAGGAACACGACGAGCACCCACCACGCCTTGATCAGGAACGGCAGGTCCTTCTCCTGCCACAGCTCGAGCCCGGTGAGGTACACGAGGATCAGCAACGCGACCAGGAGGATCAGCGGGGCCTGGCCGGTGAACACGAAGACGATCATCCGCGCGGCCACCCTATAGCGGAGGCTGGGGCGTGACCATCCGCGCGAAGCTCTACGTGGCCATCCTGCTCACGGTGATCGGCCCGGTGGTCACCATCGCGGTGGCCCTGCACGGGATGGACCGGCTCGGCGAGCGCTTCGACGAGGTGCAGGACCGTGCCGACCGGCGCGGATTGGCACTCGACCTGAAGTACGGCGTGACCGACTTCAACGGGTGGCAGACGGCGTACGGCTATGACGACGGGGCATCAAGGTCGCGCTTCACGGGCTCGGTCGAGCGTTTCCGGGCCGACTTCGCGGTGGCGCGCAAGGAGCTCCGCGATCGGCATGAGGCCCGGTTGCTGCGCGAGATCGGCGTGCGCTTCGACCGCTTCATGGAGCTCGACGACGTCGCGTACGCGGCGCTTCAACGAGGCGACGACGCGACTGTCAAGCGGATCTTCCTCGGCCCGGAGCTGCGCCTGTTCGACCAGATGGCGCTCCGCTCCGAGGAACTCGCCCGTTACGAGGCCCGCGGCGCCCGGGCGACGGAGAAGGCGTTCGACGACGCGCGGGAGGACTCGCGCCGCGGGCTGATCGCGGTGGGGCTCGGGGCAGCGCTCGTAATCGTGCTGCTGCTCGTCACGGCCATCGACATCGCTCGCCTGGCGATCGAGGGCCACCGCGTGCGCGAATGACCGACGACATCTTCCTGACGCTGAGCCTGTTGCTCATGGGCGCGCTTCTGGCGCGCTTCGTCGCGTCGCTCCTCGGCATCCCGGAGATCCTCCTGCTGGTGGTGGTCGGCGCCCTGTTCGGCTCGTCGGCGCTCGACGTGGTCGACGTGCCGTTCGATTCGCTCGGCGCGCAGCTGCTCTTCACGCTCGGCATATCGCTGATCCTCTTCTACGGGGGGCTGTCGCTCTCGCTGCCGATCCTGCGCGGCGTGTGGATGACGCTGGCGATGCTCGCCGTTCCCGGCGTCGTGCTCACGACGCTCATGGTGGGCGTCACGGCGCACTTCGTATTCGACCTGCCGTGGGACATGGCGTTCCTCGTGGGCGCCGTGCTGTCCCCGACCGATCCGGCGATCCTGATCCCGCTCTTCGTCCGCTCGCGGCTGAAGCCCAGGCTCGCGCAGACGGTGATCGCCGAGTCCGCGTTCAACGACCCGACCGGCGCGGCGCTCGCCCTCACGCTCGCCGGCGTCGTGCTCACCGGGAGCCAGTCCGTCGCTGATCCGGCGAGCGACTTTCTCGTGGATCTGGGCATCAGCACGGTGATCGGCATCGTGGCCGGGGTCGTGCTCGCGGCCGCCATCTCGAGCGACCGCTCCGGGGTCTGGCGCGAGAGCGCGCCGCTGGCGGTGCTGGCCGTGGTCACGATCAGCTTCTTCTCGCTCGACACGGCCGGCGGCAGCGGCTACCTCGGTGCCTTTCTGGCGGGCCTGATCGTCGGGAACATGGAGCACCTGGGGCTGGGGGAGGAGAACATGCCGCACGTCGACGACGTGCGGCAGTTCGCATTCCATCTCGCGGACCTGGTGACCCTGCTCATCTTCATGGTGCTCGGCGCGAACATCCCCTTCAGCGAGCTGGGCGACAACCTGCTGCCGGCGCTCGCCGTGCTCGCGACGCTGATGCTGGTGGCGCGCCCGATCACCATCGCCGTGTGCGCGCTGCCGGATCGAGGGGCACGCTGGACCCGCAACGAGCTGGCCTTCCTCTGCTGGACGCGCGAGACGGGGGTCGTGCCGGCCGCGCTCGTGGGCGTCCTGGCGGGGCTGGGCGTGCCGGACGGCGACGTGTTCGCCAGCGTGGTGGCCCTGGCGATCGTGCTGACGCTGCTGCTACAGGCGCTGCCGGCCCGGTGGCTCGCCGGCCGCCTGGGCCTGCTGGAGCCCGCGGCTCAGTAGAGCTGCAGGTAGCGGTTGACCTCCCACTGCGACACCTCGTTGTGCCACTCGCTGAACTCGCGCTGCTTCGTGCGCACGTAGTAGTCCACGTAGTCCTCCTTCGGCGTGGTGCCGAGGGCCGCGCGCATCACGTCGTCCTGCTCCAGCTCTCTCGTCGCGTCGAGCAGCGTGGGGGGCAGCATCTCCACGCCGAGCTCCTCGCGCTGGTCCTCGGTGAGCTCGTGGAGATTGAGCTTCGTGGTCGGGTCGCCCGGCTCGAGCCCGCGCTCGATTCCGTCGAGGCCGGCGGCGAGCGTCACGGCCGCGCCGAGATAGGGGTTGCAAGACCCGTCGACGGTGCGGTCCTCGATGCGCCCCGCCGCGGGGATGCGGAGCATCTGCGTGCGGTTGTTGTAGCCATAGCTCACATACACCGGTGCCCAGCTCGAGCCGCTGCGCGTGCCGACCACGAGCCGTTTGTACGAGGTGACGGTGGGAGCGGTCACGGCGATGTAGGCCTTGGCGTGCGCCTTCAGCCCCCCGATGAACTGGTACGCGGTCTCCGATAGGCCCATCCCGCGGGGGTCGTCGGCCGGGTCCGCCTCGAACACGTTCTCGCCGTCGCGCCAGAGGCTCATGTGGAAGTGGCAGCCGTTGCCGGTGAGGTGCGAGAACGGCTTCGGCATGAACGTCGCGATCATGCCGCGCTCCTGCGCCAGCGACTCGACCATGTAGCGGAAGAAGATCGAGCGGTCGCAGGTGGTCAGCGCGTCGGCGAAGTCGAAGTTCTGCTCGAACTGGCCGTTCGCGTCCTCGTGGTCGGTCGCGTAGTTGCCCCACCCGAGGGCGGTGATGTTCTTGGCGACCATCGACACGAAGTCCAAATTGCGCGTCAGGCCGCGCATGTCGTAACAGGGCTGGTCGAGCGTGTCGAGCGGGTCGGCCAGCTCGATCGTGCCGTCTTCGCGCATGCGCACGAGGAAGTACTCGAGCTCGGCGCCGAGCATGAACTCGAACCCCATGGCCTTCGCGCGCTCGAGCTGGCGGCGCAGGATCGTGCGCGGGCAGTAGGGCCACTCCTCGCCCTCCACGTGCACGTCGCACGCCAGGCGGGCCACGTTCGGGCGCCAGGGCAGCGGCGTGAGCGAGCGAATGTCCGGCATCGCGGCCAGGTCCGGATCGTGGGGCTCCTGGCCGATGTCGCCGGCGGCGAAGCCGGCGAACCCGGCCCCGTCCTCGAGCAGGCCGTCGAGGTGGGTGGCCGGAACGAGCTTCGCGTTCGGCTTCCCGTGCATGTCCACGAACTGCGCGAACAGGAACTCGACGTCGTTTTCGCGGATGTAGCGCTCCACGTCCTCACGGGAGCTCGGTGCTGTGAATGGCTGGTCGCTCATCGGCCCAGCAAACTACCCGCTCGCCGTGCCCGCGGGCAATGTGCGATCCGTACACATCGCGGCATCGAATTGTGCGCCGCGCGACGTGGGTCTCCACATGGGCCGACCCTAGACTCGGTGGTCTCGCCCATGTGTGGAATCGCCGGACTCTTCTCCAAATCGCTCGACGTGAGCGGCTCCCTCGGGGGCCATTTGGGCGACATGCTGCTCCAGCTGAGCGACCGCGGTCCGGACAGCGCCGGCGTGGCCTTCTACCGCGAGCCCGCGCCGTCCGGCTCCTCGAAGGTGTCGCTGTTCGGCCCGCCCGGCTACGACTGGGACTCGGTCCGCACGGCACTGGACGATGAGTTCGGCGCCGGCGGTCCGCAGCTGCGCGCGAGCCACGCCGTGATCGTCGTGGACGCCGACGCCGAGGTGGCGCAGGCGTGGCTCCACGAGCACCATCCCGAGCTGCGCGTGATGAGCGCCGGGCAGGCGATCGAGATCTTCAAGGAGGCCGGCTCGCCGCGCGAGTTCGTGGAGCGCTTCGGGCTGCGCGACCTGCAGGGGAGCCACGCGCTCGGGCACACGCGCATGGCCACCGAGAGCCGCGTGACCACCGAGCACTCCCACCCGTTCTCGACGGGGCTCGACCTCTGCCTCGTGCACAACGGCTCGCTGTCGAACCACAACCGCCTGCGCCAGAGCCTTCGCCGCGAGGGGATCGAGTTCCAGACCGACAACGACTCCGAGGTGGCGGCCGGGTACCTCACCCACCGGATGAGCGAGGGCGCCTCCCTGGAGCAGGCGCTGGAGGGGTGCCTCGAGGATCTCGACGGCTTCTACACGTTCGCGGTCGGCACCGCGGAGGGCTTCGCGGTCCTGCGCGATCCGATCGCGTGCAAGCCGGCGGTGATGGCCGAGACGGACGACTGGGTGGCGATGGCGTCCGAGTACCGCGCGATCGCGGTGCTGCCCGGCGCCGAGAACGCGACGGTGTGGGAGCCCGAGCCTGGGCACGTCTACAGCTGGGAGCGGGCTCCGGTCTGATGGGGGCGGTGGGGAGCGGGCTCGACGCCCGCGAGGTCGACCTGGCGGTCACTCCCCTGCGCGAGCTGAACGCCGCGTTGCACGCGGTCGCGGATGACGGGCCCACCCGCTGGCTGGTCACCAACCCCCGCGGGGCGCACGCGCTCGCGGCCGGGATCGACGCGCCGGTGGAGGTCGAGATCCAGGGCCACGCCGGCTACTACTGCGCCGGCATGAACAAGCACGCCACCGTGCGGGTGCACGGCAACGCCGGGGTCGGCGTGGCCGAGAACATCATGTCCGGCGCGGTGGTGGTGGAGGGGAATGCCAGCCAGTCGGCAGGCGCGACGGGCCACGGCGGCCTGCTCGTGGTCCGGGGCGATGCCTCCGCGCGCTGCGGCATCTCGATGAAGGGCGTGGACGTCGTGGTGCACGGCTCCGTCGGGCACATGAGCGCCTTCATGGCGCAGAAGGGCCGTCTCGTGGTTTGCGGCGATGCCGGCGAGGCGCTCGGCGACTCGATCTACGAGGCCCGGCTCTACGTTCGTGGCAGCGTGGCGGGCCTCGGCGCCGACTGCGTCGAGAAGGAGATGCGCGAGGAGCACCTGACAGAGCTCGGCGAGCTGCTCGAGCGCGGTGCGGTCGAGGGAGCCGAGCCGGGCCAGTTTCGCCGCTACGGCTCTGCGCGCCGGCTCTACAACTTCCATCTCGACAACGCCGGGAGCTACGGATGAGCGGATCGGCCGGCTGGCGGCCCGGGCTGCGCGAGTCGGCGCTGTTCGACCGAAACGTCATCCACGAGATCCAGCGCGCGGCGCGCGAGGGCATCTACGACATCCGCGGCTTTGGGGCCAAGCGCAAGGTGCCCCACTTCGATGACCTCCTCTTCCTCGGCGCGAGCATGTCGCGCTACCCGCTGGAGGGCTACAGGGAGCGCTGCGACACCGACGTCACGCTCGGCGCGCGCCACGCCTCCAAGCCGGTCCAACTCGACATCCCGATCACGATCGCCGGGATGAGCTTCGGCGCGCTGTCGGCGCCGGCGAAGGAGGCGCTCGGCCGCGGAGCGAGCGCCGTGGGCACGAGCACCACCACCGGCGATGGCGGCATGACGCCCGAGGAGCGCGAGCACTCCAACAAGCTCGTGTACCAGCTGCTGCCGTCGCGCTACGGCATGAACCCCGACGACCTCCGGCGCGCCGACGCGATCGAGATCGTGGTGGGCCAGGGCGCCAAGCCGGGAGGAGGGGGGATGCTGCTCGGCCAGAAGATCTCGGACCGGGTGGCGGAGATGCGCGACCTTCCCAAGGGGATCGACCAGCGCAGCGCGTGCCGGCACCCCGACTGGACGGGTCCCGACGACCTCGAGATCAAGATCCACGAGCTGCGCGAGATCACCGACTGGGAGAAGCCGGTGTTCGTGAAGGTCGGCGCCACGCGGCCCTACTTCGACACGGCCCTGGCCGTGAAGTCCGGCGCCGACGTGGTGGTGCTCGACGGCATGCAGGGCGGCACGGCCGCGACGCAGGAGGTGTTCATCGAGCACGTGGGCATCCCCACGCTCGCCGCCATCCGCCCCGCCGTGGACGCGCTGCTCGACCTCGGCGTGCACCGCGAGGTCCAGCTGATCGTGTCAGGCGGCATCCGCACGGGCGCCGACGTGGCGAAGGCGCTGGCGCTCGGCGCGGACGCGGTGTCGATCGGGGTGGCGGCGATCCTCGCGCTCGGGGACAACTCGCCGGAGTTCGAGGACGGCTACGCCGAGCTCGGCACGTCGGCCGGCTACTACGACGACTGGCACGAGGGGAGGGACCCCGCCGGCATCTCGACCCAGGACGAGGAGCTGGCGGCGCGCTTCGACGCGGAGCTCGGCGGGCGGCGGCTGGCCAACTATCTGCGGACGATGGTGCTCGAGGCGCAGACGATCGCCCGCGCCTGCGGCAAGTCCCATGTGCACAACCTCGAGCCAGAGGATCTGGCGGCGCTCACCATCGAGGCGGCCGCGATGGCGCGCGTCCCGCTCGCCGGCACCGGCTGGGTGCCCGGTCCGTCCGGTTGATCCTTTAGACCAATTTGTTTAAGATGCCGCGGTCAGCGAGACGCCCTTGAGCTACGTCCTGACCTGTCCTAACTGCGGCCCGAGAGAGGTCACCGACTTCAGCTTCGGGGGCGAGGTCAATCCGCGTCCACGCTCGGATCCGTCGGAGCGCGAGCTGGGGGCCTACAACTACTTCCGTCGCAACGTGGCCGGCGTACAGCGCGAGTGGTGGTTCCACCGCTCCGGCTGCGGCGCGTGGTTCCTCGCCGAGCGCGACACGCGCACCAACGAGGTGCTGCTCACCGAGCTGCCGGAGCCCGCCGCATGAGCCGGCTGCCGCCGCGCGACGGCCAGCGGATCGACCGCGAGCGCGAGCTGTCCTTCAGCTTCGACGGCAAGGACGTGACGGGGCTGGCGGGCGACACGATCGGCTCGGCTCTGTTCGCCGCCGGACGGCGCACCTTCTCGCGCAGCTTCAAGTACCACCGCCGCCGGGGCCTCATGTGCTGCGCCGGCCAGTGTCCCAACTGCCTCGTGCAGGTGGACGGCGCTCCCGGCGTCCGGGCCTGCACCGAGCCGCTGCGCGAGGGCATGCGGGTCGAGCACATGAACGCGAGCCCCTCGCTCGAGTTCGACACGATGCGCGCGACCGATCTCTTCGGCGGGCCGTTCACCCCGCCCGGCTTCTACTACAAGACCTTCATCCGCCCGCGGCGCCTGTGGCCCCTCTACGAGAAGGTGCTGCGCCACGCGGCCGGGCTCGGGAAGCTGCGCAAGGACCAGGAGGAGCGCGAGTGGCGCACCGAGTACCGGCGCCGCCACGCGGACGTGCTCGTGGTGGGCGGCGGGGCGGCCGGCCTGAGCGCGGCGATCGCCGCCGCGGACCTGGGCGCCGACGTGGTGCTCGCCGACGAGGGCGCGGAGCCGGGCGGGCGCCTGCTCGCCGAGGGCCAGCACGTGCGCGCCCGCGAGCTCGCCGACCGTGCTCGTGAGGCCGGCGTGGAGGTGCTCTCCGCGGCGCCGGCGTTGGGCGCCTTCGACGGCCTCGTGCCGGTGTGGCAGGGCGGCACGCTCCACCAGGTGCGAGCCCGGCGCAGCGTCTACGCCACGGGGTCGATCGAGCAGCCGCTGCTGTTTCCCGGCAACGACCTGCCGGGCGTGATGCTCTCCGGCGGCGCCGTGCGCCTGGCCGCGCTCTACGGGCTGAGCCCGGGAAGCCGCGCCGTGGTGGCCACCGTCGACGACCGCGGGCTCGAGGCGGCCATCGCGCTGCTCGACCACGACGTCGAGCTGGCCGCGGTGGCCGACCTGCGCGAGCGAGGCACCACCGACGCGCTCAAGCAGCTGATGCGCCGTGGCGTGCGCGTCCTGCGCGGCGCCACCGTGCTTCAGGCGGAGGGCCGCTCCGGGCTCCAGCGCGTCGTGCTCGGTCCGCCCGGCGCGGGGGAGGGCGGCGCGGGCGAGCACACGCTCACCTGCGACCTGCTCGTCGTGTCGGGGGGCAGCGCCCCGGCCACCTCCCTCCTCACTCAATCCGGGGCTCGCACCGGGTACGAGGAGCGACTCGGCTGCTTCACCCTGCGCGAGCTACCCGACGGCCTGCATGCCGCCGGCGAGGTGGCGGGTGCGGGAGTCCTCGGGGACGCGGAGCGCTCTGGTGCCGTTGCGGGGGCCGAGGCGGCCCACGCGCTGGGCTTCGGCGACGACGACTCGCGCGCCCGGACCGCGGAGGGGCGCAGGGGCCTCGACGGCCTTCGCCGCAGCCCGCCCGAAGTGGCCGTGCCGCCGGCCGTGACCAGCTCGAGGCGCGGCAAGTGCTTCGCCTGCCTGTGCGAGGACGTGACCGCGAAGGACATCCATCTGAGCGTCGAGGAGGGCTACGACTCGATCGAGCTCTCGAAGCGCTACACGACCACGACGATGGGGCCCTGCCAGGGCCGGATGTGCCAGCTGCCGGCCGTGAGGCTGATGGCCGAGGAGACCGGGCAGAGCCTTGCCGAGGTGGGCACCACGACAGCCAGGCCGCCCTGGCACGCGGTCCCGATGGGCGCGCTGGCCGGACGGCCGTTCGAGCCCGCCAAGCGCTCGTCGATGCACGCCCGCCACCGCGAGCTCGGGGGCAACATCCTGTGGGCGGGCGACTGGCGGCGCGCGTACGACTACGGCGACCCGCGCGCGGAGGCGATGGCCGTCCACGAGGCCGCCGGGCTGATCGACGTCTCGACGCTCGGGAAGCTGATCGTGCGCGGTCCCGACGCCGGCGAGTTCCTCGACCGGCTGTACCCGAACCGCTTCTCGAACCTGAAGCCCGGGCGCATCCGCTACGGCGTGATCGCCAGCGACGCCGGCCGGATCATGGACGACGGCACCATCTGCCGGCTCGACGACGACAGCTTCTACGTGACCACCACGTCGAGCGGCGCCGGCGCCGTGTACGAATGGTTTTCCTGGTGGCTTGCGGACTGGAACCTCCGCGTGCATCTCACCGACGTC
The DNA here is from genome assembly GCA_963803245.1 of uncultured Thermoleophilaceae bacterium. Classification (GTDB taxonomy): domain Bacteria; phylum Actinomycetota; class Thermoleophilia; order Solirubrobacterales; family Thermoleophilaceae; genus JACVRW01. The sequence continues at coordinate 114,821 of CAWDLI010000007.1, read as the reverse complement.
ACGCAGGGCCTCTCCGCGGTCAACCTCGCGGGCCCGCGCGCGCGCGAGATCCTGGCGTCCCTCACCGAGCTCGACTGCTCCGCCGAGGGCTTCGCCTACCTCGACGGGAAGCGCACCAAGGTGGCGGGCGTGCCGTGCCTGCTCCTGCGCATCGGCTTCGTGGGCGAGGTGGGCTACGAGCTGCACTTCCCGTCCGCGCACGGCGAGCACCTCTGGGACGCGCTGCTCGAGGCGGGCGAGCCGCACGGGCTGCGTCCCTTCGGGCTCGAGCCGCAACGGCTCCTGCGCCTCCAGAAGATGCACATCCTGGTGGGCCAGGACACCGACTCGGAGTCCACTCCGTTCGGGGCTGCGATGTCGTGGATCGTGAAGCTCGACAAGGACCAGGACTTCATCGGCAAGTGGGCGCTCGAGCGGGCGGCGGGCGAGGATCTGGAGACGGCACTCGTGGGCTTCACGCTCGCGAACGGCCACGTGCCGACGGAGGGCGCCGTGGTGCTCGCTGACGGGGACGGCCCGGTCGGTCAGGTCACGAGCGCCCGCTTCTCACCGCAGCTCGGCGGTGTGATCGGGATGGCGTGGGTCCCGATGTCGATGGCGCAGGACGGCGCTACGGTCACGATCTCCGACGAGGGCAAGCGCTTCGAGGCATCGGTGGTCACAAAGCCCTTCTACGACCCGGACGGCGAGGTTCTGCGGTCGTGAGCTTCGAGTTCCTCGCGCCCTCGGAGTCCGCGCTCGCCCGGAGCCCGATGGAGCGCGAGGCGCGCGCGGCCGGGGCGCGGGTCGAGCAGCGCGACGGCTGGAACGTCGCGGTCGCCTTCGAGGGCGAGGAGCCTGAGCGGGATCGGCGCGAGGCGACGGTCGGATTCGCCGACCGCTCCCATCTCGGGAAGATCGAGATCCAGGCGGCCGCGCCGGACCTGGCTCAGATCGTGGCGGGGGCCGCCGGCGGCGCGACGCTCGAGCTCGGCTCGGCCACCCAGGCGTCGGGTGCCTGGTGGTGCCCCTACACGGCGCAGCGGGCGCTCGTGCTCTGCGAGCCCGCCGGCGTGACGGCGCTGAGGGAGCGCCTGGAGGGGGAGGCGGCGAACGTTGTCGGGGCCGGCAAGCGTGATCGACGTGACCACCGCATTCGCCGCGCTCACCGTGGTCGGACCCCTGGCCGGCGAGCTGTTCGCCCGCTTCAGCGCGATCGACCTGCGCCCGGCCGTCATGCCGCTCCACGGCTTCCGGCCGGTCTCGGTGGCGCGCACCCCCGGCACGGTGCTGCGCGAGGGCGAGCAGAGCTACCTGATGCTGTTCGGCGCGGCGCTCGGCAGCTACATGTGGACGGTCGTGGCCGACGCCGCGGAGAGCCTCGGTGGCGGGCCCGTGGGACTGGAGGCGCTGGCGCATGCGTGACCTCTTCCGCACCCGCCGGATGTGGCGCCGCCGCGGCGAGCTGAAGGACTCGTACGACGTGGTGATCGTGGGTGGCGGCTCGCACGGCCTGGCAGCCGCGTACTACCTGGCCAAGGACCACGGGATCGGCAACGTGGCCGTGCTCGAGAAGAGCTACATCGGCTCCGGCGCGGCGGGCCGCAACACCACGATCCTGCGCAGCAACTACAAGACGGTCGAGGGCGCGCGCTTCTACGACGCGTCGCTGAAGCTCTACGAGGGCCTCGGCGCCGAGCTCGGCTTCAACCTCCTCTTCTCCCAGAACGGCCACCTCACGCTGGCGCACTCCGATCGCGCGATGTTCGTGATGGCCAACCGCGCCGAGGTCAACCGCATCAACGGGATCGACTCGCGGCTGATCTACCCGGACGAGATCAAGAAGCTCGCGCCGGCGATGAACGTGCACGACCCGCACGCCGTCTATCCGATCCAGGGGGCGCTCTATCACCCACCCGGCGGCGTGATCCGCCACGACGCCGTGGTCTGGGGCCTGGCGCGCGGAGCCGACCGCGGCGGCGCCGAGCTCCATCCCTACACCGAGGTCACCGGGATCGAGCGCTCCAACGGACGGGTCGAGGCGGTGAACACGAACCGCGGCACCATCAAGACGAAGGTCGTGCTCAACTGCACCGCCGGCTGGAGCTCGCTCGTGTCGGACATGGCCGGCGTGCAGCTCCCGATCACCACGCACATCCTTCAGGCCTGCGTGACCGAGCCGCTCAAGCCTTTCCTCGACGTGGTGATCGTCTCCTCGCAGATGCACGTGTACGTCTCGCAGACAGACCGCGGCGAGGTGCTGATGGGAGCCGAGATCGAGCCCTGGACCACCTACCGCATGCAGGGCACGCTGAACTTCATGCAGGAGGTGTCGCGCCACACCCTCGAGCTGTTCCCGCAGCTCGAGCGGGCGCGCATCCTGCGCAGCTGGGCGGGGCTCTGCGACCTGAGCCCCGACTACAGCCCGATCCTCGGCAAGACCGACGTGGAGGGCTTCCACGTCAGCTCGGGCTGGGGCACGTACGGCTTCAAGGCCGCGCCGATCGTGGGCAAGACGCTGGCCGAGCTGGTGGCCACCGAGCGCACGCCGGACCTGATCGAGCCGTTCAAGCTCGAGCGGTTCTACACGGACAAGCTCGTGTCCGAGCTTGCGGCGGCAGCCGTGAGCCACTGATGGGAGGAGAGGTGCCGATGAAGAGCAGTCTCGAGATCGCGCAGGAGGCGGAGCTTCAGCCGATCGACTCGATCGCCGAGCGCGCCGGGCTGCTGCCCGACGAGTTCGAGCCCTACGGACGCCACAAGGCGAAGGTCTCGCTCGGGGTGCTCGACCGCCTGCGTGACGCGCCCGACGGCAAGCTCGTGTGCGTGGCCGGCGTTACGCCGACCAAGGCGGGGGAGGGCAAGACCACCACCGCCGTGTCGCTCACGCAGGGCCTCGGGAAGATCGGCAAGGACCCGCTCCTCTGCCTGCGCGAGCCATCGCTCGGCCCGGTGTTCGGCATCAAGGGCGGAGCGGCCGGCGGCGGCCTGACGCAGGTCGTGCCGATGGAGGATCTGAACCTCCACTTCACGGGCGACATCCACGCCATCGGAGCTGCCAACAACCTGCTCGCGGCGCTCCTCGACGCCTCGATCCTCCACGGCAACCCGCACTCGATCGACGCGCTGCGCGTGGACTGGAAGCGCGCCCTCGACATGAACGACCGCGCCCTGCGGCGCATCACGCTCGGGCAGGGCGGGCGCGCGAACGGCTACCCGCGCGAGTCGGGCTTCGACATCACGGCCGCCTCCGAGGTGATGGCCATCCTCGCCGTGTCGCGCGACCTGCACGACCTGCGCAAGCGCCTCGGCGCGATCACCGTGGCGCGCACCTACGACGGCGGCAAGCCGGTGACCGCCGAGGACCTCGGAGCCGCCGGCGCGATGACCGTGCTGCTGAAGGAGGCGATCAAGCCGAACCTGATCCAGACCCTCGAAGGGCAGCCCTGCCTGATGCACGCGGGCCCGTTCGCAAACATCGCGCACGGCAACTCGTCGCTCGTGGCCGACCTGATCGGGCTCAAGCTCGGCGACCACGTGATCACCGAGTCGGGCTTCGGCTCCGACATGGGGATGGAGAAGCTCTTCAACATCGTCTGCCGCAAGGGCGGAGTGCGCCCGAGCGCCGTGGTGCTCGTGGCCACCGTGCGCGCGCTCAAGCACCACGGGGGCATCGAGGACGACCCGCGCGTGGACCATGCGCGCGGGCTCGCCGCGGTCGCCATTGGGGCGGCCAACCTCCACCGTCACCTCGGGATCGTCCGCGGCTTCGGCCTGCCGTGCGTGGTCGCCGTCAACCGGCGGCCGGGCGACACGGACGACGAGGTGGAGCTGGTGCGCTCGCTCGCGCTCGAGGGCGGCGCCACGGCGGCGGAGGTCAACGACGGCTTCGCTCGCGGCGGCGAGGGTGCCGCCGCGCTCGCCGAGGCGGTGGCTCAGGCCTGCGAGCAGCAGTCGGAGTTCAAGCTCACGTACGAGGACGACGATCCGATCGACGTGAAGATCAGGAAGGTCGCGACCCAGGTATACGGTGCTAAGGACGTGGTCTTCTACCTGGAGGCCGAGCGCAAGATCCGCCAATACACGGAGGACGGTCTCGACCGGATGCCGATCTGCATGGCGAAGACGCACCTGTCGCTATCAGCGGACCCCGCGCTGCTGAACGCGCCCGAGGACTTCACGCTCCAGGTCCGCGACATCCGCGCCTACACAGGCGCGGGCTGGCTCGTGCCGCTGTGCGGGGACATCCAGCAGATGCCGGGGCTCGGCAAGACGCCGGCCGCTCTGAACGTCGACATCGACGAGGACGGGAGGACTGTCGGGCTCTTCTGAGCCCAGCGGCTGACCATGTCGAGAAACCTCACCGATCTGCTCCGGGCACGGGAGCGCGAGGAGCGCCCCACGGCGCTCGCCGCGCTCAAGGAGGCGATGGACCGGCGCGGAGAGATCACCGACGAGGACCGCCGCGAGGCGGCCGCGCTCTCCGGCCTCCCCGAGGCCACCGTCTACGGCATCTCCACCTTCTACGACGACCTCACCCAGCCGCGCGGGCGGCGCCACGTGTCGGTCTGCACCGGCACGGCCTGCTGGGCGTCGGACTTCGGCAGCCACGTGGCGGCGGTGGGGGAGCGGCTCGGCCTCGCGCCGGGGGAGCGCTCAGGCGACGGCGAGGTCTCGCTCGGCGCGACCGTCTGCCTCGGCTTCTGCCACACGGCGGCGGCGGTGCGCGACGGCGACGTGGTCGACGCCGGTCCGGGCGTGGCCGACCGTGTCGCGGCGGGCGCGTCCGAGGCGGCCGGCGAGCCGGCCGGCGGGAGCGTGCTCGACGAGCCGGTGCTGCTCGCGGAGGGCAGCTTCAAGGGGCTCCGTCATGCCCTCGCGAACCTCACGCCCGAGCAGCTGCTCGCCGAGGTGAAGGAGGCCAACGTGCGCGGCCGCGGCGGCGCCGGCTTCCCCGCAGGCACGAAGTGGGAGTTCGCCGCCAAGGCGAGCGACCCCGACAGGGTGATCGTGGTCAACGGCGACGAGGGCGATCCGGGCTCGTACATCGACAAGCTCCTGATGGAGCGCACCCCCGAGCTGCTGCTCGAGGGGATGGCGCTCGCCGCGTACGCGGTCGGCGCCCGGCAGGGCTTCGTGTTCGTGCGCTCCGAGTACCCGCGCTCGATGCCGATCCTGCGAGAGGCGGTGGAGCGGGCGCGTGCCGAGGGCCACCTCGGCGAGGGCATCCACGGCACCGACTTCGCGTTCGACGTGGAGATCGAGGAGGGCGCCGGCTCCTACGTGGTGGGGGAGGAGACCGCGCTGCTCGCGTCGCTCCAGGGCTTCCGCGGCACGGTGTCAGCGCGGCCGCCGTTCCCGGCCGAGCGCGGCTGGCACGGCAAGCCCACCGTCGTCCACAACGTCGAGACGCTCTGCAACATGGGCTTCATCGCCCTGCACGGGCACGAGGCCTACGCGGCACTCAGCCCGGGCGCCACGCCCGGCACGAAGCTCGTGTGCCTGAACGACCGCTTCGAGCGGCCGGGCATGTACGAGGTGCGCTTCGGCACGCCGGTGGCCGAGATCTGCAACGAGCTGGGCGGCGGCCTCAAGGACGGCCACGAGATCAAGGCCGTGCAGATCGGGGGGCCGCTCGGCGGCATCCTCCCGGGCTCGAAGCTCCACACGCCGTTCGACTTCGACGAGCTTGCCGCCGAGGGCTGCATGGTCGGGCACGGCGGCGTTCTCGCCTTCGACGAGCGCACCGACATGCGCGCCCTGGCGCGCCACCTGCTCGAGTTCGGCGCCCACGAGAGCTGTGGCAAGTGCTTCCCGTGCCGGATCGGCCTGCAGCGCGCGTTCGAGATGGTCGACTCGCCCGGGGACGTGGACCGCTCGCGGCTGGAGGCCCTGCTCGAGACGCTCGAGCTCGGCTCGCTCTGCGCCCACGGCGGCGGCATGCCGGCACCGATCCGCAGCCTGATCCAGCACTTCCCGGAAGAGCTCGGACTGTCCGGTCCCGCGGGGCCCGAGGACGAGCCCGACGACCCGTACTCGCGCCGTCCGGAGGAGCGCCGCGAGGACGACCCGGGGGACCGATGAGAGTCGAGGTCGACGGACAGGCGGTGGAGGTCGAGCCGGGCGCGACGCTCCTCGATGCGGCGCGCGCCGCCGGCCGTTATGTGCCGACGCTCTGCTTCGACGACCGCATGGCCCCCTTCGGCGCCTGCCGCGTCTGCATGGTCGGGATGGAGGGAGCCGCCGCGCCGGTTGCGGCGTGCACCACGCCCTGCCGCGCGGACATGCAGGTCGACACCGAGGACGCCACGGCCCGGCGCATCGCGGCCGCCACGGTCGAGCTCGTGCTCTCCGAGCTTCCCGAGCCCCCGGCCGAGCACACGGAGCTGGCCCAGGTGGCGCGCTTCTTCGAGATCGGCGAGCCGCGCTGGCAGGGCGAGCGCCGCCGCCCGGCGCACGACGAGCGCCACCCCTACCTGGCCCTGCAGCACGAGCTCTGCATCTCGTGCGGGCGCTGCGTGCGCGCGTGCGACGAGGTGCAGGGCGCGTTCGCGCTGACGGCCACGGGCCGCGGCTTCCACTCCGGGATCACGGCCGGCCTGGACTCGGGCTTCGTGGACTCAACCTGCGTCTCGTGCGGCGCCTGTGCGGACACCTGCCCGACCGACGCGATCACCGAGCATTCGCTCGTCGAGATGGTGTCGGCGGCCTACACTGAGGACGAAGGAGGTGTGCGGTGACCGACCGCTTCGACGCCACAACCACCACGACCTGCGGGTACTGCGGCGTGGGCTGCCGTTTGGAGGCCCACCGCGTGGGCGGGCGGATCATGTCGATCAGCCCGGCGATGGACGGCCCCGCGAACAAGGGGCACACCTGCGTGAAGGGCCGCTTCGCGCACCAGTTCTCGCGCTCGCGCGACCGCCTCACCGCGCCGCTCGTGCGCGAGAGCGGCGGCTTCCGCCTGGCCTCGTGGGAGGAGGCGATCGGCCGCATCACCGACGCCCTCGGGCGCATCAAGTCCGAGCACGGCCCCGACGCGATCGCCGGGCTCGCATCCTCGCGCGCGACCAACGAGGACTGCTACGTGATGCAGCGCCTGATGCGCGCCGCGATCGGCACCCACAACATCGACAACTGCTCGCGCGTCTGCCACTCGCCCACGTCGTTCGCCCTGCGCAGGTCGTTCGGCCTCTCGGGGGCCACCGGCTCGTTCGACGACATCGAGGCTGCAGAGGTGGCACTGCTCATCGGGGTCAACCCGACCCAGGGACACCCGGTGGTGGGCGCGCGCATCAAGCAGGCCGCCATCAAGGGCCTGAAGCTGATCACCGCCGACCCGCGCCGCATCGAGCTCGCCGACTACGGGCAGCTGCACCTCGGCAACCGGCCCGGCACCAACGCGGCCCTCCTCAACGGCCTCGCGCACGTGGTGATCCGCGACGACCTGGTGGACCACGGGTTCGTGAACGCGCGCACCGAGGGCTTCGACGCCGTGGCCGACCTGGTGTCCACCTACACGCCCGCGAACGTGGAGGAGATCACCGGCGTCCCGGCGGCGGACATCGAGGCGGCCGCGCACCTCTACGCCGGCGCCGAGCGCGCCTGCATCCTCTGGGGCCTCGGCGTGACCGAGCACCTGTACGGGTCCGAGTCGGTCCAGCTGATCTGCAACCTCGCCCTGATGACCGGCAACGTCGGCCGTCCCGGCGCGGCGCTGCTGCCGCTGCGCGGCCAGAACAACGTGCAGGGCTCGTCCGACCACGGCGCCCTGCCCGACACCTTCACCGACTACCGCTCGGTGGCGGACGACGAGGTCACGTCCGCCGTTCGAGCGCCGCTGGGGCGTCGAGATGAAGCGCGAGCGCGGGATGAAGATCCCGGAGATGTTCGACGCCGCGGTGGAGGGCCGGCTGAAGGCGATGTACATCTTCGGCGAGGACGTGGCGCAGACCGACCCGGACACAGCGCACGTGGCCGCACGCGCTCGAGTCGCTCGACTTCCTCGTCTGCCAGGACATCTTCGAGACCGAGACGACCAAGTACGCCGACGTGATCCTGCCCGCGTCCTCGTTCCTCGAGAAGACCGGCACGTTCACCAACGCCGAGCGCCGGCTGCAGCTGGTCGACCGCCGCCAACGAGCCGCCCGGCGCGGCCAAGACCGATTTCGAGATCCTCACCACGGTCTCGAAGGCGCTCGGGCACGACATGGGCTACGAGACGCCCAGCGACGTGATGGACGAGATCGCCGAGATGACGCCGCGCTACGCCGGGATCAGCCACGAGCGCGTCGGCCGCGGAGGGCTCCAGTGGCCGGTCGCTCCCGACGGCACCGACACCCCCATCCTCTACACGGACCATTTCGAGCTCGAGGGCGGTCGCGCCCGCTTCGCGCCGCTGCCCTACAAGCCGCCCGGCGACCAGGCGGACGAGCAGTTCCCGCTGATCCTGGTCACCGGCCGCAGGCTCGAGCACTACAACGCGGGCACGATGACGCGCAGGACGGGCAACCTCGAGCTGATGAGCGCGGACTGGCTCGAGGTGCACCCCGACGACGCCGCCGGGCTCGGGATCGCCGACGGCGAGACCGTGACCGTGCGCAGCAGGCGCGGGCAGATCGAGCTGGCCGCGCGGATCACCGAGCGAATCGAGCCGGGTCACGTGTTCACCGCGTTCCACTTCCCCGAGGTGCGCACCAACCTCCTGATCGGCCAGTCGGCGGACGTCAACACGTCGTGCCCGGAGTACAAGGTCGTGGCGGTGGCCGTCGAGCCGGTTGGCGACGCCGCGCCGGCGCCCGAGGCCGTCCGGGCCGAGCCGCTCGTCGGCGCCGACTAGCCATGGACGCCTCCGCCGCCTCCATGTCGAAGGCGGTAGAGCGCGACGGCCAGCCGGACGAGGTCGCCGTCGAGCTGCCGCTCGAGATCCGGCTGAACGGCGAGCCGGTCGCCGTGACCATGCGCACCCCCGGCCACGACCTCGAGCTGGCGGCCGGCTTCCTCTATGGCGAGGGCATCGTCGAGAGCCCGCCGGAGATGACGCTCCCAGAGGACCTGGCCGCCAACACCGTGGACGCACTCTCCCCCGGCGCCGTCCGCACCTCCGAGCCGCCGCTTCTACACCACCTCCTCCTGCGGCATCTGCGGCAAGGGCGCGCTCGAGGAGGTGGAGTCCATCGCTCCGCGAGTGGAGGGCGGGCCGTCGATCGAGCGCGGGTTGCTCGCCGTGCTCCCCGACCGCCTGCGCCAGCCCGGGTTCGAGCGCACCGGCGGCCTCCACGCGACCGGCCTGTTCGACGCCGCCGGCGAGATGCTGCTCGTGCGCGAGGACGTGGGTCGCCACAACGCCATGGACAAGGTGATCGGCCGGGTCCTGCTCGACGGTGCGCTCCCGCTGAGCGAGCGAATCCTGTGCGTGAGCGGCCGGCTCGCCTTCGAGCTCGTCCAGAAGGCCGCCCGCGCCGGAGCTCCGATCCTGGTGGGAGTGGGCGCTCCGACGTCGCTGGCGGTCGAGCTCGCGGACGACAGGGGCATCACGCTGGCCGGCTTCGCCCGTGGCGGCAGCGTGAACGTCTATACGCACGGCCACCGCGTGACCTGACCGCCTGGGTTGACATGTGACCAAACGGTCACCTATGATGCCGGACATGGACCAGGTGTTCAGGGCACTCGCGGATCCGACGCGACGGAGCCTCCTCGACGAGCTGTTCAAGGAGGACGGGCAGACGCTCAGCGCACTGGAGCAGCGGCTGCCGATGACCCGCTTCGGCGTGATGAAGCACCTGAAGGTGCTCGAGGAGGCGAACCTCGTGACCACGCGGCGGCGTGGGCGCGAGAAGCTCCACTTCCTGAACCCGGTCCCGATCCGGCTCGTCCACGACAGGTGGGTGAGCAAATACGCCGAGCCCTGGGCCGCGACGCTCAGCGGGCTCAAGAAGACACTCGAGGAGGACCTCATGGAGAAGGTGTTCGAGATCTACATCAAGACGACCCCGGAGCGCCTGTGGGAGGCGATCACGACCCCGGAGCTGCGGCAGAAGTACAACTTCGGCGTGGGTGTCAGCTCGGACTGGGCTCCCGGCTCGCGCTACGAGTCCGTGCACGCGGGCGCCGGAATGCCGATCGCGGAGGGCGAGAACCTGGAGGTCGACCCACCGCGGCGGCTGGTGCAGAGCTTCACCGCCCTGTGGAGTGATGACGTGAAGGCCCAGGGGACCTCGAGGGTCACCTGGGAGATCGAGCCGGTCGGCACCTCGTGCCGGCTGACGGTCGTCCACGACGAGCTGCCCGCCGACGCCAACGCGGAGCTCTACGGCGGCTGGCCGATGATCCTCTCCGGTCTCAAGACCCTGCTCGAGACCGGCGAGCAGCTCGAGACACCCGGATCGCAGCGCTACTCCGAGTCCTTCGCCTGAGGGCACGGCACGGTTCCGAGGCGCCGCCCCGCGCGGGGCGGCGCCTCAGCGCCGTAACGACCCGGTAACGGTCATCGGAGAGACTCGCTCCCTCAACGCTCGAGCCGGCCCAAGCGGCCGCGAAAGGGGGCGAAGTGATGCTTCGCAGGCTGTCCAGGCGCCTCAGCTACGCCAACGTGATGTCGACCGTGGGCGTGTTCATCGCCCTGGGCGGCACCGCCTACGCGGTCAACACGATCGGCAGCACCGACATCATCGATGGGCAGGTGAAGTCGGTCGACATCGGCAACGACGAGATCCAGAGCGGCGACGTCAAGGACGGGACCATCAACACCTTCGACGTCCACAGCTTCCTGGGCGTGGACGTGGTGGACGACACGCTCACCAACGCCGACATCCAGGAGTCCACGCTGTTCCGCTGCCACGGCGGAGCGGCTCTGCTCGGGCGGCTGTGCGCCGGCGGTGGGTCCGCCGGCACCCTCGCCACCGCGCTCGACACCTGCGGCAACATCGGCCTGCGCCTGCCGACCTGGGGCGAGGCGTACCTACTGGGCCGCAATCAGGACGTGCCGGGCGTGTCCGCGGCGCAGCGCTTCTGGACCGACGAGGTCATCCAATGGGCCGATCAGGGCGATGCTCCGCTCGTCATCGCGGTCGACGAGAACGGCGGCTCCACCCTGGCGCCGGGGGAGACCAGCCAGCAGATCGTCTGCGTCGAGACGCCGACGGGGCTGCCCTAGGCGCGCCAGCGGGCACGCCACTCCGGGGCGTCCCAGGGCTCGGTGACGTAGATCGTCTCCCGGGCCACCTTGGCGCCCCGGAACTCGAGGATGTTCACGACGGGCTGCTTGGGGCCGCCGTCGTAGCTGATCGTTCCCTCCCCGACCCACAGGTCCCCCTGGCCTCTCAGCTCGCCCATCACGAGCTCGACTCCCGCGGGGTACTCGCTTCGCCACTCCTGGAAGTTGGCCAGGCCGTCGAAACGCTCGCCGGACTGCGGGAACTCGAGCACCGCGTCGTCGTGGTAGGTCTCGCGGGCGACGCCCGGATCACTACCGCCGTTCTCCCAGTACCGCAGGATCAGCGATCGCCGCTCGGCTTCGTTCATCCGCTTCGCCGGTGCCACATGGTCAGTCCACGGGGTGCGTCCAGTCCGCCAGGGCCGCCAGGTCGTCCAGCCACTCCTCGATCGCGCCGAGCTCGATACGCAGGTCGGCGTGGATTTCCGGGTTGTCGAGCCCGACCGACCCGGCCAGGCCGGCGATGTCCTCGGCCGTCCGGACCAGGCAACCCTGGACCGCGCGGGCCAGCATCGCCCTGTCGGCCGTGACGCGCAGGTCGCCCGAGCCGCCGCGGCGTACCTCCCGGACGAGCTGCATCGCGTCCGACAGCTCGACCCCCAGTTCCTCGATTGCGGCCTCGTCATAGACCGGCCGACCGTCGTGGGTCTTGCCTTCCCGGGCCGATCGCAACGCTTCCTCGACCTGGCCGGCTGCGACTTCCATCGTCTGCCTCGCTTCGCCCCAGAACCGCTCGACCAATGGCTCCACGATGGTGAGGGTGGCCGTGTCCCCGGGGGGAGCGGAAGGCGGCGTTGCCGTGCTCTTGAGCATGGGGAGCTCACCTTTCCTTGGCTTGCCCCAGGTCGTCAAAAGCGTTCTCCGGGGCGCTTTGCTTGGTGGCGATCACCATACGCCCGCCGCAGTTGCTCAGCAAGGGGGGCCAAAGAGGTTTGTGAGGCGCTGAAAACGGCGATACAGCACGAGGGGCTAACCACTCAGCGGTTTCAAAGCACAAGCGGGGGGGTCGGTCATGCCGGTAGTCATTCAGTACACGACCGATGTAGGGCAGGAGGAGTACGACTCTGTCGCTGCCAGCATCCGGATGCATGACGAGCCACCCCGAGGGTTGATCGTTCATACCGCCGCCGTCACCGACGATGGACGGATGCGGATCTTCGATGTGTGGAAGACGCGCAAAGATCACGACCGCTTCGTGGAAGAGCGGCTCCGCCCGGCCGCCGCGGCGCTGATGGGAGGCCGGCTCACCAGCTGGCCCGAGCCGGAGGTCCATCACCTCCACAGCCTGGTCCGGCCGCTGGCGCTGGCGGGCGTTAACTACTGAGGAACTGAGCCCGGCCGGCCGGCCGAGTTCTATGCGCCCAGGGAGACTCGAACTCCCACGGACCAAATGGTCCACAAGGCCCTCAACCTTGCGCGTCTACCAATTCCGCCACAGGCGCGTGGCGGCCGAGTATAGAGCCGCGCGGCCGTCGTCTTTCAGCCCTTGATGTCGTCCGGGGACCGGTGTACGTTTACGAACACATGTTCGAGGCACCACATACGCGAAGGCTGCGAGGGGAGAGCTAGATGGTCGAGCTGAATCTCACGAAGCGCCAGCAGGAGATCTTCGACTACATCAGGCGTTACGGGGCGGAGCACGGCTATCCGCCTACGGTCCGCGACATCGGGAAGGCGATCGGGCTTACGTCCTCGTCCACCGTGCACGCGCATCTCGCCAACCTCGAGAAGGTGGGTCTGCTCCGGCGTGATCCCACCAAGCCGCGCGCGCTCGAGATCCTGGTGGACAAGGCGAAGCAGGTGGTCGCCCCGGGCGGGCTCCCGGTGGTTGGTCAGGTCGCCGCGGGCGCCCCGATGCTCGCGGAGGAGAACATCGAGGAGTACGTCGCGGTTCCCGGGATCGCCGGTGGCGACGAGGGCGAGTTCCTCCTCAAGGTCAAGGGCGACTCGATGGTGAACGCCGGGATCTTCGAGGGCGACCACGTCGTCGTCAGGCGCCAGGACAATGCTGCCAACGGGGAGATCGTCGTGGCTCTGGTCGAGGACGAGGCCACGGTCAAGCGCTTCTTCAAGGAGGACGACCACGTGCGCCTGCAGCCCGAGAACGACGCGCTGCAGCCGATTCTCGTCCGCGACGTCGAGCTGCTCGGGCGTGTGGTGGGTGTCTGCAGGAGGGTCCCATGACCCCGGCCGTGCTGGACAGTCCGCGCAGGCTCGCATCGCGTGAGCGCTGCCAGGGGGGACGGGGGCGCGGCCTCACGCTGGAGCAGCGCCTTGGTGCGACGCTCGCCGCCGCCGAGGCCGGCCAGGCGGCCGACTGCCCCGTGTGCCGAGGTTCGATGCGGCTCACCGAGGGTGCCGCCGTCTGCGGCGACTGCGGATCGCAGCTGAGCTGACCGCTCCGCCTCGCCGCAACTCCGCCCGCAGGCCTGGTCGGCGGTGCCGAACGGGCCTAGAATCCTTCGTGCCGGCCTAGCAGTCGCGGGGAGCTCGGAGAGACAACCGGGCCCTCGAGGAAAGTCCGGACACCGCAGGGCAGGGTGGTCGGGGGACCGACCCGGGGAAACCCGCGGGAAAGTGCCACAGAAACACACCGCCTAAGCGCCGGGCCGCACGTGAGCCCGGTGCCGGCAAGGTTGAAATGGTGCGGTAAGAGCGCACCGGCGGCGTGGCGACACGCCGGCCAGGCAAACCCCACCCGGTGCAAGGCCAAGCAGGAGCGACGACGCTGCCCGCCGAGCTCCAGGTAGGCCGCAGGTGCCGCAAGGCCCCACCCGTCCCGCCGGCGTTGCCGCCGGAGGATCGGGCGAGATGGATGACTGCTCAGGACAGAATCCGGCTTAGAGGCCGGCTAAGGGAAACCCCCGCTCACGCGGGGGTTTTCTATTTCTGAGGTCGCTTCCGCTTGACGTATGCCCATATAGGTATATGATTGCCGCATGGCACGAGCAGCGACGACGGCAGACGCGTTCAACGCCGTGGCGGAACCCCGCCGTCGGCAGATTCTGGACGTGCTCGTCGGCGGGGAGCGCCCGGTGAATGACCTGGTTCGCGAGCTCGGGCTTGCTCAGCCGCAGGTCTCAAAGCACCTGCGGGTGCTTCGAGAGGTGGGAGCGGTTGACGTGCGAGACGACGGACGCCGGCGGCTGTACAGCGTCAACGGCCAGGCGCTCAAGCCCATCCATGACTGGGTGAAGAACTACGAGCGCTCCTGGTCGGAGCGGTTCGGCCGTCTGGACGTCGTGCTGGAGGAACTCAAGGCGACGGAGAAAGGAGCTGGTGACGGTGACGAGTAGCGGTACGGCGACGGTGACGCTCCCGACGGACGAGCAGATCCTCATCACGCGGGAGTTCGACGCGCCCAGGCACCTGGTGTACAAGGCGTGGACCACGCCCGAGTTGGTCAAGCGCTGGTGGAGCGGCGACCGAGGCGAGGTCACGTCCGCCGAGATCGATCTCCGCGTGGGCGGGATGTGGCGATACGTGATGGTCGCCGAGGGCGGGTTCGAGGTCGCCTTCCATGGCGAGTACCGCGAGATCGTGCCCGACGAGCGCATCGTCTGCACGGAGGTCTACGAGGGCATGCCGGAAGGCGAGGCCCTGGACACCCTCACGTTCACCGAGGTGGACGGACGTACGACGGTGACCTTCCTCGTGGACCACCAGAACAAGGAGCACCGGGACGCGCACATCAACTCCGGGATGGAGGGCGGGATGCAGGAGGCGATGGACCATCTCGAGCAGGTCGCGGTCTCGCTTCAGTGACCCGCGCGCACGTGGACGTGGCCGGATTGCGGGTTTCAATGCCCCCCGATCGGGTGACAAGGAGGAGTGTCTGGAGTTTGCACCAACCCTCCGGATCGGAGGACGGATGTCGTCGTTGAGAGAGCGGGAGCACGAGACGGAGGACGCCTACTGTCCCCACTGCCACCTGGTCATCGAGGCCAGAGCGGGGGACGACTTTCCACCCGAGCCGCAGCGCTGTCCGCATTGCCGTCTCCTGATCGGGGCGGGCCGCGCCCGCAACGAGCCATCCGAGGAGCCCGGAGCGCGCGGCAGCGCCGCCGGCGTCTTCGCGCACCAGGCCAAGCGCTCCGGCGCGGATGGCGACGTGTCCGAGGCTGACGTGTGCGCCGCCATCCGGAAGGTCGCCGACATGACCGGCGCGCGCCCGGAGCGGCTCCTGATGGTGGACTACCAGCAGGAGGCCGCCGACGACGACAGCCTGCCTCCGCTCGCCGACGTGTTCGCCGCCTACGGGAGCTGGAAGCGCGCCCGGCGGGCAGCCGCGGGTTCGGCCTGACGCGGGCTCTGCTCGGCATCGCACGCGGCAGGTAGAGTCCCGGCCGCCATGCAAGTCCTGCTCGTCTTGGTCCCGTTCATCGTCGCGGGACTCGTGGTCATCTTCATCGCCTTCTCCGGCGGCCCGGCTGCTGCCCGTGAGGCGTATCTCACGCGCGGAGGGCGCGGCTTCAGGGTCTCGATGCTCCTGCTCTACGTGGTGCTCGGGGCCGCCGTGCCGGCGGTTGTGATCGCATCGCGCGGCGAGGCGGAGGGTGGCGTCGGTAAGACCCGCACCACCGCGCTCACGGATGACGAGAAGGACGGGAAGCGGCTCTTCAGGCAGACCTGCTGGAGCTGCCACAACCTCGACGCCGTCCAGGCGCAGGGCGTTACCGGGCCGGACCTCGATGACCTCGGGCTCGATGAACAACGTGTGCTCAACGCGATCAAGCGCGGCGGCACGGGCGACGGGCGGATGCCGGCCGGTCTGCTGCAGGGCGAGGAAGCCCGGCACGTCGCGCTGTACGTGACCAAGGTCGCCGGCCAGTAGCCAACAGCGTTTGCGGCGTCCGGAAATCGCGGAGGATGCGGCGCTTTTCCGTCCGACGCTTCCGCTCTGCTGCTAGGATGCCCGCGTCCAAGGAGCCTAAGCCCGCCTGGTTAGGGGGCGCGGGGGAACCGGTTGGATGGCCTACAGGCCAGGGGCGAATCGCGGTGAGCCGCGTAGCGCAACTCTTTCAGCGCGAGCCCGACAGCTAACCCCGCAGGCGATAAGAAAGAGACCGATGACCACAGGCGGCGCCCGCGCTCTGCGCGAGGATCACCAGGACATGAGTCGTGAAGACGTGCTTCTCGAGTGGGAGCGCAAGATCGAGGCTGCCGAGGCGCGGCCCGGTCGGTTCGACCGTCCGGCAGCGCGTACGGACACGTCCACGGCGCCCGCCGCCGATCACGAGATCAGCACGGAGGCGCCGGCGCCTCCCGCGCCCCGCTTCGAGCGCCCCGCCGCGGCTGTGGCCGGGCAGCGCCGCACGATCACCATCACGGGCCGGCCCACTCCGGCCCGGCGTCTGACGGGCGTGGCCGAGCGACAGCTCGCGCAACCGGACCGCGTAGCGCTGTGGGCATTCCTGCTGGGCCTGTTCCTGGTGGCCGTGGCCGCCGGAACCGCACACGCCTGAGCCGCATTTCGATCCGCTCGGCGAGTAGCCGCGTACTCCTGATTGGAGTGCCGAATAGTCCTTTTCTTCCCTATACTTACTGCCCGTAAGCGGCATGCAGAAAGTGAAGTGGCAGGATGAAGACCAAGGAGTCCAGGTTCCAGGTTCACGATGAGCTGACGGCTCCCGAGCGGAGCGTCCCTGTCCTGAAGGGCGCGCTCGCGGGCGGAGGCCAGCTCCCCAACTTCCTCGGAGTGCTCGGTGGAGCACCGGCGGCGCTGCGCGCCTATGCGCGCTTTCGCTCCGAGCTCAGGCACGGGACGCTCCAGTGGACGACCGCTCAGCGCATCGCACTGGCGGTGGCCGAGCACCAGGGCAGCGAGTATGGGCTGTCCACTCTCCAGCGCACTGCGCGCGAGGCGGGGCTCGGCCTCGATGAGATCGCGCTCGCGCGTGAGTTCGACTCGCACGACGAGCACGAGGCGGTGCTGCTGCGGTTCGTCAAGGCGCTGCTCCAGAGCGACGGAGCACCCCAGCTCCACATCCTCGAGGAGGCCCGCGAGGCGGGTTGGACCGACGAGCAGATCCTCGAGGCCGTGGCCCAGGTGGCGCTCGCTTCGTTCGCGAACCTCGTCACCCGCGCCGCCGACCTGCCCGTGGACGGCTCGCGCGAAGGGTCGCGACTCCTCGAGGCTGCATGAGGGCGGCTAGCATCTCGGTCATGGTCTCCCGCTCCTCGACGGCGGAGGCCCATGATGAGGCGCAGCGTGAGGCGTGCTGCACCGCCTATCACCGGGCCGTTGAGTTGGTCGGAAAGCGCTGGACAGGCGCGATCCTGTTCGTGCTGATGGACGGTCCCGCCCGCTTCTCCGAGGTCAAGCAGCTGGTGCCCGACCTGTCCGACCGCCTGCTCTCCGAGCGGATGAAGGAGCTCGAGGCGGAGGGCATCGTCCATCGCAGCGTGGTGGATGAGACTCCGGTTCGCGTCGAGTACGCCCTCACCGTGAAGGGCGAGGCGCTCGAGCCGGCTGTGCGCGCGCTCAAGGTGTGGGCGCGCTCCTGGCTCTGAGCCGATCAGCGCCCGCGACCGGGCGCCGTTAGCCTACGCGGCTCCCAACCCGACCCGGAGGAGCTGAATGGCCGACAAGCCGATGACCGCCGAGGACGTCAAGTCCCTCGTCGACGACCGCGACATCCGGTTCATCCGGCTCTGGTTCACGGACATCCTCGGTCAGCTCAAGAGCTTCTCCATCAACGCGCTCGAGCTGGACGACGCCTTCGAGGGCGGGATGGGCTTCGACGGGTCGTCGATCACCGGCTTCAACGCGATCGAGGAGTCGGACATGATCGCGATGCCCGACCCCTCGACGTTCGCCGTGCTCCCGTGGCGGCCGGAGGACAAGGGCGTGGCGCGGATGTTCTGCGACGTGCTCACCCCGAGCCGCGAGCCCTACGAGGGCGATCCGCGGCAGGTGCTGCGGCGGACGCTCGAGCGGGCCGAGGCGCTCGGCTTCACCAACTTCTACGTAGGCCCGGAGCTCGAGTTCTTCTACTTCCGGAACGCTCGCCCGGAGGGCGGCGTGCCCGAGATCCTCGACGAGGGCGGGTACTTCGACCTGACAACGCTCGACGCCGGCTCCGACGTGCGGCGGGAGACCGTGCTCGCGCTCGAGCAGCTCGGCATCCACGTGGAGTACACGCACCACGAGGTGGGGCCGTCCCAGCACGAGATCGACATGCGCTACGCCGACGCGCTCAAGATGGCGGACGACTGCATGACCTACCGCATCACGGTCAAGGAGTACGCCATGAAGTACGGGTGGCACGCGACCTTCATGCCCAAGCCGCTGTTCGGCGAGAACGGCTCTGGGATGCACACGCACCAGTCGCTCTTCCGGGACTCGAGCAACGCCTTCTACGACCCGGACGATCAGTACTTCCTCTCCGACGTGGGCAAGGCGTTCATCGCGGGTCAGCTGAAGCACGCCCGCGAGATCACGTCCGTGTTCGCCCAGTGGGTGAACTCCTACAAGCGACTCGTGCCCGGGTACGAGGCGCCGGTCTACTGCGCCTGGTCCCGGCGCAACCGCTCAGCGCTGGTCCGGGTGCCCCTTTACCACCCCGGCAAGGAGCAGGCCACGCGCATGGAGCTGCGCTGTCCCGACCCGGCCTGCAACCCCTACCTCACCTTCGCGATCCTGCTCGCGGCCGGCCTCGAGGGCATCGAGAAGGGCTATGAGCTGCCCGAGCCGATGGAGAAGAACCTCTACCACATCAGTCCGGAGGAGCGGAAGCAGCTGGGAATCGAGCAGCTGCCCGAGACGCTGGGCGAGGCGATCGAGCTGACGGCCGAGTCGGAGCTGGTGCTCCGGACCTTCGGCGAGCACATCTTCAACCGCTACGTCGAGATCAAGCGGCAGGAGTGGGAGGACTACCGCGTGCAGGTCTCCCAGTGGGAGCTCGACCGCTACCTGGCGGTGCTCTAGCCGGACTTGGTGTGCCGCCGCGGGGCGCGGCGGTCGATCGTCGAGGCGAGCGAGGAAGGCCACCAGATCCGGGGGCCGATGTCGAAGACCAGCGCCGGCACGAGGATCGAGCGCACGACGAGCGTGTCGAGCAGCACGCCGAACGCCACGACGAAGCCGATCTCGGTGAGGAACACGAGCGGCAGCACAGCCAGCACCAGGAAGGTCCCGGCGAGCACGATGCCGGCCGACGTGATCACTCCGCCGGTCACGGCCAGCCCGCGCAGCATGCCCTCGCGCGCTCCGTGGCGCTGGGACTCCTCGCGCACACGCGCCATCAGGAAGATGTTGTAGTCGATCCCCAGCGCCACCAGGAACACGAAGGCGAACAGCGCCAGATCGGGCGAGCTCCCGGGGAATCCGAACACCACGTCGAACACGACGAAGCCCACGCCCAGTGAGGCCGCGAACGAGAGGATCACGGTCAGCGTGAGGATGATGGGCGCCACCAGCGCCCGGAGCAGGATGATCAGCACGATCAGCACGACGAGGAGCGTGAGCGGCACGATCACCTTGGCGTCGTGCTTGTTCGCCTCGCGCACGTCGTACTCGACGGCGGACGCGCCGCCGACCAGCGTCCCCGTACCGCCGGCCTCGTGCGCCGCTCGCCGGATCTCGGGGATGAGCGCGAAGGTGTCCTTGTCGTAGGGGTCGCCCTCGAGGACGGCGTTGAGGAGCACCCCTTCGGGCCTGCGCAGCGCCACGCGCACGTCGGCCACGCCCTCGGTGCGCGCGACGGCCGCGGCAACCGCGGGCGCACGCTCGGGATCGGGCACGACGATCTCGGTCGGCGCGTTCGCGCCGCCCGGGAAGGACGCGTCGATCAGCTCCTGGCCCTCGACCGACTCGACGTCGTCGCGGAAGCCGTTGCCGGTCGTCAGCCCGTCGTTGTAGGCGAGGTTGCCGAGCGCCATGATCAGCAGCACCGCCGCGGTGCCCACCCATACCCGCCGCGGATGCAGGCTGATCCGCTCGGCCGTCCGCCGCCAGCGTCCGTGGGTGGCGTCGTCGCCGGTGTCGCCCACGTGCGGCACGCGCGGCCAGAACACCCCGCGCGGCGCCAGCACGAGCGCCGCGGGCAGGAGCGTGAGCATCGCGAGCATCGCGACCGCGATCCCGAGCGCGCCGATCGGGCCCAGGCTGGCCGTGCTGTTCAGCTCCGCCACGGACAGGGTCAGGAGCGCGGCGATCACGGTCATCCCGGAGGCGAAGATCGCGGGGCCGGCGCTGCGCAATGCCCGCGTCATCGCGTCTGTTCGGCTCTCGTGGAGGCGCAGCTCCTCGCGGTAGCGGGCCACGAGCAGCAGGGCGTAGTCGGTTCCCGCCCCGAGCACCAGCACGGAGAGGATCGACGAGGACTGGCCGTTGACCGTCACCCCGGCCTCCGTGAGCATCCATCCGAGGCCGCGCGTCGCGATCTCCGCGAAGGCCACCGCCAGCAACGGGAACCACAGCAGGACCGGGCTCCGGTAGATGAAGATCAGGAGCACGAACACCAGCAGGAACGCGGCGCCCACCAGCGAGCCGTTGATCTGCTCGAAAACCTTGATTGCGTCGGCCGAGTAGCCGGCCGGGCCGGTCACGGCCACCTCGAGCCCGTCGCTCCCATCGCCGACTATCTCGCGGATGTCCTCGACCGGATCGGCGATCGTGTCGGACTCGCCGTCCGAGGTGATGTTCCCGGTCACCAGGGCGGCGCTGCGGTCGGGAGCCGTGGCGGCCGGCCGGAAGGCGACTCCCCCGGGCCCGCGCTGCAGCTGCGGGTAGCGCAGCCGGTTCAGGCTCACCACGTCGCGCGCGACCTTCGCCCGGTCCGCCGCGGTGAGCCCGCCCTCGCGGCGGTAGACGATCACCACGGCCGCCTGCTCGCCCTCCGTGAGGTCCTTGGTGGCCTCCAGGGCGCGGGTGGCCTCGGCGTCGCCCGGCAGATAGGAGCTCGAGTCGTTCCGCTCCGCGTCCGAGAACTTCCCGGGCAGGTTGAAGCCGAAGCACGCGAAGACCGCGACCAGCCAGATACCGATGATGATCAGGCGGGTCCGGGGCTGGGCGGCACGGGCCAGGAGCGCGCTCATCGGCGGCAATCTTTCATATATGCGCGCGCAACGACCTAGCGGGGGAGGAGGGCCGCTTCGGTCAGCCTTCGCGCCATCCGCAGCGAGCTCGGATCGAGGCGGCCGGGCCGGTCGCAGGGCAGGTGGCGGCACGGCTCACCGCCGGCGCCGACCCCGATTTTTGCCCCCGGCAGGCCGAGAAGCTCGAACTCGCGGTGGTCGGAGTTGCCGGTGCCCTCGTCGCGCACCCACGTGACGGGGACGCGCGCGCGGCGGGCCGCACGCAGCAGGGCGCCCTCCACCCACGGCCGCGGCGAGCCGGCGGGCGAGCGCAGCCAGAAGGGCCGGTCGCGTCCGACCTCATCGAGCGAGAGCGCGAAGCGCAGGCGCTTGCGCGCGCCGCGGGCGCGGGCTCGGCGCGCGAGCGCGAGAGCGCCGAGGTGGTCGGGCGCGCCGGTGTAGAGGCGCTCCTCGGCTCCGGTGGCCACGAGCCAGACGTCGCACCCCGGACCGATTCTCCGGAGCCGGCCCGCGAGCGCGGCCAGCACGCCGAGGCCGGAGGCGTTGTCGTTGGCGCCGGGCGCGCCCGGCGCCGAGTCGGTGTGGGCCATCACGATCCGCAGGCACGTGCGCGGGGTGTCGAGCACCCCGATCACGTTGCGCGAGGACCCGCGCCCGGGCACCTCGAAGCGCTGGATGCCCACGCGCAGCCCGCCGGAGCGGAATGCGCGCGCCATGTAGCGGTGCGCTCGTGCCTCCGCCGCGCTCGCGGCGGGCCGCGGACCCCAGGTCGAGATCCGCGCCGCGACTGAGGGCGCATCCACGGGCGCGGCGAGGGCCAGCAGCGTCAGGAGAGCAGCCGTTCGAGCTCCTCGGGCTCGGTCACGGGCGCCTTGCAGACGAAGTGCTCGCAGACGTATGCGGCCGCCCGGCCCTCGACGGGGTGGCGGTCCTGGAGCAGCGGTACGCCGTCGTGCTCGCCGCCCGCCAGCACGACGTCCGGCCTGAAGGCGCCGCGCACCACGCGCTCGAGCGGCCGCGTGTCCTCGCCCACGAGGGCGACCTCGCGCGTGGGGGAGAGGTGGAAGTCGAGCGCCTGCAGCAGGTGCCCGAAGGCCTGGGGATGCTTCGGCGCCAGCTCGTGGAGGAGCCGCAGGACGGAAACGGCCCGGCGCTCGTACTCGTGCTCCCCCGTGAGAGCCGCGAGCCGGAGCAGCCCGAGCGCCGCGCTCGCGTTGCCCGACGGGATCGGGTGGTCCTCGAGGTCCTTGCGGCGCGCCACGAGCCGCTCGTGATCGGCGGAGGTCTCGAAGAAGCCCCCGCTCTCGTCGTCTGCGAAGCGCTCGATCATCGTGTCCGCCAGCTCACGGGCGGCGCCGAACCAGCGTGGGTCGAAGCTCGACTCGTAAAGCGTGAGCAGCGCCTCGAGCAGGAAGGCGTGGTCCTCGAGATAGGCGTTGAGGCGACCGCGGCCGTCCTTCCAGCTGCGCAGGAGCCTGCCCTGGTCGTCGCGCAGCTCGCCGAGCACGAACTCGGCGGCGCCGACGGCCGCGTCCAGGTAATCGGGCCGCTCGAGCACCGCGCCAGCCTCGGCGAGCGCGGAGATGGTGAGCGCGTTCCACGCGGTGAGACGCTTGTCGTCCAGCCCCGGCCACACGCGCTTCTCGCGCACGGCGTAGAGGCGGCGCCTCCACTCCGGGAGGCCGGCCGGGCTGCCCTCGCCGCGCACGAGGATGTTGGCTCCCTCGAAGTTGCCTCGCTGTGTGGCCCCGAACCAGGTGATCGCCTCGTCGGCGTCGTCCGCGAGCACTTCGCGCAGCTCATCGAGCGACCAGACGTAGAAGCGACCCTCCTCACCCTCGGAGTCGGCGTCGAGCGCCGAGTAGAAGCCGCCCTCGGGCCCGCGCATCTCGCGCAGCATCCAGTCGAGCGTCGTCTCGGTGACCTCGCGCAAGAGCGGGTCGCCGCTGACCTGCCAGCCGTGCAGGTAGGCCCGGGCGAGCAGCGCGTTGTCGTAGAGCATCTTCTCGAAGTGCGGCACGAGCCAGCGCGCGTCGACCGCGTAGCGGGCGAAGCCGCCGCCCACCTGATCGTGGATGCCCCCGGCCGCCATGGCTCTCAGGGTGTGGATCACGGGCTCGGCCTCGCCGCGCCTGAGCAGCAGCTCCAAGGCCGAGGTGGGCGGGAACTTGGGGGCCCCGCCGAAGCCGCCGTTCACGCCGTCGTAGGTCTGGCGCAGGCCCGAAACGGCCTCCACCAGCGCCGCATCGCTCATAGGCTCGGCGGAGGGCCGGAGACGCGCTCCGCCGCGCAGGGAGTCGGCGATGCGCTCGCCGCCGGCGCGGATCTCGTCCGCCCGGTCGGCCCAGGCCTCGGCCACAGCCTCGATCACCTGGCTCCAGCTGGGCGCGCCGAGCCGCGCCTCGGGCGGGAAGTAGGTGCCGGCATAGAACGGCACCTGCTCCGGCGTGAGGAAGACGTTCAGCGGCCAGCCGCCCGCGCCCGTCATCGCCTGGCAGGCCTCCATGTAGATGGAGTCGAGGTCGGGGCGCTCCTCGCGGTCGAGCTTGATGCAGACGAAGCGCTCGTTCATGAGCGCGGCCGTCTGCTCGTCCTCGAAGGACTCCCGCTCCATCACGTGGCACCAGTGGCAGGCCGAGTAGCCGATCGACAGCAGGATCGGCCGGTCCTCGCTGCGGGCGCGCTCGAGTGCCTCCTCGCCCCACGCGTACCAGTCCACGGGGTTGTCCTTGTGCTGCAGGAGGTAGGGCGACGTCTCGTCGGCCAGGCGGTTGGCCATCGCTTCGAGGCTACCCGGTGATCCGATTTCCACCCGGGTGCGAAGGAAGCACCGAACCGCCAGGGAGGCGCTCGGGACCAGGCTCCGCCCGCGACACGGGTGGGTGGGTGGGGCCTACGTTCCCCGCAGCTCGGCCCGCTTGATCTTGCCGCTGGCCGTCTTCGGCAGCGACTCGGCGAACTCGACGATTCGCGGGTACTTGTACGGCGCGGTCTCCGCGCGCACGTGCTCCTGGAGCTCGCGGGCCAGCTCGTCACCGGCGTCCGCGCCCGGCCGCAGCACCACCACCGCGCGCACCACCTGGCCGCGTACTTCGTCCGGGGCCGCGACGGCCGCGGCCTCCGCCACCGCTGGATGGGACACGAGCGCGGACTCGACCTCGAAGGGCCCGATCCGGTAGCCGGCGGAGATGATCACGTCGTCGGTGCGGCCCTCGAACCAGAGGTAGCCGTCCTCGTCCGCGCGCACGCGGTCGCCGGTGCGCCAGGGCCGGTCGCGCTCGCCGTCGAGGAAGAAGGTCGGCACGGTCTGCGGGTCCAGGCAGAGCTCGCCGTCGTCGATCCACAGCCGAAAGCCGGGCAGCGCCGTGCCCATCGAGCCGGGACGCACCGGCGGTCCGATGGGCATCCCGGTGAGCGCGCCGGTCTCTGTCTGCCCGTAGCCGTCGTGCACCTCCACGCCGGCGCCGGCGCTCCACACGTGCACCACCTCCGGGTTGAGGGGCTCGCCCGCGGCCACCGCGTGGCGCAGGTCGGGCAGCGGCCGGAGCTCGGCCCGCTTCGCGATCGCGCGGTACTCCGTGGGCGCCATGCAGAGCACCTGGACGCGCTCGCGTATGAGCAGCTCCAGTCGCTCGTCAGGGTCGAAGCGAGCGTCGTGGAGCAGCGCCGAGGCACCGCGCAGCCAGGGTGCGACGAACACGTTGCGCGCGGACTTCGACCATCCGCTCGCGGCCGTGCACCAGCAGAGGTCGCCGGGCCGGGCGCCGAACCAGTGCTCGGCCTGCACCGACTGCCCGGCCAGGTAGCCGTGCCCGTGGCGGATCGGCTTGGGCTCACCGGCGGTGCCGGACGTGAACACCACCAGCGCCGGGTCCTCCGCGGCAAGATCGACGGACGGCACCTGCTCGCCGTCGTAGAGGCGATCGTCCGGAATGGTGAGGAGCGGCCCCTCGAACCCGGCCTCGGACACAAGCTCCGCGTTGCGCTCGTCCGCGACCACCACGCGCGGGTCGAGGATGTCCATGCGCGCGCGCAGGTCGTGGGGTCGCAGCTGCTCGGTGCAGGGCTGCGCGACGGCGCCGAGCCGCCAGGTCGCCACCATCGCGTAGACCCACTCGGGGCGGTTGCCCACGAGCGTCATCACCACGTCGCCACGGCCCACCCCGGCGCCGGCCAGGGCCCCGGCCAGCCGCGCCGAGCGGTCGGCCACCTCGCCGAACGAGATCTCGCTCCGCCCACCGTCCCGCGCGAGGGCCACCAGGGCGAGCCGCGCCGGGTCGGCGGCGTCGACCACCTCGCGTGAGAAGTTCACCCGGCGGTCCAGCGCTCGCCGCGACTGAGGCGGTCGAGACCCAGCCAGGCGAAGTCCATCGCCGTCTGCACCAGCTGCTCGCGGGGCACGTCCTCGTTGTCCGCCCACCAGTTGGCGACGGTCTGCGCGGCCCCCACGAGCATCTGGGCGATCAGGTGGATCCCGCGCTCTCGCTCGCCTGCGCGCTGGGGGAGGCCCTGCGCGCCGGGCTCCGCCGCGATCAGGCCGGCCACCACGGCGGTCACCTGGGCGAGCGTCCGGTCGAGAACCGCCACGGTCTCGGGGTCGGCGGCCTCGCGGAAGAGCATCCGCCAGGCATCGCGGCGCTCCTCGACGAACCGGAAGAAGGCGTCGAGCCCCGCGGCCAGCCGGGACGCGCTGCCCTCCGCGCTCGGCACCGCGGCGGCCAGCCGCTCGTACAACTCGGCGGCGTGCGCCTCCACCAGCTTCGCGTGGAGCTCCTGCTTGGAGGCGAAGTGCTCGTAGATCAGCGCCTTCGACACACCCGCCTCACCCGCGATCTCGTCGATGGACGCACTGTGGTACCCGCGGGCCGAGAAGACCGTGCTGGCGGCGTCGAGGATGGCCGCGCGGCGGGCCTCGGCGGTGAGCCGCTTGCGCACCGGGGCAGGGCCGCCGCTCACGTGCGCACGCGAAGTGTGATGAGGTTCACAGACAACTTACTGAACAGTCAGTTAGATACGCGGACCAGCGATGAGGGAGCTTGGCACATGACGCGTATGCGAATTCCGGCTTTGACGGCGACGTTCTCGATCGCGGCGCTCGCGCTCGCGGCGGCGCTTCCAGCGCCGGCCCAGGGCGCCACGGGCGACGAGCCGGCAGGGGGCGCGGCGGCGGGCGAGGCGATCGGCGCGACCGTCGCGGCGCTCGTGGTCACCGGCCTGATCGCGCTCCTCATCGCCGGCCACCGCAGCGGACGGCTGCCGTGGCTCGACAGAGCGGCGGGCTTCTTCGAGCGCCAGACCGGGCTCCCGGGCTGGGCCGCACTGCCGTCGGCGGTGCTCGGCATCTCGCTGCTCACCGCGGTGACCGGCATGTACTGGGACATCTCGCTCCATATCGACAACGGCCGCGATGCCGGCCCGCTGGCGAATCCCGCCCACTACCTGATCCTGCTCGGCCTGTATGGCACGCTCCTGGCCGGCGCGCTCACCATGGCGCTCTCCCGCGGCCGGCCGAGCGACGCGGCGGTGCACGTGGGCGGCGGGTGGTGGGCTCCCGCAGGCGGCCTGATGATCGCCGCCTGCGGCGCCTTTGCCCTTGCGGGCTTCCCGCTGGACGACCTCTGGCACCGCCTGTTCGGGCAGGACGTGACGCTCTGGGGCCCGACCCACCTGATGCTCATCGGCGGCGGCTCGCTGGCCACGCTCGGCGCGATGGCGCTAACCACGGAGGCGCTGGCCGCGAAGCGCGACGGGCGCGAGCCCAGCGAGTCCCCACTCATTCTCCGGATCCGCAGGGCCTTCCTGGTCGGCGGCTTCCTGGTCGCCCTCTCCACCTTCCAGGGCGAGTTCGACTTCGGTGTGCCCCAGTTCCGGCTCGTATTGCATCCGACGCTCGTGATGCTCGCCGCGGGCATCGGGCTTGTCACCGCCCGCATCTATCTCGGCCGTGGAGGCGCGCTCCTGGCCGTGGCCGGGTTCCTTGTGATCCGCGGCTTCCTCGCCCTCACCGTCGGCGTCGTCTTCGGCCAGACCACCCCGCACTTCCCGCTCTACATCGTCGAGGCGCTGCTCGTCGAGTTCGTGTTCCTGCGCGCCACGCGCCTGCGGCCGGTGGCCGCCGGGGCCCTGGCCGGGGTCGCGATCGGCACGGTCGGGCTGGCGGCCGAATGGGGCTGGTCGCACGTGTGGATGCCGATCCCATGGCCGTCGTCGCTGCTGCCGGCCGCCGCCGTGGCCGGCCTCATCGCCGCCGTCGCCGGCGGTGCGGTCGGGGGCTTCGTCGGCGCCGCGCTGGTGCGGCCGCGGCCGTTCCCGCCGCTGCGCGCCGAGCGCCTCGCCGCCCTGGCTGCAGCGGTCGTGCTGATGGCCCTGATCGGCTGGGGCCTGCCGCTGTCCACGGACGGCCCCCGCACCGCGAGCGTGACCCTGCGCGACCTGCCCGAGGAAGAGGGCGGACGCGCCGTGGCCGCCACGATCCGGGTGAGCCCCGCGAGTGCGGCGGACGACCCGGCGTGGCTCAACGTGACGGCCTGGCAGGGAGGTGGCAGCGTGCTCGATCCGCTCGAGCGCGTGGGGCCCGGTCTCTTCCGGACCACCAAGCCGATCCCGGTGCACGGCGGCTGGAAGGCCACGCTCCGCCTCCAGCGTGGCGACACGCTGGCCTCGGTGCCCATCTTCCTGCCCCGGGACCGCGCCATACCGGCCCCCGAGGTGCCCGCGACGGCGAGCTTCACCCGTGACTTCCAGCCGGACCACGAGCTCCTGCAGCGCGAGCGCAAGAAGGGCGTGCCGGGGTCCCTCACGGCGACCGCCTACGCCACCGTCCTGGCGATCGCCCTGTCCCTGATGGCACTGATCGCGTGGGCGCTGATCCGGATGGAGAGCGGCGGCGGACGCCGCCGGGGCTCCGGCGGCGTGCAAGAGAACGTGCAGATCGGCACGAGGAGAACAGTCCTGCACGTCGAATAGATCTGCTACGTTGCCCGAACGCCGAGTCCACGCCATGCGTGGAGCGGGGGAACCAAGGTGGCCTAGGCCACTGGGGCGAACCTCCATCAAGGAGGCGCGCAAGCTCTTTCAGCGCGAGTCCGTCAGCTAACCCCGTAGGCGTACGAAAGAGAATGCCTGCGCGCCCTAGAAACTTCCTGTCGATCGTGGTCGTGGCCACGTCGTGTGTCGCTGGGCTGACGCTCGGGGGCACGGCGGCCGCCCAGACCCCCGCGGACTCCTCCGGCGGCGCCGTCTTCGAGCCGCCCCCGCCGCCGCCGAAGAAGGCGATGATCGTCGACGGGCGCGCGATCGCGCCGGCCTCCGCTCCCTCGCGCGTCAAGCGCGTGATCGAGGCGGCCAACCGTCTCGTCGAGAAGCCCTACCGCTACGGCGGCGGCCACCGGCCCTTTGGGCGCCGGCTCGACAGGGGCTATGACTGCTCCGGCTCCGTGAGCTACGCGCTCTACGGCGGCCGCTTCCTCCGCTCCCCGCTCCCGTCCGGCGCCCTCATGAACTGGGGCCGCAGCGGACCCGGTCGCTGGATCACGGTGTACGCACACGGCGGCCACGCCTACGTGGTGGTCGCCGGACTGCGCTTCGACACGTCCATGCGCGATCCGGACGCTCCCGGGCCGCGCACGGGCCCGCGCTGGAGCAAGTCGCTCCGCAAGTCGAACGCCTTCGTGGCGCGCCACCCGAACCGGTACTAGCGCCGCTCCGGGCCGAGCCCGGCTACGGTCCGGCCCTGTGACCGGTCTCCGCGCAGCGCTCGCATCCGTCGTGGTCGTGGCCGTGCTCTGTGTCGCGCCCGGCTTTGCGACGGCCGCGCCGCCCGCGGTCCGGCTCTCGCCGCTTCATGCGGATCCGGACGTGCGCAGCGGCGGCAGGATCGTGGACGCGCAGGGTCGCGAGGTGCTGCTGCGCGGCGTGAACGTGAACTCCCTCGCGGAGTACTGGAGGGGAGGTTCCTTCCGCACGGTGTTCCCGCTGGCGAGCAAGGACCCCCGGCGGATGGCCGCGATCGGCTGGAACGCCGTCCGGCTGCTCGTGTCCTGGTCGCGCGTGGAGCCGGAGCCCGGCCGCTACGACCGCGGGTATCTCAACCGGGTGGCCGCCACGGTGCGGAGGCTGAGCCGCGAGGGCATCTACACGATCGTCGACCTTCACCAGGACGCCTGGGGCCCGACGCTGGCGGCACGTCCCGGCGAGACCTGCGCGCCGCCCACCCTTCCGGCGGTCGGCTGGGACGGAGCGCCCGCGTGGGCGACGCTCGACGGTGGAGCCGCTCGCTGCTTCCCGGAGGGCACGCGCGAGCTGAGCCCGGCCGTCAGGGCGGCGTGGCAGGCGTTCTTCGCGGACGCGGCCGGACCCGGGGGGGTCGGGATCCAGACGCGCTACGTGCGGATGCTGCGGCGGGTGGCGCGCCACTTCGCGCGCTTCACGGCCGTAGCGGGATTCGACGTGATGAACGAGCCCAACGCCATCGGGGACGCGCAGCAGAAGGCCCTGTCCGCTTTCTACGCGCGCGCCCTCGACCAGATCCGCGCCGGCGAGCGCGCGGGGAGGGGGCGCCGCCATCTCGTGCTCTTCGAGCCGTCGGTGCTCTGGTCCGCCTTCGGCAACGGGGCGCCGCCCGACTTCGACCGCGACCGCGACGTGGTCTACGCGCCGCACGTGTACACCGGGGGGTTCACGAACGGGCCGATCTCCGGCGCCGCCTTCGCCACCGCGCGCCGCGAGGCCCAGGGCTTCGGCGGCGCTCCCGTGCTGTCCGGAGAGTGGGGCACCGACCCCCGCCGCGCCGGCAAGCCGGCCGACCGCTACTTCATCCGCCACCAGGCGCTGCAGGACGCGTACCGGGTGAGCGCCACGATGTGGACGTGGCGGGAGAGCTGCGGCGACCCCCACAAGGTCGCGGAGGTGCGCCAGGGCACCGCGATACCCCAGGTGTGGGGTGTCTTCCAGGTCGATTGCCGCACGAACCGGGTGACCCGCCTCCGGCGGGTGCTCATCGGCGAGCTGACGAGGGGCTACGTGCGCGCCGCCCCCGGCCGGCTCGAGGGCACGCGCTACACGTCCTCCGGCGTGCTGATCGCCTCCGGCCGGGCAACGCGCCGGGACGGGCCGCTCGTGGCCTTCCTGCCGCTGGCGCGGCCCAGTCCGGCGGGCGGACGCGACCAGTACCTGCCCGCCGACTGCGTGTCGGTGCGGGCCTGCCTGCGGATCCGCACGCTCGGGCTCAGAGACCTGAGGCTGGTCCGCGGGCCCGGCAAGTCGCGCTACGTGGTCGCGCGCCCCACCGGCGGCCGCTGGGCGCTCAGGGTGGGGTCCACGCGCTAGCCCGCAGGTATCCTCCCTTCGCCTCGACAGACCGACTAACCGACATCGGAGCACCTATTCCATGGCAGTAGCCGCCGGCCCGTACACCGACAAGACCGACGAGCAGAAGGCGATCACCGAGATGGTCCGCCAGTTCGTGGACAACGAGGTCCTTCCGATCGCCGAAGAGCACGATCACGAGGACAAGTTCCCGGACGCGGTGGTCGAGCAGATGCGCGAGCTCGGCCTCTTCGGCGTGACGATCCCCGAGGAGTACGGCGGGATGGGGCTGGACCTCACGACCTACGCCATGATCGTCGAGGAGCTCTCACGCGGCTGGATCTCGGTGTCCGGGATCGTGAACACCCACTTCATCGGCTCCTACCTGCTCATGAAGTTCGGGACCGACGAGCAGAAGCAGGAGTTCCTGCCGCGCATGGCCACCGGCGAGATCCGCGCGGCCTTCTCGCTCTCGGAGCCCGAGGTCGGGTCGGACGTGCAGGGCATCAAGTCGGTCGCCAAGAAGCTTGACGACGGCGACTGGGAGCTCAACGGCCAGAAGATGTGGGTCACCAACGGCCTGCGCTCGGGCGTGGTGTTCGTGCTCATGAAGACCGATCCCAAGGCCGATCCGCCCCACCGCGGCATGACCTGCTTCCTCACGGAGAAGGAGCCCGGCGCCGCCGAGAACCCCGGCCTGACGGTGCCGCCGCAGATCAAGAAGATGGGTTACAAGGGCGTGGAGTCCACCGAGCTCGTGTACAGCGGCTTCCGCTGCGCCCCCGACCGCATCCTGGGTGGCGAGGAGGGCGGGCTCGGCAAGGGCTTCGCGCAGATGATGGACGCGCTCGAGGTCGGCCGCGTGAACGTGGCCGCGCGCGGAGTGGGCATCGCCCAGCGTGCGCTGGAGCTTGCGCTCCGCTACTCGCAGGAGCGCAAGACCTTCGGCCGCCAGATCTCCAAGCACCAGGCGATCCAGTTCAAGCTCGCCGACATGGCCACCAAGGTCGAGGCCGCGCGCCTGCTCACGTTCAAGGCGGCCCGGATGAAGGACGCCGGCGAGCGCTCGGACCTCGAGGCCGGCATGGCCAAGCTGTTCGCCTCCGAGACGGGCAAGGAGGTCGTGGAGGAGTCCTTCCGGATCCACGGCGGGTACGGCTACTCGAAGGAGTACGAGATCGAGCGCCTGTACCGGGACGCTCCGCTGCTCCTCATCGGCGAGGGCACTTCCGAGATCCAGCGCATGGTGATCGGCAAGAAGCTGCTCGAGCGCCACAAGATCTAATGGCAGCCGGTGGCTCGCGCCTCCGGACCCCCGTGGCGCCTGGCCGGCTTACGGCCGGAAGCAGCCCCTCAGGAACGACACGAGCGGGGGCGTCATGACGGTGTCGCCGGGCGCTCCGATCCGCTGGTTGACCTGCCCGTGCGTGAGCGGCCGCGCGTCGACGAGGGTCACCGGCACTCCCAGGGCTCGCAGGCGCGCGGCGAAGGCGGTCTCGATTCGCTGGCGCCCCGGCGTGCCGCGGTAGACGGTCAGCGTCGGCGCTACGCCGGTGTCGCGGCGGGCGATGCGCGTGGCCGAGGTCGAGATCATGTAGCCAGGCTGGTTCCCGAGCGCCAATCGCCACTGCACCTGCTCCCTGGGGCTTGCCCGTGGTTTGTCGAAGCCCGCCGTGTCGAGCGGCGCGAAGCAACGGAGCGCGCTCAGGCGCTGGCCGTGGCTGCGGAGATAGCCGGGGTTGACGGCGACGTTGCTGACGATGTCCGCGCCGGCGGAATGACCGAGCAGGGCGATCCGCCGCGGGTCGCCGCCGCGCCGCTTCACGTGGGTGCGCAGCCAGGCCACCGCCGTGGCCACGTCGTCGTAGTGGGCGGGGTAGCGGGCCGGCACAGGGTCGGTGAGCTTGGTCAGGCGGTAGTTGACGCTGGCGAAGATCCACCCTCGCTTCGCGAACAGGGCGACCTTGGCGGCCACCTGCTGGGCCTTGTCGCCCTTTCGATAGCCCCCGCCGTGCACCCAGACCACCACCGGCACGTGGGCGCGGCGCCGGCAGCGGGCGGGCGGCACGTAGAGGTCGAGGCTCGTGAGGTCGCGAGCCACGCCCGGGATGGACCGGTACGCGACCGTGCGGTGGGTCGTGGGCACGCATGTGGCGGCCTCGGCGCCGGCGGGCAGCAGCGAGGCCGCTGCCACCGTCAAGCCGATCGCCGTGCGCGCCCGCATCGGCAGAGCAAACCCGGCCGCCCTCCGGGAGTTGCGCCACAACGACGAAGCGGCCCCGGAGGGCCGCTTCGTACGACACGCGGGCCCCCGCCGTTCAGGCGAGGGCCCGCAACATCCTCACTACCGGAGTGGAGTGAGGATGCAGAGGGGTCCGATTCGAGTGCTGCTGGCCTTGACCTTGAGCGACACGGTCGTCTTGCGCCTGGCCACGGTCTTGCCCTTGACCGTGAGCTTGCCGTAGACCGTGATGTTGCCCTTCAGCTTCTTCACCTTCGACTTCTTGAGGGTGAAGCGGCAGGTTGCGGAGCGGGCCCGGACGACGCCCACCTTGCAGGTGGCGATCGTCTTGCCGCTGCGCTTGACGCCGATGGCCAGCTTGCCGGTCTTGCCCGGCATGTACTTCACGACCAGCCGGCGTCCCACTCTCGCGATCACCGGCTTGGACAGTGCGGGCACCGGCTTCGCCGGAGGCGTCGGATCGTTCGGCGTCGGGGTCGGGGTCGGCGTGGGATCCGGAACGTCGGGCTTGGGCGTCGGGGTCGGGCGCTTCACGATCGTGATCTCGACCGCATCGAAGGCACCGTCATCGCTCGTCGCGGTGATCCGCACCTTCCCTCCGTCCGGCACCGTCGCGGGGGCGCGATACAGGCCCGTCGCGCTGATCGTGCCGACACCGGGGTGCCCGCCGATCGTGTCTCCGGCCCGCCAGGTCAGGTCACCGCTGGGCACGATCAACGCGCCGAGCTGGACGGCCGCGCCGGTGTAGACCCAGCCCGGAGCGCCGTTGATGCCGACCGTGGTCAGCCCGTCACCGTTCCCCACCTGCATCGTGACCGATGCGCTTGCGGGACTGCGCGGGAACTGGCTGCCGGCCTGACGGGCGGCGTACTTGAAGGTGTCGCCGCCGTTGTAGGCGCCGGTCTTCGTGTAGATGACGTCGCTGGCGGAGAACCAGCCGTTCGAGTCGGCAGTGCCGGTCGCGGGCCTCAGGGTCCCGTGCTCGGGCTGCTCGGTGATCCTGTACTGGACCGCTCCGATTGCCGGGTCGGCCGGGTTGGCGAACTTCGTCGAGGACAGCGTGATCTTCGACGTCGACTCCTTCACCCCGCTGATCTGGCCGGCGTTCACCGGCTTGGCGATGTACCCCGGCACGACCGAGGCCTTCGTCGAGAACGCCGCGGCGTTGGTCTCCTTGCCGGCGGCCTCCCGCAGCAGGTTGTTCGGGTCCACCTCGGACTTGATCCAGTACCAGCCCGGCGTGGCATCCGAGACGTCCACGTACTGGAACGGAAGGGTGGCCTCGTACACGTCCCGCCAGCCGGCGCTGATGCCCATGTCGACCTTGTCGGTGACGCCCCACGGGTGGGCGGGGGTGCCGTCAAGGTTGTTCAGGCAGGGCTGAGTGGGCTGCAGGACCGAGTCGTGGAAGAACCTCCGCGGCGCGACCAGCCCGGCGTACTTGAAGTTGTCCGGGCTGTCAGCCGGGTACTTGATGGTTCCATCCGGGTTGTAGGTCGGAGCGGGGTTGTAGTTCGGATCGCCCTTGCCGATGTCGAGGAAGCAGAAGCCGACCTTGTTCGAGAACCCGTAAGGCACCGTGGCCGGGGCGGCCTGCGTCCCGGCGTACAGCGAGTACTTGGCGGCGTTCTGGAAGTGCCAGTGGTCGTGCCCGTCGGTCTCCTCGAACTTCATCTCCGCCGCGCCCGGAAGGAGCTCCTCGGTCGTCGTGTTGGCTCCTCCCGTGGGACCCTCATGCGTGATCACCTGGTGCAGGCCCGCGCCGGTGATCCGCTCGTTCGACGGATTGATGCCCGTCACCTGGAGCGGGCCGGACCCGAGGTTCGCGATGTAGCTCGAGAAACGCAGGAGCAGATGCGACCCGGTTGCGTCCGTGTAGGTGGCGGTGGCAGTGGTATCCGCCTCCCCCACAGGCTGCGCTACGAGGTCGGGGAGCATCTCGTCACCCTCGGCTCCCGTCGCCGGCACCACTGTGGCGGCGAGCAGGCCCGCGAGAACGAGCAAGGACACGATTGCCGCTATGGCGCGGCGCGAAAGACGGCGTGCTTGAGTGTTCAAGATCATCCCAATCGGCGAGGTTGAGGTTCAACGGCGTGACCCGCGAGCTGCCGCGTCCTGCGGCCGGGGTCCGGAATCCAACGTAGGCGCGGTTTGAGCTCTCGTCAAAAATTCGTCCAGAAGAGCCCCCCGGAGGTTTAGGTCCGGGACCTGGACGCGAGTCGTGGAGCCCGGTCGCCATCTGCCAGAATCGCGCCGTGGCTTCGGGTGACACGAAGGAGCTGATAGCCATCGCCGTCGACCGCCTGGGCGAGGAGATCCCCGCACTGCGCAGGCTGAAGCTGGTGGTGCGGCTGGAGCTGCGGTCCCGAGGAGATATCCCGGTGTGGAGGGTGGAGGTGCCGGGTCCGAAGATCTCGAAGGACCCGGCGGCGGACGCCCGCCTGGACGTGTCCGTGTCGCGCCCCCACTTCAACGAGCTGGCGGCCGACGGCCGCCTCAGCCACTGGATCGACGCCTACGAGCGCGGCCATGTGAAGGTCACGGGCGACTCGGCGGTCGTGAAGCTGCTCGGCAACGTGATCGAGCGCCAGCGGGCGCGCGCCTAGCTCAGGCGGCGTCCGGCGCCAGCACCATCTGGGTGCAGACGAAGAACGCGGCGAGGCGCCCGCCCTTGGAGCAGCGCACCTCCCATGCCTGGGTACGCCTGCCGCGGTGGAGCGGCGCGCCGACGGCGGTGAGCACGTCGCCGGTCATGGCGGGCGCGAACACGTTGGTCTTGAGCTCGACGGTCGTGAAGTCGTGGCCGTCGGGGAGGTTGCGGAGCGTGCCCCAGGCGGCGACGGTGTCGGCGAAGGCGACCCAGACGCCGCCGTGCACGTAGCCGCCGGGGTGGAGATGGCGCTCGTCCACGACCAGCCGGCCCTCGACCCGCTCGTCCTCGATGCTCACGACCTCCACGCCCAGCCGCCCCGGAAAGCTGCCGGCGATGCGCTCGCGGTAGAGCGCCGGATCCACGCCGTGGCGGCTCACGCGCGTGACTCTATGGAGAGAGAGCGGGGATCGGGGCTCCCGCGCCCCGATTTCCCCTCTGGCGGTCGTCTCCGACCGTCATGCACTCCGTCTACCCGCTGAGGCCGCTTTCGAACCCGCGGGCTAGCGGCGCTCGAGCGCGGTGCCGTCGTAGAGCTTGACCACGCGCACCGAACCCGGGGGCGCGGCCTCGAGGCAGAGCTCGCAGAGCACGCACTCGTCGAGCTGCTGCTCCACCACCTCCACGCCCCGCGGAGTGGCCTTGAAGATGTCCACGGGGCAGACCTCCTCGAGCTTCTTCGCCAGCTCCGCGTCGCCGCGCACGCTCCCGTCCACCTCGACGTCGATGAAGAGACCGGGCATCAGGCGGCCGCCCCGAGCTTCTCGCGAACGGCGTCCGGGATGGCGTCGATCCGCTCCACGACGGGGATTCCGGCCGCCTCGAGGCGGCTGATCTTCTCGGTCGCGGTGTCCTCCTTGCCCTCGACGATCGTGCCGGCGTGGCCGAACGACATGCCCTTCATCTCCTCGTCGTCCATGAAGCGGCCGGCCATGAACGCCACGATCGGGAGGCGTGAGTTGTTGTCCGCCACCCATTCCGCCAGCTGGGCCTCCATGCGGCCGCCGGGCTCGGTGTAGATCACGATCGCCTCGGTCTCCTCGTCGGCCTCGAAGAGGGGCATCAGCTCGGCGTAGGTGGAGCCGATGATGGCGTCGCCGCCGATGGAGACGGCGGTGGACACGCCGAGCCCCGCGGCGGTGAGCGTGGAGGAGATCTCGGTGGTCATCCCGCCGGAGCGCGACATCACGCCCACGCTGCCGGGCTGGTAGGCCTGCTCGGTGTTCTTGGCCGGCCCGCCGATGCCGCCCATCTTGGCGACCCCCGGCACGACCAGGCCGAGGCAGTTGGGGCCGATGATGCGCGCCCCGCGCGCGCCGGCCGCCTCGACCATCTGCGCCACGTCGCCGCGCGGGATGCGCTCGGTCACGATCACGATCAGCCCGATTCCGGCCTCGATCGCCTCCAGCACCGCGTCCTTCGTGAACGCGGGGGGGACGGTGACGACGGAGCCGTCAGGAACGCGGCCGCCGTTGTGCTCCACGACCTGCTCGACGGTGTCGAACACGGGTACCCCGTGCACATCGCGTCCCTTCCGGCCCGGCGTGACGCCGCCGACGATCTTCGAGCCGTAGTCGAGGCACTCGCGCGTGAGGTTCACGGCCTCGCGCCCGGTGATGCCCTGGACGATGAACGTGGTGTCCTCGTTGATGAGAATGCTCATGCGGGGGCGCCTCCCTGGATCTTCGCGACCGCGCGCCGCGCGGCCTCGTGCATGGAGACGGAGCGGTCGCAGTACTCCACGCCGTAGCGGTCGAGGATCTTGAAGCCCTCCTCCTCCCAGGCGCCCGGGATGCGGAAGATCGCGATCGTCTCGCCGGGGTCCTTGCCGAGCTCGAGGCAGGCCTTGATCACGCCGCGCGCCACGATGTCTACGCGGGTGTTCGAGACGATCGACATCATCACGGCGATCTTCTCCACGCCGTCCTTCTGGAGCACCTGCTTGGCCAGCCCGCAGGCCTTGGCCACGGACGGGTTGCCGCCGATCTCGGAGTAGTTCGCGGGGCTGCCGCCCTGGGAGCGCACCGCGTCCGTGAGCGTCAGGGAGCCGCCACCGGCGCCGATCACGAGCCCGAGGTTGCCGTGGAAGCCGGTGTCCTTGCCCTGGATCACGCCGCGGTGGTCCGCGGCGTCGATCGCAGTCACGGCCGCCTCGAAGGGCGTGGGCTCGTGCCCCTCGCGGGTGCCCTCGTCCTCCTCGATGCCGATCTTGCGCAAGACCGCCTTCTGGCGCGGCATCGCCTCGTTCTCCATCTCCATGTGGGCGTCGAGCGCCACGAAGCTGCCGTCCTCCAGCTGCGCCAGCGGGTTGATCTCCGCGAGCGTCATGTCGCGGTCCCGGAACAGCCGCGCGAGCCGCGCAACGACCGGGGTGAGCCGGTTGAGCGCAGTGCCGGTCACCCCGGAGTCGGCGATCACCTGCTTGGCCTGGAAGTCGGAGAAGGGCAGCAGGTTCGAGAAGTGGCGGCGCCCGACGTGGTCGGGGTGCTCCTCGGCCACCTGCTCGATGTCGATCCCGCCCATGTCGCTGAAGAGGATCAGCGGCCGCTTGGCGGTGCCGTCCCAGACCACGCCCGCGTAGTACTCCTGCTTGACCTGTGCGCGCGGGTCCACGAGCACGCCGCGCGGCATGTGGCCGCCGATCTCAAGCTGGAGGATGGCCTCGGCATGCGTCGCCGCCTCATCCGGCGTGTCGGCGAACTGCACGCCGCCGGCCTTCATCCGTCCTCCGCTCAGCACCTGCGACTTGATGACGGTCGGGCCGCCGATCCGCGCGGCGATCTCGCGCGCCTCGTCCGGCGTCTTCGCGAAGCCGAAGTCGGTGACGGGGATCCCGGCGTCGCGCACGATGGCGCGCGACTCGTACTCATAGAAGCGCATGGGCGGCGCGGAACCTTATCTACGCGCCTACGGGCTCGAGCCCGTACGCCTCGGCCAGCTCCGGGTCCTTGCGGGCCAGCTGCTCGGCCAGGTCGACCATGACCTTGCACTGCTTCCAGGTGGCGTCGTCCTGCATCTTGCCGTCGATCATGTGCACGCCGCGGCCGTCCGGGATCGCCTCGATCACCTTCTTGGCGAAGCGGACCTCCTCGGGGTCGGGCGAGAAGACCTTCTTGGCGATGTCGATCTGCGCGGGGTGGAGCGACCAGGCGCCCACGCAGCCCAGGAGGAACGCCGCGCGGAACTGCGCCTCGCAGCCGGCGGTGTCCTTGATGTCGCCGTAGGGCCCGTAGAACGGGAGGATCCCCGCCGACGTGCATGCGTCCACCATGCGCGCGATCGAGTAGTGCCACGGGTCCTGCTGGGCGCTGGCGCGGGGCGCCTCGGGATCGTTCGGGTCGGGATCCTCGATCACCCGGTAGCCGGGATGCCCGCCGCCGACACGGGTGGTCTTCATGCGGCGCGACGCGGCCAGGTCGGCCGGCCCGAAGCTCATGCCCTGCATCCGCGGGCTGGCGGTGGCGATCTCCTCGAGGTTCACCACGCCCTGGGAGGTCTCCAGAATGGCGTGGACGAGGATCGGGCGGTCCAGGCCCGCCTTGGCCTCGAGCTGGGCCAGGAGGCGGTCCACGTAGTGGATGTCCCAGGCGCCCTCGACCTTGGGGACCATGATCACGTCGAGCTTGTGGCCGATCTCCGTGACCAGCTCCGTGATGTCGTCGAGCACCCATGGGCTCTCGAGGCTGTTGACCCGGGTCCAGAGAGCGGTCTCGCCGAAGTCGGCGTCACGGGCCGTGTCGATGAGCCCGCGGCGCGCGGCCTCCTTGCGGTCGACGGGCACCGCATCCTCGAGGTTGCCGAGCAGGATGTCGGTCTTCAGCGCGATCTCGGGGGCCTTGGCGGCCATCTTCTCGTTGGAGAAGTCGAGGAAGTGGATCATCCGCGAGGGCGGGAAGGGAATCTCGCGGAGCGGCTCGGGGGCCTCGACCGCGAGCGGCTTGAAGAAGTCACGTGGGTTACGCATGGGCACGGCAGGTTACTCACCTCGGCGCGGCGATAAGTAGGCTTCGGCGCTCTATGAGCGAGACTTCCACGACCGGGATCGAGACCAACCAGGCCGAGCGCGAGGCCTCCGGAGCCCACCCCTACGGGCGCTACCTGGAGGAGTTCGAGGTGGGTGCCGTGTACAAGCACTGGCCGGCCAAGACCGTGACCGAGGCGGACGACCACCTGTTCTGCCTGATCACGATGAACCACCATCCGCTCCACCTGAACGACGTCTACGCGGCGCAGTCCCAGCAGGGGCAGAACGTGGTCGTCGGGCCGCTGGTCTACTCACTCGCCCTCGGCATGTCGGTGAGCGACGTGTCGGGCAAGGCGATCGCCAACCTCGCCACCGAGGATCTCTCCCACCCGGCGCCGGTGTTCCACGGCGACACCCTGTTCGCCGAGAGCGAGGTGCTCGACGTGAAGGAGTCGCAGTCCAAGCCGGATCGCGGGGTTGTCCGGGTCCACACGCGGGTCCACAAGCAGGACGGCACGCTCGTGGCCGAGTTCAAGCGCGCGGTGCTGGTGCCGCGCCGCGTCGAGGGCTGAAGCGGAAGCAGCCGGCTCGGCCGGCTGCGCACCGACACCGTCAGCGGGCGCCGAGCCGGACGGTCCAGATCGTCGTGAGGGAGCCGTCGAGGCGCCCTCGCGCCCAGCCCACGCCGATCAGGCGATAGGAGCCGGTCTCGAGCAGGGAACGGTGGGTGGGGGAGTTCTTCCAGCCGAGAGCCACGGAGGAGGTGTCGAGGCGCCAGCCGCGCTGACGGGCGATCAGCTCCGCGACGCGCCGGAAGCCGCTGCGCCCGGCGCCGAGGTGGGTGGCATGCCCGAAGCCGGTGCGGAGCTGGCGCCGGGACTGGCGCGCTGCCGCGTGGGAGAGCTTGCGGTCCGAGCGCATCGGCTCCAGGCCGGCGCGCGCGCGCTCGTTGTTGAGGCGCTGGATCAGCTGGGCGGCCGTTCCCGCCTTTGCCGATGCGGGACTGATCGCCGCGAGCACGGCGAACCAGGAGGCCAGATGAACTGCGATGTGAGTCCGCGGCGGCAAGCGCACCCCTCTCTCTGACGGCCTACGGGGTTAGCTGACGGGCTCGCGCGGAAAGAGTCGCGCGCCGCGCTCGCAAGAGCGCGATTTGCCCCAGTGGAACGTTTGGTTCCCCCGCTCGCTCCGGCACGAACCGGAGCGACTCGGCGATTTATCGCTGGAAAACTAGGTAGCGGGCCGGACGGAACCGGCGCTGATGGGGTCGGTGCGCAGCCGGCCGAGCCGGCTGCTTCCGCTTAACGCCTGATTACCGCTTGCGGAGGTTCATGCGGCCGGTGCCGCGGTGAACGGCCACCTGGCGGCGCAGAATCACGGCGGCCACGGTCCAGGTCAGGATCTTGAGGTCGAGCAGGAGCGTGCGCTGGCTGGCGTAGAGCCTGTCCAGGTTCACCTTCTGCGGCAGCAGCCGGTCCACGTAGTGCCCGAGCGGGTCGTCGTCGTCGAGGATCCGGCTCTCCTCCGCGAACGCGAGCTGCGAGAGGCCGGTGATCCCCGGGCGGACCGAAAGGATGTGGTCGTAGGCGCTGCCGTGGCGCTCCACGAACGACGGATCCTCGGGCCGCGGGCCCACGAGGCTCATGTCGCCCCGGACCACGTGCCAGAGCTGCGGCACCTCGTCGAGCTTGAACTTGGCGAGCCAGGGCCCGATCCGCGTGAAGCGGTCGTCGTCGTCCATGGTGAGCGCGCGCCCGCTGGCGCCCTCGCGCATCTTGCGGAACTTGAGCATGCGGAGCCTGCGGCCCCTGAAGCCCGCGCGCTCGCAGCGGAAGAAGGCGCCGCCCGGCGAGTCGACGACGATCAGGATGCTCGCCAGCGCGATCAGAGGAACCAGAACGAGGAGCAGTCCGCCGGCCACGAGCACGTCGAGAGTGCGCTTGGCGGCCCGATCGGCGAACCGCAGGACTCGCGCGGGCTCGGGGTTGCCGCGAACCGGCAGCGCGAGGACGTCGGCGGACGCGGCCGGAAGAGCCGAGGCCGGATCGCCGGCGGTACCTCTATCGAGTCTTTGTGTCGCCGTGTCCATTTGAGTCCTGGTCTGGGCCGACCGAAAAGGCGAATAGGCTGATTTCTCTCCGCGCAGGCGGAGCCCGATGGAGGCGCGACGATGCCCCCTCAAACGATAAGACAGACTGACTCACCCGTAGCGGCTTCCTGCCCCTTCCAGGTA
Source organism: uncultured Thermoleophilaceae bacterium (assembly GCA_963803245.1). Taxonomy (GTDB): domain Bacteria; phylum Actinomycetota; class Thermoleophilia; order Solirubrobacterales; family Thermoleophilaceae; genus JACVRW01. The sequence goes on along the minus strand of CAWDLI010000007.1, from coordinate 73,191 downwards.
GGTCTTCGCGGATCATCATACCCTCGCCCTTTTCATTTCGCCACATCGGGATCGACCGATTTCGCCGCATCGGCATCAAGCGTTTTCTGTATATCGACTGGTTCGGTTGAAACCGCCGATTGGATGAGTTGAGAAACCGATCGTGATGAACCCCGATCTCATGGAGAGGAAGGGGGCCGCTCCGCTGCTGTCTCGCCTGGGTATCACCCCGGAGGGGTTGCGCGCCGCCCTGCCGCTCCTGCTGGCGGCCCCGGTGGTGGGCGTGTGGCTCTACCTGGCCCCCAACAGCGGCGGCTACTTCCCACGCGATTGGTACCCGGCGGCCATCCTCGCGGTCGCGCTTGCGATCGTCGTGGGGCTCGCCACCGGTCGCGCGCTTCCCGCGGCGCGCGGCGCCCGTGTGGCGCTCGCGCTCCTGGCCGCGTACGTGGCCTGGGCATACGCGTCGCTCCTATGGGCCGAGTCCACCGGGAGCGCGCTCGAGGCCTCGAACAAGCTTCTCCTCCTCCTGGCGCTGGCCTGGGCGCTGGCCCTCCTGCCATGGGACGCCCGCTCCGCGCGCTGGCTGCTCGGGGCCTGGTCGCTCGGGCTCGCGGTGGTGGCCGTGGTCAGCCTCGTGGGCGCCTCGGGGACCGACGATCTCAGCAAGTACCTCTTCGAGATCCGCTACCAGCACCCGACCGGCTACGCGAACGGCAACGCCGCGCTGGGCGTCATCGGGATGCTCGCGGCCTTCGGGCTCTCGACCGACCGCACCATGCACCCGGCGCTCGCCGGGCTATTCCTCGGGGTCGCGGCGCTGCTGGCCGACTTCGCCCTGTTGTCCCAGAGTCGCGGGTCCTTCGTCGGAGTGGCCGTGGCCGCGCCGGTCTTCCTGGCGTTCGCTCCCGACCGGCTCCGGGTTGGAACCCGCCTGCTCGCGCTGGCGGGCGCCGTGGCGCTCGCCGCCGGGCCGATCCTGAACGTCTACGACACCGGTGAGGTGGGCGGGGCCCTCGGGCCCGCCCTCGACGACGCCGTGGCGGCGATCTGGCCGTCAGCGCTCGTGGCCGGAGCGGCGGGGCTCGCGCTGGCGCTGGCGGAGCGTGCGGCGCGCGGGCACGAGCGCATCGAGGTCGCGAGTCGCCGGGCCGGCCTCGCGGGCGCGGCTCTTCTCGCGCTGGCGGTCGTGGCGCTGGCGGTCGTCAACCTCGACCGCATCACCGACACGGTGGACGAGCAGTGGGCCACGCTCACCGGCGCCGAGTACGACTCGGTCGAGGGCGCGCGAATCTCGAACCTCGACCCGTATGAGCGCCCCGACTACTGGCGGGTCGCGATCGACCTGTTCGAGGAGTCGCCCGTGAACGGGGTGGGCACCGGCAACTTCGAACGCGAGTACACGGCCCGCAGGCACGAGCCCAAGCACTCGCGCTACGTGCACAACATGTTCCTGAGGGCACTCGGTGAGGGCGGGTTCGTTGGGGCGGCGCTGCTCGCCGCCTTCTTCCTGTCGCTGTTCGTGGCAGGGGTGGCCCTCAGGCGCGGGCTCGCGAAGCCGCCGGCCCTGGTCCTGGCCACCACGCTGGCCATCGCCGCGTACTTCGCCGTCCACCTGAACTTCGACTGGCTCGAGGAGATACCCGCGGTGGCCTCACCCGCGCTGGCGCTCCCGCTGGTCGCCCTTGTGGCCGCCGCACGGCCGCCGGACGCGCAGGCCGCCGCGCGCGAGCCCATCCGCGCCGCGCGCGTGGGGGCCTGGACCGTGGGCGCCCTCGCCGCCGTGGCGCTGCTGGCCATGGTGCCCGCCTACCTGTCGGTGCGCTACCTGAACCGCGCCGAGGAGCGCGCCCCGGTCGACGTGAACGGCGCCTTCGAGGATCTGGACCGGGCCCGGTCGTTCAACCCCGCTTCGATGGACCCCGACCTCGCCGAAGGGCGCATCGCCATCACCGCCGGCCGCTACGACCGCGCCGAGGAGGCGTTCGAGCACTCGCTCACGGTGGAGGACAACTGGCTCGCCCACTTCGAGCTCGCGCTCATATACACGGGCCGCGGGAGCTTCGGCCCCGCCAGAGCCGCGCTTGACCGCGCCCAGGCTCTGAACGCGCGTGATCCGGTGCTCACCCGCCTGAGCCGCAATATCGCCGCCCGGCGGCGCGTGGATCCGAAGCGGGAAAACACCCGGATTCAGCGGGCTGCACACGCTCGCTTTACAACATCCGGAAGGTGAGGTACGTTGGACCGGGCTGGGAGAAATCTCGTCCAAGGGGATCACACGTGCATAAGAGGCTTTTGAAACTGACTCTGTTGGCAACCTGCGTTCTGGCGATGATGGTCGCTGGTACGGCTTACGCTCAGACCCCGACCGGGGACACTTACGGTGGCCTGGCCGGAATCGCACAGGGACCGAGCGGTGGTGAGACTGCGGCAGAGCCCGCAGCCGCGGCCGATACGAGCGGGCAGCTTCCGTTCACCGGTCTCGAGCTCGGTGTCTTCGCCGTCATCGGCGCAGGCCTGCTCGGAACCGGACTTGTGCTCCGCCGCACTCTGCGGTCGGATCAGGTCTAAAGAACTACTTGCGCGCCTCATAGGGACCGTCCCGGGGTCGGCCGTCAGGTCGGCACCCGTCTAAAGGGACGGTCCCAGAAGCGCGGAGGACGTGGGGGGCGGCGGATAAAACCGCCGCCCTTCGCATTTCTAGGCGGCTGCAAAGCTGCGCATCCCGGGGTCCGCCGGTCGCTCGCGTGCGGTGCACGCGTCGCTCCCTGCGGACCCCGGGCTGCTTGCTTTTCGCTCGCCTAGGGCGGCGAGGCAGGCCGCAGGGCTTCGCCGCGCACGGTTCCTTGGTAGCTCGCGTGCGTTGCTGGCCTCGCGCCGCGTCATCTAGGTGCCCTATACGGGCACCAAAGTGACGCAGCGGGGAGGACGCGTCCTCGGTTGGGTGCGGTCAGGTCTGCCTGTGATCGCGGCCGGGGCGGCCAGCGGTGCTGATCCGAGCGGCGGACCCCGTAGAGCGAGCCCACAGGCCCATGTGACCGGAGCATTGGGGTCGCGCACAGTGCTCGGCACAGGGAGCTGGCCTACCGCCGTGTCATCTAGGTGCCCTATACGGGCACCAGAGTGACGCAGCGGGGGGACCGCCTAGCCGGAGACCAATCGCTGGCGTGCGCCGGTGGCCCCGAGCCAGCGGGGACGGCCGGCAGGCGGGACAGGCTAGTTCTTCGAGGGCCGGTCTTCGGAGCGGGACGGCTTGTCCGCTCGTGCGCTGCGCTCGTCCGAGCGAGGCGGGCGCGCGGGGCGCCGGTGCGAGCCGCTCTCGGCGTTGGCGCGGCGCGGGCCGTTCTCTCCGGCGGGCCGCTCGGAGTTCGGAGTGGAGGCATCGCCCTCGCCGTTGTTGCTCACCTTCGTGGCGTCTGGCGGCCGCTTGGCGGTCTCAGCCGAAGGCTTGACGTCGTCCGCGGGCCGCTTGGCGTCCTCGACGGGGCGCTTCACGTCGTCGGCGGGGCGCTTCACATCGTTCGCGGGGCGCTTGACGTCCTCAGCCGGGAGCTTGGCGTCCTCAACGGGGCGCTTGGCGTTCTCGACGGGCCGCTTCGTGGCCTCGTTGCGCGTGACCGGCCTGTCGCGCTCCTCGCGGGGGGAGGTGCTCTCCCTGTCATTCCGCGGCGCGGAGCTCTCGCGCTCGATGGTGCGGGGCCGGACGCGGTCGGGCCGGCGCGTGGTCTCGCGGTCGGAGGGCCGGTCGTTCGCCCCGTCGGAGACGATCTCGCCCGCCGACTTGGTGGGGGTCCGGACGGGACGCGGGGTCTCGCTGCCCGGAACGGGATCCTGAAGGAAGAGCTCGCGGCCGGTGGCCCCGTAGGCGTAGTAGGCGCTCGTGCGCGGCGTGGAGTCGCCGATCACCAGGAAGCCGGCGGGCGTGTACGCGGTGCGCTCGAGGAGGTCGCGCATCATCTCGAAGTTGGCGCGGTTCGTGTTGCCGGGCTTCGTGACGACGATGATGCTGTCCACGTCGCTCACGAGCCGCAGGGCATCGCTGATCTCGCCGATCGGCGCGGTGTCGATCACCACGTAGTTGCAGAGCTCGCGGGCGTCCGCGATCAGCTCGGGGAGCCGGCGGCTGAGCGCCTCGACGAGGGCCACGTCGCCCTCGGCCACCGTGGTGGTGAGGACCGAGAGCGCCGGGAGGCCCGGGGCCGGCGACAGCAGGTCGCGCAGTTGCGTGTCGGGCTGGAGGAGGCCCGTGAGCTCCGTGCCGGGCTGAACGCCCAGGGTGCGGCCCACGTCGGGCTTGCGGAGGTCGAAGTCGAGCAGGATGACCGGGTCGCCGCTGGCGGCGGCCGCCGCGGCGAGGTTCACCGCGGAGGTGGTCTTGCCGTCTCCGGTCGAGGCGCTCGTGACCATGACCACGTGTGCGCGGCCCTCCGGGTGCGGACCCAGCTGGATCATGAGCGTTCGGAACGCCTCCCGCACCGCGGGGAGCATGTGCCAGCCGGAGGCCTGGCGGCCGCGCAGCTGGCTCGACTTGAGGAGGGGGATGCGCGCCAGCACCGGGAGCGGGTACAGCGCGACCGTCTCGTCCTCGTTCCTGATCCGGCGCTCGGTGAGCTCGAGCAGCAGTGCGCCGCCGGAGCCCAGGGTGAAGCCCGCCAGCGCGGCGAGGAGCACGATCACGGCCATCGGGGGTCCGCTCGGCGACTCTGGCTTGGTGGCTGCCTGCGAAAGAGTGAGAGTGGGGTCGCCGTCGACGCGCACCTTCTCGAGCGCGTTGATCCGCTCGGTCACGGTCGCCGCGGCCTCCGTGCCTTCGCCCAGATCGCTCTGGCTCGCCCTCAGGCGCTCCACCTCGGCGGTGGCCTGCCTCGCGATGATGTCCCGGCGGGCGGCCAGGGACTCGCGGGCGAAGGTGTTGGCCAGCTGCTGGGCCTCGGTGGCGTCGTCCGCCGTGCCGGTGACCGCAAGGATGTTGCTCTCGCCCTCGGGCGTGACGCTGATCGCGTCGAGCACCTTCTCGGCTGTCCAGTCGCCGCCGAGCTCGCGTGCCGTCCGGTCCGCGGCCGCGGTGGACTTGATGAGAGTGGCGGCCGTCTGCGCCGTACGGGTCGGATCGCCGGCCTCGCGCACGGCGTTGAGGCCCTGGAACTGCGTGTCCTCCTGCGCCAGCGGGGTCAGCAGGATGTTCGCGGTCGCCTGGTAGCTCGCCGGACGCACCGCGGTCCACGCGATTGCCGCGCCGACCGCCGCCAGCATCACCGCGATCACCAGCAGGCGATGGGCACGGATGGCGCGGAGGTAGGGCCCGAGCGCGCCCTCAGCCGGGCGGTTCAGAGCGGAGATGTCAGGGGCGGAGTTCAGAGGAGAGCGGAGTTTAGTTCGGCTGTCTCGCACATCGTTCGGCCGTGGCGCCCAATCCTTGAACGCGGGGCGCGACGCTGCGGGCGCCTGCACACCGCGCTGCGACCCGGCGGTGGGTCGTGCATCGCACCGAAGAAGGTAGCGGGTTCTGGGCGCGCTTCGGGCGTCGCGGCTCGTACATGCGTCCATCCCCCGAGGGCTCGCGCCGCGCCGGCCGGCGGCGACCCGATAGCGAGGGTGACCCAATCACAGTCGCGCCTCCGACAAAGGCACCCCCGTCGCGAGGCGGGTTCGCAAAGCCACGGGGCTCGCACCGCGAGTCGGCCGGGCTCCCAAGGATGGGACGGGCGGCGACGGCCCGGAGAACGTCCCAGGAGGCTCGTACTTGTCACGGAGGCTGCTCGCCCTGCTCGTCGCGCTCGCGGCACTCGCCGTGCTGGCTCCCGGAGCCAGCGCCGGGTCCAGCAAGCGGGTGTTCGCGCCCGCCGCCGCCGACAGCGACGTGCTCGTGTTCAAGGTCCGCGGGGTGGCCCCGCGCCGGGTCAGGCGCGGCTATCTCGAGCGGCGTGGCGAGCGCCGGGCGGTCAGCGCAGAGCGCATCCGGGCGGGTGCCCGGCAGGGCGTCCTCCGGCTGCGGGTGCCAAGCGGCTGGCGCGCGCTCGCCTCCGAGCGCGAGGACGGGTCCGGCATCCATGCGCGCCTTGTGGTGCTCGTGACGGATGCGGACGACCTCGGCCGGGGCACCTGCGGTGAGTCGAGCGTGAGCGAGGGGCTCGGGAACTTCGGCGTGGGCAGCTGGCCCGGAGGCTGCTGGCGCCCGTATGCGGACGACTCGCCGTTCAATCAGCGCCTGCCACGCCGCCCGCGACTCGATCCGCGCTCCGACGCGATCGTGCGGCGCGTGACCGGATGGGGCAAGCCCGCGGATCTGCAGGCCGGCGTGTCGGGCACGCGGAGCGACTGGCAGCACCCGACCTACTACCCGGACCGCAACGACCCGGAGTACGAGATCCACTGCACCGAGAGCTGGGGCACCTGCGAGATCGAGGGAATGCACGTGCGCATCCCCGAGCGCGCGGAGGCGGCGGCCGGCTCCGACGGCCATCTGACCGTCGTCGATCAGGACACCGGGTGGGAGTACGACTTCTGGCAGGTCCGGCGCAAGCCGCGCGGCGGCGGTCGCCTGGTGATCTCGTGGGGCGGGCGCACCCGGATCGACGGGGACGGTCTCGGCTCTGACGCGAACGCGGCCCACTACGGCTCGCTCGCGGGAATCATTCGCGCGGAGGAGATGCGCCGCGGGCGCATCGACCACGCGCTCTTCATGCTCGTTCGCTGCGACTCCGGGCGCAAGGTCTATCCGGCTCGCGGGCTCGGGCTGCCGTGCGACCACTCAGCCGGGGCGCCGTCGCAGGGCACCCGTTTCCAGCTCGACCTCTCGCCGGCCGAGATCAACGCCCTGGGGGTGCCCGCCTGGAAGAAGACGATCCTTCGCGCGATGGCGGAATACGGCCTCTACGTGGGCGACACGACGGGCGGCACGCCCTGGAACATCTGGTTCGAGTCGGGCGCCACGTACACGAGCTTCGGGCGCCGGGACCCCATGGTCGCGTTCGCGCGGGGCAGCGACGTCTGGCGCTCATCCGACGGCAGCGTCTACTACGACTGGGCGAGCGGCATCAACTGGCGCCGCGACCTGCGGGTCGTGGCGCCGTGCGTGGCCGAGCGGAGCTGCTGAGGTCCGTCAGAGTCCGCGGCCGGGCGAGCGCCTGCGCCGCATGACCACGATGATCGAGGCCGCGAGGGTCACCAGCGCCGCCAGCGCAATCAGACCCGGCACGAGCGGCTCGTCCCAGTCGGTGAGGGCGCTCGACGCGGAGCTCAGGGCGCCGTCGTCGTCATCGTCGTCCCCGCCGGACCCCACCGGGGGCACGACCGAGGACGGCGAGTCCTCCGCGTTCTTGTCGTCCTTCTGGTCCTTCTTGGAGCTCTTGTCGTCCGAGTTGTTCTTCTTGCTGGAGCTCTTCGACGAGTCGTCACCCGATGGGGCGTTGCCGCCCGTGATCTGGTCGAGTGCCTGATCGTCCGCGTTGCCGGAGCTGGTCGAACCCTGGTTCGCGTTGCCGTCGTTGTTGTTCTTCTTCTTGCCCGTGGCTCCGGAGTCGGTGCTCGGGATGTACTGATCGCGGGCAGGGGAGTCGCTCTGGGCGTAGGCGGCGGGCGCTCCCAGGGCGACGAGCGCGGCGACCGCGGCAAGTGCTCTCAGCGCGCCTATAGGGTGGATCGCGTGACGTCGCACACGCTTCCGCGTCGACGAGCCGGGGTGCGCCGGCCGGGCGTTCAGCTCCTCTCCAGTGCTCATTTCGTCACCGTAGCAGTTGCCCTCGGCACGCTCGCCACCACACTTCCGACTGGCGCGTACTCCGTTCAGGCACGGGGTTTGCTCGCCGTGGCGGTCTGGTGGGCGGTGGTCGCGGGGGTGCTGCTTCGGCTGTTCCCGAGGGCCCCGGTGCCGGCCGAGGCCCTGGTGGCGGGCGGCAGCCTCGTGGCCCTCACCGGGTTCACCGCGCTCTCGATGGGCTGGGGGGTGGATGACGGCGGCGCGTTCGACGACACGCTGCGCGCGGTCGCCTACGCCGGGGTGTTCGCGTTGGTGGTGGTGGCCTCGCCCGCGCGCAGCGCGCGGAGCTGGCTGGCAGGGCTGGGAATCGGGCTGGTGGCGCTGACCGTCGTGGCGCTCGCCAGCCGGATGGCGCCGTCGCTCCTGCCCGACCCGGACCTGAGCGCGGAGCTGGCCGCAACGCGCGGGAGGCTGAGCTACCCGCTCGGCTACTGGAACGCGCTCGGAGCGCTGCTCGCGCTCACCGCCGTGCTGCTGGTGGCGCTCGCCGGGCTCAGCCGGTCCGTGATCGGCCGGGCGCTCGCCACGGCCGCCGTGCCGCTGCCGGCGCTCGGCGTCTTCCTGACCTCGTCGCGCGGCGGAGCGGTGGCCGGCGCGGTCGGACTCGTGGTCCTGCTGGTTCTCAGTCCCCGGCGCGTGAGGCTCGTGACCGCGGTGATCCTGGGCGGGACCGGAGCGGCGATCCTCGTGCTGGCCGCGATGTCGCGGGAGCTCTTCACCGACGGGCGCATCCAGGCCGCGGGATACGACACCGAGGCGAACGTGATGCTCGTGCTGACGCTGGTCGTCGTGGGCGCGGTGCTGACCCTCAGGCCGATGGTGGACGACCTGGTCGAGCGGGTCCGGGTGCCGCGCGCGGTGTCGGCGATCGTGGCCGTGGGAGCCGCCGCGGCGCTGATCGTGGGCTTGCTCGGGGCGGACCCGGTGGAGCGCTGGCACGAGCTGAAGGCGCCGCCGGACACCCAGGAGCAGGTGAGCGGCCGCGGGCTCGTGACGCGCCATCTGACGAGCACGGAGGGCACTGGCCGCTACCAGTTCTGGAAGGCCGGCTGGGAGGCCTTCAAGACCGAGCCCCTGCGGGGGGTGGGCGCGGCGGGGTACGAGCCGTATTGGGCCCAGCACGGGTCGCTCGACTACTTCGTCCGGAACGCGCACTCGCTCTTCGTGGAGACGGGCGCCGAGCTGGGGGTGGTCGGGCTGCTGTTGCTGGTGGGCTTCTTCGGCGCGGCCATCACCGCCGGGGTGCGCCGCCGGCTGGGGGGAGAGGACCCGGCCGCGGCCGCCGCGTTGCTGGCTGTGCTCGGCTGCGGCATCACCGCCGCGGGCGTGGAATGGACCTGGGAGATCCCCGGCGCCTTCCTCCCGGTGGTGGTCGTGGCGGCGGTGCTGTGCGGTCCCGCTCTGATGCCTGGCCCGCAGCGCGCACGAGCCCTGCGATTTGCGCTGGGGGCCGGCGTGGTCGTGGCCGGCTGCGCCTGCATCGTCGCCGGGGGCATTGCGCTCACGACCGACGCGAAGCTGCGCGCGAGCCGCGAGGCCGCCGCCGACGGCGATCTCGCGCTCGCCGCCGACGAGGCGAGGGCGGCAGCGTCGATCCAGCCCTGGGCCGCCGCGCCGCGCCTGCAGCTTGCGCTGGTGCTGGAGGAGAACGACCCGGCCGCGGCGGAGCGGGCGCTCGGTGAGGCGATCGAGCGCGCGCCCGAGGACTGGCGCCTCTGGTACGCGCTGACGCGGCTGAGGGCCACTTCGGGCGACCGCGCCGGTGCCATTCAGGCGCTGCGGCGCACGCGCGCCCTTGCTCCGCCCTCGGCCTACCTCCGCGGCGTGCTCGGGTTGCAAAGCCGGGAATAGCCGCCTGAGCGGCGCCCCGGCCGGTCTCAATCGCTAGCTTGAGCGGTCCGCCGAATCATGTCCCGGACCTTCGCGTCGAGTCATATCCGCCTCCTCCTGACCTCCGCCGCCTCGATGGCCGCGGCACTGGTCGCGCTTGCGCTGCTCGCCGGCGGCGCTCAGGCGAAGGTGCCGCGAGCCTTCTTCGGCGCCGAGGGCGATCCCAGGGCCACCACCGCCGGAGCGCCCACCGCGCAGGCCGACTTCAACCGGATGCGCTCGGCCCGGCTCGGGACGCTGAGGCTCAACTTCGACTGGGGATCGGTCGAGCCCACGCCCGGAGCGCCGCGGGACTGGTCTTACTACGACACCATGGTCGAGCGCGCGGCCCGCGCCCGGGTCGGCATCCTCGCCGTCCTGGTCGGCAGCCCGCCGTTCGCCGCCGACGGCAGCGCCTACGCGCCGCTCACGGCCGCCGGGCGTGCCTCCTTCAGCCGCTTCGTGCGCGATGTGGTGCAGCGCTACGGGCGCGGCGGCAGCTTCTGGAGCTCGCACCCCGGCGTTCCGCGCCGGCCGATCCCGGCCTATCAGGTCTGGAACGAGCCGAACTACCCGCCGCACTGGTCCGACGGGCCGTCGAGCGCCCGCCAGTACGCGTCCCTCCTGAAGCTGATCGGCCGCACCATCCGCGCGAACGACCGGAGAGCCACGATCGGCACGGCGGGCCTGCTCGCCAACTCCACGAGGGGCCCCGCCGGCTACCGCTATCTCGACGATCTCTACCGCGTGAAGGGGATCAAGCGCTACTTCGACGCGGTCGCGATCCATCCCTATTCCGAGGACGCCGGGGGCGTGAAGGGCGAGCTGACCCGCATCCGCACCGTGATGCGCCGCAACGGCGACGCCCGCACGCCCGTGTGGATCTCCGAGCTCGGATGGGGCACGGGCGGCGGCAGCGAGTACTTCTCGACCACGCCCGCGGGCCAGGCCCAGCGGCTGCGCTCGGCGTTCCGGTTCGTGGTGCGGAGCCGCGCCCGCTACCGGGTGAGCAAGCTCGTCTGGTTCAGCTGGCGAGACCGTCCCGGGCCCAGCTCGCGCGGCTGGGAGTTCTACTGCGGCCTCTTCCGCCTGGACGGGCAGCCGAAGCCCGCCTGGGCCGAGTTCCGGCGCTTCACCCGCGCGACTCGCTGAGCGGCTGAGTGAGGCCGGACCCGCCGAGTCCCCCCGGAGTGTGGCCCGACTTAAGCGCCACATAGGCCCATAACTCGGGCCACACTCGAGCGGCAGGAAGGCGCCGGTCACAAAGCGGCCACCAGTACGACAGCAGCGCAAGGGAACGCAGCCCTCACCCAGCCGAACGGTGCCCGGAGGGGGGGCCGACGGGCGGGCGCCTGGCGGCTGAGGCCCTACGCCTGCTCGAGCCGCTGCTCGAGCGCGGCCAGCTGCTCGCGCAGGGCCGGCGGCAGGCGGTCGCCGAAGGTCGCGAAGTGCTCGTGGATGAGCGGAAGCTCCGCCTTCCAATCCTCGGCGTTCACTTCCAGCAGCGACTCGAGGTCGGCCGCGGACATGTCGAGGCCCTCGGTGTCGAACGACCCGGGGGCGGGCACCCGGCCGATCGGCGTCTCGACCGCCTCGGCCTCCTCGTCGCAGCGGCGGAAGATCCAGGCCAGCACCCGGCTGTTCTCGCCGAAACCGGGCCAGAGGAACTGACCCGACTCGTCCTTGCGGAACCAGTTGACGTAGAAGACGCGCGGGAGCTTGGCGCCTTCGCGCTCGTCCATCCCGAGCCAGTGCCCGAAGTACGCGGCCATGTCGTACCCGCAGAAGGGGAGCATCGCCATCGGGTCGCGCCGGAGCTTTCCGACGTCGCCGGCCGCGGCGGCCGTGGTCTCGGAGGACATGATCGATCCGAGGAAGACGCCGTGCTCCCAGCCGAAGGCCTCGTGCACGAGCGGCACCACGGTGGAGCGGCGCCCGCCGAACAGGAAGGCATCGATGGGCACGCCCGCGGGGTCCTCCCATTCCGGCGCCATCGACGGGCATTGCGCGGCCGGAGTGGTGAACCGGGCGTTGGGATGGGCCGCCGTGGCGTCCGACTCGGGCGTCCAGTCCTTGCCGTGCCAGTCCACGAGGTGGGTGGGCGCCTCCTTCGTCATCCCCTCCCACCAGATGTCGCCGTCGTCGGTGCGGGCGCAGTTGGTGAAGATCGAGTTGGAGCGCACGGTCGCCATCGCGTTCGGGTTCGTCTTCTCGCCCGTGCCGGGCGCCACGCCGAAGAAGCCGGCCTCCGGGTTGATCGCGTAGAGCCTGCCGTCGTCGCCGAACTTCATCCAGGCGATGTCGTCGCCGATCGTCTCCACCTTCCAGTCGGGCAGGGTGGGGATCAGCATTGCGAGGTTCGTCTTGCCACAGGCGGACGGGAACGCCCCGGCCAGGTGCTTGGAGACGCCCTCGGGCGAGGTGACCTTCAGGATGAGCATGTGCTCCGCGAGCCAGCCCTCGTCGCGAGCCATGACGGACGCGATCCGGAGCGCGAAGCACTTCTTGCCCAGCAGGGCGTTGCCGCCGTAGCCCGATCCGAAGGACCAGATCTCACGCGTCTCCGGGAAATGGACGATGTACTTGTTATCAGCGTCACACGGCCACGGCACGTCCTCCACGCCCTCCTCCAGCGGCATACCGACCGAGTGGAGGCAGGGCACGAAATCGCCCTCCTCACCGAGCACGTCGAGGGCGCCGGAGCCCATGCGGGTCATGATCCGCATGCTCACCGCCACGTAGGGCGAATCCGTCAGCTGGACGCCGACGTGGGCGATCGGGGAGCCGAGCGGGCCCATCGAGAAGGGGACCACGTACATGGTGCGCCCGCGCATGGAGCCGCTGAAGAGGTCGGACAGCGTGTCGCGCATCTCAGCGGGATCGCGCCAGTTGTTGGTGGGCCCGGCGTCCGCCTCGCTCTCGGAGCAGATGAAGGTGCGGTCCTCCACACGGGCCACGTCGCCCGGGTCCGAACGCGCCAAGTAGGAGCTCGGGCGCTTCGCGTCGGAGAGCCTTTCGAAGGTGCCGGCATCCACCAGCTGGGCACACAGACGGTCATATTCCTCGGCCGATCCGTCGCACCAGTGCACGGAATCCGGGGTGGTCAGCTCGGCCATCTCCTCGACCCAACGGAGGAGCTTCGGGTTGGTGGTGGGGGCCTCCGAGAGGGCCCAGCTCGTTCTTTCGGGCATGGAGGCACCCTACACTCAGATTCGGGATGAGCGCCACAGAAGCACGGCCGCGCAACCCGGTCAGGGTGGTGCTCCGTTTCATAGCGTCGGTGATGATCGTGAGCGGTCTCCTCCTGATCGGAGACGCCGGAATGACGCTCGCCTGGCAGGAGCCGGTGTCGGCTTTCCTGGCCGACAAGGAGCAGGCTGAGCTCAAGGAGCAGCTCGACCATCCGCCGCCCCGGGTGATCGCCCGGAACCCGCTCCCGGGCGATGCGATCGGGCAGATCGAGCTGCCCACGATCGACAAGTCGGCCTACGTGGTCGAGGGCACCGACACGGACGATCTCCGCAAGGGGCCGGGCCATTACCCCGACACCCCGATGCCCGGGGAGCACGGCACGGTGGCCATCGCGGGGCACCGCACGACGCACGGCGCTCCCTTCCGCAACGTCGACCAGCTCGAACGCGGCGACCGGATCGTCATGCAGATGCCCTACGGAAGCTTCATCTACAGGGTGGAGCGCACCCAGATCGTGGAGCCGACCGCGCTCTGGGTCACGAAGCGGGTGGGCTACGACAGGCTCGTGTTGAGTGCCTGCCACCCTCTGTACAGTGCGGCGCAGCGCCTGATCGTGTTCGCGCGGTTCGTCAGGCGGGGGTACTCGAGAGTCGAGCGCGACTAGCCGCGCAGGAGGATCACGGAGCCGGTTCCCGTGGAATCCCGTGTGTTCTCGAGATCCGAGCTGTCGCGCGATTCGAAGAACAGAACCAGGAGCACGAGCAGCGCAAGCGAGATGACCAGGACGACCAGCCAGTACACGGTCTTCAAAACCACAGTGCGGAGGCGCGGCATCCTGATCGAGACGTTGTACAGCCTAAGATGGACGGCCGATGGCCGGGACGGCCCTCGATCCACGACTCAAGTCGTGTCGCCGAACGCCGAAAGGGGATAGAAGAATGGGTAGGCGCGCAGTCATTCTCGCCGGCGGCAAAGGGTCGCGGCTCGGGCCGTACACCACGGTTCTCCCGAAGCCGTTGCTGCCCGTTGGCGATCGCGCCATCCTCGACGTGGTGGTGCACCAGCTCCGCGACGCGGGCTTCGACGACCTGACGCTGGCGGTCGGCTACCTCTCGCACCTCGTGCGAGCCGTGATGGGCGACGGATCCACGCACGGTGTGAGCATCGACTACCACGAGGAGCTCACTCCGCTGGGGACCGTCGGCCCGCTGGCGACCATCGACCGCCTCGACGAAACCTTCCTGATGATGAACGGCGACGTGCTCACGGCGCTCGACTACGCGCATCTGGTGGACGTCCACAGCGCGAGTGGCAACGCCCTCACGATCGCTTCTCATCGCCGCGTCGTGCGCACCGAGTACGGCGTGATCCACCTCGACGGCAACGCCGGCGAGACCCGTGTGATCACCGGCTTCGAGGAGAAGCCCGAGATCCCGTACATCGTCAGCATGGGCGTCTACGTCATCGAGCCCGCGGCGCTCGAGCATGTCGAGGCCGATCAGCGCCTCGACCTGCCCGACCTCGTGCAGCGTCTGCTCGACGCGAAGGTCCAGGTGGGCGCCTACGTCTACGACGGCTATTGGCTCGACATCGGGCGCCACGAGGACTACGAGAAGGCAATTCTTGAATTCGAGCAGGTCAAGCCCCTCCTTATGAACGAGCAGACAGCCAACGAGCCCCCCGGCTCGCATCGATCGAGCCAGCCCACGGCTGGCCACGCCCCGGTCCCCCCCGTCGTTCGATGACGGTCACGGTCACCGGTGGAGCCGGCTATGTCGGCGCGCTCGTCGTGGACGAGCTTCTCTCCTCGGGTCGCGAGGTCCGGGTGCTCGACGTGCTGCTGCACGGCCAGGAGGACGTGGCCAAGGACCTGACCGACCGCGGCGTCGAGCTGATTCGCGGCGACATCCGCGACGGCGATGCCCGCCGGCGCGCCCTCGAAGGCGCCGAGGCCGTGGTGCACCTGGCGGCCATCGTCGGCGATCCGGCCTGCGCCAGGGACCCCGAGCTCTCGAACGACGTGAACGTGGAGGGCAGCCGCGCTCTCGTGCGCGACGCCCGCGAGCTCGGCGTGGAGCGCCTGATCTTCGCCTCGACCTGCTCCAACTATGGACGTATGTCCGACCCCACCGTGCCGATCGACGAGAGCGGCGAGCTGCGCCCCGTGTCGCTGTACGCGGAGCAGAAGGTGGGCATCGAGCAGGCCCTGCTGGAGTCGGCGAACGGCAACGGCCATGGCCTGCGCCCGACCTGCCTCCGCTTCGCGACCGTCTACGGAGTCGGCAATCGCATGCGCTTCGACCTCACGGTCAACGAGTTCACGCGCGACCTCTGGGCGGACAAGCACCTCGAGGTGTTCGGCGAGCGCTTCTGGCGGCCCTACATCCACGTGCGCGACGCCGCCCGGGCGGTGCACACCGTGCTGGACGCCCCCGCTGAGGCGGTGGCCGGCAAGGTGTTCAACGCCGGTCACTCCGACGAGAACTACCGCAAGCTCGACCTCGTGGAGATCATCACCGGGAAGCTCGGCAAGGGGGACGTGGAGTACGTCTCCCGCGACGAGGACCCGCGCGACTACAAGGTCTCGTTCGAGAAGATCCGCAACGAGCTCGGCTTCGAGCCCTTGAACCGTGTGCCCGACGGCATCGAGGAGATCGTGGGGGCGCTCGAGGAGCAGCGCTTCGGCGATCCCTACGACGGCCGCTACCGGAACTAGCCGTGGCCGACGACCGGCTGATCCCGCTCTTCGACGTGAAGCTCGGCGACCGCGAGATCGAGGCCGTGGAGGCCACGCTGCGCTCGGGCTGGCTCACCATGGGCCCACGCACGCAGGACTTCGAGGCGGCCTTCGCCGAGCACCTCGGCGCGCGCCACGCCATCGCGCTCTCGAGCTGCACCGCCGCTCTCCATCTCGCCTACCTGGCGGCCGGAGTGGGCCCCGGCGACGAGGTCATCGTGCCCGCCATCACCTTCGTCGCGTCGGCCAACGCGGTGCGCTACTGCGGCGCCACCCCCGTGATCGCCGACGTGCTGGGCCAGCACGACCTGGGGCTCGACCCCGAGGACGTGGCGGCCCGCATCACCCCTCGCACCAAGGCCGTGTGCGCGGTGCACTACGGCGGCTACGCGGCCGACGTGGACGCGCTCGGCAAGCTCTGCGAGGAGCACGGCCTGGCGCTCATCGAGGACGCCGCCCACACCCCGAGCGCGACGCCGGTCGGGAGTGACCGCAAGCTCGGGACCTTCGGCCTGGCCGGCTGTTTCAGCTTCTTCTCCAACAAGGTGCTCTCCTGCGGCGAGGGCGGCCTGCTCTCGACCGACGACGACGGGGTGGCGGAGCAGGTGCGGAGCCTCCGGTCGCACGCCATGACGTCGGGCACCTGGGACCGCCATCGCGGTCATTCGGCCGGCTACGACGTGGTCGGCCTCGGCTTCAACTACCGGATGGACGAGCCGCGCGCGGCCCTGCTGGGGGCGCGCCTCGAGGGTCTCGAGGACGACATCGCCAGGCGGCGCACGCTCGTGCACCGCTACCGGCGCCTGCTCGCCGACGTTCCGGGGCTCAGCGTGCCCTACGCGGACGACGAGGTGGATACCTCCTCCTGCTACGTGATGCCGGTGATGCTCGACGACGCCGAGGTCCGCGAGCCGCTGAGGGCGAAGCTGCTCGAGCAGCGCGTGCAGACGAGCGTGCTGTATCCGGCGATCCACGAGTTCACCGCGTACGAGGGGTCCGTCGAGGGCTCCCTGCCGCGCGCCGAGCTGGCGGCTCGCACCGAGCTGACGCTGCCGCTGTTCCCGACCCTTGCCGAGAGCGACCAGGATCACGTGGTGAGCGTGCTGCGCGAGAGCCTCGCCACGCTCGAGCGCGAGCGGTCGCTCGCCTGACGAGGCGGCCTGCGTGCACACTGCTGAGCTTCCGACCGTCGACGTGGTGGTGCCCGCCTTCAATGAGGAGGGGCACGTGGACCGCTGCCTCGACGCCATCTTCGCCCAGGACTACCCGGCCGACCGCTACCGCGTGTGGGTCGTGGACGCCGGCTCCACGGACGAGACCGCGCGCGTGGTGCGCGAGCGGGCGGCGTCGGACGGCCGGCTCGCGCTGGTCAACGGCAGCGGCCGGCTGAACGCGGCGCAGGCCTGCAACCTGGGCATCCAGCAGGGCCACTCGGAGCTGATCGCCCGGGTGGACGCGCATACCTACCTGTATCCCGACTACCTGCGCAGGGCGGCGGAGCTGCTGAACGAGGAGGGGCCCCAGGTCTGCTGCGTCGGCGCGCAGCCCGAGCAGGTGGGGGAGACCCCGTTCGGCGAAGCGGTCGCGCTGGCCCGCGGCTCGAACTTCGGCGTCGGAAGCAGCGTCTACGCGGACGAGCGCGTGCGGGCCGACGTGGACACCATCCAGGCCGGCGTGTACCGGCGCGCTCCCGTCGAGGAGGTCGGCGGTTTCCGCACCGACATGCTGGTGGGGGAGGACGAGGAGCTCAACTGGCGGCTGAAGAAGGCCGGCTACCGGCTCGTGCTCGACACGAGCGTGCGCTTCGTCTACACCACCCGGTCATCGTGGACCGCGGTCTTCCGCCAGCACCGCAACTACGGCCAGTCGCGCGTCCGCGTGCTCGCCGCTCATCCGGACTTCCTGCGCGTCTACCACCTGGCCCCTCCAGGGCTGGTGGCAACCCTGGGCGGCCTGGCTCTCGCCAGCCCCGTGAGCTCGAAGGCGCGGCGCGGCCTGCTTGCGCTCACCCTCGCCTACGGCGCGGGCGCCACGGCGGCGTCGATCTCCGCCTCGCGCTCGCGGCCGGAGCTGATCCCGCGCCTCGCAGCATGCTTCCCGGCACTCCACCTCGGTTACGGCGTGGGGATGATCGAGGGAGTCGCGCAGCAGCTGGGCGCCCGGCTCGGGCTGGGACAGCCGCGCACGGCCGTCCGCCAGCGCTGACATGGGCACCTAGACTGCGCCGGGAATTGCGATGAGCTCGTTCGCCCCCAGCCTCCCGCAGTCCAACAGGGCCGCTCCGCGGCGGCTGCCCATACCGCAGCTCAGCCGCGAAGCCGTCTCCGGGGTCACGTTGCTCGCGTGCATGGCCGTGGGCGCGCTGATGGCCTACGACTTCAAGGTCGGCATCGGCGTGCTCGTGGGCCTCTGCTACCTGCCGCTCGCCTTGGTGAACCTCCCGCTCGGCATCGCGCTCTGGGTGCCCACCACGTTTCTCACCGGCCTGCCGGGCATCAGCACGGCCTCTCAAGCGGCCGGGCTCGTGATCGCGCTGGCGTGGCTCGGGACGCTTCGCAGCCACGCCCACGACCAGGGGAAGCACGTGCCACGCGGCCTGCTCCTCCTGGTGGCCGTGTTCATCGTCTGGCTAGCGCTCTCGATGGTCTGGGCCGAGGAGCCGGAGATGTCGTTCACCGCCCTGCAGCCGTGGCTGGGGTGCGCGCTCATGTTCACCGTGCTCATGACGCTCGATTTCACCCGCACGCAGATCAGGACGATCGCGTTCGCGTTCATCATCGGGGTCACCTTCTCGGTCGCGCTCGGGCTGATCGGCGGGGTCACGCCGCCCAGCGAGACCAGTGCGGTGGCGAACGACGGGCGCCTGCGCGGCGGCCTCGACGACCCGAACTACCTTGCGGCCGGGATCGTGCCCTCGCTGGCGATGGCGGTCGGCCTGGCGGTGGGCGTTCGCAGCGCCCTCGCCCGAATCGCGCTCGCCGGGATGGGTGTGATCCTCGTGCTCGGCCTCGGCGCGACCGAGTCCCGCGGCGGCCTGATCGCCGCGATCGTGGCCACGGGTGCCGCCCTCGTGGTGGCCAAGCGGGGACGGATCCTGGTGATCGCGTTCGTCGCGATCATGGTCGGCCTCGTGGCTGTCTGGTTCGCCGCCGAGCCCGATGCCTACAAGCGCGTGACGCAGACGGCGGACCAGGGGAACGGCCGCAGCAGCCTCTGGATCGTGGGCGTCCGCATCTTCAAGGACCACCCGATCGCCGGGGTGGGTCTCGAGAACTACCAGGTGTACGCCCCGCGCTACGTGAGCGGCCCTGGCCAGCTGACGTTCGTGAACTTCATCGCCGAGCGGCCGCACGTGGTGCACAACGTGTACCTGCAGACCATGGTCGAGGTCGGCCTGGTGGGCCTCGGGCTCTTCCTGGCGATCATCATCAGCTCGCTGGCCGCCGCCCTCCGCGCGGCGCGGAGGTTCGAGAGCAGGGGGGACGAGGAGTCGGCGGCGTTCTCCAGATCCGTGTTCGTAGGGCTGCTCGCGGCTCTCGTCGCCTCCTTCTTCATCTCGAACGGGAATGGCTTCCAGATCTGGGTGCTGCTGGCATTCGGCCCGATGCTCTTCCGGCTGGTCCAGCGGGAGGAGGACCCCGTGGCCTCGTCGATGCTGGGCTCGGTGCAGTCGCGTCAGGACCCGCCGGCGGTCACTCGCCGGGAGCCGGCCCTGCAGGCCTGAAGCGCCCCATCACGTTGCGCCCGAGCACGAGCACGTCGCTCGGGCGCGGGATGAGGTCGCTGATGCTGGCGCCGAGCGTGCGCCCGAAGATCACCGCTGCCGCCAGGCCGCCGAGCGTGTAGGAGGTGGCCGACGCGATCGAGGCGCCCAGGCCGCCGTGGTCGGGGATCAGCGCGAAGTCCAGCGCGAAGACGGTCACGAACGCCACGGCCACGGCGCCGGTCTCGAGCAACGGCCGGCGCTGGGCGGTGAGCGCGTTGCCGAGCAGCTTGAGCGTGGCGATGCCGAACGAGCCCAGGCACAGCACCCGCAGCATCTCCACAGAGCCCGAGAACTCGCTGCCGAAGATCGTGGTGCACAGGAACGGGGCGAGCAGGACCATGACCACCGTGCAGCCGAGCGTGAGGACGAGGGCCCCTCGGAGCACCACGGTCGCGCGCCGGCGCGCCTCCTCCGGGCTGGCTCGCACCAGATCCGGCCGCTGCACGGCGACCAGGGTGGTGGGCAGGAAGAAGAGGACCTCCGACCAGGCGACGGCCACGCTGTAGAGGCCGAGCTCCTTGGATCCGGCGATCACGCCCAGGATCCATTGGTCCGCGCGGTAGTTGCCGAAGAGCATCGCGCGGCCCAGGTGCGCCTTGAGGCCGAACGCGAGCATTCGCTTGGCCAGCGCCCGGTCAGGGCGGCCGAAGCCCCCCAGGCGCCTCACGACCGCCGAGGCGAGCATCAGCGTCCCGACGAGCATGCCGCCGACCCAGGTGGCGACGGCCGAGGTCACGGTGATGGCGCCGAAGAGCGCGAACGCGCCATTGACGGTCACGTTGATCGTCGGGCTGGCGAGCCACGAGAGGTTCGTGATGCCGAAGCCGTAGTGCGCCTGCACCAGGTACATCAGGTACTCCTGGAGGATCAGCATCGGGATCGCCGCCAGCACGAGCAGGAGGACTCCGGTGCCCGCCTCGCCCGTCATGTCCGGGAACACGACCATCACGCCGGCGAGCACGAGCGCGGCCGAGCCCCCGAACACGAAGGCGAGCGTCAGCGACGTGCCGGCCAGCTTCGGGCTCAGATCGGGCTCGCGCGCCGCGAAGTTGGCGTTTGCCTGCGCGAGCCCGAGCGTCGAGAGCTGCGCCGTCAGGTACGCGATCGTGGTCAGGAACGCGATGTCCCCGCGGCCGATCGCGCCGAGCGAGCGTGCCGTGATCAGCACGCTCACGAACGAGAGCAGCGCCACGCCCAGGTTGGTCCCGTAGGTGGTGGCGGCCGAGCGCGCGAAGGAGGGCCGCGCCAGCGGCGAACCTTGCCCCTCCCCGTTCTCAGGCGCGTCAGGCACTCAGTCGAAGGTAACCGCGATCGGAGGACGGCAACCCTGGCGACTACCATCCTGCCGGGTGCGCGTGGCCGCCTACAGCGATGTCGAGTATCGGCGCGAAGGCGATTCCCTGTACGCACCGGAGTCGTTCGTGGTCTTCATGTCCAGGCTCGGGCGATTCGTGGACCACCTCACGCTGGTCGGCCGGCTGGCCCCCGAGCCGGGGCGCTCCCACTATCTCGTCCCGGCGGACGTGGGCTTCGTGGGCCTGCCGCACTACGCCAAGCTCTCCCGGCCCCTGAGCGCGATCGGGGCCATGGCGCGATCGGTGCGCCGCTTCTGGAGGCTGCTCGACGACGTCGACGTGGTGTGGCTCCTCGGTCCGCACCCCCTGGCGATGGCGTTCGTGGTCGCGGCGGCTCTGCGCCGGCGGCGGGTGGTGCTCGGCGTGCGCCAGGACTTCCCGGCCCACATGCGCACCCGTCATCCCGGCCGCCGCGGCATCCTCCTGGCGGCGCTCCTTCTCGAGGGCGTATGGCGCGCGCTGGGCCGGATCTACCCGCTCGTGGCCGTCGGGCCCGATCTTGCCCGTCGCTATCGAGGCGGCGAGGTATTGCCGATAGTCATATCGCTGGTGGACGACGAGCACGTGACAACGCGCGAGGACGCTCTGACCCGTTCTTACGACGGGGATCTGAGCGTGCTCAGCGTCGGCCGGCTCGACCCCGAGAAGAACCCCCTCCTGCTCGCGGAGGTGTTCGCGCGGTTGCGTGAGCACGACCCCCGCTGGAAGCTCGTGGTGTGCGGTGACGGCACCATGAAGGACGAGCTTGCCGGTGCGCTGCGGGCGGCCGGCGTGGAGGAGCACGCCGAGTTGCTCGGCTACGTGTCGCTGGACGGCGGGCTCAGAGACCTCTACCGGAACAGCCACGTGTTCCTGCACGTGTCCTGGACCGAGGGCGTGCCCCAGGTGCTCTTCGAGTCGTTCGCCGCCGGCCTCCCGGTGGTCGCGACGGCTGTGGGCGGCGTGCCCGAGCTGGCGGAGGGACGGTCGGTGCTGATTCCCCCCGGCGATGCCGAGGCGGCCACCGAGGCCACCCGCAGGGTGGTATCGGACGCCGAGCTGAGGACCCAGCTCGTGGATGCGGGGCTCGAGTGCGTGAGCCGCTTCTCGCTCGACTCGGAAGCCCAGCGGGTGACGGCGCTCTTCGCCGGAAACAGCGCGACCGGGCTCTAGTCATCAGCGTCATCCAGCGACAGAGCTGGGTCTGGGCCGTACTGCCCGAGAAGGCCGCCCGCATCGACAGCCATGGCGATCCCGCCCTGGCCGAGGTGCTCCGCGACAGCGGCTACAACGTGACCGAGGCGCCCGCCGCCCCCCACACGGGAAACGGCGGCGTCGACGCCGTGCTCTTCGACACGACCGGCGTGCCCGACTCCTCAGACCTCGCGGACGCGATGGCGGAGCTGGCGGACGGCGGCGTGATCTCGATCGCCGTCGCGGGCGGGCGTGTGACGCCGCCGCGTGCGGTCCCGACTGTGCTGCGGGTGGGCCAGCTGCTGCTCTCACCGCTCCAGACGGCGAGCGCGCTGGCGGAGGCCCGCAAGGCGCGGCGCGCGCTCAGGGACGTTGGGCTCGAGAGCACGCGCATCGCCACCGGCGACCGGTCGCGCAGCCGCTACGGCCTCGGCCGCGGCGGATGGCTGCGCCGGCTGCGCACCCCGGTCGGCTTCGTGCTCACCGGCACCCGCGGGCCCAGGGCGCCCAGCCTGCTGGACACCGCCATCGATCGTGCTCGCGAGGCCGCGGGCATGCCGCTCGAGCGCCTCTCCACGACGGTCTTCGAGTCCGGCAGGGTCATGGTCTGCCTGCGCGCGCCGGACGGGGAGTCCTTCTTCATGAGACTCGCCGCGGGTCCGTCGAGGCGCCAGCTCGACCTGTCGCTCGACGCGCTGGATGGCATCGCCGGTGCGAACGCGCCGCCGGAGGTTCTCGACCGGATGGTGATCCCGCTCGCCCAGGGCGCGGTGGGACCGCTGCGCTACTCGTTCGAGCCGAACGCGGTGGGAACCCACCCGTGGCGCATGACCGACGATCTCTGGGAGGACGCGCTCGAGTTTCTCGTCGCGCTCTTCGGGGTGGACGTCTCCGGGAGCGCGATGCAGGTGGAGGAAGGCTTCGTCAAGCAGGGCGAGCGCATGATGGAGTACGTGGGCGAGCAGGAGCGCGAGGCCCTTCCGTCGATCCTCGCGAGGCTTGATGAGCGGCTCGCCGAGGTGCCGCGCGGGCAGAGCCACGGGGACTTCTGGGCGGAGAACTTCCTGGTCCGCGATGGCCGGCTCGCCACCGTGCTCGACTGGGAGTGGGCCGCCCAGGAGGCACTGCCGATGCTCGACCTCTTCGACCTGATCGCCCTGTCACGCAAGCGGGTGCGCGACCTCACGCCGGGCGAGCGCTTCACCGAGGTGCTCTGGCCGCTCGTGCGCAACGGAGGGAATGAGCAGGTACACGCCTACTGCAGGGCGGTCGGCGTGTCCCCCGACCTGCAGACCCTGGAGGCGCTCGCCGTCGCCTACTGGCTCAGCCGGGTCGGGCGCCAGCTTCACCCCCTGGCCGTGTTCCTCCAGCGCGAGGGATGGACCGAGGCGAACCTCCACGGGCCGATCCGCCAGCTCGTGGCCGCGGGCTGGTGAAGCGCGCGCTACCGCACGTTCGCGCGGGCGAGCAGGCGATCGCCGCGCGGCAGGCGCCCGAGAGCGCCGGCGGCGGCCACGGCGGGCCGGCCGAGCGAGCCGCGCCCGAGGACCATCGTCTCCACCCCGGGATCGGCGTCGGCGAAGCGTCCCTTGTAGGCGTCGCCGCCACGGAGGAAGCGGTACTCGCGCATCCCGTCCTCGAAGGCCGAGCGGATCGAGTGCGCGAGCAGCACGAAGCCGACGGAATGCTCATCCCACGCCGGGTCGCGGCCCGACTGGTAGAAGCACTCGCAATTCGCGTAGCGCAGCCCGTACCAGGCCGCCACCGGGCTCCCGTCCACCTCGGCAAGCCAGAGGCGAAGCCAACCGCGCTCGAGGGCCACGGCCGCGAACTCGCGGTGGAACGCCTCGAGCTCGGGCTCGAAGGCGGCGGACTCGTCCTCCCAGCGGGCCGAGTGCAGCCTCAGCAGGGTGCCCATGTCCTCGTCGAGCCGTCCGGCGTCGCTCAGCCGGAAGGAGAGCTCGTGGCTCTTTGCGAGCTTGCGCTCGCGGCGCCGGACCTGGTCGCGGAAGTTCTTGCTCTTCGAGGCGAGGAACTCGTCCCAGGTCTGGCCGTCGATCGCCAGCGTGGGGCTGGGCTCGGCCAGCAGGATGGTGGCCCCGGTGCGCTCGCTCCAGCCCTCGGCTCCGCTCAGGCGGTCTCCCACCAGCAGGTCGGCGCGCCAGCGCCGGTCGGCCAGCAGCGGGCGGAGGGCCTGCGCGACGCGCTCGCGGTCGGCGGGGGCGCAGACCGGGCCGAGTTGGTCCGACGGGCCGTGGCCGAGGAAGCGCAGCACGCGCAGGGGCCGGGTGCGGTTGACGTACAGCGGCAGCAGCGCGACGGTGGCGCCGGCGGGATCGCGGCCCGCCAGCAGGCGCAGCTCGCGCTCGGCGCCGAAGTGGCGCCACCACACGGACGCCCACTCGGGGGTGGAGAACACGTTGCCGGCGGCTTCGGCCAGCTCGCTCCAGGCCGCGCCGGCCGCGTCGAGCCCCTCGAGCAGGTCGAATTCCAGCCCGGTTGGGGTGGCTCCGTTCAGGTTTCCCATGCCTCCACTATCGGTAGGTTAGGTCCGCGACTCGACGGCGGCCCGGGATGAGCGACGTCCTCGTGCTCTGTTACCACGCCGTCAGCGAGCACTGGCCGTCGGAGCTCGCGGTGAGCCCAGGCCTGCTCGATGAGCAGATCACCGCCCTGGAGCGGCGCGGCTACCGCGCCACCACCTTCACCCGCGCGGTCACCGACCCGCCGTGGCGCCGCACGCTGGCGATCACGTTCGACGACGCGTACCGCTCCACGCTCGACCTGGCCGCGCCCGTGCTCGCCCGGCACAGCGCGCCCGGCACGGTCTACGCGCCCACCGACTGGGTCGGGCATGAGGAGCCGATGTCCTGGCCGGGGATCGAGGAGTGGTCCGGCGGGCCCCACAGCGACGAGCTCCTCTGTCTCACCTGGGACGGGCTGGGCGAGCTCGCCGAGCAGGGCTGGGAGGTGGGCTCCCACACGCGCTCGCATCCCCGGCTTCCACAGGTCGACGACGCCGCGCTCGCGCGCGAGCTCGGCGAGTCGCGGGAGCTGATCCTCGAACGGCTCGGGACCTGCGAGTCGATCGCCTATCCGTACGGCGACTACGACGAGCGGGTGGCGAGCGCGGCAGGCGCCGCCGGCTACCGCGCGGCCGGGACGCTCACCGGCCTGCCGCACGCGGCGAGCCCGCTGAGCTGGCCGCGCGTGGGGATCTACCCGGGCAACCGCCCGCTGTACCTGAGGCTGAAGACCTCGCCCCTGCTGCGCTCGCTGGCGGTGGCCGGCGGGCGGCTGCGCGGCCGGTAGGGCTCGGGAGGCCCAGAGCCCCGGCGTCTACTGCAGCGGGGTAGGGGGTGGTTGTCGGGCACGCTCGTCACGTTGAGCCGCCCATGTCGGTCAAACGTGACGCGGGTTGACCTAACAGCTCCGCTCGCTCACGCACGGGTCCACGACCCGTAGGCGGCTCCAGTCGATCCCCTCGTTCACGTCGAAGTGGTAGCGGCCGTCGTCCTCCTGCGGGATGCCGATTCGCTTGGCGTACGTGACGATCGGGTCGGGGTAGCCGAAGCTCGTGTAGGTCGATCCGGACTCGAACTCGAGGTCCCACGGGGAGCCGCCCGTGTCGCCCACGAACATCCCGTAGCGGGCCAGCGCCCGGAGGATGGCCCGCTTCCAGCGCGGCACCCCGAGCGCGCGGATCTCGGCGTCGGACATGTCGAGCTGGAAGCGCATGCCCTCCGCCGGCGCGTCGGTCCGGTCGCCGCAGGGGGCGCCGCGGCCCTGGGCCGGATACACGAACTCGCCCGAGTCGCAGTCGGCCACCAGGAAGAGCGCGTGATCGATGCGGCCGCGCCGCAGCTCCTGGGCGCGGATGATCCCGGCGAGCAGGCCGAAGTGCGCGGCCGTGGCGTCCGAGCCGAGGCCGTCGCCGTCGATGCGGGTGCGCCCGCCGTACCCGGTCACGAGCCGGCCGCCTCCCTCCGGCTTCGACTCCACCTCCCAGAGGTCGTACTCCCAGCCGCTCCGCTGGTCCACGACCGCGAGATGGTGGTCCGAGCCGCCCGCGGGCCGAGCGCGGTCGGGGATGCGCACGCGCATGCCCTCCACCTCGCAGCGGCCATAGGGACGGGTGCAGTGAATCGTGAACTCAGGATCGTCGGGGGTGGACCAGTAGGTGGGGTGCTGGACGTCCCCGTCCGAGTCCGCCACGCCGGCACGCAGGTCGGACGGGCCGCCCTCCTCGGTCAGGCGGGCGACGATGGCCGAGGAGCGGGGATGGAGCCGCGGGTCCTCCGGCAAAAGCTGGTTGAAGGGCGAGTCGTCGGAGTAGGGCCGCCAGTCGGGGGGCGGCCAGTTGCCCACACCGAAGCCGTCGTCCGGGTCGCCGGGCGCCTGGGGCCCGCTGGGCTCGCTGGGCCCGCCGGTCGTCGAGAGCGCCACGACGATGAGAACCGCCGCCGCCAGGGCCAGGGCGATTCCGAGCCGAACCCGGTTCTTGCTGCGGACCATCGAGACCTGACCGATCGTAGTGGGCGTTTCCCACCCTGATGCCGGTCACCGGGGGGTTGGCGCTGGCGCGCTCACCTGGTCGGGGGTACCTTCGAACGAGGGTACGAGCTGGAACCCGCCTCGCCGCCGAGGAGCTCGCCCTCATCACGGACGATGATGCGAACCCTCCGCTCCCCCAGCCGACTCGTCGTTCTCTGCATCGCGCTTCTCATTGCCGCGGGCGGAACGTCCGTCACGGCCTCCAAGGGCGCGCCCGACCGCAAGCCGCCGAAGGTCAGCATCACCAGCCCGGCTGCAGGGTCGGCCACCTCGGAC
Source organism: uncultured Thermoleophilaceae bacterium (assembly GCA_963803245.1). Classification (GTDB taxonomy): domain Bacteria; phylum Actinomycetota; class Thermoleophilia; order Solirubrobacterales; family Thermoleophilaceae; genus JACVRW01. The sequence continues at coordinate 46,531 of CAWDLI010000007.1, read as the reverse complement.
GCCACTCCCAGGCTCGCGGGGAGGGCCGGCAGGTCGGAGGGCGACAGACGGGCGATCTCCATTCGGGTCTACCTAGGTGCCAAGGCGGCGGGCAGGCCCCAGCGGGTCGTCACGGCGCGCCGCAACCGGGCGTCCTGGGCCGTGACCCTCCGCCCGGCGCTCCTCCCGGGTACCTACACCGCCAAGGCCAGGCAGTTCGACGCCAGCGGCAACCGCGGCGCGAGCCGGGCCTCCACCTTCACGATCAAGCGGGTGACCGTGGCCAAGCCGCCGGTGAAGGTCACGCCCCCGCCGGTCAAGCCGGTCACGCCCCCGCCGGTCAAGCCGCCGCCGGTGGTCCCCGGGCCTGCGGTGGCGATCACGTCCCCGCTCGCCGGCACCGAGACCTCCGATCGCACACCCTCGTTCACGGCCGGCGTGACCGACGCCACCGGTGCGGTCACGCTCGTGATCTATCCCGGGTCGGCGGCCGCTGGAACGCCCGCTCGCACTCTGGAGATGACTCCTGCCGGCGCCATCTGGTCGGGCGAGCCGGACGAGGATCTCGACGACGGCGTGTACACCGCGCAGGTCGAGGCGGTGGGGGCGGAGGGAAAAACAGGCAAGAGCGCGCCGGTCACGTTCAGGGTCGACACGATCGCGCCCCAGGTGGCGCTCACCGCTCCGGCCAACGGCGCCGCCACGAGCGACAGCACACCCGCGTTCGGCGGGTCGGCGGGCACGTCGGCGGGCGACTCGACGCAGGTGCGCGTGCTCGTCTACGCCGGGCTCAGCGACTCCGGCACTCCGGTGGCCAACCTCACGGCGAGCCGCTCGGGCGCGGCGTTCTCCGTCGCTCCCGCGAGTGCCCTCCCGGTGGGCACCTACACGGCACGGGCCGAGCAGCAGGACGGCGCCGGGAACACCGGCCGGAGCGCTCCACGCACCTTCGCGGTCACCACCACGGCCGCCGCGGCGACCTACCGCGACGCCGTGATGGCCGACGCCCCGCGCGCCTACTGGCGCTTCGGTGAAGCGAGCGGCACGAGCGCCGCGGACCAGACCGTCTTTGCGAACACCGGCGCCTACCAGGGCTCCCCGGCGCTCGGGCAGGCCGGCATCGTGCCGGTGGCCCAGAGCACGGCGATGGCGCTCGACGGCTCCAACGACGTCGTGCGCGTACCGGCCTCGGCGAGCCTCAACCCGACGGCGGCGCTGAGCCTCGAGACGTGGATCCGGCCCGCCGCGCTACCCGCGAGCTCGGCCACGCTCGTTCGCAAGGACCTTCAGTACCTGCTCCGGATCAACTCGGGCGGCGCCGTGATCTTCCGGCTCTGGCACGGCGGCGCCACGAGCGAGGTGGCGAGCCCGGCGGGCACCGTGTCCACCGGTACCTGGAGCCACGTCGTGGCGACCTTCGACGGAACGTCGATGGCGATCTACGTGAACGGCACCGTTCGCGCCACGCTGGCAGTGGCCTCGGGCGTGGATGCCGGCACCGCCGTGCTCACGCTCGGGTCGAGCAGCTCGGCCGACTGGTTCCGCGGGCGGATGGACGAGGTGGCCGTCTACGGCACCGCGCTGCCCGGCCCGCGGGTGCTCGCGCACTACACGAAGTCGAGCCCGGTCGAGGATCCGCCTCCGACCGTCGTGCTCGAGTCTCCGGCGCCTGGCAGCACGGCCGACCTGCGCCCGGTGTTCTCGGGAACGGCGGACGGCGAGACGCCGACCGTCACGGTCAAGGTCTACTCCGGGTCGTCGGCGACGGGCGCTCCGGTGCAGACCCTCTCGGCCACGCACCAAACGAGCAACCTCTTCTCGGTGGCCGCCTCCGCCAACCTGACCCCCGGCACCTACACGGCACAGGCCGAGCAGGCGACCGCGGCGGGGCTCGTGGGCAAGAGCGCGCCGGTCACCTTCACCGCCCAGGCTCCCAGCGGCGAGACGGTCACGATCGCCGCGGCCGGCGACATCGCCGATTGCGGCGGCACCGACGACGAGGCGACCGCGAACCTGCTCGACGGCATCCCGGGCACCGTGATGACGCTTGGCGACAACGCCTACGTCTACGGCACCGCGAGCGAGTACGCACTGTTAGAACAGCAGCTGGGGACGCCACAAGGCGCGCACGCGGCCGATCCCGGGCGACCACGACTACGGCGTGCCCGACGCCGCGCGGCTACTTCGACTACTTCGGTGCCGCCGCCGGCCCGCGGCCCGTCCGGCTTCTACAGCTACGACCTCGGCGCCTGGCACGTGGTCGCGCTCAACACGGGCTGCTACGTCCAGCTGCGGACCTGCAACGCCGCCACGGACGAGTGGCTGAAGAACGACCTCGAGCAGAACAGCTCGACCTGCACGCTCGCCCAGATCCACGAGCCGCGCTTCAGCTCCGGCGAGATCCACGGCAACGTGGGCAGCGTGGAGCCGCTCTGGGAGATCCTCTACGAGCACGGCGCCGACGTGGTGCTCAGCGGCAGCGAGCACATGTACGAGCGCTTCGGCCCGCAGACGCCGACCGGCGACGCCGACGCCGCGCACCGGCATCCGCCAGTTCACGGTCGGCACCGGCGGCGAGAGCCACTACCAGGTCGGAGACATCCAGCCGAACAGCCAGGTGCGCGAGAGCAACACCTTCGGCGTGCTCAAGATGACGCTGCGCCCGGGCGGCTACGACTGGCAGTTCGTGCCGGTCGCGGGCAAGAGCTTCACGGACTACGCGGCACCGGCCAGCTGCCACTGAGCCGGGCGCCCGGCGGGCCCGGGCTACGCTAGGCCCATGAGCATCACGAGCACGAGACGGTCGGACTCGATCATCGGCGGCGAGACCCGCACGGACGGGGCAGCGCGTGGAGTCCCGCAACCCGGCGGACCTCGCGGACGTGGTGTGCGAGGCGCTGCCTGGGCGACGCGGAGCGACTTCGTGGACGCCTGCCGCGCCGCGCGCGCCGCGCAGCGCGACTGGGCGGCCACGCCGGCGCCCGGTGCGCGGGAACGCGATCAAGCAGATCGGCCGCCTCGTGGAGGAGAACAAGGAGGCGCTGGCCCGCCTCGTCACGCGCGAGATCGGCAAGCCCTATCCGGAGTCGCTCGGAGAGGTGCAGGAGATCGTGGACACCTGCGACTTCTTCCTCTCCGAGGGCCGGCGCCTCTACGGGCAGACCGTGCCGAGCGAGATGCCCGACAAGCAGCTCTTCACGTTCCGCAACGCCGGTGGGGGTGGCGGCCATCATCACGGCGGGGAACTTCCCGGTGGCCGTGCCCTCCTGGTACCTCGTGCCCGCGCTGCTCTGCGGCAACGCGGTGGTCTGGAAGCCGGCCGAGTACGCGCCCGCGCTCGGCGACGCGCTCGCGCGCCTGTTCCTCGCCGGCGGGACTGCCCGACGGGAGTGCTCAACCTCGTGCAGTGCGACGGGCCCACCGCCTTCGCGGGACTCGAGCAGGCGCTCGACGAGGGGCTCGTGGACAAGGTCGGGTTCACCGGCTCCTCGGCGGTGGGGTCGCGGATCGGCGAGCTGTGCGGCCGCCACGTCCAGTCGCCCTGCCTCGAGCTGGGCGGCAAGAACCCGCTCGTGGTCATGCCCGACGCCGACCTCGACCTGGCGGTGGAGGGCGCGCTCTTCAGCGGCTTCGGCACGGCGGGCCAGCGCTGCACCTCGCTGGGCACGGTGATCGTCCACGCGTCACTGCACGACGAGTTCGTGGCGCGGCTGACCCGCGCGGTCGAGGAGGCGCCGATCGGCGACCCGTTCGCGGACGTGCTCTACGGGCCGATGATCCACGAGCGCTTCCTGGAGCGCTTCCTCGACTGGCTCGACCTGATCCAGGACCACCACACCGTCTCCGGCTCGAGCGCGACCGGGCGGATCACCGCCGACAACCCGCGCGCCGGCTTCGTCGGCGACCCCGACGCCGGGCTCTTCTGCCACCCCACGATCGTGGACGGCGTGACCGCGCGGACGACGACCTCTACGCGCACCGAGACCTTCGGACCGATCGATCGGCGTGGCCGAGTTCGGCGACTTCGACGAGGCGATGGACCTGGCCAACGGCCACGGCTACGGGCTGTCGCCGGCCATCTACACGAACGACCCCAAGTGGGCCTTCCGCTTCCGCGAGCGGGTGAGCGCGGGAATGGTGTCGGTGAACAACTCGACCTCGGGCGCCGAGGCGCACCTTCCCTTCGGCGGGAACGGCAAGTCGGGCAACGGCAGCCGCCAGTCGGGGATCTGGGTGCTCGATCAGTTCACGCGCTGGCAGTCGATGAACTGGGACTACGCGGGCAAGCTCCAGAAGGCGCAGATGGACGTGGCCGAGCTGACCGGCGACCCCGGCTTCCGGCTGAATCCGACTAACTGGGCCGAACCCGCGCGAGCGCGCCTCGTAGGCGCGCTTGAGCAGCGGCCGCGCGCGTCGCCCGGTACGGTAGCTCACGCTGCCCCTGAGGCCGGCGCTCGTAGGCGTGGAAGCCCACGTGGCGCGCGCTCGGCGGTCGACGAACTTGCGCTTCCACTCGGTGTCGTCGCCGAGCAGCTCGTGGGCGTCCAGGCCGAGCTCGAAGCAGCGCTCGATGATCGACAGCCGCATCACGAGGCCGGGAGCGAGCTTGCGGAAGCGCTCGTCGTAGCCGGTCTTCAGCAGGTAGAGCCGGTCGCGGTAGAGCAGGCAGAGATCGAACGCCGCCCAGTGGCCGTCGAGCACGATGCGCGACAGGCGGAGCTCGCCCCGCTCCGCGAAGCCGTGGGCGATCTCGCGGTAGAAGGTCAGCGTGCGCGGGTCGGAGAGGATCGCCGTGCCGCTCTCGCCCTTCCAGCCGCTGGCCTCGACCGCGAACCCGCGCGCGAGCTCGGACTCGAGGTCGGCGGGGTCTCGACGATCGAGAGCTCGGCCTCGTGGTCGCGCGCCATCTTGCGGCGGAAGCGCTCGATCGGCGCGCCCCAGTGCGGCCTCGACCGCCGCCGCCACGCCTCGAGGTCCCCATGTTCGACGATCGGCGACACGTGCTGGGAGGCGATCACGTGGCGCCGCCCGGCGGCCGCGGTGGCCTCGCGCAGCGAAGGTCAGGGACGGATCGCCCACCGGAACGGCCGGAAGCTCCAGGTTGCCGCTTCCCTCGGCCAGCGCGGCCTCCACCACCGCTCGTACCGCCTCCGGGCTGCTACCGACGGGCCGGAAGACGGGCGTGTGGACGTTCGCCATCGCCGCCAGCGAGCGGCGGTGGCGCTCGACCAGGGGAAAGGCGGCCCGGAGCCGGTCGCCCTCCCAGGCCAGGCAGACGCGCATGCTCCCGGCCTCGCCGAACGCTCGGAACCAGGCGGAGTACCACGGGTGGAGGTCGAACGGCCTGGCGTCGCCGGGGAGCATCCGGTCCCAATCGGCGGCCAGGCGCTCGAAGCGCTCCGGCTCGCCGACCCACTCGATCCTGAGGCTCACCTCGGACCACGGTACATCGGAAGCGCCGGCCACCACTCGCCGATGGGGGAGGGTCGAGCGATCTGTACCCATATGGGTACTTATCGGCTATTTGGGGCAGCCCTGTACCAGCGCGGCGAAGTGTTCGGCGGAGGACCCATGGAGGCACGCGCAAGGAGCAACGAGGGCTCTTCCAGCGCCACATGGCGTGCGAGCGCCTCGGCAAACCCGGCGCCCAGTCCGTCCACCGCCTCGGCGCGAACGCCGAACGATCGCGCCAGGCTCACGAAGTCGGGCGTTACGAGGTCCACGCCCTCGTGGGGGTCGCCGCGGCGGTCCTGGTCGAAGCGCAGCATCCCGTAGCCGCCGTCGTCCACCACCACCGCGGTGAGCGGGATGCGCTCCTGGGCGGCGGCGGCGAGATCGCCGCAGGCGTAGAGGAAGCCCCCGTCGCCCGACACGCTCACGGCGGGGCCGTGACCCGCCAGCGCCGCGCCGAGTCCCTGCGGAAAGGCGCAGCCGAGCGTGCCCCAGCCGAGCGGATAGGAGAGCTTCCGCGGCGCGGCCGGGCTGCGGAACCCGCCCAGCCAGTAGCCCGGGATGCACATGTCGCAGACCACGATCGCGTCGTCCGGGAGCGCGCCGTCGAGTGCCTCCAGGAACTCGGCGGCCTCCGGATCGGTGCCGCTGACGCCGTCGAGCGCCGACGTCACCAGGGCGCCGAGCCGGCCGGCGAGCCGCTCGAGCCCCGGGCGCTCGCGGACCTGGGCCATGAGGGCGTCGAGGGCCATCGCCGCGTCGGCCTCCACCACGACGTCGGGCGGATAGTTCTTGCCGGCGTCGTGCCCGTCCACGTTCACCGCCACCAGGCGCGGCGGGGCGGGCATCGCCCAGCCCTGGGTCATCATTCCGTCGAGGTCGCTGCCGATGGCCAGCACCAGGTCGGCCTCGTCCCAGAGCCCGCCCGCCTCGGGCACGTGCGGGGGCACGGTCACCAGGCAGGGGTGATCGGGCGCCAGCAGCCCGCGCGCCGCGTAGGTGAGGATCACCGGCGCCGCCAGCCGCTCCGCCAGCGCGGCCACCGCGGGCCCGGCGCCCGACTGCACCGCGCCGCCACCCACCCAGAGCAGCGGCGCCTCGGCGGCCTCGAGCAGGGCAGCGGCACGCCCCAGGGCCGCCTGGTCGACCGGGGCCGGCAAGGGAGGGGCGGGCGCCTCCGCGGCGGCCGGCCCGGCCTGCCCGTCGAGCAGGTCGGTGGGCACCTCGAGGTAGACGGGGCGCTGCGGGGGCGCGAGCGCGATCGCGGCGGCCCGAGTCACGGCCGGCCCGAGCTCGTCAGCGGAGCTCACGCGGATCGCCTCCTTCACGACCGGCCCGAACATCGCCGCCTGGTCCGTGGCCTCGTGCAGCGCGCCGCGCCACTGACCCGGCCGGCGCACGCTGGTGGGCACGTCGGTGGCGATCACCAGCACCGGCTGGCGGCAGGCCCAGGCCTCTCCCACCGCGGCCAGCGTGTTCGCGGCGCCCGGGCCCGTGGTGGTGAGCGCCACGCCCAGGCCGCCGCGGGCGCGGGCATAGCCGTCGGCCGCGTAGGCGGCCGTCTGCTCGTGGCGCACGCCCACGAGGCGGATCGGCGAGCGCCCGAGGGCGCGCCAGAGGCTCAGGTTGTGGACCCCGGGCAGCCCGAAGGCCACGTCGGCGTCGGTGGCCTCGAGGGCGGACACGGCGGCGTCGGCCCCTGTCAGGATGGCGCGCGATGGCGAGCTCACCGGAACCCCCGCCGCTCAGCGGCGTGCGCGTGCTCGACCTCTCGCGCGTGCTCGCCGGTCCCTACTGCAGCATGGTGCTCGCCGACCTCGGCGCCGACGTGGTCAAGGTCGAGCGCCCGCAGGGCGGCGACGAGACGCGCACCTGGGGCCCGCCGTTCGCGGCAGGCGAGGCCGCCTACTTCCTGGCGGTGAACCGCGGCAAGCGCAGCGTTGCGATCGACCTGGGCGATCCGGCGGGCCGCGAGCTGGCCCTGGAGCTGTGCGACGGCGCCCAGGTGGTGATCGAGAACTTCAGGGTGGGAGGGGCCGAGCGGCTCGGGGTGGACTACGAGAGCGTGAGGGCGCGCAACCCAAAGGTCGTCTACTGCTCGATCACCGGCTTCGGGTCGCGCCGAGAGCCGCCCGGCAGGCCCGGCTACGACTTCGTGGCCCAGGCGGAGAGCGGCCTGATGTCCCTCACCGGGCCCGAGGACGGCCCGCCGTACAAGGTCGGTGTGGCGCTCGTGGACGTGCTGGCCGGGCTCCACGCCACGGCCGGCATCCTCGCGGCGCTGCACGGGGGCGAGGGCGGGCGGGTGGAGGTGCCGCTGCTGGACGCCGGCCTTGCCGGGCTCGTGAACGTGGCCCAGAACGCCCTGGTCACGGGGGTCGAGCCGCGGCGCTTCGGGAACGCGCATCCGAACATCGTGCCGTACCAGGACTTCGAGACGGCGTCCGGCCGTCTGGCGGTGGCCGCGGCCAACGACGGGCTCTTCCGGGCCCTCTGCCAAGCGATTGGCCGCGGCGACCTGGCCGGCGACGAGCGCTTCGCCACCAACGCGGCCCGCGTGGAGAACCGCGACGAGCTCGTGCCGGAGCTCGAGCGCCGCTTCCGCGAGCGGCCGGCGGAGGAGTGGGTGGCGGCGCTCGACGCCGCCGGGGTTCCCGTGGGCAAGGTGCGCTCCGTGCCGGACGCCCTCGCGGCTGCCGCCGCGGCGGGGAGGCCGGCCACGGTCCGGGTGCCCCACCCGACGGCGGGCGACCTCGATCTCGTGGCCTCGCCGATCTGGACGGACGCCGCGGTTGCGGACCCGCTGCCGCCTCCGCTCCTGGGACAGCACACGGCGGAGGTGCTGCGCGAGCTGGGACGCTCGTCCGGCGAGATCGAGGCCCTGGCGGAGCAGGGAACGGTGCTGCTCGGCGGTCAGTGAGGCTCGTCGGCGCTCGATGCCGGCGGGCGTGACTCCTCCGCCAGCGAGGTGATCGCAAGCTGGCCGCGAGCCGCCTGCTCGAGCACCTCGGTGGCCTCCTCCGACGAGCGCGCGTAGAGCTCCACCAGCATGTGCACCACGATCCGGTCGTCCTCGTGCTTGTGGAAGCGCACGTGGGTGAAGAACTCGCGGGTGCCGTGATCGCCGAAGGCCGCGAACGCGAGCGAGTCGGCCGCGTCGGGGCCGGAGCAGGACTCCACCTCCTCGGCGTCGACCGTGACCGTGCACGACGCGACCCAGGGGGTTCCGGTGACCATGCGCTCCCAGCGGTCCTCGACCGGCTCGATCCGGGAGATGCGGCGTCCGTTCTCCTCGTAGAAGCTGAGGCTCAGATGGGGCTGATCGTGCAGGCAGTCGAGGCATTGCACGACCGCCTCCTGGACCTCCTCGACCGGCTCCACCGCCTCCGCGGTCTCGGCGTCCACCTTGAGGATGCCCTCGTAATGAAGCTGCACCTCCAGGTTGCGCGACCAGCATCGGTAGCAGCGCAGCCAGCTCGAGAGCGTGCCGACGGATTCTGGGGCTGAGCCCTCCACTACCCCCATTATGCTCACCGTCGATGAGGTGGGCGGCGATTTGCGCGGTCGCCCTGCTTTCGGGGTGTTCGCTGGGGGGTGACGAGGAGCCCGTGCGGGCGAGCGGGGCCGCTCGAGAGATCGGTCTGGTGGTGCAGCAGCTCGAGCTCGCCACGGGCCGCGCGGACGGCTCCACGGTCTGCGAGGACCTGCTCACGCGCGCGGCCCGGGCCCGCATGGGCGGCGACGGCTGCGCACGCCGGGTCCGTTCCGGCCTTGCCCGCGTACGCGAGCCGCAGATCGAGGTCCGCTCGATCGCGCTCCGCGACGGCGGGCGCGGCGCCGTGGCCCGGCTGCGCACCGAGGTGGCCGGCCGCCGGCCGCTCGACGAGGCGCTCGATCTCCGCAGGGTCGAGGGCGAGTGGCGCTTCGAGGCGCTGCGCTAAGCGTTCACAGCATCGAAACCAGCGCGCTCGGAAGCGGTGCGAGTGTCCGCCGGGACAGCGCATGAGCCTCTCGCCCGCGATCGCACCAGCCGCCGCACCGCCCGTGTCGCCCCGTGTGGCGGTGGTGATCCCGTGCTTCGACGACGGCGCCACGATCGTCGAGGCAGTGCGGTCCGTGACCGCGCAGGAGCCGTGCGAGCTGGTGGTGGTGAACGACGGGTCCACCGACCGGCACACCCTGCGGGTGCTGGATGAGCTGGTCGCGGCGGGCCATCGGGTGATCCATCAGCGCAATCGCGGCACCTCGGCGGCCCGGATGGCCGGCGTGTTCGCCACCAGCGCGCCGTACGTGTTCCCGCTGGACGCCGACGACGCGGTGCTCCCCGGCGCCCTGGCCGCGCTGGTGGACGCTCTGGACTCGCGCCACGACGCGGCCGCGGTGTGGGGGAGCGTGCGGGTGTTCGGCGACGTGGAGCGGCAGGAGCACGCCCGGGCCCGGACGCTCGACCCGTGGCGCATCACGTACTTCAACAACCTGCCGTACGCCAGCCTCTTCAGGAGGGACGCCCTCCTGGCCGTGGGCGGCTGGAGCCTTCCCGGCCCGTTCCAGGACTGGGACCTCTGGATGGCGCTGGCCGAGGCCGGCTTCGAGGGCGCCGGGCTCGATCGGCCGGTACTGCGCTATCGACGGCACGGCGGGCGGCAGTTCGCCCGCGGCGCGGAGCGCCACGCAGAGCTGTACTCGGGCTTGAAGCGCCGCCACGAGCGCCTGTTCGCGGCTCGCGCGAGCAACTGGCGGCGCTCGTCCGACCCCTGGCGGGTGCGGCTCGGGCTACCTCTGGCCACCGCCATCCCGGGGCTGCCGCAACGTCATCGCCACAGGCTGTTCACGCTGGCCGACGCGCCGCGTGAGGCGCTCGACCTGGCCCGGCGGCGCCTGGCCGCCTAGCTGACGAGCCGCGCCGCCAGCTCCGCGCCGACGCCCGGATCCGACCGGTCCACCGTGGTGCGCTTGCGGTGGCCCGGTCTTGACCATCCGCATGACACCGACATCGCGGAAGCCCGCCTTCGCCACGGCCTTTCGGGAGGCCTCGTTCTCGACACCCACCTTGGTGATCATGTGCACGAGGCCCTCGTCGCGCAGCGAGTCGGCGATGGCCGTCCACGCCCCCGGCGCGATGCCGCGGCCGCGGGCCCGCGGGGTGGTGGCGGAGTCCTCCAGCACGACGGTGTCGGCCGGGAGCTCGAGCCAGCCGCCCGGGGCTGCCAGCACGGGCGCCCGGCGCCGGTAGATCCAGCAGCGGAACAGCGGCCCGCCGTCGTCCTCGGCCAGCCACAGGTCGTTGCCGGCGGCCCGGCGCGCGCGGAGCTCGTCGATCCGCTGCCCATCTCGACCGCGCCCGCGAGCCGGTCGTCGCCGGCCCGCACGAGGCGGACATCCTCCGGCAGCTCCCGGCGCGGCCGCTCGCCGGCCAGGTCGAGCTCGTACCACACGTGCTGCTCCACCAGATAGACGTGCGAACGGGCGATGTCGAGTGAATGCCTTGCCGCCGCGCCCACGCCGTCACTGCGCACCCGCCGAAGTACATGACCCATGCGATCCGGAGCACCCATCTCGGCGGAGCGTAGCTGCGCCGCCGAGCGCCTCGGGCACCCCGAAGCGCCCTTGCGTACCCTCACGGGCGGTGATCGGTGCTGTATTGGCGGGCGGGGCGGGAGTGAGGCTCGGACGCGGGTCGAAGGCCGCCGTGGAGGTGGCCGGGAGGCCGCTCCTGAGCTATCCGATCGACGCGCTCGGCGGCGTCTGCGAGCGCGTCGTGGTCGTCTGCAAGGAGGACACCGAGCTACCCGAGCTGCCCGGCCTCGAACGCTGGGACGAGCCGGCCGAGCCGCGCCACCCGATCACCGGCATCGTCCACGCGCTCGCCACGGCGGGCCGGCCCGTGCTCGTGTGCGCGGCCGACATGCCGTTCGTGACGGCGGACGCCTGCCGGACGCTGCTTCAGGCCGCGGCGCCGGCGCCGGCGGTGGTGGCGCTCGCGGGCGGCGTGGTGCAGCCGACCTTCGGGCTCTACGCCCCCGCTGCGCTCGAGCATCTGCGCGCGGCGCCTCCGGACGCGCCGCTCACGGACACGGTCGAGGCGCTGCGCCCGGTGCACGTGGCGCTGCCCGCCGCGCTGGTGCGGAGCGTGAACACACCCGAGGACCTGGCCGAGGCCGAGGAGCTGCTCAGCCGCGACTGAGGATCGCCACGAGCACGATGGCGAAGACGACCTGCGCGATGCCCAGGGCGACCCCCAGGTTGGCCGCTCCGGCCAGCATGGCGATCACCGTGGTGATCGCCACCACCGCGATCAGGAGCGCGATCTGGCGAACGAGCATCAGGGTCCGATCGCCTGTTCGAGCAGCGCCACCAGCTCCGCGGTTCCCGTCTTCGGGTCCTGGTCCGCCAGGAGGCGCTCGGCCTCGCGCCGCCCACCGAGCGCCCGCAGCCCGCGCTCGCCGTGCTCGGCGGTGAGCTCCCGAATGGCTGACAGGCGGCGCGCCCGCGGCCTGCGCGACTGAGGGTCGAGGCCCTCCCCGTGCGCGTCGAGTGCCTCCACAAGCTCCTCCACGCCGGTCGGTGGCGGGATGCACGACACCGCCAGCACCGGAACCCGGCCGGCGCCCACGGCTCCCACCGCCTGCTGGAGGTCGCGCCGCGCGCGATCCGCGGGCGCGCCGAGGTCGGCCTTGGTCACCACGAGCACATCGGGCACCTCCATGATCCCCGCCTTCAGGAACTGGAGGACGTCGCCGGATCCCGGCTGGACGACGACGGCCACCGTGTCGCAGACCTCTTCCACGTCGGTCTCGGACTGTCCCACGCCGACGGTCTCGACCACAACCACGTCGAAGGCGGGTGCCAGCGCCTCGGCGGCCTCGCGGGTGGGCGCGGCCAGGCCGCCCAGGCGGCCGCCCGCCGCTGTGGACCTGATCAGCACGCCGTCGTCGTGCGGATCGTGCTCGATGCGCGCGCGGTCGCCGAGAAGCGAGCCGCCGGAGCGCTTCGACGACGGATCCACGGCGAGCACGGCGACCGTGCGGCCGCGCTCGCGCCAGACCCGGACCAGGCACGACAGCAGCGAGGACTTGCCGGCCCCGGGCGGTCCGGTCACCCCGATCAGGTGGGCCGGGGCCTCTCCGCCGAGCGCCGAGGGGGACAGCTCGGCCAGCAGCTGTGCCGTGGCCTCCCGGCCGCGCTGCGTGCGGTCCTCGATCAGGTTGAGCGCGGCTGGACCCGCCGCGCGGTCACGCTCTCGCAGCCGACGACCGATCTCGTCCGGTGTCGCCCGCATCCGGCCGCAAGCTAGCAAGGTGGCGGGCCGCCACCAACGCGAACCCGGCCACGAGGGCGGCCGAGCCGGGCGGCTCGATCCACTGCTCGTCGATCACCGCGTCGAGCACGTCGAGCACGGCGGCGACCCCGAACAGGGCCACGCCCAGCACCACGAGTCGCGCGCCCCAGCGCGAGACCGCGATCAGGTCCCGGTAGGCCACGAAGAAGGCCACGGCGGGCACCGCGTACAGGGCGAACACCACGTCCTCCGGCGAGTTGGTGCCCGGCACGTCGGCGAGGAAGTCGAGGTTGTAGCCGATGGTCTCGTGCACGGCCAGCATCTCGTCGAGCGCCAGGAAGCCGAGCCCGAGCCCAAGGAGGACGAAGAAGCGAAGGGTGCGCGGGGAGCGGAGCCCGATCCGGGTCGCCGTGAGGAAGGCGCCGAGGCTGCCCATGCCGAGAATCAGGCCGTTCAGGATGTCCAGCCTCACCAGCGACTCGCGGGCGACCCAGAGCTCGATCCCGCCCAGGACCTCGACGCGCTCGACCGTCATGGGCGTGTACGGCAGCAGGGCGCCCCGCGCGAGTACCTCGGCGGTGACCACGGCGGCGACTAGGAGGCCGAGGATCGCCAGGATCGCGGCCACCGGAAGCGCATGCCGCAGCTGAAGCGTCCGCTGCGTCCCCCCGCTCATCGGTTCACAAATTAACTACAAATGGCGGACGCGCAAGCCTCAGGCCGCCGCGGCCACGCCGTGGTGCTGGGCCACCAGCTCCACGATGTCGCCCATGATCCGGCTCACCTGAAAGTCCTTCGGCGTGTACACGCGCGCCACTCCGGCGGCGAGCAGCGCCTCCTCGTCGGCCTTCGGAATGATCCCGCCGACCACCACGGGCACGTTCGCCCCGGCCCTGCTCAGCTCCTCGAGCACCGTCGGGATCAGCTCGGCGTGGGAGCCGGAGAGGATCGAGAGGCCGACCACGTGCACGCCCTCGTCCACGGCGGTCCGCGCGATCCGCGCCGGCGTGAGGCGGATGCCCTCGTAGACCACGTCCATGCCCGCGTCGCGCGCGCGCACGGCGATCTGCTCGGCCCCGTTCGAGTGGCCGTCGAGCCCGGGCTTGCCCACCAGGATCTTGATGCGCCGCCCGAGCCCCTCCGAGACGCGCTCCACGCGCTCCCGCAGCTCCTCCAGATTGTCATCGCTGGTCGCCGCGGCGGCGTCGGCCACGCCGGTGGGGGCGCGGTACTCGCCGAATACCTCGCGCAGCGCGGCGGCCCACTCGCCGGTGGTCACGCCCGCTCGAGCGGCGGCCAGGGTGGCGGTCATGATGTTGATCGAGCTGTCGGCCGCGGCGGCGCGGAGCTCCTCGAGCGCGCGCTCCACCGGGGCGGGGTCTCGCTGCTCTCGCCAGCGGGCGAGGGCATCGATGGCCGAGCGCTCCACCGCCTTGTCCACGCGCATGATGCCGCCGTCCTCGCCGCTCTGGAGCGGAGACGGCTCGGCCTCCGTGTACACGTTCTGGCCGATCACCTTGAGCTCGCCCGCCTCGATCCTGCGCACGCGCTCGCGGTGCGACTCCACGAGCTGCGTCTTCATGTAGGGCACCGCCTCCACGGCGCCGCCGCGCTCGGCCACCACGGCCATCTCGGCGCGCGCCCCCTCGGTCAGCTCCTCCACCAGCCCGTCCATGACCTTGGAGCCCTCGAAGATGTCGGGGTAGTCGAGGAGGTCGGTCTCGTAGGCCAGGATCTGCTGGATCCGCAGCGACCACTGCTGGTCCCACGGCCGCGGCAGGCCCAGCGCCTCGTTCCAGGCCGGAAGCTGGAGCGCCCTGGCGCGCGCGTCGCGTCCCATGGTCACCGCCAGCGCCTCGAGGACGATCCGGATGATGTTGTTCTCCGGCTGGGACTCGGTCAGCCCGAGCGAGTTGACCTGCACGCCGTAGCGGAAGCGCAGCAGCTTGGGATCCTCCACGCCGTAGCGCTCACGGCCGAGCTCCTCCCAGAGCCGGCCCATCGCGCGCAGCTTGGCGTGCTCCTCCACGAAGCGGATGCCGGCGTTCACGAAGAAGGAGAGCCGGCCGAACACGCGCGGGAAGGTCTCCTCCGGCACCAGCTCGCGCACGCGGTCGAGCACGGCCATCGCCGTCGAGAGCGCGTACGCCGTCTCCTGGACCGGCGTCGCGCCCGCCTCCTGGAGGTGGTACGAGCAGATGTTGATCGGGTTCCACTTCGGCACCTCGTCGACGGTGAAGGCGATCATGTCGGCGATCAGCCGCATCGACGGCTCCGGCGGGAACGCGTAGGTCCCGCGCGAGAGGAACTCCTTGATGATGTCGTTCTGGGTTGTGCCCTGGAGGGCGTGCATGTCCACGCCGTTCTCGTCCGCGACTGTCATGTAGAGCGCGAGCAGCCAGGCCGCCGTCGCGTTGATCGTCATCGACGTGTTCATCTCGTCCAGCGGGATGCCGTCGAGCAGCGCGTGCATGTCGCCCTTGTGGGCGATCGATACGCCGACCTTGCCGACCTCGCCGCGGGCGAGCTCGTGGTCGGGGTCGTAGCCGGTCTGGGTCGGCAGGTCGAAGGCCACCGACAGCCCCGTCTGGCCCTTGGCGAGGTTGCGGCGGTAGAGCTCGTTCGACTCGCGCGCCGACGAGTGGCCCGCGTAGGTGCGCATCACCCACGGGCGATCGGGCTCGGGAAGTCGGTGTGCGGGCCCGCTCACACCTGGGATTGTAAGGTCGGAGGCTCGTGAGCAGGCCGATCGACGTGATGCACCTGGGCCGGGACCGCGTGATTTGCGCGTACGAGCAGGACGGCGTGATCGTGGACCCGGGCCCTTCCACCGGCGTGGAGACGCTCCTCGCGGAGCTCGGGCCGGTCGAGCCGCGGGTGCTCCTGCTCACCCACATCCACCTCGATCACGCCGGAGCCACGGGCGTGCTCTGCCGGCGCTTCCCCGGGCTCGAGGTGTACGTCCACGAGCGCGGGGCGCCGCACCTGATCGATCCCTCAAAGCTGCTGAAGAGCGCCGCGCGCCTGTACGGCGACGACATGGAGCGCCTCTGGGGCGAGGTCGCACCGGTCGACGAGGCGCGCGTGCACACGCTCTCGGGCGGCGAGGTGGTGGAGGGCTTCCGGGTGGCATACACGCCCGGTCATGCCTCGCACCACGTGTCCTACCTGCACGAGGCCAGCGGCGACGCCTACGTGGGCGACGTGGCCGGGGTGCGCGTGCCGCCGCACGGCTTCACCGTCCCGCCGACGCCTCCGCCCGACATCGACCTGGAGCTGTGGGAGGGGTCGCTGCAGACGCTCGAGGGATGGGACCCCACGGCCCTCTGCCTCACGCACTTCGGCCGCCACGCGGACGTGGCCGAGCAGATCGCGAACGTGCGCGAGGGGCTGCGCGTGCAGGGCGAGCTGGCCCGCGACAACGACGAGGCCGGGTTCGTGACCGCGCTCCGCACACGCCTGTCCGAGCATATGAGCCCGGACGCCCAGGCCAGCTTCGAGCAGGCCGCGCCGCCCGAGCAGCTCTACCAGGGCCTCGAGCGCTACTGGCGCAAGCGCGAGGAGGCCGACGCGGCGTGAGCGGCGGCTCCACCGTCGAGCTTCCGCGCGTGGCGGGCCCGGGGAGCGGCCTCGGCGGGAGCTGGCGGGTGATCGTGCTGAATGACGATCACAACACCTTCGAGGGCGTGGCACAGGCGCTCGCCCGTGTCCTGCCGGGCGTCTCCTACGACGGGGGCATGGCCCTGGCCAACACGATCCACAACAGCGGCCGGGCGGTCGTGTGGACCGGGCAGCGCGAGCCCGCCGAGCTCTACTGGGAGCAGCTCGAGCAGGCGGGGCTCACGATGGCCCCGCTGGAACAGGGCTGAGCTCCGCCGCCTTGCCGCTCCCCACGACCTCCTGGTAAGTGGGGAGCAGCGGCACCTGGAAGGTGCCCATCAGGCTGGTGCGGAGGTCCGCGATGCGCTCCGAGTACCAGTACTGCTCGAAGTGGGCCTTCGACGGGAAGACGGCCGTCTGGAGGAAGTCGAGCCGCCCGTCCTTCGCCCGGTAGAAGGCCCACTCGGTGGCGCCGTAGTCAAGCACCGCCGCGGCGCCCGGCAGCCAGCCCTCGGCGAACTTGTCGCCGCGGAACGGGTTTGCCACCCACTTGATGTGCACGGCGATCACGCGCCCACCTCCGCGTAGATCGCGCCCTCGCCCTCGGTGGTCTTGCCCTGGCCCTCGGCCTCGGCGCCCACCATGATCGAGATCTTCCCGAGGTGCTGGTTGTCGCGCATGAGCTGATGGGCCTCGGGCACGCCGTCGAAGCCCATCGTGCGCCACAGCACCGGGCGGATCTGGCCCGACTCGATCAGCTCGTTGGCCTTCATGCACTCGTAGGCGTTCGCGAAGTGCGAGCCCAGAATCTCCTTTTGGCGCATCCACAGGTAGCGCACGTCGAAGTCGAGGTTGAAGCCGGTGGTGCCGGCGCAGATCACGACCTTGCCGAACGGCTTGACCACGAACACCGAGGTGGGGAAGGTGGCCTGGCCGACGTGCTCGAACACGATGTCGGGAGAGTCGCCGAGGATCTCCTTCACGCGCTTGCCGAAGCCGCGCGACACCTTGAAGCGCTCCTTCTCCTCGTCGGCCGACTCCTTGCCGGTGCGCATCATGCCCTTGAACTCGGCCCGGTCGATGTAGTCCACCGCGCCCAGCCGCTTGACGAGCTCGCCCTTCTCCGGTGAGGAGACCACTCCGACCGCGTGCGCCCCGGCGATCTTGCAGAGCTGGATCGCGAACACGCCGAGCCCGCCGGCCGCGCCCCAGACCAGGACGTTCTGGCCCGCCTGGATGTTGCAGCGCGTGATCAGCATGCGGTAGGCGGTGAAGTAAACGAGCCCGTAGGAGGCGGCCTCCTCCCAGGTGAGGTTCTGGGGGCGGGGGAGGAGCTGCTGGGCCTGGACCTTGGTGAACTGGGCGAAAGAGCCCCAGGTGGTCTCGTAGCCCCAGATCTTCTGGCTCGGCGCGGCGAGCGGGTCGAGACCGTGAACCTCCGGATCCTCGTAGGAGGCCTGGTTGCAGTGGACGATCACCTCGTCGCCGGGCTTCCAGCGCGTCACGCCCGGGCCCACCTTCCAGACCACGCCCGAGGCGTCCGAGCCGCCGATGTGGTGGCCGAACTCGGGGTGGTCGCCGTAACGCCAGACCCCGACCGGCTCGCCGAGCGCGGCCCAGACGTTGTTGTAGTTCACGCCCGCCGCCATCACCCGCACGATCACCTCGAAGGCGCCGGGCTCCGGCACCTCGATCTCCTCCAGCTGGAACGCGTCGCGCGGCTCGCCCTGGCGCTCCTCGCGGATCACCCACGCGGACATCGTGTCTGGGAGCGTGCCCGGCTCCACGGAGAGCGCGCTGGGCTTGGTCAGGTCGATCTGGGCCATCGGTCCTCTCGGTCGTTTGCGGCGCTGATCGTACCGTCGCCCGGGCTTGGCCGTGTCCGCTTCGGCGGTCGGGGGTGGGCCGCAAGCGTCTACTGCGGCGATGAAGGAGGCGGTGGTGTCGGCGTCCCGTCACATTCGGGCCGTCGCGCGTGCGGAGGCGGTTGGGGTGTGGGGACTTTTCGATGTATGCCAACCAAAACACCCCACACCCCCGGCGGAGCCGGACCCGCGGATAGCATGCCCGGCCGTGCGCGCGACCCTCTACGGCGTCCCGGGATCGCATCCGGCTCTGGCGGGTCAGCTGATGCTCGAGCGCAAGGGGGTGGACGTCCGGCGGCTCGACCTCGTGGCCGGCGTGCACCGTGTGCTGCTCCGGGGGCTCGGCTTCTCGCGGATGACCGTCCCCGCGGTGCGGCTCGAGGGGCAGCGGCTCCAGGGCACCCGCACGATCGCCCTGGCGCTCGACGCGCTCGTGCCGTCGCCTCTGCTGGTGCCTGCCGAGCCCGAGCGCCGCGAGGCCGTGCTCAGAGCGGAGACGTGGGCCGACGAGGTGCTCCAGCCGGTCGCGCGGCGGCTGACCTGGGCCGCCCTCAGGCGCGATCGCTCCACGCTCGCGAGCTACCTGGAGGGCGCCCGCCTCGGGATACCGGTGCCGGTGGCGGCCTCGGTGGCGCCTCCGATCATCCGGCTGGCTGCCCGGCTCAACCACGCCGACGACGAGCACGTGCGCCGCGACCTGCGCGCGCTTCCGACGCTGCTGGACCGGGTCGACGAGCTCCTTGCGCACGGGATCATCGGCGGCGAGGACCCGAACGTGGCGGACTACCAGATCGCCACCACGGTGCGGCTGCTGCTCTCGCTGGAGGATCTGCACGGCTGGATCGAGCGCCGCCCGGCCGGCGCGCACGCCCTGGCCGTGGTTCCGCGCTTCCCGGGCGGCATCGGGCCCGTGTTTCCCAAGGACTGGCTCCCTCCCGCCGCTCGCTAGCCGTTGCGGAAGCGGCCGGCTCGGCCGGCTGCGCCCCGATGTTGGCCGGCCCCGCCCGTTCCGTCAGGTTCCGCCCCTACGGTGGGACCAGACAACCATGGAAGCGGCAACTCCACTCAGACAGGCCCACGTGGCCGTGGTCGGCGACCGGCTCGTCGTGCGCGAGCTCGACGTGCAGGACGAATGCGCGGTCAGGCTCGTGCGCGAGCGCGAGCAGGCGGGCGACGATCCGGCCAAGACGGTGCGCGACGCGCTCGTGATCGGAGCGCGCGTGCTCGATCGCGAGCAGGCCGCGGCCAACTCCGAGTACGTCAAGACCGAGTTCGAGCGCACCTCGCGTGAGCTCGAGCGCCAGTTCACCGACAAGGCCCGCACGGTGGCGGAGCACTTCGGCACCAAGGTCGACGAGGTGTTCGGGCCCGAGAACGGCCATCTGGCGCGCGATCTCGAGAAGCTGTTCGGCGACGGCAGCGCGGCCTCGGTCCAGAATCGCGTTCGCGAGCTCGTGGCCGAGGCGCTCGTGCGCTCTCGCGAGGACCTCGTTCGCCAGTTCTCGGCGGCCGACGGCTCGAACCCGCTCGCCGACTTCAAGGCCGGCGCCCTCCAGACCATCACGCAGGCCGCCAACCGCTCGCACGCCACCGAGCGCGCGCTGCTCGAGCAGCTGGGTGAGCTCCGCAAGGAGCTCCAGGGGCTCCGCGACGAGAAGGACAAGCTCGAGGAGGTCACCGCCGAGCGTGAGAAGGGCACCGCGAAGGGACGCACCTTCGAGGAGGCCGTCGCGGACTCGCTCGATGCCCTCGCACTGCGCCAGGGTGACGTGGCCGAGGCCGTCGGCGACCAGCTCGGCGCCTCGGGCAAGACGGGCGACGTGGTGGTGGACATCGGCGCCTGCGACGGCCCCTCACGAGGCCGGGTGGTGTTCGAGGCCAAGGACCGCCGCCTCTCGAAGCCGCGCGCCCTCGAGGAGCTTGACCGGGCACTCGCCGATCGCGACGCCGACTTCGCGGTGCTCGTGGTCCCGACCGCCGAGGAGCTGCCGGCCAGGCTCGAGCCGCTGCGCGAGTACAACGGCGACAAGCTGCTGGTCGCCCTCGACCCCGACGATCCGGAGAGCCTGCCGCTCGAGGTGGGCTACCGGCTGGCGCGCGCCCGGGTGTTGATGGCCCGCGGCGGCCAGGAGGGCGTGGACGGCGCCGCCGTGCACGACGTGGTGGAGCGCGCGCTCCACGCGATGGACGACGTCCGCAAGGTCAAGAGCCAGCTCACCGGCGCCAAGACCGGGATCGACAAGGCCTACGAGGTGGTGGAGGAGATGGCGGCCCGCGTACGGGCGCATCTCAACGAGGTGGACTCGCTGGTGCTCGCCGTGTCATCCGACGAGCCGCCCGCGGCGCCGTCCGTGGACGTGTGCGAGGACGAGGACGAGGCCGACCAGCTGAAGCTCTGAGCGTCCCGCGCGAGCGGGGGCTCAGGGCAGTTCCAGGTCCCCGCTCGCGCTGGCGCGCGCGGGTCCCACCCGCAGGGTCGCGGGCTTGATCTCCTTGGGCACGGCGGCTTCGCTGCCGGCGCTCACCTCGTACTCGCCGGGCTCGAGCGTGCGCCGGATGGTGGTCGTGCCCGTGGGGGCCACCGGACCGACCTCGGCGTGAACAGAACCGCCGTCGAGCGCGATCGTGTGCGGGTCGTCGGTCTGGTTGGCGATCGTGATCGCCACCGGTCCGCCCCCGACCGTCTTGGGAGAGACCGTGACCTGCCCCCGCTGGATCACGCCCGTGAGCTGCAGAGCCACCGGCTCGCGCGGTTCGTTCTTGAAGTCCTCGTCACCGCAGGCGGCAATGAAGGCGGTGGTCGTGACCGCCAGCAGAACCGCGGCGCCTCGTGGCGTCTTCCCTCTTGCGATCATCCCTCCGGAATCACCCTAACCGAACCACACCGAGCCACGCGCAGCGACGAGGGAGTCCAGCTCGTCCTGGATCCGGCCGCGAATGTCCTCGGCGATTCGCTGCACGAGCGCCACGTCGTCGGCGTCCTCCGCCCCGTGGCCTGAGAGGTCCACGGGCTCGAGGAAGCGGATCTTGAACTTCGCCGGCATGTACATGCCGGCCGCGGCGAGCCCGAAGTGGGGGAAGGCGTGGTTGACGGGGAAGTAGATGAGCCCGGTGAGGCGCTGGAGGAGCGGGACGTGGGCGAAGATCGGCATGGCCTCCTCGGCGCCCACCACGGCCACCGGCACGATCGGCACCCCGGCGCGGATCGCCGTGCGCACGAAGCCACCGCGCCCGAAGCGGCGCAGCTTGTAGCGCTGCCAGTAGAGCTTGCGCGACCCCTTCTGACCCTCGGGGAACACGAGCGCGAGCCGGCCCTCGTCGCGAAGCAACCGCTGCGCGTTCGCCGGGTGCGCGCCCACCAGGCCCATCTTGTTGGCGAGCAGTCCCACACCCGGATAGCCCTTGAACCAATGCTCGCCGAGCATGTACAGCGGGCGCGGGTTCGCGTGCTCGTGGCGGATCGACTGCATGATCATGGGTGCGTCCGGGGGCAGTGCCCCGGAGTGGTTGGACACGAGCAGCGCCCCGCCCTCGGCGGGCACGTTCTCCACGCCCTCCACCTCGACCCGGAACCAGTACCGGTAGTAGAAGTCGAGCAGCGGCTCGAGCAGGTCGAACACCCGCTCCGAGCGCCCCCAGTCGTCGATCTCCCGGCCGCTGTCGGGCGGCGGGATGAGGGTCCTGAGCTCGCGCGGCTCCGGCGTCGGCGGCGCCGACGGGCTCGGCAGGTCGAGCGCCCCGCTGCGGGCGTCGTAGGGCGGGGCGGGCGAGCGCGGCTCCTCGGCGCCGGCCTCGGTGGTGAGCGTCCCGCCGAGCAGCGGGCTGGCGCCGGAGAGGCCGTGCCGGCTCCGCGGTGTGCGGCGCCGGTCGCGCCGCTCAGTCACCCGTGAACGGCAGCTCGACCACGTGGGCCGGGGCGCCGGCCACCAGCACCTCGTCGCCTGGGGCGGCCTCGCGGCGTACCAGCGCGAGCCCGATCGGGCCGAGCCGCGGCGACTCGCAGACCGAGCTGAGCCGCCCCACCGCCTTCTCGCCGAGCAGGATCTCGTCCCCGCGAGCGGCGGGAGCGGTGAGCCGCAGGCCGCGCAGGTGCCGGTTCGGCTTGCCCTTGTAGTGGAGGCGCGCGACCGTCTCCTGGCCCACGTAGCAGCCCTTCGTGAAGCTCACGGCGCGCTCGTTGATCCCGGCCTCCTGGGGAATGGTGTCGCCGTCCATGTCGAGGCCGAGCCGGGGGCGCCCGCTCTCGATGCGGCGGCATTCGACCGCGTCGCCGGAGACCTCGGGCACGTCGAGCGCCGCCAAGGCCGCCTCACGATCGGAGGTGATCACGTCCACGCCGAGGGCCGTGCGCACGTAGACCCCGTGCTCGCCCTCCACGAACGCGTGCTCCTCCGGCGGGGGAGCAACGTCGAGCGCCGCCGCCGCGGCTGGTCCCACGACCGCCAGGAGCGAGCGCTCGCCGGTGAGGTCCTGGAACGAGACATCGCGGCCGAGGCTGTAGGTCTGGACCGTGTGGAGCACGACAGCGCTCCCCACCGGATCGCAGTCGAGCCAGACCCAGTCGGCGCCGCGCAGGATCCTCAGGTCGGTTCGCAGCTTGCCCTTGTGGTTGAGGATCGCCGCGTAGCAGCCGGTACCGGGGTCGAGCGCCTCGACGTCGTTGGTGACCTGGCCCTGGAGGAAGTCGACCGTGTCGGCGCCGCGCAGCAGCAGCTTGGTCCGATCCGAGCGGTCGACGAAGCCGGCCGCCTCGGTCACCAGCTCGTAGTCGGCGGTTGCGATCACCGCACCGATTCTAGGTGGCCCCCGAACCGGCGCCGGAGACGGCGGTGCCGGTGGCGGAAAACCGTCCGGTAGAGCGGCAGCAGCAGGCGCGCGGGGAGGGGGAGCCGCGGCTCGAAGCGCACCCGGTCCTGCACGACGCAGCCGCCGCCGGAAGCCGCCTCGAGCGTGCGCTCGTGCTCCCAGGTGCGCATGCTGAGCATCGACGAGCGCTCGAGGAAGCCGCTGGGCGCGTCCACGCGCACCAGCAGCAGGTCGTCCCAGTCGATCGGGATGAGCCCGAAGAGCAGGATCCAGCAGCGCCCGACCGGCGTGCCGACCGGCACGGTCGCCAGGTCGAGCCGCTTCACGCCGCGGGGGAGGGTCATGCGCACGATCGGCATCAGCTCGTCGTTCACGCCCTCCGGCGTCGTCACGCGCTCCCAGACCTCCTCGCGGGTGGCGGGCAGTCGCGAGGCGATGATGAGCTCGGCGTCGTTCATTCGTCCAGATGGCTCCTTGCAGGGGTTTTAGACGCGCCTAAAATATGCTTCAATTGAGGCAAGTGCGCAAGTTGTGGGACCATAGGCTTTCGCGGCGGAAGCTGCTTGGCGGGGCCGCGGCGGCGGGCGCTGCGCCCGTGCTCCACGAGCTGATCCCGCACAGGGGCCTCCACGGAGCCACCTCGTCCGCCGCGGCCGCGACCGCGCACCATGGGGGCGCGCACCACGGGTCAGACCACCGCGGCGCCGTGGGGAAGGTGGATCCCGCGGGGAACGGCTTCGACCCCCACGAGATCCTTCGCGACTTCGACGAGGGCACGGTCCTGGGCGGCGTGCGCGAGTGGGAGATCGTCGCCGAGGACCGCGAGATCGAGGTGGCGCCCGGGGTCAAGTACGCCGCCTGGACCTACAACGGGCGCGTGCCCGGCCCCACCCTCCGCGCCCGCGAGGGCGAGCGGCTGCGGGTGCGCTTCACGAACGGCTCCAGCCACCCGCACACGATGCACTTCCACGGCATCCACCGCGACGTGATGGACGGCATCCCGGGGATCGGCGCCGGCAACGTCGAGCCGGGCGACTCGACCGTCTACGAGTTCGACGCTACGCCGTTCGGGCTGCACCTCTACCACTGCCACTCGACCCCGCTCGCCGAGCACATCGCGAAGGGCCTCTACGGCGCGTTCGTGATCGACCCGAAGGCCGGCCGGCCGCCGGCCGACGAGGTCGTGATGGTCATGAACGGCTTCGATACGAACTTCGACCGCGCGAACGAGGTGTACGCGGTGAACACCGTCGCCTTCGCGTACATGGAGGAGCCGGTCCAGGTGAAGCGCGGCGAGCTCGTGCGGATCTACCTCGTGAACGCGCTCGAGTTCGACCTCCTCAACT
The DNA here is from genome assembly GCA_963803245.1 of uncultured Thermoleophilaceae bacterium. Lineage (GTDB taxonomy): Bacteria > Actinomycetota > Thermoleophilia > Solirubrobacterales > Thermoleophilaceae > JACVRW01. Next base: position 22,205 of record CAWDLI010000007.1, on the reverse strand, counting down.
CGTTCCACATCCACGCCAACTTCTTCGACTACTACCCGACGGGCACCCGGCTGGAGCCGCGCGACTTCACCGACACCGTCATCCAGGGGCAGGGCGAGCGCGGCGTGCTCGAGCTCCGCTTCCCCTACACCGGTAAGTACATGTTCCACGCCCACGTCTCGGAGTTCGCCGAGCTTGGCTGGATGGGCTTCTTCGAGGTTCAGGACTGATGGAAGCGGCCACCACGTCGCTTCGGCGGCTGCCCGGCTGGCTCACCGCGATCCTGCCGGTCATCCTGCTCGGAGCGGCGATCGGGCTGTTCGTGGCGCTCGACGCGCCCGGGCTCGACCGGGTGGGCGTGCCGCAGGAGGAGCTGGCCGTGGAGCGCACCGTGCTGCGGCCGGGCGAGATCGAGCTGCACCTGCGCAACGACGGCGCGGACCCGGTGCGCGTGGAGCAGGCGATCGTCAACGACGCCTTCGCCGCGTTCACGCAGACCGACGATGAGATCGGCCGGCTCGGGTCGGCCGAGGTGACGGTGGACTACCCGTGGATCGAGGGGCAGGCCTACGAGGTGATGCTCCTCACCGCCACCGGCGCGACGATCGACCATGCGATCGACGCGGCCGTGGAGTCGCCCGACGCCGACCTCGGCTTCTACGGGCTGATGGCGCTGATCGGCCTGTACGTCGGCGTCATCCCGGTGGCCATCGGCATGCTCTGGCTCCCGTGGGTGCGCACCATGGACGCCCGCTGGATGCGCTTCATCCTCGCCTTCACGGTCGGCCTCCTCACCTTCCTCGGGATCGACGCGCTGCTCGAGGGCACCGAGCTGGCGGGGGAGGGGGCCCAGGCTCTGGGCGGCGCCGGGCTGGTGTGGCTCGGAGCGGTGGGGGCGTACCTCGCGCTGGCCGGCGTGGACGCGTGGCTCAACGAGCGCCGTGGCCGCGCGGATGCCGCGAGTGGAGAGGGCGCCGGCGAGCGCGCGGCGTTCCTGGTCGCGCTCGGCATCGGCCTGCACAACCTCGGGGAGGGCCTCGCCATCGGCTCCGCCTACGCGGTCGGCTCGCTCGCGCTCGGCGCGGCGCTGGTCGTGGGATTCGCGCTCCACAACACCACCGAGGGCCTCGCCATCGTGGCTCCGGTGGCGCGTTCGGGACGGGTTCGGACGCGCACGCTGGTGCTGCTGGGCGTGCTCGCGGGAGCGCCGGCCATCCTGGGAGCCTGGATCGGGGCCTCCGCGTTCAACCCGAGCCTGGCCGCGCTCATGTTCGGCATCGGCGCCGGGGCGATCGCCCAGGTGATCGTCCAGATCGCGCGCCAGATGCGCGGCGCGGAGGGGCGCGGGCTCACGCCCGGCGCGGCCGGTGGTCTCCTGCTCGGCCTGAGCGTCATGTACGTGACCGGCCTGCTGGTGAGCGTCTGATGGCCGCCCAGGCGCAGATATCCAACGCGGTCCAGGACTACGCGAAGGCGATCTGGTCGCTCGGCAGGCGCAGTGACGAGCCGGTCGCCACGTCGGCGATCGCGGATCGGCTCGAGGTCTCGCCGGCCTCGGCGTCCGCGATGGTCAAGCGGCTCGAGTCGCTCGGCCTCGCCACGCGCGAGCCCTACCACGGCGTGAGCCTCACGGCCGCCGGGGAGCGCGTGGCGCTCGAGGTGCTCCGTCACCACCGGCTGCTCGAGCTCTACCTCGCCGAGGCGCTCGGGATGTCGTGGGACCGCGTGCACGAGGAGGCCGAGGTGCTCGAGCACGCGATCTCGCCGGAGCTGTCGGAGCTGATCGCGGCCAAGCTCGGCAACCCCACGCACGACCCGCACGGCGATCCGATCCCCACGTCCGAGGGCGAGATCGACGAGCCGGCCACGCGCTCGCTGGCCGAGCTCGATCCGGGCGCCAGCGGGGTGTTCGTACGGGTGTCCGACTCAGACCCCGAGATGCTGCGCTACCTGGCCGGGCGGGGCATCGCTCCGGGCGACGGCTTCGAGGTCCTCGATCGCGAGCCCTTCGACGGTCCTCTCACCGTGCGCTTCGGCGACCGGCAGCACGCGCTCGGCGGCACGCTCACCCGCGCCATGCGGGCCGTAGTCGCCTGATGGAGCCCGGCACCACGGTGAGGGAGCGCGGCGCGCCTGCCGCCGAGGCCCCGATCGTGTTCGAGCCGAGCCCGCTCGAGCGCCTCCGGGCCCGCGGGCGGATGCGCCACGGGATCGCCCTGCTCGGGCCGGCGTTCGTGGCCGCCGTGGCCTATGTCGATCCGGGCAACTTCGCCACGAACATCGCCGGCGGAGCCCAGTACGGCTACCTCCTGCTGTGGGTGATCCTCGCGGCGAACCTGATGGCGATGCTGATCCAGTACCTGTCGGCCAAGGTCGGCGTGGTCACCGGACGCAGCCTCCCGGAGCTGTGCCGCGAGCACTTCCCGCGACGGGTGAGCTTCGGGCTCTGGATCCAGGCGGAGCTGATCGCGATGGCCACCGACCTCGCGGAGTTCGTGGGCGCCGCGATCGCGCTCAACCTGCTGTTCGGCGTCCCGCTGTTCGCGTCGGGTCTCATCACGGCGGTGGTGTCCTTCGGGATCCTCGCCCTCCAGACGCGCGGGTACCGCCGGTTCGAGACGACGATCATCGGCCTGCTGGCGATCGTCCTGCTCGGCTTCGTCTGGGAGCTTCTGCACTCGGGGGCCGACGCGAGCGGCGTGGCCTCCGGCTTCGTGCCCGGCTTCGCGGACACCGAGAGCATCCTGCTCGCCACCGGCATCCTCGGCGCGACCGTGATGCCGCACGTGATCTACCTCCACTCGGCGCTGACGCAGAACCGGATCCTGCCCTGGAACGACGGGGAGCGCCGCCAGCTGCTGCGCTTCGAGCGGCTGGACGTGGGCCTCGCGATGGGGATCGCCGGTCTCGTGAACATCTCCATGCTGGTGGTGGCCGCCGCCCTCTTCCACGGGGTGGTCGACGTGGACTCGATCGAGGAGGCGCACGCCGGCTTCGAGTCCCAGCTCGGCACCGGTGCGGCGGTGGCGTTCGGGGTGGCCCTGCTGGCGTCCGGCCTGTCCAGCTCGAGCGTGGGCACCTACGCCGGGCAGGTGGTCATGCAGGGGTTCATCCGCCGCTCGATCCCGCTGATGGTGCGGCGGCTCGTGACCATGCTCCCGGCGCTCGTCGTCCTCGCGATCGGGCTCGACCCCACGAAGTCGCTGGTGGCCAGCCAGGTGGTGCTGTCCTTCGGCATCCCGTTCGCCCTCGTCCCGCTGGTGCTGCTCACGCGCCGGCCGGACATCATGGGAGCGTTCGCGAATGCCCGCGCCACGACGGTCGCGGCGAGCGTCGTGGCCGCCCTGATCATCGCTCTCAACGTGTTCCTGGTGATCAAGACGTTCGCGGGCTGAGCCGGTGCCCAGGTAGCCTTCGGCCCATGCCCCTCGCCGACGACTTCCAGGCCCTTGTCGACGCGCTGCCGCCCGACTGGTCACAGCTCGAGGCCGACCTGCGCATCGACGACGAGGACCGCTACATCGAGGCCGCCACGCTCCTGTCGCAGGTGAACGCGATGCCGTACTCGCTCCACGACTGGCACTGGCGTCTGCGATCGGCTCGGGAGTTCGGCCACGCGGCCGCGCCCCAGACGGTGCGCGGCACGCTCGCCCTGCTCGACGATCAGGGCATCACCGGCACGCTGGCCCCGCGCGAGGCCCGCTCCGGGCGCGTGGAGGTCACGCAGATGTGGGGCCGGCCGGAGTCGGTGCGCCAGGAGTTCGCCCGCCGCCGCGGGCAGTAGCGCCCCGGTGGCGCGCGTCGCGCTCATCTGCCCCGACCTGCTGTTCGGCTCGAAGCTCCGCGGCGCTCTCGCGGCCGCGGGCCATGAGGTCGTGGCCCCGGGCGACCCCGCGGACCTGCAGGTGGTGGACCTGACGGTGGACGCCGACGAGCGGCTGGGGGAGGCTCGGATCGGCGAGCTCCCGACGCTCGCCTTCTACTCGCACGTGGAGGTGGACGTGCGCCAAAAGGCGGAGGCGGCCGGCGTGGACCGCGTGGTGCCGCGCTCGCGCATGGCGCGCGAGACGGTGCCGCTCGTCGAGTCCATGCTCGCCTAGGGCGTGGCGAAGGCCTGCCGCAGGTCCGGCGGCCGGCTCAGGATCCCGAAGCGCACGTCGAAGCGCGCCCAGGCCGCCAGTGCCGCCGCGTCCAGTCGCAGCGGCGGCCGGAACGCGGGTGCCAGCGCGTCGAACTGCGCTCGCACGACCGCCTCGTCCTCGCCCGAGGCCCTGACCACCTCGGCCACCGCGGTGGGCGGGTGCGACAGCGCCTCGCGTGTGCCGTCGCGCAGCGCGGCGAGCGTGTCCCGGACGAGCGGCTCGTCTCGCTCGAGCGTTCTGCGCGTCGTGGCCACCACGAGCTCCGGATAGCGCGGCGCCCCGTAGCGGTCCACGCGGAACTCGGTGGTGTCGACACCGCGCCGGCGCAGTGCCACGCCCTCGGCGTTCCAGAAGGCCACGACCGCGTCCACGCGGCCGGCGATCAGGCTCGGCACGGCGGAGAAGCCGATCGTCACGCGCCGAACGTCGTCGAGCGACGCCCCGTCGTGCTCCAGCACCGCGCGGAGCACGGCGTCGTCGGAGGGGAGGCCGGTCACGCCCACGCGCTTGCCCGCCGAGGTCGCGCGGCCGCCTCACGTCGCCACTGGCGATCACGGCGGCCAGGGGCCGCTGGACCAGGGCGCCCACGCCCACCAGGTCCTGCCCGCGCTCGCGCGCCAGCGCCAGATCGTGGATGTCCACCACGGCCAGGTCCGCCCGTCCGGCCGTGAGCAGCTTGATCGAGTCGGTGGAGGCGGCGGGCACGCGCACCTCGAGATCCACGCCGTGGCGCTCGTCGGCGCCGTCCCTGATCGCCGTGTAGATGCCGGCGTGCACCGCGTTCGGCTGGAAGTCGAGTGCCAGCCGGGCGCTCCGGAGGCCCTCGGGCTCGCTTTCGCAGGCGGCCAGGGCGGCGAGCGCGGCCGCAAGAGCGATCACGGTGAGGAGGCGAGTGCGCAAGCGCGGCGAAGGCTACGTCTCGGAGATGCCGGTAACGAACGCCTCAAGGAGGATGAAAGTGGAAGACCGCGGGCCCGCCTCATATCTGGCCGAGTTCATCGGCACGTTGATGCTCGTCCTCTTCATCACGCTTGCCGTGTGCATGTTCGTGCCGCTGCCGACCGAGGCGCAGCCGAACCCGTTCATCGACTGGAGCGTGATCGGCCTCGCGCACGTGTTCGTGCTCTTCTTTCTGATCCAGACGCTCGCGGTGGTCTCCGGCGCCCATTTCAACCCGGCCGTGACGGTGGCGATGGTCACGCTGCGCCAGATCAAGCCCGCCGACGCCGGGATCTACATCGTGGCCCAGCTCGCGGGTGCGGTGGCCGGCGTACTGATCACCAAGCTGCTCCTGACCGACTTCGTCAACGCCGACCTCGTGAACTACGGGGCCGTGGGCATCAGCGACCGGCTCGACGGGAAGGTCGGGCTCGGGATGCTCGGCGAGTTCATCGGGACCTTCGCGCTCGTCTTCTCGATCATGGGCGTGGCGGTCGACCCCCGCACGGACCGCGCGCTCGGCCCGCTCGCGATCGGCGCCGCGCTTGGCCTCGGAGTGATGGTCATCGGCCCGCTCACCGGGGCGGGCTTCAACCCGGCGCGCGCCTTCGGGCCCGCGCTCGTGTCCGGCGAGTGGGGCGGTGCCGGCGACTTCCTGCTCGCCTACGTCCTGGCCCCCTGCATCGGGGCGGTGGTCGCGGCGGTCGCCTACTTCAACCTCTTCATCGCGCCGGGCGCGAAGGGGCCGGAGGGCCTCGAGCCAGTCGGCTGAGGCCCGCCGGCGGCGGGTCGTAGACTCGGGCGATGCGCCGGGTCACCTTCTCGCGCAACTTCACGCTCTCGCTGTCGCGAACCTGCCAGTGCTACTGCAAGTACTGCGCGTTCGCGACGCACAGGGCGCATCTCTATGCGCCCGAGGAGGTCGAGCGGCTCCTCGACGAGGCCGCCCGGCGTGGGGTGAAGGAGCTGCTGGTGCTCACGGGCGAGAAGCCCGAGGTGAACCGCGAGGTGGCCGCGCGCCTGACCGAGTACGGGCACGACGGCTTCGTCTCCTACGTGGCCTGGGCGTGCGAGCGCGCGCTCGAGCGGGGCATGCTCCCGCACACGAACGTGGGCGTCTGCACGCGTGAGGAGCTCCAGCGCCTGCGGCAGGTCACCGCTTCGCAGGGCCTGATGCTCGAGTCCGTGAATCCCGATCTCGTGGTGCACCAGGGCTCGCCGACGAAGCACCCCGAGCGCCGGCTCGAGACGATCCGGCTGGCGGGCGAGCTGCGGATCCCGTTCACCAGCGGCATCCTGGTGGGCATCGGGGAGACGGCCGACGAGCGCGTGGCGGCGCTCGAGGCGCTGGCGGCGGTGCACGCCGAGCACGGCCACCTGCAGGAGGTGATCCTCCAGAACTTCGTCCCGCATCCGCGCTACTACGGGGCGGAGCCGGCTGAGATCGCCGACGAGGCCCAGCGCACCGATACGCACGGCGAGGCGCTGCCACCGCCGCCGTGGGCTACGCCGGTCACGCTCGACGACATGCGCGCGCTCGTGCGCGAGTCGCGCAGGCTGATGCCCGACGTGGGGGTGCAGATACCGCCGAACCTCTCGGACTGGTGGCTTCCGCTGGTGGACGAGGGGGCCACCGACCTCGGCGGCCTGTCGGCGAACGGCGACCACATCTCCCCCGAGCATCCGTTCCCGTCCGTGCACAGCATGCGCAAGTCGCTTGCGCCGCGCGGCTACGCGCTCACCGAGCGGCTCTGCGTGTACCCGCAGTACCTCGACGCCGGCTGGGTCGAGCAGGGAGTGCTCGACGTGATCAAGTTGAAGTACTGGAGCTTCATCCCGCGGCGTGGCTCCGGCCGTCGCGAGGAGCGGCCGATCCGGCGCGACCTTGTGGCCGGCGCGATCGCCAAGGGCCGTCAGGGCACGGCGCTGACCGAGGAGGAGCTCACGGCGCTGTTCGCCGAGAGGAGACCCGAGGCCATCGAGGACCTGCGCCAGGCAGCCGACGAGCTGCGCCGCGAGCTGGCGGGCGAGACGGTGACCTTCGTCGTGAACCGGAACATCAACGTCTCGAACATCTGCACGGTCGGCTGCGCGTTCTGCGGGTTCGGCCAGGGCAAGCGCTCCCCGGACGCCTACGAGCACGACCGCGAGGAGCTCGAGCGCCGGGTGCGCGAGGCCGTGGAGTACGGCGCCACCGAGATCTGCATGCAGTCCGGCATCCATCCCGACTGGGGGCTCGAGGACTACGAGCACTGGCTGCGCGTGGTCAAGGAGGCGGCGCCGGAGATCCACCTGCACGCCTACTCGCCGATGGAGGTGTCGCACATGAGCGACGTGTCCGGGCTCGATCCGCGGGCCGTGTTCGAGCGCCTGCGGGCCGCCGGCCTCGGCTCCACCCCCGGCACGGCCGCCGAGGTGCTCCACGACGGCGTCCGCGAGCGGATCTCGCCCAACAAGCTGCCGGTGGCGCGCTGGGTCGAGGTGATCGAGGCGTCGCACGCGGTCGGCCTGCGCTCCACGGTCACGGTCATGTTCGGGCACGTCGAGGAGCCGTGGGAGCTGGCCGAGCACATGCGGGTGGTGCGCTCGCTCCAGGAGCGCACGGGCGGGTTCACCGAGTTCGTGCCGCTGTCGTTCATCCCGTTCCACACCCTGCTCGGGCGCACGCACGGGATCGAGGAGATCTCCACCGAGGAGAACCTCAAGCACACCGCGGTCTTCCGCCTGGCGCTGGGGCGGAGCGTGCCCAGCCTGCAGGCGAGCTGGGTGAAGATGGGGCTCGAGGCGGCCACCGAGGCGCTGCGCTGGGGCGTGAACGACCTCGGCGGCACGCTGATGGAGGAGAACATCAGCCGGCTGGCCGGCTCCTACCACGGCGTGAAGCTCGATCCGCCCGACCTGATCGCGGCGGCGCACGCGGCCGGCCGCCCGGCCGCCGAGCGCGGCACGCTCTACGACATCCGCCGCCGCTTCGAGCTTCCGCTCGCGGCATAGGATCCGGCCATGAGCGACTTCACGGTCAGGCGCATCGACGAGATGGAGACCTACTACCTCGGCGCGATGAAGAGGGCGCGCGCCGAGCTGGGGGTGGCCTCCTTCGGCATCCAGGTGATGGACCTCCCGCCGAACCTCGAGTTCTATCCCGAGCACGACCACGCGGAGAGCGGCCAGGAGGAGGTCTACGTGCCGCTGAGCGGATCGGGCGAGATCGAGCTAGACGGCGAGCGGCACCCGCTGGAGCCGGGGGTGATGATCCGCGTGGGGCCGAGCGTGCGGCGCAAGCTCTGGCCGGGCCCGGACGGCATGCGGCTGATCGGTCTCGGCGGGGTGCCGGGCGCCGGCTACGAGCCACCGGAGGTCACCGAGCTGGGCCAGCCGGATCCAATGGCGGGATAGTGGCCACCGAGCTCGAAGCGCGGATGGCCGCCGCGTTCGAGGCGATCAACGCGGGCGACCTCGGCGCCTTCCTGGCGCACACCACCGAGGACGTCGGACGTGCACTGGGAGGTGCTCGAATTCCGCGGATCCGGCGACCGGGCTGTCGCGCACTTCCGAATGGCCGGCACGCTCGGCGGCGTACCGGTCGAGCAGACGATGTGGCAGGCCGTCAGGCTGCGTGACCTGAAGGCCTACTGGTGGGCCAACTTCCGCACCGAGCGGGAGGCCCTCGAAGCCGTCGGGCTGTCGGACCAGGTCTAGGCGCCGACCCAGCGCACCCGCGCGCCCGAGAGGCTCGAGCTCGAACGGCCCGGCCGGCGTTCCGGCACGGGCTGCTCGGAAGCCGGCAGCTCGTCCAGGCGGCGCTTGACCTCGGCGCGGGCGTCGTCCAGCTCGCGCAGCCTCGAGAGCAGGCCGTCGCGCACGTCCTCGAGCTGGTCGGCCGACAGCAGCGCGCCCCCGGACGGCGCCTGCCGGCGCTGCTCGCCCGCCTCGGTGGGGGGAGGGGGCCGGCGCGCCAGCTCAGCCTCCAGGCGGGCGATCTGCCTGCGCAGGGTGCGCCGCGCGTCGAGCTCGGCGCTCTGGCCGGCCGCGGGCCCGGCCGGGCGGCGCACGAACGTGCCTCGTCCCTGTTCGCTCGACACGAGCCCCTCCTGCTCCAGCCGGCCGTAGACCGCGCGCACGGTGTTCACGTTGACCCCGGCGGCCGTGGCGGCCTCGCGCACGCTGGGCAGGCGGTCGCCCGGGCCGAGGTCGCCCGTCTCGACGAGACGGCGCAGCTTCCAGGCCAGCTGGGTGCCGAGCGGAACCTCGGCGTCGCGGTCTACGCGCAGGTCCATACGCCCATCTTAGCGCACAGTGTTGCTGTGCTGGCACTCACTGTGCTATACCAGCGGCACAGTCATGGTCCAAGCCGCCGCCGATCGCCTGTTCCTGCCGACGAAGTCGATGCTTGAGCAGGTCGGCGACATGATGGTCCTGACGGGCAAGACGGTGGTGTCGGCGGTGCGGCCGCCGTTTCCGTATGGGACGGAGTTCGTGCAGCAGTTTCTGTTCATGCTGCGGCTCTGCTGGCTGCCGTTGATGATCACGACGATCGCGTTTTGTTACGGGGCGCCGGGGTTGCAGGCCGGCAACTTCTTGGTGTTGTTCGGGGCGATCGACCGGCTCGGCGGGTTTTTTGTGTTGGCTTCGATCCGTGAGTTCGCGCCGATCGCCTCCGCGATCATCCTCGCCGGCGTCGGCGGGACCGCGATCACGGCCGATCTCGGTGCGCGCAAGATCCGCGAGGAGCTCGACGCGCTCCAGGTCTTGGGGGTGGATCCGATCAAGAACCTGGTCGTCCCGCGCTTCCTGGCGCTGATGGTCGTCACCGGCCTGTTCAACATCTACGCGCTGATCTTCGGGATCTTCGGCGGCGTGCTCGCCACCTTGTCCTTCGACGCGCCGCTCAGGCCGTTCTTCGCCACGCTCCTGAACAATGCGACCACGACCGACCTGTGGGGCAGCGTTGTGAAGACGACCTTGTTCGGGGCGATCATCGCGATCGTCTCGTGTTACAAGGGCATGACCGCCTCCGGCGGCGCCGAAGGGGTCGGGCGGTCGGTCAACCAAGGCGTCGTGATCGCCTTCCTCGCGATCTTCGCGTTCAACTACGTCTTCACCCAAACCCTGCTCGCCACCCACCCCGAAATCTCCGTGATCAAGTGACCGCGAACGACCTCCTCGAGCTGGGCGAGCGCGTGACGCGGGTGCTCGTGATCGGGCTGCTCGCCGCCGGCGTGGTGCTCGGCAGCGCTCTCCTGTGGATCGGCATCCCGCTGCTGGGGCTGTGGCTGGCCGGCGAGATCACGAACACGGTGAGCACCTTCCTGCTCGTGATCCTGATCGCCGTGCCGGCGTCGATGGTCCTGTTCGGCTGGATCCTCTACCGGATCAACGCTCTCTACGAGCGGATGCACGGCGCCCCCGAAGGACCGCCGGCACGCTCCGCGTGGCTCGTGAGCTCGAGCGAGGAGCGCTCGGCGCTGCGCCGCGCCCGCGGGCCGCGCACGCTCATCGACATCGCGATGACTGCCTCGGCGGTGGCGGCCCTGATCCTGATGACGATCTGGTTCTTCTTCCTGGCCGAGGCACCGCTCGCGCCCCTGCCATGACGTGGCTCACCGTCCCCCGTGACCTGATCGCCTCGTTCGGCGACATCGCGCGGTTCTCGGGACGGGTCGTGGGCCACGTGTTCAGCGGCCGGGTGCTGCGCTTCGTGGGCGAGGCGCTCCGGCAGGCGGGGATCCTGATCCTCGGCTCGGCGATCGTGATCTGGGGCCTTGCGTTCCTGCTCGGCCTTCAGTGCGGGATCGAGGGCGCGTACTTCAGCCGCAGCGTGGGGGCGCCCGCGAACGCCGGCACGTTCGCCGCCTGGTGCGACCTGCGCGAGATCCTTCCCTACGCCTTCGGCTACATGATGTCCGCCAAGGTCGGCACCGGCCTGGTGGCGGAGATCGGCGCGATGCGCATCTCCGACGAGATCGATGCCCTCGAGGTGATGGGCATCAACTCGCTCGTCTTCCTGTGCGCCACCCGGCTCCTGGGCGCGTGGCTGGTGCTGCCCGCCGTGTACATCGGCGCGGTGGGCGCCGGATTCCTCGCCTCCTACGTCGCGATCGTGCAGCAGATCGGCGAGGTGTCCTCGGGCGGCTACTTCCTGATCTTCTGGATGTTCCAGAACCCGCCCGACCTGATCTTCAGCCTGGTCAAGGCGATGGCCATGGCCACGGTGATCGTGCTGGTCGGGTGCTACTACGGCTACAACGCCTCCGGCGGGCCCGTCGGCGTGGGCACCGCCACGGCGAAGTCGATGGTGCTGAACACCGTGCTCGTCCACCTCGTGGGGATGGTGGGCACGCAGATCTTCTGGGGCTCGAATCCACGGGCGCCGATCGGCGGATGACCGTAGCCGCCCCACCCGCGGCGGTCCGCGTTCGGGAGGCCCCGGCCGAGGGCGCCGCGCGGCGCGACCTGAGGGGCCAGGTCGCGCGGCTCGAGCGCGAGCTCACGGAGCTGGCCTGCTCCACCTGGCCGCGAACGAACCTGCCGCCCGCCCGCGTGGCCGGCGGTCCGGGCCGGCTGCTCTCGCTGGGCGAGCTGGAGTCGCTCAGGGACTCGCTCGCCCACTCCCTGGCCGGCTCGCGGCGCAGTCTCGGCGAGCGCCTGGTGGAGGAGGAGCACAACCGGCGCCTGATGGAGGAGATCCTGGCCGACCCGGCGGCGCATCCGTGGGTGCGCGTATCGCATGTCGACATCGGCGAGCCCGGCTGCCGGGACTGGCACGTGCGACCCCGTTTCGGATTGCTCGGGATGCTCGCGGGCTGGTGGCGGGTCGTCGTTTCCTCCGGCTGTCCGTTACAACCTGAAGGGTGCTTCGCCCTCGATTGACGATGCTCATGGTCGCGGCCGTGGCCGCGCTGGCAGCCACGGGCTGCGGCGGCGACGACGAAGAGAAGACCTCGGACGCCGACGGCGCGCGCAGCGCGCAGGAGCCCGCGACCTCGGCGCCGGCCGCCACCGAGGAGGAAACGGAGCCGGCGCCCGGGGCCGAGACCGAGCCGGACCAGGACGAGGCGCTCGACACCGCCGAGCCCGGCGTGCCTCAGGGATCGCCCGGGCGCGGATGCCTCAGGGGGTCCTACGTGAGCCTGGCGTTCGTGGGCAAGCGCAGCGTCAACTCGCCCTTCGGAGCGGTGGACCTATCCGGGCGCGGCCGCGGCCTGGGGCTCACATTCACGCGCACCAGGTGGGTCATGCGCGGCGTGGGGAGCAAGCCGATGCGCGGCAAGGCCCTGGGCATCGACGGCACCCTCAAGGTCAACGGCTCGGCACGCGGCCGCCTCATCCGTGCCGAGGGCGAGCGCATTCGATTCCGTCAGACCGGCTCGCGGGGCACCGTCAAGCTCAGCGGTCTCGACCAGACCTTCGAGCTGCCGGTGTCGGTGGTGGCTCCCGCCGTCGTGCCGGACGGGCGGGCCACGGTCACGTGCAGCGGGCCGCGCCTGACGATCGACAGCGCGTCGGGCGTCCTGCGCTTGACGCGGCCCTAGGTTCAGCTCTCGACGAAGTACGCGCCGCCGCCCTGGCCGCTGGAGAACCAGCGGCTCGTGACGGTCTTCTTGCGCGTGAAGAACTCGACGGCGTCCGGGCCGTGGGCGTGCAGGTCGCCGAGGAAGGAGTCCTTCCAGCCTGAGAAGGGGAAGAACGCCACCGGCGCGGCCACGCCGATGTTCACGCCGATCATCCCGGCCTGCACCTCGTGCCGGTAGCGGCGCACCGACGCTCCGGACTCGGTGAAGATCGAGGTTCCGTTGCCGAAGCGGCTGGCGTTCACCAGCTCGATCGCCTCGTCGAGCGATTCCACGTGCACGATCGCGAGTACGGGGCCGAAGATCTCCTCGCGGGCGGCCTCCATGTCGGGGCGCACGTCGGTGAGGATCGTGGGGCCCACGAACGCGCCGGGCGCATCGCCCTCGGCGGCATCGCGACCGTCCACCACGGCCGAGGCGCCGTCCCCGACCGCTCGCTCGATCGCGGCGAGGATGCGCTCGCGCGCCGAGGTCGAGATCACGGGCCCGACGTCGGTGGCCTCGTCGCTGCCGTCGCCCACGCGCAGGGCCTCGGTGGCGTCCTTGAGCGGAGCCAGCAGCCGCTCGTGAGCCTCGCCGACCGTGACGACCACGGAGCCCGCCATGCAGCGCTGCCCGGCGGCGCCGAACGCCGAGCCGAGGATCCCGTCAACGGTGCGGTCGATCACGGCGTCGGGCATCACGACCATGTGGTTCTTGGCGCCGCCGAGCGCCTGGACGCGCTTGCCGGTGGCGGCGGCGCGCTCGTAGACGATGCGAGCGACAGGGGCGGAGCCGACGAACGAGACGGCGTCGATGTCCGGGTGCTCGAGGATCCCCTCGACCACCTCCCGGCCCCCGTTCACGAGGTTCACGACGCCCGGGGGCAGGTCCAGCGAGTCGAGCACCTCGAAGGCGATCTGCTGGGTGAGCGGAACCTGCTCGGACGGCTTGAGAATGAACGCGTTGCCGCACGCGATCGCGAACGGCAGGAACCAGAACGGCACCATCGCGGGGAAGTTGAACGGCACGATCGCGGCACAGACCCCGACCGGCTGGCGCACCGTCTCGGCGTCCACGTTCCGCGCGACGTCCTCCATGATGCGCCCCTGCATCGTGGTGGGCACGGCGCAGGCCGCCTCGACCATCTCGATCATGCGGGCGACCTCGGCGCGGGCGTCGCCGATCGTCTTGCCCATCTCGGTGGTAACGGAGAGGGCCAGCTCCTCGCGGCGCTGGTGCAGTCCCTCGCGCAGCGCGAACAGGCGCCTCCCGCGCTCGATCACGCTGACCGCGCGCCACTCGGGGAGCGCGGCGCGGGCGGCGCGCACCGCGGCATCCAGGTCGGCCGCGTTCGAGAGCGGAACGTGCGCGAGCGTCTCGCCCGTGGCGGGATTGGTCACGTCGAGGCGCTCGCCCGGCGAGGCGGGCGTCCAGCTACCGCCGACGTAGTTGTCGAGGACTCGGGTCTGCTCCGGGGCTCGTGTGGCCATGGGCACTCACGCTACCCGCTGGCGCAGCGTGTGGCGAGTGCGTGGGCGCTAGCGGAAGAGGTCCTCCGCGGCGGGACGCCGCAGCGCCGCGGCGCCGGGCCCGTCGTCCGCTGTCACGAAGCGACCGAGACCGCGCACGAGCACCGCCGGCTCGCCCGAGTCCTTGGCGCGCGCGAGGTCTGCCGCGCCGGCGATCGAGTCGGCCACGGCGATCGCCGTCACGCTCAGCGCGTCGCCGTTGGCGTCGAGGCGCCCGGTCCAGTCGTCCAGCGGCACGAGCCCGGCGGCCCCGATCGCCACGTCCGTCTGCCCGAGCCGCCAGGCCCGCCCGAAGGAATCCGTGATCAGCACGGCGGGCCGGACGCCCCGCGCCGCCCCGATCCCCGCGCGCAGCCCGCGGGCCGAGCGGTCCGGGTCGTCCGGCAGGAGGACCACCTGCTCGCCGGGCACGTTCGAGCGGTCGACCCCGGCGTTGGCGCACACGAAGCCGTGACGGGTCAGGCACACGAGCACCCCGCGCTCTGCTCGAAGCACCTCCGCGGACTCGTCCAGCACCACCTGCACGACCCGCTCGTCCTTGCCGTGGTCCCGGGCGAGGGCTCGCGCGCGCTCGCCCGCGTGCACGTCCGCGAGGTCGCGCAGCCGGCCCTCGGCCTTGGACACGACCTTGTGCGCGACCACGAGCACGTCGCTGTCGGTCAGGTCCGCCGGCGCGGCGGCGGCGAGGAGGGCCGCCAGATCGTCGCCGGGGCGCACCTCCGGCAACGGCGCGAGGGGGGCGGCCGAGAGGCTCAGCGCGTCACCCGCTGCGTGCCCAGAGCCGCCCGTGTGGCCGGCGCCCCCTCGGAGCGCTGCTCCAGCGCTTCAAGGAGGTGGCTGAGGTCGTCGCCGGTGTCCACGTCGAGCACCAGGGACCGCACCGGCTCCACCAGCATCGTCGCGCCCGCTGCCTCGACCGCCAGCCGGTGCCGCTCGAAGCTGCCGGGGCCGAAGCTCGGGACGATCGCGTCGGGCGGGTCGAGCAGCAGCGCGTTGGTGCCGGTGCCGTGCCGGTCGGGCACGATCGTGACCGCGGGTGGGCTTCCGGCGCCGGCCAGCAGGGCCTCGATCTCGGCCGGGTCGAGCAGCGGTGTGTCGCCGGGCACGAGCAGGGCCCTGCCGAAGCCCTCGGCCAGGGCATGCTCGATGCCGATCAGCGCGGCCGGCGACTGGCCGCTCCGGGCCGTGTCGTCGAGGATCTGGACGCCGGCCGCCACGGCGGCTTCGCGCGCGCCGGGATCGGCGGTGACGACCGCGATCGCATCCAGCCCGTCGACGCGCGTGAGCGACGCGAGCACGTCCGCGAGCATCGCCTCCGCGAGCGAGCGGCGCTCGGGCACCGGGAGTGCCGGCGCCAGGCGCTGCTTGGCGGCCTCGAAGGTCTTGACGGGGAGGATCGCGAGGGTCTTCATCGGTCCAGGGAGCGGGCGAACTCGAGCACGCTCGACGCCACCCGGCGGCGGTCCGCCGGGGTGTCCATCAGCGTGTCGAGCGTGAGCGCGGGCAGGCCGCTCACATCCTCGTCGGCGGCGAGGCCGTCGAGCACCCGGTCGTAGGCGGCCACGATCCCGGCGGCGCTCAGCTCTATGCCGGCCTGGGCGCAGAACGACTCCGTCGGACCCTTCACGGCGCGACCGCCCACGAACGGGCTCACCGCCACCACCGGCGCGTCGGCCTCCGCCAGCGCCTCACGCATGCCCGGCACGGCGAGGATCGGGCCGATCGAGATCACCGGGTTCGACGGTCCGATCACGATGGCCTCGGCCTCTGCGATCGCGGACAGCACGGCGTCGCTGGGCCGCGCCCGCTCGATCCCGTGCAGCTTGACTCCCTCCACGGGGCCCGCCGCGCCGCCGACGATCATGAACTCCTGGAAGGGCAGCCAGTCTCCGGCGGAACGGACCCAGGTGGCCACCGGCTGGTCGCACATCGGCAGTACGCGCGACTCCACGCCCATCGCCTCGACGACGGCGGCGTGCGCCTCGGTCAGCGTGCTTCCCGACCGGAGCAGCTCGGTGCGGATCAGGCACATCGCCAGGTCGCGGTCGCCCAGCCGGAACCAGGCCGGCCGGCCCGCGGCCGCCAGAGCGTCGATCACGGTGAAGCTGTCGTCCCGGATTCCGTATCCGCGCTCGTCGATCGCGTCGGCCAGCCAGTAGGTGACGAGGTCGGGATCCGGCGACACATGAACGCCGTAGACCTCGGCGTCGTCGCCGGTGTTGGCGATCACGGTGAGCTCGCCGAGCTCAGCCAGGCCGCGCGCGAGCTTCGCGCCGCCCGTGCCGCCGGAGAGCAGGACTACCAGCGTGGCTCCGGCAGGCCGGTCAGCCGAACGCCGGCGTGCGTCTTGTTGTTGATGTTCACGGAGATGAGGAGCGGCGTGAGCGCCTCGATGTGGCGTGCCTGCTCGAGCCGGCCGGCGTTGACCGGTCGCAGGCCGGCGATCTGCCGGATGAGCTCGGCCACCCTGGCCTTCGCCTCCTTCGAGTCGCCGGCGATCAGCACGTCCTCGTCGAGCTCCTGGTCCAGGTCCCCGAGCACCGGGGCGCTGACGGTGTGGAGCGCCGAGACCACCGTCACGCCCTCGGGCACCATCTCCTGCGCCTGCTGGGCGGCGGAGCCCTGGGGCACGCCGAGGAGCCGCGTGGCCTTGCCCGACACCGCGGCCGCCAGCGGCACCGTTGCGTCGACGAGGATCTGACCGGCCGTCAGCGCCTGCTTCAGGTTGGTGAGGTTCTCGGACTGCGCCCTGAAGGGAACGCACAGGAGCACGATCGGCCCGCGCGCGGCCGCCTCGCCGTTCTCGAGTCCCTCCGCCGATGCCCCCGGCACCTGCTCGCGGATGCGACCCGCGGCCTCCTCGGCCCGCCCCGCGTCGCGTGAGCCGATCGCGACCGGAACGCCGCCATGGGCGAGCCGGAGCGCCACGGCGAAGCCGAGCGCGCCGGTGCCTCCGATGACTGGCACGGTGTCCACCGGACGGCCACCCTAACAACGGATAGGCTCCCGCCCGCCTTGCGACTCGCGGACCGCACAGCGCTCGTGACCGGTGGCGCCTCCGGGATCGGCGCCGCCACCTGCCGGCGGCTCGCGGCCGAGGGCGCGCGCGTGGCCGTGACCGACGTGAACCTGGACGGCGCGCGCGACGTGGCCGGCGAGATCGACGGCGGCGCCTACGAGCTGGACGTGCGCTCGCTCGACTCGATCGCCCGCACCGTCGCGGCCGTGGAGGAGGAGCTCGGCCCGGTGGACGTGCTCGTGAACAACGCCGGATACGACGAGTGGGGCTTCTTCACGAACACCGACGAGGCGCTCTGGCGCCGGGTGCTCGAGGTGAACCTGCTCGGCGTGATCGCCGTGACCCACGCGGTGCTGCCCGGGCATGCAGGAGCGGCGCCGCGGACGGATCGTGAACGTGTCGTCGGAGGCCGGTCGCGTGGGCTCGAGCGGATCTGCCGTCTACTCGGCCGCCAAGGGCGGCGTGCTCGGGTTCACCAAGGCGATCGCCATCGAGAACGGCCGCTACGGCATCACCTCCAACGCGGTGGCGCCGGGACCGATCGAGACTCCGCTGCTGATGGCGGCGCCGGACGCGATGGGCGACCTCGGCAAGAAGCTCGTGGAGAACATGATCGGCTCGACGGTGCTCCGCCGCCTGGGCCAGCCGGACGAGGTGGCCGCGGTGATCACCTTCCTGGCCAGCGACGACGCCTCGTACGTGACGGGGCAGTCGCTCGGGGCCAGCGGCGGCCTCGCCCGGCTCTAATCTCCGGGACCGATGGTTTCGATCCGCGAGGTGGGCCCGCGCGACGGGTTCCAGAACGAGCCCGAGGTCCTCGCGACCGACGACAAGGTACGCCTCGTCGAGCTGCTCGCCCGCACCGGACTGCGGCGACTGGAGGTCACGAGCTTCGTCCGGGCCGACGTGATCCCGCAGCTCGCCGACGGCGCCGAGGTGCTGCGCCGCGCGGACATCCCGGACGACGTGGCGGTCACCGTCCTCATCCCGAACGAGCGCGGCCTCGACAACGCCCTCGAGCTGCGCGACCGCTTCCAGGAGGTGAACCTGTTCCTGTCCGCGTCCGAGACCCACAACCGGCGCAACGTGAACCGCTCGATCGAGGAGTCGCTCACGGGACTCGAGCGGGTGGTGGAGCGGGCCAGGGGGGAGGGGCTCCGCTGCGAGGGCGTGATCTCCGTCTCGTTCGGCTGCCCCTACGAGGGCGAGGTGCCCGAGGAGCGGGTGCTCGGCATCGCCCGCCGGCTGGCCGAGGCCGGCTGTGAGGAGGTGGGGTTCGGCGACACCACGGGCATGGCCAACCCGCGCCAGGTGCGGGCCTTCTTCGAGCGAGCCGCGGGAGAGCTGGACGTGGAGCTCACCGCTCACTTCCACAACACGCGCGGTCAGGGGCTGGCCAACGTGGTCGCCGCACTCGACGCCGGCGTGCGCTCCTTCGAGTCTTCCTTCGGCGAGCTGGGCGGCTGCCCGGTGCCCCCGGGCGCTACCGGCAACGTGGCCACCGAGGACCTCGTGTCGATGCTTCACGAGATGGGCTACGAAACGGGGATCGACCTCGCCGCGCTCGTGGCCGCGGCCCGCGAGGCGCAGCAGGTGCTCGGCCGCCCGCTCGGGAGCCACGTGCTCACCGCCGGGCCCGTTGATTGGCAGAGTCAATCGTGAGCATCGCCGAGCTTCGCCACGACGTGGAGACCCTCGCGGGCATGGTGCGCGACTCCGCCGGTCCGGGCGAGCGCGCCTCGGCCGACTGGGCGGCAGACCGCCTGCGCCAGCTTGGCGCCGACGACGTCCGCGTCGAGTCGTACCGCTACCAGAGCACCTTCGCGTACGCCCAGGGCGCCCACTTCGCCGCGGGCGCGCTGGCGGCGCTGCGTGGGCGCCGGCTGCTGGCGGCCGCGGCGCTGGCGTCGTTCGAGCTCGACTACAGCGGGCGGGCGCAGTGGCTCCGCGCCGTGCTGCCCGCGGGCGACGGCGCGAACGCGATCGGAAGATTGCCGGCTCGCGGACAGCGCACTCGCACGCTGGTGCTCGTGGCGCACCACGACGCCGCCAAGACCGGGCTGATGTGGGATCCGCGCATGCTCGCCGCAGGCGATGCCGCGGCCGAGCGCACCGGCAAGCGCGCGTCGCTGGCGCTCCTGCCCGAGCTGGCGCTGCTCGGCGCGGTCGTGGGCGGCCCTCGGCTACGCCGGGTGGCGGCGGCGATCCTGGGAACCGCGGTGGCGCTGACGGCAGACCAGGCACGGAGTCCCACCGTGCCCGGCGCGAACGACAACGCGAGCGGCGTGGCGGGCGTGCTCGCCGTGGCAGGGCGCCTGGCGCACGACCGGCCCGCAGGTCTCGAGGTGGTGGTGCTCCTGTGCGGCTCCGAGGAATCCGGGATGGGCGGCATGGGCGCCTGGATGCGCTCGGAAGGCCAGGCGCTCGACTCGGCCACGACGCTGGTGCTCGGTCTCGACACCGTGGGCTCGGGCGAGCCGGTCGTGCTCGAAGCCGAGGGTGGTCTCTGGGCGGTGCGCTACCGCGAGGAGGACGTGGCGTTCGCCGAGCTGGCGGCCAACACCGCCGGCGTGCGGCTGCGGCGCTGGCGGCTCGGCGCCTGGACGGACCCCGTTCTGGCCAGGCTGGGCGGCCTCCCGACGGTCTCGCTCCTCTCCGTGCGCCAGGGCGGCTTCCCCAACTATCACCTCCCGCAGGACACGCCCGAGCAGGTGGACTACGGCTGTCTCGAGGCCTGCGTGAACGCGTCCGCGGCCATCGCCCGGGCCCACGCCGCCTGAGCGGCCCGGGCTTAGTTAGTCGCCGCCCGGGTAGGGATGACCGGGAGCTAGGAGGGAGGCGACGTGGCGACCGAGACGGAGGATCGCCCCCGCGACGAGAAGACCGAGATCGGTCGCGGCGGCACCTACAAGACGCTGGACGAGCAGTCGGGGAAGCTCTCCGAGGCCGAGCAGCGCTTCGAGCGCCGCCGGCGGACGATCGGCCTGTTCCTGGGCCCGATCGTGCTCGCCGCGATGTTGCTGATCCCGTTCGACCTCGACCCGAACCAGCATCGGCTCGCGGCGATTCTCGCCTTCGTGATCGTCTGGTGGGTCACCGAGGCGATCCCAATCCCGGTGACCGCCCTGCTCGGAGTGACGCTCTGCGCGCTGCTCGAGGCCACGCCGCCGCCGGAGGAGGGCGACAGCAGCGTCGACGTCGTCTTCAGCCTCTTCACCGACGACACGATCTTCCTGTTCATCGGCAGCTTCATCATCGCCCAGGCGATGCTGGTCCACGGGCTTCACCGGCGGCTCGCCTACCGGGTGCTCGGGATGCGGCAGGTGGGCGGCTCGACGTTCCGGATCATCCTCGCCTTCGGCCTGATCGGCGCGGTCACCTCACCGGTGATGTCGAACACCGCGGCCGCGGCCATGATGCTCCCGATCGCCCTCGGCGTGATGGGCGTGGTGGGCGGCATGGTGGCGAAGCAGGCGGGTGGCAACAAGGACCCCGAGCGGCTGCGCTTCGGCGCCGCGCTGATGCTCGTGATCACCTACGGCATCACGGTCGGAGGCCTGCTGCTCCCGATCGGTAGCCCGCCGAACCTGATCGGCCGCGAGCTGCTCGAGGAGGAGACGGGCGAGCCGATCACCTTCGTCGAGTGGTTCGTCATGGCGCTGCCGATCGTGCTCGTGATGTTCGTCGCCGTGGTGCTCATTGTCATGCTGTTCAACCGGCCCGAGGTGAAGCAGGCGGAGGGCGTGGAGGAGTACGTGGCCGAGGAGCGGAGCAAGCTCGGCCCGCTCACGCGCGGCGAGAAGAACACGCTGTTCGTGCTCGGCTTCGCGCTGGTGGGCTGGTTCCTTCCCGGGCCTGGTGGGCACGTCGTGGCCGGCGACGACTCCGACGCCTACAAGGAGGTGAGCGAGGCGGCGAACGAGGGCATCGTGGCCATCCTCGCCGCGTCGATGCTCTTCGTGCTGCCGGTGGACTGGGCGCGGCGCCGCTTCACGCTGACCTGGAACCAGGCCGCGCAGATCGACTGGGGCACGGTGATCCTCTTCGGCGGCGGCATCACGCTCGGCACCCTGCTCAGCGAGACCGGGCTGGCCGAGACGGTGGGCAACTCGCTCTCGGATGCCTTTGGGGTGTCGAGCCTGTTCGGGATCACGATCGTCGTCGTGATCGTGGCGGTGATGATCTCGGAGACCACGAGCAACACGGCCAGCGCGGCGATCGTGGTGCCGATCGCCATCTCGATCGCCGCGGCGGCCGACGTGAACCCGACGATCCCGGCGCTGGCGGCGATCTTCGGCGCGAACTACGGCTTCATGCTCCCGGTGTCCACGCCACCGAACGCGATCGTCTACTCGTCCGGCCTCCTGCCGATCGGGCGGATGATCAAGGCGGGGGCGGTGTTCGACGTGCTGGGGATCGTGCTCTGCGTGGTCGGCGTGACGATCATGGCCAACGTGGTCGGGCTCGTTTAGCGCGCACGTCAGCCTCACGCCGGTGCCAGGGTTCGCGCGCGCCTCCGGACTCGCGGTGGCGGTGGGAGCCGCCACCGTGCTCCCGGGATTCCTGGTGGAGCGCTCGCGCTTCAGATCCGCGGCGACCTGGACGTGAGCGTCGGCGCGGTGGCGCTGGGGGTGACGGTGTTCTTCCTGGCCGGGGCGTTGGGCGCCGGTCCGGGCGGGCGGCTGGCCGAGCGGATGGGCGCACTGGCGGCCATGCGCGCGGCGGTGCTGATCACGGCGGCCTGCCTGCTCGCCTGGCCGGGCTCGCGGTGTCGCTGCCGCTGCTGTTCGCGTCCTGTTCGCGGTGGCCGGGCTGGCCAACGCCGTGGCCCAGCCGGCGATCAACCTCTTCATGGCCGAGCAGGTGGCGCTGGACCGCCAGGGGCTGGCCTTCGGGATCAAGCAGTCGGGCATCCCGGCGGCGATCCTCGTGAGCGGCCTGGCCCTGCCCGCCATCGCCCTTCCGCTCGGGTGGCGGGCCACGTTCGCGATCTGCGGGGCCGGGTGCTGGCGGTGGCCCTGGCCGCCCGGCAGGGTGAGGGCTC
>CAWDLI010000006.1:0-48136 GCA_963803245.1 uncultured Thermoleophilaceae bacterium | reverse complement strand
TCGAGATGAAGTACTCGAGCACGGTCAGGCCTTCCATGAAGTTGGCCTTGATCGGGCGCTCGATGATCTCGCCCTTCGGGTTTGCCATCAGACCGCGCATCCCGGCCAGCTGGCGGATCTGCTTGAACGATCCACGCGCTCCCGAGTTGGCCATCATGGAGATCGGGTTGAGCTGATCCAGGTTGTCCTGCATCGCTATGCCGACTTCCTCGGTGGCCGCGGTCCACTTCTCGACGACCGCCTCCTTACGCTCCTCCTGGGAGATCAGCCCGTCGTTGTACTGCTGCTGGATCGCGCCGACGAGCCCCTCGTAGCGCTGGAGGATCTCGTCCTTCTCCGGCGGGACCACGACGTCGTTCTTCGAGATCGTGATTCCGGCCTGAGTGGCGAAGTGGAACCCGAGCTCCTTGAAGGCGTCGAGCACCAGTGCCGTGGCGTAGGGACCGTGGATCGCAACGAGCCGCTCGATCACGTTGTTCATGTCCCGCTTGCGCAGCGGGGTGTTGACGAACTCGTAGGTGCTGGGGTCGTACTCGTCGCCGAGCGCCTCCTCGAGAGCACGTTCCACGCCCTCGTTGAAGATGACCCGGCCCACCGTGGTCAGAACGTGGTGGTCACGGTGCCGCGGGCGGTACTCCGCGAGGTCGTGCAGCCTGACGTTCTTGCCTTCGTATGAGAGCTCGGCCTCCTGCGCCGAGCGGAACACGTGCGGGCGGGGACCCTGCTTCTTCTCGTCCCACTTGCCGGCGAACAGCGCCTCCTCGAGATGGACGAGCTCGTCCGGAGTGGGGCCGTAGGTGCAGTAATAGGACCCGAGCACCATGTCCTGCGTGGGCGTGGCGAGCGGAGCACCGTGCGCCGGCGACAGGATGTTGTTCGCCGAGAGCATGAGCAGGCGAGCCTCCGCCTGCGCCTCGGCGGACAGCGGCACGTGAACGGCCATCTGGTCGCCGTCGAAGTCGGCGTTGAAGGCCTGGCACACCAGCGGGTGCACCTGGATCGCCTTGCCCTCCACGAGCACCGGCTCGAAGGCCTGCAGCCCGAGGCGGTGAAGCGTCGGGGCGCGGTTCAGCAGCACCGGGTGCTCCTGAATGACCTCCTCGAGCACGTCCCAGACCTCGGGGATCATCGAGTCGACCATCTTCTTGGCCGCCTTGATGTTCTGCACCGACTTGCGCTCGACGAGCCGAGCCATGATGAACGGCTTGAACAGCTCGAGGGCCATCAGCTTGGGAAGCCCGCACTGGTGGATGCGCAGCTCGGGGCCGGCCACGATGACCGAACGGCCCGAGTAGTCCACGCGCTTGCCGAGCAGGTTCTGACGGAACCGGCCCTGCTTGCCCTTGAGCATGTCGCTGAGCGACTTGAGCGGGCGGTTGCCCGGCCCGGTGACGGGCCGGCCGCGGCGGCCGTTGTCGAACAGCGCGTCGACGGCCTCCTGCAGCATCCGCTTCTCGTTGTTGACGATGATCTCGGGCGCGCCGAGGTCGAGCAGGCGCTTCAGCCGGTTGTTCCGGTTGATCACGCGCCGGTAGAGGTCGTTGAGGTCGGACGTGGCGAAGCGCCCGCCGTCGAGCTGCACCATCGGGCGCAGCTCCGGCGGGATCACCGGCACCGCCTCGAGGACCATGTCCTCGGGCCGGTTGTCCGAGTGGATGAAGGCCGACACGACCTTCAGCCGCTTGACCGCGCGGCTCTGCTTCTGGCCCTTGGCCGTCTTGACCTGGTCCTCGAGCTCCTCGCGCTCCGCGTCGAGATCGACCTGCTGGAGCAGGTCGCGCACCGACTCGGCGCCCATGCCGCCGCGGAAGTACTCGCCGAAGCCGAACGGCGACCCGAAGCGGTCCTTCAGCTCGCGGAAGAGCGTCTCGTCCACGACCACCTGCTTGGGCTCCATGGTCTGGAAGAGCTCCCAGACCTGGCGCATCCGCTCGGCGGCGTCCTCGATGTACGCCTCGGTGTCGGAGATGTCCGCCTCGAACTGCTTGCGGAGCTCCTTCTCCATCTTGTCGCGCTCTTCGTCGGAGAGCTTCTTCAGGTTCACGTCGAGCGTGTCGGCCCAGAGCAGGTCGTCGTCGGAGAAGCTCCCCTGCTTGCCCGTGGAGAGGTAGTCCACGCGCCGCTCGAGCGACTCCTTCAGCTCGAGCACGCGCTCCTCGCGCTCAGCCTCGTAGGCGTCGATGACCTTCTGGATCTCCTTCTCGAGCGAGCCGATGTCCTTCTGGCGCGCCTCGTCGTCGACCCAGGTGACGATCGATGCCGCGAAGTACAGGACCTTCTCGAGCTCCTTGGGAGCCATGTCGAGCAGGTAGCCGATCCGGCTGGGCACGCCCTTGAAGAACCAGATGTGCGAGACCGGCGCGGCCAGATCGACGTGGCCCATGCGCTCGCGGCGCACCTTGGAACGCGTGACCTCGACGCCGCAGCGCTCGCAGACGATGCCCTTGTAGCGGACGCGCTTGTACTTGCCGCAGTAGCACTCCCAGTCCTTCGTGGGACCGAAGATGCGCTCGCAGAAGAGCCCGTCCTTTTCCGGCTTCAGGGTGCGGTAGTTGATCGTTTCCGGCTTGGTGACCTCGCCGCTCGACCACGACCGGATCTGCTTGCTGGAGGCGAGCCCGATCTTGATGGCGTCGAAGTTGTTGATATCGATCAAAGGGATCCTTTTTCTTGTGCGTCTCTAAGTCGGTCCGGGAGCTGCTTGGCGCCTACTCCTCGACCATCTCCGCGTCCTGCTCCGCCTTCGGTTCGGCCGTTTGGCCGCCCTCGCCCTCGGCTTCGATCTTGTCCTCGGTCTCGTCGGCCGCCTGGCCGTCGGTCGCGCGGACTCCAGAGAGGTCGATGCCCAGCTCCTCGGCCGCACGCAGGAGGTCGTCGTCCTCGTCGCGCAGCTCCACGCCGGCCCCCTCCTCGGAGCGGACGTCCACATCCAGGGCGAGCGACTGCATCTCCTTCAGGAGGACCTTGAACGACTCGGGAATGGAGGGCTCGGCGATGTTCTCGCCCTTGACGATCGCCTCGTAGGCCTTCACGCGGCCGACCGTGTCGTCGGACTTGATCGTGAGCATCTCCTGGAGGGTGTACGCGGCGCCGTATGCCTCGAGCGCCCACACCTCCATCTCGCCGAAGCGCTGGCCACCGAACTGCGCCTTGCCGCCCAGCGGCTGCTGGGTGACGAGCGAGTAGGGACCGGTGCTGCGGGCGTGGATCTTGTCGTCCACGAGGTGCAGCAGCTTCAGGATGTACATGCAGCCGACGGTGACCTTCTCCTCGTACGGCGCGCCGGAGCGGCCGTTGTAGAGCTGGAGCTTGCCTGAGGCGCGGCGCCCCGCACGCTCGTTCTTGTCGATGTCGAAGTGGATGCCGCGCTCCTCGCCGTGCTCCTCGGCCCAGCGAACGAGCGCCTCGTCCACGTCCTCCACGGTGGCGCCGTCGAAGACCGGCGTGGCCACGGTCACGCGACCGCCGTTCTTCTGCACCTCCTTGTAGGCATCCGACCCGTCGTTGTACCAGCCGTTCCCGGCGACCCAACCGATGTGCGTCTCCAGGATCTGGCCCAGGTTCATGCGGCTCGGCACGCCGAGCGGGTTGAGGATCACGTCGATCGGCGTGCCGTCCTCGAGGTGCGGCATGTCGGCCTCGGGCACGATCTTCGAGATCACGCCCTTGTTGCCGTGGCGGCCGGCGAGCTTGTCGCCCTCCGCGATCTTGCGCTTCTTCGCCACATACACGCGCACGAGGTCGTTGACCCCGGGCGGCAGGTCGTCGTCGTTCTCGCGGCTGAAGGTCTTGACGTCGATCACGACGCCGCCCTCACCGTGCGGCACCTTCAGCGAGGTGTCGCGGACCTCGCGCGCCTTCTCCTTGAAGATCGCGCGGATCAGCTTCTCCTCGGCCGTGAGCTCGGTCTCGCCCTTGGGCGTGACCTTGCCGACCAGAAGGTCGCCCGAGCCGACCTCGGCACCGATGCGGACGATGCCGCGGTCGTCGAGGTTGCGCAGGGACTCCTCCGAGCGGTTCGGGATGTCCCGGGTGATCTCCTCGTCGCCGAGCTTCGTGGTGCGGGCGTCGACCTCGTACTCCTCGATGTGAATCGAGGTGAGCTCGTCCTCCTTCACGAGGCGCTCCGAGATGATGATCGCGTCCTCGAAGTTGTAGCCCTCCCATGACATGAAGGCCACGAGCACGTTCTTGCCGAGCGCGAGCTCGCCACCGCCCGTCGAGGAGCCGTCAGCGAGCAGCGCGCCCTGAGCCACCGTCTCGCCGGGGGAGACCCGCGGCTTCTGGTGGATGAGCGTGCCCTGGTTCGAGCGCATGAACTTCACGAGCGGGTATTCGTCCTTGCCCGAGCCCGTGTCGATCACCACGCGCTCCGCGTCGACGTAGTCGACGGTGCCCGCGTTGCCGGCGAGCACCACGTCCCCCGTGTCGATCGCGGCGCGGACCTCCATGCCGGTGCCGACGAGCGGCGGATCGGTCTTCAGGAGCGGAACCGCCTGGCGCTGCATGTTCGAGCCCATCAGGGCCCGGTTGGCGTCGTCGTGCTCGAGGAACGGGATGAGCGCCGTGGCCACCGACCAGATCTGGTTCGGCGACACGTCCATCAGCTCAACCTCCTTGGGGGAGTTGAGCGACAGCTCACCGTCGCGCGAGCGACACTCCACCTGGGGGCCCTTGAGCTTGCCGCTCTTGGCGTCCACCTGGGCGTTCGCCTGGGCGATCACCCGGTGCTCCTCCTGGGTGGCGTCGAGGTGCACGATCTCGTCCTGGACCACGCCGTCGGTGACCACGCGGTAGGGCGTGGTCACGAAGCCGTGCTCGGACACCTCGGCGTACGAGGAGAGCGACCCCATGAGCCCGATGTTCGGACCCTCCGGCGTCTCGATCGGGCACATGCGGCCGTAGTGCGTGGGGTGCACGTCGCGGACCTCGATGGGTGCGCGCTCGCGGGTCAGACCGCCGGCACCGAGGGCCGACAGGCGCCGCCGGTGCGTGAGCCCGGACAGCGAGTTGGTCTGGTCCATGAACTGCGAGAGCTGGCTCGACCCGAAGAACTCCTTCTGGGCCGCCACGACGGGACGGATGTTGATGATGGTCTGGGGCGTGATCGTGTCGGCGTCCTCGGTGGTGAGGCGCTCGCGCACGACCCGCTCCATGCGGTAGAGGCCGATCCGGAACGCTTCCTGGATCAGCTCACCCACCGTGCGGAGCCGGCGGTTGCCGAAGTGCTCGTACTCGTCGAGGCGCTCCTCGATCGGCTCGCGGGGCATCGACGCGGCCTCGAGCGCGAAGTCCTTGATCGGATCGTCGCCCTCGCCGCTGTTCTCGAACATGCCCGACTCGGGGATCCCAAGCTCGCGGGGCAGCGCGATGAGCTCCCTGATCAGCTCGACGATGTCCTTCGGCGTCAGGGTGCGCCTGTCCAGCGGCTCCTCGATGTGGAGACGCGAGTTCAGCTTGTAGCGCCCCACGCGCGTGAGGTCGTAGCGCTTGGGATCGAAGAACAGCTGCTTGAGCAGGTTCTTGGCCGCGTCGACCGAGGGCGGCTCGCCCGGACGCTGCTTCTTGAAGAGCTCGATGAGCGAGCCCTCCTCGGACTTCGTGACCTCGGCGTCGGCCTCGAGGGTCAGCCGGATGTAGAGGCTGTCCTCGAAGAGCTTGAGGATGTCCTCGTCCGAACCGGTCCAGTTCGGGATCATGCCCTTCTCTTCGTCGTCGGTGCCCTCGCGGAGCACCTCGCCCATCGCACGCAGCAGCACGCTCACGGGCAGCTTGCGCTTGCGGTCGATACGGACGAAGACCTTGCCCTTCTTGTCGATCTCGAGCTCGAGCCACGAGCCACGAGCCGGCATCAGGTTCGCGATGAAGACCTGCTTCTCGCGATCCTTCGGCTCCATGACGTAGGCGCCGGGCGAGCGCACGAGCTGCGTGACGACCACGCGCTCGGTGCCGTTGATGATGAACGTGCCCCAGTCGGTCATCCAGGGGAAGTCGCCCATGAAGACGGACTGCTCCCGGATCTCGCCGGTCTCGCGGTTCTGGAACGCGACCTTGACGGTCAGCGGCCGCGCGTAGGTGATGTCCTTCTCGCGGCACTCGGAGATCGAGGCGACGGGCTCGTCGAAGTGGATCTCCTCGAAGACGACGGCGAGGTTGCCGGTGTAGTCCTCGATGGGCGAGACGTCGTCGATGGTCTCACGGAGACCACCCTTCTCCGTGTCAACGAGCCACTCGAACGAGCGCCGCTGGATGTCGATGAGGTTTGGGACTTCGAGGGCGTTCTCCAGGCGGGAGAACGAGCGGCGGGTGCGAGCAGCGTCAACGGGTGCCAACTCGGCGACTCCTTCGGTATTCGAACTTCGAGGACAGGCGGGCAGGGCGCAAAGCGCGACCGACCAGAATAGCAGACTTTAGTCCGCCCCCGCAAGGGGCGGTTGCCACCCGGTACTACGGGGGGCTCGGCCATCATGGACCCCGTCCCGAGACGCCGGAGATATGTGCCGGCGCACTAACGAGGGACGGCTGCAGCTATAGGCCGTTGACGAGCATAGCGATTCGGCGCGAGCGAGGGTCAGTCCCGCGCGAGCGCGAGGCCCGCCAGCGCAGCCAGCGCGGCGGCATAGACGGCGTAGGGGATCAGGAGGTCGTCCTTGTTCAGCGGTCGCAGCAGCGGGGCGCCGGGCGGGATCGACACGTCACGGGCGAAGTGGGCCACCGTTCCCCATGCAGCGCCTTCCACCAGGTCGCTGCGCGATACCCGCGCGAGCGCGAAGAGCGGAGCGATGGCCACCAGGCAATGGGTGGCCGGCCGCCTGGTGCCCGGCGTCGGGTGCTCCTTGGCCAGGGCGAGCGGGACGTGGTCCACGTCCGGCAAGAGCGAGCCGGCCATGAAGCCCGCGTGCCAGCGCGATGAGCGAGACGGGAGGTTGAGGGCCACCAAGGCCGACGTGGCGAGATGCGCGGGATGGTCGAAGAGGGCGATCAGGATCCAGCGCGGACTGCGGTAGTGGATCACCCAGTCGGCCCCGGCGACGATGGCCAGGGCGGCGGCTGCGAGGACATTGGTGCGCCGCCGGCCGAGCCGGCGGCTTCCGCAACGGCTTCCCCTCATTCGTAGGACAGGAACTCGAGGAGGCTGCCGTCGGGATCCCTGAAGTACACGCTCGTGCCCTGCCCGCGGCCGCCGTAACGGGTCACGGGTCCCTCCTCCACGGTCACGCCGCGCTGCTCGAGGTGCCGCGCCGCGGTCTCGATGGGGCCGTCCCAGACGAAGCAGAGGTCCGCCCCGCCCGGCTCGGCGGGCCGCGCCGCCACCGGGCTCGGCTCCTGACCCGGCCCGTGCACGTTCAGCTGCTGGTCCCCGAAGCGGTAGTGGCGGGCGTCGCTCCCGTCGCGCTCCACCAGCTCGGCGCCCAGCACGTCGCGGTAGAAGGCGTTCGAGCGCTCCCAGTCGGAGACGTGGATCACCACGTGGTCGAGGCGCACGGGCATGTGCCGGATCCTGGCAGGCGCCGAACGACGAGGGGCCGCCGACGGCGGCCCCTCCAAGCGCTGGTGAAGCCGCGAGCTACTTGAGCTCGACGCTCCCGCCGGCCTCCTCGAGCTCGCCCTTGAGCTTGTCGGCCTCGTCGCGGTCGAGACCCTCCTTGATCGGCTTCGGCGCCTCGTCCACGAGGGCCTTGGCCTCCTTGAGGCCCAGGCCGGTGGCCGCGCGGACCACCTTGATCACCTGGATCTTCTTGTCGCCGGGCCCGGTGAGGATCACGTCGAAGGTGGAGGACTCCTCCTCGGCCGGGGCCCCGTCACCGGCGCCCGCGGCCGGAGCCGCCGCGGCGACGGCCGTGGCGGACACGCCGAACTCCTCCTCGAGCGCCTTGATCAGCTCGGACAACTCGAGCACGCTCATCTTCTTGATCTCTTCGATCAGCTTCTCTGCGGTGGCCATCTAGCCCTCCTTCTCGTCTTCGCCCTCGGAGGGCAGGTCAGTTTCCTCAGCTTGTTCTTCCGCGGGTGCCTCGTCAGCGGGCGCCTCGGCTGCCTCGGCGGCCGGCTCCTCGGCCGGCGCTTCCTCAGCTGCAGGTTCCTCAGCTGCGGGTTCCTCAGCGGGGGGCTCTTCCGCGGCCGGCTCCTCAGCCGCCGGCGCGTCGCCGGCGGGCAGGAGGCCCTGCTCCACGATCTGGCCGAGCTGGCTCGCGAAGCCCGCGATGAGCGCGTTCAGGGTGCGGACCAGGCCGGTGATCGGCGACGCGACCACACCGACGAGCTGGGCGTGGAGCACCTCGCGCGCCGGGAGTCGCGACAGCGCCATCAGCTGATCGACCGTCAGCGCCTCGCCGTCCATCACGCCGCCCTTGAAGCCGAGCACGTCGTGCTCTCGCTTGAACTGGGCGAGCGCCTTCGCGGCGAGGGCCACGTCGCCGTCGGGCCGGACGAACGTGAACGCGGTCGGCCCCTGGAGAACCTCCTTGAGCGCGTCGGCGCCGGCCTTGTCGGCGGCCAGGTCGGTCAGGGTGTTCTTGACCACGCGGAAGCGGGCGCCCGCGTCGTTCAGCCTCGAGCGAAGGTCGGCCACCTGGGCGACCGTGATGCCGCGGTAGTCGACGGCGAAGACCGCCCCCGACTCCTGTATCTGGGCGGCCACCTCCTCGATGACCACCGCCTTCTGCTCTCTGTTCAAATTTCCGTTCCTTTACGTAAGAAGCCCGCGCTCAGGCGGGCTCACGGAACGGATCGGCACGATCCCTCGCGGCTCCACCTGCCCCGGACTTGAACCTGCCAATGCCG
Source organism: uncultured Thermoleophilaceae bacterium (assembly GCA_963803245.1). GTDB lineage: Bacteria > Actinomycetota > Thermoleophilia > Solirubrobacterales > Thermoleophilaceae > JACVRW01. Next base: position 39,352 of record CAWDLI010000006.1, on the reverse strand, counting down.
GGGGTCTCGGGCAGAAACTCTTGGTGACCTAGCCTACCGGCGCGGCCTCCTCGGCAATTCCACGGGTGCGCGCGGGGTCGACCTTGACGCCGGGTCCCATGGTCGTGGTGAGGGTGATCGTCTGCAGGTACCGGCCCTTCGCGGCCGCCGGGCGCGCCCGGACGAGCTCGTCGATCAGGGCCGCGTAGTTCTCCAACAGGGTCTGCTCGTCGAAGCTCAGCTTCCCGATCGTCATGTGGACGATCGCGTGCCGGTCGGTGCGGTACTCGACCTTGCCGGCCTTGGACTCGGAGACCGCCTTCGCGACGTCGTTCGTGACGGTGCCCACCTTCGGGTTCGGCATCTTGCCCTGTGGGCCGAGGATGCGGCCGAGCTTGCCGACCACCGGCATCATGTCCGGCGTGGCGATTGCCACGTCGAAGTCGGAGAAGCCCTCCTCCTCCACCCGCTTGGCGAGGTCCTCGGCGCCCACATGGTCGGCGCCGGCCTCCTCGGCCTCGCGCGCCTTGTCGCCCTTCGCGAACACCGCGACGGTCATCTCCTTGCCGAGACCGTGCGGGAGCGAGATCGTCCCGCGGAGCTGCTCCTCGGCGTGACGGACGTTGAGCCCGGTGCGGATGTGGGCCTCCACGGTCTCGTCGAACTTCGACGGCTTGAAGCCCTTGATCAGAGTTACCGCCTCGGAGGGCTCATAGGCCTTCTCGCGGTCGATGGACTCGTAGCTGGACCGGTAGCGCTTGCCGTGCTTGGGCATCAGCGAACCTCCACGCCCATCGAGCGCGCGGTGCCCTCGATGATCTTCGCCGCCTGGTCGATGTCGTTCGCGTTCAGGTCGGGCATCTTCTGCTCGGCGATCTGGCGGATCTGCGCCGATGAGATGGTGCCCACCTTGTTGCGATTGGGCTCGCCCGAGCCCTTGTCGAGCCCGATCGCCTGCTTGATCAGGACGGCCGCCGGCGGCGTCTTCGTGATGAACGTGAAGGAGCGGTCCTCGTAGACCGTGATCTCCACGGGGATGACGGTGCCGGTGTCCTGCTGGGTCTGGGCGTTGAACGCCTTGCAGAACTCCATGATGTTCACGCCGTGCTGGCCGAGCGCCGGACCCACCGGGGGTGCCGGGTTGGCCTGGCCGCCGGGGACCTGGAGCTTGATGAGTGTCAGAACCTTGCGAGCCATCTAGATCTTCTTCACCTGGTCGAAGCCGACCTCCACCGGAGTTTCGCGTCCGAAGATGGAGACGAGCACCTTGAGCTTCGCAGCGTCGTCGTTGATCTCCGAGATCTCGCCTGAGAAGTCGGACAGCGGACCGGACACCACCTTGACGGATTCGCCGATCGTGAACTGGGCGCGCGTGCGCGGGCGCTCGGCGGCCTCGCGGTGGAGCAGCCTGTCCACCTCTCCCTGGTTCAGCGGGACCGGGTTGTTCGAGGCGCCGACGAAGCCGGTCACGCCCGGCGTGTTCTTCACGAGCTGCCAGGAGTCGTCGGTGAGGTTCATGTTCACGAGGAGGTAGCCGGGCATCGTGCGCTGCTCCTTCTGGATCTTCTGCCCGTCCTTGAGCTCCTGGATCTGCTCGGTGGGCACCACGATCTGACGGATGCTGTTCTCCTGCCCGAGCGAGATGCGGCGATGCTCAAGGTTCTGCTTGACCTTGTTCTCGTGACCTGAGTAGGTGTTTACGGCGTACCAGCGGAACATTCAGAGGATTGCCTTGATGAGCTCGGAGAAGATCGCGTCGAGCAGTCCGAGGTAGCCGCCCGCGATCAGGACGAAGCCGAGCACGACGCCGGTCAGGGTGGTTAGCGCCTGACGATCCGGCCATTGGACGCGCTGGAGCTCGGCCCAGACTGCGATCAGGAACTGTACGACACGGGGGCGGTTCTTGTGTTGCTCGGCCTTGTGAGCCCCCCGGTGGCCACGCACCTCGAAGCCCTCTTCGCCGCGGGCGGCAAGCTCTTCCTCAGCCTCTTCCTCGGCCTCGATCTCCTCTTCGGTGAGGTGCTCGTCGTCGTCCTCGTCGAACTCGGGGTCGTCGTGCAGAACGCCGTCCGAGCGCCCCTCGGACTGCGGCGGCGCGCCGGCGATGAGGTCGGGATCGATGCCCGGCGCGTCCTCGCGCTCGTCGGCACGTGGAGCCTCGCGGTCAGGCGTGGGCCCGGCGTCCTGCTTGCCGTCGCCCTTCTGCTGGGCAAGCCGGCGCGCACGGCGCTCGGCCTGGCGCTGCTTCGCCTGCTGGCGATCACGGGCCAAGAGCGCTAGCTCCTTCGCGCGCGCGAAAACCGGAGATCCATCAGCGGGTCTCCTTGTGCGCCGTGTGATGTCCACACCAGCGGCAGTACTTGCGCAGCTCGATCCGCTCGGGATCGTTGCGCTTGGACTTCTCCGACTGGTAGTTCCGCCGCTTGCATTCCTCGCACGCGAGGGTGACGGCGATTCGTACGTCTCCGCGAGCCATGGCCCCTTCGGAAGGTTGAGTCTGGGCGGCCGGGCAGACAAAGACCCCGCTCCGGCCGCGAGGTCCTCGGCAGTCTAGCGCCGGTGCCGAGAAAGGTGGGCTCGCTTATCTGCGCCGCGTGCGAGACAATCAGTTCGGGCTCGCAAGTTGGACTCGCACAATCTAGAAACCGTGAAGGAGCTCTACCGGGCTATGCAGGAGGATGGCCTGCGCTCTGGTGGCGAGTACCTCGCGGCCAACGTCTGCGAGGACGTGAGCATCCGCCTCTACACGACGAAGGATCGCGTGCTGCACGGCCGCGACGAGGTGCGGAGCTTCTTCGCGGAGGCCGAGAGCGCGGGCACCAGCGTGGTGCTCAGACCGCGCGAGTTCCTCGCCGACGGCGACCACGTGACGGTGATCGGCTCCGCCCGCGTCCAGCGCTCGGAGGGCGGCTTCGCCGAGACGCAGGTGCGCTGGACCTGGCGCTTCCGGGACGGCCTCATCGCCGAGGCCGACTGGGCTCCGCGCGCCGGCGACTGAGCCCTGCTAGCGCGTGCCGCGCGTCCAATTGCTCATGGAGACGCGCTCATCGCGGCCCGAAACGCTGCTCGAACCGATCGCGCCCGGCGCCCCGCCGTGGATCTTGCCGTAGGGCGTCTCGGCGATTCCGCTCCCGTCCACCGTGTAGTAGCCGTACACGACGGCGAAGAACATGACGACGCAGAAGATGACGATTTCCATGGCGGTCTTCCTTCGCTAGGAGCTGTTGGCGGCAGCATCCCGCGCCGGCGTCGGCCGGACTGTGAGTTGCCTCACGGTCTACCTGTCAGGTGCTGTCTTCGCGGATGACTAGGACGGGCCGGTCGCAGTGCTCGATCAGCTTCCGCGAAACGCTCCCGAGCAGACGTTTGCGCAGCCCCGTGATCCCGTGCGAGCCGGCCACGACGACGGCCGCGCCGCGCTCCTGCGCGATCGCGATCAGCGTGTCCGCCACGTCGAGCTCATCCGCGACGACCTGCGCCTCCACGGCCAACCCGACAGAGCGAGCGAACTCCGCTCCCTCGGCGGCCACAGTGGAGGCGTGCTCGTGCTGGGCGCGATCGACCGCCTCGAGCGTCGCCGGATCCGGCGGCAGCGCACCCGCCCCCATCGTGTCGGGCAGACCCATCGCCACCGCCGCCATGCCCGGCTCCCAAACCGTCACCAGCACAGCCGGACGCCCGGCAAACAGCTCGGCCGCGTGCCGAACCGCGGCCCGCGAGACCTCCGACCCGTCATAGGCGATCAAGACCGGTGCCGCAGCGTCGCCCATGCCCGGGCGAGCCTACATCGATCCGAGATCCGCCGGACGGCCCCGGTAGCGCCAGGCGTGGATGCCCCAGGCGGCCGCTCCTGCGGGAAGTGGCAACCAATACGAGGCCAGCCGGTAGGCGAAGGTCGCGAGGGCGGCGTCCGCTGCGCCGACGCCCGCGAGCACGAGCATCGCCGTCAGACCCGCTTCGACGAACCCCAGCCCGCCCGGCGTGACGGGGATCTGCGCCAGCACCTGCGCCGTCACGAAGGCGAGCAACACGAGCAGCGCCCGCGAGTCCGACCCGACCGCCCGAACCGCCACGAGGAGCGCGCCGTAGTCGAGCACCCAGCGGCCGATCGATCCGGCCAGCGCCTCCCAGCGGCGCTGCCCGAGGACGCCAAGGATCAGATCGCGCTCGCGGATGAGGCGCTCCTGGAGCCCCTCGACTGGAGCGCGCTTGCGCAGGAGCGAGTTGCGGACGGCCTGGATCGCGGCGCCGACCCGCCGTAGCGGCCTATCGGCGACGAGCAGCACGGCGCCGACGGCGAAGAGGATCGCGAGCGCCCCGAGCGCGACCCAGAGTCCCTGAAGCAGATCGTCGGGAACCGGCGGGCCGAGGAGGATGGCCGGCACGGCGAGGAGCGGCAGGACGAGCAGGGTGCCGAGGCTCAGAAGGTTCGCCGCGGTGAGGCCGGAGACGGTGGAAGGCCCGTGTAGACCCGCCTTGCGCAGCATCCCGTACTGAAGAGCGCCCCCGACCGCCCCGCCCCCGGGCACGATCTTGGCCGCAGCGTTGCCGGCGAGTTGCGACGTGACCACAGGCAGCCAACGCGGCCGATGCAGCGCGAGCCGCTGAAGCAGGCAGATGCAGGCGAGGCTGGCGATCTCGAGCGCGACGATGAGGGCGACCGCGCCGGGCCAGATGTCGCGCAGCCGTTGCCAAGACGAGAAGGTCTCGAGCAGGGCGGGGGCGACGAGGTAGAGCGAGACGCCCGTGACGGCAAGGAGCGCGATGCGACGGATCGAGAGGATCATCGGCTTCCATGAACGCTCGCATAGCCGTCGAGCGAGATGCGGGCGTCAGCGAGCCATGGGCGGTCCGGCAACCCTCCCACGCCGAGCCCCGCGGGCGAACGGGGAACCAGCCCGGTCAGTACGCCGCGAGCACGTCGATCGTCGGGTCGTCCGGCCCGACGTCGAAGTCGCCGAGCGTCGAGCCGAGCGAGCTCCACGCCCAGACCAGCTCGCCCACCACGCCTGCCTGGAACTGGGCGTCGAACTTCGCGTCGAATGCGTTGGCACGAGCCTCGAGCGTGCCGCCGACGTCGTTCGGCCTGATCCCGGTCTCGCCGACGAACAGCGGCTTGTCCAGCGCGGCGCACTGGTCCAGGCGCACCTGGAGGCCGTTCCACTGGTCGCCCGGCATCGGCGCGCTAGGGGCGTTGTAGTCGTGGTACTCGCAGAGGTCGATCGCGTCCACCGCATGGACCTGCGCGTACTCGCCGCCCTGCGCGCCGCACTGGCCGCCCCCGATCGTGCCGAGGCTGACGAGGTGCTCGGGATCGAGCGCCTTCACCCAGCCGCCGATGTCGGCCGCGAAGTCGGTGAGGATGTCCGGGGCTCCGGGGCTGCAGGAGGTCGCGCCGGCACTCGGCTTGACCTCGGCCTCGTTGACGAGCTGCCAGGCGAGGATGTTCGGGTCGTTGCGGTAGCGGCTGACGACCTCGGTGACCCAGTCGCGGTACGAGTCGTTGTAGCCGCCGTCGTACCAGGAGTCGTCCTTGAAGCCGCCGGCCTCGCAGTCGCCCCACTGGTTCGTGAGCGTGGGGATCACCTTTACGCCGTGGGCGCGCGCCACCGCGAGCGTGTGGTCGAAGCCCGACCAGTCGCGCTCGCCCTCGGTGGTCGCGAGCGACTCGAAGAACCAGGCCCGGATCACCTCCGTGCCCGAACTCATCTCGGCGAGCGCCTCGTCCAGGCCGGGACCGGACGCCAGGGCGTACCAGCACTGCCCGCGGCTGTTGGCGTTGTAGACGTTCATGCCCGTGAAGCGGTAAGGGTTGCCGTCGAGCCGCAGCTCAGTGCCCTCGGAGGTCACGAACGGCGAGTTGGCGAGCGTCGTGAAGGTGTTGTTCTTGCTGCAGTTCATGCGCGGTGGCTCCTCCTGGGCGTCCTTGACGCACATGCGGAAGTGGTACGTCGTGTCCGGAAGGAGGCCGTATATGGGCGCGGAGACCGGATGCGAGTCGTCATCGGCGATCGCGACCGTCGCGTCGGCCGTGGCGCTCCCGTAGTCCGGCGTGTCGCCGTAGTCGAACCACCAGGTGGTGTTCCCCTCGACGTTCGAGTAGACGCTGCCGTTCAGGGTGGCGCCGATGTTGGTGACGTCGGTGGCCGGCTCCGGGGTGCCGATCGCGCAGGAGGACAGCGTTGCGACGAGGGCGGCTGCGGCGACCACGCAACGCTTCATGGGAGACTCCAAGGTCGTGGGCGGCGCACCCTGCGAGCGCCCGGGCCAGTGCGCGCAACCCTCTCACGGCCCCGCCGCGAAAGCAACGGTGCCGCTCGTGAAGCCCTCTATCGGACTCGAACCGATGACCCCTTCCTTACCATGGAAGTGCTCTACCAACTGAGCTAAGAGGGCGCTCTGTATCCGGCAAACTAGCCGGTAGTGGGGGGAGCAGGATTCGAACCTGCGTAGGCATAGCCATCAGGTTTACAGCCTGACTCCTTTAACCACTCGGACATCCCCCCAGTGGCATGGAACGGCGATTGTAGACGCGCCCCCGCGCGTAGGCTGTCGCCCCGATGACGGTCGCCCCCATCGCAGCAGACCTCCATGGGGAGGCAGCGCGCATCATCACCGACGCCCTCCTCCACGACCCCGGCTGGCTCGCCGTCGGGCCCGACCGCACGGGGCACCGCCGGCTCGTCGCCCGCCTCTACCACCGCGGCGCGCTCCAAATCATGGAGCGGCACGGCGGCCCGATCTATGGCGCTTTCCGTGATGGGCGCCTCGCGGGGGTGGCCGCCACGTTCGCGGCCGGGCTCTACCCGCCCCCGGCGCGCACCTTCTTCACGACGGCACCGGGCTTCCTGCTCGCCGGGCCGCCGGCGGTCGTGCGCGGGCTGCGCACCAGCTCCGTCCAGGACGGCGGCCACCCGAAGGAGCCGCACGTGTTCCTGTGGTTCCTCGCCGTGGATCCCGGGCGCCAGCGCTCCGGCGTGGGCCGGGAGCTGCTGGGCCAGGTCTTCGAGGACGCGCGGGCTCCGGTGTATCTCGACACGTCGAACCCGGCCAACCTGCCCTACTACTCGAGCTTCGGCTTCGAGCAGATCGGCAGCGGGGACCTGCCCCGCGGCGCCAAGATGTGGTTTATGAGGCGTCCCTGAGGCGCTGCGCCTCCGGGAGTCCCTCCAGCTTCTTCAGCGTGTTGTTCTCGATCTGGCGGATGCGCTCGCGGGTGACCCCGAACGCGCGTCCGACCTCCTCGAGCGTCCGCGCCTTGTGCCCGGTGAGGCCGTAGCGCATCTCGATCACCTCGCGCTCGCGAGGCGGCAGCGCATCCAGCGCCCGGCGCACGTTCTCGCGGCGGAGATTCTCCGAGGCGAGCTCGAACGGCGACTCCGCCGTCTCGTCCTCCACGAAGTCCCCGAGCTCGGAGTCCTCCTCCTCGCCGATCGGCTTCTCGAGCGACACCGGTAGCTGGGCGATGCGCAGGATGTCCTTCACCTCGCGCGCCGTCCACTCGAGCTCGAGCGCGATCTCGTCAGGGGTGGGCTCGCGCCCGAACTCCTGGACGAGCTGACGCTCGATGTGCACCACCTTGTTGAGCTTCTCGACCATGTGGACCGGGATGCGAATCGTGCGCGCCTTGTCGGCGATCGCCCGCGTCACGGCCTGCCGGATCCACCAGGTCGCGTAGGTCGAGAACTTGTAGCCGCGCCGGTAGTCGAACTTCTCCACGGCGCGGATCAAGCCGAGCGACCCTTCCTGGATCAGGTCGAGGAACGACAGCCCTCGGCCGAGATAGCCCTTGGCGATCGAGACCACCAGGCGCAGGTTCGCCTCGATCATCTGCTGCTTGGCCATCATGTCGCCGCGCTCGATGCGCTTGGCCAGGCCGACCTCTTCGTCGGCGGTCAGGAGATCCACGCGCCCGATCGAGCGCAGGTAGAGCCGCAGCGAGTCAAGGCTGGGCTCGACCGTCAGGTCGATCTCGGGCTTCTTCGGGGCGTGCTGCACCTCGGCCGGAGTCGGCTCGGCGGACGCTCCCTCGGCGCGTGCCTCGTTGGACACGATCTCGATCCCGGCGTCCAGAAGGTGCAGGTGCAGGTCGCGAACCTGCTCCTTCGTGACCTCCACCTCCTCCAGGCACGCCGCGATTTCCTCGAACGTCAGATAGCCACGCTCGCGGCCCTCCACCACGAGCGCGCGCAGCTCCTCACTGTCGAGGAACGGCGTGTCGATTTCCTCCACAAGCAGTACTGCTCCCTCGTGCTTGGTGCTCAACCCCTCCTCCTTCAAACCGTGGCGACCCCACCCAGCAGGGCCCTTGGTACGGCATTCGGTTTTTGGGCTTTCGCGGCGACTGCCGCGAGGGGCTGAGCCAGTGGAGGCGATGCCTCAGTGTGCAGCCGCGGCCAGTCTATACCCGAATCGTGCGATCTGCCTCTAGCGGTGTGCGGCTATCGTGGAGCGGCGTATGACCGAGCCAACCGTGCTCCTCGGCAACGACGTGCAGGCCCGCCGGCCGACCACGCTCGTGAGCCTCTCCAGGGTCGGAGTCACCGGCGTGGAGAAGATCGTGCGCATCCGGGCGAACGGTCACGAGCAGCTCTTCTACGCGGAGCTCGAGTGCTTCGTCGACCTCGGCCGTGAGCAGAAGGGCGCGCACATGTCGCGCTTCGAGGAGATCGTGAACGAGGCGATCGACGAGGTCGTCCTCGGCGAGGCGTTCAAGGCCGAGACGCTCGCCTCTCACATCGCCGAGCGCGTCAGGGATCGCCAGGAGGGCTGCCGCGCCGAGGTCACGATCGCGGCGCGCTATCCGGAGAACAAGACAGCGCCCGCTTCCGGCGCCCCCACGCAGGAGATCTACACCCTGTTCGGGTCGGCGGTGGCCTCTGAGCGCGGCACGCGCCGGCTGATCGGCGTTCAGGCGCAGGGCATGACCGCCTGTCCCTGCGCCCAGGAGATGGTCACGGAGCGCTCACAGGAGCGGCTGCGCGAGGACGGCTTCACCGACGACGAGATCGCCCGCGTGTTCCAGGCGGTGCCGGTGGCCACCCACAACCAGCGCGGCATCGGGACGCTGCACGTGGGCTGCCCGGAGGCCTGCGACGCGGCGGTGGAGGCCACCGACCTGCTCGCCATCGTCGAGGCCTCGATGAGCTCCGAGATCTACGAGCTGATGAAGCGGCCAGACGAGGTCGAGGTCGTGGAGAAGGCACACCGTCGCCCGCGCTTCGTGGAGGACTGCGTCCGGGAGATGGTGCGGATGGCCACCGAGCGCTATGCCCCGCTCGGCGAGCACGCCTTCATCTCGGCCCGCCAGGAGAACCTGGAGACGATCCACAAGCACAACGTCGTGGCCGAGCGCCACGGCCTGATCGCCGACCTCACGCGCGAGATCTCGACGGGCGAGTCCGAGGGCCGGCACGTGACCTCGCGCGACTGGCTCGAAGGCGTCTGAGGGCGGTCTCGGTCGCTCGCTCGCCACTCCGGCGAGCGCTCTTTCAAGCGGGCGGCGGCGGTTGCCGATGTAGTCCGTAACTACGAAAGCACGGAGGCTTTCCATGACCGCCCGCCAAAGGCACATACCCCTGTCCCAGGACGCAGCCCTCGTGGTTGCACTCGCCGGAACTGCGATGCCCTTCGCGCATTCGGCCGAGGACGAGGCCGAGCGCTGGCTGCGCGCGCTCCGGCTGCACGGTCAGGTGGGGTCGGCCCTGCAGGCGCTCGGCGTGGGCGAGTCTCCGCTGATGACCGGATCCGACGCCGATCACTCCGGCGAGGTGGACGGCACGCCGTCCTTCGGGCCCGGCGTTCTCGACGACGTGTCCAAGCGGGCCAGCGAGCTTGCGCAGGCCCGGCTCGCGGACAACGTCGGCACGGGTGACCTCCTCTTCGCGGTGCTGGACGTGTACGGCAGGCTCTTCGACCGCGTGCTCTACCTGCGCGGGACGAGCCGCGAGGAGCTCTCCGAGCGCCTCGCCACCAGCGAGTCCCACCACGACTAGCCCGTAGGCTGGGTCCGCTCGCCCGAGCGGGACGCCTGCTCGAGCTTGCGCCGGAAGTTCAGGAAGTAGTCGGCGCCTGACACGACGGTCACGAGCACCATCAGATACACCAGCGCCTGGACCCAGGCGTCGTGGTGGTCGGAGGCCACGATCAAGGACAGCACCGCCACCACCTGGACGATCGTCTTCAGCTTGCCGAGGCCGCTCGCCGGTATCACCACTCCCTGCTGGCCGGCCGCGATCCGCAACCCGCTGACCGCGAACTCGCGCGCGATGATCACCATCGCCACCCAGCCCGCCAACCGGTCGAGGCTGACCAGCGAGATCAGCGCGGCGGCGATCATCAGCTTGTCGGCCACCGGGTCCATGACCTTGCCGAACGTGGTGACCGCCTGACGCGAGCGGGCGATGTAACCGTCCAGCCCGTCCGTGAGGGCGGCGGCGGCGAACACGATCGCGGCGATCGTGGACCCGCCCGGCGACTCGACCGTCAGCGCCACGACCAGCACCGGCACCAGGAGGATGCGGATCAGAGTCAGCGCGTTCGGCAGATTCAGCGGAAACATCGCATCCCTCGGCTGAGGCTACTCAGGCATCCGGCTCGCGCCGCCGCGCCAGGTACTCGAGGCCCGCCGTGCTTCCCACGGGCCCGAGCGGTGACACGGTCGCCGCGAGCAGCGGCCACGGGAACACCCGCCGGCGCGCCCCGTGGGCGACCAGCAGGCAGAGGATGATCCAGCCGACTCCGTGAGTCCAGCCGAGGACCGTCTCGGCGCTCTCGCCTAACCCGCCGATCGCCACGACGAGCAGCGCGGTGAAGATGCATACCTCCACGGCCGAGTAGAGGCGCACGGCCTGGAAGTAGGACACGCGAGGGAGCGTAGGCGAGGGGCCGAGCCGGCCGTGCACCGCTCAGGCCGAGGCCGCCTCGGCCGTCATGCGGCGCTTTACGACCACGAGGCCGAAGACCCCGAGCACCACGAGCACCGCGAAGGCGACCTTCACCTCCACGGCCGAGAGGTTGTTGATGCTGCCGCCGAGCGCCACGTAGGCGAACACCTTGGGCGCGGCCCCGACGACGGTCCCCACCGCCATCTCGCGGTAGCCGAGACGAGTGAGCCCCACCGCGTAGTTGATCACTCCGTAGGGCAGGAACGGCACGATCCGCGACTCCATCACCGCGACCGTCCCGTTGCTCTGCAGGAAGTTCTCGAGACCGCGCGTCCGCTCGGGAAGGAGCTTGCCGGCGTGGTCCTTGGCAAGCCGGCGCGCCACGGCCATCTGGGCGAGCGCCGCCAGCGTGACACCGGCCAGGGCGAGCGGCCACCCCACCGCCGTGCCGAACAGGAGCCCGCCGGCCCCGGCCAGGATGCCCCAGGCCACGACGAAGTTCGCGAGCGCGAACAGCGGGATGTAGGCCACCGCCGCGAAGGGGCCGAGACCGTCGCCGAAGCGGCGCGCTTCGTCGGCCGACGGGATCGTTCCCGACAGAAGCGCCACGACGAAGATCGTGCCGAGCGCGAATCCGTAGAGACCGAGGCGCATGAGCGCCGCACGCCTGCCGGCCGCATGATCGGCGGCGGACGTATCCATGTGGCGAGGGTAGTGGTCCGAGGGCGGGCCCACGGATACGCTCGCCGGCGTGACCGCCGCCGCGCTCCGCCGCCGCTGCCTCGCCAAGTCGGGCGCGGTCGAGGAGTTCCCCTTCGGGCCGGAGACGTCGGTGTTCAAGGTGGGCCGGAAGATCTTTGCCATCTCCAGGCTTCATCGGCAGCCACTGGCGGTCAGCCTTAAGTGCGAGCCCGACCTCGCCGAGCGGCTGCGTGCCACCTATCCAGCCGTTCGGCCGGGCTACCACCTCAACAAGCGCCACTGGAACACGGTCACGCTCGACGACTCGCTGCCGGACGGGATGGTGGCCGACATGCTCGAGGACTCGTACGACCTGGTGGTGGCGGCGCTCCCGCGGCGGGTGCAGCGAGAGCTCGGCTGGCAGCCGGCCGGGGCCTAGTAGCCCGGGGGGTGGCGCACGACGTAGCCGCCCGCGGAGCGGTCCGTGCCGGTCCAGCGCGAGCCGGTCTCGGAGCGGGCGCTCGTGTCGAAGCGGCGTCCGTCGATCGTCATGTAGACGTGGCCGGGGTTGGCGTAGATCGTGATGTGCCGCCCGGGACCCGGGGCGCCGTAGCTCATGAACGCGCTCGAGTCGAGCGGCGAGGACAGCAGGCCGCCGCCGTGGAGGGCGTACGAGACCGAGCCCGAGCAGTCGTAGCCGGCCGACTCGAACGAGCCGTGGCCGCCGCCGTAGACGTAGGGCCTGCCGGCGATCGCGTTGGCGGCCGCCACGACCTGCTGAACGACCGAGGAGCTGCCACCGCCGCCGCCACCCGCCAACTGCCGGTGGCCGCCGCCCTTGCGCTTCAACACCGCGCCCGAGCCGATGCCGAGCGCGGCCCTGGTCTGAGGCCCGGCCGCGCCGTCGGGCGTGAGCCCGTGGCTGCGCTGCCAGCTCTTGAGCGCGCGCTCGGTGGCCGGTCCGAACACGCCATCCGGCGCCAGGCCGAGCGCCTGCTGCAGGGCGCGTACGCCGCCGCCCGCGCGAGCCGCGACGACGAGCTTGGGCTGCTGCTGCTTCGGAGCGTGCTTGCGGGCCGCACGGGCGGGCCGCTGCCATTGGAGGACCGCTCCGGCTCCGAGCCCGAGGGCCGAGCGGGTCTGCGGGCCGGCCACGCCATCCGCGGTGAGGCCGTGCGAGCGCTGCCAGGCGGCCAGCGCCTTCTTTGTGGCCGGGCCGAAGTCTCCGTCCGCGGACAGGCCGAGCTTGCGCTGGAGGTCGGCCACACCGCCCGGGGGCTTCGGCGGGGTCACGGCCGCCGCGTTGCGAACGGCCACCGCGGGCTTGTCGGGTTGGGCCGCCACCTGCTCGTTCGCGCGCTTGGCCGGACGCGGCTCGTCCACCACCGCGACCTTGCCCTGGTCCGTGCCGTCGGCGGCATCGGCCTTGCCTCCACCCGAGAGCGACGAGGCGATGGCCGTGGCGGAGCCGCCGGTGACCAGCAGCAGAGCTGCGATCGACAGGCCGCGCACCGGGGGCTCGAAGGTCTGGTCGTTCGCCTCGTGGCGACGACGCGAGCGCGCCTGCGAGACGCGCCAGAGCTCCGGGTCGGACACGTCGCGAGCCACGCGGCTGGGAGCGGCCGGCCGAGTGAAGCGTCCGGCGTCCGATCCGGTAGAGCGTCGTGCTCGCGAGCGCTCGAGCGAGTGCTCCCAGACGTCGGGGCGCGAAAGATCCCTGTGCAAGTGCGTCTACCTCTCGATTGGTTCCCACGCCTCCGAGGTGAGCTGACGGGCTCGCGCTGTTTGCGCTACCCACGGGCCTCCGGCCCACGGGATTCGCCCCTGCGGCACATGCCGCTGTGGTTCCCCCGGTCTCCGATCCCAGAAGATCGGCGATTCGGCGTTGTTGAAGGGCGTCGTTCTATCACGACTTTTCCCTGCTAGGCGCAACTTTTGTTGCAGATTGGTCCAAATTCGGCTCTCTCAGCGGAAGCGCACGGGCTCCCCAGACCGGGTACGGATACCCCCCGCCGTATGTAGGCTCGCCGCCCGATGAGGTACGGGAAGCTGTTTGCCCTGGCCGCGCTGCGTGGTGCTCGTGAACCGTCCTCGCGCGCGCGAGGTGTCTGTGACGGTGGAGCCGCCGCCCGGCGACACCACCGCGCGGCCCAGCCTCATCGCCTGTAACGGCTGAACGTCAGACCACGGCCTGCACCGCCGCGGCCGCGCCCGCCACCAGCAGGGCCGCTCCGATCGCCCTCACGAGCTGGCGCTCCGAGAGCCGCCCCGTGAGCCGCGCGCCGAGCAGCGCCCCCGGTATGGAGGCGGCGGCGCCGATGGCGAGCAGATCCCAGTCCGGCGCAGCCGACGGCAGGTGCCCCACCAGCCCGGCGATCCCCACCAGCACTCCCACCGTCAGGTTCGTTCCCACCGCCCGCGAGGGCGCCTCGCCGACGAGCCGAAGCAGGGCCGGCATCCGCAGCGCTCCCAGGATCAGTCCCACGAGCCCTCCCAGGAGTCCGATCACGAGCCCGCTGAGCACCGCGGCGCGAATGTCGAGCCGGCTTCGCTCCGGGCGGTCCGCGGCCACCGCCGCCGGCCGCTTCCATCTGAGCAGGTCGAGCCCGCTGTAGATGAGCACCGCCGCGATCGCGAGCAGCAGGACCGACTCCGAGACCTCCCCTGAGAGGTAGCCGCCGGCAAGCGCGCCAACCACGGACGGCGGGGCCATCCACGCGAACAGCCGCCAGTTGATCCGCCCGGCGCGCACGTGGCCGATCGAGGCCGCCGAGGCCGCGACGCCGGACACCGCGATGTTCGCCGCTCCGCCCGACGCGGTCGAGGACGCGAACAGCAGCATCACCGGCAGGCGGAGGTTGCCGAGCACGAGGCCCACGGCCCCTCCGGCCAAGGCCACGAGGAAGCACCAGACCGCAATGCCGATCGCTTCGGGCGCAGACACGCGCGAGGAGTGTTCCAGCCGTGCTCCGCTCGAGGTGAAGAAAGTGCTGCCGAGCTGCGTGTCCCCCGTTAGGGTTCGCCAATGAGAGCCCGGCGCTCCTGCCTGTCGGTGCCCGGATCGTCGGAGGCGATGCTCGCCAAGGCGGTCTCGCTGCCCGCCGACGAGGTGGTGGTCGACCTCGAGGACTCGGTCGCGCCGGCCGCCAAGGAGGAGGCGCGCGCACAGGTCGCCGCGGTGCTCGACGGCGGAGGGCTCGCCGAGGTGCACGTGGCCGTGCGGGTGAACGCGCTCGACAGCCCGTGGTTCGCCGACGACGTGCGCGAGCTGGCAGGTCGCGCCGGTCCGCGAATCGGCTCGCTCGTCGTGCCGAAGGTCGAGGACCCGCAGGACGTGGTCAGCACGGCCGCCCTGCTCGACTCCCTCGGGGAGGCGGCCGCGGAGATCCGCGTCCAGGCGCTCGTGGAGACCGCGCGCGGGCTGCTCGCGGCGGGCGCGATCGCCGCCGCGTCCCCACGGCTCGACACGCTGATCCTGGGCTACGCCGATCTCGCCGCTTCGCTGGGGCGGCCTCCCGAAGCCGACGAGCCGGGGCTCTGGCTGCACGCGCAGGACACGTTGCTGGTGGCGGCGCGGGCATTCGGCCTCCAGGCCATCGACGGGCCGTATCTCGCCATCCGCGACGAGCAGGGCCTGCGCGATCGCACCGAGCGGGTGCGGGCGCTCGGGTTCGACGGCAAGTGGGCGGTGCACCCGGACCAGCTCGCCGTCATCAACGAGGCCTTCACCCCGGCGGCCGAGGAGTTCGAGCGAGCGAGCGCGATCGTGGCCGCGCTCGAGCGGGCCGCCGGCGACGAGGGTCGCGGCGCCGTCGAGCTGAACGGCGAGATGATCGACGAGGCGAGCCGCAAGCTGGCGCTCCGGACGGTGGCTCGCGGACGAGCGGCGGGGCTCGCGTGAGCGTCCCGACCCAGGTGGGCGGGCCCTGGTTCGAGGACTTCGAGCACGGCGAGGTGTTCGACGAGTCGCCCGGCATGACACTCACGCCCGGGCACACGGCGGTGCACCAGGCCGTGGCCGGTGACCGGCTGCGGCTCGCGCTCGACTCGGAGCTTTGCCGCGCCGTGACCGGCGACGAGCGGCTGCTGGTTCACCCCAACCTCGTGTGCGACCTCGCGATCGGGCAGTCCACGCCGCCGACCCAGCGCGTGCGCGGGAACCTCTTCTACCGCGGCCTGGTGCTCGAGCGCCCCGTGTTCGTGGGCGAGACCCTGCGCACCCGCACCGAGGTGGTGGGACTGAAGCAGAACAGGCGTCGCCCGGACGGCTCCGGAGCGGGTCTTGTGGCGCTGCGGATCCGGACCACCGATGGACTCGGCGAGCCGCTGCTCGACTTTTGGCGCTGCCCGATGATCCCGCTGCGCGACCCCGCCTCGGAGACCGGCCACGCGGACGACTTCGACGACATCCCCAAGGCCGTGGATCCGGCCCGCGTGGAGCGCGCGCTGCCGGCGAGCTGGAACCTCGCACCGCTCCGCGAGGCGGCTCCGGGGCCGTTCCACGAGGACCTGTCCGCCGGCACGGCGTTCGCCGTCGAGGCCGGCGAGACGGTGACCGGGGCGACGGAGCTCGCGCGGCTGACGCTCAACGTGGCGATGGCGCACACGGACGCGACCGGCAGCTCCCACGGACGGCGGCTCGTCTACGGGGGCCACACCATCGCCGTGGCCGCCGCGCACGCCACGCGCGCGATCCCTGCGATCGCGACGATCGTGGCCTGGCAGGGCTGCGACCACCTCGCGCCGGTGTTCGAGGGGGATGTGCTCCGCACGGAGCTCAGGGTGGAGGGGATGGAGCCGCGCGATGGCGGAGGAGGGCTGGCGGCGCTCCGGGCGCTGGTCTCAGCTCTTCGCGCGGGCGAAGGGGCCCCGGAACCGGTACTCGACTGGAGCTTCCTGGCGCTCGTCGCATAGGAGAAGGAGGGACTGAATGGCCGGCATCCTCGAGGGCATGCGCGTCGTGGAGGGCTCCGCTTTCGTGGCGGCGCCGCTCGGCGGGATGGCGATGGCGCAGCTCGGCGCCGACGTGATCCGCTTCGACCCGATCGGTGGCGGCCTCGACCGCGCCCGCTGGCCGGTGACACGCGAGGGCAAGAGCCTCTTCTGGGCGGGTCTCAACAAGGGCAAGCGCTCGATCCAGGTGGACCTCCGCTCGGACGAGGGTCGCGAGCTCGTGTCCGCGCTGATCACGGCCCCGGGCCCCGACGCCGGTCTGTTCCTGACCAACTTCCCCGCGCGCGGCTTCCTCGACTACGAGGCGCTCGCCGCCCGCCGGCAGGACCTCGTGATGGTGAACATCGTGGGCAACCACGACGGCTCGTCGGCCGTGGACTACACGGTCAACCCGGCCACGGGTTTCCCGTGGGCCACCGGTCCCCGCAACCTGAGCGTGCCCTTCAACCACCTGCTGCCGGCCTGGGACGCGATCACGGGGATGATGGCCACCGCCAGCATGCTCGCGGCCGAGCGCCGGCGGACGCGCACGGGGGACGGGCAGTGCGTGCAGCTCGCCCTGTCGGACGTGGCCTTCTGGATGGTGGCCAACCTCGGGAAGATCGCCGAGGTCCAGATCAACCACCACGAGCGGCCGAAGGACGGCAACTACCTCTACGGCGCCTTCGGTCGCGACTTCCTGACGAAGGACGAGCGGCGGGTGATGATCGTGGCTCTCACCGCGCGGCAGTGGAAGGGGCTGGTGGAGGCCACAGGCCTCGGCGAGGCGTTCGACACCATCGGCAAGCTCATGGGCGTGGACCTCACCGAGGAGGGCGGTCGCTTCGCTGCCCGCGAGGTGATCGGCGCCACGCTCAAGCCCTGGGTGCTCGGGCGGACGATGGCGGAGCTGCGCGAGGTCTTCGACCGGCACGGGGTCTCGTGGGGGCCCTACCAGACGTTCACCCAGCTCGTGGAGGAGGACCCTCGCTGCTCGCCCGCGAACCCGATGTTCGAGGAGGTGGAGCAGCCGGGGATCGGCTCTTACCTCATGCCCGGATCGCCGCTCGACTTCTCGGGAACCGAGCGGCTCGCGCCCATGCCGGCCCCCCTGCTGGGAGAGCACACCGACCAGGTGCTCGCCGAGGTGTTGGGCCTGGGGGACCGCGAGATCGGCGAGCTCTACGAGCGCGGCGTAGTGGCGGGGCCTCAGCCGGCGCCGGCATGACACCGATCCATGGAGGCTTCAACCACGAACCGTTAAGAAACCGGCGTGAAAAAGCCGCAAGATGCGCGACCTCGACTGTTCACACAGGTTCCGGGGTGTCAAACTTCCACTCAGAATCACCCGACTGAATCGAGGGCTAGGAACGGCGATCGAGATCAGGTGAGGTGATCCACGCGGGACACAGGAAGACCGCACGTCGCGTGGTTTGTTGCGGACTAGCTTTAGTGAGCTCCGGTCCCCGCCGCCTCACGGAGGAGGAACAAGTGGCAAGTATTGTCCGGCTCCAGGAACGAGTCGCCGCCATGATGCAGTGCGGCGCTCCTCTCGATCGAGTGGAGAGCGAGGTCATCGATCCGTGCGACCTCTCAGCCGATCAGAAGGCGGCGCTCTGGCTCTATGCGTGGTCGTTCATCGAAGGCGAGGAGCAGCGCGACAGCGCCACGCGCTACCTCATGAGCGTCGGACCGCACTGACCCCGCGCTGACGCGCGGGATCGCGCGAATGTCCATGCACATCGAGCCGATCGACGACGAGCTCGCTCGGGGGTCGGCGATCAAGCTGGCGCTCCGCGCCCGAGCCGCGCTGGGTAGACGCGAGCGCTGGCTGGAGCAGGCCGTGCTCGCGTTCGACGCGGCGGTGCCCGAGCGCATACTCAGCGACGAGCGCTCCGAGTACGCGCTCGAGGATGCCGAGACGGCCCAGGCGCTCGACCAGGCGATGGTGTCGCACAGAGACGAGGCGCGAGAGTGGACCGGGAAGGCCATGACCCTGCTCCGCGCGATCCAGGCCGCCGACCTGGCCTACAAGCGTGAGATCGGCGAGGCGTTCGACCGCTATCGCAACAGGATCACCACCGGCAGCGAGGAGTGATCGCGAGTGAGCCTCCGGCTCCTGATCGTCGATGATCAGGAGGACATCCGGTTGATACTCCAGATCCTGCTCGAAGATCAGGGCTGGGATACCGAGCAGGCGACGTCGGGGGAGAACGCCCTGGCACGCCGAGATCTGAGCACGCGCTTCGATGCGCTGGTCGTCGACTACAAGATGCCCGGTCTCGACGGGATGGAGGTGGCGCGGCGGCTCCGCGACTCCGGGTTCGAGCGCCCGATCATCCTCTGCTCGGCCTACCTGAACCCCGAGGTCACGAGGGAGGCGGGCTCCCTGCAAACGAAGACCGTGAACAAGAGCGACCTGAGGGAGCTCGTGGACACGATCCGCCGCGAGGTCGGCGAGTAGAAGCGATGCGGGAGGCTGAGTACCTGTCGCTCGTGTCCCACGAGCTGAAGAGCCCCATCGCCGTGATCATGGGCCTCGCCGACACGCTGTCCGAGCGCCGTGACTCGCTGACGGAGGAGCAGATCGACGACTGCCTCGCGCGGATCAGCCGTCAGGGCGACCGCCTGACCAGGTTGGTGGCCGACCTTCACGACCTGTCCCAGGTCGAGTCCGGCTCGTTCAGGGTCAGCCCCGAACCGCTCTGCCTGGCGAGCGTCGCGGAGCGGGCGCTCGACGGCGCCCCCGCGCCACCCGGCAAGTCCGTGGCGGTGGACGTGCCCGAAACGGTGCGGGTACTTGCCGACCCGAGTCGTCTGGAACAGATATTGGTGAATCTCCTGACCAACGCGTATCGCTACGGCGGGCGTGTGATCCGCTTGGAGGCGCGTGGTGCCCCGGCGGGAGTCCTGGTCACGGTCGCCGACGACGGCGAGGGCGTTCCGGATCAGCTGGTGCCGACGCTGTTCGAGCGGTTCACGCGCGGAGCCGGCGCCGACGGGGTGAACGGCTCGGGCCTCGGCCTCGCGATAGCCCGGGCTCTGGTGGAGTCGCTCGGAGGGCGCATGAGCTACGAGCACGGGAAGCCGGCCGGCGCGCGCTTCAGCTTCGACCTGCGCGCACCCGAAGTCGCCTGAGCTAGGTCAAGCGGCGTTCGTTTCCGGCCCGGGTGCGCAGGACGCTCCACCCGAGCACCCCGGTGAGCCCTTCCAGCTTCTCCAGCACCTGGAAGCCGTGATCGTCGACCTCGAACTGGAACACGCCCTTAGCGTGACTGCTGTCGCGCATCTTGAGGATGCTGAGCGCCCGCCGGGTCTCCGACTCCATCTCGATGTACCGGAGCAGGAGCACGTTGTTGAACAGGAACGACAGGCCGCCGATCGGCTCCGCCTCGGGGCCGAGGGCGGTCGTCTCGCTTGTGACGAGCGCGGACGCCCCGCCCGAGCGGATGAACCCGATCAGCGAGCGCGCGTAGGCCGGGAAGCGGTCGATCTCGTGAACCGCCACGACCAGCTCCGCGAGGCTGTCGAGGACCACCCGGCGAACCGATCCGCCCGCGACCTCCCTGCGCACGACGGCGCCGAGCGTGTCGAGGTTGAGCTCGCCCTGAGGGACGTGGTGGATCACGAGCTGCCCGGACTCGAGTGGCCCCGCGAGATCCCAGCCGAACGACGCCGCCTTCGTGACGAGCTGATCGGCGCTCTCCTGGAAGGAGGCGTAGAGGCAGCGCTCTCCGTCCGCGAGCCCCTGCGCCGTGGAGCGCAGTGCCAACACCGTCTTCCCGCAACCCGACGGGCCCAGGACCGCGGTGGCGTCCCCCGCGGGGATGCCACCGCCCATCAGCTCGTCGAGCCTCGGTATCCCACTGGGCACACGCCCGCCGATCCCCTCGGTCCCGTCGGACACGATCGTCTCGAGCCGGGGAAACACCTCGCAGCCCGCCGGGCTGATCCGAAACGAATGCTTGCCCGCCAGGTGATTCGTGCCGCGCATCTTCACCACCCTGAGCCAGCGCCGGTCGACGGGCTCATAGGACTCGTACGCGAGCTGGACGATCCCGTCCGCCAGCGCGAACTCCACGCGGCTCTCGATCTCATCCGGCGTGTACTCACCCACGAGCAGGAGGACCGCGCCCGTGTGAGCCACCCGGCTGGCCAGCTCGTAGTAGGCGAGCCGAAGCGCGTGCTCGTCGGCGAAGACCTGGAGGGCCTTGGCGCTGTCGATGACCACCACCGAGGGGTTGCTCTCGAAGCATTTGTCCACAACTTCCGAGACCACCGCGCGCAGGCCGCCACCGTTTTCCTGTAACAGGAGGTCCCCGAGGTGAATGAAGTCCACCCGCGCTTCCAGCGCATCCGCGTCGAAGAAGCCGAACGGCTCCAGGTGCTTGACGAGCTTGGAGTGAGGCTCCGAGAGAGTCGTGTAGTAGATCGCCTTGCGCTCCGGCGTGGCGCACGTGAAGCAGATCTGCTGGGCGAGGATGGTCTTGCCGGTGCCCGGGGCGCCCGCGAGAACCACCAGGGACCCGGGCCTGAGCCCGCCCTCGAGCACGAGGTCCAGTTCGTCGATGCCGGTCGCCAGGTGCTCCATTTCAGGCTCTGCCCTCGATCAGAGATAGCCCCGTGGCCAGGACCTCGTGAGGTCGAAATGGCTTGGCTAGCGTGGCGTCTGCGCCCGGTGTGGCGCCGCCGTGCGAGCTCAGCACGAGGATCGGTATGCCCGCCGTGGCCGGATCGGCGCGCAGCCGCTCGATAAGGCCGAGCCCGTTGAGAACCGGCATCATCACGTCGGTGACGATCAGGTCCGGGCGCAAGTCCCGGAGCTGTTCGAGGGCGGCCTCGCCGTGGTGGGCCTGAACGATCCGATGTCCGGCCGCCTCGAACACCATCCTGAGCAGGAAGCGCACATCTGGCTCGTCATCGACGATCAGAATAGTTGCCACCGGTGGCGGTCTCCTTCCCGAACTGCGGGCTCCTCCGCATTATCGGGCACATGCGATCGAGCGGCACCGACCTCAAGGAAACCCGGCGGGCCACCGCTAGCTGAAGCAGCCGGCTTGGCCGGCTCCGCACCGACCTCTCTTCAGGGCGTGACGATCGGGAAGCGGCCGGGCGGCGCCTCGAGGAGCGCGATCAGCTCTTCGAGCGGGGCCGCGTCGCCCTCGATCTCGATCGCGCCGGCGGCGACCGCGTCGGCCACGGTCACGACGCCCCCGATCAGAGCCAGGAACGCGAGCCGGGGTGCGTGCACGGTGGAGGACGCGTCCGGTCGCCTGCCGCGCGGATGGCTGAGCGCCCCGTGGGCGACCGTCAGCGCGAAGGGCTCGTCCACGTCGCTGAACACCACGTCGAGCTCGATCAGCCGGCCGTCGGCACGCGGGCCGTCGATCCTGACGCCGACCACGTGGAGGACCATCTCGGCGGTCAGGGCGGCGAGCAGATCCAGGTTCGGCGAATCCGCCATCGTGCTCCCGGGCGCCACGCCGTCGCGCAGCTCGAGCGCTCCGGTGAGATAGAAGGAGCGCCAGGGACCGGACTCGGCCTGGTAGCCGAGCTGCTCGAGCGCATCGGCCTGCAGCTCGCAGGCGGCGCGGTTCCCGGGATCGGCGAACACCACGTGGTTCACCACCTCGGCCACCCAGCGGTAGTCGCCCGCGTCGAACGACTCCCGCGCTCGCGAGAGCACCGCCTCGGCGCCGCCCATGTAGTCCACGTAGCGGCGCGCCGCCTCCACCGGCGGATGCGGCTGGAGATGGGCCGGGTTGCCGTCGAACCAGCCGAGATAGCGCTGAAAGACGGCCTTCACGTTGTGGCTCACCGTGCCGTAGTACTCGCGGCAGGCGAACTCGTCGCTGAGCGAGACCGGCAGCGCGAGCTCCTCGGCCGCCTCCTCCATCGTGTAGCCGCGGTTGGCGAGCCGGATGCTCTGGTCGTGGATGTACCGGTAGAGGTCGCGCTGGGTCTCCAGGTGGTGGAGGAGGCGTCCTCACCCCAGCGCGGCCAGTGGTGGCACGCGAACGTCACGTCGAAGCGGCCGCGAAAGCGCTCGATGGCCTCCGTGATGTACTCGCTCCAGCCGAGGCCGTCGCGCACCTCGGCGCCGCGCGGCGTGTAGAGGTTGTGGAGGGTCCCCGAGCAGTTCTCGGCCATGCACAGCGCCGCGTGGTCCACGAACAGGAAGTTCATCTCTGCCGGCGCCTCGGTGTTCGGCGTGAGCTGGAACTCGACGGTCAGGCCGTCGATCTCGAGGACCGTGCCCGTCTCGGCTATCGACTCCGTTGGCGCCACCAGCCCCGGCGTGCCGGGCGGAATGGTCACGCCGATTCCCGCATCCACGTGGCCGCGCGGGCCCCGCGGCAGCTGGCCTCCGAACATGTACTCCGCGCGCCGGGCCATGGCGGGCCCGGCGATCACGTTCTCGCGCACGGCCGCGTCGAGAAAGCCGGCGGGCGCGATGATCCGGAGGCCGTTCGCCAGGTCGTCCTCCGACGCGAGGCCGCGCAGGCCGCCGAAGTGGTCGATGTGGCTGTGCGTGTAGATCACGGCGGTGATCGGCCGCTCGCGCAGGTGAGCGTTCACGAGCTCGAGCGCCGCCCGGGCCGTCTCCGCGGTGGTGAGCGCGTCGACCACGACCCAGCCCTTCTCGCCGGCCACGAACGTGATGTTGGAGACGTCGGCCCCGCGCACCTGGTAGACGCCGTCGCGCACCTCGAACAGGCCGTGCTCGGCGTTCAGCCGGGCGTGGCGCCAGAGGCTCGGGTTGACCTCGCTCGGAGCGTCCGCGGCGAGGAAGCCGCCGGCGTTCGGGTCCCACACGGTCCGGCCCTCCGGCCCGGCCACCGGTCCCGGCAGCGGTGCGATCCGCCCGCGTCGGGCCAGCTCGGCGTCGCGCGGATCCGACAGCGGCAGGGTGGTCGCCAGCTCCGCGTTCCGGGCTGCCGTGGCGGGCGTGGCTTCGCGCGGGTCGGACACCGCTACTCGGGCTCCGCCGAGGACGCCCCGCGCCTGCTTCCCTCGAAGCGCGGCAGGCCGTCGTCCGGAATCGGCTCCCATGGGGCGGCGAAGGCCACGAACTGCCGCCAGCTCGGCCGCACGCCCGGGTCCTCGTCGAAGGTGCCGAGGCGCACGCTCATGTCGGTGGGCTTGTCCGGGTTGCGGCTGAAGAGCTGCGACCCGCACTCGCCACAGAACAGCTTCTCGAACCCGTCGGGCGGCCGGTAGCCGCGCACGAACCGCTCGCCCTCGACCACCCGCAGCGTCGAGCCGTCGATGCGCGCCTGCGCGGACGCAGCCGCGCCGGTCCTCCGCTGACAGCGCGTGCAGTGGCAGTAGAGCGCCGGCCCGGGCGTCTCCGTGACCTCGTAGCGCACCGCGCCGCACAGGCAACCACCGCTCAGGGGGAGCTCCGCCACAGCGGCATCCTATGGCGCCGCCGCGTGCTCAGCGGCGACGCGCCATGGCCGCACCGGCCAGGCAGAGCACGCCCCCGCCGAGAGCGAGCACAGGCGGCACCTCGCCGAGGAACGCCCAGCCGAGGAGGATCGCCAGCGGTGGCACGAAGTAGGTGAGCGCGCCCATGCGCCCGGCCGTGCTCCGTGCGAGCGCGTAGGCCCAGGTGGTGAACGCGACGGCGGTGGGCAGGGCGCCCAGGTAGATCATCCAGGCCACGGCCGAGCCGTCGGCCCGCCCGAGCTCGTCGACGAGCGTCGGTGTGAACGGCAGGCACGCCACGGTGCCGACGATGCAGGCGAGCCAGGTGACGCTCAGCGCGGAGCTGCGTTCCAGCAGCGGCTTCTGGGCGATCACGCCGCCGGCATAGGTGAGGGCCGCGAGGAGGCAGAGCCCGGTGCCCCAGCTGGCGGTGAGACCCTCCTGCGAGGTGGCAAGCCCGATGATCACGACGCCGCCGAAGGCGATCGCGCAGCCGGTGAGCAGCTTCCGCGGGAAGCCCTCGCCCAGCAGCCAGCCGGCGAGCAGCGCGATGAGGATCGGCCCAACGTTCACGAGCATTGCCGCGGTGCCCGCGTCCACGCGCCGCTCGGCCTCGTTCAGCGCCACGTTGTAGACCGCGAACCAGAGCAGGCCGCACACGATCAGCGCGGGAACGTCGCCGCGCGGAATCATCGGCTCGCGCCTGACGAGCACGATCACACCGAGCGCGAGGCTCGCGACGGCCAGCCGCCCGAGCGAGAGCGCCCCGCCGGAGAGGTCCTCGCCGGCGGCGCGGATGCCCACGAACGCGCTGGCCCAGAGCACCACCGTCGTCACACCCGCGCCCAGCGCGAGGAGCTCCTGGCGCCGCTCCGTGCGCTCGGGTGCCTCCGCCTGGGCGCTCACGTGGACGAAACGCGCGGCGCGGGCATCCCGTGAGATTGCCAGGGCGGGACTATGCTCACGCGGTGGGCTCGTGATCGACCCGAAGCTCGGGCCGGGCGGGCTGCGCTTCGTGGACGCGGCTCAGATCGCAGAGCTACGCGAGGACGCCGCCGTGCTCGCGCTGCCGGCGGCCGAGGTCGACGGGCTCCCCGAGCCCTCCCCCGGCCCCGCGGTGATGGAGAGCCACGGGGTGGAGGACTCGGAGAGCCCGCTCGAGCACAAGCTGCGGCGCGCCTGCGAGATCGTCTCCGGCAAGGGCTGAGCCCGCGCGCCTACGGCCGGGGCACCCGCGCCCCGGTCACGCGCCGGTCCTGCGCCGCCACCGTCGTGCTCCGGGCCTTGGCCTTGGCCAGCACCGGGGCCTCGAACTGGACCTCCTGGCGGCAGGCCGTGCCCTTGGCCGGCAGCGTGAGCTCGATGACGTAGGCCTCGGTCGCAGTGTCGATGCAGCTCGACTCGCCCGGGTAGGCCGTGTGCCCGTCGCCGCGCATCGTGAGCAGGCGGGCGTTACCCAGCTGGCGCACGAGCCTGACCGCGCCGCGGTAGGGCGTGGCGGGGTCGTAGGTGTTGGCGATCACGAGCGGGGTGGGCTTCGAGCCGGCCACCTTGAACGGGCCGCCGTAGGCGTCCTTGTCGCGCTCGGGCCAGAGGCCGTAGTTGAGCTCGACGTAGCCGCTGTTGAAGAACACGTCGTCGAACAGGCCCCAGGCGTCCTCGCCGCGGTCGAGGTAGAAGCCCACGTCACGCGGGTAGCGCTGCTCGGAGGCGCCGATCGTGAAGTAGAGGTCGTACCCGTTGCCGTAGGTGCCGTCGTCGTTGCGCTCGTAGTCGAGGTCGACCAGCTCGCGGATCAGCGAGCCGTCGCCGTCCTGCGCCATCTTGAGCGCCAGCCCGAGCTCGCCCCAGAGCTCCTTGAGGTAGACCTCGCCGGTGGCGGCCCAGCGGAGGTCGTCGCCGTCGACGGGACGGGGGTCGGCCGCGTAGCCGGCGGCCGGGATCGGACTCGCGTCGGCGCTCTCCACGAGCTCGTCCCACGCGGACCACGGGTCGTCGCCGCCGAAGCCGGAGCAGGCGACCTGATCGCGGGCGCAGGCCTGGAAGAAGCGCCGCAGCCCGCGCTCGAAGCCCGCCGACTGCTCGGCGAGGTCGCGCCACGGCCTGTTGATGTAGTTCGAGGCGTCCACGGCTCCGTCGAGCACCATCGACCGGTAGCGGTTCGGGAACAGGCTGGCGTAGGTCGCGCCGAGGAAGGTCCCGTACGAGTAGCCGAAGTAGTTGAGCTTGCGCTCGCCGACCAGCGCGCGCAGCCGGTCCATGTCGCGGGCCACGTTGGCCGTGGACAGGTGCGAGAGGATCCGCCCGTTGTTGCGCAGGCAGCTGCGGATGTAGCTCTTGTCCTTGCGCAGGAGCGCGCGGACGTCGAGGTTGAAGGGCGTGGTGAACGGCTGGGAGTAGATGCCCTGCTTCTCCTGGTCCACCTCGCAGTCCACCCCGGGCGTGCTCTGCCCGACGCCGCGCGGGTCGAAGGCCACGATGTCGAAGCGCTCGTTCAGCGCGCTCCAGTAGCCGGTCGCCCCGACCTCCTGGAGGTAGTCCACCGCCGCGCCGCCGGGACCGCCGAAGTTGAAGAACAGCGCGCCGATCCGGTTGGCCTGGTCGGCGGCCGGGACGCGCGCCACGGCGATCTTCACCTCGTGCCCGCGCGGCCGGTCGTAGTCGAGCGGGAGCACGGCGGTCGCGCACTCGGTCGTGGCCGCGTCGGTGGTCGTGCCGCAGGGCTCGAACTTGAGCCGCTCGCGCTGGCCCTTGGCCGAGGCGGCGGGGGCCACCACCAGAAGCGCGATCAGGGCGCAGCAGAGTGCGACCAGCGACGGGCGAAGACCGGTGGGGCGTGACATGAGGCTCCTTGCCGTTCGGCGCCCGGGCGGCGGGCGCGGGACCTTGCTGAAGGGAACCTAACCGGATGGGGCCGTCGGATGCAAAGTGGGGTAGGGTCGAAATCGGCCATGCGTCGCGGACTCGCCGTCGTCATCGCACTCGCCGCTCTCGCAGCCTCGGGCTGCGCCGTCGCCGACCCCAAGCCCACCACGGGCGTCACGGGAGCCGGAGCGACCCTCAACGGAGACGTCCACTCCAACCTCGCCGGCACCACCCAGTACTGGTGGCGCTACGGAACGACCACCGGATACGGGACCGAGACCCCCCACCGCAGCATCGCGATCAACGACGACCACGGCCACCCCGTGTCCGAGCCCCTGACCGGGCTCAGCCCGTCCACGGCCTACCACTTGCAGATGTGCGCGCAGGACGGCGAGAGCCCGCCGCGCGCGGTGTGCAGCAAGGACCGCACCTTCACCACGCTCGCCCCCGTCGGCCAGCGAGCGCTCGCCGTCGCCCAGCAGTACCGAGGCACGCCCTTCCACTACGGCGGAGCGAACCCGTCCGTGGGCTTCGACTCCGACGGCCTGACCCAGTACGCGTTCGGCCAGGTGGGCGTGACGCTTCCGCGGGTCGCCTTCCAGCAGATCGGATCCGGCACCGCGGTCACGCTCGCGAACCTCCAGCAGGGCGACCTCGTGTTCTTCGACGACGGCAGCGGCTTCATCAGCCACGTGGGGATCTACGAGGGCAGCGGCTCGTTCTTCCACGCCCCCAGCACCGGCGACGTCCTGAAGTCGTCGAGCCTGAACGAGCCGTTCTACGCCGGTCGATTCGCCGGCGGCCGGCGCATGCCCGGCTAGGGCCCGGGCGCGCGTGCCAGCGCGAGCGCCTCGTCCGTGTCGGCGCAGAGGCGCCACCCGGTCAGCAGCCCGTCGCGCACACGCATCAGGTAGGCCAGGGTCATGTCCACCTCGATGCCGCTCTCGCGACCGGTGCCGTACTGGTGGACGGACACGATCACCGCGTCTCCCTCCTCGAGGAACTCGAGCGGCTCGGCACGGAACTCGCTCCAGGGCTCAAGCCACTGCTCGAGCATCCGCCGGAACTCGTCCCGGCCCCGGTAGGCATCCGCGTTGGCGAACCCCGACGGCACGTCGGCCACGATGTCGTCGGACGCGAACTCGAGGATCGCTTCGACGTCGCCGGAGTTCACGGCTTCAAAGCCGCGCCGGGCCAGCTCGAGGTTGGTGAGCGGCACACGGGCAGTATGGCTCGGCATATGGTGTGCGGCGTGCACGGCCCCTCCGCCCGGTTCCGTCGCGTACTCGGCCTCGCCGTCGCGCTCGCCCTACTCGGGGCGGGCACGGCCCACGCCACCGTGGACGGGCCGATCCCGCCGCTGCGCTCGGAGGGCCGCTGGCTCACCGACGCCACGGGCCGCGTGGTGCAGCTGCGGGGGGTGAACGAGGTGGCCAAGTCGGCGCCCTACTACCCGGCGGCGTTCGGGTTCGGGGCGGACGACGCCGCGTTCCTCGCGCAGCACGGCTTCAACTCCGTGCGCCTCGGGGTCGACTTCCGCGGCCTGATGCCCACGCCGGGCCGGGTCGAGCACGGGTACATCGAGAACCTGGCGCGCACGGTGAAGGAGCTCGGCCGCCAGGGGATCTTCGTGCTGATCGACTTCCATCAGGACGGGTTCTCGCCGAAGTACAACGGCAACGGCCTCCCGGACTGGATGGCGATCGACGACGGCCTCCCGAACCCGCCCAACGCCGTCTTCCCGCTCTACTACATCCAGAACCCGGCGATGCAGCGGGCCTTCGAGAGCCTCTGGGCGAACCGCCCCGGGCCCGGCGGCATCGGCCTCCAGGAGTACTTCGTGCAGGGAGTGAGCGCCGTCGCGAGACGATTCGCGCACTCGCCGTACGTGCTCGGGTACGACGTGCTGAACGAGGTGTTCCCGGGCGCCTCCTGGACGCAGTGCGTGCGCGTCACCGGCTGCCCGGACCTCGAGAAGCAGCTGCTCGGACCGTTCAACGCGAAGGTCACCGCGGCGATCCGCCGCCAGTCGAAGCGCCAGCTCGTGTTCGTCGAGCCGTTCGTGCTCTTCAACTTCGGCGTGGCCCCCACCTCGCTCCCCGGGCCGGCCACCGGCAACGGGCTGTCGTTCCACTCGTATGCCGCCACCCCGGACGCCGAGCCTGCGGTGGTGGACTTCGCCGTGACCGCCGCCGAGCGTGACCGCGCCCCGCTGATCGCCACCGAGTTCGGAGCGACCACCTCGGCGCCGACGCTGCAGCGCCTCACCGCCGGCTTCGACCGCCGGCTCGTGCCCTGGATGTTCTGGGCCTACAACGAGTCCGTCATCGACGACCCCAGCCTGCCCGCCGGGCTCGGGAACCTCGCGAGCCCCGACGGCTTCCGCGCGCTCGTGCGCCCCTATCCGGTCGCCCTCGCCGGAACGCCCCAGCAGCTCGCCTTCGACCCGGCCACCCGCGTGCTCGACCTCACCTTCACGACCCGCTCCCCGAGCGGGGGCCGGATCTGGCGGTGGCTGCCGAGCGTCGTGCACCTTCCGCGCCTGGTCTACCCCGACGGCTACGCCGTCCAGGTTGAGGGCGCTCAGGTGCTCTCGCGCCGGTGCAGCGAGCGCCTGGTGCTTCGCACGCGGGCCTTCGCCCAGTCGGTGACGCTTCGCGTCGCGCCCAGCGCCGTGCCGTGCGCTCGCTGACCTAGGGCTATCTTTAGCCCGCGCGCCGCAGTAGCTCAGCTGGTAGAGCACCACTCTCGTAAAGTGGGGGTCGTCGGTTCGAGTCCGACCTGCGGCTTTCCTGGACTCCCCGTCAGGGGCGAGTCGAGTCCCGGCCGTCCCTTCAACCGGCGTGACGCCGCGGCGGCTGCAGCGACTCGAGTCGACGCGCATCGGGGGCGGGACGCGGGTGTACGTGGCCCGCTCCGCGCGGGCGCGGCTGCTCGGGCTCGCGCTGCTGCGGCGGGTGCCGCCGGGCACGGCGCTCCTGATCCCCGGCTGCCGCTCGGTGCACACGTTCGGGATGCGCTTCGCGGTCGACCTGCTGTTCGTCGACGCGGACGGCCGGCCGGTGCGGGTCGTGCGGCACGTAAGGCCCGGTCGCGTGGTGTCGTGCCGGGCCGCGGCAGGGGTCTTGGAGCTCCCGGCGGCGAGTAATGGAATGATTCCCGCTGTGTCCGACCAGGCATTCGCGAACCGGTTCCGGCAGGCGCTCGATCCGCGCGTGCCGATCTACCGGGACGCCTACAACGAGTACTTCATGCTCGTGCTCTCCGCGGGCGGGGCGGCCGCGGGCACCCAGGTGCCGCTCTACATCGTCATGGCGATCACCGGGCTCTGGGGCGTCGTCCCGTTCACGCTCGCGTGCGTCGCCTTCGAGCTGGCGGTGATCTTCGGCCTGGCGCGGCCGCAGATGGAGCCGAGAGAGCGCATCGGCTGGGCCGCGCTCTGGAGCTTCGCCACGGCCGTGCTCGCCGTCTGCTTCTACTACCTGGTCGCCAAGCCCACGCTCTAGCCGGTCCGGTCGGCGTCGTCGAGCCACTCCCAGGTGTCGAGCACGGCTCGCGCCCGCATGCCGGTCACGACCTCGTCGGGTGCGCGGTTGATCGCGCCGGCCGCGTACAGCCACCCGTCGTGGGCGAACTTCCACTCGGTCAGCTCACCGTGGGGAAGGGCGGCTCGGTAGCGGAACGCGTCCTCGCCGCCCACCCGCTCGGCGACCACCGGCGTCAGCTCCGCCCAGCCGTTCTTCCAGAAGTCCTCGACCGTGTCCCGCGCCGACTGCTCCGGCTCCCCGCGGTCGGCCACGCGACCGAAGCAGAGCGCATTCAGCGTGCTCCCGTGCCGGTCTAGCACGACGAGGAACTCATACCGGGCGCCGGGAATGACCTTCACCCGCACGATCGGCGGGCTGGGCACGACGAGCCGCTCACCGGGACGCCCATCGGGGCCATGGGGAACGACGATCTCGTAACGGGCTCCCTCCGTAAAGGTGGCCCGCCGCCGCCACTTGCGCAGCGCGAACCACGGCAGACCCAGGGGAATCCCGGCGGGAGCGCGCACCGGCATGAGATCGGCCGCAACCGCGGCGGGCTTGATGCCCGGGCCGGCGTCAGTCCGCCGGACCGAACACCCGGGCGTCCCAGAGCCCGCCGCCGTTGAAGGTCGCCGGCTTGGTGCTGGTCACCCGCACGTACCTGGTCTTCCGCGCCGGGAAGTCGGCGACGCTCCAGCCGGGACTGGGGTTGGAGACCTCGCGCGCCAGCGAAAACGCCGAGCCGTCCGGCGAGGTGCTGATCTCGTACATCGTCGGCCAGGCCGACTCGTCCCAGTTGAGGGCGAGCCGGTCGATCGAGCGCATCCGGCCGAGGTCCACCTGCCACCACACGGCGCCGAAGGGCTGCGAGAGCCAGCGCGTGCCCGACGACCCGTCGACGGCGTTCCCCGGCTCGTTCCCCGGCCGCGACGTGTTGGCGGTGGCCGGCCGGCCCGCCGCCTTGTCCTCCGTGGTGGCGGAGTCGCCGGGGCCGAAGATCTGCACGTTCCTGAAGCTGATGCCGCCGGACGTGGCTCGCTGCAAGCCGGTCACGCGGACGTAGCGCGCCGACCGGTTCGCGAACGAGGTCCCCTTGAGGCCGGGCTGCGAGATGCTCACCGTGGCCGCCGTGGTGAAGTTCGTCCCGTCGGTTGATGTGGCCACCCGGTACTGGCTCGCGTAGTCGGCGGCCCAGTCGATCCAGACCGAGCTCAGCGGGCGGCTCGACCCGAGATCGACCTGCCACCACTGCTGCCAGACGTTCGGGTCGATGGCCGCGGAGCTCCAGCGCGTGTCGGCCACTCCGTCCACGGCCCTCCAGGGCTCCACACCCGTGTGGAAGGTCGACGCCGTCGCGAGCCGGTCGGCCGCCTTGTCCTCGCCGTAGACGGCGGTGATCCGCTTCGCTGCCGCCGGCACGGTGATGTCATGAGTTCTCGCGCCGCCGTCGGTCCAGAGGAGGAAGTCGTAGATGCGGCCGGTCTCGGTGAGGTACCGCTCCGGCACCGAGACCTGCGTGCGGAACCCGATGGCGGCGTCGCGGGTGACCGGACTCTTGAAGCTGGTGCCGGAGTAGGTGACCGGCACGCCTGCAGGGTTCCCGTCGAGGGTGAGCGAGGAGGTGCGAGGCCGGATCGTGATCGTGGCGGTGTCGGAGAGGCCCCTCGAGTTGGTGGCGGTCAGGCGGACCTCGTAGTGGGAGTCGGCGTCGTGGTCGTCGGTGGCCATGAAGCTCGCCGCCGACCCACCGAAGGGCCCGAACGGGTGCACATGGCTCGCGTGGTGGAGGAGCACGGTCCAGCTGAGGTCGTCATCGCCGAGGTCGCCGTCGCGAGGGTCGGTGGCGGAGCCGAGCAGCTCGACGGTCTGGCCGTCCACGAACGTCGAGTCCGGCTCGGGCGTGGCGATCACCGCCGTGGGAGGCGAGTTCCCGGCCGAGATGACGACCGAGTCCGTGGCGCTGCGCCCGCGCCCGTCGTTCACCGTCAGCTCGGCCGTGTACTTGCCGTCGGCGTCGTAGGTGTGGGTCGGGTTCGCCTCGGAGGAGGTCGTTCCGTCGCCGAAGCTCCACTCGTAGAGCAGCTCGTCCCCGTCCGGATCCGCGGTTCCCTCGCTCGAGAACGCGACCTCGAGCGGCAGGTCTCCGAACGTCGGCGTGGCCTCGGCGCTCGCCAAGGGTGACCGGTTGTCGGGCGCGTAGCTGATCGCGCGGATCTGCCCGCCGAGCAGGTCGGCGTACACGAGGTCCCCCCAGGGGGCCTCCTCGAGGTCCACGCCGGGCCACCCCGTCGCGAAGGTCGTGACCGTCCCGAGGTTGCCCTCCGAGTCCACCTCGCCCCGGCGTACGAAGTTCTTCACGTAGTCGCCGAAGAAGACGTTGCCGCGGTACTCCTCGGGGAACGAGTCGCCCTCGTAGGTCGGGCCGCCGACGATCGCGGCTCCCTCGGGCGCCACCGCGTAGTCGTACACCGGGCCGACCGCCTCCTCGGCCGTGCCCTCCTTCGCGTACTCGCCGCCCGGCCCGGAGCAGCGCGCGTCGCCGCTGTGCCGGGGCGAGCGTATGTCTCCCTCGTAGCACGGCCAGCCGTAGCTCTTGCCGGCCGTGACGAAGTCGAGCTCGTCCCTGGTCTCGTCTCCCACGTCACCGACCACGAGCCCTCCCTGCGGCCGCAGCGTGAAGCGGAACGGGTTGCGCAGGCCCTTGGCGTAGATCTTGGTGCAGACGTGCGAGAGGTCGTCGTCGCCCGGGCAGAACGGATGGCCCGGCAGGCCCTGACCGGACCGGTCGACGTGCAGGATCTTCCCGGAGTAGCTCTGCTCGTCGGTCGAGAGGAACGGCGTGCCGGCGTCCCCGGACCCCACCCAGAGCGTCCCGTCCGGCGCCGAGCGCACGGTGCCGATGGTGTGGGTCCAGGTCGAGGGGATGCAGTCGCTCGTGTTCGACGGGGGCGGACAGGGCGGCGTGCTGACCGTGCCGAGCACCACCGTCTCGGGTGAGGCCGGATTGACGAGCGTGTTGTCGGGGTTGACCTCGACTCGGACGAGGCGGGCCGTCTTCGGCGCATACGGCTGAGCGGGATTCGACTCGTGGACGTAGAGGATCCACAGGTAGTGGTTCGCCTCGAAGTCGCTGTCCACGGCCAACCCGAGGATGCCCTGGTCGATGATCAGGTTGGTGTGGTCGCTGATGTCGAGCAGCGGCTCCTCGGCGAGGCTCCCGGCCGCCGAGACCACGCGCACCTTGCCCGCGTGCTCGGCGACGAACATGCGCCCGTCGGGCGCCCAGGCGACTGCCACCGGAAAGTCCAGGCCCGTCACGAGCGGGCGATCCTCGAAGCCAGGCGGCACGGTGGCGGCGGCCCCGGCGTGACCGGGTACCGCCCCGGCGAACAAGAGGGCAAGCGCAAAGAGCAGCCAACCCCGCCCGCAGCTCACCGGGTCAGGATAACTTCCTGAGCAATCTGTGACTACTGATTAATTCGCGGAAAGTCCGGCCAGCAGACGCGACGCCTCTCCCGCGGCCGACCGCACGCGCCTGGCCAGCCGCGGCTCCTCCCCGAGGAAGCGCTGCGTCGGCACCGGCACCGAGATCGCCGCGGCCGGACCGGCGCCGTCGAGCACCGCCGCCCCCACCGCCGAGATGCCCAGCGTGTGCTCCTCCCGGTCGAACGCCACGCCCTCGCGGCGGACCACCTCCAGCTCCGCGAGCAGGCCCGCACGCGAGGTGATCGTGTTCGGAGTCGACCGGGCAAGCCGAGCCGGGAGCAGCCCGAGCGCGCGCTCAACGGGAAGAGCCGCGAGCAGCGCCTTGCCGTTCGCCGTGCAGTGGAGCGGGAAGTCCACACCCACCGCAGAGACGGCGCGCAGGCGATGCGGCGCCGGCACCTGGTCCACGAAGCGAACCGCACCGCCCTTGAGCACCGCCAGGTCCACGGTCTCGTCGAGCTCGTCGCGCAGCCCCACCAGCAGCTGCCTCAGCCGGTCGCGGATCGAGTCGCGCGTGGCGGCGCCCAGCCGTGCGAGCCCACCGCCGAGCCGCACCCGGTTGCCGGCCGTGGTGGTCACGAGATCCTCGGCGGCCAGCGCGCCCACCAGCCGGTGGACCGTCGACTTCGGGAGGCCGATCGCGAGCCCGAGCTCCCCGAGGCTCAATCCCTCCGGGGCCGCCTCGAGTGCCCGCAGCACGCTCGCCGCGCGCGCGATTGCCTGTACGCCATGACGAGGGGACCCTGCGGTGGCGTCTTGCATCGTGGGACGAGCGTACCGTAGGGTGGGACGATGTTCCGGAGGGGCGACACCGGCTACGAGGAGGCTCGCCGCTCTGCCGTCTGGAACGCGCGGACCCCGGAGCGCTTTCCGGACCTGATCGTCCAAGCGCGGAGCGAGGACGACGTGGTCGCCGCGGTGCGTCTCGCTCGCAGCGAGGGGCTGACGATCGGGGTCCGCTCCGGGGGCCACAGCTGGGCGGGCAATCACGTCCGTGACGGCGGACTGCTGCTCGACGTCTCGCGCCTCACCGAGGTGGGCGTCGACGCGACGGCGATGACGGCGAGCGTCGGGCCGGGGTGCGCCGGCAACGAGCTGGTGGCGACGCTCGCCGAGCAGGAGCTCTTCTTCCCCGCGGGCCACTGCGTCGGCGTGGCCGTGGGGGGCTATCTGCTGCAGGGCGGATTCGGCTGGAACGGGCGGGTGCACGGCCCCGCCTGCTCGAGCGTCGAGGCGATCGACGTCGTGACCGCCGACGGCGAGCTCATCCGCGCGGACGCAGGCCAAAACGCCGACCTCCTCTGGGCCGCGCGCGGGTCGGGCCCGGGGTTCTTCGGCGTGGTCACCCGTTTCCACCTGCGCGTCTACCCGCGACCGAAGGTCGTGGCCAACGGCGTCTACCTCTACCCGATCGAGCTGCTCGACGAGGTGTTCCGGTGGGCCCACGAGATCGGCCCGCGAGTGCCGCGCGCGATGGAGCTGATGCTCGTCATCCACCGCGACGCCGAGGGGGAGCCCGAGATCGCGGTCACCGGTCCGGTGCTGGTCGACACCGACGAGCAGGCGCGCGAGGCGCTCGAGCTGCTCGAGACCTGCCCCGTCCTCGACCGGGCGAAGCTCGCGCTGCCGAACGTGCCCGCTCGGCTCGAGGACCTCTACGCGGGCGTGCGTGAGGCGTACCCCGACGACCACCGCTACTCCGCGGACAACATGTGGACGCATGCCCCGATCGACGAGCTGCTCCCGGGGTTGCGGCAGATCGCGGCCACGTTGCCGGAGGCGCCCTCGCACATGCTGTGGATGAACTGGGGTCCGAGCCCGCCGCGGCCGGACATGGCCTACAGCGTGGAGGACGAGACCTACATCGCCCTCTACGGCGTCTGGCGCGACCCGGCGCACGACCGGGCGAACGTCGGCTGGGCGACCGACAGGATGCGCGACATGGAGCACCTGGCGACCGGCATCCAGCTGGCCGACGAGAACCTCGGCCTGAGGCCCGCGCGGTTCGTGAGCGACGAGCACCTCGCCCGGCTCGACGGGCTCCGCGCGAGGTACGACCCTGACGGCCGCTTCCATCCCTGGATGGGCCGCCCGTGAGCGACGACCTCACCCAGTACCTGTCACGACCGCTCTCGCCGCCCGCGCCGGACGTGCTCGCGGCGATCGAGCGGGGACCGATCGACCCCGGGGACGCGCTCCCGCGCTCCGACCTCGACCGGCTGCTGGATCCGCGGCCGCTGGCGGCGGAGACCGGCTGGTGCATCCTCCCCGACGGCGTGGGCTACGTGGCGGTGCGCACCCCGATGCCCGGTGTGAGTGGCGCGATGGTGGATTGGTGGTTCGACTGGCACCCGCACGATGCGGTGCGCTACCGGATCTGGCATCCGGTCGACCATCACGAGAACTCGGTCGAGCAGCCGCCGGCGCGCGCGGCAAAGGCCCACTGGGGCACGGTGCACCATCCCGTGGAGACGATCGGCGGGGAGCGCATGCACGCCCGGATCTCCTTCCATCCGCCCACCGAGATGGGCCTCTCCACCGACGGGCTCGACGACCCGGCCGTCGCGACGATCGTGTGCGGCTACGCCGGCGACGACCGCCGCCGCGTGAGGCACACGCCGATGATCCACGCCTTCCTGCGCGAGCCCGACGGCGTGGTGCTGCGTAGCCGCTTCTGGCTGGGCGCGGCGCTTCGCCCCTATCTCCCGGCACCGATCGCCGCGGCCGCCGCGCCGGTGCTGAACACCCGGCGCGTGCGCCGTCTCACCCTCCCCGCCGGCGCGCCCGAGGCGCTCGCCCGCCACTGCGCCGAGGAGTACGCGAACCTGGGCGCGCTGCTCCCCGAGCTGTACTCGCGCTTCGGTCCGACCGGCTAGTCCGGCAGGCCGGTCAGCGCCGCGAGCCTGAAGCCGAGCGCCGACAGCGCCAGCTCCTCGGTCACGTTCAGCTCGAGCGACTGGCGCGTCTGCTCGCAGCGCTCGGCCGCCTCGCGCAGGCGGCGCGGGTCGCGGGCCCGGGCGTCACCGGCCAGGTCGGGTGGCGAGTCCACCGCCAGCACCGCCTCCGGGGCGCCCTCGGCCACGCACACGAGGTCGCGGAAGGCCAGCTCGGTGAGCGTCAGCGCCAGGTCGAGCACGGCGGTGCGGGCCCGGCGCCCGTCGCGCTTGGCCGCATCCTCCATGTCGCGCTCGAGCGCGCGCCGCTCGCGTCCCTTCGGCTCCAGCTCGAGGCGCTGCCCGCGCTCCTCGGCGGCGCTCTCCTCCGCCACCCCGCGGGCGCGCTCGGCGCGCTCGAGCAGCGGCCGCCAGGGCTCCGGCCCGCCACCGCGCAGGGCCGCCGCGACGAAGCCGGCGACCTCCGCGCGCAGCTCCTGGCCCTCGTCAGAGGCGAGGTAGCGGGCTCTGGTGGCGTTGCCGAGCGACAGTCCCGCACACGCCAGGGCGCGCTCCGGCGGCACGCCCTCGCCCTCCAGCGCCGCGGCGATCCGGGCGATGGGCAGCGGCTCGAAGCGAACCAGCTGGCAGCGCGAGACCACGGTGTCGAGCACGCGCCCGAGCGATTCCGTGAGGAGGATCAGGTGCACGTAGTGAGCGGGCTCCTCGAGCGTCTTCAGGAGCCGGTTGGCCACCTCGTCGTTCATCGTGTCCACCCGCTCGAGCACGAACACGCGCCGGGCCGCCTCGAAGGGGGTGCGCGTGGCCGCGCTGACCACCGGTCCCTCCACGTCGTCCACCCGCATCACGTGCGCGCCGCTGGGCCGCACCCAGGTCAGGTCTGGATGCGAGCCGGTGCCCACGCGGTGGCGCACCGACTCGGCATCGTCGGAGCCCTCCGCGAGCAGCTCCGCCGCGAACGCGCGGGCCGCGGTGCTCTTGCCCGTGCCGGCCGGGCCGTGGAACAGGTACGCGTGTGAGGGCGACCCGGCGAGCGCGGTGGCGAGCACCATCCGCGCCTGCGGGTGGTCCTCGGTGCCCGGCAGCGTCGCGACGCTCATGCCCGCGCCCCGCTCCGTGCGGCCTCCACGGCCGCCACCACGTCGTCGTGGATCGCGGTCGAGGGCCGCGCGGCGTCGAGGCGCCGCCAGCGCCCCGGGTCGGCGTCCGCGAGCCGGTCATAGGCCTCGGCGACGGCGCGCTGGAGGCCGAGCCCCTCGTCCTCGAAGCGGTCGAGCATGCCCGCCCTGCCGGCCGCGTCGACGGGATCGAGCTCGAGCAGGAAGGTGAGATCGGGCACGAGGCCGTCGGTCGCGAAGTGGTTGATCCGCTCCACCTCCTCCACGCCGAGCCCGCGCGCGCCGCCCTGGTAGGCCAGCGAGCTGTCGAGGAAGCGGTCGGAGATCACGACGCGCCCAGCCTCGAGCGCCGGCCGGACGACGACGTCCACGAGCTCGGCCCGGGCGGCGGCGAAGAGCAGCGCCTCGGCGCGCGGGCCCGCGTCGATCCGGGCGTCCTTCACCAGGTCGCGCACCCGCTCGCCCAGCTCCGTCCCACCCGGCTCGCGCACCGCAAGCGCGTCGGTGCCGAGGGCCCGCTCGAGCAGCTGAGCCTGGGTGGTCTTCCCCGAGCGGTCGATTCCCTCGAACGTGACGAACAGACCGCGCATTTCGCGGCGACCGTAGCAAGGGGACCGGTGCCAGCCCGGGGGAGACCGCCTACCATGCCCGACTTCATGCGTGCTCTGGTCACAGGCGGTGCGGGCTTCATCGGCTCCAACCTCGTTGACGCCCTCGTCGGGCGGGGCGACGAGGTGACCGTGCTCGACAACATCGCCACCGGCCGGCGCGAGAACCTCGAGCAGGCCCTGGCGGGCGGCGCCGAGCTGGCGGAGATCGACCTCCGCGACGCCGAGGCCGTCAGCGGGCTCGTCGAGCGGGCGCGCCCGGAGGTCATCTTCCACCTGGGCGCGCAGGTGGACGTGCGCAAGTCGGTGGCGGATCCGGCATGGGACTCGGCCGTGAACGTGGGCGGCACCGTGAACGTGCTCACTGCGGCCGCCGCCCACGACGTGGGCCGGGTGGTGTTTGCCTCCACCGGAGGCGCGATCTACGGCGAGGCGCAGGTCATCCCCGCGCCCGAGGACCACCCGGTGGCACCGGAGTCGCCATACGGCCTCTCGAAGTTCTGCGCGGAGAACTACTGCGCGCTGTTCACCCGCCTCCACGGGCTGTCGACGATCGCGCTGCGCTTCGGCAACGTCTACGGACCCCGCCAGGATCCGCTGGGCGAGGCCGGCGTGGTCGCGATCTTCTGCGGACGGGTCCTGGACGGCGGCCGGCCGGTGGTGTTCGGCGACGGGCTGCAGACGCGCGACTACGTGCACGTGCACGACATCGTGAGCGCCAACCTCCTGGCCGCGGAATCCGACGCCGGCGGCTCCTTCAACATCGGCCGCGGCGAGCAGATCAGCGTGATCGACATCGTGGAGGCGCTCGCGCCCCACGCCCCCAACGGCTTCACCCCCGACTTCCAGCCGGAGCGCACCGGCGAGGTGCGCCACATCGCCCTCGACGCCTCACGCGCTCGTGAGGTGCTGGGCTGGGAGTCCGCCGTCGGGATCGAGCAGGGC
>CAWDLI010000005.1:0-116889 GCA_963803245.1 uncultured Thermoleophilaceae bacterium | reverse complement strand
CTCTCCGCCCAGTCCCTCAACCGCCCCACCAGCTCCGGCGCCGCCGGCCCGACCTCCACCACCACATCAGCCGGAATATTCGCCCGCTCAGCCGCAGCCACGATCGCGTCCGCAGACGGCGCCTCGTAGAGGCAGTACGTGCGTCGGCGGTCCGCGCTCAGGAATGAGAAGAGCCACTTCACGTCGTCGCCGTTGATCTCGTCGATCTCTCGGACGTCTTCGCTCGTCAGGTCGAGCTGGTCGGCGAAGGTGCGCTCGATCATGTACACCGGCATCGCAGCGGATCGTAGCGCGGATCTACCGCCCCAATGCGACGCCAATCACACTGACGCCAGCCCGTGGCGGTGCGCATAGGAAGCGGCCTCGGTTCGGTTCGCGCAGCCCGTCTTCCGCAGGATGCTCCGCATGTGGTTCGCGGCCGTGTGCTCGCTGATCGACAGCTCCTCCCCCACCTTCCGGTTCGACAGGCCCCGAGCCACCAGCGCGAGGATCTGCACCTCGCGCGGCGACAGCCCGTCCGGCAGAACGGCCGGCCCCGGCGCAGACGACGAGTCGCCCGCACCCGCCCCAGCAGCGCCGGCATGCCGATCCGATCCGCCAGCGCCGCGGCCTCCCCGAGCAGCGCATCGGCACGACCCCGATCGCCGCCCGGCCGCGACAGCAGCAGCCGCCCGTACTCGTACGCCGTGTGCGCCACCCAGGTGTCGGCTCCCATTCGCAGGTTCAAGGACATGGCGTCCTCGAAGTGCCCCTCCGCCCGCTCCCACTCCCCCAGGACCGCCGCCAGCATCCCGAGGTAGCGATCAGCCGCGCCGTAGCAGGCGACGACGTGGCCGATCATCACGTTCTCGCCCGCGAGCGGCGCCAGCTCCGGATACACCAGCGCCGCCACGTCCTCGTCGCCCAGCGCCGCCGCGGCGTCCGCCAGGTACGCGAGCGAGCTCAGCCACAGCGACTCGCGGAACGGCTCGAGTCCGTCGGCCACCAGTCGCGACAGCTCCCGTCGCGCCTCCGTCTCCATCCCGACCTCGGCGAGCAGCGCCACCAGCCCCGGGCGCCACGGCCCCTCGCGTGAAGCATCCCCAGCCAGAATGCGAACCACGGGCGCCAGCTCCGCCAGCCGCCCCTGCTCGCGCTGGATGCTGAACATCTGGATCCCGTAGACGCCCGAGGCGTCCCGGCCCGTCAGCACGCGGCTCCACTCGTGCGAGCGCCGCGCCCGGGCCTCGGCCTCCTCGAGGCGCCCGTCGCAGAGCGCGATCGCGGCCCCGTGGTGCTCCGCCACGTGCACGATGAACGGCTGGGCGGTCTGCTCGGCGATCTCGAGCAGCTCCGCGATCTCACGTCTAGCCGACTCGAGATCGCAGAGCGCCACGAACGCCGGTACCCGCCACGACATCGCCTCGGCGCGGATCTCGGTGTTTCCCAGTTCGCCGGCGATGTCCCTCGCCTCGGTGAGCATCTCGAGGATCTCCTCGACCGGCGTGGTCCCGACCGACCAGTAGGAGCGCATGAGGACGCCGGCCAGGCCTGTCCGGTCCTCCAGGCGCCGCGCCATCTCCATCGCGCTCGTCCGGACGACCACCCCGCGCTCGCGTCGGCCCTGGAAGTCGAGCGCCCGGGCTAGACCGCTGAGCAATCCCACACGGAGCCCGCAGTCCTCCTCCCCCAGCGCCGTCACCGCCTCCTCGAGCAACTCGACCGCTCCCTGGTCGTGCATGCCCGGGCGCCAGCACGCGTCCTCGTAGCCACTCGCCGCCCGGGCGAGCAGCTGCGCGTCGTCGAGCTCGCGCGCGATCTCCGCTGCCGACAGGAACGCCTCGAGGGCATCGATCGCGTTGCCGCCGCGATGGCTCGCCTCACCCAGCTCCAGGAAGACCTCTGCGCGCTCCCGCGCGTCCTCGAGACCCATCTCCAGCGCGGTGCCGAGCCGCGCGGCGGCCTCGCCGTAGGCCAGCGCCGCCGTGGCCGCCCGCGCCGCCAGGACGTTGTACTCGACCGCCCGCGCCGCTCCGCCGAACGGAGCGGCCGCCGCGAAGTGATGCGCGAGGTCTGCCAGCGCGCGCCCCGACCGTCCCTCGGCGGCCTCCAGCGCCTCGCCCACACGCAGGTGCAGCTCCGCTCGCCGCACCCCCGACAGCCGGTCGTACAGCGCCCGCCGCACCAGCTCGTGCGTGAAGCGCCACGCCAGTCCGTGGGCGGCGGGGACCTCCTCGATCATCCCGCTGCGGACCGCCTCGTCGAGGGCCGCCAGCAGCGCCGGCTCCTCCATGCCGGTGGCGCCCCGAACGACCCCGAACGAGAACTCGGCACCCGCCGTGGCTGCCAGCTCGAGCAGGTCGGTGGTGCCGGGCTCGAGGCGCGACAGCCGATCGCTGACCACCTCGCGCACGCTGTCGGGGCTGCCGAGCTCGGCCGGCGAGCGCGTCACGCGGATCTCCCCGCCGTCCAGCTCAACGGCACCGGTCTCGACGAGCGCGCGCCAGAGCTCGCAGACCAGGAAGGCGTTGCCGTCGGTGAGGTCGCGGATCGCGCTCGCCAGCTCGGCGTGCTCGGTGCCCGGCTCGGCGCCGCCCGTGCGCCGGACGAACTCGGCCACCTCGTCGTCGGAGAGCCCGGCCATGGTCAGCCGGACCACGTCGTAGCGGCGCAGGTCGGCCAGCAGCTCCGACACCGCGAGCGGCATGTCCGCCTCGGTGTCGCGGAAGGTGGCCAGCAGCAGCGCACGCGCGCTGCCCACGCGCGCGAGGTGACGCAGGAGCAGGAGCGTAGGTGCGTCGGCCCAGTGCACGTCCTCGAGCACGAGCAGCACGGGCCGCGGCCGCGTGACGCCGGCCAGCAGCTCGGCCACCGCCGTGTGGAGCCGGTGGCGTTCGGTGTCCGGGTCGGCCTCGACCGCGGGCGGGAGGTCGCCGATCCGGGCGCCCAGCTCGGGGAGCAGGCGGGTGAGCTCGCCTCCGCCGGCCCCCAGGGCCGAGCGCAGCTCATCCGTGTCGGTCTCGCGCGCGAGCTGGTCGAGCGCGTCCACGAAGGCGCCGTAGGGAGTGCGCACCTCCGCGTCGCAGGCGCCGTAGAGCACCAGCGCGCCGTCGTCAGCAGCCTCGGCGGCGAACTCGCGCACGAGCCGGCTCTTCCCCGAGCCCGGCTCGCCGCCCAGCAGCACCACCCGGCTGCCATCACCCTCAGCGCGGGGCATCAGCGCGCGCAGCCGTTCAAGCTCGGCCGAACGGCCGACGAACGGGAACGTCGAGGTCAATCGAAGCGGACCAGGCAGGCCAGTCATGCCGCTGCGGCCCACCATAGTCAGATCTGACTACTCGACGCGTGAGAGCGGTCACGGAGGGCTCCGCGAAGTCGATCAGCTCAGGTCATGACAGACGAGCGAGCGCCGGTCAGGCTCATCGAGCCATCCACGAGCTATGGAGGACCGCATGAGCAGCACCACTTCACCGGCCAGCGTCGCACGCCAGGAACTCGGCCGTTTCGACGGCACGCTGATCGGCCCCGAGGACGCCGGCTACGACGAGGCGCGCAGCCTCTTCAACGCCATGATCGACAAGAGGCCCGCGCTGATCGCGCGCGCCGCCAACG
The DNA here is from genome assembly GCA_963803245.1 of uncultured Thermoleophilaceae bacterium. Classification (GTDB taxonomy): domain Bacteria; phylum Actinomycetota; class Thermoleophilia; order Solirubrobacterales; family Thermoleophilaceae; genus JACVRW01. The sequence goes on along the minus strand of CAWDLI010000005.1, from coordinate 113,298 downwards.
CGGACGACGTGGCCACCGCCGTGAAGTTCGCGCGTGACCACGACCTGCCGATCGCGATCCGCGGCGGCTCCCACAACGGCGCCGGCCTGGGCTCGGTAGACGACGGCGTGGTGATCGACCTGTCGCAGATCCGCGACGTGGAGGTCGACCCCGAGGCCAAGCACCGTCCGCGTTGGCGGCGGCGCCACCTGGGGCGAGGTCGACGCCGCGACCAACGAGCACGGGCTCGCCACTCCGAGCGGGATCATCGCGACCACCGGCGTCGGCGGCCTCACCCTCGGCGGCGGCCTCGGGCACCTGACCCGCAAGTTCGGGCTGGCCATCGACCACCTGATCGGGGCCGATGTCGTGCTCGCCAACGGCGAGCAGGTCCGCGCGAGCGCCGACGAGAACCCGGACCTGTTCTGGGCGCTCCGGGGCGGCGGTGGGAACTTCGGCGTGGTCACCGCGTTCGAGTTCAGGCTCGACGAGCTGGACACCGTCATCGCCGGGCCGACGTTCTGGCCGGTCGAGAGCGGCGCCGAGGTGCTGAAGGCCTACCGCGACTTCATCCCCAACGCGCCGCGTGAGCTGAACGGCTTCTTCCTGTTCGGCTCGGTGCCGCCGGCGGAGCCGTTCCCGGAGGAGCTCCACCTGCAGAAGGTCTGCGGCGTGGTGTGGTGCTACGCGGGCGCGGACGAGGAGGCGGCCGCGGCGGCGATGAAGCCGCTGCTGGACGCGCTCCCCGAGCCGCTGCTGCACGGGCCCGGGGCGATGCCGCACCCCGCGATCCAGGGCGCCTTCGACCCGGTCTACCCGGCCGGCGACCAGTGGTACTGGCGCGCCGACTTCGTCAACGAGATCTCGGACGAGGCCGTCGAGATCCACGCGAAGTACGGGGCCGAGATGCCCACCTGGAAGTCGACCATGCACCTGTACCCGATCGACGGCGCGGCCCACGACGTGGGTCCGTCGGACACGCCCTGGGCATACCGGGACGCGAACTTCGCCTCGGTCTTCGCCGGCGTGGATCCGGACCCGGCGAACGTGGACGCGATCCGGCGCTGGAGCGTCGACTACCAGGAGGCGCTCCACCCGCACTCGGCGGGCGGTGCCTACGTGAACATGATGATGGAGGAGGGCCAGGAGCGGGTCCGCGCGAGCTACCGGCGACAACTACGACCGGCTGGCTCAGATCAAGGCGAAGTACGACCCGGACAACGCCTTCCGGGTGAACCAGAACATCCAGCCGAAGGCGTAGGGGCTCGGGATGGCCGGTCCGGCGCCTCGGGGGACCCCGAGGCCCGGGCCGGCTCCTCCCCACCTCCTGCGGCGGGGCTGTTGCAGCACGGGGGCCGACGCGAGATAGTGCGTAGCGACATCTCGAAAGACCGCCGGATGGAGGAACCATGAGCACACTGGCCCCGCTCTCGCAGTTCACGGGCGAGTTGATCGGCCCCGACGACCCCGGCTACGACGAGGCGCGCGGCCTCTTCAACGGCAGGATCGACAAGCGTCCCGCGCTGATCGCCCGCTGCACCAGCGCCGAGGACGTGCGGGCCGCCCTCGCGCACGCGCGTGAGAACAACCTCGTGGTCGCGGTTCGCGGCGGCGGGCACTCCACCGCCGGGCATTCGACCTGCGACGACGGGATCGTGATCGACACCGGTCCGATGAAGAAGGCCGAGATCGACGTCGAGAACCGGACGGGGCGCTTCGGCGCCGGGCTCAACTGGGGCGAGCTCGACGCCGCCACGCAGGAGCACGGCCTGGCGGTGACGGGCGGGCGCGTGACGCACACGGGCGTCGCGGGACTGACGCTCGGAAGCGGGTCGGGCTGGATCGAGCGCAAGTACGGGGTCACGTGCGAGAGCCTCATCTCCGCCGAGATCGTGACCGCGGACGGCCAGGTGCTCCGCGCCAGCGCGGAGGAGAACCCCGAGCTGCTCTGGGGCCTCAGGGGCGGCGGCGGCAACTTCGGCGTCGTGACCGAGTTCGAGTTCCGCCTGCACCCCGTCGGGCCGCTCGTGTTCGGCGGGATGATCATGCACCCGCGCGAGGCGGCCCCGGAGCTGATGCGCTTCTACCGCGACTTCATGGAGAAGGCACCGGACGAGGCAGGCGGCGGCCTGGCCCTGCTCACGGCGCCGCCCGAGGACTTCGTGCCGGAGGAGATCCGCGGCAAGCCCGCCACGGGGCTGATCCTCGTCTACCTGGGCGACCCGCAGGAGGGCGAGGAGTTCTTCCGGCCGCTGATCGAGTGGGGCGAGCCGGTGCTCAAGATGGTGCAGCCCATGCCCTACACCGCGGTGCAGGCGATGATCGACGGGGGCAACCCGTGGGGCATCCACGAGTACTTCAAGGTCGACTACATGGCGGAGCTGCCCGACGAGGCGATCGACGGCGCGGTGGACAGGGCCACGAAGATCGGCTCGCCGTTCACCCAGGTGATCTTCGCGCGGCTGGGCGGGGCGGTCGACCGCACGAACCGGAGCGCGATGGCGCTCGAGGTGCCCGATGCCAAGTGGTACTACTTCTACCTGGCCATGTGGTTCGGGGAGGAGCAGGCCGACTCGGAGGTCGGGCTCGCGCGCTCCTTCATGGACGCGATGCGTCCGTGGGGCGCGGGCACGGCGCCGCTCAACTTCATCATGGAGGACGAGGGCGCAAGCCGCCTGCGGGCGTCCTTCGGCCACGAGAAGTACGAGCGGCTGGTCGCGCTGAAGGACAGGTACGACCCGGAGAACGTCTTCGCTCTGAACCAGAACATCCCGCCGAGCGTCGCGCCGGTGTAGATCCGATCCCATGTCCCAGGCGAACGTCGACACGATTCGACGGGGCTACGAGGCTTGGAACCAGGGCGACCTCGAGGCCGTTCGCGCCATGTACGCCTCGGACGTGACGGCCGACGCCGGCGGGCTGTGGCTGGCGGCGGGCCGGCTCTCCGGCGCGGAGGCGATCATCGATGCGTTCGCCTCCATCATCGCGATCTTCGAGAAGTCGGAGGTGGTGGCCGACGAGTACATCGAGCGCGGGGATTCCGTGTTCGTGCCCACGCGCTGGCGCGGGCTCCTTCCCGGCAGCGAGGACGTGGTCGAGCAGCGCGTCGTGGCCGCCTACACGCTGCGCGGCGGACAGGTGGTCCACATCGGCTACTTCGGGGAGCTGGAGGAGGCCTTCGAGGGAACGGTGGAGGACGGCACCTAGCCGCAGGGCCCCTGCCAGAGCGGGTGTCCGTTCTCGAGCGTGAAGTCCACCTCGATCGCGAACGCCAGGCTCGTCGTCTGATCCCGTAGCCCGAGCTCTTCGGCGAGCGGATGACTGTCGAGATGCTGCTGCCTGTAGTCGAACTCGCCGAGCAGGTCCCAGCCCTTGATCCGGTTCAGCTTCACGCCGGCCTTGGTGATCTGCTGCTGGCTCGCGAGCCGGCCGTCCTCGACGGAGCGGAACTGCTTCAGGAAGAACTGCGGCGGTCCCTGCATGCGCAGGATGTCGCGGAAGAGCATGGGCGCCAGATCCAGGTCCTGGAGGGTGACCAGGTCCAGGAGGCCCTCCAGGTCCTCCCACCTGCTCTCCCCGCGCGTAAACGGTCCGGGCGCGGCCGGTGTGACCTCGATCAGGGGATTCCACCCGGCAGGGTCGCCGCCCCCGTAGTTGCCCCCGTACGCGTGCACCTTGAGAGGACCGGCACCGTCCTCGCCGGGCAGCTCGATCAGCCCCTGGTTCTTGTTGAACCCATAGATCTCGCGCCCGCCCGCCAGCGAGAGCGGGTTGTCGACGAACATGTAGGGCACGAACCACCCCAGCGAAGGGAGGAGCCCGTCGCCGCGATGCACGACCACCGGCACCCAGATCGCGGCCTGCTCCTCACGCGCGAAGCCCATCTTGGACCAGGGCTCCAGCCGCGGCTTGATCTTCTCGACGGCGCCGAAGCTCAGCATCACGTGGGACCCCAGCGGCCGCACGGCGACGCGGCCGTTCGAGGGTGCCGCGAACACCTTGTCGCACAGGCGGACAAGGCACTCGTGGTCGGCCTCGAGGAAGAGGCTGTACAGGGTCGCGTCGTCGCAGTCGACGGGTGACGGGCAGGTGGCAAGGCCGCCGTATTCGACGTAGCCGGCCAGGCCGGCGGAGACGCCGGCGCCGCCGAGCCAGCCCTGGTCCTCGCCGAAGATCTCGCTCGGCACCCCGCAGATCGCCCGCGATGCCTGCATGCCGGACATGACCGCCGCCTCCACGCAGCCCGCGTCCAGGGCCGTCTTGACCCAGTCGCCCGCGAGGACGAGGTTCGCGTAGCCGGACCCGTCCGCGGCGAGCCGGTACCGGACGCTTCCCGCCGGAGTGATCACGTAGCGCTCGGTCTCCTGGAAGTTCCCGAGCCAGAACTGCGAGTCGAACCTCGCCGGCCCCCTGCCGGTGCGCGCGACGAGCAGGTTCCAGTCGAACCCGCCGTCGCGGTCGACGCTGCCCGGCCAGATGCGCTTCGCGTCGTTCACCACGTAGTCGACGGCGTTGGCATGAGCGCGCTCGTTCACGCTCTCCTGCGTGTCGCCCTTGCGGTCCTCGATCACGCCGCAGAAGTAGGCGAGGTGCTCGACCCTCTCCTCGGTGGGCCAGGACTCGCGCTTGATCAGGTGGTCCATGTCCGCATAGGTGTCGAGCGGCTCGACGTACGCGGTCATGATCGAGTCGGCGCCGAACTGCCAGCCCAGCTCGCTCTCAGACTTGTTGAGCCAGAGCTGGAAGGCCTGTGTCATCACCGTGTGCGAGTTGTCGATCATCTCGCGGAACTCCGGGTTGTTCTCGTCCGCGATCAGCTCCTGGCAGATGTCCGGCAGCGCCGCCACGGAGATGCCGAGCACCGCGATGTCGAAGTCCTCGCCGCGAACCAGCCGCCTGGGCTCGCGGCCGAGCGGATTGGGCTCCCATTCGAGGTTCACGCCGCGCCTGCGCAGCTCCTCGCCGTCCACGATCTGGTCCCAGTCCGGCTCGCTCGGCCAGCAGGCGAGCTCGTGGACCTCGACCAGCGGCTCGTACTCCTCGGCCTTGAGGGTCACCTGCGGGATGACGTCGATCGAGTCGACGAGGCGCTTGTCGGGCGAGAGCCCGAGGTGCGAGACCCAGCTGAAGAACTCGAAGTGGACCCCGCGCCGCTTCAGCACCTCGTAGAAGGGCGTGAAGACCGTGTCGCCCATCCCCGCCTGCATCTTCCAGGCGAAGGCCTCGCGATAGGTGAAGAAGATCCGCAGCAGGTCGTGCACCGCGGTGCCGGCCGCCATGTCGGGCTTGTTCACGTCGCCGTCCACGTACCCGAACGCCATGTCGTAGAGCGCGCGCACGAAGGGGCCCTGCTCGAGTGTGATCTCCCGCGCGCCGTGGCGCCCGAGCCACTCGCGGAGGTCCTCGTGGTTGACGGTGTCGAAGCCGAACTCGATGAGCCCGTCCTCGATGATGCCCTCGAGGATCGTCGTGCCGGTGTCGAACATCGTGAAGAACAGGCGCAGGTCGTCGTCGCCGAGGTTCGGCTCGACGATGTAGTGCCAGAGCCAGCGCTTGAACTCGTCGAGGGCGTCGAACAGAAGCGAGCGATGCGCGTGCTCGTCGTGGTCCGTCGTGCCGACCATCATGCGCTGCTCGGCGATCCTGAGCGCGTCGATGATCGCCCGCTCCGGCGAGGGCACCGCCCACGGGACGAGCCGCGCGACGGCATGACCCGCCATGCGATCGATCCCGAACGGAACACCGAACGGGAGGTGCAGCCCGAACGGCAGGCCCACCCGCGGCGGGGCCATTCCCCCGGGGGCGTGCGGGTTGTGCGCCTTCAGGTGCTCCCACCGCCCGAACAGGTGGTCGAGCATCGTGTGGGCCACCTCCCAGAAGTCCGGCAGGTAGCCCGACTCGCCCGGCGTGAGCGGGTTGCCCGGAGGCTTGAAGCACCATCCCAGCCAGCGCTCCTCGAATTGCTCGTAGAGCACGATCTCGTCACACGGCTTGAACGCGTCGCGCCAGGTGGCGAGCGGCTCGCCGGGCTGGCGGCCGAGCTTCTCGTATGCGTCGCGCATCACCCGGAAGGCGTTCTCGTAGAAGCCGAACCAGATGTGCAGCCCGTGCTCCTCGATGCGCTGGCCGTACTCCGCGTTGCGCCCGCTCGCGCACTTGCCTCCGAGGCGCCAGCCGAACTGGTGGACGGTGACGTCGTAGCGCTCGCACAGCTCCGGCGTGCTGGTGAGCTCGTAGGCGGCGACGATCGACGCCATGCCTCCGCCGAGGATCGCGACCTTCTCCTTAGCCGCCATGGGGGCATCCTCGCCGACCGGCGGGCCGCAAGTCCAGTCGGTCTAGGGACCCGGCGGGCCCAGTCCGCTCTCGAAGGCGAAGATCACCGCCTGCACCCGGTCGCGGGCGCCTAGCTTCGTGAGGATCCGGTTGAGGTGCGTCTTGACCGTGGACTCCTCGATCACGAGCTCGGCGCCGATCTCGCCGTTCGAGAGGCCGCGGGCCACCAGCGCGAGCACCTCGCGCTCGCGCGGGGTGAGCTCGTCCAGGCGATCGCTGCGCGACGGGTCGGGCGCCGGCTGCCCGGCCATGCGCTCGATCACGCGCCGGGTGACCGACGGGGACAGCAGCGAGTCGCCGGCCGCGATGGTGTGGATGGCGGCGTGGAGCTCCTCCGGTGAGGTGCGCTTGAGGAGGAAGCCGGACGCACCCGCGCTGAGGGCGCCGAATATGTAGTCGTCCTCCTCGAACGTGGTGAGGATCACGACCTTCACCTCGGGGAAGTCGGCGAGCACCTGGTGCGTGGCGGAGATGCCGTCCACGTCGGGCATGCGCACGTCCATGAGCACCACGTCCGGCTGCAGCAGCCGGGTCCGGTAGAGGGCGTCGCGCCCGTCGCCGGCCTCACCGACCACCTCGATCCCCTCATCGCTCGAGAGCACGCCGCGCAGGCCGGCGCGCATGAGGTCGTCGTCGTCCACGATCAGCACTCGCACGGGCGTGTCGCTCATGACCGGTGCCTCAGGAACGGGAGCCGCGCGTGCATCCGGTAGGTCCCGTTTCGGAGACCCGCCTCCATGCTCCCGCCGAGAAGGTCGGCGCGCTCACGCATCCCGATGACCCCCTGCCCCCCGCGGCCGGCGCGGGCGGGCCGGTCGCTGCTCACCGGGTTCTCGACCGTGAGCTCGAGCTCGCCGTGGCCGGGCACGACCTCGACGCTCGCGCTGCCGGCGCCGTGGCGGGCCGCGTTGGTGAGCGCCTCCTGGAGGATGCGGTAGGCGCCTCTGTCGACGGCCGGGGGAATCGCGTCGAGGTCCCCGTGGACGCCGGCCGTGACGGTGAGCCCGGCGGCGCGGTGGCGCTCGATCAGCCCGTCGAGTGACGCGAGCCCGGGCGGCGGCTCCACGCCCTCCGCGACCGTGCCGTCGTCACGCAGCGCGCGGACCATCTGGTCGATCTCGCCGACCGTCTCGCGCGCGACCTCCTCGATCGTCTCGAAGGCCTCGCGGGCGGCCTGGGGGTCGCTGTCGGTCCGCAGGCGCCCGAGGCCGGCGTGGACGAGGATCACGTTGATGGCGTGGCCCGCCGAGTCGTGCAGGTCACGGGCGATCCGGGTGCGCTCCTCGGCCGCCGCCAGGCGGCGCTCGCTCTCGGCCTCGCGCTCCGCGCGCAGGGCGCGTTCCTCGAGCTCCGCCATGCGCTCCCGGCGAAGGCGCGTCCTGTCCCCGGCCAGCCACGCGCCGCCCCAGACGAGCACGCCGAAGAGGATCTCCACGAGCGGGAAGCGCTCCTCCTGGATGCCGTTCGCGGCGACGTGCGCGACCAGCATCGCCGCGACCAGCACCGCCATCAGCCGCGTGCTGTCGCGCGACTCGTCGCTGGCGGTGACCATCCAGTAGATCGCGAGCGTCGGGCCGATCGGGGGGCCGGCGGGCACAGCCACGGCTGCGAGCACCGTGGTCGCGAGGGCCGTGATCACGAAGACGGTGATCGGGGCGGCGCGCCGGGCCACCAGCGGCAGGGACGCGATCGCGACGAGCGCCACCTCGAAGGCATCGACGGTGCCGTCGCCCTCGTTGCTCTCGCCGACGGCCAGCAGACCGACCGAGGCGGCGAACACCGCGACCGCGATCGCCGCGTCGAGCGGCAGGTGCGCGCGCATCGGGGTGGGCCGGGCTGCGTGCGATGAGGCCATCGTCAGCCGAGGGTAGCTCCGCTCCGGAGCGGCGGAATCGCCCCGTCGGTTGATCGCGCGTCCACCCCAGGGGGGACCCGAAGACCCTCCCCCGGGCTGTTTTCGGCAGGCGCCGGCGCACCTAGGTTGGCTCGCATGACCGCACTCACCCGCTGGGTTCTCTCCCACAAGCGCACCGTCGTCGTCTTCTGGCTCGTGCTCACCGTCGCCGGCATCGCCGCCGCGGGTCCCGCCTCGCGCGCGCTCGAGCCCGAGTTCTCCGTTCCCGACAAGGAGGGCTGGGAGACGAACGTCGCGATCGCCGAGCGCTACCGGGGCACCGGCGGCGACACCTCCCCGCTGCTCCCGGTGGTCACCCTGCCGAAGGGCCAGTCGGTCACCGCCCCGGGAGTCGAGGCCGAGCTGGCACAGCTCGACGGTCGCCTGAGGCAGGCGCTGCCGGGCGCGCGAATCGCCTCGTACGCCTCGACCGGCGACGACGCGTTCGTCTCCAAGGACCGGCGGACCACCTTCGCGCTCGTCTACCCCACGCCCGACCCGGACTCGGCGTTCGGCGAGAACCCGGCCGCCGAGCGCGCCGCGCAGTCGGCGCTCCGGGGGGCCACGGTGGGGGGCGAGCCGGTGCGCCTGACCGGCTTCGACGCGCTCGCGCAGGAGAGCGGCGGCAACGAGGGCCCCGGCGTCCTGCTGGAGGCCGTGCTCGGCGGTGTGGGGGCGCTGGTGGTGCTCACCTTCGTGTTCGCCTCGTTCCTGGCCGTCGTCCCGCTCGTGATGGCGATCGTCTCGATCCTGACGACGTTCCTGCTGCTGCTCGGGCTGACGCAGCTCACGGCCGTGTCGCCGATCGTCCAGTTCCTGATCGCGCTGATCGGGCTGGGCGTGGCCATCGACTACTCGCTGATCGTCGTGTCTCGCTGGCGCGAGGAGCGCGCCCACGGGCGCAGCGGCGACGAGGCGGTGCAGCGGGCGATGGAGACAGCCGGGCGCGCGGTCGTGTTCAGCGGCATCACCGTCGCCATCGGCCTGCTCGCCCTGGTGGCGCTTCCGCTGCCGTTCCTCCGCTCGATGGGCTACGGCGGGATGCTGATCCCGCTCGTCTCGACGCTCGTGGCCATCACGCTCCTCCCGGTCGTGATGGCGAAGCTCGGCAACCGGCTCGACTGGCCCCACCGGCGCACCGACGACAAGGCCAGCCGCGCCTGGACCCGCTGGGCGACCGCGGTGTCGCGGCGGCGCTGGCTCGCCGCATGCAGCGGCCTGGCGGTGATCGTGGCCCTGGCGCTCGCAGCCACCGACCTGCAGCTAGGAAGCTCCGATGCCGACACAGTCGCCCGGTCGGGTCCCGCGAAGCAGGGACTGGTGGCGCTGGAGAAGGCCGGCATCGGCGAGGGCGCGCTGCTGCCGCACGAGATCCTGATCGAGGGGCGGACCGACCCCGAGGGTGTCGCCACCGCCCTCCGCGGCGTGGAGGGAATCCACGGCGCGGTCGCTCCCGACAACGCCGGCTGGCGGAGCGGTGGAACGGCTCTCGTGGAGGCGATCCCGGTGCCCGACAGCGGGTCCGACGCGGGCGAGAGCACACTCGCCGGCGTGCGCGAGGCCGCGCATGGCGCCGGCGCCGACGTGCGCGTGGGCGGGCAACCCGCGGGCAACGCCGACTTCATCGATGCCGTCTACGGCAGCTTCCCGCTGATGATCGCCCTGATCACGATCACGACCTTCATCCTGCTCGCCCGGGCCTTCCGCTCCCTCCTCCTCCCGGCCAAGGCGATCGTTCTCAACATCCTCAGCGTCGCCGCCGCCTGGGGCGTGCTGGTGCTGGTCTGGCAGCACGGCTTCGGCTCGGAGGCGATCTGGGGCATCCAGGCCACGGGCTCGATCCCGTCGTGGATGCCGCTGATGATCTTCGCCTTCCTGTTCGGGCTGTCGATGGACTACGAGGTCTTCATCCTCGCCCGGATGCGGGAGGAGTACGACCGCACCGGCTCCACGGAGACGGCCGTGATCCAGGGCATCGGCCGCACGGGCCGGCTCGTCACGAGCGCGGCGCTGATCCTGTTCCTCTCGTTCACCTCGATGGCCTCCGGGCCCGAGACCGACGTGAAGATGATGGCCACCGGCCTCGCCGCCGGGATCCTGCTCGACGCGACCGTCATCCGCGCGCTCATCGTTCCGGCCGTGATCACGCTGATGGGGCGCTGGAACTGGTGGCTGCCGAGCTGGCCGGCCCGGCTGCTCCGGGTGGAGCCCTCGCCGCTCAGGGAACCCGCGCTGGCGGCCCGCCGATGAGTTGCACGGACATCCACAGTCTTAGGTGCAGATGAGATTCCGGGCGACACTCCAGGGGGCCGGCAAGACCGCCACGGGCATCGAGGTTCCGCCCGAGATCGTCGAGGGGCTGGACGCCGGTAGGAAGCCGCCCGTTCGGGTGACCATCGGCGACCACGTCTTCCGGACCACGGTGGCACGGCGCGGTGAGCGCTACCTGATCGGCGTGAGCGCGACGAACCGTGCCGGCGCCGGAGTCGCCGCCGGAGACGACCTGGACGTTGAGCTCGAGCTGGACACGGAGCCGCGCGAGGTGACCGTGCCGCCCGATCTTGGGGCGGCGCTCGACGGTGAGCCGGAGGCGAGAACGTTCTTCGAGACGCTCACCTTCAGCCAGAAGCAGTGGTACGTGCTCCCGATCGTGGAGGCCAAGAAAGCCGAGACGAGGGAGCGGCGCATCGACAAGGCCCTCGCCATGCTGCGCGAGGGACGCACGCGCTGAGCGCGCGAGGAGGTCCCATGCCCGAGGAGATCCGTGATCCCGTCAGCCGCGTGCGCCAGCGCTTCGCGACGCGCGGCGAGAGCCTGGTCGTAGACAACTGGCTCGAGCCGGGCGGCGTGCTGCCACCGCACCTGCATCCGCGGCAGGAGGAGCGCTGGTCGGTCGTGGAGGGCGAGGTGCGCTTCCGGCTCGGTGATCAGGAGCGTCTGATCCGGCCCATGGATGGCGAGGTCGTGGTGGCACCGGGCGTCGTGCACGGCGTTGCGAGCAGCGACGGTCAGGAGGCCCACCTGCGCTGCCTAGTCACCCCCGCGCTCCGGCTCCAGGCCTTCCTGGAGGAGGCGGCCGCCGCCGGGCAACAGGGCCTATTCACGGCCCGCGGACGGCCGCGTGGCCTGCGCGGGGCGCGCTGGGCGGCGAGCTTCCTGAAGCGCTACCGCGACGAGACGGTGTTCCTCTCGCCGCCCGCGATCGTCCAGCGTGTGCTGATCGCGCTGCTGGCGCGTGATGGCCGATGAGCAAGGGTCATGCGCCACCCGTCGCGGAGGGCGGGCGCGGTCCTGTCAGCAAGCGGTGCTGATGACCGCCTTGTTGGTTGGCACGAGCGGCGCGTCCTTTCCGAATTGACCCGTCAGGTTCTCGTCGGGATTCTCGACGGTGAAATTCGCCACGACCTGCCCGCCACCATGCGCGAGCTTGGCATCAATGACGCCCTGGAAGCGCTCGTCGGTCAGCCCGGTAGTCGCCGCGACAAACCGCCCCGCCAACTTCACATTGCCGTTGTGGGCGTTACGCACGGTCAGACGCCCGCGCGCGATGCTTGCACCCGTGTCGGTGTCTCCAGTCACCGTGCTGCGGATCCGAAGCCTTCCCGTCAGCCGAGTGTCGGAGGAGCTCAGCGTGCCAACAAACGTTCCGTGCGCACGGAACGTGTGGTCGTTCGGGGCATCGCATTGCTTAACCTCGGGCGTACCCCGCAGGTGTGCCGTTATCTCTCCGGAGCCTTCGCTGACTTCACCAGATTGCGAGCGCGCCATCGCCACTCCGGTGACCGCGCTCACGACCACCAGCACCCCTATGTACACCAGGCGACGCATGCCATTCCTCCTAGTTTGCGGTTGCCGTACTACGCTCCCACCGACGCCTTTGGCTGAGGCGACGGGGCCGCGGCCCGTAGCCAAGCGGCGGTATCGGCGAAGAACTGAACCGACGTCACCCTGCCGCCTTCAAAGCTGTAGACGGCCGCATGCGGCCCATGAAAGCTGGACTCCGCTCCCTTGGCGCGGATATGCCACTGGCCGAGTACGACCACCCGATCGCCCACGTCCAGGAACTGGTCGGTATCGATGCGGAACTCGTCGTAGCGTTCCGGAATCTGGGAGAGGACGTTCGCGAGTACAGCCTGCGTTCCTCGGTGACTCCCACCGATGTCGACAAGGTCGCCGGCACCTCCCCACTCGACGTCGTCGTGATAGGCCGCGAGAACAGCGTCGATATCGCCACGAGCGAAGTCGGCATAGATGGTTCTCGTCTGCTCAACGTTGTTCTGAGTCATGAGTCCTCCTATCGTGCTGCGCTTGGACTGCTCACCGAGTGAGGTGCAAGACCACGGTGCCTACCTCCAAGTTCCTTGCCCGGAGGGTGAGGTCGCCTCGCGCCTTGGCGTAGATGCCCGTGCCGCCAGTGATAGCTCCCACTGCGGTAAGCGTCTCCCCCTTGTAGATGACCTCCTGCTGGGAAACGATGCGCCCACCAGGGAGGGTGAGCGTGTTGGTGCAGTCGAGTCTGCCCGCGGCAGTCGTTCCGGCGATGGCAACACAGTGGGAATGCGCCCTGCCGATTGCGCGACCCCGGCGGAACACAGTGTCGGTGCCGGTCACCAGGTCGCCGGGCGAGTCGCCGGTCGGGCCGGTGTCGATCAGGTTGAGAGTCTTTGCCTTTAAGGTGAGTTGAAGCTTCACCTTCTCGGTCGCGGCCCCTCCGGTCGCCGCGGCAATTAGTAGCAGCAGGACCGTAATACCTGCCGCACAGACAATTGCGATACGTCGCAAGGCATTCTCCCTCGGTTGATCCCAAGACTCAGGGCTCGCCACGCCTCTCCGAACCAGTCGTCGAGTCGAGCAAGCCGACCGTACGGCGACGCGGCTGCGTTCGCTTCCGGAGAATCCCTAGTAGTCGACTTTACGTTGGGCGTTCAGCGGCCTAGGATCGGTCCATGCTTCTGGGCCGAAAGGCCGAAGCGGCCCGCATCGACCGTCTGCTAGCCGCTGCGCGTCGCGGCGAAAGCGGAGCCTTGCTCTTGCGCGGCGAGCCAGGGATCGGCAAGAGCGCTCTCTGCCGTTATGCGCTCGAGCGGGCGCCTGCGATGACGACGCTCGAGGTGCGCGGGCTCGAGTCGGAGGTGGAGCTCCCCTTCGCAGGGCTCTCGGTCCTGCTCGCGCCGGTGATCGACCGGCTCGAGAGCATCCCCGAGCCGCAGGCCGCCGCTCTCGCCGGTGCGCTGGGCCTGAGTGCGCCGATCCCGGGAGATCCGCTGACCGTCTACGCCGCGACGCTCAGCGTCCTCGCCGCGACTGCCGATGAAGCACCGCTCGTCGTCGTGGTGGACGACGCGCACTGGCTCGACCAGTCATCCGGCCAAGCGCTGCTCTTCGTGGCCCGGCGGCTCCATTCGGAGGGGATCGCCCTTCTCCTCACAGCCCGCACCGGGGAGGCCTTCTCGTCCGGCGGATCAGAGCTGGCCGAACTCGAGCTCTCAGGGTTGAGCATGGACGCGTCCATGGCTCTTCTCATGGAAGCGACGCACGGACGGGTCACCCCGGCGGTGGGTGAGCGCCTGCACGACGCCACGGCCGGCAATCCACTCGCACTCGCGGAGATCTGCGCTCAGCTGAGCGACGATCAGCTCGCAGGTGGACAACCGGTCGAGGACCCCCTGCCCGCGGGCCCCAGCCTTCAGCGTGCCCTGCGGCGCCGGAGCACCGAACTCCCCGTCGAGACCCAGCGAGCTGTGCTGATAGCTGCGGCGAGCGACTCGGAAGCGATGCATCCCATCGCGGCTGCGATCAGGAGCCTCGACATGGGCGTGGAGGCGCTCGAGCCGGCAGAGACGGCGGGCCTCATCGAAATCGAAGTTGCGACGCTGGCGTTTCGCCACCCGCTGCTCCGCTCAGCGGTGTACCACGGAGCCACGCCGCCCGAACGCCGCGCCGCCCACGCGGCCCTGGCCGGGGCGCTGTCCGGCGACCGCGACGCCGGAAGGCGCGCATGGCACCTGGCCCACGCGGCCGTGGCACCTGACGAAAACATCGCGGAGGCGCTGGAGAGTGCTGCGATGGACGCTCGTCAACGGAGCGGCTCCGCAGCAGCCGCCACCGCTTTCGAGCGAGCAGCGACGTTCTCGATCACCGACGAGCAAAGGAGCCGTCGTCTCTTTGAGGCTGCAATCGACTACGACCTGGCCGGTCAACTCGATCGGGCGATCGCTCTCTTGGGCGAAGCCCTCTCGTACACGGTCGACCCCCTCCTTCGGGCCGATATCCACAACCTCCGAGGTCGTCTCGACAGTTGGCGGCGACCGACTCAGGCGACGCAGAGGCTTCTGCTGGAGGAGGCGGAGCGCGTCGAGGCTGTCGATCCTGCGCGGGCGACGCTCCTGCTCGTCAACGCAACCACCCCATCGTTCCTCCTAGGGGATACGGCGCAGGCCCTTGCCATAGCCGAGCGAGCCTATGCCGTCGGGGAACGGGTGGGGGGACCGATGGCGATGCTTGCCGCCCTCCCGCTTGCCTGCGCGCTGATCCTGCGAGGAGATTCGCGCCGCGCTCGAGAGCTGCTGACCCAGTGCAGACCCTTGGTGGATCAGGGAGACGTGTTCATGGTCGCGCCGCTGGCCGGTCAACTGATGCAGTGCCTGGCATGGGTGGAGGACTACGCGACAGCCGACACGGTCGGCCAACGCGTGGTGGGTGCGGCGCGCAAGTCGAGCGCGCCGGGCGTTCTGCGGCTCGTGCTCGCCTTCCGCTCGGAGCTGGATTTCCGGCTCGGCCGCTGGTCGGAGGCCTACGCTCACGCCACGGAGGCGCTCCGCCTGGCACGCGAAGCCGGTTCCGGGACCGAGCTGGCCTACAGCCTCACCTGCCTCGCGCGGATAGACGCTGCTCAGGGTCGTGAGGCCGACTGCAGGGCTCACGTGGAGGAGGCACGCGAGGTCTTCGCGGACCGCGGGATCGCCTCGACGCTGAGCTACGGCCAAGCGGCTCTTGGTCTCCTCGAACTCGGGTTGGGGCACGTCGACCGCGCAATCGAACAATTGGAGCTGGTCGCGGCGCTGAACCTCGAACACGGCTTGGGGCATCCAAACGTGATTCCCTGGCGCCCGGATCTCGTAGAGGCCTACGCACGCGCCGGTCGCCGAGAAGAGGCCGAGGTCGCTCTCGCCACGTTGGAGCAGGAGGCTGACTCAGCAGACAGCGCCTGGGCCCGCGGCACGGCAGCGCGGTGCCGGGGCCTACTCGCGCCCGAGGACGACTTCGAGGCACATTTCGCGAAGGCGCTCGAGTACCAGAGCGGGGCATCGGCGGCCTTCGATCGCGCAAGAACCGAGTTGTGCCTTGGCGAGCGGCTCCGTCGCTCAAAGCGGCGAATCGACGCGCGGAAGGCCCTCCGCCAAGCTCTCGTGGCATTCGAGCGCGTCGGGGCGACCCCGTGGGCCGAACGGGCACAGGCGGAGCTCAAGGCCACCGGCGAGACGGCACGCCGCCGGGACGTCTCGCTATCGCTCCAACTCACACCGCAGGAACTCCAGGTGGCCCTGACCGTTGCCGGCGGCGCCACAAACCGCGAAGCGGCTGCGGCCCTGTTTCTCAGTCCAAAGACGGTTGAGTTCCACCTCGGCCGCGTCTATCGCAAGCTGAACATCCGCTCGCGCAGCGAGCTTGCCCGCGAGGTCGCATCCCGAGAGGCGCGCGGGCAGGAGAGTCTCGAGCCCTCGGCTCCCGTCGCAACTCTTCCCGCCTAGACGCCCTTTGAGGTCAGGTCTAGGGATTCCCCCGAAGCGACGCCCGGTCGAGCTTCTTAGGGTCACACCCCGTAAGGCCCAGATGTTCCGAAAGGGGATTTCCCATGAGGAAGTGGCTTGCGTTCGCATCTCTCGCTGTTGTGTGCATGGTCGGTCCGTCGGCTGCCGTGGCACAACCGAGAAGCTCCGACAGGTGGGTGACCGGCCCGACCTCCGGTAAGACAACGGTCGACCTCGCGGCCGGGACGTCGAAGAGTCACGGCACCGCACGTCTCTCCAATATCGGGCGAACCAGGTATCGCCTGGATGGCAACTTCGTCTTTGTCAACCCCACGACCGTTTCTGCCAGCGGTACGGGCATTTTGACGGCGGCGAATGGTGACCGGCTGTTCAGCACATTCACCGGAACCATCAATGAGATCGTGGTCAACGAGAGCAGCCACAGCACGCTGGTCTTCACGGTCACGGGTGGTACCGGACGCTTCAAGGACGCGACCGGAACGCTGACCAGCGAGGCGGAAGGTGTCGTGATCTGGAGCGACCTGGCTGCCGGGGTGTTCGTGAGCCGCGACAGCGGAACGCTCAGTGGGCGAATCAGTCTGGCTCGGCTACAGCACCGGCCCGAGTGCGGGCCCCGCGGCCATCGGGGTGGTTCTCGGTCTCGACAGGGCGGTTACCGCTAGCCGCAGGCCAGCCAATGCTGGAGGCGGTCGGGATGTGGATGATGGGCTATCGGCAGTTGCGACCGACCCTCGAGTCCCGCCTCACCCGGCCGCTCCCAGCAGTTCGCACGGCGAGCGCCGCCGAGACGTCAGCCCTAGCGTCGGCGCTCGCCAGAGCCTTCTCCGAGGACCCGGTGACCACCTGGCTCGTGTCCGTCGCGGCGCATCGACACAGGTCGCGCTGTCAGCTGGCCGTGGTGCGGCTTCCCCTGGAGGGGCTCGATCCCGCGGGACCCCACCACTATGTCGCCGTCCTCGAGGTCGATCCCTCGCTGGAATCGGTGATCGCTTCGTGCGAGGTCTACGAGATTCCCACCGGCGTTGAGGCATCACACGAGCGGAGCGCCGACTTCCACATCCTCCCCGGGTCCAGGGTCAGGGTCTACGTGGATGTGCCGGGCGGGCCGCGGGTCTGGCTGACGTGGTGCGAGCCGTGACGCCTGCTCGACTGCTGAGCGGCCCTGGCCGGCACCTCCTCAATGTCGGACTCGCCGCAGCCGTCTTCGCGTCTCCCGGGTTTTCTCGGGTTCCACCCGGCCCTGCGCGCGCTGCGCATGCCGCCCACTGCGAGGCGCCGCCCCCCGAGGATCGTCTTGGGCCCCGTGTTCGAGCACGGCAGGTGGCGTTTGTCCCGCAAGCGGTTCACATCTCGGCTCCGCGGGGTGAGCGTCGGCGACTGTTCGTGGCCCAGCGTGAGGGCGCGGTGCGAGTTCTGGTCGACGGGCAACTCCGCCAGGAGCCGTTCATCGACCTGTCCCCTGAGATTGGTCCGACGGTCGACATCAATCTGAACGAGCGGGGGCTGCACTCCATCGCGTTCGCCCCCGACTACAGCCGCAGCGGCCTCTTCTATGCCTCCTACAGCGATGGAGACGGGGACGGCAAGGTGACCGAGTTTCGTCGCTCTCGCCTGGATATGAACCGCACAGTCCCGGGCGGACGAACCGTCCTCGAGGTCGAGCATTCCTTCTCCAAGCAGCACTACGGGGGACAGATCGCGTTCGGCCCGGACGGTTGGCTGTATGTCTCTCTGGGAGATGCCCAGCGCCCGGAACTTGCTCGCTCAGGTGGCCTCGCCTACGGAAAGATCCTCCGCATCAATCCACGGCTGCAGCGGCAACCTTTCCGTTTCGACGAGGGGCGCAACGTGCCGCCGGGGGCCGTGTACGCGCGGGGCCTGCGCAACCCCTATCGCTTCTCGTTCGATCCACGAAGGGAACAGCTGGTTATCGGCGACGTCGGCGAAGACCGGTACGAGGAGCTTGACATTCGCTCACTGAGGGCGAGCAAGCCTCCTGACTTTGGGTGGCCGTTCTTCGAGGGACCAGTTCGCCGACAGCACGGTGCGATCCGACACCATGTGCGTCCGGCAGTCGCGCTCTCTCATGATGTCGCCCATGCCGTCGTTGCTGGACTCGTCGTCGCCGGCCGGCGACACAGTCTCCATCGCCGCTTCCTTTTCGGTGACTTCTGCAACGGCTCCATCTCATCCACATCCCTTCGCGGCAAGAACGGTGAGACGCGGTTTGAGGGCATCCGCGTCCCTTATCCGACTTCCTTCGCCCAGATCACCAGAGGGCGGCTCTACGTATCCTCGCTGTCGGGCCAGATCTGGCAGATCGAATCGAGGTGAAGCATCTCCGCTACCGCACGGCGACCAGGGCCGCTTCGTGTGGGCGGAGGTCCGGTATGCGCACGCGAATGGAGCCGTCTTGAAGCTCCAGCTCGTCCCTGGAAATCAGTAGCGGCCGTGGCAGGGCCTTCTCACCTGAGTCCGGCAAGCGCTCCACCTTCACCGACACCTCATCTCCCGGGTTCGGCAGACCGGCAAGGTCGACATCCACATCCAGGCCTTCCAGTACCGGTCCACGCTCGCTTCGACCAACCAAGACCAGCGAGTCTTGCCCGCCGCTCGCCAGCACCGAGATGCGTCGGTCGTTCGAGATGGCGTGCACGCGGCTCCCGGCGCCGAGCGCGTACCACCGATACGCCCACCACACGGCCCGTGGCTCGCCGGCGAGGTCCACCAATCCGTCCAGCCGCCCCGGGTCGCAGTTCGAACCACCTCGGTATGGCCAGCACGCGCGCGCCGCGTAGTCGGCGCCCCCCTCCTCCAGGGCAGCGAAGTACGCGACGGCTTCCCCCGGTCGGTACTGGTCGACGGGACCCGTATGTTCGTTCACGTGGAGCTCACGAGGGCCCTGGAGCGCCAGGCGCGCCTCCCGCAGGTGGTCGGTGACTGAGCTGATCGTCATCTCCTCGGGTAGCAGCTCATGCCAGGACACGAAGTCGGGTCGACAGCCAGCTCGCTTGCAGAAGGTGAGGAAGCTCCGGAGCCAACCGAGGCTGTAGCGCGAAATGCTCGGGCCGCCCACGACCACGCCTGGACCCAGCTCATCTCGCAGTATCCGCTCACTCAGCGCGTAGAGGCGGAAGAAGCGACGCCGCCCCCCGTTCCAGAAGCCGGGAATGTCAGGCTCATTCCAAACATCGAAGATGACCGGCTCTTGGCGCAGCGTGCCGGCAACGGCCCGCACGAAGCGCGTCCAGCGTCGCCAATCGGCCCACGGCGGACCCTGACCACCCCACCCCTCCTGCGGGTACCCCCAAAGCCGGCTCAAGACAACCGTGTAAAGCGCGCCGAGACGTTTCACCCTAGAAAGGGGGGTCCAGAGGGGACTGCTGCGCCAGAGCCGCGGGCGTAGCGGCGCTACCAGGCGATCCGGGGGCTGATCTGCCGAAAGCCCGTGCAGGAAGCCGCTCACGGAGCTGCGCTCGAGCGGTTCGTCAAACCGCACGTTTATCAGGGCATCGGCCGGGGGTAGCGGCGGCGGCGTCTCCGCTTGCTCGCCCTTGCAGCTCCCGGCCACCAACGTCAGCACCAGCAAGCCGCTACAAACGGCGACGACGCCTCGCGTCGTCGGGAGCACGGAAGGGCGAGTGGCAACCGGCCGGCCCACCAAGCTCGACCTTACCCCGCATGACCGGCGACGTGATCAGTGCGCCGGATAGCATCCGGCCGCCGATGGACTTCGACCTCACCAGCGAGCAGCAGGACATTCGCCGCCTCGCGCGCGACTTCGCCGAGGGCGAGGTGGCGCCTGTGGCCGAGGAGCTCGACCGGACCAAGTCCTTCCCCTACGAGATCGTGGCCAAGCTCGGCGGGCTCGGCCTCATGGGCATCCCCTACCCCGAGGAGTACGGCGGCGGCGGGGCCGACTACCTGAGCTACGCGCTCGTGGTCGAGGAGCTCGCGCGCGTGGACTCGAGCGTGGCCATCACGCTCGCGGCCAACACGAGCCTCGGGACCTGGCCGATCTACGCGTTCGGGTCCGAGGAGCAGAAGCAGACCTGGATGCCCCAGCTGACCGCGGGCACCAAGCTGGGCGCCTTCGGCCTCACCGAGCCCGAGGCCGGCTCCGACGCCGGCAACGCCCGCACCCGGGCGACCCAGGACAACGGCGACTGGGTCATCAACGGCGCGAAGCAGTTCATCACCAACAGCGGCACCGACATCACCGGCTTCGTGACGATCACCGCGCGCACCGGCGACGACGAGATCTCCAACATCCTCGTGGAGAACGGCACGCCCGGCTACGAGATCGGCGAGCCGTACCGGAAGATGGGCTGGAACGCCTCGGACACCCGCCCGCTCGCCTTCGACGACTGCCGGGTGCCCGAGGAGAACCTCGTGGGCCCGCGCGGCCAGGGCTTCAAGCAGTTCCTCCAGACGCTCGACGGGGGGCGCATCGGCGTCGCCGCCATGGGTCTCGGCCTCGCCCAGGGCGCTCTCGACGAGGCGCTCCAGTACGCCAAGGAGCGCAAGGCGTTCGGCCAGTCGATCTCCAAGTTCCAGGCCATCCAGGGCAAGCTCGCCGACATGTCCACCGAGATCGAGGCGGCCCGGCTGCTGACCTACAAGGCGGCCCTCGAGAAGGACGCCGGCAAGAACTTCAGCCTCACCGCCGCCCAGGCCAAGCTCAAGACCGGGCGGCTGGCGGTGCGCGCCTCCGAGGAGGCCGTGCAGATCCACGGCGGCTACGGCTACATCGAGGAGTACCCCGTCTGCCGCTTCTACCGCGACGCCAAGATCCTCACCATCGGCGAGGGCACCGACGAGGTCCAGCAGATGGTCATCGCGCGGGCGCTCGGCTGCTGAACGCGGACTGACGATGGAGGCGATCCACGCGTTCTACGAGCGCTACAACCGCGGCGACCTCGATGGCGCGATGGAGCTGTTCACGGACGATGCCCGGCTCGAGAACAAGGTGCTCGGCCTGACCTTCGACGGCAGCGCGGCGATACGCGGGTTCCTGGACGAGTACGCGGAGATCGTGGAGGATCCGAAGGCCGAGCCCGGCGAGCTCAGCGAGGACGACGACCTGATCCTGGTGCCGGTCTCGCTCCGTGGCCGCCTGCGGCACACCGGCCTCACCGAGGACACCATCCCGACGGAGCTGGTGCACGGCTGGCGGCTCCGCGACGGCAAGCTGGCTTGGTTCGCGATCTGCGGCAGCACCATCGAAGCCGAGTCAGCCGCCGGCAGGCACCACTGAGTCAACCGGGGTACTGCCAGCCGATGTCCTCGTTGGCGATGCCGATCGAGGCATGGGTCTGGACGAATTTCCACACGCCGTCCTCCATGTGAAAGACGGCGCTCCAGCGCGGAGACACGTGCTTGCCGTCCGGCATGGTGATCGTGACGTTCGTGGTGGCCCAGCCCACGGACCCCTCGCTGAAGGCCTCTACGTCGGCCGGCGAGAACTCGGCCTTGCCCGCGGCACCCTCGACCTCGCTCCTCAGGAAATCCGCCACGGCGCTCCCGCCGCTGAACACCTCGCCGGGATCGCTGCCGATCAGACGTGTGCCGTCAGACGACGAGACGTGGGCGTCCACGAGCGAGGCGTCGCCGTTCGAAGCGCCTTCAAACCACGCGACGACGAGCTGCTCGAGTTCGGGTGATCTGTCCAAGGGTCCTCCTGGGGTCATGGGTCACAGAGGCGTATCCGATGCGCTGGGCGCCGTCAACGCCCGACGTGATGCGGTCCCACGCCTCGGGCGTGAGCGCGTAGGACTCCACCGCCCCGTCTGTGAACAGGCGATAGGCGCCCGGGCTCACCAGCGTCGCGATCGCCGCGCCGGCCACGGGAGCCACTGCGAGCGGATCGCGCCGCAGCGGCGTCAGCTCCTCCGCGCTCCCCGCGTAGGCGCCGCGACTCGAGGCGGCGAGCGCCAGCTCGCGCGCCACACCCCGGCGCCCCTGCCCGTGCTGGGCCGCGCCGAGCACCGCCAGCAGCAGCTGGTGCGTGCGCACCCCCGCCCGCGGCGGCGCGGCGACCGGCACGTCCGACCCGAGCGAGACGCGCAGCAGCGCATCGACCAGGTCCACCCCCGCCCGCCACGCGCTCCCCGGCTCCACCAGCCGCGGGTTCACGTCGATGTAGCTCGGTCCCTCGGCCGTCAGGATCGCGTCCAGGGACAGCGCCCCGTGCCAGTCGAGCTCCTCCCCCAGCCGCGCCAGATCCACCGGAATCGCCGGATGGGAGAAGCTCAGCTTCGAGCTCGACCCGCCGCCGGCTCCCTCGCGCTCGCGCAGGCTCGCGTGCCACGCGACCAGCCGGCCGGAGTCGAAGATCGCCTGCACCATCACGAGCGGTCCGGCCAAGGGCGCCTGCAGCACGAGCGGGCCGCCCCCGAAGTCGCGCTCGGCGGCTCGCAGGCCGGCACGGTCGCGGACGAGCCGCACACCCTGGCTCGCGGTGCCGATCGGCGCCTTCGCGAAGACGGGGAACCGGCTCCACCCTGCCACCGGCTCGACGACCGCGGACTCCGGGTGCCGCAGCTCCAGCTCCTCGAGCACGCGCAGCTGCGCCACCTTGTCCTGCACGCGCAGCACGCTCTCGAACGACGGCAACGCGCAGGGCACCGGCAACCGGCCGCCGTCGCGGGCCAGAATCGTGACCTGTTCCTGCGTCGGCACGAGCACGTCGAAGCCACCTGTGTCGAGGACCGCGAGGGTCGCTTCGAGCCAGCCGAAGGGGTCGCGTCCGAACGCCGGCACCGGATGGACCCTCCGCACGTGGCGCGTGAAGCCGCACAGCCCCACGCGCGTCGGGGAGACCACCTCGACGACATGGCCCGCGGCCGCCAGCTGCGTCGCAACCTGTCGCGAGGTGAGACCGGACCCGTCTGTCAGCAGCGCTTTCATATACGACGTATATATACACCGTATAGTAGCCTGGCGCAAGATGGCTCTCTCCCGCGAGACGATCCTGGACACCGCCCTCGAGCTCGCCGAGCAGGCGGGCCTCGCCGCCGTGACCATGCGCGCGGTCGCGAGCCGACTGCACGTGACGCCGATGGCTCTCTACAACCACGTGGGGAACAAGCAGGAGCTGCTCGACGGCCTGGTCGAGCGCCTGCTCGCCGAGCTGCCGAGCCCCGACCCGGCCAAGCCCTGGCGCGAGCAGCTGGACACGCTCGCCAGAAGTCTCCGCGCGACGGCCAAGCGCCACCCCGACGCGTTCCCGCTGCTGCTCAAGCGCCCCGCCACCACCCCGGCGGCCAAGCGCTCGCGCGAGGCGATCTACGAGGCGCTCAGGAGCGCCGGCGTGAACGAGGACGACATCCCGCGAGCCGAGCGCGTGCTGAGCACGTTCATGATCGGGTTCGCCGCGTCGGAAGCCGGTGGGCGGTTCGCGCACCATGCCAAGAAGGAGCTCGATCGGGACCTGGAGCTGTTCGGGCAGGCGATGACCGCAATGTTGGCGCCGAGGTAACCCTAAGAGGGGATTGCGCGCCCTCGGCCGACGGGCGTAGGGTCGGTTGCGGATTCGACCTCACAAGGAGGAGCGATGTACGCGACCGTCCGGTCCTACAACGCGGACCCCGCCCAGATGGATGAGCTCCTGCACATCCTGGACGAGGAGTTCGTTCCCCGGATCTCGGAGCGGCCAGGCCTGTGCGGCTACCAGGCCGTCGATGGCGGCGACGGGACGCTCACCACCATCAGCTGTTTCACGTCCCGCGAGGAGGCGGACGCCTCGACCCGGCTCGCGGCGGAGTTCATCGGCGAGCGGCTCTCCGGCTTCGAGATCGAGCGCACCGGCGTCATGGCCGGAGAGGTGAAGGTGAACATCGCCGATCAGTCGCTGCTCGAGCCGGCCCACGCCTGACAGGGCTCGTGGGGGCGGTTGCCGCCGCCGGCGCCGCCCCCGCCCCGTGCCCTGAGTCGGAAGTTCGCTCGAACTGACGACTCAGGGCACTGGCTCAGGGCCGCCGCAGCGAGCGCACCTTCATCGCGGCGCGCTGAGCCGCTGCCCCGGCGCGGTCTGCTCGCGAGCCAGGCTGCGGCAGCAATCCGAGCTGGCGCGCCACGTCCATGTTGTCGAACACGATGCGCAGTCGCGACACGCGTCCCTCGCGGTACTCCTGGAAGTCGGCCCCGAAGAACTCGAGCGGCTTGCCGGTCGGCGCGAAGCCGGGCGGGTCGAGCGGCCCCGTGAAGCGGCCGGTGCCGCGCCAGTAGAACGACGCGGCGGGAGCGCCGGGCTTGATGAACGGCCCGTCGGTGAACTCGAAGCGCAGGTCGGGCATCGCGGTCCAGATCGACGTGAGGAAGGGCCGCACCTCGGCGTGGCCGTGCATCGTCGTCGGCCAGGCCGAGTCCTCGTAGACGATGTCCTCGGTCATGAGGGCCAGAAGCCGCGCTTGGTCGTGCGAGTTCCAGGCCTCCCCCCAGTGTTCGCCGAAGTTTGCGAGCCAGGCCGGGTCCAGTTGGGTGGAAGCTGCGGCGCCGGTGATCATGAGACGGCCTCCTAGATAGGGCGAGTCGCGAATGAAGCTAGCGCGCGCCGACCGACGGGTCAACGCCCGCCATCGCGAGCGCCGTGTCGCGGTCGAAGTAGTTGCGCAGCTCGACCATCAGCCCGTCGCGGAAGCGCATCACGCAGAACACCTCCCACTCGATCTCGACTCCGCTCGCCGGCGCGCGGCCGGACGGCGCCACCCTGACGAAGACGCCGTCAGAGCGGGCCTCCACCTCGCATACGGGGATGGAGAAGCGGCCGAGCAGCTCCATGTAGGAGTCCATCCGCGCCAGCGCCGCGTCGCGACCGCGCACGACCTGCGCGTCGGGCATCTCCGGCGCGTCGTAGAACACGAGATCCGGGTGCACGTGCTTCCGCGCGTACTCGGGGAGTGTGCCGTCCTCCCAGGCCTCGAAAGCGCCCCGCGCCAGCTCGGCATCGCGGGAGGTCATGCCCGCACCCTAGCCTTCCGCGCGCAATGGCGCGAACCGCGGCCCTCTTCCTCGTTCTCTTCGGCGTTTACGCGGCCACGCTCGGCTTCGACGCGTTCGACGACTCCGACTACGCCGGTGATGAGCCGCACTATCTGCTCGCGGCCGAATCGCTGAAGCGCGACCACGACGTGGACGTGAACGACGAGTTCACCGCGCGCGCCTACGCCGAGTTCTACCCGTACCTGCTCGACAAGCACGGCACCGAGACGGAGGGCCGCCTGAACGAGCCCCACGGCGTGGGCTTCCCGCTCTTCATCCTCCCCGCCTACATCCTCGGAGGCGCCCACGCCGTCGAGATCTTCCTCGCGCTCATCGCCGCTCTGGCGGTGGCGCTCGCCTACCGGCTGGCGCTCAGGGTGGTGCCGGACCCTTGGGCGCTCGGCGCCGCCGCGGCGGTGGGCCTCAGCCCGCCCTTTCTCGCCTATGGAACGGCGGTCTATCCGGAGCTGACCGCCGGCGCCGTGCTGGCGGGGGCCGCCCTGCTGGCACTGAGGCTCGACGAGCGCCCGCGGCGGGGCGAGGCGATCCTCTGCTTCGCGCTGCTCGGCTTCCTCCCCTGGCTCGGCACGAAGTTCGTGCCGGCGGGTATCGCCATCGGCTTCATCGCCGCGCGTGGCCTCTGGCGCGCTCACCGGCGCACGCTCGCGATCGGCTCGGTCGAGATCTCGCTCTTCAGCGCCGTCTTCTACGTGGCCATCAACGAGGCGATCTACGGCGGGCCGACCCCCTACGCCGCCGACGATCCCGACGACAGCGCCACCGACGCCGACTCGGCCGCCGGCTACGTGGCGCGCGCCTACCGCCTGGTGGCCCTCTACATCGATCGCAACGGCGGCCTGCTGCGCTGGGCGCCGATCTTCCTGCTCGCCTTCGCCGGGGTCTGGTGGCTCTGGCGCATGCATCGCGACCACCTCTCGAGGACCGTGGCCGACGTGCGTCAGATCGAGCTCACCGGCGGCCTCTGCGCCATGGTCGTAGGAGTTCACTGGGTCGTGGCGTCGTTCCTCGCTCCCACGATGTTCGGCTTCTCGTTCCCGCCCCGCCATCTGCTGGCCGCCCTGCCGCTGGCAATCCCGCTGGTGGCGCTCGGCCTGCGCCACATGCCGAGAATCGGCATCGCGCTCGTGGCCCTGACCCTCGTGGGAAGCGTCTGGCTCTACGCCGACGTGGGGTTCTTCGGCGGCTCGTGGGTGACCGACCGCCCCGACGCGCCGTTCGGGCCGCTCACCTCGGTCTGGCCCGTGTTCCAGACGCGCGACAACTGGCCGTTCACGATCGCGGGCGCCATCGCCGGGGTGGTCTTCCTCCTCTGCTGGCGCGAGTACCGCCACTCGCGCCAGATCGCCGGGGCCACCCGCGAGAAGTACTCCGGGTAGCGCACGAACGAGCGGCCGTTCGTGCGCCTGCGGTAGGAGACCGGGACCTCGGCGGGCTCGATGTGGGCGCCCCAGAGCGACAGGGTGAGCACCTGGGCGTAGTTGTAGTCGTGGCGTATGCGGGCGGAGGCGAGCGCGCGCGCCGAGAAGGCGCGGTAGCCGGACTGCCCGTCGCTCGCGACGGTGCCGCAGAGCAGGCCCATGAGCGAGCTGGTCAGGCGGTTGGCGAGCGTGCGGTGCCAGCTCATCCCGTCCCGGTCCCCGAGGAAGCGCGAGCCGATCACGTAGTCCGCGCGGCCGCGGGCCACGGGGTCGAGCACGGTCTCGAAGTCGGCGGGGTCGTACTCGCCGTCTCCGTCGAGGTACACGGCGGCCGCGTAGCCCTCGTCGCGCGCGTGGGCGAGCCCGGCGCGCAGCGCCGCGCCGAGCCCCTGCGAAGACGGGTGGGAGATCACCGCGGCGCCGTGCTCGAAGCCGATGGCGGCGGTGGAGTCGCGCGAGCCGTCGTCCACCAGCAGCACGTCGATGGGCATCCCGCAGGCCTCGGACGGCAGCCCGGCGAGCACACGGCCCACGCTCGGCTCCTCGTCGCGGGCGACCACCACGGCGAGCGCGCGGCCGGCCGAGGCGCCGTGCTCGATGCAGGGGTCGAGCACGGGCACCATCGGCCGGCCCCGCGCCGCCGCGGGGGCCTCCACGCCCAGGAGAGATGACACCGTGGCCGCCAGCTCGCAGACCGAGCGCGGCTCGCGGCTCACCGCGCCCGCCCGCGCCCCGGCGCCCCAGACCACGAACGGCACCGGCCGCTCGCCCCAGTCGAGGTGGCCGTGGCCGCCGATCCCCCGCCCCTGGCCGTGGTCGGCCATCAGGATCACGGTGGCTCCGTCGAGCTTGCCGCGCTCCTCGAGGAAGCTCAGGAAGTCGCCCACGTGACGGTCCGTCTCCTCGAGCTGGTCGAGGTACTCCGGGTTGCGAACGCCGCGCACGTGGCCGAGCTGGTCGGCGGCCAGCAGCTGCAGCACGAGCAGGTCCGGGTCCTCCTCCTCGACCACCCGGCGGCCCTCGGCGCAGAGCGAGCGGTCGATCCGGCCGGTGGGCTGCACGGAGGTCACCGAGCGCACCACGTCCTCGCCGAACGGGTCGAGCAGGTGGGCGATCCCCACGAGCCGGCCGCGGCGGCCGTGGCGCTCCAGCACGTCGAAGACCGACTCGCGGCGCACGCCGAGGCGGGGAGCGAAGTTCGAGCGCATGCCGTGCTCGGCGGGGGAGGCGCCGGTGAGCATCGAGGAGAAGCAGACCACGGTTCGCGCCGGGTACGCAGGCTCCACGCCGAGGTACTCGGAGCCCTCGCGCGCGAGCCGGTCCATGACCGGCGTGTCCGCCTGCCAGAGCCGGCCGCGGTTGCAGCCGTCGACCACGATCACGTACACGCGCTCGGCGAGCGGATCCGCCACCTCGGGCTGAGGGGCGCGCGCCGGGTAGCGCGGCAGCCGCGTGCGGGCGAACCAGCGCCAGGCCACGGTGCCGGCGGCCACGGCGAGGCCGGCGGCGATGGCGATCCAGCCCACCGAGGCGAGGTCGGCGTCCTCGGCCAGCAGGTTGCCGGCGCTGAGGGTCATCACGAGCTTCGGCACCTGCTCGAGGGCGTTGCCGCTCGTGGGGTCCGAGTTGGTGAGCACGAGTCGCCAGAAGCGCCGGCCGTTGGTCCACGGCGCGCCGGTACGCAGGTGGTAGTAGATCGAGCCCCAGACGACGACCGTGAAGAAGAGGTAGCCGGCCAGCGCCCCTGCCAGCAGCGGCAGCGCGCGCCACGGCTCGAGCAGGGGGATCGAGGCGAGCGCGACGAGCCACAGCAGCGCCCGGCTCCGCAATGGGAACGGGAAGCGGGAGAGCACCAGCGCCATCGCGAGCGTGCCCGCGAGCGCCAGCGGCAGCGAGCCGTCGGGCGCGAGGCCCACGACCGAAGCGCACAGCAGCACCAGCACCGGGTACATGACCGAGAAGGGGCGGCCCTCGTTGAAGACGTTCCAGGCGCGCGCGGCCCAGACCTCGAACGAGCCCGCCGCCTGCTGACCGTCGCCGCCGAACATCGCGCCCATCCTATTAGGGAGCCCTAACTCGTGTACACCACGTCGTGCTCGCAGAGCTCCTGAAATGGCAAGGGCCCCGACGGAGACCGGGGCCCTGACCGACCCGCGTTTCCGGTGTGAAGCCGGAGATGCGGGCTTTTCTCTCCCTTAGCGCGGCCAGTAGGCCACTAGGAGAGGGGACTGAGCTTACTAGGGCCGCCAGGGTCGCACGCGGGGGAACCAGGCGGGCACGGCGCGACGATAGGCGTCGTAGTCGGCCCCGAAGCGCTGCGCGAGATCCGGCTCCTCGTAGAGGCGGACGAAGGTGGCGAAGACGAGCCACAGCAGCGCCGCATAGGCCACCAGCACGGCCTGCCCCAGCAGGAGCGCCTGTCCGAGGATGACCGCGAGCACCGCCACGTACATCGGGTTGCGCACGTGGCGGTAGGCGCCGCCGACCACGAGCCGCTCCGGCGGCGCCACCGGAGCGGGCGTGCCGATCCCCTCGACCACGAAGCGCGCGAACGCGTGCAGCACCACGGCGGCGCCCGCCGCGGTCAGCAGGGCGCCCGCCACGCGCAGCGCCGGCCACGGGTCGGTCGACTCCCAATCCGTGAGCAGCCACGGCACCAAGCCGGCCACCACGCCAGGAGCCAGCACGAGGAACAGGGCGCTGCCAGCCGCCGCCACTCGCCTCGACATACGCGCACTCTTACACTCGCCACGTGAGCATCGAC
Source organism: uncultured Thermoleophilaceae bacterium (assembly GCA_963803245.1). Classification (GTDB taxonomy): domain Bacteria; phylum Actinomycetota; class Thermoleophilia; order Solirubrobacterales; family Thermoleophilaceae; genus JACVRW01. The sequence continues at coordinate 84,132 of CAWDLI010000005.1, read as the reverse complement.
GAGCAGATGCTGCGAGGGCTGTACCGCGCCTTCAACGCCCGCGACGTGGATGCCGTGCTCATGGCGCTCCATCCCGACGTGGACTGGCCGAACGCGTTCGAGGGCGGGCGCGTGCACGGCAAGGCCGCGGTGCGCTCCTACTGGACGCGTCAGTTCGCGCTGGTCGATCCCCACGTGGTACCCGAGCGCTTCTCGGTGGACGAGGAGGGCCGGACCGTGGTGGAGGTGCACCAGGTCGTGCGCGACCCGGACGGCGAGATGGTGGCCGACGGCCGTGTGCAGCACGTCTACACACTGCGAAACGGCCTCGTCGTGCGAATGGACGTCCGCGACGGTTAGCCGACGCAACTTGCCGGCCCTCCCGGGTTTGTTGCAAGCGTGACGAGGACCTGGCCCGCAGTCGCCACCGCAGCGCTTCTCGCCGCGCTCGTCGCGGCGCCCGCCTCGCAGGCGGCGTTCCCCGGCCGCAACAGCCAGATCGCCTACGTGAACAGCTCCCACTCGGGCCCTGAGGACTGGGACCCGGAGGGACCGACCCTGTCCAGCATCGAGCTCATCGCCGGCAGCCTGCTCGGCGCCGACCGCTTCACGCTGCGGGGCTGCTCCAGGATCGACGAGGTCCCGCAGGATCCCGGCTGCGCGACCTCCTTCGACAGCCCCGCCTACTCCCCCGACGGGGACTTCCTCGCCGTGGACGCCGGCGCGCGGCTGGCGATCCTGTCGAGCGACGGCCGCGACTTCCACCTCCTGCCGCGCCAGACCGTCGACGACGGCGAGCCGGCGTGGAGCCCGGACGGCAGGCGGATCGTGTTCACGGGAGTGTCGCCCGGATCGACCGGCGTGGACCTCTACGTACTCAACGTGGCGAAGGGGACCTCGCGGCGGCTGACCAACGGCGGCGCCCGCGCCCCGGCGTGGTCCACCCGCAACCGGATCGCATTCGTCACCGGCTACTCGCAGGTGACCGGGCAGCCCGTGCGCGGCCAGCTCGCGACGATCAAGCCGGACGGGTCGGGACGCCGGAGGCTGACCCGGAAGGGCGGCCTCGCCCCGTCCTGGTCACCGCACGGGAGCAAGATCGCGTTCGTCCGCAAGGGCTACCTGTACGTGATGAACGCGAACGGCAAGGGCCTGCGGCGCGTGCGCGGGCGCCGGCCGATCTCCGCTGACGACGTGGCCTGGTCGCCCAACGGGCGGCTGCTCGCCTACCACGCCTTCGAGTCAGGCATCTTCGTCGTGAGGACCGACGGGACCCGCGAGCGCTCGTTCGCCGAGGGCGCCGTGAGCGCCAACTCCGGATACGACTCCTACGCGCCCGACTGGCGCCCGCTGCCGCCCGGGCGCTAGGCCGGCTCGAGCAGCCCGCGGGCCAGGTAATCGTCCTCGCCGTCCACCCCGGGCGGACAGAAGAAGTACCCGCCGCCGAAGGCGACCATGTACTCGTCGAGGTCCTGGCCGTGCGTGCGCCTCTTGATCGTTGCGAACTGACGCTCGATGTCACGGCAGAAGGCGAGGAAGACCGAGCCCGAGTCGAGCAGCCCGTAGTCGTCGAAGCCGTTCGCGTACACGAACGGGCGGCGCAGGATGCGGTGGCGCTCGTCGCCCGGCCGGCGCGGGTTCGCCATGCGGATGTGCGCGTCGATCGGGGTGCGCTCGTCGAGCTTCGGCACCTCCTCCTCGCGGCGGCCCTCGAGCGGGGCGCCCGAGACCTTCTTGCGGCCGATCGAGTCCTCCTGGGCGGTACGCGAGAGCCGGTCCCAGCGCTCCAGCTTCAGGCGGATCAGGCGCACGGCCAGGTAGGACCCGCCACGCGCCCACTCCGGCACCTCCTCGCCCGCGAAGATCAGCTCGTGGCGGTCCACGCCGAGGTTCTGCGACCCGTCGGGGAAGCCGAGCAGCCCGCGCGCGTCGGCCACTCCCTCGCGCTTGCGCGTGGAGGGGTTGTCCTCGTCGAAGCGCTGGAAGCAGGACTGGGCCCAGCGTCCCTCCAGCTTCCCCTTGGTGCGCCGCATGATGTCGCGCAGCGCGTGGTGGGTGATCATCGCGTGGTCGGACTGCACCAGCACGAGCAGGTCGCCGTGGCAGCGGAGGAGGTCGAGGTTGTCGCCCGGGAACGACGGCATGCGGCTGAGCGTCGGGGGGCGCCGGCCGGCGAGCCCGAAGCGGTCGTCGAAGAGGGAGGCGCCGAGCGCGATCGTGATCGTCAGGCGCCCGTCGTCGCGGTCCTCGAATCCGAGCTCGCCCGTGTCGGAGGGCGGCAGTGCGGCGTTCGAGATCGGGTCGAGCCGGTCGGGGTGTCCCTGGGTGACCTCGGCGATCCTGGCCGTGAGGTCCTGGAACAGCGTCTCGAGGTCGTCGGTCGACCACGTCGAAGGCCGCGACCATGCCGTAGGGGGTCCGCGGAGTGACGATGCCGGCCTGGCGCGGCCCCTCCCAGGGCACCAGTTCGGCGTGCGCATCGTCCTCGTCGAGCAGCCGCGCGGCGCCCACGGCGCCGGCCGCCACCGCCGCGCCTCCAGCGGCGCTCTGTACGAAGCGCCGCCGGGAAACGCGGCTCACGCCCGGCTCACCCCTGAACGCCGAGCGTCCCCTGCACCCGGGCGAGCGGCTCGGCGAGCGCCTCGATGCTCTGCTTGACCGCGCGCTGCTGGGCGTCGGTGAGCTCGTCGTAGGCCGCGAAGCCGCTGCCTGAACGCAGCTTCTCGACCTCCTCGAAGGCGTCGTCGAAGGCGTCGTCGATCTCGTCCGCCAGGGCCGGGTCCTTGGCCTGCACGAGCGGGGCCAGTGCGTCGTAGAACTCGCGGGCGCCCTCGAGATTCGCAAGGAAGGTGGGCAGGTCGAGCTTCGAGTAGCGCTCCTCCTCGCCCGTGATCTTCGACTCCTCGACCTCGTCCACGAGCTCCGCGGTGCCGGGGATGACCACCTCGGGCGTGACCTTCGCCGTCTCCATCAGCTCGTTGAGTCGGCGCGAGTCGCGCACCAGTTTGACCGCCAGCGCGCGCGTGTGCGCGTTGATCTCGCCGTCGTGCCAGAGGGCCCGCTCGATCGGGTGGAAGCCGGTCCAGGTGGGATCCTCCCCCTTCTTCGGGAAGTCATCCTCGCGGGCGTCGATCTTGCCGTCAAGCTCCGGGAAGAGCGCCACGAGCGGCTCGATCCGCTCGTAATAGGGCCGCCCCTCGGCGTACGCGGTCTTCGCCTCGGGCACCGATCCGGCGTCGATGGCCTGCTTGAGCGCGAGGGTGGCGGCCACCAGTTCGACGGTCTGGCCGCGCGCGTAGGTGGCCACGGACGACATCGCCTGCTGGAGACCCTCGGCGCTCGTGGCGTTCGTGTCCACGGTCACCGTGCCGGTCGTGCCCGTGCCGGTGGTGCCGGTCGTGCCGCCCTCGATCTTCACTCCCTCGTCGTCCTCGCCACACGAGGACACGAGCAAGGCGCCACCGCCGCCGATCACGGCCGCCGCGAGCACTGCGAGCCACTGCCTGCCAGCCATCCGACCTCCGAAAGGTTAGGGTCGCCTAAGACGCGTTAGGGAAACCTAACAAGGAGCGGGCTCCGACGGCGTCTCCCTAACCGGGGCTCTCGGAGCGCCAGATGCGCCAGAGGCTCTCGATGCGGCGGGCGAACGCGCGCGGCCTGTCCGCGTGGAGGCGCTCGCCCAGCGCGAACGCCTCGGCGCGGAGCTCCTCGCGGCGCCGGTCGATCACCGCGGCCAGCGCGGCCACGCGATCGGCGTCGTCGGGGTCGCCGGTCGCGTGCGAGCGCGCGAAGTCGAGCAGAACCGCGAGGTCGTGATCGTCCCCCAGGCGGTCCGACAGGTCGTGCGCGGCGTCGGCGAGGGGCTCGATCACCGGCGGCCACACATCGCGCAGGACGCTCAGGTTGTACCAATGGTCCTTGGCGCGCTTGCGCCACTCGTGGAGGTTCTCCGCGGTGGGCTCCCTGCGCGCCGTGCGGAGCGCGCGCCGGCTGCGCCGGTACCCGCGCTCGATCCCGTCGCGGACCACGCCGAAGTCGTCGCCGCGCGGCGTCCAGGTCCTGATGCGGTCGCGGATCCTGGTCAGCTCGGGCCGGGCGCTGTCGGTCGCCTCGACCGTCAGCCCGCGCCGGTGCGCCTCGAGCTGCTCGCGCAGCGGACCCGTGACCTCTGGCGGCAGATCGCCCGGGAAGCTCTCCTCGAGATCGGCGAGCGTGGCGAGCATCACGTCGGCGTCGCGCACACCGGAGAGCGAGCGCCCGACGTCGCGCAGCGCCGCGTTCTCGCGCCGGCGGACGCGGCGGGGGGTCTCCGAGCGGACCAGTCGCAAGAGCGCACGCAGCTTCTTCACGTCCTTGCGCGCCTCGTGCACCGCCACATCCGGGCTCGAGTCGGTCGCGCCGCCGAGCTCGTCCAGGGCGTGGCCTATGCGGCCGTGGGCCATGCGGGCGATCCCCTTGCCCAGTGGCTCGTCGCTCCGCAGCCGGAACGCCGGCGACGGGGTCCTTCGCGCCCTTCCGGCCGTCTCGCCGGTGCCCTCCACCTGGGGTTCCCTAGATCTCCCGGTCGAGCAGGCGCGCGGCCGCGGAGGCCGGATCCAGGCGCCGGGCCACGACCTCGTCGAGCAGCTCCTGCACCGACCCGTCCTCGCGCACCTGCTCCTCGAGCCGGCGGCGCAGCCGCGCGCCGGCCAGCGCCATCACCTCGTTCATCAGGTTGCGCCGGCGGCGCTCGTCCAGCGTTCCCTGCTCCGTGATGTGCGCGCGGTGCTCGGTGATCTTGTCCGCCAGCTCCTCGATCCCCTCACCGCGTGAGGCCTCCGTCTTCAGGATCGGCACACGCCAGCCCTCCTGCGGGCCGAGCGAGAGCACGCCGCGGATCTCACGCACCATCGTGTCAGTGAGCGGGTGGTCGCACTTGTTGACCACGATCACGTCCGGGATCTCCATCACGCCCGCCTTGAGCGCCTGGATCGAGTCGCCGCTGCCCGGCATCAGCACCAGCACCACGGTGTCGGCGTGGTCGATGATGTCCACCTCGGCCTGGCCCACGCCCACCGTCTCGAGGAAGACGTCGTCCTTGCCCGAGGCGTCCATCAGGAGAGCCGCCTGGAGGGTGGCCTCGGACAGCCCGCCGAGCGAGCCGCGACTGGCCATCGAGCGGATGAACACGCCCGGGTCGAGAAAGTGGTCGGACAGCCGGATGCGATCGCCGAGCAGCGCCCCGTGGGTGAACGGAGAGCTGGGGTCGATCGAGAGCACGGCCACCTCGCGGTCGCGCCCGCGCGCGTTCTCGACAAGCCGGCCGATCAGCGTGGACTTGCCGACCCCGGGCGGGCCGGTGAACCCGGTGATGGCGGCGCGGCCGGTCTTGGGGTAGATCTCGCGCACGAGCGCCCAGCCCTCGGGATCGTCGTTCTCCACCAGCGAGATCGCCCGCGCGAGTGCGCGCTTGTCGCCCTGGAGCAGGGGCTCGGTGAGGTCGGCGGCGGTGCGGTCGGTGGACGCCATCGGCCGCCCATCCTAGGGGCGGGCCGCGGGTTGAGCCCCCCGCGTCTACTACGGCTGGGAACGGAGTCGGTGGCCGGGACGCTGTGTTTCGCTCGTGCGCGTCCCGTTACGCGGGGGTGTCGTTCTGCTGCACTCCGCGGACTGGCGACCCCGCGCGCCAATCGAGACGAACGAAAGGGGGAATAGTCGCCCCCAATGTTCGTCTCGAGTTCGTGCGGCCCTGTCAGGGATACCGGCGACTACCTGAATGTGACGTGACGCGACCCGGATGGCTTCCGCCGCCCGGGCCCTACTCGTACGCCAGCGCCTCCAGCACGTCGAGCTTCGCCGCCCGCCGCGCCGGCCAGATCGCCGCCAGCACCCCGGCCAGGGCGGCCAGCAGCAGCAGGAGGATCAGCGTCCCGATCGGATATGCGAGCTCGAAGCCCTCGTCGGCGAGCGGGCGCGACACCAGCGCCGCGAAGATCACGCCGAGCACGGTGCCCAGGATCGCCCCGATCAGCGCCGTGATCACCGACTCGTAGCGCACGAGCCTCCGCACCTGCCGGCGCGACATCCCCACGGCGCGCAGCATCCCGAGCTCGCGCGTGCGCTCGTGGATCGACAGCGCGAGCGTGGTCACGATCCCGAGCAGGGAGATCACCACGGCGAGCGCCAGCAGCACGTAGAAGAACGCCACCAGCTGGTTGATCTGCTCCTCCTGGTTGTCCTTCAGCTCCTGCTGGTTGAGGGTGTCGACGGTCGCGAAGCTGGCCTTCACCTCCCGCTTGATCACCGCCTGGACGCGGTCGGCGTCGGCGCCGGGCTCGAGCTTCACGAAGGTGAGCGAGGGCGAGCGCACGCCGAAGTTCCGGCGCAGCTCGTTCTCGGTCAGCACCAGGTTCCCGAGCAGGTCGGCGTTGTCCTTGACCGTGCCGACCACGCTGTAGGCGCGGTTCCGCTCGAGCGGGGTGCGCACGACGATCCTGTCGCCCACGTCGATGTCGTTGCTCTTCGCCCAGGCGTCGTCCACCACGGCCTGGTCGTCGGTCAGCGAGGACAGCGTCTCCGGCGAGCCCTCCTCCCAGTCGAGCGAGAGCACGTCGGACACGTTCTTCGGGTCCACCGCCGAGATCCGGACGTCCTTGCCGCCCACCACGCCGCCGGCGAAGGAGAGCGAGGACACGGTCTTCACGCCCGGCGCCTGAGCGGCCTCGCGCCCGGCGCCAGGGCTGATCGGCGAGAACCCGTCCGTGTTCTGGAGGACGAGGTCGCCCTGGAAGTTGCGGTCGATCGCGTTGCCCACAGACGCGCTGATGCCGGCGGCGAACACCGTGACGAACACCACCACGGCCAGGCCGATCATCAGCGCTCCCGCCGTCACGGCAGTGCGGCCCGGCTTGCGCACCGCGTTCTCGCGCGCCAGGCGGCCCGTGATACCGCTCAGCTTCTCGAGCGGCCAGCCGCAGATCGACGCCAGCGGGCGCACCAGGCGCGGGCTGAACATCGAGACGCCGAAGAGCGTGGCCACCGCGCCGCCCCCGACCAGCGCCGCGGCGGCGTTGGCGTCGTCCGTGGCGCCGAAGAGCCCGGCGCACGTCATCCCGATGCCGAGCAGGAAGAGCAGCAGGGCGAAGGCCGTGAAGACACGCCCGCGCGTGCGGCTCTCCGGTAGCTCCGCCTCGCGCAGCGCTGCCATCGGCGTGACGCGGGTGGCGCGCAGCGCCGGGACCAGCGCGGAGGCGAGCGTGACCAGGATGCCCACCGCCAGCGCCACCACGATCGTCCGGGTCTCGATCACCGTGCCGGTGTTCGGCAGGTCGATCCCGAAGGTCTTGAAGACGGCGTTGAGCCCGGCGGCGAAGCCGATGCCGGCGGGCACGCCGAGTCCCGCCCCGAGCACACCGAGCATGAGTGCCTCGAGGATGGTGCCGCCGAGGATCTGGCGCCGGCTCGCCCCGAGGGTGCGCAGCAGGCCGAACTCGCGGATCCGCTGGGCGACCGTGATCGAGAAGATGTTGAAGATCAGGAAGCTGCCCACCAGCAGCGCCACGCCGCCGAACACGAGCAGCACCACGCGGAAGAAGGACAGGTCGTCCTTGATGTCCTGGGCCTGGCGCGCCGCCGCCTGGTTCCCGGTCTCGACCACGAGCCGCGGCGGAAGCACCCGGTCGATCCGCTGGCGCAGCTCGCGGGGGGACACCCCGGGGTCGGCCTTCACCGAGATCCCGTCGAGCTCACCGCGTTTGTCGGTCAGGCGCTGGGCCTCGGGAAGCGTGAGCTGGGCGGTGCTGGAGCCCCCCGACGAGGTGTTGCCGAGCCGCTGGAGGCCGACGATCCGGTACGGCTTGACCCCCGCCTGCCCGGCGATCCGCAGCGTGTCGCCGATGCCGAGGTCCTCGCGGTCGGCGGTGGACTCGTCGATCGAGGCCTCGTCGGCGGTCGTGGGAGGACGGCCCTCGGTGTAGGTGAGCGTCTGGAACGGCTCCGGGGAAGTCGAGCTGATGAACTCGGGGGCGAAGCTGTTGCTGAGCGGGTCGCCCTTCTCGTCCACGAAGCGCCCGAGCGAGAAGATGCCGCCCTCCGCAGCCTCCACTCCCGGCACTTGGCGCACCACGTCGAGGTAGCGCTCCGAGAACGGCGGCAGGTCGCCGCTGTCAGCCTGGCCGGTCGTGCTCGAGGAGACGGCGACGTCGGTGCCGGCGTAGGCCTCGTCGAAGAGGTCGTCGAAGGAGCGGTTGATCGTGTCCGTGAGGACGTAGCTGCCCGCGATGAACGCGACCCCGAGGAGGATCGCGAGGATGGTCACGAGGGCGCGCAGCTTCCGCTGCGCCAATCCGCGTACGGCGACCTTCGTCATGGCCTAGGCGACGCTCTTCATGAGCTCGATGACCTGGTCCGCCGTGCCCGCCTCGGCATCGTGCACCACCCGGCCATCGCGCAGCACCACCAGCCGGTCGGCGTGCGACGCCGCCTCGGGATCGTGGGTGACCATCACAACCGTCTGCCTGAAGTCGTCGACCGAGTGCCGCAGCAGCCCCAGCACCTCCTCGCTCGCCTTCGAGTCGAGGTTGCCGGTGGGCTCGTCGGCGAAGACCACGGCGGGCTTCGAGACGAGCGCCCGCGCCACGGCCACGCGCTGCTGCTGCCCGCCCGAGAGCTCGGACGGCCGGTGCGTGCGGCGGTCGCCCAGCCCGACGGTCTCGATCAGCTGCTCGAGCCACTCCTCGTCGGGCTTGCTCCCCGCGATCGACAGCGGAAGGACGATGTTCTCCTCCGCAGTCAGCACCGGGATCAGGTTGAAGAACTGAAAGATGAAGCCGAGCTTGTCGCGGCGGAGCTTCGTGAGGTCGCCGTCGTCGAGCGACGTGATGTCCACCCCGTCGATCTCCACGTTTCCGGACGTGGGCCGGTCGAGCCCCGCGAGGATGTGCATGAGCGTGGACTTGCCCGAGCCGGACGGGCCCATGATCGCGCTGAAGCGCCCGCGCTCGAAGGAGACGGTCACACCCGCGAGCGCGTCGACTGCGGCGTCCCCCTCCCCGTAGCGACGGTGGAGGTCCTTGGCGGTGACGATCTGGTCCATTACCTGCACTCTTCCATAGGCCGAGGGTCGCTCGCAGTACGGATAACCGGCCTATGATGGCCCGGCATGCCGGTCGCCCCCTATGGCTCGTGGCGTTCGCCCCTGTCCGCGGCCATGGCGGCGGACTCGGGCATCCGGCACTCGGAACCGTGGCTTGGCGCGGACGGCTCGGCCTGGTGGCTCGAGCGCAGGCCGAAGGACGGTGGGCGCACAACGCTTGTGCACGACGGGCGCGACATGACCCCGCCGGAGGTCAACGTGCGCACGCGAGTGCACGAGTACGGCGGCGGTGCCTGGTTCCTCCACGAGGACACCTCCTTCTTCTCGAACTTCGCCGACCAGCGGCTCTACCGCCTCGATCCGGGCGAGGCGCCGCGCCCGATCACGCCCGAGCCGCCGGAGCCCAGCTCGGTGCGCTACGCCGACGGCCGCGTGAGCCCGGACGGGCGGCTGATCGTGTGCGTGCGCGAGACCCACGGCGCCGGCGAGCCGGCCAACGAGCTGGTCGCGCTGCCGGCCGACGGCCAGGGCGAGGCGCGCGTGCTCGCGTCGGGGCGCGACTTCTACTCGTTCCCCCGGCTCAGTCCGGACGGCACGAAGCTGGCCTGGACCTGCTGGGACCACCCGAACATGCCCTGGGACGGCACCGAGCTCTGGGTCGCGCCGCTTGACGCTCCGGAGGAGGCGCGCCTCGTGGCGGGCGGCCCGGCCGAGTCGATCTGGCAGCCGGAGTGGAGCCCGGAGGGGGTGCTCCACTACGTGTCGGATCGCAGCGGCTGGTGGAACCTCTACCGGGAGGACGCCCAGCTCACCGACGAGCGGGCGGAGCTGGGCTATCCGCAATGGGGCTTCGGCGGGTCGAGCTTCGCGTTCCTCGACAACGGCGACATCGCCTGCATCCGGGTGGAGGGCGGCTTCGAGCGGCTCTGCATCCTGCGTCCCGGGGCGTCGGTGCCGGAGGACCTCGGCCTTCCCTACACCGCCGTCGGCTACCCCGAGCTGCGAAGCGTCGGCGACCGCGTGATCTACGCGGCCAAGAGCCCGGCGGAGGAGGGGGTCGTGGTCAGCTGGCGCGCAGCCGACGGCGTGAGTGTCCTGTCAGGGCCCGGCGAGCACGCGCTCGCGCCCGAGTGGGCGCCCGACCCGACCGCGATCGAGTTCCCGAGCGCGGACGGGCGCACCGCCCACGCCTTCTGGTACCCGCCCAAGAACCCTGACTACGAGGCGCCGCCGGACGAGCGCCCGCCGATCATCGTGCAGAGCCACGGCGGGCCGACCTCGCACGCGATCCCGGAGTTCGACTCGGAGATCGCGTTCTGGACGAGCCGCGGCATCGGGGTCGTGGACGTGAACTACGGCGGCAGCACCGGCTTCGGCCGCGAGTACCGCGAGCTGCTGAACGGCGCGTGGGGGGTCGTGGACGTGGAGGACTGCATCGCGGCCGCCGTCCACCTTGCGCGCGAGGGCGAGGCCGACGGCCGGCGGCTGGCCGTGCACGGCGGCAGCGCCGGCGGGTACACCACGCTCTGCGGGCTCGCCTTCCACGAGGACTTCGCGGCCGGGGCGAGCTACTACGGCGTGGCCGACGCGGAGACGCTGGCCGCCGACACCCACAAGTTCGAGTCGCGCTACCTCGACTCGCTGATCGGCCCCTACCCCGAGGCCGCCCAGACCTACAGGGAGCGCTCCCCGATTCACTACGCGGACCGGATCCGGGCGCCAGTGATCCTCTTCCAGGGGCTGGAAGACGAGGTGGTGCCGCCCTCCCAGGCCGAGACCATGGTGGCCGCGCTCAAGGAGAACGGCGTGCCGCACGCCTACCTCGCGTTCGAGGGGGAGCAGCACGGATTCCGCAAGAGCGAGACCGTGGTCCGCTGCCTGGAGGCCGAGCTGTCGTTCTACGCCCAGGTGTTCGGCTTCGAGCCGGCCGACGACGTGGAGCCGGTCGAGATCGTCAGGTAGGGGCGTCTCCGGAGGCCTTCCGAAGGCGTCCGTCCTCTGTCACGAAGTAGGTGAGCTGGGCCGGCGGGACACCCGTCGGCGCGGATGGCCGGTTCAGGAAGCGCTCGACGGAGAGAGCCCCGTTCAGCGGCAGAACCAGAAGCCTGACCGTCCACGGCAGCCGGCTCACCCGGGCTCAGACCGAACTTGCGCACAGTCGGGGTGATACAGCTCGCCGCCGCGGTGGACGGCGTGATCGTGGTCGGACACCTTGCGATCGCAGACAGGGCATGAACGCGGGCTCGGCCCCCCGTTGAGCTCCTGCCAGGGCGCGTTCAGCAGCTCGACTTCCGCGCCGGGCTCGCGCCTGACGCCCGCGTGATCGTGCCATTGGCGAGGGTTGCTTCCGCGCGCGAACATCACCGCCTCGCGGGAGATGGTCTCCACCACGGCGAAGCGCCGGTGCTCCTCGATCAGCTGCTCGCACTCCGGGTTCTCGTGATTCCGGGCGATGGCGAAGTGGGTCGCGTACCCGCGCACCTCCTCGTACTCCTCGACCGTCAGGCGGATGGTGCATCTGCACTCTTCGTCGCCGCACTCGCAGCGGAAGGAGGCGAACCGCAGCTCGGTGGGCGCGGCCGCGCTCGCACGCGCCGTGGACTCGTTGTCCTCACGGGAGTGGCTCTGGGTCTCCGCCTCGCGCTCCCTCCAGCTACACATGGCCGTTTCCGTTGACGGCCGCCCCGAGCGAGGGGTGCATCTCGAACAGATTGTCGAACCCCGTGATCTGGAAGACCTTCAGGACGTTGGGGTTCGACACGACGAGGGCGAGCTGCCGATTCGAGCGGTTGAGGTGCACCCTGGTCGCGAGCAGCGCCTTCAGCCCCGTCGAGTCGAAGAAGCTGCAGCCGGAGAGGTCGACGATCATCCCACCCGTCTTTTTCTCGGCCACGCGCAGGAGCGTCTGCTCGAACGCGGGCGCGGTCGCGAGGTCGACCTCGCCGATGATGGAGACCACGGGCACCCCGCTGTCGAGCTCATCGGTCGCAGCGACAAACCTCTGGCTCGACCCGGGCGTGACCTCACGGTGACTGCCGGGATCCAACACGTCCGACCTCCTGCGTCTCGGGACTATGCCGCCGACCAGAGATTGGGGCCGGCACGCTTTCGACCGGGCGCATGAGGTCGAGATGCCCAGACCATGGGGCTGAGGCCGAGACGCTGCCAAGCGTAGCACTTCGTAACATTCGTTACTTAAATGTTTCTGGTGCGGCTACCCGCACCGCCGTTGGCCGGGAGGCCCCATTGGCGCGCACGCGCCGCTCCTGGAGAGTGCCGGGCATGGACCCACGACTCTCACTCGAAGCGGTGGAGGCGATGGTGGCGGAGACGCGACGCGCCGCGGAGGCTCAGGCCGCGCGGACGGCGCCGCGTCGGGAGGTGCGGCGCCGTCCACTCGATCCAGCCCGCCCGCGCGTACGGAAGCAGGAGAGGCGGCGATGACGTTCTGGCGCCGGCGACTCAAGCGCGGCGCGAGCCGGCGGCGGACGGCCCGCCGTCAGCCGGTCGCCGTTCAGTTCGCCTGAGGCGCGCGTCGTAGGCTTCCGCCTCAGGTGACCGCGATAGAGATCGACACGCCCCACGGCCCGGCGCGCGCCCACCTCCATCCGGCCGGCGAGCCGCTGGCCGCGCTGGTGCTCGGGCATGGCGCGGGCGGCGGCGTGGCCGCCAAGGATCTCGTGGCGGTCACGGAGGTCGCTCTATCGGAGGGCGTGAGCGTCGCGCTCGTGGAGCAGCCCTACCGGGTCGCCGGGCGCCGCGCCCCCGCTCCCGCCCACCAGCTCGATGCCGCGTGGACGGCCGTGGTCGAGCGCCTGCGGGCCGGCGAGCTCAGCGGGCTCCCGCTGATCACCGGCGGCAGGTCGCTCGGCGCGCGCGTGGCGTGCCGCACCGTGGAGGCCACGGGCGCGGTGGCGGTGCTCTGCCTGGCGTTCCCCGTTCACGCGCCCGGCCGCACGGCACCAGAGCACAGCCGACTGCCCGAGCTGGATGCGGTGCGGGTGCCGACGCTCGTCGTTCAGGGCGAGAGCGACCCGTTCGGCATGCCGCCCCCGGGCGACGGCCGCGAGGTGGTCCAGGTGCCGGGCGACCACGGCCTGAAGAAGGACCTCGACGCGGTCGCGGCGGCGGTACGCGACTGGCTGCCGTCAGTCCGAGATGCCGCGTAGGTAGTCCGCGAAGCCCTCGTCGGGCGCGTGGACGTTCAAGAAGCGGGTGGTGCCGGCGCCGCGGTGGTTGAAGGTGTGGAGCACGCCGCGCGGGACCGAGGCGATCGTGCCGGGCCCGACAGGGTGGATGGAGTCCTCGACGGTCATCTCGAGCTCGCCCTCGACCACGTAGAAGGAGTCCACACCGTGCTCGTGCCTGTGCAGGTCGGGGCCCTCGAGCGGCCCTTCGATCGTCCATTCCGCCAGGCTCATGTCGGGGAGCACGCCCTTCATCAAGGCGATCCGGTTGCCCGACACGAGGCGCTCCCCCTCGCCCGGCCCGGACACGATGGCGTCCGCTCGCGGGCGCCCACGATCCGCCGGGGGATCGAACTGGTCATACGCCGGGTCGCCCCCGTCACGGCGGGCGCGCAGCGACCCGATGAACCCGGTGTCCGGCGCGTGCAAATTGAGGAAGCGGGTCTCCGAGGCTCCCTCGTTCGCGAATGAGTGCACCACGTTCGGCGGCGCGGCGACGAAGCTGCCGGCCGGCACCTGGACCCGGTCGCCCTCCGGACCGAGCCAGAAGGTCAGCTCGCCCTCGAGCACGTAGAAGGCGTCCGAGTGCTCGCGGTGCACGTGCGGATCGGGGCCGCGCTCCCCGGGCGCGTAGCGCGACCAGGTGATCGAGATCGGCTCGTGCAGGGCGAGCACGCGGAGCGTCCGCTGCTCGCGGTCGGCGATCACCTCGCCGTCGCCGGTGTGCACGAGGATCCCGGGCGCGATGGTCATCGCGGCAGAGTGAATCGAAAGGCGCTGCCGCCGCCGTCGGCGGACTCGACCCAGATGCGGCCGCCATGCGCCTCCACCACCCGGCGGCACACCGCGAGCCCGATCCCCAGGCCGTCGGCGGCGCTGTCGGCGCGCGAGAAGATGCCGAAGATCCTGCGCGCGTGCTCGTGCCCGACGCCCACGCCGTTGTCCTCGACGGTCACGATCCACTCGGCGGGGCCGCGGCGCGCCGAGACCGCGATCAGCGGTGGCGCCTCGGCGCGGAACTTGATGGCGTTGCCCACGAGGTTCTGGAACACGCGCCGCAGCTGGCGCCTGTCCCCGTCCACCTCGGGCAGCTCGCCCACCTCCAGGGTCGCGCGGCTGCTCTCGAGCCCGGGTCGCAGGTCCTCCGCGACCTCGTCCATGAGGCAGGCGAGCGCGACCGGCTCGCGCCTCAGCTCGCCCATCCGGGCATAGAGCAGCACGCCGTCGATGAGCTCGCGTGCGCGCTCGGTGCTGCCGCGCAGCAGTCGCAGCACGTCGCGGGGCGGCGGCTCGTCGGCGTGGCGCTCCAGCTGCGCGACGAGCAGGGCCATCCCTGAGACGGGCTCGCGGAGGTCATGCGCCACCACGTCGGCGTAGTTGCGAAGCTCGGCCTCCATCCGCCGCTGGGTGGTCACGTCGGTGAGGAACACCACGAGGCCGTCACCGAGCTTCGCCGTGCGCTGCACATAGGTGCCGAGCATGTAGCCGTCGCCGAAGGGCGTGTCGTAGTTGACCTCCTCGACCCAGGGCTCGCCCGTGTCGCACACCCGGAGGTACGCGTCGAACGCGTGGCTGTTGCGCATCTGCGGCAGCGCCTCGAGAAGCGTGTAGCGGTCGCGGGTCTCGGGCGGAAGCCTGAAGCCGCGCAGCATCGCCGGGTTGCCGTAGCCGAACGCGAAGTCCACGATCCGGTCCTCGGCGTCCCGCCGCGACCAGAGCACACCGACCGCCTCCGGGTAGCCGTCGAACACCGCACGGAATCCCTCGGCGCCCTGCTCACCCAGCAACGCGACGAGCTGCGGATCCTCGCCCCAACGCTCCAGTCCGGCGTCGAACCGCGTTTCTGGCACGCCACTCAGCATAGGAACCGCTACGAGCGCAGGAAGGTCAGCACGGCGAGCACGCGGCGGTGGTCCGCGGGCGCCGGCGCGAGGCTCAGCTTCCCGAAGATGCTCGTCACGTGCTTCTCCACCGCGCGCTCGGTCACCACCAGCTGCTCCGCGATCGCGTTGTTCGAGCGTCCCTCGGCCATCAGCTCGAGCACCTCGCGCTCGCGCGGAGTGAGGCCATCGACCGGGTCGTCGCGCCGGGCGCGGCCCACCAGCTGGGCCACGACCTCGGGATCGAGCGCCGAGCCGCCCTCGGCAACCCGCCTGACGGCGTCCACGAAGCGGTCCACGTCGGCCACGCGGTCCTTCAGCAGGTATCCCACGCCGCCGGCGGTGTCGCCAACCAGGTCGAGTGCGTAGCCCTCCTCCACGTACTGCGACAGCACGAGCACCGACGTCTCCGGCTGGCGCGCGCGAATCTCGAGCGCGGCGCGCAGCCCGTCGTCGGTGTTCGTGGGCGGCATCCGGATGTCCACCACCGCCACGTCGGGCTTGTGGGCGCCCACCTTGCGCAGCAGCTCCTCCGCGTCGCCGGCCTGGGCCACCACCTCGAACCCCTCCTGCTCGTCGAGCAGCCGCACGATGCCCTCGCGGAGCAGCACCGAGTCGTCGGCCACGACCACGCGCAGGTTGCCGTCGCCTAGCACGGGATGTCCGCCCGCACGATCGTGCCGCCGCCCCGGGCGTCCATGACCTCGAGGCGCCCGTCCACCGAGCAGAGCCGGTCCGCCAGCCCCTCGAGACCGGACCCCTTCGACGGGTCCGCCCCTCCCACTCCGTCGTCGGTCACCTCCACGACCATATGTCCGTTGTCGCGCACGGCCCTAACCGTCGCGTGCGTGGCGGACGCGTACTTGGCCACGTTGGTCAGCGCCTCGGCCACCACGAAGTAGGCGGCCGTCTCCACGGCCTCCGGCAGCCGCTCGCCGGGCGTGGCCTCCAGCTCCACCGGGACCGGAGACCGGTGGGCGAGCGCCTCCAGCGCGGCGTCGAGGCCCCGGTCGCTGAGCACAGCGGGGTGGATCCCGCGGGCCAGCTCGCGCAGCTCCTCGAGCGCGGAGTCCAGCTCGGCCGCCGCGGACGCCAGCAGCCCCTCGGTCTCGGGGTCGTGGGCCGCCACCCGCGTGCGGGCCATTCGCAGCTTCAGAGCCATCGCGACGAGCCGCTGCTGCGCTCCGTCGTGGAGGTTGCGCTCGAGCCGGCGGCGCTCGTGCAGCGCCGCGTCCACGCTGCGGCGGCGCTGGTCGCGCAATTCCTCGACCTTGGCGCGCAGCTCCGCGTCGAGGCGTTCGTTCTCGAGCGTCAGCGTGGCCGCGGCACCCACCGCGGCGATCAGGTCGCGCTCGTCCTGGAGGGAGGCGTCGTGGACGATTGCGGCCACCGGGCTGCCGTGGTCCTCCACGACAGTGGCCACCCGCTCCTCGAACGGGGCCGGCAGCTCCACCGGCTGGCCCTCGGCGTTCACGTACCGCCCGCGCGACGGGAGCCAGTAGAGGAGGGTGAGGCCGGGGTCCCCGAGCGCGTCGGCGAGCGCGTCGCGGAGGCCGCTGCGGCCCGCGTCGCGCTCGGACAGGCGGGTCACCAGCTCGCTCACGGCGCCGGCGCGCGAGAGGCGGCTCCGCAGCAGCCCGCCGAGGAAGGCGAACGGGATCAGCACGAGGCTCACCAGGCCGGCCACGTCGATCACGACCTCGACCTCGTCGGACAGCCCGCTCAGATCAGCGATCAGCGTGATCAGGAGCAGGACCATGAGCACGGAGGCGGTGATGTAGACCGGCGCCAGGACCTGCCGCATCTGGCGCCCCGCGCTGAGCCAGCGCTGGCGGAGCACGAACGGGACCGCGATCGTGAGGCCGAGGGCGAGGACGGACTGGACCCCGAGCAGCGTGTCGGCCGTGCCCTGGTCGTCGAAGGCCATGAGCGGATTGCTCGCCCAGTCGTCCCTCGTGGTGTCGTAGAAGAGCAGGATCGTCCACCAGAGAACCGTGGTCACGAAGTAGCCGAGCGCGGCCACCGACCGTGCGAAGCGGCCGTCGAGGCGACCCGTCGGGAACGACGAAAGCATGTGGAAAAGCAGCGCGAACGGGAGCGACGCGAAGAGGTAGCCGACGATGAACACGGCCGAGTTGCGGTCCACGGCCAGGCCCGACACGCACCACGTGAAGCCCACGGCGGCCATCAGCGCCCCGAACCGGTTGTCCGGCCTCCGGTACCAGGCGAACAGACCCGTGCCGATGAACGACCAGCCCACGAGCGGACCGAAGACCGCCGTCAGCGCCGGGTCGTTGATGTCGTCCGGGGCGGACAGGGCAAGCACGAGCGGAACGACGCCCGCGATGAAGCCCGCTATGCCGAGGCCCACCAGCGCCCGGCGCAGGCCGGTCACCCGATCAGCGCCTCCAGCGCCGGGCCCGAGAGCTCCGACTTGGGGATGAACCCGAGCGCCGGGCTGGCCTCGACCTGGTCCTTGAGGTCCTCGCGCGCGCGGCTCGAGATCAGGACCACGGCCGGCATCACTCCGTTGCGGTTCAGTCCGTCGGCCACGGCGAACCCGTCCATGTCGGGAAGCTGTATGTCGAGCAGCACGACGTCCGGGTGCAGTTCGGCGGCGGCGTCCAGGCCCGAGCGGCCGTCGCCCGCCTCGCCCACCACGTCGAAGCCCTCGGCCTCGAGCAGCATCCGCGCGCTGGCCCTGAAGCCGGGATGATCGTCGACGATCAGGACAGTGGTTGCCATGTAAACAGGATTCTTACCTGTCCAGCCCCAGACGCCAATACGGGTATCCACACCGTGCGCACGCGGCCAAGCCGCGTGCTTCGGCAAAGCCACACCTATCATCCTCGGCGGCATGGAGGGCGCCACAGAGCCAATCGCGGCACCGCCGTCGGACCCACCGCGAGGGGCACCGGCCCCGATGTCCGGAGGGCTGCCCGCGCTGCTGCGCTTCATGCGCGCCCACGGGATGCTCAACCACAAGTACGGCCGCCTGATCGTGCGCCTGGGGCTCCGGAAGCTGCGGCTCGGCCGCCGGCTGCGCCTGGACGGCCTGGCCTTCATCGGTCCCGGGTGCAGCCTCGAAGTGGGACGGCGCGGCACCCTCGAGCTGGGGCGCTGGTCGTGGGTCGGGCACGGCTGCAAGCTGCGCGCCCACGAGGGCGTGATCTCGATCGGCGCCAAGACCGTGCTCGGGCAGGAGTGCACGATCTCGGCTTTCCAGCACGTGTCGATCGGCCGTGAGTGCGTGATCGCCGACCGCGTGATGCTCATCGACTTCGACCACGGGATGGTCGAGGTGGAGCGCCCGATCCGCCTGCAGGGGATCTACAAGCGCGACGTGCGCGTGGGCCACAACGTGTGGATCGGCTACGGCGCCTGCGTGCTCCGCGGGGTCACGATCGGCGACAACGCCGTGATCGGCACCAACGCCGTCGTGACACGCGACGTACCCGCCAATGCCGTCGTGGGCGGGGTCCCCGCGCGCGTGATCCGGATGCGCGAGGCGCCCCGGCAGCTGCGCTTCGACTGAGCGCCTCGTTCGCCTTGCGGCGGCGCAACTGACCCGACTTCCATCCACCCCTCGGATGGAAAACGGGACAGTTCGGGGAGCTAGTGGTGCGGCCCGTGCCAGCCGCCGCGCGGCGACGAGATGCAGTTGCGCCGCCAGGAGTCCGGCGGGAACGGCAGGTCGGCCGCGATGGCGGTTTCGAGGTAGTCGTTCTCGAGCGGGTCGCCCGACGCGGGGGCGAGCTTGGCCTGCACCGCGCGCAGCGCGGGGCGCGGGGCGTCCGGCACGACCCAGGGCGCCAGCGCCAGGAACTCGCGCTTGCGGCCGGCGTACGGCGCGAGCGATGCGGCGTCGCTCTCCGGCGGGTCGGGCATGAACCGCGAGTTGCCCACGTAGGTGCAGCGCTCGTTGCCGCGCAGGCCGCGCTGGGTGATGGCCGTCTGGCCGTCGAACACCAGGTCGCCGAGGTGGCCTACGAGGTGGGGCGTGACGTTGTAGTCGAAGTCGACCGTGGGATCGGAGACCGCGCGCCAGGTGGAGCGCATCCAGTCGAGCGGCTGCCAGAACGTGGGCTCGGTGACCCAGGGGCCCGGGTTGGCCTCGTCCTGCATCACGAGGTTGGTGCCGAGCTTGTCGAGACAGCGCATGTAGTACTGGCTCGTGTCCGAGCAGGGGTCGGTGCCGGCGGGCGGGTCGCCGTAGATGAAGGCCGGGAGGCTCGTGGCGAAGCCGATCCGCGCGCGCGTGCCGGGCACCTGGTAGGGCCGCAGGTTCTCGACCGCGTCCGGCCCGGTGCTGGGGCCGTTGGCGACCTCGAGGGTCAGCTCGATCGGGGTGAGCGGCACCTTCTTGTTCTGCGAGACCACGTTGCGGAGCACCGAGGGGCCCTCGCTCCGCACGTCACGCGGACCCCACATGAAGGCCTCGTTGTAGACCTTGGGCCCGGTCGCCACGAACACCGAGCGGGGCGTGGGCAGGTCCGGGTCGCGGAACAGCTCGATCTCGGTCGGGTCCACCGACTCGCGGAACGGCGCCTGGTTGTTCGAGCCGAGGATGTAGACGCCGTAGCGCTTGGCCATGTCCGAGAACACCTGCATCCAGCCGCGCGCGAAGGTGTCCGTGCCGCCGGTGAAGACGGAGCTGAAGAAGGGCAGGGTCGGGAAGCGCGACTTGTAGGCGCCGATCGGCCCGCCGTAGGCGTCCTTGATCGCGAGGAGCGTGGACACCGTCGCGCAGGGGAACTCCGCGCCCGGGCAGACCGACTCGGGATCCTCGGCGATCGCCCGGCCCTTGGCGCCGCGCGAGCCGGTGCCGAGCGTGAGCAGGCCGATGTCCTCGTTGAAGGCGACGATCGCTGGGCGTCCCGCGCACCAGCCGCGGCAGCACCCGCTCGCGGATCATGCACTCGATCTTGGTGCGGAAGGTCGCGTAGGTCTCGACGTGGCGCGCCTCCTGCTTCGGCTGCATCGCGAACACGCGCACGCCGTGGCGACGCGACCCGTAGGCCTCGATCGTGCCGAGCGTCCGGTCCGCGCGAGCGGCGCGGCAGGCCGAGGCGCTGGGCGGCGCCGGGATCGGAGGCGGCTTGGGATCGGCCGCCGCGCCGGTCTTGCGCGCGAGCAGCGGGTCGTTGGTGATCAGCTCGTCCACGCCCGCGGCGGTCGCGGCCTGGAGCGCCGCGGCGGTGTCAAGCGTGTAGGGCACGACGCGCAGGCCCAGCCGGTGCGCCTCGGCGATGAAGGCGGGGCTGGCGGGCCACTGCGGTGAGATCCAGTGATCGCCGCGCCGGGCCGCGAAAGCCGGGCTGAGCGCGCCGACGATCAGGAGGCTCCGCTCCACGTCGGGGAGCCGCTGCCTCGTCACGTCGAGGTTCGGGAACCAGAAGGACTGGACGATCAGCCGCGAGGGCGGGAGGCCGGAGCGCTCGACCACGTCGAGCACGGCGTTCGCGAACGCGGGCGTGTTGTCGAAGTCCGGGTCGCCCGGCTGGTTCTTGATCTCGAGGTTCACGCGCGCGCCCGTGAACCGCGCCAGCGCGAGCGCCTCGGCCAGCGTGGGGATCCGCGTGCGGCGCCGGTCGTTCGGGCCGAGCTGCACGAAGTTGGCGTCGGTCCCGATGATGTCCGACGGGCAGTTGGCCCGCAGATCGGCGAGCGTGCGCTCGCTCACCTGGCCGGTGCACGGCGTGGTGCGGTCGAGCAGGGGATCGTGGATGACCACCGGAACGCCGTCCTTGGTGAGCTTGGCGTCCATCTCCAGCACGAACCCGCGGAGCGCCGATGCCTTGAAGGCGGGCAGGGTGTTCTCGCCGTACACGGGCTTGCCGAACTCGAGCGGTCCACCGCGATGGGCGTGGATCGGCGGGCGGACGGCGAGCGCCGGCGCGGCCGCCGCGAGCAGCGTCGCGCAGACGGCGAGGCAGGCGGCGATCAGGACTGCCGGGCGGCGGCGGGGCGGCGGCACGGGCGGATCCTAACCCCCCAGCGGCCCCGTGCGGAGTGAGCCCGTTCGGTTAGCCGCACCGCCTCTGGGGTGGGAGCCGCATTGGAGTGGCCCCTCGCGGAGCGCAGACTGACGCTCATGTCCAGCGACGTGAGGGGAGACACCGTGACTCGCAACAGAAACCTCGCTGCGCGCGCCGGTCGTTGGAGCGCACAGCATCGAAAGAAGGCCATCTTCGGATGGCTCGCGTTCGTGATCCTGGCCGTCGTGATCGGCGGCTCGGTGGGCACGCGGACACTCACCGACGAGGAGTACGGCATCGGTGAGTCGGGCCGTGCCGACACCGTCGCCCGAGACAACTTCCCGGAGCAGGAGGGTGAATCCGTCCTCGTGCAGAGCCGCGCCAATGGCGCTCGTCCGAACGACCCGGCCTTCAAGGCCGTGGTGGCGGACCTGACCACGCGGCTCGAGCGCGCAAGGGTGTGCGCAACATCGAGAGCCCCTATGCGAAGGGCAACGAGGCGCAGCTCTCGAAGGACGGGCGCTCGGTGCTCGTGAACTTCGACCTGCCGGGTGACGACGCGGACGCCGAGAAGCTCGTGGACTCGCCGCTGGCCGCCGTGGCGGCGACCGAGCGCTCCCACGAGGGATTCCGCGTCGAGGAGTTCGGCGGCGCCAGCGCCGGCAAGGCGCTCAGCGACGCATTCGAGGACGACTTCAAGAAGGCGGAGGTCACCTCGCTGCCGATCACGTTGATCATCCTGATCCTCGCGTTCGGCGCACTGCTCGCCGCGTTCGTCCCCCTGATCCTCGCCATCACCGCGGTGGCCGCCGCCATCGGGCTGATCGGCCCGATCAGCCAGATCTGGCCGGTCGACGAGTCGATCTCCAGCGTGGTGCTGCTGATCGGCCTGGCCGTGGGCGTGGACTACTCGATGTTCTACCTCCGCCGCGAGCGCGAGGAGCGGGCCCGCGGGCTCTCGGAGGAGGCGGCGCTGGAAGCCGCGGCCTCCACCTCGGGTCGCGCAGTCCTGGTCTCCGGCATCACGGTGATCATCGCGATGGCCGGTATGTACTTCGGCGGCGCCGACACGTTCGCGTCGTTCGCCACCGGCACGATCATGGTCGTCGCGATCGCGGTGCTGGGATCGCTCACGGTGCTGCCGGCGGTGCTCTCGAAGCTCGGCGACAGGGTGAACAAGGGCCGGGTGCCCTTCCTGAAGCCGGAGCGGCGCACCGGCGAGTCCAGGGCCTGGTCCTGGATCCTCGACCGGGTACTGAAGCGTCCGCTGGTCTCCATCGTGGCCGCCACCGCCGTGCTCGTGGCGCTGGCGCTGCCGCTGACCCACATCCACACGGCGGACTCCGGCGTGGACGGACTGCCCCGCAGCCTCGCTGTGATGCAGACCTACGACCGGATGCAGGCCGCGTTCCCGGGTGAGCAGTTCACCGGCACGATCGTGGTCGAGGGCCGGCACGTGTCCGAGACCGAGCTGAACGCCGCGGCCGCCGAGCTGCGTCAGGTGGCCCGCGAGTCGGACCAGTTCGAGGAGGGCGTGACCTCCGAGATCAGCCCCAACGGACGAGTCGGCACGATCGACGTGCCGCTCGCCGGAAGCGGCACGGACAACACCTCGCTGGACGCGGTCAAGGACCTGCGTGAGAACGTCGTCCCCGAGGTCATCCCGGCCGAGATCAAGAGCGCTCAGCTGGTCGGCGTCGGCGGCGACACCGCCGCGTCGCTCGACTTCAACGGAGTGATGAGCTCACACATCTGGTACGTCCTCGGGTTCGTGTTCCTGATGGCGTTCATCCTCCTGCTCGTCACGTTCCGGTCGATCGTGATCCCGATCAAGGCGATCCTGCTGAACCTGCTGTCGGTCAGCGCCGCGCTCGGGATCGTGGTCTGGGTGTTCCAGGACGGTCACCTGGAGGACTTCCTGAACTTCCAGTCCACCGGGGCGATCACCGCCTGGTTCCCGATCATGCTGTTCGTGATCCTGTTCGGGCTGTCGATGGACTACCACGTGTTCATCCTCAGCCGGATCAAGGAGGCCGTGGACCGCGGAGAGTCCACGGACGAGGCCGTCACCCACGGCATCAAGTCCACGGCAGGCGTGGTCACGGCGGCGGCGATGGTGATGGTCGGGGTGTTCTCGATCTTCGCCACGCTCTCGTTCATCGACATGAAGCAGTTCGGAGTGGGCCTGGCGGCGGCGGTCCTGATCGACGCCACCCTGGTTCGCGGC
The DNA here is from genome assembly GCA_963803245.1 of uncultured Thermoleophilaceae bacterium. Lineage (GTDB taxonomy): Bacteria > Actinomycetota > Thermoleophilia > Solirubrobacterales > Thermoleophilaceae > JACVRW01. The sequence goes on along the minus strand of CAWDLI010000005.1, from coordinate 60,808 downwards.
GTGCTGCTCCCAGCGACGATGAAGCTGCTCGGCGACTGGAACTGGTACCTGCCTCAGCGGCTCAGCTGGCTGCCAAAGGTCGGGCGCGAGCCCGAGCCGGAGCCCTCAGGGGCCTAGAACCCCTACCAAGCTCCTCCCCCCGCCACGCGCCCGCCCTTCCCCGGCGGGCGCGTGTGCGTTCTACGGTGAGGACGACGTCCGCGAAGGTCGTCGCCGGCTTGGCGCTGAAACGGCCCACGCCGTCGCGCGCCCAGACGGCTATGCAGTAGCGCCCGGAGGCCGGCGCGCTGAGCAGCACCTGCTGGACGCCGCTCGCCGGGACCGTCCAGAGACCGGCGGTCGTGATCGACCCGGGATCGTCAGGGGACGCCGGGCAGGTGTTCGGGCGATAGGCCACCAGGTAGCTCTCCGGCCCCGCGATCACGTGTGGCGGCGGGGTCTCGCGCGGGCGGGCGCACGAAGGTCGTGGCGATCCCGCCGAGGCTGTCGGGCACCGCTGCCAGCGAGGCCGGGGTGGCGGGCGCGGGGAACAGGTCGCAGATCGGGCGGCCACGCGACCTCACGCGGCCCCCATAGAGCCGCACGGCGCCGCGCACGTCGTCGGGCTCGAGGATGCGGCAGCGCCAACGCCAGGGCTCGAGCGGCGGCGTGCAGCGCTCCGGGGAGAGCGTCACGAGCCGGGTGTTCATCAGCGCGCAGCGGCGTGGCTCGTGGCCGAGGCCGAGCACGTGGCCGAGCTCGTGGGCCACCACCATCGTGATCGCCCAGCGGCTGCACGCGATGTTGCGCGGGTCGGGCCGCGAGATGCGCACCTCGGCGCGGACCGCGCGCCCCGTGACCGAGTTGTAGCTCGTGCCGGTCACCCCTCCCCCCACGCATCCCGCCTGCGGCCAGTAGCGGATCGACACGCTCGCGCGCCGTCGCGGCGCCCTCACGAAGCGCAGCCGCACGCCGCTCCGGTTCCAGGTCCTCACGGCGGTGCGGATGGCGCGCGCGTTCGCGCGGGCCGCCACGTGGTAGGTGATCCGCCGCATGGGCCACCGCCAGCCGGCGCGGCGAAAGGCGGCGTTCGCATCGGCCCCGCCACCGAGCGCGAGCGGCGCGGCGGCGTCGAAGGGGCTCCCCGTAGGAGTCGAGGCATGCGCCATCGGCGCGAGGATGACGGCCAGCGCAGCGGCGAGCGCGATCGTCGAACGGTGCGGCACCACCCTCAACATAGTCGGCCAGGCGTCGCGCTCCACCTGGCTGGACGAATGGACTAACTCGGAGGAACGATACGATCGCCGGCATGGCGTCCGACGGCCTCCAGCGCACGGCTCTCGACCATCTCTGGCTCCATTTCACGGAGATGGGCGGGTACGCCGACCCGGCCGAACTCCAAGTGATCGTCTCCGGCGACGGCTGCTACCTCGAGGACCTGAACGGCAAGCGCTACCTCGACGCGCTGGCCGGGCTCTTTTGCGTGAACATCGGCTACGGCTACGGCGCCGAGATGGGCGAGGCCGCCGCAGCGCAGATGCGCGAGCTGCCGTTCGCGATCAACTGGACCTTCGCCCACCCGCGCTCGATCGAGCTTGCGGCCGAGCTGGCCGACCTCGCGCCCGGCGACCTCAACCGCGCGTTCTTCGTGTCCGGTGGCTCGGAGGCCACGGAGGCCGCCTGGAAGCTCGCCCGCGAGTACCACCGCGCGCGCGGTGAGCGGCGCTGGAAGGCGATCGCCCGCCGGGTGGCCTACCACGGCACCACCATGGGCGCGCTCTCGCTCACCGGGTGCACCGAGCTGCGCACCCCGTTCGAGCCGCTCGTCCCGGACGTTCTCCACGTGTCGAACACGGATCGCTACCACCGTCCGCCGGAGGAGACCGAGGAGGAGTTCACCGCCTTCCTGCTCGACGACCTCGAGGCCACGATCGTGCAGGCAGGACCCGACACGGTGGCGATGGTGATCATGGAGCCGGTGCAGAACTCCGGCGGCGCGTTCATGCCGCCGACCGGGTACTTCCAGGGCGTGCGAGCGCTGTGCGACGAGCACGGCATCCTGCTGTGCGCCGACGAGGTGATCACCGGCTTCGGCCGCACCGGCCACTGGTTCGCCTCTGAGCGATTCGACATCCGGCCCGACCTGATCACGTCCGCCAAGGGGCTGTCGTCGGCGTACGCCGCCATCGGGGCGGTGATCGCGACCGAGCGCGTGATGGAGCCGTTCACGAAGCCGGGATCCATGTACACGCACGGCATGACCTTCGGCGGCCATCCCGTGCAGGCGGCGGTGGCGCTCAAGAACATCGAGATCATGCGGCGCGACCGGATCGTCGAGCACGTGCGCGAGCTCGAGCCGAGCTTCCGCGCCTCGCTCGAGCAGCTGCTGGAGCTCCCGATCGTGGGCGACGTGCGCGGCTGCGGCTTCTTCTACGCGATCGAGCTGGTCAAGGACCGCGAGACGCGCGCGGGCTTCTCCGACGAGGAATCCAACGAGCTGCTGCGCGGCTTCGTGTCACCCCAGCTGTTCGAGCGCGGCCTCATCTGCCGCGCCGACGATCGCGGCGAGCCCGTGGTGCAGATCTCCCCGCCGCTGGTGGCCGGCCAGAAGGAGATCGACGAGATCGCCGGCACGCTCGGCGCGGTGCTCGAGGAGGCCGGCGACCGGATGAAGGTCGTCGCTTAGCTGGTCAAAGCGGCCGGCCGCCGCCCCCTAACGAAGGAGTGTCATGAGAGCGAAGCTGATCGTGGCCGCCGTCGCGGCCCTCGCCCTGGCGGCGCTGGCCGCTGCCCAGGTGCCCGGCAAGGCTCCGTCGAAGCCGCGGCTCAACTTCACGCTGAGCGGCAAGATCAAGACCGTCAGCTTCGTGGACAACGCGCCCGATGGCGACTCCGTCGGGGACGTGGTCATCTTCACCCAGACGCTCAGGGACGCCCGCGGTCGCGTGGTGGGAAGCGACCACGCGACCTGCACCCAGAGCCTCCCCGAGGGCCATCACGTCTGCTCCGGCGGGTTCCTCCTGCCCCGCGGGCAGCTCACGATCCAGGGCATCGACCCGCCCGAGAGCGTCAAGCGCCACCCGCTGATCGTGACCGGCGGCTCCGGCGCCTACCGTGGCGTGAGCGGCGACATCGACGTCCACCACCTGAGCCCGGTCGAGGACAAGTTCGTTTTCCGCCTCAAGCGGTGAGGGGCGGGCGCGGGGCTACTTGATTCCGACGACCATCGAGTCGGGCCCGACCAGGGGCTCGACGTAGGTCTCGCGGAAGCCCGCCGCCGTCATCCACTCCTGGCAGTCGGCCCCGGTGTAGTCGAACCCGCCCGGCGTCTCGATGAGCATGTTCAGGCTCATGAGCAGGCCGAACGCGTTCTGGCGCCGGTCGTCGTCGATGACCCCGTCGTAGACGATCAGCGCACCGCCGTCCGGCAGCGCCTCGTGGGCCTTGCGCAGCAGCAACTGCTTCTCGTCCATGTCCCAGTCGTGGAGGATGTGACCCATCACGAGCACGTCGGCCGACGGCAGCGGATCGCTGAAGAAGTCCCCGCCGGTGAACGAGAGCCGCTCGGAGAGCCCGAAGGCCGCGACGAAGTCGCCGAAGATCGGCTCGAGCGGCGGCAGGTCGAAGCCCCCGCCCGTGATGTGCTCGTGCGCGAGAGCGACCTGCACCGGCACGGCCCCCTCCGCACAACCGATGTCGATCACCGTGGAGCGCTCTCCCCAGGGGAACTTGGACGCGATCGCCTGGCCCGCGCCCATGCTGATCGCGCTCATCGCCCGCGCGAACTGCGCGAGCCGCGGGGGGTCGGCATAGAGCTCAGCGAAGAAGTCCCCGCCCGCCTTCACCTCGTTCTGAGGCGATCCGGTCCGCAGGCCCTCCGTCAGCGATCCCCAGAAGGGATACAGGCGCGCATTGGCCATCTCGAGGATGCCGCCGACGTACGAGGGCTTGGCACGGTCGAGGAACAGCTCGGTCTCGGGAGTGTTGGAGTAGCGCCCTTCGTCCCGCTCGAGCATGCCGAGGGCCACGAGCGCGTCGAAGAAGTCGGTCGCGCTCCGGGGATGGAGCCCGAGACGCTCGCGCAGCGCCTCCGCGTCGAGGGCGCCGGCTTCCGCCAGCTCCGTGAAGACGCCGAGCTCGGCGGCGCTGAGCAGCGTCTTCGAGCCCCAGAACCCCAGGCCCAGTTGCATGATTCCCTCGGGGGTGACCTGCGTCTGTTCGGACATCGGCAGATCCTAACTCTGAGCGGGAGCGTCCTCCGCCTCGGCTGGGAACGGCAGTGCTATCGGGTCGGTGGACAGCCGCGAGCGGCCCTCGGAGTCGAAGCGGTCGAGGCCGAGCTCCGACACGTCCGCCACGTCGGTGGCGCCGGTGAGCGCGAGCTGCGCCGCGGCGCGCGCGACGGCCGGGCCCCACATCATCCCGTGGCCCGCCGCGCTCGCGATCACTAGACCCTCGACCGGCGAGGCGAGGATCGGCAGGTGGTCCGGCGTGTAGTCGATCGTCGCCGCCCAGACCTTGCGCAGGCCGAGACCCGCCGTGACAGGCACATCCTCGGCAAGCCGGGCGCGGACCCGCTCCAGGTACTCGAAGCTCACCTCGCGGGCCTCGCCGGGGCGCTCGTCCGGGTCGCTCCAGCCGAACAGGAGCCCGTCCTCCTCCTGGCGCCAGTAGATGCCGGCGCCCACGTCGAAGACCATCGGCAGCGGCTCGCCCGCGAAGGCCTCGTGGGGCGAGGTGACCGCGACCTGGTGACGCGCACCGCCCGCGAAGACGTCGAAGCCGAGCCGCCGGGCGGTCTCGCGCAGCGAGGGCCCGCCCGTGAGGATCACGCGCGAGCAGGCGATCGTCTCGCCGGCCGCTCGCACGCCCACCACGCGCCCGTCCTCCACAAGCAGCTCCTCGCACTCGCAGCGCTCGCGCAGCTCCACCCCCGCCTGCTGGAGCGCGAGCACGTAGGCGCGCACGTTGCGCGGCGGGTCGATGCAGCCCTCGATCGCGCAGTAGGTGGCGCCCACGAACCCGTGGGGCGCGAGCGTCGGGTTGAGCGCCACCGCCTCCTCGGGCTCCACCCAGCGGACCTCCAGGCCCTCGGCCTGCTGCATCGCCACCCGCGCTTTCGCCTCGGAAGCCTCGGCGTCCGTGCGCGCCAGCAGCAGGTACCCGAGCCGGCGGAACCCCGAGTCGGTGCCGATCATCGAGCGCTGGCGCTCGTAGAAGTCGATCGTCCAGCGCCCGAGCGCGACCGCCGTGGGCGTGCCGCCCTGGGCGCGCACGATCCCCGCGGCCCTGCTCGACGCGCCCTGCCCGGCCGTGTGGCGCTCGAGCACGGTCACGCGGGCGCCGATCCGGCTGGCGAACCAGCCCGCCCAGCCGCCGACCGTGCCGGCGCCCACCACGACGACGTCGGGGCTCAACGCGGGACCTGGCCTGGCATGCGGGGGTCAAGCCCCAGCTCGTGCGCCAGGAAGGCCCAGACGTCTGCGCGCGCCCGGTCGAGCGACAGCTCGGTGAGAAGCGCGCGGACGCCGAAGCCGTCGCACATCGCGAGCACGCGGTCGGCGGTGCGGCCCGGGTCCGCCTCGGCCCGGAACTCCCCCGCCTCGATCCCCGCGGCGATCGCGTCGGAGAACCAGACGTGCATGCGCGCGTAGAGCCGCTCGGCGGTCGGCCGCAGCTGCGGGCGGCGCACCGCGCGCAGCCACAGCTCCACCCACAGGATCCAGTCGCGCTCGAGCGCGCCCGGGTAGGGCAGGCACTGGTCGACCATCGCGGCCAGCCGGCGCGTGTGGTCGGGCGGGTCGTCCTCCCCGTCCCCGATGCGCACGTCCCCGGCCAGCTCGAACGAGTACTCGAGCGCCTGCTCGAGGAGGGCGTCACGCGTCTCGAAGTGGTAATGGACGAGCGAGGTCGAGACCCCGGCGTCCATCGCGATGCGCGCTATGCGCACGTCGTCGATGCCGTCGCTCGCGATGCGCTCGACGGCCGCCGCGAGGATCCGCTCGCGCGCGCCGAGGGTCGGCTCGACGGTGGCGCTCAAGCGTCCTCGCCGAGGTCGGCTCGGATGCGGTCGGCGAACCAGGCCACAGCGGCCTCGCGCCCGGACAGCGGGCCGGGCTCCCAGCCGCGCGTCTCGATTCCCGCCTGCACGTTCTGCACGAGGGCGAAGTCCTCGTCGCCGACCACCTTGTTGACCCGGTAGTTCACGCGCTGGGCCAGTCGCGTGCGCAGCGAGGCGTCCGGATGGCGGTAGAGCGAGGCCGTGTCTCGCGTGGTGAGCGCGTCGTCGGCGTCGATCTTCCAGGTCCAGACGAGGTCGGGATAGAGGTCGATCGTCGTGTTCGGATAGATGAACACGAAGCGCCAGACGCGCCTGTCCGCCTCCCCGAGGCCGGGCATCGGCGACACGAGGCGCTGGTAGATGCGCTCCATCTTGTTGCCGGACGGCTTGTCGCGCAGCGGCGCCTCGAACCAGACCCAGTTGTCGTGCACCTCGACGTCGTAGTGCTTGTAGTCGAGGAGTCGCATCAGCCCGGGATGGGCGATCGGCACGTGGTACCCCTCGAGGTAGTTGTCGACGGCGATCTTCCAGTTGGCCGGCTGGGTGCCGTCGTAGGGGGTGTGCGGCTCGAGCTTCTCGATCTCGTACGGCGCCATGCGCTCCGGGAGCCCCGCCACCTGCTCCGCAAGCGGCGTCGCATGCGGGTCGAGGTTCACGAATATGAGGCCGGCGACGGCCTCCACCCGCGCCGGGAACAGGCCGAGCGTGGACTTGTCGAGGTCCGGGATGCTGCGCGCCTCGGGCACGCCGATCAGCTCGCCGTCGAGCCGGTAGGTCCAGCCGTGGTAGAGGCAGCGGATCGCCTTGCCGCACTCGCCCGAGCCCTCGAGGAGGCGCGAGCCGCGGTGGCGGCAGACGTTGCGGAAGGCGCGCAGCTCGCCCTCGCCGTCGCGCAGCACCAGCACCGGCTGGCTGCCGGCCTTCGCGGTTAGGTAGGTGCCAGGCCCGGGCAGCTGCGACACGTGCCCGGCCAGCTGCCAGGTGCGCTCGAAGATGCGCCGGCGCTCGACCTCGAGCACCTCCGGGTCGCGGTAGAGGCGCGCGGGAAGCGCAGCACTCGTGGTTTTCCGCTCTACCGTCGCCATTCACCCGCTCCTGACTTTGTGATCAGTCGCATGATAACATGCCCTTCGTGGGTCAGTTCGGCGCCCGCCACGCATGGCTTTCCATCACCCCGGAACCCGAGCGCGAGCTGCCCGAGGCAGTCGCCGCATTGCGAACCGGCGGCGTCCCCAGCGCCGCCGCGGTGGAGGTGGAGCGCACCCGTGCGGAGCGCCTCGTGACCCGCGGAAGCCGGCGCGCCTGGGCCGCATATCTGCAGGAGGCGGGGACGCTCGCACGCGAGGCCCCCGTGAACCCTGAGCTCGAGAGCGCACGCGCTCTGGTGCTCGACGTGATCCACAACCACGACCAACTCAAGCTCGGACTTCCGGGAATAAGAAAGGGAGGACCCGCATGACAATCAGCCCGGCCGCCCCGGCCCTCACCACCACCGCCGCCGACTTCACGCCCGAGCAGCTGGAGCTGCGCGACCGCGCGCGGCGCTTCGTGGATGAGGTGCTGATCCCGAACGAGGAGCTGGCCGAGCGCGCCGGCGGGGACATCCCTCAGGAGCTGCACGACCGCATCAAGCGCGAGTCCCTCGACGCGCGGCTCACCGGCGGCCTCCACGCCGAGGAGTACGGCGGGCAGGGCTGGACGAAGACCGAGTGGTTCCTGGTGGAGGAGCAGCTCGGCCGCTCCACCAACGCCCTGTCGTGGCACATGCCCGGCGCCTACAACGTGCTGGCCAGCGGCACGCCGGAGCAGATCGACCGCTACCTGCGCCCCGCCCTCCGCGGCGAGCTCCACGACGCGTACGCCGTCACGGAGGCCGACGCCGGCTCCGACCCGTCGCGCATCCAGACCACCGCGCGCCGCACCGACAGCGGCTGGGTGATCGACGGCGAGAAGTGGTTCGTGACCTACGGCGACGTGGCCTCCGTCTACATCGTGATGGCCAAGGCGCTCGTGGACGGCGAGGAGCAGCCCACGCTGTTCCTGATCGACCGCGACAGCGACGGCATCGAGATGGTGGACGACCCGCCCTTCACGCACACCTATCCGCACGGGCACCCGACGATCCGCTTCACCGGGGTGGAGGTGCCCGAGGACGCCGTGGTAGGCGGCGTGGGCGGCGGCGACGACCTCCAGCGCGCCTGGTTCACCGAAGAGCGGCTCGGCATCGCCGCGCGCGGCGTGGGCTCGATGTGGCGCCTGATCGAGGAGACCACCGCCTGGGCGATCGACCGCGAGCAGGGCGGCAACCGCCTGATCGACTACCAGGGCGTGTCCTTCCCGCTGGCCGACTCGGCGGCCGACGCCGCGGCCGGCCGGCTGCTCACCCTCGAGGTGGCGCGACTCGCCGACGCCGGGGCCGACCCCAAGGTCGTGCACGCCAAGGCGTCGATGGCGAAGCTGTTCGTGAGCGAGGCGGCCTGCCGGTGCGCCGACCGCGCCGTGCAGATCTTCGGCGGGCGCGGATACATGCGGACCAACGTGGCCGAGCGCTTCAACCGCGAGCTGCGCGTTGACCGCATCTGGGAGGGCACCAGCGAGATCCAGCGGCTGATCGTGGCGCGCGCGCTGGAGCGCCGCGGCGTGGAGCGCACCCTCCACTAGTGGAGCGCCTGCTTCACCCGCGGACGATCGCGGTCGTCGGAGCCAATGATCGTCCGGGGTCGTACTCCGGCGAGACGCTGCTCAACCTGGCCGCGCTCGGCTACCCGGGCACCGTCTGGGGCGTGAACCCAGGCCGCGACGAGGCGCACGGCGTGCCGTGCTTCCCGTCGCTGTCCGACCTGCCGGAGCCGCCCGACGCCGTGGTCGTCGCGATCCCGGCCGCGGGCGTGGCCGCTGTGGTGGAGGAGGCCGGCGCGATCGGCTGCGGCGGCGCGGTGGTCTACGGCGCAGGCTTCGGCGAGATCGCGCAGGGCACCGCGCTCGAGCGCGAGCTGGTGGAGGCGGCCCACCGCCACGGGCTGCCCCTGTGCGGCCCCAACGGCAACGGGATCGTGGCCCTGCACGAGCGCGTGGCGCTCTGGGGCGACGCGCTGCGCCCGCTCGAGCCCGGGCGGGTGGCACTGGTGTCGCAGAGCGGCAACGTGGCGGTGAACACCCTCACCACCCTCCGCGGGCTGAGGCTGCACACCGTGATCTCGTGCGGGAACTCGGCGGCGCTCGACCCGGCCGAGTGGATCGCGCAGCTCGCTCGCGAGGAGGGCGTGGGGTCGATCGCCGTGTACCTGGAGGCCGACGGCGACGGCGCCCGGCTGGCGCTCGCGCTGGCCGAATGCGCGGAGCGCGGCGTGGGGGTCTCAGTGCTCAAGGTCGGCTCCTCGCGGGCCGGCGCGCTCGCTGCGGCGGCACACACCGGCGCCGTGGCCGGCGACCAGCGCGTGTTCCGCGCACTCGTGGAGGAGGCGGGCGCCGCCTGGGCGGAGGACGTGCACGAGCTGCTCGAGCTGGCCAAGGCCCAGGCCGTCCCCGCCGCGCGCCCGCGGAGCCCCGAGGGTGGCGGCCTCGCCGTGCTCACCTGCTCGGGCGGGGACTCCGCGCTGGCGGCCGACTACTGCGCCCGCAACGGGCTCGACCTCCCCCCGCTCTCCCCCGCCACCGCCGAGCGGCTCCGCGAGCTCCTCCCCGACGCCGCCACGGTCGGCAACCCGCTCGACTACACGGCGCTGATCTGGGGCGAGGTCGAGACACTTCGCGACATCGTGGCCACCGTGGCCGCGGACCCCGCGATCGAGCAGATGCTGGTGCTGTACGACCAGCCGGTGGGAATCCAGGGCGCGGCGGCTGAGTCGTGGGCCGCGGTGCGCGAGGGGATCCACGCCGGCGCCGCCGCCAGCCCAGTGCCGGTGATGGTGTCCTCCACCCTCCCCGAGCTGCTCGACGACGAGGCGGCCGCGCGCTTCGCCGACGCCGGGATACCGGCCGTCGCCGGGCTTCGCACCGGCCTCGTCTGCGCAGCGGCGCTGCGCCTGCCCGCGGCCGACCCGGCGCGCCTGCGCGCGATCGCCGCGGCTGCCGCCACCGGCGCGAACGGGCGGCTCCCGCTCGCCGAGCACGAGGCCAAGGCGCTGCTGCGCTCGGCCGGGGTGCCCGTGGTTGATGGCCGCCTGGCCACCGGCGAGGAGGACGCCGCGGGCGCCATGGAGGATCTGGGCCCCGCGCTCGTACTCAAGCTCTCCGCCCCCACGCTCATGCACAAGAGCGAGCTGAGCGCGCTCGCACTCGACCTGCGCAGCCCAGAGGACGTGCGCGCCGCCTACCGCCGGCTCGTGGCGCTCGGGGTGGAGAGCGCCGCCGTGCTCGTGGAGCGGATGGAGCCGCCCGGCCTCGAGCTGCTGGTGTCCGCCCGCCGCGACGCCGTGGTGCCCGCGCTCGTGGTGGGCCTCGGCGGCGTCTGGACGGAGCTCCACGACGACGTGGCCGTGGTGCCTCTGCCGGCCACGCCCGAGCGGGTCGAGGTGGCGCTGCGCTCGCTGCGCGGCGCCGGCCTGCTCACCGGCGCGCGCGGCCGCACGCCGCTCGACATGGGCGCCGCGGCGCGCCTCGGCGCCGCGGTCGGCGACCTGCTGCTGGCCGAGGGGCTCGGCCTGATCGAGCTGAACCCGGTGCTCGTGCACGAGCACGGCGCGCTGGCCGTGGACGCGCTGGCCGGCTAGCCCCCTCGAAGCGAGACTGTCGGGATCTACGCCCAGGGGGTGGGCGCGAAACCCGTCAGTCCATCCGGCCGCCGGGCTTAGCTGCCTGCGTGGAGCACTCCGACCCCTCGCGGATCATCGCCTTCACGGACGGGGTGATGGCGGTGGCGATCACGCTGCTCGTCCTGAACATCGAGGTTCCCACGGTTCCCGACTCGGAGCTCGCGTCGAGCCTCGACGACCTGATCACGCCGCTCGGCGCCTACGCCCTCTCGTTCGCGCTCGTCGGGCGGTTCTGGATCGTCCACCACCGCCTGTTCGAGGTGGTTGAGCGGTTCGACGGCCCGCTCATGGCGATGAACCTGCTGTTCCTGGCGCTGATCGCCATGGTGCCCTTCTCGACCAACCTGCTGAGCGACTACTCGGAGGTGCCCGAGGCGGCCGCCGTCTTCGCCGCCACGATCGGGCTGGCGTCGCTCACGAACTGGGCGATGGCGGTCTACGTGCGACGCCGGGCCTTCGTGCAACAGCACCGCGGGCACCTGGCGCAGCCGTTCGGCAGGCGGCTCGGACTCGTGTTCTCGGGCATCTTCTTCGTTTCGATGCCGGTGGCGTACATCTCCACCACCCTGTCGATGGTGCTCTGGGTGAGCTCGATCTTCGTGCGCTACCCGCTGCGCCTCGTGGCGGGGCGGGTCGACGAGACCTCGCCGTAGACCTCGGCCACCTGGCGGGCCACGTCGGCCCAGTCGAAGCTCAGCACGTGCTCGGAGGCCTCCGCCACGAGCCGGTCGCGCAGCTGCTCATCGGTGAGCAGCCGCTCCGCCATCTGGCCCAGCGAGTTCGGATCGCGCGAGCGGAAGCGCAGGCCCACGTCCTCGTTCGGCACGACCTCGCGCAGGCCGCCGGTGTCGGCCACCAGACACGGGCAGCCCGACGCCATCGCCTCCAGCGCCACCAGGCCGAACGGCTCGTAGATGGAGGGCACCACCGTCAGGTCGGCGATCCGGTAGAGCGAGTGGAGGACGTCGTCGCCGATCCAGCCGAGGAAGCTGCCGTATTCGTCGAGCCCGAGCTCCGTGGCCTGCTCGCGCAGCTCCTGCTCGGCGGTGCCCGAGCCCGCGACGATGAAGCGCACGTTCCCGAGCCGCTCGATCAGGCCGGGCAGCGCCTCGAGCGCCAGCTGGAAGCCCTTCTCGTAGACCAGCCGGCCCACCAGCAGCACGAGCCGCTCGTCGGGCTTTGCGAAGCGCGCCCTGAGCGCGTCCAGGTCGTCCACCGGCACGAGCTCAGAGGGGTCGATCCCGTTGGGGATCACCGTGATGCGCGACTCCTCGAGCCCGTAGATGTCGGCCACGTGCTCGCGCATGTACGCGGAGCAGGTGATCAGGCGCTCCGCGCGGTTGGCCATCCAGCGCTCGACGCCGTGGATGTACGACTGCGGATGCTTGTCCACCCAGCCCTGGTGGCGGCCGTACTCCGTGGCGTGGATCGTCACGACGAACGGGGCGCGGAAGCGGTTCGCCAGGTGATCGCCGGCCGATGCCACGAGCCAGTCGTGCCCGTGCACGATGTCGAAGTCGTAGCGGTCGCCCACCTCCACGCCGACCGCCAGCATGTCCGCGTTCATCCGCTCGATCCAGGTCACGAACTCGCCCAGCTCGCGCGGGCGCTCGGGCTCGAGCACGCGATGGACCAGCACGCCGTCCATCTCCTCCTCGGCCGGCGACTCCTCGCGGCCGCGGGCGAGGACGTGGACCTCCACGTCCTGCGCCACCAGGTTCTCAGCCAGCTTGCGAACGTGGCGCGCGAGACCGCCCTCGATCAGGGGCGGGTACTCCCAGGAGAGGATCAGGGCGCGCATCCGTGCTACGAGCTCGTGAGGGGGACGATGTCCAGATCCGGGGCGAGGCTGCGCAGCGCGGGCTCCGGCACGAGCGCGGAGTCTGTCAGAGCGGACAGCGCAGCGTCGTGCTCCGCGCGGTGCGCGGCGGTGCGCCGAAGTGGGTAGTCGGCGGCCAGCTCACGGGTGGTCATGAAGGCCCAGTCGCTCGCCTGGAGCGCCAGCAGCTCACGCGCGGCGCGCTCGAGGCCCGGGTGCTCGCCCGCTCCGTTGGCCGCGGCGGCAACGGTGCGGAGCTCCGCGTCACGGGCGCCGAACGCCAGCTCCGCCACCCCGTGGGCATCCCACGTGGAGAGGTCCTTGCCGGCCCCCCAGCTGGAGCGCTCCACCTCCCGCCGCACCGCGGGCGTGCGCTCCAGGCCCTCGGCCACGGTCACGAGCTCGACGCCCTCCTCGTCCGCCTGGTCCAGCACGGTGGCGAGCCACTCGGGCCCCTCGTACCACCAGTGGCCGAGCAGCTCGGTGTCGAGCGCGCAGCACACGAGCCCGCCGTCCTCCGCGCGCCTGGCCACGTGGCGGAGGAAGTCGCGCGCGTGGCTGCGAGCGAGCGCGAGCGCGGCCTCGCGGTCGTACGGCTCGCCGGAGTTCGCCCACGGCCGGAGGTCGTGGATGGTGCGGCGGTGGTAGTCGCGATAGGTCGGGTGGCCCGGGTAGCCGTCGTGCTCGTTCCACACGAGCTCCACCGTCTGCCAGTCCACCGGCACGGCCACCGGTCCCGAGTCGAGCGCCACCGGCTGGAGCTGCTCGGGCGCCCCGAGCCCATGCGCGGCGGTCTGGTCCACGCAGAAGCGCCGCACGCCCTGCTCCGCCAGCGCGGTCTCGAGCTCGGGGGCGTAGGCGCACTCGGGCAGCCAGAACCCGCCGTCCCAGCCGCCGAAGCGCCGCCGGTGCGACGCGATGCCCGTGGCCAGCTGGAGCCGGAGCCCGGCGTCCGTGGCCAGCAGCGGCAGCACGGCGTGGGTGGCGGCCGACGTCCAGAGCTCCACGCCGCTCAGGGCGCCGAACGCCCCGAGGAGATCGCGGCCGCGCCGCTCGAAGCTCGCGGCGGCGCGCTCGTAGTCGCCCGCCGCGCGGCGCACCTCGGCGGCGAGCGTGGGCTCGCCGCCGCGCTCGAGCCCCTGCGAGTCCTCGGCGTGCACCGCCTCGCGCACCTCGCGCAGGAAGTTCAGGTAACGGTCGCCCGGCGCGCCGCGCATCGCCTCGAGCTGGTCACAGAGCACGGGGGTCAGGCCGATCGTGACGGGCGCGCCGTCGAGCAGCTCGAGCAGCGGCAGGTACACGCAGGCCACCGCCTCCCAGAGCCACTCCTCGCCGAACGGCCACGTGCCGAACCCCTCCACGTAGGGCATGTGGGTGTGAAGCACGAGCGCGAGCGCGCCGCGGCGCTCGCTCATCCGGGCCGGCGCAGAACTGCCACGAAGTCGAGCGCCCGGTCGAGCCGCTCGGTGCGAAGCGCGAAGTCGCCCGTGGCGATGGCGGGCGTGAAGCGGTCGTAGAACGGCTTCGTGATCCCCAGCGCGGCGTGCACGCGATCCCAGCCGGCGCGCAGCGCCAGCTCGTGCACGCGCAGCTTGCGCGCGTGGAAGAGCCCATAGAGCTCGAAGCTCTCGAACACGGAGGCGCAGAGCGCCCGGAACTCCTCCACGCGGTACTCGCGCAGGTGCCAGGGGTTGTCCGACTTGTCCGCGCCCTCCGGCGCCAGCGTGAGGAGGTTCGGGGTGGACACGTAGGCGGCCCCGCCGGGGCGCAGCAGCGACTGGAAGTGGCGCAGCACGTCCTCGGGCCGCTCCACGTGCTCGATCGTCTGGAGGAACACCACGGCGTCGCACTCCTGGCGGTGGCGCTCCACCAGGTCGCGCACGAAGCTGATCCCGGGCCGCGTGTACTTCAGCCGCGCGTGCTCGTGGGCCTCGGGGTTGGCATCCACGCCGGTGACCGTGCGGGCACTGCGGGCCAGCACGTTGGTGCCGTAGCCCTCACCGCAGGCCATGTCGACCACGTCGAGGCCCGCGCAGCGGTCGGCGATCCACTCGTACACCGCCAGGTGACGGCGGTACCAGTAGTTCTCGGCCGGGACGTCGGGCATCGTCCGCTCGCCGGTGAGGGCAAGCGGTGGGACGCCCGCGGGCTGGTCCCGCTGGACGGTCGCTTCGCTCACAGAGCCCTGAGTTTAAATGCCATCGGTGCGCACCCGGCCAGGCCGGGTGCTTCCGCCAAACTGGCAATCCCGGCTCGGCCAGTGCCATAGGCTTCCCGGCCGCATGCCCGCCGGTGAGCAGATACTCGACGCCAACGTCCGGTACCACGACCTCGCGGCCGCGGGCTACGACTCCAAGTGGGGCATCGCCTACGACGCCGAGGGTGCGCGCCAGGTGGTGGGCAAGCTCCGCAAGGCGCTCGGCGAGGAGCCGCCGCGCTTCGGCCGGGCGCTCGAGATCGGGGCGGGCACCGGCTACTTCATCATCAACCTCGTCCGCGCGGGCATCGTCGAGGAGGCCGTGGCCACGGACATCTCCCCCGGCATGCTCGACGTGCTCTCGGCCTCGGCGGCCGACCTCGGCGTGAGCGTCGAGACGGCGGCCTGCGAAGCGTCCGCGCTCCCCTTCGAGGACGGCTCGTTCGACCTCGTGGTGGGCCACGCGGTCCTGCACCACCTTCCGGACCTGGACGCCGCCTTCCGCGAGTTCCGGCGCGTCCTGCGCCCGGGCGGCGTGGTGGCCTTCTGCGGCGAGCCCTCGTACTACGGGGACCGGCTGGCCGAGCTGCCCAAGCGCGGCGCCCACGCCGTCGCGCCGCTGTGGCGGGCGCTGATGGGCGCCGGGCCGCGCCGCAACGGGCACAACGGGGCGGCGCGCGAGGAGGACCTGCTCGAGCAGGTGGTGGACGTGCACGCGTTCACACCCGCCGCGCTGGCGGCGCACGCGCGCGACGCGGGGCTGGACGAGGTGCGGGTGAGCGGCGAGGAGCTGGCCGCCAGCCTCTTCGGCTGGGCCAACCGCGCGCTCGAGGCCACCGCCGCGCCCGATGAGATCCCCCACGCCTGGCGGATGTACGCCTACCGCGGCTACCTGCTCCTGCAAGCGCTTGACCGCTCGCTGCTCGAGCCGCGCCTGCCGGCCGCGATGTTCTACAACCTGCTGATCTCGGGCCGGGCCCCGGCCTCGGGCTGATCCGCCCGGCGGGACTCGCTCACCACCCACCCGAGCACGGCGTCGAGGAACGGCAGCGGCTGCCGTGGCACGTCGCGCAGCGACGCCGCCAGCGTCCGGGCCGCCGCGGCCAGACGGCTCTCGGGCCCGAGTGAGTCGAGCACGGCGGCGGCCTCCGGCATCGCGGGCACGCGCCTGAGCTTCCCGAGCACGCGCCGACCCACGTCGCGCAGGCCCTCCGAGCCCGCCGCCGCGCGGAGCCAGGTGGCGGCCACCACTAGCAGCGTCGCGCGCAGCGCCCGCCGCAGTGTGGCGTCCAGGCCGAGCCCGCCGCCGATCCCGAACAGGAGCGCGCCCCCGCCGAGCACGGCGCAGAAGGCCAGGCCGGTCGGCACCACCGAGTTGTCCGGCCGGGAGACCGCCCAGGCAAGCGCCAGGAACACGGCGACGGGAATCAGCACCGACCAGCTGGTGCTCGACAGCAACAGGACGAACAGGACCGCCGCGACGACGGACACGGCGCGCGGATCGAAGCGGCCGCGATGCGCCGGTCCCGCGGGCTCGTCCGGCTGGACGCCGGGCTCAGCCGCCCCGGATGCCTCGATCTCCTCCCAGGCATCCAGGCCGCGCCGGTACACGAGCACCTGCACGGTGGTGGCGAACGCGGCCCAGGCCAGGAGGCCGATCGCGGTCACGACCAGGGCGTCGGCGGTCCCGACCTCGAAGCCGAGCCGCCGGGCAAGCGCGTCATAGGTGCCGGCGTACGCGTCGAGGCCGCCGGCGATCACCCAGATGAAGAACGCCGTGGTGGCCGCGTTGTGCAGCAGCCTGAGCACCACGCACACGGCGAACTGAGCCACCGCGCTCGCTCCGCGGGCGTGGAGGCGCCCCAGGATCGGGGCGGTGACCGCCTGGGTCAGCGGCACGCCGAAGCGCGCCGGCCCGATGATGGCCACGGTCTCGAGCATCGCCGCGATGCTCGCGCCGAAGCCCTGCCGGGCCCCGCGCCGCTCGGCCACGCGCGCGATCGCGACGCCGCCGGCGAGCGCCACCCAGAAGCCTCCGGTCGGGGCGGCGCGTGCAGCGAGGAACGAGACGACCGCCACGTGCGCCGGGCCCGAGGGGACTCGGGTAGCTACGGTCGCCATCTGGCGACCGTAGTGAAAACGTCGGTGCGCACCCGGCCAAGCCGGGTGCTTCCGCGCAGCGTCGGGGTGGTCTAGTCCTGCTTGCCCTGGTAGCGGCGGATCGGGGTGTCGGCGATGCGCCGTCCCAGATCCGCGATCTGCTCGTCGCTGAGGTCTTCGGTGTCGAAACCGGCCTCCTCCAGCTCGTCGCGGACCTGCGTCACACCACTGATGTAGTCGAGCTTGGACCCCAGCTGCACCATCACCGACTTGGCGTTTCCGTCGTCGATGGCCGCGCTGCCGTCCGCCGCCGGCTTGAGGAGCCAGGCCTTGAGGGCCTCGGCCTCGTCCAGCGTCAGCTCGAGCGTCAGGGTGATCTCCTCGCTATCGGGTTGACCGTTCTTGACGTCGATGGACATGCGGCCTGTATCGACACGCGACGGCGAAGCTTGAGCCCTGCCGGACGCCTCGGAGCTAAGGTGCGAAGTCCCATGATCGTGACCGCCGTGAGCCGCCGGGCCGAGCACAACGTGAGCAAGCTGAACCAGGACTCGATCCGGCTGCTCGCCGGCATCGGCGTGGAGGACGATGTGCACGGCGGAATGCCACGGCCCAACCTCCGTCAGGTCCACCTCATCCACGAGGAGTTGCACGACGAGCTCGGGGAGCGCGGCTTTCCGGTCGAGGCCGGGGAGATGGGCGAGAACGTGACCACCCGTGGGCTCGAGCTGCTCTCCCTGCCGGCGGGCACGAAGCTGACGCTCGGTGGCGACGCGGTGGTCGAGATCACCGGCCTGCGCGATCCGTGCGTACAGCTCGAGGGGATCCACAAGGGACTGATGAAGGCCGTGCTCGACCGCGACGAGCAGGGCCGCCTCGTCCGAAAGATCGGCGTCATGGCGATCGTGCTGGCCGCCGGCGAGATCCGCCCCGGCGACCCGATCTCGGTCGAGCTGCCACCGCCGCCGCACGTACCGCTCGAGCCGGTTTAGCGGAACTAGACCCGGTAGCGCTCCAGCGCCGCGCGGCGCGCCTCGGCGTGGTCCACGATCGGCTCCGGATAGTCGTTGCCCGATCACGCAGCCGGCCTCTCGCTGGACCTCCTCGGGCATCGGCCACGGCTCGGCCAGATGCTCGTCGGGCACGGCGCGCAGCTCGGGCACGTAGCGGCGCACGTAGTCGCCGCTCGGGTCGTGGCGCTCCATGTGGCGGGCCGGGTTGTAGATCCGCCGGAAGGCGGGCTGCGGGTCGGTGCCGACGGAGGCGATCCACTGCCAGTTGCCGTTGTTGTTCGCCTCGTCGCCGTCCACCAGCAGGCGCATGAACCAGCGCTCGCCCCAGCGCCAGTCGATGCCCAGGTCCTTGGTCAGGAACGACCCGACCACCAGCCGCGCGCGGTTGTGCATCCAGCCCTCGCGGCGCAGCTGGCGCATCCCGGCGTCCACCAGCGGGAAAGCCGGTGCGGCCCTCGCACCAGGCCTCGAAGCGCCCATCGGCGCGGCTCCACGCGATCGCTGCCGCGGTAGCGCTCCTGGAACTCCGAGCGCGCGTTGCGCGGGAAGTGCAGGAGCACCTGGTGGTGGAAGTCGCGCCAGCAGAGCTGGCGCCTGAACGCGCCTGCGCCCCGCTCCGCCCGGCAGGCGCT
Organism: uncultured Thermoleophilaceae bacterium; assembly: GCA_963803245.1. Lineage (GTDB taxonomy): Bacteria > Actinomycetota > Thermoleophilia > Solirubrobacterales > Thermoleophilaceae > JACVRW01. The sequence goes on along the minus strand of CAWDLI010000005.1, from coordinate 42,253 downwards.
CCTCGACCTCGCGCGCCGACACGCACCCGAAGTGCAGGTAGGGAGACAGACGCGAGGTGCGGTCGCTGTCCGAGCGCGTCGTGGTTGTCCGCGTAGGCGCGCACGTCCGTCGCTCAGGAAGCGCGCCAGCCGCTCGCGCGCCGGCGGCCTCGCCCCCGCGCGGCGGCTCCTCCACCTCCTGCTCGAGGCCCGAGCGACGCGAGCGAGGGGAGCCGCCCCTTGCGCCAGCCCCGCCGGCAGCGCCGGCAGCTCCCGGGGCGCGCCGAGCACCTCGCGCCGCGGCGCCTCGAGCCAGGTGCGGTGGAAGGGCGAGAACACGGTGTACGGCCGGCCGGCCTGGGTGCGCAGCTCCGCCGGGTCGTCGACCACGCCGAGCCCGGGGTGGCGCGCACCGGCTCGACGCCGCGCTCGCGCAGGGCCCGCTCGACGGCCTCGGCGCGCTGGCGCGCGAACGGGCTCACGTCGGCGCTGAAGTGCACCTCCTCGCCCCCACCTCGCGCGGCCAGCTCGGCGCAGCTCGCGCTCCGGCGGGCCGTGGCGGATCACCAGCCCGCCGCCGCGCTCGCGCAGCGCGGCGTCGAGGTCGGCGAGGCACTCGAGCAGGAACTGCGTGCGCGGACCGGACGCGTGGCGCCCGTGCAGCAGGCGGTCGTCGAAGCAGAACACGCGGCACCACCCGCTCGTGCCGGTCGAGCGCGGCGCGCAGCGCGGGCTGGTCGTGCACGCGCAGGTCGCGGCGTGAACCAGACGAGGGCGGTCACCCTCGGACTACGCGCCTGCGGGCTCGCCGGCTTACGCGCGAGCCTGCCCATCACGCGCGCGAGCGCCGCGGCGAAGGCGGCGTTCTCCTCGTCGGTGCCGCACGGTCACGCGGATCGCGCCCGGGCGCGCCGAAGCCGCGCAGCGCGCGCACGATGCATCCCCTCCTCCCGCGAGCAGCCGCCCGGCCAGCGCCGCGCCGTCGCCGCCCGGCACGTCGGCGTACACGAAGTTCGTCTGCGAGGGCACCGGATCGAGGCCCGGCTCCGGCGAGCAGTCTCGCGGAGCGCGCTCGCGCGCGCCGCCGGGCGTGCTCCACGCGCAGCGCCACCGCATCGCTCCTCGCCCAGCGAGGCGAGGCCGCCTCCTGGGCGGGCTGGTTGACGTTGAAGATCGGCCGCACGCGGTCGAGCGCGTCGGCCACCTCGGGCGAGGCGAGCGCGTAGCCGATCCGCAGGGCCGCCAGCCCGTAGACCTTCGAGAAGGTGCGCAGCACGCACAGCGCGCCGGCGCCCCTCGCGCAGCAGCGCGGGTCCCTCGGGCTCGGCGTCGGCGTACTCGGCGTAGGCCTCGTCGAGCACGCACAGCACGCCGGCCGGGCAGCTCGGCGAGGAAGCGGCGCAGCTCGGCCGGATCGAGCAGCGTGCCGGTCGGGTTGTTCGGGTTGGCGAGGTAGACGCAGCTTCGGTGCGCGGCGCGGCGGGCCGCCTCGAGCACCGCGTCGAGGTCGAGAGCGCGCCCGGCGCAGCGGCACGCGCGCGGCCTCGGCGCCGCCGCACGCCGCGGCCGCGACGTAGCTCGGGAACGAGGGCCACGGGAAGGCGGCGCGCGTCGCCGGCGTCGAGCGTGGCCACGCGCGCACAGCCGGATCAGCTCGTCCGCGCCGTTGCCGAGCACCACCTGCTCGGCCGGCACGCCGTGGCGCTCCGCGAGCGCCTCGCGCAGCAGCACCCCGCCGCCGTCGGGGTAGCGGTTCAGCTCGGCCACCGCCGCCTCGAAGGCGGCCGCCGCCGCCGGCAGCGGCCCGAACGCGCCCTCGTTCGAGGCGAGCTTCACGATCCGCTCGAGGCCGAGCTCGCCTGCAGCTCGCGCATCGGGCGCTGCGGGCCGGTAGGGCTGCGACCCGGGTCAGCGCGTCGCGGAGCGGCACCCGTCTAGCCTAGGCATGACGCGCATGGGCGAGCGGTCGAGCAGCTTTCCGCTGTTCCCGCTCGGGCTCGTGCTGCTGCCGAAGGAGGTGGTGCCGCTGCACATCTTCGAGGAGCGCTACAGGACGATGGTCGGCGAGTGCCTCGAGGAGGAGACGGAGTTCGGGATCCTCTGGCTCGCCGACGACGGCCTCCGCGAGTCGGCTGCACGCGCCCGCATGACCCAGGTGCTCGAGCGCATCGACGACGGCCGGATGAACATCCTCGTGCAGGGCGCGCAGCCCTTCCGGCTGCTGCGCCGCATCGAGGAACTCCCCTACCCTGCCGGCGACGTGGAGCTTCTCGACGACGACGTGCGCGACGGCGACCCCGAGGTGGCCACGGCCGCCCGCGCGCGCTACGCCGACCTCGTCGAGCGCGTGACCGACGCGCGCCCGGAGGCAGAGGCCCTGGCCGACCTCGACGCGTACGGCATGGCGGCCACGCTCGACTTCGCGCCGACGCGAAGCAGGCGCTGCTCGAGCTGCGCTCGGAGAAGGAGCGCCTCGAGCAGCTGGAGGAGCTGTTCGCCTCGACGATCGAGCGCCTCGAGCTGGTGGAGAAGGCGGCGGAGCGCTCGCGCGGCAACGGAAGCATGCGCAGCTAGCCGTGCGCACCTTCCTCCGTTGCCTCGCCACGGGCGTCCTGGCGCTCGGCTGCACTGCCCCGGGCGCAGCCGCGCGCGGGCTCGTGGACGACGTGAACCCCTTCGTCGGCACGCTCCCGGGCGCGGCCGACTTCGGCACCGGCGGCGGCGCCGGCAACACCTTCCCCGGCGCCACCATGCCATTTGGGATGGTCGCCTTCAGCCCCGACACGGCGCCGGGCCTGAGCACCCTCTCGAGCTACAGCCATGCGGACACCCGGCTGCGCGGGTTCTCGCTCACCCACTTCAGCGGCGCGGGCTGCCTGCTCTACGGCGACGTGCCGTTCCTCCCCACCACGAAAACGCTCACAAGCTCTCCGCTCACCGGTGAGCTGAGGCTCGACCCCGCGCTCTCCCCGGCTATCGATCACCGCCGCGAGCAGGCCGCGCCGGGACGCTACCGGCTGACGCTCGATCCCGGAACCTCCCGGGCGATCGGAGCCGAGCTCACGGCCACCACGCGCACCGGCGCGGCGCGCTTCACCTTCCCGCGTGGAGCGCGTAGGAGCGTGCTCGTGAACGCGGGCGGCAGCGTCAACCGGAACACCGCCGTGCGCGTGGCCATCGACCCGGGCCGCCGCGAGCTCTCAGGCATGGTGGAGAGTGGCGCCTTCTGCGCGTCGCCCACGCGCTACCGGGTCTACTTCAGCGCGCGCTTCAACCGGCCCTTCGCCACCCACGGAACGTGGAGCGGCGAGGACCTGAAGGCGCGCTCGCGAAGCGTGTCGGCGCGTGCGGGTGCCGGCGGCTACGTCACGTTCGGCGGCCGCGCGCGCACGGTCGAGGCTCGCGTGGGCCTGTCGTTCGTAAGTGTGGACGGAGCCCGGGCCAACCTGGCGGAGAGCCGCGGGCGCGGGTTCGCCGCCCTGCGCGCGGGCGCGCGCCGCACCTGGGCGCGGGCGCTCGGGCGCGTGCGGGTGAGCGGCGGCCGCCGGCGCGACCGGCGGGTGTTCGCGACCTCGCTCTACCACGCCCTCCTCGAGCCGAGCGTCTTCTCGGACCGCGACGGTCGTTACCGGGGCATGGACGGCCGTGTGCACCGCGCCCGCGGCTTCGTCAAGTACGCGGACATCTCTGGGCTGGGACGTGTACCGCGGCCAGACCCAGCTCATGGCGATGCTGTTCCCCACCCGGGCGGCCGACGTGGCTAGCTCGATGCTGGCCGACGGTCGCCAGACCGGCTGCCTGCCGCGCTGGCCGTACGCGAACCAGCAGACCAACGTGATGGTCGGCGACCCGGCCGCGCCGATGCTCGCCTCCACGTTCGCGCTGGGGGCGCGCGGCTTCGATGCCCGTGAGGCGCTGCGAGCGCTGGTCCGCGGCGCCGATCGCCCGTGTCACACAGCCAACGGCGACTACACCGAGCGTGAGGCGCTCTCCGAGTACCTGCGGCTGGGGTACATCCCCCACGAGCTCTCCGTGGACTCGATCGGCCACACCTTCGGCTCCCGCGACCACCCCTGGGGCTCCACCGCGACCACGCTCGAGTACGCGCTCGCTGACTTCGCCATCTCGAGGCTCGCCCTGGCCCGCGGCGACCGGTCGCTGGCGGCGCGGTTCACGCGCCGGGCGGGCACGTGGCGCACGCTCGTCAACCCGACCAGCCGGACCATCCAGCCGCGCCTGGCCGCCGGCGCGTTCATGCCGGGCTTCACGCCCGCGGGCGAGGCCAGCTACGTGGAGGGCAGCGGCTCGCAGTACTCGTGGCTCGTGCCCCACGATCCGGCGGGGCTGTTCGCCTCGATGGGCGGGGCCGATGCGGCGCGAGCACGGCTCGACACCTTCTTCACGGAGCTCAACGCCGGCCCGCGCTCGGAGTACGCGTTCCTCAGCAACGAGCCGAACCTGGGCACGCCGTGGCTCTACGACTGGCTCGGGCGGCCCGACCGCACCCAGGACGTGGTGCGACGGGCGCTGCTCGAGCTGTACGGCCCCGGCCCGGACGGCCTCGCGGGCAACGACGACGGCGGCACCATGGGCGCCTGGTGGGTCTTCGGCGCGCTGGGGATGTACCCGGCGGTGCCGGGCACCGACGTCATGGCGCTCGGGAGCCCGCTCTTCCCGCGGGTGACGCTCCGCCTGCCGCGGGGCTCGCTGCACATCGAAGCCGCGCAGGCGGCGCCCGGACGCCCGTACGTGCGCGCGCTCGCGCTCGACGGCAAGGCGTGGCGCAGGCCCTGGCTGCACTACTCGCGGATCGCCGGCGGCGCGCGGCTCCGTTACCGGCTCGGCGCCAAGCCGACCTCCTGGGGCAGCGCCCCGGGCCTGGCGCCGCCGTCGTTCGGCCCCTAGGCGCCCACCGTCACTGCCGTCCCGCCGCGACGGGGATCGCCCGCACCGGTGAGCTCGCCGGTCGAAGCGTCGCGGGTCACTGCCTGGACGCCGCCGAAGAACAGGTTGGGCTCGGCCCAGCGGCGCACCGTCCATCCGCGCTCCTCGAGGGCGTCGAGCGCCGCGGGGTCGATCCCCGGCTCCGCGTCCAGCTCGCGACCCTCCACGTGGAGGCGTGGCGCGGTCACGGCCTCCTCCGCGTGCGCGCCGCCGTCCACGACCGCGAGCACGGTCTGGAGGATCGCCGAGCGGATGCGGTTCGAGCCGGCCGAGCCGAGTGCCAGCTCGGGCCGCCCGTCCCTGAGCACCACCGTGGGGGCCATCATGCTCGGCACCCGCGACCCGGGTGGGTTGCGGTGGAAGCCGAGCGGGTTCAGGTCCTCCTCGCCCAGCATGTTGTTGAGGTGCATCCCCGTGCCGGGCACCACCACCCCCGAGCACGAGCCGTTCGAGCAGGTGACCGTGGCGCAGCCGCCCTCGGCGTCCATCACCGACACGTGGGTCGTGTTCCCGAGCCGTCCGCGCACCTCCGTGGCCACCGAGTCGAGCGCCTCCTCCGCCAGGAAGCGCTCCAGGTAGCCGTCGCTGCCGAGGCCTTCGAGGAAGTCCGCGTCGCGGGCGCGGTTGGTCGAGGCGATCACCTCGGCGATGACCCCGGCCCCGTGAGGGCGCTCCAGGCGCTCGAGGATCCCGAGCGCGTCGGCCACGAGGATGCCCCCGGACGACGGCGGCGGGTTCGTGAGCACCTCGCGGCCCCGGTATGCCACGCGGGCGGGCTCGCGCTCCACCACCTCGTAGCTCGTGAGGTCCTCGGTCGTCAGGAGCCCGCCGCGCTCGAGCACCCAATCGCTCACGGCGGCGGCCACGTCGCCCTCGTAGAGGAAGCCCGGGCCCTCGGCGCCGAGCCGCTCGAGCAGGTCGCCCAGCTCGGGGAGCCGGATCGCGTCGCCCGCCTGGAGCAGCCGCCCGCCGGGCGCGTAGATCGCCTCGCACTCGGGCGTGGAGCGGAAGATCGGCTCGAGCACGCTGAACAGGAAGGCCTGCATCGGCAGCACCTCGACCCCGGACCGCGCGGCCTCCGCGGGCGTCCGGGTCAGCTCCGCCAGGGGCATCGTCCCGAAGCGCTCGAGCGTCTGGCACAGCCCGAGCGGCGTCCCGTGGGCGCCGACCGACGAGGGCCCCACGTTGAAGCGCTGCACCGCGTCCTCGGCGAACGTGATGTCGATGGGCGTGAGCTCGGCCGGCGTGCGCCCATCGGCGCCCCGGCCCGGCGCCGCCACGAAGAAGTCGAGCAGGTGGTCCTCACCGCCGGCCGTGTGGACGAGCATGAACCCGCCCGCGCCGGGGCCCGTGAGCGGAGACTCGGACACGAACGACATCAGCACGCAGGCCACGGCGGCGTCCACGGCGTTGCCGCCCTGGCGCAGGACCTCGGCGCCGGCCTCGGCCGTGACTGGGTGACCCGCTGCGACTACTCCGTTCACGGCGCGCATTCTCGCGGTCCGCGCCACCGGCCGGCGGGCTGGCTGTCCTGGAGGCCCCACCAGAGCGCCGAGAGGCGAGTACTGCAAGGACGCAGGGAGCGACGCGTGCTTAAGCACGCGAGCGACCGAGGACGCCGCAGTACGACGCCTATCGGCGCTCTGGCTACCTGCGCGGGATGAACTCGGGCACGTCGACCTCGCCCAAGACGTTCGACTCGCGCTCGCGCGCGCGCCGGACGCTCGGCTCGGCATCGGCCGGAATCGGGTCGCTCCGCGGTGTGGAGCGGTGCTGGGGGCGGTCGCCGTAGCCGGTGGCGACGACGGTCACCCAGACCTGGTCGTCGATCTTCTCGTCGACCATGGCGCCGAAGATGATGTTGGCGTCGGGGTGCGCGGCCTCGGCCACGGCCTTGGCCGACTCGTTGACCTCCCACAGGGAGAGGTCACGACCGCCGGTGATCGAGAGCAGGATCGAGCGTGCGCCCTCCAGCGAGGTCTCGAGCAGCGGGGACTCGATGGCGTGCTCGACGGCGTCCATGGCGCGCCGTTCCCCTGTGCCCATGCCGATGCCGAGCAGAGCCTGGCCGGCCTCGGACATGATCGTGCGCACGTCGGCGAAGTCCAGGTTGATGAGGCCGGGGAGCGTGATCAGGTCGGAGATGCCCTGAACGCCCTGGCGCAGCACGTCGTCGGCGACGCGGAACGCCTCGACCATCGAGGTGGACTTGTCGAGCACGGTCAGCAGCCGCGCGTTCGGGATGACGATGAGGGTGTCGACCTCCTTGGCGAGGTCCTCCACGCCCATGTCGGCCTGCTCGCCGCGGCGAGCGCCCTCGAAGGCGAACGGCTTCGTGACGATGCCGACCGTGAGCGCGCCCACCTCGCGTGCGATACGAGCCACGACCGGTGCCGCGCCCGTGCCGGTGCCGCCGCCGGCGCCGGCCGTGATGAAGACCATGTCGGCGCCCTTGAGGGTGCTCTTGAGACGGTCGTACTCCTCCATCGCGGCGGTGCGGCCGAGCTCCGGGTTGGAGCCTGAGCCGAGCCCGCGCGTGCTCTCGCCGCCGATGTGCAGCCGGTTGTTGGCCGCCGACTGCTCGAGCGACTGCATGTCCGTGTTCACGGCCACGAAGTCCACGCCCTCGACCTGCGCCTCGATCATGCGGTTGACGGCGTTGACGCCGGCTCCGCCGACGCCCACGACCCGCAGGACCGGCTCCGACGAGCCGCGCGACAGCGGCGGGCCGGGCTGGATGGCGTCCTGCTCGGGGGCGCGCTCCATGATGTTCTCGGGAATGTCCGAGGAGAACACGCTGCGCAGGCGCTCCTCGGGCGTGGGGACGCCCTCGTAACGGCTCACGCGCGGCGCCTCCTCGACGCTCTCGCGCTCGGCGCGACGGCGCTCGGCACGCTCCTCGGCGCGGCGCGCGGCCTCGGTGGCGCGGCTCGCGAAGTTGTCCTGGGCACGGCTCTCGGACTCGGGAGCCGTACGGGTCGGGGCCGGCTCGTCCGCGCGACTCTCGTCCGCGCGATTCTCCGGACTCGGCTCGGGTGCCTGCCGTGTGGCCTGGGCCTTCGGCTCGACGTCGGAGCGCGGCGACTCGGTCTGAGCCTCCTCCTCGTCCGTCTTGCGGAAGAGCTGAGCCAGGGGCCCCTCACGCATGCTCGCCCGCTTACTGCTTGCCATTCGCCAGGACCTCCTCGGCTAGCTGACGGTAGGCATAGGCGGCCTTCCCGTCGGGGTCGTACTTGAGCACCGACATTCCCTTGACCGGTGCCTCGGCAAACCGCACCGTCTTGTTGATGCGGGAGGCGAAGACACGTTCCCCGAAGTTCTCCTCCAGGATCTCGATCGCCTCCTTGGCGTGCACTGTTCGGTTGTCCACGAGCGTGGGCAGGATTCCCTCGATCTCGATGTCCGGGTTCAGCTCCTCACGCACCATCGACAGCGTGTTCTGGAGCTGGATGAGCCCGCGCATGGACAGATACTCGCATTGCACGGGGACGATCACCTTGTTGGAGGCCGTCAGCGCGTTGATCGTGAGCAGTCCGAGGCTCGGCGGCGTGTCGATGAAGACGTAGTCGTAGTCCTCCTTGACGGGCTGCAGAGCCTTCACGAGGGAGCGCTCGCGGCCGATCATCGTGGACATGGCGATCTCGGCGCCGGCGAGGTCGATCGAGGCGCAGGCGATGTCCACCTCGCGCCGCCGGATCACCTCGCGAAGCGACACGTGGTGCACGAGCACGTCGTACATCGACACCTCGAGCGAGTCCGGGTCGATGCCCTGGCTCATCGTGAGGTTGGCCTGCGGGTCCAGGTCCACGCACAGGACGCGGTGCCCCTGCTCGACGAACGCGGCGGCGAGGTTGAGCGTTGTGGTGGTCTTTGCAACGCCCCCCTTCTGGTTGGTGAAGGCGATGACCTTGGCCTTGGACGACACGGGTGCCTCCGGTTCAGTCGGCTGCGCAGGACGAGAGCGCTCGAACAGTCCCATTACGCAAGGCCTATTCGCACGTGCTGGTGGGAATCCTTCACCCTGTCCTCCGGTGAAGTCACTGCTGGACAAGCGTTTGGTGCTCGTGACGGGCAAGGGCGGCGTGGGCAAGACGACCATCGCCGCCGCGCTCGGCATGGCCGCTGCGCGGCGCGGGAAGCGGGTGATCGTGTGCGAGGTGGCCGCTCAGCAGCGGCTGCCGGGGATGCTCGGGCGGCCCGAGTCGGGCGGCGGCGAGCTCGAGCTGGCGCCGGGGCTGTTCTCGGTGGCGGTGGATCCCGAGCGCACCAAGGAGGAGTGGCTCCGCTACCAGCTGCGCTCGGACACCCTCGCCGGCCTGCTCGGAGGCAGCCGCGTGTTCCAGTACCTGACGGCGGCCGCGCCGGGGCTGACGGAGCTGGTGACGATGGGCAAGGTCTGGGACCTCGCGCAGCTCGAGCGGCGCACCGAGGGAGCCGTGTACGACCTGGCGATCGTCGACGCGCCCGCCACGGGCCACGGCCTCGCGATGCTGCGGGCGCCGTCCACGTACGCGGGCGTGGCGCGGGTGGGCCCGATCCGCCGCCAGGCACTGATCATCGACGCCTTCGTGCGCGACCGCGAGACGACCGGCGTGGTGGCCGCGGCGCTGCCGGAGGAGATTCCCGTGAACGAGACGATCGAGCTCGAGGGCCGGCTGCGCGAGGAGCTGGATCTCGGCCTCGACGCCGATCCTCGTGAACGCCGTCTACCCGCAGCGCTTCAGCGCCGCTGACGCGCGCCGGCTCGAGGCTCTCGACGGGCGCGGGTCCACCGAGGCTCGTGCCGCGGCGCGCGCGGCGCTCTCGGAGGAGCGGCGGGCGCGCGGCGAGCGGTCGCAGACGGCGCGGCTGCGGCGCGCGGCGGACGCACCCGTGTTCACCCTCCCCTTCATCTTCGAGCCGGACATCGGCCCCGCGCAGCTCGAGCGGCTCGCCCGGGTGCTGGAGCGGCGGCTGTGATCGCCGGCTGGCTGAAGGGCAAGGAGGTGTGCGTGTGCGCCGGCCCCGGGGGTGTGGGCAAGACGTCCACCGCCGCCGCCATCGCCCTCGGCATGGCGGAACGCGGCGGCAAGGTGGCGGTGCTGACGATCGACCCCGCGCGACGGCTCGCGCACGCGCTCGGATTGGACGAGCTCGGACACGAGGCGCATCTCGTGGACGCGCCGGTGAAGGGGGAGCTCTGGGCGATGATGCTCGACCCCAAGCGCACGTTCGACGAGCTGGTCGAGCAGCACGCGCCCGACGAGCGCACGCGCGACTCGGTGCTCGCCAACCCGATCTACCGCGAGCTGTCGAACGCCGTGGCCGGCTCGCAGGAGTACATGGCGATGGAGAAGCTCCACCAGCTGCACACCGAAGGCCTCTACGACCTCCTCGTGCTCGACACGCCGCCCACGCGCAACGCGCTCGACTTCCTCGACGCACCACGCAAGCTGGCCGCGTTCATCGACTCCCCGTCCCTGCAGCTGCTCGCAGGCCCGGGGGTGCTGGGCCTGAAGCTGCTCGGCCGCGGCAGCGGCGTGCTGTTCGGCGCGATGAAGCGGGCCACGGGCGTGGACCTGCTCACGGACCTGTCCGAGTTCTTCCGCAGCTTCGGCGGGATGGTCGAGGGCTTCCGCGAGCGCGCCCGCGAGGTCAACGCGCTGCTCGCCGACGAGCGCAGCACCTTCGTGGTGGTCACCTCACCGCGGGAGGACTCGCTCGACGAGGCGGCCTTCTTCCACCAGCGGCTGCGCGAGGCCGAGCTGCCGTTCGCCGGCGTGGTCGCCAACCGCGTGCGCATGCCGGTGCCGGCCCATCGCGCGGACGTGAGCGCCGAGGTTGAGGAGCTGCTGGGCGCCCCGCTCGCTCGCAAGGTGGTGCGCACCTGGGACGAGGAGCGGGCGCTTGCCGCGCGCGACCGCGCCGCGCTACGAGAGCTGCGCAAGCGGCTCGACGGAGCGCCGCTGATCGAGGTGCCCCGGCTCGACGACGACGTGCACGACCTCGACGGCCTGGCGCGAATGAACGACCACCTGTTCCGCCGCAAGGGGCGCGGCCGGTGATCCGGCGGGCGTCCTAGACGGGCGCCGAGTAGTCCTCGGGGTCGTCGCAGGCCCAGTCGGCGGATTCCGTGACTCCGTCGAGGTGATGCACTGCCACGGGCTCCGCCTCGGCGATCGCCTCGAACTCGGTGGTCTCGACCTCCGGGTCCAGGTCGAGCTCGGGCTGTGGGTCGGGCTCCGGCTCCGGCTCGGGCCGGCGTAGGTCGCGCGCCTCCACCCGCACCTCCGAGTCGCGCTCCTCGTCGAGCGCGAACGGCTCGGGGGCCGTCTCGAGCAGGATGTCGTCGGCCACGCTCTTCAGGTCGGGCTCCAGGTATCCGCAGAGCACGTCGCGCAGCAGCGCCCGCAGGTGCGTCTCCATCTCGCGCACGAGGTCGCGCGGAGACTCCGAGCCGATCCGCTCCTGGAGGCTTCCGCGTCCGCCCATGAGAAATCGCTCGAGCGACAGCGCAGCCTCGATCCGGCGCTGCACCGCCCGGCGCTGGCCCTCCTCCGCGCAGAGGGCGGCCACGCGCAGGGCGAGGCTTGCCTCGCCGGCCTCGCTCGTGGCGTCGAGCAGCGCTCTCAGACCCAGCAGGTAGTCGGACAGCGCCTCGGCCTCGTGCGGGCGCTCACAGCCCATCTCGAAGCGGCCCAGAGCCCACCCCACCGGCCCGCCGGCCGGCGTGTCGCCGAGTGCCTTGAGGAAGTCGCGCAGGTCGTCCTCCTCGTCCGCCGCAAGCGTCCAGGGCGCGCCGCGTGCCGTACCCGGCCCGCCCACGCCCACTGCCGCCCAGCGTCCCTCGCCGGAGCGCCGCCAACCCGGTGCGCAGAGTGCGATGGCGCCGGGCGCCCACAGCCGCAGCGCGGTCACGAGGCCGCGGAAGCGCTCCTCGGCCTCGGCCACCGGAATCTGGTCGTCCGCCGGAACCTCGCGCTCGACCACGCACAGCACCGCCGCCTCAGACTGCTCGTCCTCGTCGGGCCAGGCCGCCTCGGGGGGAGCGTCCGCGCGGTCGCCCATGACGAGCGACAGCCCGCCGCCCAGGTCCACGCGATCGCTCTCGATGAGCACGCCGGCCAGCGGCGCGACCACGCGCGCATGGACCGCGTCGCGGTAGAGCGTCGTCTCGACCTCCTCGTAGAGGCGGTCGAAGCGCTCCTCGGGGAAGAAGAAGCTGGTGGCGTCCTCGTAGAGGCGGTCGAGCATGGCGCGCAGGGCCGGCTCGGCCTGCTCGCCGCGCATGCCGTTCACGCGCAGCCACGGCGCCGCGCCGGCACCAAGCTCGGCGGACGCCTTCCTGCACCCGGGCAGTGCCCGCAGCCCCTCCCAGCGCGCGTCCAGGAACGCGGACGTGCGCGGCTGATAGCGGTACAGCGAAGGTCCGGCCCCGTGGCCCCCGTCGATGACGTCGAACTCGAGCTCCGCGCCGTCGCGGACCTCGTCGCTGAGGAAGGCCGCCGACTCGAGTGCGAACTCACGCAGCGCGTCGTGGAGGGCACGGTTGCGCATGCGGGGCGGATTCGCCTCCCGCGCGGGGGTTCCTGCCGGCGGTGGGTGCTAGGCGGCTGCCACGGCGGACGCCGTGGTGCGCTCTGCGGGGCGGCAGTCGTTCTGCTCGACCCCTAGCCACTCGCGCCCGTAGGTGCGCATGTCCTCGATCAGCGGGGCGAGCGCGCGGCCCTTCTCCGTGAGCGAGTACTCCACTCGCGGGGGTACCTCGGGGAACGTGTGGCGCGCGACGATGCCCTGCTCCTCGAGGCCTCGCAGGCGCAGCGACAGCGTGCGCGGGCTGATTCCGGCTAGCGAGCGCTCGAGCTCGCAGAAGCGGCTGCGTCCGCGGGCGAGGTCACGAATGACGAGGATGGTCCACTTGCCGCAAATGATGTCCGCTGTTGCGCAGACAGGACAGCTCTCGTCAGGCATACGAAAGCCAGTCTAGCGCAAGACTTCACGAACTGAAGTGAGGGAACTGCCTGCTAGCCGCCCAGATTCCCGAGGAACCCGCCGCCGCTTCCGGAGACCTCCACGCGCCCTTCGCTCGGCTGGACGAGCACCCAACCCGGGCCGGTGAAGGCCATCTGGAACGACTCGCCCGAGCCGAGCCCGATAAGGCCCTTCAGCTTGATGTCCGTCTTGACCGACGTCCTCACGCTGGACGACCAGGTGATCGCCGCCTGCGGATCCGCGAAGGTCGGCGCGTCCTCCGGGTTCAGGAGCACGGGCGGGCCGTCGGAGACGACCGCCACCCAGCCTGTGCCGCGGAGCACGGTGTTGAAGAGGCCTCCCGCCATCACGCCGCTGCCGCCCTCCACCTTCTTGATGTCCCAGTCGATCCCCGCGTCGAACGCGAGCAGGTTCCGCGAGTTCGCGGTGATGGAGTCGCCCTCGAGCCGCAGGAGGTGGATCTCCTGCGCCTCGTCGGCGAGGAACACCTCGCCGGTGCCGGACATCTTCATCAGCGCCTGGCCCTCGCCGGTGACCGCCTTCTTGAGGAGCCGGCCCATGCCGCCGCCCACGCGCTCGAAGGAGACCTCGCCCTGGTAGGCGACCATCGACCCGAGCTTCGCCTGGATCGTTACCTCGTCAAGCCGCACCTTGAGCAGCTTCGGGTTCTGGAGCGCGAAGGCATCCTGAGACTGCGTCTCCGCGAACTGCGCCAGCGTGTTCTCCACCGTGCCTCCTGAGTCGTAAGGGCCGACTCGGATATTGGCGCAGATTCCGTTGCTCAGCGTTTGTGCCGCTACCCTGCGCAGCCTTGCTGCGGCGTGTCCTGTTGTCGGCCCTGGTGGCCCTGACGCTCGCGCCCGCCGCGTGGGCGGCCGACCCGATCATGCCGCTCACCCAGGTCACGCCGGGAATGCGGTGCGTCGGGCTCTCGGTCGTGAGAGGCACGGCGATCGCTCAGTTCGACGTCGAGGTGCTCGACGTGATCGGCACGCAGGCAGGGCTCTCCGGGCCGCGCATACTCGTGCGCGTATCGGGGCCGGTGGTGGACTCCACCGGCATCGGCCCGGGCTTCTCCGGCTCCCCGATCATGTGTCCGGGCGCCGGCGGGGTGCGCCGCAACGCCGGCGCGATCTCCGAGAGCGTCGGCGAGTACGGCAACCACGTCGTGCTGGTTACCCCGATCGAGGAGATGCTCCGCGACGCGCCCGCCACACCGCCGGCCACCTCGTCACCCGGCAGCAGCGGCCTCGCGCGGTCCGCGCGGCCGCTCACCGCGCTCACGGTCTCGGGCCTCTCGCCGCGCACGCTCGGCCTGCTGAGGCGCGCCGCCAGCGGATCGGGAACGGCGGTGCTCGCCGCTCCCGCCGGTCCGCTCGGCGGGTTCCCGCGCCAGAACCTCGCACCGGGAGCGGCGGTGGCCGCCACGCTCTCCTCGGGCGACGTGGCACTCGGCGCGGTGGGCACCGTCACCTACCGCGACGGCGCTCGCATCTGGGCCTTCGGCCACTCGTTCGAGGCGCTCGGCCGGCGTTCGATCTTCCTCGAGGACGCCTACGTGTTCGGGGTGATCTCGAACCCGCTCGCCCTTCCCGAGATCGGAGCCGGCACCTACAAGCTGACCTCCTCCGGGGGCCACATCCAGGGCACCATCAGCTCGGACGCGGTGGCCTCGATCGCCGGAACGGTGGGGGCCCCTCCCACCGGGATCCCGCTGCGGGTGGTGGCGCGCGAGGTGGGCGGCGACGGCCGCGTGGTCACGCTCGACTCGCAGCTGGCGGACGAGCGCTCGCTCGGCTTCGGCGCCGGCCTGTCGCTCACGGCCCCGCTCGGAGCGTCCCAGGGCCTCGAGCAGCTGCTCCGCAGCTTCGGGCCGGCCACGCTCACGATGTGCTTCCGGGTCAAGCTCGCCGGACGGTCCCGGTCGCTCGGCTACTGCAACCCCTACTTCGACTCCTTCACCCCGCTCGATGACCTGATCGAGGCGGCATCGCTCGTGGATGCCTTCGATCTGCCGGCCCCGCGGATCGAGCGCGCCGCCGTCAGCATCCGGGCACGCCCGGGCGTCAAGTCGGACGTGCTGATCTCCGCGCGGGCGCCCCGCCGGGTGGTCGCCGGAAAGCGCGTGCGGGTGCGGATCACCCTGCAGCGCCGGAGCGGCGGGCGCCGGACGCTCAGCGTTCCGGTGCGAGTCCCGCACGGCCTGCGACCCGGCCCTCGCACCCTGGTCCTGTCCGGCACGGGCGCGGGCGCCGGTTCCGCCGAGGAGAGCTTCCTGATCGAGTTCGCCGAGGAGTTCGACGGCGGGTTCGGCGGCTCATCCGAGCCGCGCACGCTCCGCGAGCTCACGCGCCGAATCGCGGCCGTTCACGAGGACGCCGGGATCTCCGCGCGCATCCGGCGCGGCGACGACCGTCTGGTCCACCGCTCCGACGAAGTGAGCTTCGAGGGCCGGCTGCGGGTCAGGCTGCAGGTTCGCCGGGCGCGCCGCTGACGGCCGGCTCGCCGTTGCGCTCTTCGAACGCCGCCTCGACCGAGGTGTGGCGCTTGCCCTCCGAGGCCACGAGCAGCCTGAAGTCGTGCGGATGGGTGGCTGCCTTGAGGGCGTCCTCCATCGACACGCGACCCGCCTGGAAGTGCTCCAGCAGGGCCTGGTCGAAGCTCTGCATGCCGTAGTAGCCGCCCTCGGCGATCACCTCGGGCAGTCGCCCGGTCTCGTCCGGGTTGAGGATCATGTCGCGCACGCGGCCTGTCATCCGCAGGACCTCGCAGGTCGGGACGCGGCCCATGCCGTCGGGGCTGGGCACCAGCCGCTGCGACACCACGCCCTTGAGCGTGCCGGCCAGCATGGCGCGGGCCTGGCGCTGCTCGGCCTGGTCGAAGAAGTCGATGATGCGGTTGACGGACTCGGAGGCGTCCACGGTGTGGATCGTGGAGAGCACCAGGTGGCCGGTCTCCGCGGCCGACAGCGCGGTGCGCACCGTCTCCTCGTCTCTCATCTCTCCGATCAGGATCACGTCCGGGTCCTGACGCAGCACGCGCCGCAGGGCGCGAGCGAACGAGACGGTGTCCTCGCCCACCTCGCGCTGGTTGATGATCGCCATCTTGTCGCGGTGGAGGAACTCGGCCGGGTCCTCGATGGTGACGATGTGCTTCGCGTAGTTCGAGTTGATGTGGTCGATCATCGCCGCGAGCGTCGTGGACTTACCCGAGCCGGTGGTGCCGGTCACGAGGATGAGCCCGCGCTCCTCGTCGGCGAGCGTGTTGAGCACCTCGGGGAGCATCAGCTCGGCGACCGTCTTGATCTGGAAGGGAATGGCGCGCGCGACGAGCGACACCGACCCGCGCTGCACGAAAGCGTTCACTCGGAAACGGGCGACGCCCGGGATCGAGTACGAGAAGTCGACCTCGCGCTCCTGCCTGAAGGACTCGAGCTTGCGCTCGTCGGTGAGCATGTGGAAGAGCACCTGCTCGGTCTGCTCCGGACGGATCCGCTCCGTATGGGGAATCGGCAGCAACTGGCCGTAGCGGCGGATGACCGGAGGCGACGGAACCTTCAGGTGGAGGTCCGAGCCCTCGGTCTCGATGACGTGCATGAGGGCCTGGTCGATGTCGAACATGCCTCTTTGATCGACACCGGGAGCCTCTTCCTGAAGCTCGGAAATTCCTGTCTGGACCCTTGCGGGGCCCGCGCTAGGCCAGGTTAAGCGACGTCGCGGAGCTTCTGCGCCTCGGCGAGCGACTGAAGCTTCTTGAGCGACTGGTTCTCGATCTGGCGGATCCGCTCGCGCGTGACGTTGAAGGTGCGACCCACCTCGTCCAGCGTGCGCGGGTGCTCACCGCCGAGGCCGTAGCGCAGCTCGAGCACTCGGCGCTCGCGATAGGAGAGGTTCTCGAGCGCCTCGCGGAGCGCCTCCTTGGTGAGGATCTCGGCGGCGCGCTCGTAGGGAGACTCGGCGCGCTCGTCGGCGATGAACTGCCCGAACTCCGACTCCTCCTCGTCGCCGACCGGCTTCTCGAGCGAGACCGGAGCCTGGGCGGAGCGCTTGATCGACTCCACCTCCTCGGGCTCGATGCCGGTGTGCTCGGCGATCTCGTCAGGCGTGGGCTCGCGGCCGAGCTCCGTCACGAGCTTGCGCTCGGCGCGGCCGATCTTGTTCAGCTTCTCGACCACGTGCACCGGGATGCGGATCGTGCGTGCCTTGTCGGCGAGCGCGCGTGCGATCGCCTGGCGGATCCACCAGGTGGCGTAGGTGGAGAACTTGAAGCCCTTGCGGTAGTCGAACTTCTCGGCCGCGCGGACCAGGCCCAGCGTGCCCTCCTGGATCAGGTCGAGGAAGGGAAGGCCCTGGTTGCGGTAGTTCTTCGCGAT
Organism: uncultured Thermoleophilaceae bacterium; assembly: GCA_963803245.1. GTDB lineage: Bacteria > Actinomycetota > Thermoleophilia > Solirubrobacterales > Thermoleophilaceae > JACVRW01. The sequence continues at coordinate 24,987 of CAWDLI010000005.1, read as the reverse complement.
CGAGACGACCAGGCGCAGGTTCGACTCGACCATCTTCTGCTTGGCGTCGAGGTCGCCGCGCTCGATGCGCTTGGCGAGGTCGACCTCCTCCTGCGCGGTCAGCAGCCGGACCTTGCCGATGTCCTTCAGGAACAGCTGAAGGGAGTCGGTGGTCATGTCCGGCTTCAGGTCGATCGCAGCCTTCGGCTTGCGCCGGCTGCGGCGGTCGACCGCGCGCTCGACCTCGGGCGCGGCGTGAGTCGGGTCGTCCTCGACGAGCTCGATCTCCGACTTCTCGAAGTATCCGTGCAGCTCCTCGATGTCGCCCTCGTCGAGTTCCACCTCGGACAGGGCGGTGGCAACCTCCGTGAAGGTCAGCGTTCCAGTCTGCTGGCCCTTCGCGACGAGGAGCTTGACCTCCTCGAGCTCTTGCAGTTCAGCTACTGACATCTCTTTCCTTGCGGCAAGCAGGGCCCAGCGCACGGGCGCGTGGCCCATCTAAACAGGCCTGAGGAGCATAGAGCTACAGATATTGAAGTCAAGCTTGGGAAAGCGGAAATTACGCTGACTAGCCAGTCAGCCAAGTTGGTTCTACCCCGAAACCCCCAAGGGGATACACATACCCCGTCACGTGGCATCCTGCGCCGGTCTCGGCGCCGGCCGGGGGGTCCGGACCGTTGCTCACAGTCACTCTAGACTGCTCGCCGATGAGCGACGACAAGGGAGTGCTCGGGAACCTGCCGCGGTCGCGCCCCGGAAGGCGCAGCGACAAGCGCCCCGGCGACGCCACCGAGACCGGCACGACCGCCAAGGCCGGGCGTCCCGCGGACGCCGCGGAGAAGGCGGCGGTGCGCGTGGAGCGCGCCGAGACGCCGGCGGCCAAGGCTCCCCGCCCGAAGGCGGCGCCCAAGCCGCGGCCGGCGAAGCGCGCCCGCCCCGCCACCCCACCGCCGCCGAAGACCAAGCCCGTGCCCGATCCGGGGGCCCCCGAGCCGAGCGCGGCCGCCGAGGGCGACCCCGTGACCGACGCCGCGCGCGCGGCGGCCAAGGCGGTCGGCGCCGGAGTCAAGATCGGCACGGGTCTTGCTCAGGAAATTTTGCGAAGGCTGCCGCGCCCGTGAGCACCGTGTGCCCGCCAGCGGCCTAGCGCCGTACTCCGGGTCGGTGAACGGCACCGCAATCGAGGGTATGCTGCGCCCGATGCCGAGCGGAGCGAAGGATCCGCCTCGTTGCTTGATCGTCGACGACCACCCAGTGGTCAGGGCAGGGGTCCGATCAGTGCTCCAGGACGCCTTCGAAGGGGCCCGTGTACTGGACGCGGCCTCGATCGACGAGGCGCTCGAGGCGTTCGGCGACGAGGTCCCGGATGTCGTGATCGTGGACCCGTGGAAGGTGGACCCCGACATCGGCAACGTGGTCGGCCGCCTGGCCGGTCGCCTGGGCGCTCCGATCGTGGTGTTCACCTCCGACGGCGGCGCCCGGCTGCTGGCCGAGGCGCTCAAGGCCGGCGTCAAGGGCTACGTGCGCAAGGACTCCCCCTCCGAGGACCTGATCCGCGCCATCGAGGCAGCGCGCGCGGGTGAGTTCTACGTGGACCCGGGCCTCTCCTCGACGATCGTGCTCGACGAGGCCGACCGCACGCTGAGCGCCCGCCAGCGCGAGATCCTCCAGATGCTCGCCGACGGGATGCAGACGGACGCGGTGGCCGAGCGGCTCGGCCTCTCGACCGAGACCGTTCGCACGCACACCAAGCGGATCCTGGCGAAGCTCGAGGCCTCGACGCGCACGCAGGCCGTGGCGATCGGGATTCGCCACGGGATGATCGAGTAGCCGGCTCCTGGAGGTTTCTACCTTCCTGACTTTTGGTTGCTGTGCAACCACTAGACAGGAAGGGACGGGCGAAGCCGCCCCATGGTCGAAAGGATCACCGCCTCCCACCCAGCCGCGGTACACGCCCGACCCGCCATTGCGGACGCGGACCGGCCGCTAACCGCTAGGTCGTCGCTTCCTCGGGCACTTCCGGCGCCTGGGGCTCGCCCAGCGCCACTCCGTCTCCGGCCGCCTTGGCGCGGTACATGGCCTTGTCCGCCACGTCGATCAGCGTCTCCGCGTCCGTGCCGTGCTCGGGGCAGGACACCGCTCCGATCGACAGGGCCACCGGCGGGTCGTCGGGAGTGGCCACCTCCTCGGCCGCCGCGGCGTTGAGGCGCTCGCCCAGCTTCAGCGCGTTCGCCGGGTCCTGCTCCGGGGCGAGCACGCAGAACTCGTCGCCCCCGATGCGGGCGGCGATGTCCACTGACCGGATCGAGCGGCGCACCGACATCGCGACCTGCATCAGCACGCGGTCGCCCGCCTGGTGGCCGTGCGAGTCGTTGATCCGCTTGAGCCCGTCCACGTCCATGACCAGCAGGCCGAACGGGTGCCCGTAGCGCTTGTGGAGGTCGAGCAGGTGCGCGATCTCGCGCTGCAGATGGCGGAGGTTGCCGAGGCCCGTGAGGGTGTCGGTGTAGGCCTGCGACTCGAGCTCGCGCGAGCGGCTCCGCACCAGCTCCTCCGTGACGGCGGCCTGGATCGCGCCGGTGGCATCCACCAGTTGCTCGACGGCGTCGGCGAACTGCTCCGGATCGTTCTCGGCGAGCTCCGCGCGAAGGGCGCGGACGAGCACGGCCTGGAGCGACGCCACGTCGCGGGCCACCTCGCCCACGGAGGCGTCGCGGCCGCCTCTGAAGCCGGCCAGGCTGGCCGCGCGCTCCACCTGCTCGTCCTCGAGCTTGTACGGGTCGGTGCCGTTGCTGGCGACCGAGCGCAGGATGTCGCTGATCAGCTCCGGCAGCTCGCGGGCTATCCGATCCGTCGGAAGGTCGCGGATCTCATCTAGTGAGGCTCGCTCGATCAGCCGGACCAGAAAAGCCTTTGCGAGCTCCTCCCTGGAACGGTCGACCCGTGCGAGGGGGCCCCGAATGGGTGTCATGGGACGGCTGTCAGTTCGTACACCGAACGTCCTTGGCGGCACTACGATCCTACCCCCGAAAACGGCGGAGCCTGGCCGGAATTTGCATGACACCGCGCTTCGGCGAAACCGGCCTCCCTGGAAGGATTGGCGGCATGAGCGGGCTGATTGCGATCGACGAGGCGCGGGAACGGGTGCTCGCCGAGGTCAAACCGCTCGGGACCGAGGACGTGGCTCTGGAGCGCGCGCTCGGCCGTGTGCTGGCCGCAGACGTGTCCGCGCCGGGGGACGTTCCGCCGTTCGACAGCTCGGCGATGGACGGCTTCGCGCTCGTGGCCGGGCCCGCGGCCGAGCTGCCGGTGGTGGGCGAGTCCCGCGCCGGGCACCCCTTCCCGAGCGTGATGGAGCCCGGGGTTGCCGTGCGCATCTCCACGGGCGCCGTCGTGCCCGAGGGCGCCGACGTGGTGGTGCCGGTCGAGCGCACCGAGGAGGCGGGCGAGCGCGTGCGGGTGCCGGCGCTCGAGGCGGGAACCAACATCCGCCGGGCGGGCGAGGACATGCGCGCCGGCGAGTTGGTGCTGCGTGCGGGCGGCACGTTGGGGCCGGCCGAGCTGGGGGTGGCGGCCTCGACCGGACGCGCCGAGCTCAGCTGCGCCGCACGGCCGCGGGTGGCGCTCGTGGTGACCGGCGACGAGCTGGTGCGCCCCGGCGAGCCGCTGGCCCCCGGCCACATCTACAGCTCGAACGGCTTCGCCCTGGCCGGCCAGGTGGAGCGGGCCGGCGCGGAGCTCGTCTCGCATGCCGGCTCGGCCGATACCGCCGAGGCCACGCGCGGCGCGCTCGAGCGGGCCCTCGCCGGGGCCGACGTCGTGTGCGTCTCGGGCGGCGTGTCGGTTGGCCCGCACGACCACGTGCGCAGCGCGATGAGCGAGCTCGGCGTGGACGAGCGCTTCTGGGGCGTGAAGCTGCGACCCGGAAAGCCGACCTGGTTCGGGGTGCGCGACGGGACGCTGGCCTTCGGCCTGCCCGGCAACCCGGTGTCGGCGATGGTCACGTTCCAGCTCTTCGTGCGGCCTGCGCTGGCGGCCCTTCAGGGGGCGGACCCGGCCGCTCGCAGGATCACGGCCGTGCTCGGCGAGGCGGTGCCTCGCAACCCGCGGCGCGACGAGGCGGTGCGCGTGCGCCTGAGCGGTGACGGCTCGCTGCTGGCGACGCCCACGGGTCCCCAGGGCTCCCACCAGCTGACCTCCATGCTCGGCGCCGACGGGCTCGCCCTGGTCTCCGCCGGTGACGGCGAGCTGCCCGCCGGCGAGGCCGTGGTGGTGGAGCTCCTGTGAGGCGCCGCGACCCGCGCCGGCTGCTCGAGCGCCACAAGCGCGCCCGCGCCCGCGTGCAGATCGTCCACGTGCCCCGCTCCGACTACGCGGCCGACGGCAGCATCGGAAGCCGGCAGGTGGCCGAGGTGAGCCTGCCCCGCTCCGAGCTCGACCGGATCTGGTCGGCCGAGTACCTGGAGCGGCTGGCGGCCACCTACTGGCGCTTCATCACACGCTTCTCGCTCGGCCTGCTGCGGGTGGAGTACACCGACGACGCGCGCGAGGTGCTGCTCCTCACCCGGCCCTTCGTCCTGCTGCGCTTCCGCAAGCCGGAGTACACGATCGAGGCCGATGGCGGCACGGTCGCGTGGCCGATCGAGAAGGGGCTGCTCGTGGCTCCCTCGGGGCGCGGGCGCGGGTACCTGCGCCTCTCCGTCCGCCGCCCCGCGGACGACGACGGCGCGAGCGAGGACGCCACGATCCTGATCTCATCCGAGGTCCTGAACTTCTACCCGATGATCGCCGGCTGGGGCTGGTTCTCCCGGATGGGGCGCCTGATCTACAACGAGACCCAGCTCCGCGTCCACGTGATCGTGACGCACGCCTTCCTTCGCTCGCTGGCGAACCTCGATCTCGTGGAGTCCACGATCGGGGCGCTCGCCGAGCGGAGAGCGGCCGAGCAGGCCGTCTCGGGCTAGCCGACGCGCTGAGAGGTGATCTCCCGCAGCTTCGCGCGGTCGTGGCGCGCGGTGATCGTGCGCACGGTGCCGGAGCGCGAGCGCATCGAGATCGACTCGGTCGTGGCTCCCTCCGGTCCGATGTAGTGGACCCCGTCGAGCATCTCGCCGTCGGTCACGCCCGTGGCGGCGAAGTGCACGTCGTCACCGGATACGAGGCGGTTGGTGTCGAGCACCTCGTCGAGGTCGTAGCCGGCATCGAGGGCCGCCCTGCGCTCCTCGTCGTCGCGCGGCCAGAGCCGGCCGACGATCTGGCCCCCGGTGCACTTGATGGCGGCGGCGGCGAGCACGCCCTCGGGGGTGCCGCCAATGCCCCAGAGCAGATCCACCGGGGAGCCCTGCGTGACCGCCACGAGCGCCGCCGACACGTCGCCGTGCGGGATCAGCCTGATGCGCGCCCCCGCCCCGCGGATCTCGGCCATCGCCTCCTCGTGCCGAGGACGGTCGAGCATGATCACGACGATGTCCCCCACCGCCACGCCCTTCTCCTTCGCCAGCAGCTCGAGCGTCTCGGGAAGCGGGCGGTCCAGGTCGAGCAGGTGGGCCATGTCGCGCGAGGTGGCCATCTTCAGCATGTAGACGCACGGGCCCGGGTCGAACATCGTGCCGCGCTCGGAAAGCGCGATCGTCGCGATCGCGTTGGGCAGGCCCTTCGCGCACAGCTCGGTGCCCTCGAGCGGGTCGACGGCGATGTCCACCTGGGGCGGCGTGCCGTCGCCGATCGTCTCGCCGTTGTAGAGCATGGGCGCCTCGTCCTTCTCGCCCTCGCCGATCACCACGCGGCCGTCCATCGAGACGGTGTCGAGCATGAGCCGCATCGCATCCACAGCGGCGCCGTCGGCCGACTCCTTCTCGCCGCGCCCGATCCATCGGGAGCACGCGATCGCCGCGTACTCGGTGGTGCGCACCAGCTCCATCGCGAGGTTGCGGTCGGGACGCGCCAAGTCGGCGCCGGAGGGCGAGGCGGCTGGCTCGGCCATGCCTCTAGATCACGCCCGGGGGCTTGCGCACGTCGGTGTAGAGCGCCTGGCGCAGGTAGCCCGCGGCGAGCATCCCGGCCGACGCGAGCAGGCCGACGAAGTAGCCGATCCCGAGCCCGATGTCCACGCTGTCCCCGGGCCGGCCGAGGATGATGCCGTTGCAGAGGATGAGGACGAAGGCGATCATGCCGACCACCATCGTCACCTCGCCCGGCTTCCAGGTCAGCTTGTGGCCGCGGGCGATGATCCAGGCGAGGATGAACGGCGCGCTGCCGGCCGCCACGAGGAGGAAGTCGAGCGTCGAGAACACCTGCCAGGCGCTGGCGCTGTCGCCGCCGGCGATCGAGCCTCCGCCCAGTGACGAGTTCGGGTTCGAGCTGCTGGTGGTGAACCACGGGAGGAACAGCGACAGCACGAGCACCACGGCCGCGGCCATGCCCATGTACTCGCCCGGAGTCAGACGGCTGAAATCCAGGTAGCCGCTCTCCCGCTCCGCCCTCGAAGCTTCCATCGGAAGGAACCTACACGCTGCCGCCGGGCCTGGGTAGGTTCAAGGCCCAGGACCGTAATCACGGTCACCCCCGCGGAAGGAGAGCCATGGCGGTCACGAAGATCATCGAGGTGGTGGGCAGCTCGCCCGAGAGCTCCGACGGAGCGGTCAAGGCCGCCCTCGACGAAGCGCGGCAATCGCTTCGGAACATCAAAGCCGTGGACGTGGTGTCCACCGGCCTGCGCGGCGACAAGCTCGACGAATGGCGCGCGCTCGTGCGCATCTCGTTCCTGGTGGAACGCGTCAGCGAGTGACGCTGCCCCTCGGAGGGGTCGAAGAGCTTCTAGCGGAAGGCAGGGAGCGGACGCTCCGGCTCGTTGAGCCGGTGAGCGATCCGGATCTCGACCGGGTCCACGACCCGCTGATGAGCCCGCTGGTGTGGGACCTCGGCCACATCGCGGCCTATGAGGACGTGTGGGTGTGCCACCGCACGGGCGGGCTCGATCTCCTGAGACCGGACCTCGCCGAGCTCTACGACGCCTTCGAGACGCCGCGCGCGGAGCGCGGGGACACGCCGTACCTGCGGCGGGGCGACGCGCTCGAGTACATGGCCGAGGTGCGCGAGCGCTCGCTCGAGGTGCTGGCCGCCACCGGCCCGGACCACCACGTGTGGCACCTGGTCGCGCAGCACGAGCACCAGCACGACGAGACGATGCTGCAGACGCTTCAGCTGGCCGACCCCGGTGCATACGCGCCCGAGCGTCCGGCCGTGGCGGGAGCCGCGGCGGGCGGCAGCCTGAGCGTTCCCGGGGGCGCCGTCGAGCTCGGCCACGCCGGCCCGGGCTTCGTGTACGACAACGAGCGGCCGCGGCACCTCGTCGAGCTCGCCCCGTTCGCCATCGACCGCGCGCCCGTCACCAATGCCGCGTACCTCGAGTTCGTCGAGGACGACGGCTACCAGCGGCAGGAGCTGTGGACCGAGGAGGGCTGGGAGCACCGGCTGCGCGAGCGCTGGGAGCGGCCGCTCTACTGGTCGCGGGACGAGACGATCCGCAGGTTCGACCGCGAGGTCGACCTCGAGCCCGAGCTGCCGGTGATGCACGTGTCCTGGTTCGAGGCCGACGCGTTCGCCCGCTGGCGCGGCGCCCGCCTTCCGAGCGAGGTGGAATGGGAGCGCGCCGCTGCGCTGGCGGGAGCGGAGCGCGGGCATCTCGACCAGCTCGAGTTCGGCCCCGGGCCGGCCGGGCCGTTCGTGGGCGACTGCTGGGAGTGGACGGCCGGCGAGTTCCGGGGCTACCCGGGCTTCGCGCCGTTCCCCTACCGCGAGTACTCGGAGGTGTTCTTCGACCGCGGGTACCGGGTCCTGCGGGGCGCCTCGTGGGCCACGCGGCCAACCGTGGCGCGCGAGACGTTCCGGAACTGGGCCCTGCCCCAGCGGCGCCAGATCTTCGCGGGCTTCCGCTGCGCGCGGTCGCTCAGCTCGCCCGCGCGGTCCTGAGCAAGAGCGTCCGCGCGGCGTCGATCACAAGCGCGCGGTCGTGCGTGATCGCGAACTCGAACCTGCGCGACTCGTCCGGGCCCTCGTCCCCCAGGTCGCGGCCCACGAACGCCGCCGAGAAGTGCGGCGACAGCACGATCACGTTCCACTCGCCGCGCAGCGCCTCGCTCTCGTCGATAGAGACCCCGCGCACGCCCGGCATGGGGCTCGCGGACATTCCGACGCCGAAGGCGCCGACGAGCACCGCTCGCCGCGCGAGCTCCTGGTAGTGCCGCGCGGAGCGCTCGGTGAAGAAGCGCTGGTCCTGGAACGTGGCCAGCACCACGACCCCGCGGTCAAGGCCCTCCGCGCGCGCCTCGAGCTGGCGGGAGAAGGAGAGCAGCAGCGGCTTGTCGCCGACGATGGTGGAGCGCTCGGCCGCGACGACCGTGAACGGGCTGGCGGCAGCCGGATCGAGCTGGTGGCCGGAGATCGGTACCCGCTTCGAAGGCGCGGAGAGATCCGCCGGCAGCGGGCCCGGCCGGCCGAACAGCCAGCCCTGGCCGAAGCGGGCGCCGAGCGCGATCGCGCGCCGGAGGTGCTCGTCGGTCTCGATGCCCTCGGCCACCACCGTCGCACCGGTGCGCTCGGCCTCGGCCTGCACGGCGTGCACCACACGGGCCAGGTCGGCGCCGGGACGGCGACGGGTGAGACTCATGTCGAGCTTGATCACGTCCGGTGCGATGAGCGGCATCAGCGCCAGCGAGCCGTCGTCCACGCCCACGTCGTCGAGGGCGATGCCGAATCCGCGCTCGCGCAGCCAGCGGACCAGCTCGAAGAGCTCCCGCGGACGGGCGGTCAGGGCTCGCTCCGTCAGCTCCACCATCACGCGCAGCCGGCCGTCGAGCACGGCCTCCTCGGCGATCGGGAGGAAGCGACGGTCCTCATCGAGGGTCGAGGCCTCCACGTTCACGAACAGCGTGCTCGACGGGTCGAACCCCGCGTCGAGCGCGCCCGCGACGGCCGCCTCGCGGCACGCCTCGTCCAGGTCGGTCGCCAGGTTGGCCACCGCCGCCGCTCCGAACAGCTGGTCCGGGCGCTCCAGCCCCGACCCCGCCGGGCCGCGCACGAGCGCTTCGTAGCCGATGACCTCGAGATCCTCGAGCGCCACTATCGGCTGATAGACGGCGGACAGCTCGCCGCTTGCAAGGAGATCGAGGAGGGCGGAGCGGGTGGCGGCGCGAGTGGGCATGTTGATTGTCTCGACAACCGACCCGCAGGCTTGAGCCGAGCGGCCGTCGGATAGCCTGCCCGGCCGATGAAGCTCGACGGAATCGGCGCGCTGGTGGCCGGCGGGGCCTCAGGCCTCGGGGCCGCCACGGCGCGCGAGCTGACCGCTCGCGGGGCGCGCGTGGCCGTGGTGGACCGCGACGGCGATCGCGCCGCCGCCCTGGCGGAGGAGCTCGAGGGCGCTGTCGCGCGGCAGGCTGACGTGACCGAGGAGGCCGAGGTCGAGGCCGCCGTGGCCGCGGCCGTGGAGGCCTTCGGCGGGCTCCGCATGGTCGTCTCCTGCGCGGGCATCGGCTGGGCCGAGCGCACCGTCGGAAAGCAGGGGCCTGCGCAGCTCGCGCCGTTCGAGACCGTCGTGCGGATCAACCTGATCGGCACCTTCAACGTGCTGCGCCTGGGCGCCGCCGCGATCTCCGCGGGCGAGCCGGACGCGGACGGCGAGCGCGGCGTGGTCGTGATGACGGCCTCGATCGCGGCGTTCGACGGTCAGATCGGCCAGACCGCCTACGCCGCCTCGAAGGGCGGCGTGGTGGGCCTCACGCTGCCGGCGGCCCGCGATCTCGCACGACAGGGGATCCGTGTCTGCACGATCGCCCCGGGACTCTTCGACACGCCGCTCCTGGCCGGCCTGCCGGAGGAGGCGCGCCAGGCCCTCGGAGCACAGATCCCCTTCCCCTCCAGGCTCGGGCAGCCCGACGAGTACGCTCGGCTGGCCTGCCACATCGCCGAGAACCAGATGCTGAACGGCGAGACGATCCGTCTCGACGGCGCCCTGCGAATGGCGCCTCGGTAGCGTTTTCACCCCCCATCCGCCACAGGAGATGAACGAATGCCCGAAGCAGTGATCGTCGATGCCGTCCGGACGCCCATAGGGCGCGCCTTCAAGGGCTCGCTGGCCCAGCTGCGCCCCGACGAGATGGGCGCCTTCATCGTCGACGCCCTCCTCGAGCGCAACCCGGATGTGGACCCGGCGCTGATCGAGGACCTCTACATGGGGTGCGGCATGCCGCAGGGCCTCCAGGCCTTCAACATCGCGCGCATCGTCTCGCTGCTCTCCGAGCGGCTTCCGGTGGGCGTCACCGGCGCCACGATCTCGCGCTACTGCGCGTCCAGCCTCGAGTCGATTCGCGCGGCATCCAACGCGATCACGGCCGGCCAGGGCGACGCCTACATCGCCGCCGGCGTGGAGTGGGTCTCGCGCTACAACGAGCGCACCGAGGCCGCCGGCGAGGCCGACCAGAACGAGCATCTCCAGGGTAAGAACGGCGATCCGGACGCGTACATCTCGATGGGGCTGACGGCCGAGAACGTGGCCGACAAGTACGAGGTGAGCCGGGCGGACATGGACAAGTACGCCCAGCGCTCCCAGGAGCTGGCGGTCAAGTCACAGGAGGACGGCTTCTTCGACCGCGAGATAGTTCCGGTCACCCTGCCCGACGGCACGGTGGTGGCCAAGGACGACGGGCCGCGAGCGAGCTCGACGCTCGAGAAGCTCTCTCAGCTCGAGCCCGCCTTCCGCCCCGACGGCAAGGTCACCGCGGGCAACTCGTGTCCGCTCAACGACGGCGCGGCCGCGGTGCTCGTGATGTCCGACTCGAAGGCGGCCGAGCTCGGCCTCACGCCGCGCGCCCGGATCATCACGGCGGCCACCGCCGGGATCGAGCCGGAGATCATGGGCGTCGGCCCGATCGGCGCGATCAAGAAGGTGCTCGACCGCGCCGGCATGAAGATCGAGGACGTGGACCAGGTGGAGCTGAACGAGGCCTTCGCCGCCCAGGTGATCCCGATCATGGACGAGTGCGACATCCCGCTCGAGAAGATGAACCCGCACGGCGGCGCGATCGCGCTCGGCCACCCCTTCGGGATGACCGGCGCCCGCATTATGACCACGCTCCTGAACGGGCTCGAGACCGACGACAAGACGGTCGGCCTCGAGACGATGTGCGTAGCCGGCGGGCAGGGCCAGGCCATGATCGTCGAGCGGCTCGGGTAAGCATCGGTGCGCAGCCGGCCGAGCCGGCTGCTTCCGCTCAGGAGGTCACAGGAACCGGCTCGCGCACGAATCCGGCGATCAGCTCGGCCAGCCGGCCGGGCTGGTCCTCGGAGGAGAACGTGCGCGCGTCGTCGATCCACTCGAGACGCGCGTTCCCGAGGTCGCGCGCGAGCTGCTCGCCGTGGGCGGGCTTGAAGAAGCGGTCGTCGCGCGACCACGCGATCAGCGCCGGCTTGGTGAACTCGCCCAGCCGGTCGGCCGCCTCGTTCGTGTAGCGCTTGTGGAAGCCCTTGACGACCTTCCTCGCGTCGTCCATCACTCCGGGCACGGCCATGCCCGCGAGCACATAGGAATCCTCGGCGTCGCGATCGATCGGGCGCTTGACGAGCCAGCCGAACGCGAACGGCAGCCGCCGCGGGGCCCGGAAGCGCATCGGCGCCATCAGCACCTTGAACGCCCCCGGTATCGAGGCCGCCGGCTTGAAGTAGGCGAACATCGGCGGCGGGAAGTTGTCGCGGTAGTCGCACGAGGTGAGCACCAGACGGCCGATCCGCTCGGGGCGCCGGGTGACCACGATCTGGCTGAGCGCGCCGCCGCTGTCGTTGCCCACGAGCGTCACGTCGTCGAGCCCGAGCGCCTCGATCGCGTCCGCGATCAGGTCGGCCAGGCCATACGGGCTGAGGTCGGCGCCGGGGTTCATGGGCGCGAGGTGCGAGCCGAGCGGCAGGTCGAGCGCGACGCAGTGGAAGTCGGGCGAGAGCTCCGCCACGACCTTGCGCCAGAGGTTCGCGTTCACGAGCAGGCCGTGCACGAACACGATCGGCGGTCCCGAGCCGGCCTCATAGGCGGTCACCCGGCCCTGGGGAAGGTCGAGCTCGCGCGCCGATCCGAGCGCCGGGGAGCGCCAGCGGGCTCGCTGCGCCGTGCTCATGCGTGCCTCCTTCCGGCGATCAGGGCTCGGACGAGCGCCGCGCTCGCCCGCGGCCGCCTCAGCAGCGTCGCCACCAGCGGCAGCGGATCGAAGTAGGAGTGGCGCTCCGCGATCAGGCCGTCGCGGAGCACGAGGCGGTCGACGGCGGTCCACGCGAGCGGCCGGCCGCCGAGCGTGCCGTGGAGGTGGATCTCGATCAGCGCCCCGTCCTCGGTGGCGCCCCAGCGCACGACGTCCACCTTCAGATCCGGCACCGCCTGGAACAGCGGCGTGAACAGCTGCCGCAGCCCCTCGGGTCCGCGCGCCGGAGCCGCGAGCGGCTGCGTCATGAGGCAGTCGGGCGTGAACCGGCCGCCGAAGTGGGCGAAGAAGCGCTCCGGGTCGCCGGCGCCGGCCCTCCAGCCCTCCTGGAAGAAGGCCACGAGCTCCGCGGCCGGTTCGAGCCGGTCGGGTGCGGGGGGTGCGGTGGGCGGTGGGGCGGTTTGCGTATTCATCGCCCTGGATTCAACATACAGACAGTATGTATGTCAAGAGATCCCGCTAAGGTGCCCGGTCCGATGGAGGGGAAGGGTGCCCGCGCAGAGCAGTCCGGGGCCACGCGAGCCGCGCTCGTGGCGGCGGCCCGCGAGCTGTTCGCCGAGCGCGGGTACGCGGGCGTGGGCACCGAGGAGATCGTGCGCAAGGCACGGGTGACGCGCGGAGCCCTCTACCACCACTTCGAGGACAAGAAGGACCTCTTCAGGGCCGTGCACGAGGAGCTCGAGGCCGAGCTCGCTCAGACGATCGGCGCGCAGCTGGCGGCCGGCGAGCTCACCAGCGCGGTCGAGCTGCTCCGCACCGGGGTCCGGACGTTCCTGGATGCCTGCACCGACCGGGCGGTGGCGCGCATCGTGCTCGTCGACGCCCCGTCCGTGCTCGGCTGGCGCGAATGGCGCGAGATCGACGAGCGCCACGGGCTCGGCCTGGTCATCGCCGGCCTGCAGGGCGCCATGGAGAGCGGCGAGATCGCCCGCCAGCCCGTCAAGCCGCTGGCCCACCTGCTGCTCGGGGCGATGGGCGAGGCGGGCATGCTGATCGCGAACGCCGAGAACCCGGACGCCGTGCGCGAAGAGGTCGAGCCCGCGCTGCTGACGCTGCTGGACGGGCTGCGCGGGGGCGGCTAGCCACCCCCTTGTCCGCCTCTCGGCGCCCCGGCTCCACCGCTTACTGCGGCTGGGTAGGGGCGTCCTGCAGACGTCTACTGGGATATGCCCGGTGAACGTCTGCACCCTTGGGCGAGTTGTTCGGGCATGGCCCGAATAAGTCGCCACGCACCGGTCCGGCTCACCCGTGGGCGCGTTTCCGGTCCATATGACGGGAAAGTCGCCCAGGACCCCTGATCGAGGGCGCCGCCCAGCTACGCCAGCAGCACGATCTTGCCGACCTTGCCGCCGGCGGTGAAGCGCTCGTAAGCCTGCTCGGCCTCGTCGAGCGGGAAGGTGGCGGCGATCGGGACCTCCAGGGCGCCCGACTCGAAGAGCGGCAGCACCTCGCGCTCCACCAGCCGCATCGCGATCGCCTTCTCCTCGAGCGGGCGCGCACGCAGCGTCGAGCCGTGGATGCGGGCGCGCTTGCCCATCAGCGCGAGCATGTTGAGCTCCGCCTTGGCCCCGCCGCCGATGCCGATCACGGCGATGCGCCCGTTTGTGGCGAGCGCCTTCAGGTTGCCGGCGAAGTTGGGAGCCCCGACCAGCTCGAGCACCACGTCGAAGGCGCCGTGCTCCTCGAAGCCCTCCGGTGCGATCACGGTCGCCCCGAAGCCCTCCACCTGTGCGCGTAGCTCCTCGCGGCGCACCGTGGCCACCACGCGTGCGCCCGTGGCTCGCCCGAGCTGGATCGCGGCCGTGCCCACTCCCCCGGCGGCGCCGTGCACGAGCAGGCGCTCGCCCGGGCGCAGCGTCGCCTGGGTGAAGAGCGCGTCGTGAGCCGTGGTGAAGACCTCGGGGAGGCCGCCCGCGGCGGTCCAGTCGAGCCCCTCCGGCACCGGCATGGCGCCACGCTCGTGGACCACGGCGAGCTCGGCGTGGCCGCCGCCGCCCACCACGGCCATGACCCGGTCGCCCTCTGAAAAGCGCTCCGCGCCGGGGCCGCGGACCACGACCTCGCCGGCCAGCTCGAGTCCGGGGATGTCCGGGGGCGAGCCCGGCGGCGCCGGATAGCCGCCCTTGAGCTGGAGCATGTCCGCCCCGTTCAGGCCCGCGGCCCGGACGCGTACCAGCACCTCTCCGGACCCGGGCGATGGGTCCGGGCGCTCCTCCACCACCAGCCGCCCGTCTTGGATCGTCGCCGCGCGCACGCCGCAAATCTAGTCCCGACGGGACTTTCGGTGCGGACACAAGCATTCGGCCGAAGTCCGGGTTATGGTGGAACTGCGGTGAGCGGAAGGATCCATATCGCCGGCGGCCACCGGCCGCCCCTCTGGCGGGAGGCGAGAATCGGGCTCGAGACGGCAGCCCTTCTGCGCCATCCGGTCCTGCGCGGCCACGGGGTCGAGGACGGGCGCGGACAGCCGGTCCTGCTGATCCCGGGCTTCATGGCCGGGGACGGCTCGCTCGCCCTGATGGCCAACTGGCTGCGCCGTACCGGGCACCGGCCGAGCAGGGCCGGGATGCTCGCCAACGTGGACTGCTCCGGCGCCGCGGTGGACCGCCTGGAGAAGCGGCTGGAGAAGCTCGTGCGCGAGCAGGGCAGCCGCGCCGCCATCGTCGGTCAGAGTCGCGGCGGCGGTCTCGCGAAGGTGCTGGCATCGCGGCGCCCCGAGCTCGTCGCCGGGATCATCACGCTCGGCTCCCCGCAGGCGGACCCGCTCGCCGTGCACCCGATCGTCCGCGCCCAGGTCCGGGCCGTGGCCGGCCTCGGGTCGCTGGGAGCGCCGGGGCTGTTCAAGTCGAGCTGCCTCGAGGGCGACTGCTGCGACGACTTCTGGAAGCGCCAGCGTGGCGGACTGCCGCGCGGCGTGGGCTTCGTGTCCGTTTACTCGAAGAGCGACGGCGTCGTGGACTGGCACGCCTGCCTCGACGAGGCGGCGGACGAGCTCGTGGAGGTGCGCACGAGCCACTGCGGAATGGCCGTGCATCCGAGCGTCTGGCGGGCGGTGGCCGACGCCCTGTCCGACTTCCGCCACAGCGACGCGACCAGCCGTCGCGGGCGCGTGCGGCTCGCCAAGGCCGCCTAGCCCCGCCTAGGGCACCAGCACCGCCGCCCCGCGCAGCTCTCCCGCCCGCACGCGCGCAAGCGCCTCGTTCGCCTCCGCGAGCGGGTGGGTCTCCACCTGCGTGTGAACCGGCACGCTCGGGGCGAGCGCCAGGAACTCCTCGCCGTCCTCGCGGGTGAGGTTCGCCACCGAGCGCAGCACGCGCTCCGCCCAGAGCAGCTCGTACGGGAACGACGGGATGTCGCTCATGTGGATCCCCGCGCACACGACGGTCCCGCCCTTCGCCAGCGCGCGCAGCGCCGCCGGCACGAGCTCGCCCGCCGGCGCGAAGATGAGCGCCGCGTCCAGCTCCTCCGGCGCCGGCCCGAGCGCATCTCCGGCCCACTCGGCTCCGAGGGAGAGCGCGAACGACTGCGCCTCGGCGTCCTCGGCGCGGGTGAAGGCGAACACGCGCCGGCCCTGGTGCCGCGCCACCTGGCAGATGATGTGAGCGGCAGCGCCGAAGCCGTAGAGGCCGAGCCGCTCGCCGTCGCCGGCCAACCTCAGCGCGCGGTAGCCGATCAGGCCCGCGCAGAGCAGCGGCGCCGCCTGAAGGTCCGGGTAGTCGGCGGGGATCGGGAAGCAGAAGCGCTCGTCGGCCGCGACAAGCTCGGCGTAGCCGCCGTCGCGCGTGTAGCCGGTGAAGATCGCGTGGTCACAGAGGTTCTCGCGGCCCGAGCGGCAATAGCGGCAGTCACCGTCCACCCAGCCGAGCCAAGGCACGCCCACCCGGTCGCCGGGCTGGAAGCGCTCGCCGCCCTCCACCACGCGGGCGACGATCTGATGCCCCGGCACGAGCGGCAGCTTCGGCTCCGTCAGCTCGCCGTCCACGATGTGCAGGTCGGTACGGCAGACACCGCAGGCGCTCACCTCGAGGAGCAGCTCCCCCGGGCCTGCTTCGGGCGCCGGCAGCTCACGCGCCTCGAGCGGTCCCGGAGCGTGTGGCAGCACCATCGCGCGCACCCGGCCTAGGCTACGCCGGTGCGACCGCTCGTGGACGCGTCGTGGCTGCGCGAGCACCTGGGCGAGCCCGGCCTGAGGGTCGTGGACTGTCGCTTCACCCTCGGGGAGCCGGGCGCCGGCCGGCGGGCGTGGCTCGCGGGCCACGTGCCGGGCGCCGCGTTCCTCGACCTGGACGGCGACCTCGCGGACCCGCCGGGCGAGCGCGGCCGCCACCCGCTGCCCGATCTCGAGACCTTCGAGGCCGCGGCGCGGCGCGCCGGGATCGGCGCCCGCTCCCGAGTCGTCGCCTACGACGAGGCGGGCGAGGGCGGCGCGGCACGGCTCTGGTGGCTGCTGCGCCACCTGGGCCACGAGGACGTGGCGGTGCTCGACGGCGGCCTGGCCGCCTGGCGCGAGGACGGCGGGCCGCTCCGCACCGGGGAGGAGAGCGGCGAGCCCGGCGACTTCGAGGCGCGCCCCCGTGAGGGCGACACCGCGGATGCCGAGGAGGCCGGCGCCGCCGAGGTGCTTCTCGATGCCCGGGCGCCGGCCCGCTTCCGCGGCGAGTCGGAGCCGATCGACCCGGTGGCCGGCCACATCCCCGGCGCCGTGAACCTCCCCTCCGCCGAGCTCGCGCCCGGTGGGCGATTCGTAAGCCCAGCCGAGCTCCGGACCCGCCTCGAAAGCGCGGGCGCCGGGGCTGGGCGCGACACCGTCGCGTACTGCGGCTCGGGCGTGACCGCCTGCACCATCGTGCTCGCCGCGGAGCTGGCCGGCCTGGGTCCCACGCGCCTCTACCCCGGCTCGTGGAGCGAGTGGTCGCGCGCCGGGCGGCCCGTCGAGCGTTCAGGCGCCGACTGAAGCGCGCGTCGGTCCCCGCCGATACCGGGACTATCTTCAACCGCCGGATCACATTCCGCTCAGAGGGCGGGCCATCACCACGGAGGGTGAGCATGTCGAGAACGAGAGTCCTGGGGGGCGCAATTGCGGTGGCGCTGGCCTCGACGCTCGCGCTCGGTGCCGGCGAGCCGGGTGTCGCGGTGGGCTCGGTCAAGCTCGCCGACAAGGCGAAGAACGCCCAGAAGGTCAGGGGCATCGGCGCCTCGCGCAGGCCGCGCCCGGGCATGCTGCTCCCGCTGGGCCGAGGCGGGCGCTTCCCCGCGTCCGTGCTCACCAACATCATCGACTCGTCGCTGGTCCAGCGGCCGCTCACGCGCGTGTGCCCACAGGGTCAGTCCATCCGCGCGATCTCACGGATGGGCGCGGTCACCTGTCATAGGACCGGCACCGCGGCCCCGCTCGTTTTCGATTTCACGGCAGCGGTACCGCTGCTCGACATCACCAACGGCGGCACGGGGGCGGCGATCGTGGGCAAGACCACCCCCAGCTCTCGAGGCAACGCGATCGGTGCCTACAACTACGGGACCGGCGGCTACGCGCTCTGGGCCGACCTCGCGAACGCGAACAACCCGAACGCGGCGATCTTCGCGCGCACGTCGGGCGGCGGACGGGCGATCGACGCGGAGGTGAACAGCCTCACGAGCTCGGCCGACGCCCTGTTCGCGCGGACCATCAGCGCCAATCCGAACTCCTACGCCGGCTTCTTCTCCGGCAACGTGAAGGTGACCGGGAACATCGACCTCGCCGGAACGCTCACGAAGGGCGCCGACGCGTTCCGCATCAACCACCCTCTCTCCCCCGCCACCCGCTATCTGCAGCACTCGGTCGTCGAGTCGCCCGACATGAAGAACATCTACGACGGCGTGGTCCGCACGAACGATCGCGGGTACGCCACCGTGCGCCTCCCGCGCTGGTTCCAGGCCCTGAACGAGCGCTTCCGCTACCAGCTCACCACGATCCGCTCCTTCGCGAGGGCCATCGTCTGGCGCGAGGTGCGTGACAACAGCTTCGTGATCCGGACCCGGCATCCGCACGTGAAGGTCTCGTGGCAGCTGACCGGCATCCGGCACGACGCCTTCGCCAAGGCCAACCGGATCAAGGTCGACGTGGCCAAGCCGCGCTCGCAGCGCTGAGTCCGTCCCACCCCGCCGTCACGATCCCGCGGGATGGCCTCGGCGAAGCTACTGATCGGCGGCGCGGGCGCGGCCGCCCTCACGGTCCGGGTCACACGCTCGCTCTACGCCCGCTGGAACGTGCTGCCCGCGGCCGAGCGGTCCCGGATCGAGCCGGTGGCCGAGCGGGCCAAGCAGTCGGCCCTCGACCTGCGCGGCGCCGGGGACCGCGAGCTCGCTGAGGCGGAGGCCCGGGCCGCCGGCGCCACACTGGCCGCGGCCTTGGTGGAGTCCGCGGCCGTGGACCCCGACCTCGACGAGGCCGACGTGACGCTCCTGCGCGAGGACCTCGCCCGCGAGCTGGCCCGGCTGGCGGACGCCGACATTAAGGCTTCGAGAAGCACCTCAGAGCCCGGGACCGCACCCGGGTAGCATTTCGGGCGCTCTCCGTTCGAGCGCCCCCTCGTGAACTCTTCAGAACCCGCCCAGGCCCAGGGGCCGTCTGCACGCCCCGCCGCCGCGACGCTTGAGTTCCGCGACGCCACGAAGCGCTACCCCGGGCAGGACCAGCCCGCTGTGGAGCGGCTCTCGATCACGGTGCCGTCGGGAGAGATCTGCGTGCTGGTCGGTCCGTCGGGGTGCGGCAAGACCACCGCGATGCGGATGGTCAACCGCATGATCGACATCACCGAGGGCGACATCCTGCTGGATGGGCGCAGCGTGCGGGAGCGCCGCCCGGCGGAGCTTCGGCGCGAGATCGGCTACGCGATCCAGCAGATCGGGCTCTTCCCGCACCTCTCGGTGGCCGACAACATCGCCACCGTGCCTCGGCTGCTCGGCTGGTCGAAGGAGCGCATCCACGGGCGCGTGGACGAACTGCTCGAGCTCGTGAGCCTCGACCCGGCCGAGACGCGCTCGCGCTACCCCGGGCAGCTCTCGGGCGGCCAGCGCCAGCGTGTCGGGGTGGCGCGCGCCCTCGCGGTGGACCCGCCGCTGATGCTCATGGACGAGCCCTTCGGCGCGATCGACCCGATCAACCGCGAGCGGCTCCAGAACGAGTTCCTGCGGCTCCAGAAGGAGATCCGCAAGACGGTCGTGTTCGTAACTCATGACATCGACGAGGCGATCAAGATGGGCGACCGCATCGCGGTCCTGCAGAAGGGCGGAAAGCTCGCCCAGTTCGCGCCGCCCGCCGAGCTCCTGATGAACCCGAGCGGGCGCTTCGTGGAGGACTTCGTGGGTTCGGACCGGGCGCTCAAGCGGCTCGCGCTCCAGCGGGTGCACGACATCGACCTCTGGCGAGCGCCGCTCGTGCGGGTCGGCGAGCCGACCGCCGAGGCGCGGGCGAAGGTCGCGGACTCGGATCTCCCCTACCCACTGCTGGTGGACGCCGAGGGCAAGCCGATCGGCTGGCTCAGCGACCGGGGGCTGACCGGCGAGCACGTGACGGACGACCTGCGCTCATCCGCCGAACCCGTGGTCGAGCTCGACGACGTGCTGCGCGACGCGCTGTCGCACCTGCTCCAGCACGAGACCCAGTACGCCCCTGTGGTGGACGCCCGCGGGGCGGTGTACGGGGTCCTATCCATCGAGATCATCGGCCATGCGCTGAAGGAGCCGGTCGAGAAGGTGCCCCACGGGCCGGACGCGCTGGTGGTGGACGACTGATGCTCGAGCTGATCGCCCAGCTGCAGATCCAGGATCGCTCGGGGGGCGAGGCCGACTGCGTGGCCGACAACGGCTTCTGCCCCAGCTGGATCGTCGACAACTTCGACCGCTACACGGACCCGCTCGTGCAGCACGTGTACCTCACCGTCATCTCGCTCGTGATCGGGTTCGGCATCTCGTTCGGGCTCGCGCTGCTGGCCCACCGGCAGCGCTGGTTCATCGGCCCGATCACACAGATCACGGGTGTGCTCTACACCCTGCCGAGCCTGGCCGTGTTCTTCCTGCTGCTCCCGATCACCGGCCGCGGGAACACGACGGCGATCATCGCCCTCGTCTCGTACTCGCTGCTGATCATCTTCCGCAACATCATGGCCGGGCTCGACAACGTGCCCGCGGAGACCAAGGACGCCGGCCGCGGCATGGGGCTCACCGACAGGCAGCTCCTGTGGCGCGTCGAGCTGCCCCTCGCCCTGCCCGAGATCCTGGCGGGCCTCCGGATAGCGGCCACCACAACGGTCGGGCTCGCGACGCTCGCGTTCTTCGCCGGCGCGGGCGGGCTCGGCGAGCAGATCTTCGCCGACCTCATCTTCAAGTCGAACGTGGTGACGGCGGGCGGCCTCGCGGTCCTCCTGGCCGCTGCGCTCGACGCGATCATCCTCCTGGTCCAGCGGGCGGTCACCCCGTGGACCCGTGCGAGGGCCGCATGAGCACGACGATCGCGTTCCTGGGCGACTTCGGCGACGCCATCCAGTTCATCTTCCAGGGCGAGACCACCCAGGAGGGGACCGAGGTGGGGGGATCGCAGTTCCTCGAACTCACCTGGGAGCACCTCAAGCTCACCTTCGTCGCGATGGGCGTGGCCTGCGCGATCGCGATCCCGGCCGGGCTCTGGCTCGGTCACATCCGCCGCGGCAGCTTCCTGGCGATCAGCGTGTCGAACGTCGGCCGGGCGGTGCCCAGCCTGGCCCTGATCGCCCTGTTCGTGGCCTACCTCGGCACCGGCTTCGTCAACGTGACCCTGGCGCTGGTGCTGCTCGCGATCCCGCCGATCCTCACGAACACCTACGTGGCCGTCACGCAGGTGGAGAGCGACACTGTGGACGCCGCGCGCGGCATGGGGATGACCGGCGCCGAGATCGTCCGGAAGGTCGAGCTTCCGCTGGCGCTGCCGCTCATCTTCGGAGGGGTGCGGATCTCGGCGGTCAACGTGATCGCCACCGCCACGATCGCCCCACTCGCCGGGATCAACACGCTCGGAGACCCGATCATCAACGTCTCCGGATACGGGGACACGGGTCGTCTCGCCGCCGCCATGTGCGTGGCGGCACTCGCAATCTTCACGGAGCTAGCCCTCGGCGCCGTTCAGCGCGCCGTGACGCCCGCAGGGCTGAAGCTCGAACCCGACACCGCGTCACGGCGCATGAGACTCCGTTTCGGGAGGGAAGCAACGACATGAAGAGGAACCCCCTTGCAGCAGGGCTGCTGGCTCTGCTGCTGATGCTGACGGCCTCGTTCACCATCGCCGCGTGCGGCGAGGACGACGACGAGGGATCGAGCACGGGCGCCGCCACCGAGACCACCGGTGAATCCGCGTCCGCGATCGAGTCCAACCCCGACAACAAGAAGGTCAAGCTGACCATCGGGTCCAAGAACTTCACCGAGCAGAAGGTGCTCGGCGAGATCTACGCCCAGGGTCTGGCGGCGGCCGGCTACACGGTCGACACGCAGCTCAACCTCGGCGACGAGAAGATCGCGCTGAAGGCGCTCGAGACGGGCGAGATCAGCGCCTACCCGGAGTACACGGGCACCGCGCTCGGGTCCTTCTTCGGCGTTGCGTCGAACGAGATCCCGAAGGATCCGCAGGAGGCGTACGAGCAGGCCAAGGCCGACTTCGCGAAGAAGAAGATCACGGCGCTGCCGCCCACGCCGTTCACCAGCTCCAACGAGGTGGGCCTGACCAAGGAGAAGGCCGACGAGCTCGGGGTCACCAAGATCTCCGACCTCGAGGGCAAGTCTCAGGATCTGACGCTCTACGGCTCGCCGGAGTGCCGCCAGCGTGAGGACTGCCTGCTCGGCCTGCAGCGGGTCTACGGACTGAAGTTCAAGAAGTTCGTGCCGGTGGACCTCGCGCTGCGGCACGAGGTGCTCGACAAGGGGCAGGCCGACCTGTCGATCGTCTTCACCACCGACCCGCAGATCAAGCGGAACGGCTACGTGCTGCTCGAGGACGACAAGGGCATGTTCCCGCCCTACAACTCGATGCTGCTCGTGCGCGACGACACCTACCAGGAGGCGGGCCTCGACCTGCCCGAGGTGGTCGGGAAGCTCCAGGAGGGCCTCGACGCGGCGGCCATCCAGGAGCTGAACGCCCGGGTGGACATCGACAAGAAGACCCCCGAGCAGGTGGCCGGGGAGTACCTGTCGGAGTCCGGCCTGGTCCAGTAGCCGCAGCAGTCTCGGAGTCTCGCGGGGCGGTCCGTCAGGGCCGCCCCGCGTCGTAGTAGCGTCGATCCCGGAATGAGCGAACCTCTCCGCTGGGAAGACGGCGACCTCCTCGTGCTCGATCAACGGCGGCTGCCTGCCGAGGAGGAGTGGCTGCGCTGCGAGACGCCCGAGCAGGTGGCCGAGGCGATCCGCACGCTGGCCGTGCGCGGGGCGCCCGCGATCGGGCTGGCGGCCGCCTACGGGATGGCGCTGGCCGGCGACCGGGAGGCCGCGGCCGAGCTGCTGCGCGCGGCGCGCCCCACGGGCGCGAACCTGGCCTGGGCCGTGGAGCGCGCGCTCGGGGCCGACGATCCGCTCACCCTGGCGCGCGCTCTCCACCGCGAGCAGGCCGAGGCCGACCACGCCCTGGCCGAGCTGGGCGCCGAGCTCTTCTCCGAGGGCGACAGCGCCCTGACGCACTGCAACGCCGGCGCCCTCGCCACCGGCGGCTATGGCACGGCGGGCGGTGTGCTCCAGGCCGCGTGGGCCGGCGGGCGGCTGGCGCACGTGTGGGTCGACGAGACCCGCCCGCTGCTCCAGGGCGCGCGGCTGACGGCGTGGGAGCTGGGGCGCGCCGGAATCCCGCACCGCGTGATCACCGACTCGAGCGCCGGCGCGCTGATGGCTCGCGGGCTGGTGGACCGGGTGGTGGTGGGCGCGGACCGGGTCGCGGCCAACGGCGACGTGGCCAACAAGGTCGGCACCTACAGCCTCGCGGTGCTCGCCGCGCACCACGAGATCCCGTTTCTCGTGGCCGCGCCGGTGTCCACGCTCGACCCGGCCACCGCCACGGGCGCGGAGATCACGATCGAGGAGCGCGACCCGGAGGAGGTTCTGGGACACGCCGCCCCGGCGGGGTCCGGCGCGCTCAACATGGCCTTCGACGTGACCCCGGCCGAGCTCGTGGGCGCCGTGATCACCGAGGCCGGGGTGCTGCGGGCGCCGTACCCGGAGGCGATCGCGCGGGTGACCGGTTGATGGACGCCGAACGGCTCCTGTCCGAGGCCCGCCGGCCGCTCTGCATCGGCATCGGCGGGGGCGGAGACGTGGTGGGCGCGCTGGCGACAGCGGAGGCCTGCAGGATCTACTCCGGAGCCCGGCCGGTGCTCGGCGGGGTGTCCTGGGAGCGCCGGCCGATTGACCCCCTCCCCGGCCCGCGCGGCGCGGCTGAGATCGCCGACGCCGATGAGCTGGGCCCCGGTGTCCTGCTCGCGAGCGCAACCACGCGCGTGCGCGCGAGCGGCGTGCGCTTCGCCGAGGCGCGGATGGCCGAGTTCCTCGGCGAGCCCACGGTGCTGGTGGACGTGAACCGCGGCGCGCAGACCGTGGCCGGCGGGCTCGCGGCGGCGGCCGAGCGCCTGGAGTGCGACCTCGTCGTGCTCCTGGACGTGGGCGGCGACGCGCTCGCGCACGGCCACGAGCCCGGCCTGGCGAGCCCGCTCTGCGACGCGGTGATGCTGGCCGCCGGCTCGCTGCTCGCCGGGGATGGCTCCGTGCCGGTGCTCGCGGGCGTGTTCGGCATCGGCTGCGACGGCGAGCTCACCCCCGCGGAGGTGCTCGAGCGCCTCGCGGAGGTGGCGGCCGCCGGTGGACTGGCCGGCGTACGCGGGCTCACCGAGCCGGTGGTGGAGCGCCTGGACGCCGCGGTGGCGGCAGTGCCGACCGAGGCCAGCGCGCAGGCGCTGCGCTGCTTCCGCGGCGAGCTTGGCGAGACGAAGATCCGCGCCGGCCGGCGCTCGGTGCAGCTGTCGCCGGTCGGGGCGAGCACCGTGTACCTCGATCCCGTCGCGGCGGTCGGCTCGGCCGCCAGGCTCGCCCTCGCGGTACGCGAGTGTCCCGACCTGGAGTCGGCAAACGCCGCGCTCAGCGCGCTGGGAGTCCGGACCGAGCTGGATTGGGAGCGTGAGGCCGCGCACACAAGCCCACCCCCGGCGCCGCCAGACTAGGAGCATGCTCAAGCGGCTTCCGGATGGCACTGAGATCCTGATCCGCCCGATACGGCCGGACGACAAGGGCATGCTCGAACAGGGCCTGCACAACCTCTCCGAGACGAGCGTCCAGCGGCGCTTTCTCACTCCCAAGCCGAGCTTCAGCCGCTCCGAGCTGCGCTACCTGACCGAGGTCGACGGGCGCAACCACGTGGCGCTCGTGGCCGAGCGGCCCAACGCCCCGGTCCGCGCACTGATCGGAGTCGCGCGCTACGTGCGGCTTCCCGACGACCCCGAGGCGGCCGAGGTGGCCGTGGTCGTGGCCGACCACTGGCAGGGCCGCGGACTCGGGACCCTGCTCGTGGACGAGCTGGCGCCGCGTGCCCGCGCCCGCGGAGTGCGCCGGTTCACAGCCACGATGGCCAGCGACAACGCGCCCGCCCACCGGCTGTTCGAGAAGCTCGCCCGGCACGCCGAGGAGCACCGCCACGGCGCCGTGACCGACGTGGTCACGGACCTGGCCGCCTAGGAGACGGTCCAGGTCTCGCCGGAGTGGAGCAGCTTCTCGAGGTCGTCGA
>CAWDLI010000004.1:0-367249 GCA_963803245.1 uncultured Thermoleophilaceae bacterium | reverse complement strand
ATGTGCTGCTCGAACTCCTCGCGGAAGTACTTGAGCATCGAGGCGATCGGCATCGCCATCGAGTCGCCGAGCACGCACAGGCAGTTGCCGATGATGTTCTCCTGGACCTGGCCCATGATCTCGAGGTCCATGGGCGTGCCCTCGCCGGAGTCCACCCGCTCGAGCATCTTCACGGTCCAGTTGGTGCCCTCGCGACAGGGCACGCACTTGCCGCAGGACTCGTGCCGGTAGAAGCCCGCCAGCCGCAGCGCCAGCGGCACGAGCGGCTGCTGGTCGTCCACCACGATGATCGCTCCCGACCCGAGCATCGAGCCAGCCTGCGCCATCGACTCGAAGGTGTAGGGCAGGTCGAGGTGCTCGTCGAGCAGCACGGGCGCGGACGACCCGCCGGGGAACCAGCACTTGACCGTGCGGCCCTCCGCCAGCCCGCCGGCGAGGTCGACGACGATCTCCCGGCCGGTGATTCCCAGCTCGATCTCGTAGTTGCCGGGGCGCTGGACGTTCCCCGACACGGACACGACCTTCGTGCCCGTCGAGTTGCCCTCGCCGATCGAGCGGTACCACTCGGCTCCGCGGGCGATGACGATCGGTGCGTTGCAGAGCGTCTCGACGTTGTTGATCAGGGTGGGTCCCTGGTAGAGGCCCTGGTTCGCCGGGAAGGGCGGCTTCAGCCGCGGGTTGCCGCGCTTGCCCTCGAGCGCGTCGAGCAGCGCTGTCTCCTCGCCGCAGATATAGGCGCCCTTGCCGCGGTGCACGGTCAGATCGAAGGAGTGGTCCGACCCGAGGATGCGCTCGCCGAGGTAGCCGCGCTCGTAGGCCTCCGCGATGGCGGCGTCCAGGATGTCGGCCTGAAGGCTGTACTCGCCGCGGATGAAGATGAAGCCCTTGTTCGCGCCGGCCGCGATCGCCCCGATCACGCAGCCCTCCACGAGCATGTGCGGGTTCTTCTGCATGAGCAGGCGGTCCTTGAAGGTGCCGGGCTCGGACTCGTCCGCGTTGCAGCAGAGGTACTTGTCCATCGTCCCCTTGGGGATGAAGCTGGCCTTCTTGCCCATGGCGAAGCCTGCGCCGCCGCGGCCGCGCAGGCCGGACTCCTCGAGCTCGTGGAGCACCGCCTCGGGGGTCATCTCGAGCAGCGCCTTGCGCAGCGGGCCGTAGCCGCCGAGGCGCTCGTACACCTCGATCCGGTTCAGGCCGGGCTCGTCGATGTGCTCGAGCAGCACGCGCATCTCGGTCATTCGCCGTCCCCCAGCCCGCGGCCCGGGAACGGGTCGCGACCCTCCTTCACCGCGGTCACGAGCTCGGCGGCTTCGGTGGTCGCGAGCGGCCCCACGTAGCGTCCGTCGATCGAGGCCATCGGGGCCATGTCGCAGGCGCCGAGGCACTCGAACTCGCGCACCTCCACGTCCTCGAGACCCTGCTCGACCGCCTCGTCCGCGATCGCGTCGTACACGGCCTTCGCGTTCGAGAGGTGGCACGCGACGCCGGTGCAGACGTACACGTAGCGGCTGCCGCTCGGGGTCGTGCGCAGCATGTCGTAGAAGGTTGCGATCGCCGACAGGTAGGCCGGCGTCACCTGCATCACGGCGGCCACCTGGCGCAGCGCCTCGGGCGAGCACCAGCCGTGGAGCTTCTGTGCGGCGCCGAGCGCCGGCAGGGCGGCGGAGTGGCGCTCGGGGTAGCGCGCCATGTAGCCCTCGATCTCGGCGCGCAGCTCGGCCGGCACATCCACGTCGGCGGGGTCCGGGACGGTGGCCGGCGGCTCGTCGAGCCGTGCCGGCTCGTCCCAGCCGGGCGGCAGCGGGGCGGAGCGGATCACCGCCTCGTCGCTCAGCGGTCCACCCCTCCGAGGATCGGATCGAGCATCGCCACCGCGGCGATCATGTCCGCGAGCAGCGAGTCCTTGACCATCACCGGCAGCGCCTGGAGGTTCACGAAGCTCGGGTCGCGCATGTGCACGCGGGCGGGCTTGGCCGATCCGTCGGCGACCACGAAGCAGCCGAGCTCGCCGCGCGGGGACTCGATCGCGCTGTACACCTCGCCCGGCGGCACCCGGAAGCCCTCGGTCACGAGCTTGAAGTGGTGGATCAGCGCCTCCATCGAGGTCGCCAGCTCGTGGCGCGGCGGCAGCGCGAACTTGCGGTCGGTCGTGATGTACGGCCCCTCCGGCAGGCCGTCGATCGCCTGCTCGACGATCTTGAGCGACTCGCGCATCTCGGTGAGGCGCACCTTGTAGCGATCGAAGTTGTCGCCCGTCGACCCGATCGGGACGTTGAAGTCGAAGCGCTCGTAGGACGAGTAGGGCGAGGCCTTGCGCAGGTCCCAGGGGTTGCCGGCCGCGCGCAGCAGCGGGCCGGTCACGCCGAGCCCGAGCAGCTGCTCCTCCGAAACGATCCCTGTGCCCTTCATCCGCTGCAGCCAGATCTCGTTGCGGTCGAGCAGCGCCTCGTACTGGTCGATCCGGCGCGGCATCATTTCCACGAACTCGCGCACCTTCTGCTCGAAGCCGGGCGGGATGTCCTCGATCACGCCGCCCACCTGGAAGTAGCGCGTGTGCAGCCGCTGGCCGCCCGACATCTCGAACAGGTCGAGCACGTAGTCGCGGTCGCGGCAGCCCCACCAGAGCATCGTGATCGCGCCGATGTCGAGCGCGGCCGTGGCGATCCAGAACAGGTGGCTGGCGATCCGGTTCAGCTCCAGGTGCAGAACGCGCAGCCACTGGGCGCGCTCCGGCACCTCCACCTGTGCGAGGCGCTCCACGCTCATGCAGAACGCCATCGCGTTGTGGTAGTAGGCGAGGTAGTCCATCCGCTCGATGAACGTGATCGCCTTCCAGTACTGCTGGTCCTCGCAGCTCTTCTCGATCCCGGTGTGCACGTAGCCGATGATCGGCTTCACGTCGCGCACGACCTCGCCCTGGAGCGTCGTGAGGAGACGCAGCACGCCGTGGGTGGCCGGGTGGTGCGGGCCGATGTTGATGGTCAGCAGCTCGTCGCTGAGCCCGCCGCTCGGCTCGCCCTCGGGCAGCGCCTCGGTGCCGTAGAGCGGCTCCATCGTGACCGACTGCTCACGCTGCCGGTAGGGAACGTCTATGCCGCCCGGGGAGTCAGTCATACCAGCGGGGGAACTGGTCCTCGTTGAAGGTGAAGATCACGGGCTCGCCGCCCATCGGGAAGTCGCGGCGCTGGGGATGACCCTCGTAGTCCTCGGGCATCAGGATGCGGCGCATGTCGGGGTGGCCGTCGAAGTTGACGCCGAACATGTCGTACACCTCGCGCTCCTGGAAGTCGGCGGTGGGGAACAGGTCCACCACGGTCGGCAGCCTCGGGTCCTCCACGCCGACCCGCGTGCGCACGTTCAGCCGCTCCGCGCGCTCCATCGATAGCAGCTGGTAGTGAACGCCCAGGCGAGGCTCCTCGGGCAGGTAGTCGCACCCGTGGAGGCTCATCAGGCGCGTCCACGGCTCGTGGTCGCCGTCACGGAGGTAGGCGAGCACGTCGTGCACGCGCGCGGGGGCGACCTCGAGGGTCGCCTGCTCGCGCTGGAACAGGGTGCCCGTGACCGCGTCGTCCGCCACCGCGTCCCGCACCCGCTGGGCGATCAGCTCGAGGCCGGTGGCGTCAGGCAACTTCCCCGGTCCCCTCCGCGTTGTAGCGGGCGCGCCACCCGAGGCCCGGGTCGCCGCTGATCTTGTCCTGGAGCTTCATGATCCCGTAGATCAGGGCCTCCGGACGCGGCGGGCAGCCGGGCACGTACACGTCCACGGGCAGGAACTTGTCCACGCCGGCCACGAGCGCGTAGTTGTTGAACATCCCCGCGCTGGAGGCGCACGCGCCCATCGAGATCACCCACTTGGGCTCGAGCATCTGGTCGAACAGCCGGCGGATGACCGGAGCCATCTTGATCGACACGCGGCCGGAGATGATCAGGAGGTCGGCCTGGCGCGGCGTGAACCGGATCACCTCGGCGCCGAAGCGCGAGAGGTCGTTGCGCGGGGAGCCGATCGTGGTGATCATCTCGATCGCGCAGCACGCGAGGCCGAAGCCCAGCGGGAAGAGCGCGTTCTTGCGGGCCCAGTTCTGCGCGTCCTCGAGGCGGGTGAGGAGCACGCGCTCCTCCACGTACTTCTCCAGGTCGTCGCCCTCGATGTCGCCGCGCAGCATCTGGCGCGCGCGCAGCCCGCGCACGCGCATGTCCTCGGACGGCTTCGAGCGGATCACTTCCATTCCAGGGCCCCTCTTCTCCAGACGAAGACGAAGGCAACCAGCAGGAGCGCCACGAACACGACCGTCTCCCCGAGCGCGAACCAGCCGAACGCCTCCAGCTGGAGCGCGACCGGGTAGAGGAACACGACCTCGATGTCGAACAGGATGAAGAGCATCGCGATCAGGTAGAAGCTGATCCCGAAGCGGAAGCTCTTCTTGACCTCGGAGGGCAGCCCGCTCTCGTAGGGCTCGGTCTTGACCGACCGGGTGCGCTTCGGCCCGAGCAGGTCGTTGGCGAACGTGAAGGCCGTGCCGATGCCGATTCCCAAGAGCAAAAACACCAGCGCTGGCAGGTAACTCTTGAGCACGTCACGCGGATGTATAACGCAGCCTTGTGCGGAGATGCCACATAGTGCGTAAGGGCACCCAGATGGGTCAGCGAGAGGGCGCCCGCTGACCGGCTTCCACATGGCTCTCGGGATCGGCGTGCTGGCGTCCAACGCCATCGCCGCGGGGTGGGGGGTCGTCGGCTGGCTGCGCAAGAACGCGGCCGCCTCGATCGTCTTCTGGCCGCTGCTCCGAGTGGCGCAGGCGCTGGTGGTGGTGCAGGTGCTCGTGGGCCTCCTGCTGCTCGCCCGCGGCGCCTCGGCGCCCGACGGATTGCACGTGGCCTACGGGGTGGCCCCGCTCCTGGTCACGCTGGTGAGCGAGGCCATGCGCGCCGGCATCGCCCAGCGCGAGCTGGAGGGCGTGGAGGACGTGGACGCGCTCGAGCGTCCGGAGCAGGTGGCGCTTGCGCGCCGCGTGGCGCTCGGCGAGATGGGCGTGATGACCGTCGGCGCGCTGCTGATCCTCACGCTGGCGCTGCGGGCCTACCAGACGGGAGGCTGAGCCAGGCGCTCGGTGCATCGAGCGCCTACAGCGGCTGGTAAGGCAAGGGGTTCGTTGACAGGGGGGTGTGGGGACTTTCCGTTGGCATACATCGAAAAGTCCCCAAGCCCCCCGTGTAGAGGCCGCGTTACAAAGCACCGCCCCCCAAGCGCCCTAGTGGTCGTGCGAGTGGTCCCGCTCGCCGCCCGCCTCGTGTACGTGCGGGTGCGAGTGCGTCACATCGCCGTGGCTGTGCTCGTGCTCGTGCTCGGTGTGATCGTGGTCGTGACTGGTGTGCGGGTGCGAGTGGGACTCGCCGCCATGGCTGTGCTCGTGGGTGTGGGACTGGTCGTGCTCGTGCTCTTCCATGTCCGGCAGGGTAGCCGGGACTACGCGATCCCGGAGTACCAGAGGCCGAACATCAGGCCGAACGCCCCCAGGCCGGGGATCAGGACCGAGCGGTACACCGGCTCGATGATCGGCCGGGTGAGGATCCAGGCGAACGCCGCGGTGCAGGCCGCCATCGACGCGATCGACATGGGAGCGAAGACGCCGAGCGCGAGGGCCGCCTCCACCTTCGTGGGCAGCGCGGCGATCAGCAGCAGCACCACGGCTCCGGTGCCGGCCAGCCCATGGAGCATGCCGATCGACAGCGCTTGAGCCGGGCTGCGCACCGTCACGTGGCGGTGGTGGCCGCCGCGACGCAGATGGCGGCGCATCCCGTGCGAGTCGTCGTGCGCATGCGCGGTGGCCCGGTAGTCGCCTCTGACCCACTTGAGGATCACGCGCGCGGCGAGCACGAGGATCACGATTCCCACCGCCTTCTCAGCCCCTGTCTCGAGCCAGGCCGGCAGCTCGGACTTGAGGAAGATCAGTGGCATCCCGATCACGACGAGCACGCTCGCGTGACCGAGTCCCCACCACGCGCCCAGGCGCGCCGCCTTGCGCGTGTCGCCGTCCTCGGCTGCCACGAGGGAGGTCACGGCCACGAGGTGGTCCGGATCGGACGCGTGCCGGAGCCCGAGCCCGAACGCGATGGCGAGCGCGACGAGCAGCGGAGCGCCGTCGAGGAGTCCGGTGAGCCACGCATCCAACTCCTCCACCGGCTTGAACAGAAACTCGAAACTCATGGGTTCTCCTCTCCGGATTGCATTACTTACACCACTCCCGGCACCGCGCGCAGCGTGAGCACGGTTCCGACGGCGACGATCAGGCCCGCGGAGACCGCGGGAAGCAGCGCGGCCACCCGTCCGGCGGCCAGCCGCTGGGGGATCACCTGGCGCGCGTAGACGACCGCGAGGCCGAGGCCGGTGAGCGTCCCGGCGAGCCCCAGGCTGAAGGCGACGATCAGCAGCAGCCCCAGGCCGATCTCGTGCTGGGAGATCGCGGCCAGCAGCACCACGAGGGCGGAGGGGCAGGGGATCAGGCCGGCGGCGGTGCCCATCCCGAGCAGTCCCTTCCAGCTCAGATCGTGGTGGTGATGATGGTGGTGGTCGTGGTGATGATGGGCGTCCGTCGCGTGCGCGCGCGCGTGACGAAAACGGGTGCGCAGCACCGCTCCGCCGACGGTCAGGACCATCAGGCCGGAGACGAGGGTGAGCCAGGGGTAGAGGTCCTCGGCCAGCACGAACTGGGACAGCGCCAGCGTGACCACGCCGAGCGCGAACACTCCGATCGTGTGCGTGACCGTGACCGTGGCGCCGAGCGCCACCGCATGCCGCGGGCGACCGCGTGTGCCCACGAGGTACGCGGCCACCATCGCCTTGCCGTGACCCGGGGAGAGCGCGTGGAGCGCGCCCCAGCCGAACGCGGCGAGGAGCAGCAGCAGGAGCACGCCCTCGCCGGAGGCAGCGTCCTCGAACAGCCGCACGAAGCCCTCGCTGCCCTCGGCGCGGCTCTCGA
This sequence comes from uncultured Thermoleophilaceae bacterium, assembly GCA_963803245.1. Lineage (GTDB taxonomy): Bacteria > Actinomycetota > Thermoleophilia > Solirubrobacterales > Thermoleophilaceae > JACVRW01. Next base: position 360,272 of record CAWDLI010000004.1, on the reverse strand, counting down.
AGGACTGGCCGCCCTCGGCCTTCGGGGCCACGAGCGTGCCCTCTCCGGGCCGCACGCCGAGGCGGGCCTCGCGGCGGTCGGCCGGGCTGTCCAGCAGGTCCTCCGGATAGCGGCGCAGGCCGCCGGTCGGATCGCCGCTCGGCGCAGAGCTGCGCACGGCCGTGCCCTCGCCGGGCGCGGCCACCACGGCTTTCCAGCCGACGCGATCGCTGAAGGTGTCGTCCCGGAGCACCACCCGCCGGGGGGCGGACACGCGAGCACGGAGCGACAGCTCGAGCCGCGTGGTGCTCAGCCCGCCCGCGCCCGCGGGGAACGACAGGCGCGGCGTGCCGCGCGGCTCGAGCGCCACCCGGCGGCCGTCGGCCGTGAGGACCAGACCCCGGCCGACCTCGTCGAGCTTGCCGCGCAGGACGTCGCCGCGTGCCATGCCCTGCTCGCGAGCCGTGGGTATCTCCGCCTGGTCCAGCACGTAGCGCACGTCCACGCGGTCGGCGGAGACGCTCACGACGCTCAGGTGGTTGACGGAGAAGTTCCCGAGCGGGTGGGCGGACGCGGGCGCCGCGGCCACCAGGCCGAGCACGAGTCCGAGCAGGATCAGGGCGCGCCTCATCGCAGCGCCTCCCGCGCCTGGCGCACCTGGAGCGGCGAGAGCATGCCGGCCCCGCTCAGCGCGATTCGCAGGTCACCGCCGGCCGCTTCCCGCCGGCCCGCCGCCGAGGCGGCGATACCGGCGTGGAAGCGGAACAGCGGATCGTGCGAGCCCAGCTTCAAAGCCCTGTGCGCCCAATGCACCCCGGCGGCCGGCCGGCCAGCCCTGGTGAGCGCCCAGCCGAGCGCGTCGGCCGAGCGCACGCTCGGGGCCGCTGCCCACACGCGGCGCCCCATCCGGACCGCCACGCGCGGGTCGCCGTGCTGCGCCTCGAACAGCACGGCCTCGGCGTCCGGCGCGGTGCCCGCCGAGCAGGTAGAGCTGCGCGCTCGGCCTGCGCAGCGGCGAGATCCGCGGCGGCCTGCCGGTCGCGTCCGGCGGCCAGCTCGAGGTCGGCCAGCAGCGTGAGGCTGGTCGTGAGCGGAAGCAGCTGCGTGGCGCGCCGCAGGCGAGCGATCGCCGGGCCCAGGCGGCCGCGCAGGGCATCCACGCGCGCGAGTCCCACCAGCGCCGGGGGATGCTCTCGCACCGAGCGGAGCGCGGCCAGGTAGGCGTCGCCCGCCGCGGCCGGCCGTCCGCGCTGAAGCTCGAGGTCGCCCAGGAGAGCCTGGACGTACGCGCGGTTCTCGGGCGCGCCGCCGCCGGCCGCCACCGCCAGCCGCATCGCCTCGACGGCGCCGGCCTGATCGCCGCTCAGCTCGCGCAGGTACGAGGCGCGCGAGTACGAGGCGAGGCCTGGCTTCGTGTCGAGGAGGCGCTGGATCGACCGCCCGGCGTCGCCGTACCGGCCCAGCTCGATCTGAGCGTCGGCCACCACGGTCAGGGGCCGCGCCAGGTCGGGGGCCACCCGGCGCGCCTCGATGCCCAGGCGCAGTTGCTCGTGGAAGTCGTGGCGGAGGCCTGCGAGCGCGCCGGCGCCGATGAGGGCGCCGAGCTCGCGCGGGTCGCGGCGGAGCGCCGCGCTGAACGAGCGGCCGGCGCGCGAGTAGAACGACGGATCGCCCGTCTCGCGAGCGCGCTGAAGGTACGCCTCGCCGAGCCCGGCGTAGGCGGCGGCGCTGTCGGGGTCCGCCCGCACGGCGCGCTGGAAGTCCACGACGGCGTCGCCGCTCGGCGCCGCCAGGTCCACGCCGGGCGCGCCGAGCTCCGGGACGTCGGAGCCGTTGACCGCGGTGAGCGCCGCCAGCAGGGCGCAGAAGACCGCGAGCGGGAGGAGCAGCTTGAGCAGGTTGAGTCGGGTGAGAGTCATGTCCGAAGACCTCCTCGGGTGGAGGGGGCGCCCGAGGGCACCCCCTCCTTGCCGAGAGTCGGAATCAGCCGCCGGCAGGCACCGGCGGATGGCCAGGCTCGACCCGGTTGGACGGGTCCGAGTCGAAACCGCTCGTGGGTCCCGCCAGGTACGGGAACGCGGACAGGAACGGCTTGTCGTTCCTGTCCACGCCGTCGCCCAGCGGCACCTTGTTGCCCTTCAGGAACCCGGCCACGACCTGGAGCTCGATGTCGACCACGTCGTCGTCGAGCCTCCGGCCGTTCGGGAACCCGGCCAGATCGCCGCCGATCACGCCGAACCGGTCGGCGGGGCCGCTCGCGGGCGGAACGCCGAGGTTGAGCTTGATCGTGTCGACCGCGGGCGGGCCCTTCACGCCCTTGTGGGCGTTCAGGTCCGGGATGCCCTGGAGCAGCGCCTGCACGATGTCCGTGCGGTCGGTCTCCGGGGCCTTCACGTCGAACAGCGCGTTGAGGATCGCCGCGAGCTCGGGCTTCACGACGTACTTGCCGTAGAGCGCCGCGTCACGGTCGGGGGTCGTCCTGTTGAACCGGTCCTTCTGGCCCAGCGGGATGACCACCTCGTTCACCAGCGGGTTGCCGAGCCGCGAGACCTGCACCCAGCGGTTCGAGGCCTGCGAGCGCCGGCCCTTCTTGCGCTTGGACGCACCCGCGTAGCGCTCGTTCACCTGGAGGCGGCGGCGCTCGGTGGTGGACCACACGCCCACTACCGCGTTGCTCGCGCCGGCGGCCGAGACGGACTTGCCGTTCTTGGTCACCTTCGCCTCAGGGATCTGCATGACGACCGAGTGGGTGTTCATCCCGCTGAGGTCGTCCTTGCCCTGACCCTGATTACCGGTGAGCTGGCGGACGTTCAGACCGTCGAACGTCGCGCCCAGGTCGACGAAGAACGGATCGTCGCGCTGGCCCACGAACACCTTGGTGCCGTCGCCCAGCTTCCTGACCGCTCCGTCCACGAACGTCTGGTAGTTCGGGAACGTCTTCGGGCCGATGTTCGGCGGAGCCACGGGCAGCCCGCGAGCGATCGTGCGCTCGCTCACGTGGTCCTTGCCCTTCTTCCAGCGGTGCTTCTCTCGAACGATCGAGTACCGCTGGAGCACGTTCAGCTTCGGATCGCCGTAGCCATTCGCTCCGGGCAACGCATACAGGAACGAGTTCTTGTTCCTGATGTGCGTCTTGAACGAGTACCGGTAACTGACGTCGGGACGCCCGTCGCCGGTGTTGTCCACGTGGATGTAGTACCTGGCGCGGTCATCGAACCCAAAGAAGTTCGGGCCAGATCCGGGCACCTCGCCCGGAATCCAGTTGGCCGCGACGGTCAGGGCACCCGGGGCGTCCTTCGCGGTCCACGCGTACGTGTCCGTGTTGTCCGCCGAGGGGTCGAGCGTGATGCCTGGCGCTTCACGGTGGCTCGATCCGATGCCAATCGGCACCGCGATCGCGACAGCCGCCAGCGCCGCTGGGGCCACCAGCATCTTGCGCATGTGCGAGTCCTCCTTAGATGAGTCCGGAGGAGACGGCCAGGTCATCCTCCGCTTGGCCACAATTAACGCGGCACCCCCGAAACCGGATCATTCAAACTTCACCTGGGTGGATCCGCGCGGCCCGGGTAAACCAAAAGCTGTGCCGGTGTACGAACAAGGGTCGATGTCCAGCTTTCAGCCACAGGAGCACAACCTGCGGGCCGATCTACGGCTCCTGAAGGGGGCACGCGAGTTCGCGGAGCGCGCGGCACTCGACTTCGGTCTCGAGAACGGCGCCTGCTACCAGGTGAAGCTCGCGATGAGCGAGGCCGTGACGAACGCCATCCAGCACGGCTCGTCGTCTCCCGATGACCAAATCCGCATCTGGGTGGCCGAGGAGGGTGGCGCGCTCGTATTCGAGGTGCTCGACACGGGCCGCTTCAGGCCACGGGTGGCCCGGGCCGGCGATCCGTTGCCCGACAGCGGCCGCGGCCTGGAGTTCCTGAGACTGCTGATGGACGAGGTGGACGTGCGGCCGGGAACCGACGGAACCCTCCTCCGCTTCGCCAAGAGGCGTTAGACCCTCAGCCGTCGCCCGCGGCACTACTGGCGCGGGTGGCGGAGACAGGCCCCGCGCCCCTGGGCACCGAGCCCAAGGAAGGAGGGGTAAAACGCCCCGACGGCGGCCCTTCGCCGCCGAATCACGGACGGCCGCCTAGCGAATCCTTCGCATGTGGTGGCCGTCGCCGGCCGTCGCCGGGGCATGGTCGATTTCGCCGTTGCGGGGTCTACTCCTTCACCTGAAGTTCGCCCGTCATTCCCAGCTCGGCGTGGTCCCCCACGGTGCACAGCATCTCGTAGCGGCCGGGGCTCACCCGCACGGTGGCCGAGCCCGACTTGCCGGCGGGCAGGCTGGGGGTGCCGCCCACCTCCTCGCCGTCGCGCCGGAGCTTCAGGTTGTGGGCCAGGCTGCCGCCGTTCCTGAGGCGGACCTCGAGCTCGCCGGCGCCGTTCAGCACCACCGCCGCGGGGTCGAACGAATACTCCGTGCCGACCACCCTGAGCGGCTCCCCGGAGCCCAGCGTGGCGGCGCCGCCCTCACCACCGGCTTTCTCCTCTTTCCCGCAGCCCAGAGCCAAGACCACGGCCAGCAACAGGAACAGGGAGGCTGGCGGCCGCACGGGGACGGGATACTATGCGCCGCCGTGACCCGCCCTGCCGCTCTTCTCTGCCTCGCCGCCCTGGCGATCCTGGCCGGCTGCGGGGGCGAGATCGAGGTCCCCGAGGAGCAGACGAGCCTGCACCGGGGCGCCGAGATCTTCAACGAGCGCTGCTCCGGCTGCCACTCGCTGGACGCCGCCAACGCCTACGGCAGCAAGGCCGCCGGCCAGCTGGAGGGCGGCGAGGTCACGAACGGGCCGAACTTCAACGTCCGCAAGGAGAGCAGGGACGATGTGCTCTTCGCGATCCGCAACGGCGGCTTCTCCGGTCAGATCATGCCCGCCAACATCGTGGTCGGCAGGGACGCCCAGCTGGTGGCGGACTTCCTCGCCCAGTACTCAGGCAAGGAGAGCGGCGGCGAGGACGTGACCGAGTCGGGCCAGCAGTCCAGCCCCTAGCGGGCCTGCCCGTGCTCGATCTCCGTCAGATCCGCGACGACCCCCAGGCGGCGCGTGACGCGCTCGCGCGTCGCGGGGCGGACCCGGCCCTGCTCGACGAGGCCCTGGAGCTGGACGAGCGCCGGCGCGCGGTGCTGCCGGAGCTCGAGGAGCTGCGCCGGCGCAAGAACGAGGCGTCCAAGCGGATCGGGGAGCTGCAGCGCTCCGGCGAGGACGCCTCCGAGGCGATCGCCGAGGTGCGCGGCGCCTCCGCCCGTGAGAAGGAGCTGGATGAGGAGCTGCGCTCGCTCGAGGAGCGCCGCCTGGCGGCGCTGGCCGTGCTCCCCAACCTGCCCGACCCGACCTGCGCCGCCGGAGGACGAGGTGCTCCGCGAGGTCGGGGAGGCTGGCGCCACGGGTCGCGACCACCTGGAGCTGCTCGGCGACCTCGTGGACATGGAGGCGGGGGCCCGGGTGGCCGGGTCGCGCTTCGCCTATCTGAAGGGCCCGGCCGTGCGGCTCGAGCTGGCGCTCGTGCAGTGGGTGCTGACGCTGCTGGAGGAGAAGGGCTTCACGCCGGTGATCCCGCCGGTGCTGGTGCGCGAGGAGGCCCTGTTCGGCACCGGCTTCCTTCCCGACACCGAGCAGCAGATCTACCGGGTGCCCGACGACGACCTGTACCTCGCCGGCACGTCCGAGGTGCCGCTCGCCTCGCTCCACGCGGGGGCGATCCTGCCCGGCGGCGATCTGCCGCGGCGCTACGCCGGCTTCTCCACCTGCTTCCGTCGCGAGGCGGGCGCCGCCGGCAAGGACACGAAGGGCATCTTCCGGGTGCACCAGTTCGACAAGGTCGAGATGTTCACGTTCGTGGGGCCGGATCAGGCCATGGACGAGCACGAGCGGCTGCTGGCCATCGAGGAGGAGATCCTCGGCGCCCTCGAGATCCCGTACCGGGTGGTGAACATCGCCGCGAACGACCTCGGTGCCTCGGCGGCCAAGAAGTACGACCTCGAGGCGTGGCTGCCGGGCCAGGGCCGCTACCGCGAGCTCACCTCCTGCTCGAACACCACCGACTTCCAGGCGCGCCGGCTGGACATCCGCTACCGGCCCGGCGAGGAGGGCCCGCGCCACGTGCACACCCTTAACGGAACCGCGGTGGCGGTCGGCCGCACGATCATCGCGTTGGTGGAGAACGGCCAGCGCGAGGACGGCAGCGTGGCGATCCCGCCAGTGCTGCACGAGTACGGCGCGCCCGCAGTGATCGCCGCCCCCTGAATCGGCGCCCGGCGGGGGCGAATCTCGGCGGTGTGCTGACTAGGTGTTCGTATGGCACACCTAGGCAGCACGGTGGAGCAATCGCTCGCACGGATTGCGCACGACTCGCACGGCGTCGTCACCCGATCGGAAGCGCTGAGAGCCGGGATGACGGTGGGTGAGATCACTCGGCGAGTGCGCTCCGGGGCGCTGTTGCGTGAGCATCGAGGCGTCTACAGGCTTGGTCACCGCGCGCCGAGCGTCGAGGCGACCTACCTGGCGGCCGTACGCGCGTGTGGGGACGAAGCCGTGCTGAGTGAGGGCGCGGCGGCTCACCTGCTGGGACTGGTGAAGGGCCGACCGCCGCCGCCGATGGTGACCACGCCGCTCTCGCGTCGCGTGAAGGGAGTGAGAATTCGTCGGACGCGGGGGTTGGACGCCCGTGACGTCACGGTCTGGCGCGGGGTGCCGGTCACCTCCGTCGCCCGCACCTTGGTGGACCTCGCGGCCACGCTCGAGCCGGGCGCCCTCGCCCGGGCGTGCCACGAGGCGGGCATCCGCCACGGCACCACACCGGCGCACGTGGCCGCGGTGCTCGCGCGCCGGCCCAACAGCCGGGGCGCGCGAGCGCTGCGCCGGGTTCTCAGCGGCGACGTGCACGTCACGGTCAGCAGGCTCGAGTCCCGCTTCCTTGCGCTGCTGCGGCGGGAGGGCCTGGCGCTGCCGGAGACGAACCGGCCCGCCGGCGGCCGCCGGGTGGATGCGCGCTGGCCCGACCTTGCGCTGACCGTCGAGGTGGACGGCTACCGCTACCACCGGTCGCGGCACGCCTGGGAGCAGGACCGGCGGCGCGAGCGCGAGGCCCACGCCCGCGGCGACGAGTTCCGGCGCTACACCTACGGCGACGTGTTCGAGGACCCGGCGCTCATGCTCACCGAGCTGCGCGGCCTCGTCCCGGCCTCGGTCAGCGCCGTGGGCAGCTCCTCGCGACGCGAGACGCCGACCTTGCGATAGGCGGCCCGCAGGTGGTCGGCCACGGTCTTCTTGGTGATGAAGAGCGACTGCGCGATCTCTCGGTTCGATTGTCCCTCCGCGGCCAGCCGCACGATGCGCAGCTCGCTAGGCGTGAGCGCCTGGACACCGGTCAGGAACGGCCGCCTCGGACGGGCCCCGGCGGCCACTGCCTCGGTCCGCGCGCGTTCCCCGAGCGGCCAGGCGCCGCAGCGGTGGGCCAGGTCGAGGGCCTGGAGCAGCACCGGACGCGCCTCCTCCTGCCTGTCCTGCGCGCGGAGCGCCGCTCCCAGCTCGGTGAGCGTTCGCGCGTGCTCGAGCCGGCCGAAGCTCCGCTCGAGCGCGGATGCCGACTCTTCGAGCTTTGCGATGCGCGCCTTGCCGGTCGCTGTCAGGGCCAGGGAGCGCAGCGCGATCCCCTCCGCCGCCAGAAGGCCCGCGTCGCGCGCTCGCCGCAGGTCCTCCTCGGCCAGCGCGCGGGACTCGTCGGGCGCGTGCTCGGCGAGCGCGTCCGCCAGCTGCGCCCGCCACGGCAGGACCCCCGGGCTCAGCGTGCCGAGCTGCTCGGCGTGCACGCCGACCGCGCGCAGATCCTCGATCCCGCCCGCGCGGTCGCCCTCCGCCAGCCTGACCACGCCCCGGGCGTGCTGGAGGGTGAGCAGGGCGGAGGTCACGAGCCCGTGCGGGAACTCGTCGAGCCGGCCGCGCAGCTCGCCGGCCCCTCCACGCTCGACCATGACCTGCGCCAGGTAGGCAAGGGCGAACGGCATGGGAGCCGTCACTCCGTACTCGCACGCGAGCCCCTCGGCCAGCAGGAGGTCCGCCTCGGCCTCCGCCAGGTCGCCGCACCGCAGGCGCCCGAGGCCGCGCTGTATCGACCCGGCGATGATTCCGGGTACTGATCCGCGCCGTCCGGCTTCGTCGATGATCTCGGTCGCCACCCGCACCCCGTCATCGAGGTGCTCTGACCAGATGAGGGCGTTCACGGCCTGGGCCGCCTCGAGCCGCTCCGAGGGCTCCTCGCGGATCAACCGGCCCTCGTCGAGCCCCTGCTCGGTCAGGGCGATCGCCTCCGCCGTCACACCGCGGCCGGCGAGCGCGGCGGCGAGGATCAGGGCCAGGGCGCGCGCCGGGCGGCCACCGCTGTCCACGAGCCGCCGCAGCCGCGGCAGGCTTTCCTCGAACCGCTGGACGGAATGCGCGTCCTGCCACTCGAGGGAAGCGACGGCCGCCCCCAGCCCCATCGCAATCGGATGGTCCGAATCGCCGAGCGCTCCCAGGGCCTCGCGCGCGGTGTCGATGGCCGCCTGCCAGTCGCCGAAGTACGCCAGCGCGCCGCACAGCTCTCCGGCGATCGCCGCCTTGGCGAGGGGGTCCCCGGCGCCGGCCTGGGCCTCTCGAAGGTGATCGAGGCCCTGGGGTCTGCTCGACGCCACCTCCGCCAGGCCGAGATAGCGGAGCACCGCGCCATGACGCTCGGGCGGCGCGGGCTCCGCGAGCGCGCGCCGGAGGTAGCTTGCGGCGGCTCCGGGGGCCCCGGCCTGGATCGCGCGGCCGGCCGCGAGCGAGAGCTGCTCGACCACCTCGGGATCCCCCGCCGGGTCCACCGCGAGCAGGTGCACCGCCGCGGCGTCCGCGCCCCCGGGTCCGCTGGCCACGAGGCTTGCGGCACTCCGGTGCGCGCGCGAGCGCGCCCCGGGAGCGATCCCGTCGTAGATCGCCGAGCGGATGAGCGGGTGGAGGAACCGGAGCGGGCGCTCGGGGGCGACCACCTCGTGTTCCGCAAGGGCGTCGGCCGCCACGGAGGCGGTGTCCGCGTCGAGCTCGGCCAATGCGGCGGCGGCCTGAAGCTCGACGCCGTCGCCGAGCACGGAGAGCGCGCGCGCGAGCTGCTCGGCGGGCCGGCCGGCCTGCTTGACGCGCACCTGCACGCCGCGGGCGAGCCGCGGCGGTGCACGATCCTCGAGCGTTGCGGCCACCTCAGCCGATGGCCGGGCCTCCCGCGCGGCCAGCTCGCGCAGCACCTCCGTCACCGCGAGCGGGTTGCCGCCGGTCGCTCGGTGGCAGGCGGTGACGAACTCGGGAGCGGGATCCATGTCGAGGCGTCCCTCGGCGAGCTTGCCGACGGACTCGGGGCCGAGCGGCCCGAGCTCGAGAAGCGGTGCGGTCGAGGCGAACCCGGCGAGTGGCCCGCGCGGGTCCTCGTCGAGGAGCGGCCGCCGCGCCACGATCAGCGAGACGGGCATCTCGTCGATCCTGTTCGCCACGTAGTCGAGGCAGCGGAGCGAGTCGAGATCGGCCCACTGCGCGTCGTCGACCATGAGCACGAGCGGTCGTTCCTCGGCGAGCTCGGTCAGAAGCCAGTAGACGCCGTGCAGCGCCGCGAACGCCCCCTCGCCCTGCTGGGCCGGCGCCAGCCCGAGCGCAGGCGACGCGAGCGCCGCCGCCCCACGTAGCAGCCGGCCGCGGCGCGCGGGCGGCCTGCTCAGAATCGACCGCTCGAAGAGCTGGCGGACGACCCCGAAGCCGAAGTCGGCCTCGAGCTCCGAGCCCCTGGCCCGGAGCACGCCGAACCCGCTCGCCTCGGCCATGCGCCCGGCCGCGCCGACCAGGGACGTCTTGCCGGTCCCGACGCCGCCCTCGATCAGCGTCAGGCCGCCGTGACTCTGCTGGGCCGCGTCCAGCGCGAACGCGATCCGCTCCAGCTCATCGCCGCGTTCGAGCAGCGGCTCCGTGACGGAGCCTTCAGGCACCACCCGCATTAGCCAAACTTATGCGCAGATGCGGGAGCCGGGGGAGGTTGCCCTCGCCCGCGCGACCCTCAGTGCCGGTTGCTCAGCCTGACGATGTCCTCGTCGGATGTGTCGGGGCGGTCGAAGCGGGCGTTCACCGCGTACACGTGGCGGCCGAACGGCGCGAGCGTGGTCGGCACGTCGAGGCTGGGATCGGTCAGATAGCGGCTGACCGTGCCCGACTCGAGGCGCCTGTCCAGGTCCACCACCGCCACCTTGTTGTCGCGGTTCTGGACCACCAGCAGCTTGCCGCAGCGGAGCAGGATGCCGTCGCCGTTGGTCACCGGCATGTCGATCGTGATCTCGCGGGTCACGCCGGTGCGCGCGTTCACCGTGAAGAGCTTGCCGAGCACGCTCTGGACCACGACCAGTGTCCGGCCGCCGGGGAGCGCGTCGATGCCGTTGAGGTTGAACCCGTCCACGTACTGGAGCTCGCCCGTCAGGGGAATCCGCTGCGGCTCGGTCAGCGAGCCGTCACGCCGGATGCCTACGCGATAGAGCTGGGCCACCAGCGAGTCGGTGAAGTACGCGGCCCGCTTCGTGACCACGACGTCGTTCACGAAGCCGGCGTCGGGCAACTGGTAGGCGGCGACGTCCTCGCCGGTCTTGGAGTCGTAGACGTAGATGCCCTTCGAGCCGCCCCCCGCCACGAAGAGCAGCCGGTGGCGGAGGTCCACCTTCAGACCGGTGTGGTTGCGGCCCTCGTGCGGCGGCACGAGCACGCTGCCCTCGCCAGTCTTGTACGAGCCGCGGTACACCGATCCCTGCGGAACCGAGCCGACGTAGAACGTGGACCCCTTCCCGGTGGCGATTCCCTCCGGCCGGAACTCCTCCAGCAGAGCGATGGTGCGTTGCGCGTCGCCGCCGGCAGGGGCGGCGGGCACCAGCGCCGCGAGGGCGGCGATTGTCACGGCGAGGACGAGAAGGGCGGCTCTCTTGTTCATGAGGTTGGCTTACCCGGCCTCCGAGGCTGTACAACCTCAGGATCCGGAGGGGTGGCAGAGCGGTTGAATGCGACGGTCTTGAAAACCGTTAAGCGTCGATAGGCGCTTCGAGGGTTCGAATCCCTCCCCCTCCGCTCGCCCGCCTGCAAACCTGCGCCTGGCGGCGTCCTCGGTCGCTCGTGAGCGGGTGCACACTTCGCTCCCTGCGTCGACCGCCAGGTTTGGTTTTCGACGGGCTACAGGGCTGAGCCGATCGGGTCTTCGCGGATCATCCTTGGCCGATCTAGAGTCGCGGCCTGGTCATGCAGGCGCGATGACGCGGGGCGAATCGCAAACGTCAAGCTGCATTCCCTGTGCGCTTTGGCGACCTGCCTTAACTGCCGCTTCCGTACGCGAGCGGTTGAGTCGACGTCCCAGCACGTCGGTCGATTGGGCAGCGGGACGCTGAGGAGCCAGTGGGTGGTCACCCACCCCGAACCACGCGGTTTGCACCGACGTGACCGCATCGACGTAGTCACTGTGCTCGGGGATATATTCGGCTGGCGGGTCAAGCGCCCGAATGTCTTCGAGCATCTCCTCTCGGCGCTCGAATTGCTCAAAGGCACCGCGCGCGTGTCGCGCCAGGAAGGTCGCCTGGCTCGGGGGGTGGTCGTCGAGGTAGCCCTTGCAGGCGTTGTCCATGTCTTCCTCGAACTGCGCGGCCTTGCCGAGGATCTCGTTAGGCGGCTTGCCGACGATCACCGACCACCATCCCGGGGCCGCCGCGATGAGGATTCCAACCACCGTGAGCAGTCCCTTGATCCACCGGGCACCGCGACTGCGAGCGGGACCCTCCGCCCGCTCCCCACAGCGCGAGCAGTATCGGGCGGTCTTCGGGACTTTGGTATCGCACCGAGGACAGCGGCGGTCCGGTGCCTGAGTAGAGGCCGACGGTGGCTTGAGCACTCAACCGCCCAGTGTGAGGCGCCCCGCGGATGTCCGTGACGGAAAGCTTTCGCAACGCCCCGCCGCTACAGGTGCGTGTCCACGTACTCCTTCGCGAGCCGCTTGGGCGCTCGCGCCAGCCACGCCTCGACGATCACCTCTTCGAGATCGGTCACGCTGATCTCGTCGAGGCGCACCAGCACCGCCGGGTAGCCGTCGAAGTGCGGGGTCGTGAAGAAGACCCCTGACTCGTCCGCGAGCAGCGCCTCCTTGGCCACCAGGTGCTCCACCCTCGCCCCGAGGATCGGGCCCGCGGGCGCGTCGTCGCCGAGGGCGCGGAGGTCGGCGGCGCGGAGTGGCCGCTCCCAGACGAAGCCCTTGTCGCGCACCCGCCAGGTCGCGAGCTCGCGCGACACGGCCTCGGTCGCCTCGGGCAGCCCCAGGGCTATCCGGCGGACGTCATCCCAGTCGGCCATGCGTGGGAGGCTAGGGGGCGTGAACGGCGCGCTCGAGGTGGCCGACGGCGGGCAGCGGCTCGCGTTCTCCTTCGAGGACCTCATGCGCTACCACGGCCCGGGTTCGCCCGGTGGGGTCGCTCACGGTTTCAAGGTGCTGGAGCGAGCCCTCCCGCTCCTCGCTCCGGCAGGCCTCTGCGAGCGCCGCGAGATCGTCGTGGAGACCGCGTTCGGAGGACCCGGCGCGCGCGACGCCTTCGAGTTGGTCACGCGCGCCGTGACGGGCGACCGCTACCACCTCGACCCGGGCCTCGCGCGCCCCGAGCGCGGGAGGGCGCTCGAGCGCTTCGTCTTCCGGCTGACCCACCGGGAGCGCGTGACGACGCTCGAGCTCCGCGAGGGGTTCGTGACCGACGAGTTCACCGACCTGGCGCGGACCGATCCGCGCAGCGCCGGCCAGGAGCGCCGGCTCGACGTGCTGAAGCGGGAGATGGCCGAGCGCGTGATGGCCCGGCCGGCCGCCGAGGTCTACGAACCTCGCCCCTGACCGGGCCCCCCGGGCGCGAGCTCCCGCACACGCCCGGGGGAATCCCGATTTGGGCCTTGCGGCCTAGTTGAAGGCGTACTGCTCGTAGTCCGCCACGTTCTCCTTGGTCACCGTCGCGGCGGGCACGATGATCTGCCGCGGGACCTCCGGCGGAACCAGCTCCGGGAAGCCCTCGCCGAGGGCGATCAGCCGAGCCATGTTGACCGCTGAGGCCGCCATGTTCGGGTTGTAGAGGAAGGTCGCCCGGTAGAGGCCGCCCTCCTTGATCTGATCCATCGCGTCCTGGGAGCCGCCGACACCGGTGAGGAACATGTCGTCCTCGCGACCCGCGTTCCGGATCGCCTGGACCACGCCCTGGGCCATGTCGTCGTCGTGCGTGTACACGGCGTCGATCTGATCCTCGGCCTGCAGGATGTTCTCCATCACCTTGAGGCCTGTGTCCGGGTTGAAGTCACCCGGCTGCTTGGCCACGATCTCGACCCCTCCGCCGGGGCACTTCTTCTTGAGCTCGTCCGCGAAGCCCTTGGTCCGCTCCTCGGTCACCGAGATGCCGGCGAGGCCCTGGATCTCCACGATGTTGCCCTTGCACTTCAGCTGGTCGGCGATGTAGTCCGCCGCGAGCACGCCGATCTGGTAGTTGTCGCCGAGGATCGTCGCGGTGGCCGCGTCGGGCTGCGAGAACAGCCGGTCGACGTTGATCACCGGGATGCCGGCCGCCTCTGCCTTCTGCGCGACGGGCGTGAGCGCCTCCCCGTCCTGGGGCAGCACCACGAGGGCGTCGGGCTTGTCGGAGATGACCTGCTCGATCTGCTGGGCCTGCGAGTCGGCGTCGGCCGCTTCGAGCAGCCTGAAGTTCACGTCGTCGTGCTGCTCCGCAGCCGCCTTCGCGTTCTTCGAGATGGCGCCGAGCCAGCCGTGGTCGGTCGGTGGCACGCTCGCCACGATGTTGACCTTGCCGCCCTTGGCCGGTGATTCCTCACTCGTGCTCTGCGCCGCGGCACCGCTGTCGCCATCGTCGTCGTCATCACCTCCGCAGGCAACGACCCCCGTGGCCAGCAGCGCCGCTGCCGCCAACATCAACAACAGTCGCTTCAGGGACATGTGCACTCCTCCTCCTGTGGTTTGAACCTTCAAAGCCTTGCCTCCGGCCGCTGCAGGAGGACCGCCCCGAGGACGATCGCTCCCTTGGTGACCTGCTGGACCTCCGTCGAGAGGTTGAGCTGCGTCATCAAGCTGAAGATCAGGGCGAACGTGAGCACGCCGAGGAAGGTGCCCACGATCGTGGCCCTGCCGCCGGCAAGGCTGGTGCCTCCGATGACCACGGCGCCGATCGCGTCGAGCTCGTAGAGGTTGCCGCTCACCGGCGACGCGCTCGCGAGGCGCGAGCACAGCAGCACGGCGGCCACGCCGGCGAGCAGCCCCGACAGCACGTACACGCTGAAGATGGTGCGCCGGACGGGCACACCCGCGATTCGAGCCGCCTCGCGGTTTCCGCCCACGGCCACGACGTAGCGCCCGTAGCGGGTGCGGTTCAGCAGGAGCCAGGCGGCGATCGTGATCCCGATGAACACGTAGACCGAGACCGGGATGCCGAGGATCCGGCCGGTGCCGAACCAGAGCAGCGAGAACGTCCCGGGATCTCCGAACGACCCGCCGTTCAGATGGAGCAGGCTCACCGGCAGCTTGTCGTTGAGTAACAGCGCGATGCCCCTGGCGACCGAGAACATGGCGAGCGTGGCGATGAACGGCACGACGCGGCCGTACGCCACGGCGGTGGCGTTCACCGTGCCGAGCAGCGTCGCGAACCCGACCGCCCCCAGGATGAAGACCAGGGTCGAGCCCTCCGGGTCGACGAGCACGCCGCCTGCCAGCCCCGCGGCGGCCAGCATCGAGCCGACGCTGAGGTCGATTCCCGCCGTGGCGATGACGAAGGTCATGCCCATCGCGAGCACTCCGACGACGCTCGCCTGGGTGAGCATGTTCCGCACGTTGTCCGCCGTGGGGAAGCTGTCCGGCCTGAGGATGGCGCCGACCACGAACAGGAGCACGACCACGATCACGAGGGCGTACTCCTGGAAGGCCATCCCCCCGAGCCGCTGACGAGCGGCTTCCGGCACTGACGTCATGTGACCTCCTCGACCAGGTCCGCCGAATCCGTGGGCGCCACCGCGTGGCGGAGCAGCTCGCGCTCCGTGGCTGCCGCCCCATCCACCTCGAAGACGATCTCGCCCTCGCGCATCACGAGGATCCGCGAGCAGATGCCCACGAGCTCGGGGAGCTCCGAGGACACCACGAGCACCGCCAGTCCGTCCTTGGCGAGGTCGGTGATCACGCGGTAGAGCTCGGCCTTGGTGGCCACGTCCACGCCGCGCGTGGGCTCGTCGAGCAGGAGCACCCGGCAGTTGTGCAGCAGCCAGCGCGCGAGCACCACCTTCTGCTGGTTGCCGCCGGAGAGCTCGCGAACGATGCGCTCGGGGTCGTCGGGCACGGTGTTGAGCGCGCTCAGATGCTCATGCGCCGCGGCGCGCTCGGCGCGCACGTTGAGAAGGCCCTTCTGGAAGCGCCCGAGGTCCGCGAGCGAGACGTTCTTGACCTGGCTCCAGTCGAGCAGCAGGCCCTGGGACTTGCGGTCCTCCGGCGCCAGCCCGAGGCCGGCCGCGATCGCGCGAGACGGCCGGTTGGGGGGCAGGGGCTCGCCATCCAGGAGGACCTCACCCTCCTCGGGCGACTCGAGCCCGTAGATCAGGCGCAGCAGCTCGGTGCGTCCCGACCCGACGAGCCCGCCGAGGCCCACCACCTCGCCGGCACGCACCTCGAGGCTCACGCCGCGCACCTCGGGCAGGCGCTTGACGCCGCGCACCTCGAGCACGACCTCGCCCCGGCTCTGGGGCCGGTCGGGATAGAGCCGGTCGACGATGCGGCCGACCATGAGCTCCACGAGCTTGTCCGTCGGGGTGTCGGCGGGCAGCCCGGTTGCGGTGGTCCGGCCGTCGGCGAGCACCGTCACGCGGTTGCCGATCCGGCGGATCTCGTCCAGGCGGTGGGAGATGTAGACGACCGCCACGCCGTCGGCGGTCAGCCGGCGGACGACGTCGAACAGCGTCTCGACCTCTCCGTCGTCGAGGATCGCCGAGGGCTCGTCCATGATCAGGAGGCGCACGTCGTGGGAGAGCGCCCTTGCGATCGACACGACCTGGCGTGCCGCCGGCCGCAGCGACTTCACGCGCGCGCGCGGCGGGATGCCGTCGTGCCCGAGCCGCGCGAGCAGCGCCGCGGTCTCGCGACTCATCCGGTCGAGGTCGAGGAACGGGCCGCGGCGCGGCTCATGGGCCAGGAACACGCTCTGGGCAACCGTGAGGTCCTCGACGAGGTCGAGCTCCTGGTAGATCGTGGCGACGCCACGCGCCAGCGAGCCGGCGGGGTCCCCGACCGGTAGCGGCTCGCCGCCCACCAGGATCTCTCCCTCGGTGGGCTCGACCGCGCCCGACACGCACTTGATGAGCGTCGACTTGCCGGCGCCGTTCGGCCCGAGCAGGCAGTGCACCTCGCCCGCCTCGACGTCGAAGTCCACGCCCTTGAGGGCCTTCACGCCCGGGTACTCCTTGACGAGGCCGCGGACCTCGAGCGTCTTCGTGGCGGTGGCCGTGGACATCAGCCGACCACCAGCGGCCGCAGGTTGCGATGGGCGATCTCGAGGCCCTGCTCGACCTTCTCGGGGCTGCCGCCCCAGACGGGATCCTCGTGCTCGACCGAGAGCACGCCGTCGAAGCCGCCCTCGTAGAGCGCGTCCACGTAGCGGGGGAAGTCCACCTGGCCGAGTCCGGGGATCCGGTAGCGCCACCAGCCCATGTCCCACGGGTCCTCCTCGCGCGTGGAGGTGCGCCCGAAGAAGCCGAAGCGATTGCGCTCGGCCGGGAACGTCTCGGCGTCCTTGGCGTGCGCGTGCGCCACGCGGTCGACATGGGGGCGGAGCGCGGCCAGCGGGTCGATGCCCAGCCAGAGCAGGTGCGAGGGGTCGAAGTTCAGGAACAGGCCGAGCGAGAACATCCACTCCCACAGCTCGGGCGAGTACGCGAGGTTGCCGGGGTACCCGTCGGGGTGCCAGCCCTCCATCACGCAGTTCTCGATCATCAGCTTCACGCCGCGCTCGCCGGCGTAGTCCACGAGGGGCGGAAACACGCGCTCGGCCTCGCGGAGGTTGTCGGCCACGCTGCGGCCGGGATCGCGGCCGATGAAGGTGCCGACCGGCACGCCGCCGAGGGCGGCCGCGGCGTCCAGGCACGCGCGGAGGTGCTCGTGGGCCGCCTCGCGCTCCGATGGATCCGGATGGAGGTTGTTGTCGTAGTACGCGAGCGCCGACAGCTCGAGCCCGTTCTCTTCGAGCGAGCGCCGGACCCGGTCGGCCTCGGCGTCGTCGAAGGCGTCGGCGCGCACGTGGGACGCCGTGAAGGGACGGTCGCCGATCGAAGGCCAGGCCGCGAGCTCGAGCGCCTCGTAGCCGTGACCGCCGGCCCATGCGGCGATCTCCTCGAGCTGGCGCTCGGGCATGCAGGCGGTGAGGAAGCCGAGCTTCATCGCGCGGACCCGGCCGGCTCATGGGCCGCGACGTCCGACCAGGACTCGTCGGCGGCGGATGCCAGCACCGCCTCCGTGATCTGCACGGCGCGCCGCCCGTCGGCGAACAGGGGCATGCCCTCGGGCTCGGCCTCGCCGCGGATGGCCGCGTAGACGTCGGCGACGAAGGCGTCGAAGCAGTCCGCGTAGCCCTGCGGGTGACCGGGCGGCAGGGTGGAGAGGCGCGCGGCGTCCGGAGCGAGCACCGCGGGGTCGCGCACCGTGATCGCGGTGCCGTCCCTGTGTCCGCGCCAGAGCGACTCGGGATGCTCCTGGTCGAACACGAGCGCCTCCTCGGACGCGTCGAGCTCGATCCAGAGCCGGTTCTTCCGGCCCGGCGACACCTGGCTCACGACCACGGAGCCGAGCGCCCCGGTCGCGGTCTCGAACTGCACGATCGCGGCGTCCTCGGTGTGCACGGCACGGGTCGGCCCATTCGCGTCGCCGCGGTCGAAGGCGGGCCTGCCCTCGGCGAGGCTGCGCTCCGGCAGCACCGTCGCCAGCCGCGCGGAGACCCGCGTGATGCGATCGCCCGAGATGAACTCGGCCAGGTCGCACCAGTGCGACCCGATGTCGGCGAAGGCCCGGGAGGCGCCGCCGAGGTCCGCGTCCACGCGCCAGTTGTCGTCCGCGGGCAGGGAGAGCCAGTCCTGGAGGTAGGTGCCGTGGAGGAGACGGAGGCTGCCGCTCGTGCCCCCGAGCACGCGCGCTCGGGCCTCGCGCGCCATCGGGTAGTAGCGGTAGACGAAGGGCACCGCTGCCTGGCGGCCGCTCTCGGCGGCCGCGTCCACCAGCCGGCTCGCGCCCGCCTCGTCGAGCGCCAGCGGCTTCTCGCAGATCACGTGCTTGCCCGCCTGGAGCGCGGCGAGCGCGAGCGGCACGTGCAGGTGGTTGGGCGTGCAGACGTGGACCACGTCCACGTCCGGGGACTCGACGAGCGCCTCGGGCGACTCGAAGGCGCGTTCGGCGCCCAGCCTGGCCGCGGCCGCCTCCGAGCTTCGCGGCGAGGACGCCGCCACGCCGGTCACGCGTCCGCCCGCCAGCAGCGCCGACCGAGCATGCACCGCGCCTATGAATCCGGCGCCTATGACCCCGACTCCGAGCGGGGCTCCTCTCCCCATGGGCGGGACAGTCGCCGATCTTTTACCGAATGTCAAGCAGAACTCGGCCGATATAGGCCGAAAGACGTTCGAAGTCTGCCCATGGGCCCTCCCAAGTCTGATTTACTCCGCCGCGTGAGCGGGAACCAGGAGCGCCGCGACGGCCCCGGGCTCTCCGGGGAGGCCCTCACCGCGGGCGCGGTGCTCCGGGTGATTCGCGAGGCGGGCTCCATCACGAGGGCCGAGCTCTCCAGGCGGACCGGCCTCGGGCGCTCGACCGTCGCGCAGCGGGTGGACGCCCTGCTCAAGCACGAGCTCGTCTACGAGGCCGGTGAGAGCGCGTCCACGGGTGGCAGGCCGCCAACTGCGCTCGCCTTCAACGACCGCTCGGGTGTGGTCCTCTGCGCCGACCTCGGGGCGACCCACTCGCGGCTGGCGGTGTGCGACCTCGGAGCCGTTCCGCTCGCCGAGCGGGCCAGCGAGCTCGACATCGCGTCGGGCCCGGACGCCGTGCTCGACGTGGTCCAGGCGCACTTCGCCGACCTGCTCGCCGAGGCCGGCCGCGGGCACGGGAACGTCCAGGGGATCGGCATCGGCGTGCCCGGCCCGGTGGCGTTCGACCGCGGAGAGCCGACCAACCCTCCGATCATGCCGGGCTGGGACGGGTTCTCGATCCCGGGCTGGTTCGCGGACCGCTACGACGCGCCCGTGCTCGTGGACAACGACGTGAACATCATGGCCCTGGGCGAGCACTGGACGCACTGGCGCGACCGCGAGCACTTCCTCTTCGTCAAGGTCGGCACGGGCATCGGCTGCGGGATCGTGGCCGCCGGTCAGATCCATCGCGGGGCCAAGGGCGCGGCAGGCGACATCGGGCACATCCGGCTCGCCGATCAGGACGTGATCTGCCGCTGCGGCAACGTCGGCTGCCTCGAGGCCGTGTCCGGAGGCGGCGCGCTCGCCCGCCGGCTCGCCGAGGAGGGGGTCGAGGCGTCCACGAGCCGCGACGTCGTCCGGCTCGTGAGGGCGGGCAACCCGCTGGCCACCCACCTGGTGCGCGAGGCAGGACGCAACCTCGGCCAGGTGCTCGCGGGATGCGTGAACTTCTTCAACCCCGGCGTGATCGTGATCGGCGGCGATCTGGGGCAGGCCTCCGAGCAGCTGCTGGCAGGCCTGCGCGAGGTCACGTTCAGCCGCTCGCTGCCGCTCGCCACGGAGGATCTGCGCGTGGTGCCGAGCCAGTTGGGCGACCGCGCCGGCGTGATCGGCGCCGCGATCATGGCGATCGAGCACGTCCTGTCTCCCGAAGCGATCGACCGGGCGATCCAGCGCGGGGTGGCCGCCTAGGCGCGCGCCGGTATATTCGCCCGCGGTGCCAACCACGACCCTCCTGCTCGCCACCGGCGAGGCCCTCGAGATCCAGGGTCCGCTGGAACAGGTCTCGAAGGCCCTCGAGAACGCCGCGCGCAGCAGCGCGGGAACGCTGGCGTGGCTCGAGGAGGCGCCGGACGGCGAGCGCTTCGGGGTCAACCCCTCCCACGTCGTCTGGGTCCGCCCGGGACAGGACTAGCGAGCGCCACCGCCATCGGGGCTATCCTCTGAGGGGAAGTCTCCACAGTCGGGTGTCGCGCTCCCTGCGCCCCCCAGTGGCCCATCCTCCCGGGAGCTGCAAGGAAGAACGCAATGCCCGAGCAGGACAGCAAGTCCGACTTCGTCCCGTCCACCAGTGGGGACCAGGCCTGGAAGGAGACCCGCGACGGTGTTGCCGCCCGCAACGCGGAGACCCGGAAGGCCGGCAAGGTGGAGCGTGAGGCCTACGACCGCAAGCGCGAGACCGTGCGTCACGTGGCCGCGGTGAAGCGCGACAAGGCGCTCGAGCACCACCACAAGCAGTAGGCACCCCAGGCACTTCGGCCGAGGGATGCAAGCCGCCACCGCCACCGAGGCAGTGGGCGCGTCACCGCGTCTGGCTCCCGCCCGCCCGCGCGCCGAGCTGACACGGCGGCTCCGCGCCTTCGGTCGCCGCCGGCGGACGCCGATCACGGTCGTCGGCTCACTCCTGACCGCGGCCGTGCTGGTGCTGCTGCTCGCAGGCCGGCGCGACGAGTTCACCGCGGCGCTCTCGAGCGCCTCCCTCTGGGTGCTGGCGGCGGCGGCGCTGCTCCAGATCATCGCCCTCCTCGCACGCAGCGAGGCATGGCACCTCACCATCGAGGCGGCCGGCGGAGAGGTCCAGCGCCGCGTGCTCTACCGCGCGTCGAGCATGCAGGTCCTCGGCAGCTTCATCAACGGCCAGCTGGGTGTGGCCGCGCGGATCGCCGCGCTGCGGCGCTCCTGCCCGGACCACAGCCCGCAGGTGCCCACCCTGATCGCGGCGGAGTTCCCGATCCTCGCCGTCGAGGCGATGTTGGCGGCGATCGCTTCGTTCACCCTCGTGGCCCCGCTCGGCCTGCCGTGGTGGCTGCCCATCGTCGGGTTCGTGGTCGTGGGGAGCTTGAGCGTCGGGCTCCGCCGGCTCGCGCTCCGGAAGGGGCGGAAGCTCTGGCGGGGCCTGGCGGTGCTTCGCCACCGCGCCCACGGAGTCCGCGTGATCTGCTTCGTCCTGGTCGCCGTCTTCTCGCAGATCCTGCGCGCGTGGCTCGTGCTCCACGCGGTCGGCGTGGACGCCTCTGTGTTCGATGCGACGGCCGTGCTGATCGCCGTCGTCACGCTCGGGCAGCTCCCGGTCGGGCCCGCCGTGGGCGCCGCGGCCGCGGTGCTCATTCTCGGCAGCCAGGGTGTGGCCGCCGCCGCCGCGGCCGGGGTGCTGCTGACCGTCACCGGCACGGTCGGCGGACTCTGCTTCGCGGCATGGGCGGGGGCCGACCACTTCTGGTTCGCCGTGCGCCCGGCGCGCTTGAGACGCGCCGCCGCGGGCGCCGCACGGGCGCGCTGAGGCGCGACCCCGCCCACGGCCTCGCAGTGCGATTGTTCGCACTGGAATGACCACGGAGGTCCATGCGCAGGAGCGCGAGCTGTTCTGGGGGATGCGCGCGATCCTGTGGATCGGCGGCGGCTTCGTCCTGCTCGCCGGGCTCCAGCTGTTCGGCCTCGCGACGCGCACGGACGAGCTCTTCGCCTGGACGATCCAGCCGCCGGTCACCGCCGCCTTCCTGGGTGCCTGTTACTGGGCGGCCGCCGTGCTCGCGTTCTGGAGCGCGAGGCAGACGACCTGGGCGCGCGCCCGGATCGGGGTGCCCGGCGTGCTCGTGTTCATCTGGCTCACCCTGCTCGCAACGCTGATCCACATCGACAAGTTCCACCTCGACGACGGCGGCTTCCGGGCGCAGTTCGCGGGCTGGACCTGGCTCGTGATCTACATCCTCGAGCCGCCGGCGCTCCTCTGGGCCTACGTCGTGCAGCTGCGCCTGCCCGGAGCGGACCCGCCGCGCGACCGGCCGCTGCCGGACTGGCTCCGGTACACGCTCGCGGTGCTCGGAGCGTTCTTCTTCCTGTTCGGGGTGGCGCTGTTCGTGGCGCCGCTCGACGCCGGGAAGCTCTGGCCCTGGCCGCTGACCGAGCTCACCGGGAGGGCGGTGGCCGCCTGGATCGTGGCGCTCGGGCTGCTGCTGGCGGCGATGGTCTGGGAGAACGACCGCCGGCGAGTGCGCCCCGCCTGGGCGCTCCTCGTCACGCTCGCGGTGCTGGCGGTGGCCGGCGCGCTGCGCTTCTCGGGGGACCTCGACTGGGGGACGCCCGAGATGGTCGGCTACCTCGCACTGGTGGCCACCCTGTTCGTGCTGGCCGTGTACGGCCTGGTCAGGTCCCGGTCGTGATGCGGCGCGCCGCGCTCACCGTGATGGCCGCGGTCGTGCTCGCGGTACCGGCCTCCGCCGCGGCGGGCGCGCCGCCGGAGGTCCAGCCCGTGACGCTCCCCGGGGACCACGGCGTGCATCCCGGCTTCGCTGTCGAGTGGTGGTACGGCGCGGGACGCGTGCGCGACGGCACCGGCCGGGGCTACGCCTGGTTCGCCACCGTGTGGACGGCCGGGCCGGGCGCCGTGGGGCGGGTGAACGTCGTGGACCTGAGGGACGACCGCGTGGTGCTGAGCCGCGAGTACGTGAAGCTCGGGCCGCAGCCGCCCGTCGCTCCGCTGAGCCTGGACGTGAGCGGCCTTCGCATCCGCTGGCGGCCCGACGGGACACTCGGGCGCTTCGAGGTCGAGGCCCCCACCGGTGACGGATCGCTGACGCTGCGCCTCGTTCCGCGGCGCCGCTACGTGCGGCACGGCCGGCGCGGGATCATCGAGCAGGGCGGCGGCGGGCCCTCGGGCTACTACTCGAGCACCCGCCTCGCGGCCCGCGGAGCGCTGCGCCTCGGCACGCGCCGCCTCGCCGTCAGCGGCGAGGGCTGGCTCGACCATCAGTGGGGCAACTACGCGTCGAGCCCGGAGTCGCTGCGCTGGGACTGGTTCTCGTGTCGCTTCGCGGACGGGCGCGACCTCATGCTCTACCGCTTCCTCGACACCGGCAACCGGCCGCGCCCGCAGTACTTCACGGGCACGCTCGTGGACCGGCGCGGCCGCACACATCGGATCGCGCGCTTCCAGGCGTCGCCGCGCCGCCCGTTCCTGCACCCCGCCGGCGCCACGGCGACCTACCCGCTGGGCTGGCGGCTGCGCGTGCCGCGGGCCCGGCTCGACTTCACGATTCAGGCGCTGGCACGGAACCAGTTCATCCCGAACGAGCTCGTCCCGAGCTTCTGGGAAGGGGCGGCGAGGGTGACCCGCGGGCCGCGGGGCCTGTGCTTCGTGGAGAGCTCGCGCGAGCCGCTCCCGTTCGCGATAGCATCAATGAAACCTGGTTTCACTGAGTGAAATCACTGCCGAGGCGGACCGCTTCGGCGCCCGACTCGCGGCAGAGCTCGCCGACGAGCCCGGCAACCGCTTTCAGGGCATGCCCTCCGACGGCGACTCGCCCTCCGGGTACGCCACGATGGGACGCGAGCGGTGGATCGGCCTGCACTGGCCCGAGCGCCTGGGCGGGTCCGGCCGCGATCCGCTCGCCACGGTGGCCGCCGAGGAGCGCTTCGGCTACCACTGGCTCCCCCTGTCGGGCTACCTGCTGTCGGTGAAGACGATCGGCAACGCCCTCCTCGGGCACGCCGCCGATGAGCTGCAGGAGCTGCTGCTCCCGGAGATCGCCGCCGGCAGGCTCGTCTTCTGCCAGGGCTTCTCCGAGCCAGAGGCCGGCTCCGACCTCGCGTCGCTGCGCACCGCGGCACGCCGCGACGCCGGGCGCTTCGTCGTCTCGGGCCACAAGATCTGGACCTCGAGCGCCCAGATCGCGGACTGGATCTACCTCGCGGTGCGCACGGACCCCGACGCCTCGCGCCCGCATCGCGGCATCTCGGTGCTGGTGGCCGACATGCGCACCCCGGGCATCGAGGTGCGCGAGATCCCGACCGTCGGCGGCGGGGTGCTCTGTGAGGTCTTCCTGGACGAGGTGGAGGTGCCCGAGAGCCAGCTCGTGGGCGAGCTCCACGGCGGCTGGCGGGTGCTGATGGGGACGCTCGACCACGAGCGCGTGACGAGCGAGAAGGTAGGCGTGGTGCTGCGCGTGCTCGACGACCTGGAGCAGGCCGCGAGCTCACCCGCCGAGCGGCTCGAGCTCAGCCGCCTGCGCGGCGAGGCGCAGGCCGCGCGCCTGCTCGGGCTGCGCGCCGCGGGGCTGCTCGCGGAAGGACGCCCGGCCGCGGCGGCGTCCTCGATGGCCAAGCTCTCGATCGCGCTGCTGGCCCGCCGCAGCGCCGAGCTGGGCGTGCGCCTGCTCGGACCTGAGGCGCTCGTGGAGCGCGGCGACGCCGCGTCGGCGGATGGCCGCGTGGCGGCTCTCACCAGGGCGAGCGCGGGCGGCACGGTGGCCGGCGGCGCGGCCGAGATCCAGCGCCGGGTCATCGCCCGGCAGGGCCTCGGGTGCGCGGCGTGAGCGCCGTGCTCGAGAGCGCGGGCCAGGCGGAGGCCCGCCAGTTCGCGGATACGGTCGCCGCGATCGTGGCCCGGCACGCCAAGCCC
The DNA here is from genome assembly GCA_963803245.1 of uncultured Thermoleophilaceae bacterium. Lineage (GTDB taxonomy): Bacteria > Actinomycetota > Thermoleophilia > Solirubrobacterales > Thermoleophilaceae > JACVRW01. Next base: position 335,582 of record CAWDLI010000004.1, on the reverse strand, counting down.
GATACCTGGCAGCCCGGCGCGGCCGTGTCGGACGCGGACCCCGCGCTCGACGCGGCGCTCGCCGAGAGCGGCTGGGTGGAGCTCGGCACGGACGAGCGGCTGCTGCCGTTCGCGGCGCCGGCGGCTGCCGCGCTCGGTCGCGGCTTCGCCTCGCTGGCGCCGGTGGACGCGCTGCTCGGAGGCGCCCTGCGCACGGGCGCGCTCGCCCGCTACGCCGCCGAGGGTGCGCTTCTCGTGGAGCCGCGGGCCGGGCGCCTCGAGCTCGCTCGGGCGGACAGGGTCGTGCCAGTGCCCTACACGGACGCGCTCGGCGTGGCGCGCGTCGAGGCCGGCGGCCCGGAGACGCCCCATGCCGCCGAGGCGGCTCGGCGCATGGCGGCATGGACGGCGGCGTCGACCGGCTACCTGGCGGGCCTTGCCGAGGAATCGCTCCGGCTCGCTCTCGAGCACGCCCGCTCGCGGCAGGCGTTCGGCGCGCCGCTCGCGGCACTCGAGCCGGTCCAGCAGATGCTCGCCGACGCCGCGACGCTGGTGGACGGCCTGCGGCTGCTCGCCGGCGACCTGCCCGGCACGGATGCGCTGGCGCACGCCGGCGAGGCGGCCGAGCGCACGCTCGCGATCTGCATGCAGGTGACCGGGGCGCTCGGCTTCACGCTCGAGTTCCCGCTCCAGCGCGCGTACCGGCGCAGCCGCGCGGCCCGCTCCTGGGCGGACGCCGTGCTGCTCTCATGGGAGGCTCCGGCGCGATGAGCGCGGGGGAGCTCCCGCTGGCCGGTATGCGCGTGCTCGACTACGGCCAGTACGTGGCGGGCCCGTTCGCGACCATGCTGCTCGCGGACCTCGGCGCGGACGTGGTCAAGGTCGAGCCGCCGCGCGGCGACGAGTGGCGCCGCTACGACCCGTTCCAGGAGGGCGAGAGCCGCTACTTCTACGCGCTCAACCGCGGCAAGCGCTCGGTCGCGCTCGACCTGAAGAGCGAGGACGGGCGCGCGCGGAGCCGCGAGCTCATCGCCGGCGCCGACGCGCTCGTGCACAACTCCCTGCCGGAGCGCGCTCGGCGCTTCGGGCTCGACGCCGACAGCGTGCACGAGGTCAACCCGCGCTGCGTGACGGTCTGCGTGTCGGCGTTCGGCAGCGACGGGCCCGATGCCGACCGGCCCGCGTACGACCTGATCGGCCAGGCGCTCTCGGGCCTGCTGCTCGCCGACCCGCGCGCCGGGGATCCGGTCCCGCGCCGCACCGGCGGCCTGGCGCTGGCCGACTTCACGGCCGGGCTGCTCGCGGCCCTGGCGGTGGCCGCCGGCCTACTGGGCCGCCGCGAGCGCGCCGCCGATCTGGAGGTGTCGCTGCTCGGCGCGGCGCTCGCGCTCCAGGCCCAGCGCTTCGTGGCGGTGGACGGCCGCGACGAGCCCCATGACGGCCGCCCCTTCGCCGAGCCCTCTGACCTCGAGGAGCTTGCCGGCGCCGTGGAGGCGCTAGAGGCGCTCGATCCCTACTACCGCGCGCACGCCTGCGCCGACGGCTTCATCGCGCTCGCGTGCCTCAACGAGGAGCAGCGGCGGCAGGTGTGCGACCTGCTCGGCCTTGCGGACTCGTTCGCCGGCAACCCCCAGGCGGAGCCCGCCCACGCCGCGGAGCGCGAGCGCCGTGCCGCGCACGTGCGCGCGGTCGAGGACGGCTTCGCGCGGCTCGGCGTGGCGCGAGGCCGTGGCGGCGCTCGCCGCGCGACGTGTGCCGGCCAGCGAGGTGCGCCGCCTCGATCAGCTGTTCGACGACGAGCAGGTGGTGGCGAACGGGCTTGTGCAGTCGGTCGAGCAGCCCGGCGTGGGCAGCGTGCGGCTGCTCGGCAGCGTCTTCAAGGTCGACGGCCGGCCGGGCGGGGGCGGCCGACCCGCGCCCGGGCTCGGCCAGCACTCGGACGAGCTGCTCGGAGCGCCGATCCGCTGATGCGGGTGGTGAGCGACCTCCCGCGCCCGGTGCGCAGGATCGACCACGTGTGGATCCCGATGGCCGACGGCACCCGGCTCGGGGCGCGCATCTGGCTCCCCGAGGACGCCGAGGAGCACCCGGTCCCGGCGATCCTCGAGTACATCCCCTACCGCAAGGGCGACGGCACGGCGCCGCGCGACTGGCCTCGCCACGTCTACTTCGCCGGCCACGGGTACGCCGCGGTCCGCGTGGACCTCCGCGGCAGCGGCGAGTCCGACGGGCTGCTCCACGACGAGTACCTGCCGCTCGAGCAGGAGGACGCGCTCGAGGTGCTCCGCTGGATCGCGGCCCAGCCCTGGTCCACCGGGGCCGTGGGCATGTTCGGCATCTCGTGGGGCGGCTTCAACGGGCTCCAGGTGGCGGCGCACGCGCCACCCGAGCTCAAGGCCGTGATCACGCTCTGCTCGACCGACGACCGCTACGCCGACGACGTGCACTACAAGGGCGGCGCGGTGCTCGCGCTCGAGATGCTCTCGTGGGGCGCGTCGATGCTGTCCTACAACGCGATCGCCCCCGACCCGGAGGTGGCCGGCCCGGGCTGGCGCGACGCCTGGCTCGAGCGGATCGACAGCGTCGAGCCCTACGAGTATGAGTGGCTCCGCCATCAGCGTCGCGACGAGTACTGGAAGCAGGGCTCGGTTTGCGAGGACTTCGGCGCGATCGAGTGCCCGGTGTACGCGATCGGCGGCTGGGCGGACGGCTACTCCGAGGCCGTGCTGCGCCTCGTGGCCGGCCTCGGCGCTCCGTCGAAGGGGCTTCTGGGGCCTTGGTCGCACGCGTTCCCGGACGAGGTGGAGCCCGGGCCGGCGATCGGCTTCCTGCAGGAGTGCCTGCGCTGGTGGGATCAGTGGCTGAAGGGCGAGGACACCGGCATCGCCGACGAGCCGGCACTGCGCGTCTGGATGCAGGATCCGGTGGCGCCGGCGGCGCGCCACTTGGAGCGCCCCGGCCGCTGGGTGGCGGAGCGCGCCTGGCCCTCCACGGAGATCGAGGAGCGCACGGTCTGGCTCGGCGAGGGCGTGCTCCTGGACGAGCCCGGTGAGCGCGAGCAGCGTCTCGAGATCTCGACCGACCTCCTATGCGGCCTCGACAGCGGCGTGTGGTGCGCAGACGGCAACGAGGCCGACGCCGCGGTGGACCAGCGCGCCGACGACGGCCGCTCGCTGAGCTTCACGTCCGGGCCGCTGCCGGAGCGGATCGAGCTGCTCGGCAACGCGCGGGTGGAGCTCGAGCTCGAGAGCGACCGGCCGGTGGCCCAGCTCACCGCGCGACTGTGCGACGTGGCGCCCGACGGCGCGTCGCTGCTCGTGACCCGCGGGGTGCTCAACCTGACCCATCGCGACAGCCACGAGCACCCCGCCCCGCTCGAGCCGGGGGTGGGTGCCCGCGTGGTGGTCGAGCTGGACGGCATCGCCCAGGCGATCCCGGCGGGGCACCGGCTGCGCCTGGCGCTCTCGCCGGCCTACTGGCCGTGGCTCTGGCCCGCGCCGGAGCTGGTCACGCTCGCGGTGCACACGGCGACCAGCACGCTGGTGCTGCCCCTGCGGGAGCCGCGCGCCGAGGACGCTGACCTGCGGCCGTTCCAAGCGCCCGAGGCCGCGCCGCCGCTGGCGGTCGAGACGCTCGAGCCCGACGACGGGCAGCGCACGCTGCGGCGCGACTACGGCAGCGGGCGCACCGAGCTCACCTTCGACTGGGCCACCGGCGGGCGCTACCGGATCACGGACTACGGCCTGGTGGCGGGCTGCTGGGCCTCCACGACCTACTCGATCGTTCCCGGCGACCCGCTCTCCGCCGAGGTCCGCTGCCGCGCCGCCACGGAGCTTGGCCGCGACGGCTGGGTCACGCGCGCGGAGATCAGCGCGGTGATGGACTGCGACGCGCAGCATTTCCGCGTGCGCACGGAGCTGGAGGCGTTCGAGAACGGCGAGCTGGTGCGGCGCAAGGAGTGGAGCTTCGAGACGCCTAGGGAACTCGGCTAGGCCAGTCGTTCCCTGACCAGCTGCTGGAAGGCCCCGATCAGGACCTCCGTCCGCGCGAGCAGACGGCCGTGCTCGAGGCCGCCGCTGCCGGCGCCGCGCTGGACCGCCTCGACGAGGTCCGTGTCCTCGGAGCCCACCTGGTTGTCGAACTCGAGCATCTGCTCGATCCAGGCCTCGTCGGTGCCCTCGGCGAAGAAGTAGTCGTACCAGGCCTCTGTGCGGTCGACCGCCGTCGGCCACAGCGGGCTGATCGACAGGTTGGGCGTGCCGGGGTTGACGTTGAACTTCATCGCCGGGAAGAGGATGTGGTACTGCGCGGTGGGCACTCCGCCGCGCACCGGGTAGGGGGCGTTCCCGTTGAGCGCGTCGGGGTGGATCGGCGGGATCTGGCTGAGCCGGTTGCCGGCGCTCTCGTGGCGCTGGGACTCCTCGTCGATCACGTGCATCAGGTCCGGGTGGTTCAGCTGGCAGTGGTAGCACTCGAGGTAGTTCTCGATCGCGATCTTCCAGTTGGCGTTGATCGACCAGGTGGCGCGGTGATGGAAGCGCAGCGCGTCCACGTCGAGCCCGTTCTCGGCCACGACGGCCGGGAGGTCGCCGAGCGCGTCCTCGAGGGGCTCGGCCTCCGGGTCGGGGTTCACGAACACGAACGGCCCCCACGTGCCCACCGACACCGGCGCGAGGCCGAGCTCGTCCTTGTCGAAGCCGGGCTCGTCCTTGCTCCGCGGCGCTCCCCGGAGCGAGCCGTCGAGGCCGTAGGTCCACGCGTGGTACGGGCACTGGATCGTGCCCCGCTTCTGCGGCTCGTCCACCAGGATCGTGCCGCGGTGGCGGCAGATGTTGAGGTACCCGCGGAGCTCGCTGTCCTTGTCGAGGACAACCACCACCGGAAGGCCGCCCACCTGGGTGGGGAAGAGGCTCCCTGGCCCGTCGAGCTCGCCGGTGTGCCCGGCGTACTGCCACGACCGCCGAAAGATCCGCTCGCGCTCCGCGGCCAGGACGGCCGGGTCGGCGTACCAGGTGTAGGGCGTCGTCTCGACGCTCACGTCGGCCAGCGTGCGGTCCATGGGCGGGGTATCCTCCCAAAGTCGATATGCGAAAGCAAATTTCGCGGACTGAGAGCGGGTCGTCGGTCGGGACCCTCGCGCGCGGGCTCGACATCCTCGAGCTGTTCGCCGGCGAGGCGCCCGCCCTGACCCAAAAGGAGATCTCCGAGCGGCTCGGGCTCCCGGTGCCCACGGTACACCGCCTGACCAAGCTGCTCGTGGAACGCGGCTGGCTCGTGCGTGACGCGGGGAGTCGCCGGCTGCGGATCGGCCTCGGCGTGGCGCGCCTGCTGCCGGCGCTGCTCTCCGGCCTGCGTCTCCCCGAGATAGCCCGCGACCACGTGCGCGGGCTGGCGGAGCGCTCCGGGGAGACGGTGAACCTGGCGGTGCTCCACGGAGGCGAGGTGGTCTACCTGCTGAGCGAGAGCGGCAGCCGCCTGCTGACCCTGCGCTCCACGATCGGCCTGCGCCTGCCGGTGCACTGCACCGCGCTCGGCAAGTGCCTGCTCGCCCAGATCCAGGACGACGAGGCCCGGCGGGCCGCCGGGCCCGAGCCATACGCGGCGCTCACGCCGGGAACGGTCACCACCTGGGACGAGCTGCGAAAGAGCCTCGAGCGAGTGCGCCGGGACGGGGTCGCGCTGTCCCACGAGGAATACGAGGCGGGGCTCGACTCGATCGCCGTGCCGCTCGCCTGGATGGAGGGCGACGGGCCCGCGGCTGTGAACGTTTCGCTGCCCAGCACGCGCGCGGTCGGGAACGCCGCCGGCGACCTCACGCGCGAGCTGCGCGCGGTGGCGCGGGCGATCGAGGCCGACGCGGGCATGCACGGACGCGCGGGGGCGGCCGCGTGATCTCGGCCACCGCGCCCTACTGGCTCGACTCTCCATACGAGCCGCGGCCTCCGCTCGAGGGTGACCTGGAGGTGGACGTCTGCGTGATCGGCGCCGGCGTGTGCGGCCTCTCCTGCGCCCGGAGGCTGGCCCAGCACGGCATCGGGGTGGTGGTGCTCGAGAGCGGCACCGTCGCCGGGGGCGCGAGCGGCCGCAACGGCGGCTTCCTGCTCGCCGGCGTGGCCCCGTTCCACAACGACGCCCGGGAGAGCTTCGGGGCCGAGCGCGCGCGTGCGATGTACGCCCGCACGCTGGCCGCCCAGCAGGACGTGTACGACCTGGCGTCGCAGCTCGGCGCCGGCGACGCGGTCAGGCGGGTCGGGATGCTGCGCGTGGCGGTGTCCGAGGACGAGGCCGAGCACGTGCGCCGCCACGTGGAGGCGCTCCGGGAGGACGGCTTCCCCGGCGAGCTGATCGAGCACGACGACCTCCCGCCCGCACTGCGCCGCGGCGGGCTGGTGGCCTGCCTCACCGAGAACGATGGCGCGCTCCACCCGGCGCGCTGGTATCGCCTGCTGGCCCGCGCCGCCGAGGGCGCCGGGGCGCGGATCTGCGAGGGCAGCCCTGTGAGTGGGCCCGTGGCCGCCCCGGCCGAGGGCCCCGTCGTGACAGACGGCGGCAGCGTCCGCGCAAAGCACGTCGTGGTGGCCGCGGACGGCGCGCTTCCCGCGCTTGTGCCCGAGTACGCCGGCCGGGTGCGCCCGCGCAGGCTGCACATGATCGCCACCGCTCCGCTGCCGCCGGCGTTCGACACGCTCGTCTACGCGCGCTGGGGGTACGAGTACATGCAGCAGCGCCCCGACGGCCGGATCCTCGGCGGCGGCTTCAGCGACGTGGACGCCGATGACTCCTACACAGACAGCGACGCGGGCAGCCCGGAGATGTGGGAGCGCATGGAGCGCTACCTGCGCGAGGAGCTGGGCGCCGATCCCGAGGTCACGCATCGCTGGGCCGGCGTGGTGGGCTACACCGAGGACGCGCTGCCATACGTGGGCGAGGTACCGGGCCGTGCCGGCCTCTACGTGTCGGGCGGCTACTCCGGCGTGGGCAACGTGCCCGGGTTCATGAGCGGCCGCGACCTGGCGGACACGATCGCCGGCGACGCGCCGGAGCCGCTGTTCCCGCCGGGCCGGTGAGCGCGCTCCTCGACCGCGAGCGGGCGACGCTCGCGGAGCGGACGCGTGCGTCCGAGCGCATGTTCCGGCGCGCCGAGCGCTCGTTGGCGGGGGGCGTGGCGTCGTCGTATCAGCGCCTCGAGCCGTGGCCCGTCTACCTGACGCGCGGCGAGGGCGCACGCGTCTGGGACGTGGACGGCAACGAGTACCTCGACTTCCACAACGGCTTCAGCGCGATGGTCCAGGGCCACGCCCATCCGGCGATCACCGCGGCGGTCACGGCACGCCAGCGGCTCGGCACCCACTTCGGCCTCCCGACAGAAGAGGCGGTCGAGGTGGCCGAAGAGCTGTCCCGGCGGTTCGGCTTCCCGCGCTGGCGCTTCACGAACTCCGGCACCGAGTCAGTGATGGACGCGATCCGGATCGCGCGCGGGCTGACCGGCCGCGACGACGTGGTGAAGATCGCCGGCTCCTACCACGGGCACGCCGACACGACCATGGTCAGCGTCGGCCCGGAGCCCGGCGCCTGGGGCGCTGGGGTCCCGGAGGCGACCGTGGCTCAGGTGCACACGGTCCACTTCAACGACCCGGATGGGATGGGCCGGCTGATTGGCGAGGTAAAGCCGGCGTGTGTGGTGATGGAGGCGGTCATGACGAACGCGGGTGTGGTGCCGCCCGCTCCCGGCTACCTCGAGGCGGTCCGGGCGGCCACGCGTCGTCACGGGGCGGTGCTGATCTTCGACGAGGTGAAGACCGGGTTGACCATCGCCGCCGGCGGCGCAGTCGAGCGCTTCGGCGTGGTGCCCGACATGGTCACGCTGGCCAAGACGCTCGGGGGCGGCCTGCCGTCCGGCGCGATCGGGATGACGGAGGAGCTGGCGGCGCTGGTGGAGGACGGCCGCGTCCACCAAGTGGGCACCTACAACGGCAACCCGCTCAGCATGGCGGCGGCGCGGGCCAGCCTGCTCGAGGTACTCACGCCCGCCGCGTACGAGCACCTGGAGCGCCTGGGCGGGCGCATCGTGGCCGGCTGCGACGCGGTGATCGAGCGTCACGGGCTCAGCGCCCACACCGTCGGGCTCGGGTCGAAGGGGTGCGTGGTCCACTCGACCGAGCGAGTGGTGGACTACCCGTCCTTCAAGCGACGCCACGACCCCGAGCTGGCGGAGCTCGCCTGGCTGTGGTTCATGAACCGTGGCCTGTTCTCCACGCCCGGCCGCGAGCAGGAGTGGAACCTGACGGTGGCCCACGACGAGGCCGCGGTGGACCGCTACGTGGAGGCGTTCGACGGCCTGGCGGCCGAGCTGGTGGGCTGAGGGGGCGCTGCCTTCCTGACTTATGGTTGCTCTGCAACCACTGGGCAGGAAGGTACGGTGAATCCGCCCGCCCCTAGTCCACGATCGTGCGGCTCTGCTCGCGCATGAACTGCGGCAGGTACCAGGGGCCGAGGCCGCCCTTGCCGGTCGAGCCGCTCGACTTCCAGCCGCAGAAGGTCTGCGTTCCGGGCCAGGCGCCCGTGGTGGCTCCGGCGCGGCGGTTCACGTAGACGACGCCCGCCTCGATCGTGTCGAGGAAGCGCTCCTTCTCCGCGTCGTCCTCTGAGTAGATGCCCGCGGTGAGCCCGTAGACGGGCGCGTTGGCCTCGGCCATCGCCTCGTCGAACGAGCCGACGCGTGAGACCGTCACGAACGGCAGGAACAGCTCGTCGCGCTCGAGCGCGTGACCCTGAGGCAGGTCCGACACGACCGTCGGCTCGACGAACCAGCCCGGCCGGTCGGGGCGCTGGCCGCCCGCGGCGATCCGGCCGTCGCTCCGCGCGCTCGCCACGGCGGCCTCGAAGCGCGCCACCCCGGCCTCGTTCACCACCGGGCCGAGGAACATGTCGCGCTGGGCGGGGTCGCCGACCTTGAGCCGCCCGGCCTCGGCCGCCAGGCGCTCGACGAACTCGTCGTGCACCGCGTCCACCACGATCGCCCGCGAGCAGGCGCTGCACTTCTGGCCCGACAGCCCGAACGCCGCGCGGGCCACGCCCTCCGCAGCCTTGTCCAGGTCCGCCGCGGCAGTGACGATCGCCGGGTTCTTGCCGCCCATCTCGGTGAGCGCCGGTCGCGCGTAGGGACCCTCCTGGAGGGTGCGCGCGATCCACCTGCCCACCTCGGCCGAGCCCGTGAACGCCACGCCGTCCACCGCCGCCTCCACGAGGGCGCGGCCGGTGGCGGGACCGCCCTGAACCACGTTGAGCACTCCCGGGGGCAGCTCCGCCGAGCGGGCGATCTGCCCGAGGATCGCGCCCGTCCAGGGCGTCTCCTCCGAGGGCTTGAACACCACCGTGTTGCCGGCGATCAGCGCCGCGCCCGCCATGTTGATGGAGAGCGCCGCGGGGAAGTTGAACGGCGAGATCACGGCGAACACGCCGTAGGGCCGAAGAACGTCGGTGTTGCGCTCGTCCTCCACGAAGCTGTCGAGCGGCCGCACGTAGCCCTCGTTGTTCTCCATCAGGTCGGCGTAGGTGGTGATCAGGTCCACCGCCTCCTGCACCTCGAGGATCGACTCCGTCCTCGACTTGCCGGTCTCGAGGCTCACCACGGCCGCGAGCTCGAGGTGGCGCTCACCGATCCCCGCGGCCACCGCCCGCATGCGCTCGCAGCGCTCCGCGTAGGGGGTGTTGCGCCAACCCGAGGCGGCTGCCCTGGCCGCGTCGACCGCGCGCGTGACCACCGCCGGCGGCGCGTCGTGCGCGCGGCTGGCCACCTCGCCGTCACGGGAGGGGTCGAGGCGCTCGAACGGCTGGCCCAGGGTCAGCTCGTCGCCACCGACCAGATGCGGCAGCGGCTCCGCGGCGTCGGCGCGCGCCGACGCCAGCCCGGCCTCGAACTCCTCGTCGGTCTCGCTGCCGAGCGCTCCGCTCGTGTAGGTGAGGCGGGTGCTCATCGCACCGCGTGGCAGGCCGGCAGCTTGAGCGGATCCTCGCCGCGGCATCGCTCCTCGATGCCCATCGTGGCCGCCTGCCCCGACTCGACCAGCGGGCAGCGCGGGTGGAAGCGGCAGCCGGCCGGGATCCGTGTCGGGTCGGGCGCCTCGCCGGTGAGGATCTGCTGGTCCATCTGCTCGATCTCCGGCACCACCGAGAGCAGGGCGCGCGTGTACGGGTGGCGCGGCTCGCTCAGGATCTCCTCCGTCGGGCCCTCCTCCACGATCCGGCCCAGGTACATGACGGCCACGCGGTTGGCCACGTTCCAGGCGAGCCCGAGGTCGTGAGTCACCACCAGGATCCCCACGTGGGTCTCGCGCACGAGCTTCAGCATCAGCGCCAGGATCTCCCCGCGGATCGAGGCGTCGAGGCTCGACACCGGCTCGTCGGCCACGAGCAGGCTCGGGTTCAGGACCATCGCCCCGGCGATGATCACGCGCTGGCGCTGGCCGCCCGAGATCTCGTACGGGTAGCGGGTGAAGAACTGCTCGGGCGGCCTCAGGCCCGCGCGCGAGAGCCCCTCGGCCACGAGCTCCTCCTCGTTGCCGGGCAGCTTCTGGATGCGCACGCCCTCGGCCACGGCCTCGTAGATGGTCTGCCGGGCGTTCAGCGCACCCGTGGGGTCCTGGAAGATCATCTGCGCGGTGCGCCGGTGCTCGCGAAGCGCGCGGCGGTTGTAGCGGAGCGCCTCGCCGCGAACTCGGATCTCGCCGGCGAGCGGCCGCTGCAGCCCCATGATCGAGCGCGCGAGCGTGGTCTTGCCGCAGCCGGACTCGCCGACCAGGGCCACGATCTCGCCGCTGTTCATGGCGAAGTCCACGCCGTCCACCGCGCGTGCCACGCCGTGGCGGTTCTTGAACTCGACCTTCAGGCCGCTCACCTGGAGCAGGGCGCCGTTCGTTGCACCGATGCCCTCCGCGCTCACGTCGGCACCGGGGCGCCGGGGGCGTGGATGCAGGCGGCGGCGCGGTCGGGTCCGGCGGGCCACAGCTCGACCGCAGTCGACGAGCACGCCTCGACCGCCGCCGGGCAGCGCGGGTGGAACGGGCAGCCGTCCGGCAGGCGGCGCGGGTCGGGCGGGTCGCCGGGGAGCCCGGCCGGCGCCATCCGGAACGCCTGGTCGCCGATCACGGGGAAGGCGCCCGCGAGCGCACGCGTGTACGGGTGGGTGGGCGTGGCGAACACCTCGCGGCTCGGCCCCTGCTCGACCACGCGCCCCGCGTACATCACGGCCAGCCGCTTGCACACCGAGGCGAGCGTCGAGAGGTCGTGAGTGATGAAGATGGTCGCCAGCCCGAAGCGCTCCTGGAGGTCCTCGAGCAGCCGCAGCACCTGCGCCTGGACCATCACGTCGAGCGCGGTGGTCGGCTCGTCCGCGATCAGGAGGCGCGGCTCGCATGCCAGCGAGAGCCCGATGAGCACGCGCTGGCGCTGCCCGCCCGAGAGCTGGTGCGGGTAGTCGCGGGCGCGCCGAGCCGGCAGGCCCACCAGCTCGAGCAGCTCCCCGACCCGAACGCTCACCTTGCCCTCGCCGGGCGTGCGATGGAGGCGGATCGCCTCGGCGATCTGGTCGCCGACCCGCTGGACCGGGTTGAGCGTGTGCAGCGCGCCCTGGAAGACGATCGCCATGTCCGTCCAGCGGACGGCGCGAAGCCGGCCGGGCTTCATGCCGAGCACGTCCTCACCGTCGAGCAGCACTTCCCCCGTCACCTTGGCGCCCGGCGGCAGCAACCGCAGGAGCGCGCCGGCCAGCGACGACTTGCCGCAGCCGGACTCGCCCGCCAGCCCGAGCGTCTCGCCCACGTCGAGCTCCAGGTTCACGCCGCGGACCGCGGGCACCGGCGTCCCGGCCGCCGAGTAGGTCACGTGGAGGTCGCGCACCGAGAGGAGCGGCATGTGCTCGCTCATCCGTGCTTGTCCCGGAGCCGTGGGTCGAGGATCTCCTCGAGCGCCTGTCCCACCAGCGTGAACGCGAGCACGACCAGCAGGATCCCGAGGCCGGGCGGCACGAAGTACCACCAGGCCTCGAGCGTCACGGCGCCGCTCTCGAATGCGTCATCGAGCATCTTGCCCCAGGACGCGTTCGACGGGTCGCCGAGCCCGAGGAACGACAGGGTGGCCTCCGAGAGGATCACGATCGGCACGGTGAGCGTCGTGTTGGCGAGGATCAGCGGCGAGACGTTCGGCAGGATGTGGCGTGACATCAGGTGCCAGTTGGACGCGCCGAGGGCGCGGCTGCGGTCGACGTAGTCGCGCTCCTTGAGCGTGAGCACCTGCGCCTGGATCAACCTCGTCGTGGACGGCCACGAGGTGATCCCGATGACGAGGATGATGTTCTGGACCGAGGGACCCAGGATCGCCGCCAGCACGATCGCGAGCGGCAGGAACGGGATCACGAGGAACCACTCGGTCACGCGCATCAGCACGGCGCTCACCCATCCGCCGAAGAAGCCGGCGGTGATGCCCACCACCGAGCCGATCACCATCGCCAGGATCGTCGCGGCGAGGCCGACCGCCAGGCTGATCCGCGACTCCCCAGATGAACTGCGTCATCACGTCGCGGCCGAGCCCGTCCGTGCCCAGCGGGCCGAACTCGGAGGGGCTGGCCCAGGTCGGGTTGCCCGTCGAGTTGATCGCCTTGAGGCCCTCGCTGTCGGCAAGCAGCGGCGCTGCCAGCGCCATCAGGACGATCGCCACCAGCAGCACGAGGCCGACCATCCCCGGGAGGTGGCCGCGGTAGTCGCGCCAGGCCCGCGACACCGCTCGCCTCCGCCGCAGCCAGGCGATGCGGCGGGCCGAGGGGGCCGCGGCGATCGCGCTCACTACGTCCTCACCCGCGGGTCGAGCCACGCGTAGAGCAGATCGGCGATCAGGTTGAACAGGATCACCGAGGCGCTGAACACGAGGAACAGCCCCTGGAGCATCGGAAGATCCGGCCCCTTGAGCGCGTCGTAGGTGGCGAGGCCCAGGCCGGGCCAGGAGAAGATCGCCTCCACCGCGATCGCCCCCGAAAGCACGAAGCCGAAGTTGATTGCCGTGAGCGCGACCACCGGCAGCAGGGCATTCGGGACGGCGTGGCGATTACGGACCAGCGCGTCCCGCAGACCCTTCGCGCGCGCGAGCACGAGGTAGTCCTCGCGCATCGTGTCGAGCAGGGACGAGCGCATGATGATCGTGTACTCGCCGAGGTAGGCCAGCGTCAGTGTCAGCGCCGGCAGGAACATGTGGTGCGCCTGGTCCGCGACCTTGGCGAGCCCGGTGTCGCTCGCGTCCGGGTCCGTGATCCCCCCGGTCGGGAACCAGCCGAGCTTCACCGAGAAGAACGTGAGCAGCAGCATCCCCAGCCAGAACTCGGGCATCGAGTAGAAGCCCATCGTGACGGCGGTGATGCCGTAGTCGGTCTTCGTGCGTCTTCGCCAGGCGGCGGCGATTCCGAGCAGGATCCCGAACACCGCCGAGAGCACCGCGGCTACCCCGACCAGCGCGATCGTGGCGCCCGCCTTGCGCCGGATCTCCGACGCGACCGGCTGATTCGTGGAGTAGGAGCGCCCGAAGTTCAGCTGGGCGGTCTCCCCGAGGTACTTCACGAACTGCTCGCCCTGCGAGCCGTCCAGGCCGAACTGCTCCCGCAGCTCGGCCCTCTGGGTCTGAGACAGCTCCTTCCCCCGGAACAGGTTCGCCACCGGGTCGGCATCCACGACCCGGAACAGGAAGAAGTTGAAGCAGACGACGAAGACCAGGGTCGCGAGCGACCCAAGGAGCTTCTTCGAGATGAAGCCGGCTGTCACTCCCTCTCGTCCGCGCTCCTCCGGCGCATGACAGAAGAATGGCCCCGCCGCCGACGCGCGAGCACGCGCGATCACGATGATCGCGATGATGCCGCCGCTCCCGCCGCCGTCGTCGTCACCGCCGCCCGCGCTGGCGGACACCGGCTTCAGATTCGCGTACGTCGGTGAGGTGTTCGAGAAGAGCACCGGCCCCGTCTTGGCCGGCTGCTGGGTCCACCCGGTGAACCGGTCCTTGCGGTAGGCGATCGTCTCCGGCTCCTCCCACAGGACGTTGTAGGTGGCCGACTGCTGCCAGCGGGTCAGCATCTCGTGCACGATCTCGCTGCCGCTTCTCCGGGTCGAGCTCCACCTTCTGCTGCTGGTAGAGCTTGTCGTACTCGCGGGTCGCAGTAGTTGGCGTCGTTGTAGTAGTTGGTCGGGTCCTCCGGGTCGGCCGCGACCTGCTTGCAGGTCATGTAGTCGAGCATCGTGTCCGGGTCGACGTAGGGCGTCCAGCCCCACGCGAACATGTCGTAGTCGCCCTTGCCGATGATCGGCGTGAGCTCGCTGTCGCTCGCGATCTTCTCGGTCGTGGCGATCCCGATCTCGTCCAGCCAGCCGCGGACGAACTCGGCGACCTTCGGGCCGGTCTCGCCGTCGGAGCGGGCGTAGTACGTGAACTTGAGCGGCTCGCCGCCGTTCGGCATCTCGCGCACGCCGTCGCCGTTCGTGTCCTTGTAGCCCGCGTCCTCGAGGATCTGCTTCGCCTTGTCCAGGTCGAAGTCGTAGATCTGGTCGGCGCTCAGGTCGGGGACCCACTCCGGGTTGGCGGAGGGGCTGATCGTCTCGAGCGGCTTGCCGATGCCGTCCAGCACCCGCGCGACGAGCGTCTTCTTGTCGATCGCGTGCGCGATCGCCTTGCGGACCTCGATGTCAGCCAGCGCCGGATGCGGCTTCTTGAGCCCGTCGCCGCCGTTGATCGCGACCTCGGAGAAGGAGCCCTGGTAGCCCTCGTTCGTCACGAAGTCGTCGTCGTCCTTGAGCTGGTTGAAGGCGGCGCCGGGGATGTCCCACGCGACGTCGAGCTCACCCGTCTTGAGCGCCGCGACCATCGCGTCCGGGTTGTTGAACTTCCGGAGCACGACCGTGTCGACCGCGGGCTTCCCGCCCCAGTAGTTGGGGTTCGCCTTGAAGCGCGCGAACTGGCCCTTCTCGAACTTGTCGAGCACGAACGGCCCGGAGCCCACGCCCTCCTCGCCGGCGTACTTGTCGCGCTCGTCAGGGCTCAGCTCGCCCCAGATGTGCTTGGGGAGGATGTACACGTCCATCGTCGGGAGCTTCGGATCCGGCACGGAGGTCTTGATCACGACCGTCTGCGGGTCTGGCGCGGAGGCGGTCAGGTTCGCGGTCACCGCCGAGTGGTTGAGCCACTCCTCCTTGCGGGAGGTGTTCACGTTCCAGACGATGTCCTCGGAGGTGAGCGGCTTGCCGTCCGACCACTTCAGGTTGGGACGCAGCTTGTAGGTCCAGGTGAGCTTGTCGTCCGAGCCCTTCCACGACTCGGCGAGGCCGGGGATCGTGTGGAAGTCGCTGGCCGCCTTGTCGGTGAGCGTGGCGTACTGGATGTTCCACGCCTCGAACGCGGGCACGACCACGCCGATCAGCGGGCTCATGCTGTCGATGCCCTGAGGCTCGCCCACGTCGAACGTCACGGACTCCCCCTGGCCCTGCGCGCTGACCGTGGTGAGTCCTGTGATGAGCGCGGCCACGAGCATGGCTGCGGCCAGGATGCGGCGGTGAATGGGGCGCAAGCGAGTCCTCTCCCTATTTTGGACCAATTGAGACAAGGGACTATCTCACGGCGTTCACATGAGAGTCCAGTTAAGGAACCGTTCAAGCCGCCGGTAGAAGTCGAGCTGGGGGCCGGCGCGGAGCAGCCCGTGCCCCTCGGTCGGGTAGGTCACGTACTCGAACGTCTTGCCGAGCTGGCGGAGCCGGGCCGTGAGCTGCTCGGATTGCTTCGGGCTCACGCGGATGTCCTGCTCGCCGTGGGCAATGAGCAACGGCGCCCGGACGTTCTCGAGCCGGTGATAGGCCGAGCCGGCGATGTAGGCCTCGCGCGCGCCGGACGGCGGTCCCATCATCCGGTCGAGGTCCTGAACGCCCTCGCGGTCGCCCTGGGCCCACGACGTCGTGATGTCGCAGTCGCCGTACTTGCAGACGGCGCAGCGAAAGCGGTACTCGGGGTCGTCGGTCACGGCGAGCAGTGACATGTAGGAGCCGTAGCTCGCGCCGAAGATCCCCAGCCGCTCGCCGTCCACCCAGTCGAGCGTGCGCAGGAAGTCCGCGGCGGCGAGGCAGTCCTTCGTGTCGCCGACACCCCAGTCGTCGTGGTTGAGCCGCTCGAACTCGCGCCCGTATCCCGTCGAGCCGCGGAAGTTCACGGCGAGCCAGGCGTAGCCCCGGTCCACGAAGTACTGGGCGTGGCCGTCCCAGGAGTCCGTGTAGGCGTCCGTCGGCCCGCCGTGCGGGTAGACCACCGCCGGCACGGGCCGGCCCATCCCGGAGTCGCGGGGGCGCATGAGGAAGCCCGGGATCTCGCGTCCGTCGAAGGTGGGGAACACCACGTCCTCGAGCGCGGCGTGCGGGGCCGAGCGGATCGCGCGGGGCCCCGGCGCATGGATCGTGCGCGCCTGGGCGCCCGGCTCCACGGTCCGCAGCTCCGGCGCGGTGGTGTGGTCCTCGTAGGCCGCCACGATCGCGCCCGCGGCGGTCCAGTGCGGGTAGCTCCAGGTACCGCCCTCCGCCACCAGCTCGGCCGAGCCGTTTGACGCGCTCACCACCACGAGGTCGAAGCGGTTGCGCCGGCCGCGCACCGCCACGAGCCGGTCGCCCTCCGGGTGCCATTCGGCCTGTGTGTGGTCGGCCTCGGCGCTCGTGAGCCGGCGCTCGCCCGACCCGTCCCGCCCGACGGCGTGCAGCTCGTACCAGCCGCTCTGCTCCGAGCGGTAGGCGAGCGTGGTCCCGTCCGGGGACCATGCGGGCGAGTCGGCCATCATCCCGGCGGCCGAGGCCACGACGCGCACGGCGCCGCCGTCGAGGGCCGCCACCCGGATCTCGCCGCGCTTCAGGTCGTCGCGCGGCCAGAACATGTAGGCCACCTCGGTGCCGTCGGGCGAGACCGCGGCATCGCCCTCGTCGCCGTACTCCTCCAGGTCGCCGTGCGCGACGGCGAGCGGTCGCGGCCAGGCGTCGTCCGCGTCCACGACGGCGAGCCGCGACGTGTCGTCGCGCTCGACGCCGATCACGATCCGCCCGTCCGGGGTCCAGACCGGGCTCGAGCCCTCCACGAGCCTGCGCGGCGGTCCGCCCGCGACGGGCGCGAGCCACACGTGGCCGTCGTCCGCGTAGGCGACCGTCTCGCCGTCGGGCGAGAGCCGCGGCTCCACGTCCTCCCAGTACGGCATCGGGTCGCGACCGGTCGTCAGGCGTTGCGGCGCGCCGTGGCCCTCGAGGTCGAGCAGCCAGACGTCCGAGGTCTCGGCGTCTTCGATCATCACGGCGCTGCGCCGGTCGGCGGCGATCGTGAGCGAGCGCGAGCGCGGCGTGCGGGCCACCGCCTCGAGGCGCCAGTGCGGCGGCGGCTTCAGGTCCTTGCGCGGCTGGGCGAGCACCCCCTCGTGCTCGTCCTTGCCGATCCAGATCGATCCGTCAGCCACGCTCTCCCTCCTCGATTCCCGAGAGCGCCTCGAGCACGAGGCGCCCGATCTCGTTCAGGTCATATCCACCCTCTTGGACGACCACCGTCGGCACGCCGAGGGCGCCCAGCGCACGGCCCGCCGCCCGGAACCCCGCGCCGGTCACCGCGAGCGGGCTCTCGGGATCGCCCCCGGCGGCGTCCACGCCGAGTGCCACGACCAGCGCCTGCGCACCGCCCTCGCTCGCCCAGGCCGCGAGGTCAGCCACGGCGCTGGTCCAGCCTTCGTCGCCCGTGCCGGGCGCCAGCGTGAGGTTGCGGTTCGCGCCGGCGCCAGCCCCGGCTCCGGTCTCCCCCTCGAAGCCGAGGTAGTGCGGGAACCAGCCCGCGCCCGGGTCGACGTGCACGGAGCCCGTGAGCACCTCCGCCTGGTCGTAGAAGATCGCCTGCGTCCCGTTGCCGTGGTGCGCGTCCACGTCGAGCACGGCCACCGGGGTCTTCCCGGCCGCGCGCAGCCGCGCCGCGGCGGCGGCCGCGTTGTTGAGGTAGCAGGAGCCGCCGAAGCAGGTGCGGGTCACGTGATGGCCGGGCGGGCGGCAGCACGCGTAGGCGGCGCGCTCGCCTTCGAGCACGAGGTCGGCCGCGGTCACGGCGCCGTCCAGCCCGGCCCGGGCCGCCTCCCAGGTACCCGGCCCGATCAAGGTCATCGTGTCGTAGGCGAACTGTCCGGCGCGCGCCGTGACGGCGGCCGCGCGGTGGGCGCGCTCTCCGCCGGCGAACAGTCCCGGGTGCGGGAACAGGTAGGGGACCACGCGGTCCTGCCCCGGATCCTCCGGCAGCCCGGCCGACTCCCAGTCGGCCCATGCGCTCGCGAGGTAGTCCACGAGGTCCGGATCGTGCACGCTGGTCACGCGGTCGTCGGGCTGGGGGTGCGCGGCCACGATGCGCGCCCCGTCTTCCTCCAGGCGCTCGCGAATCCGCTCGGCGCGAGCCGGAAGCTCCGTACCGGGCGTGCGGACGCCCACCCACACCTCGCCGCCCGGGTCGTGCGAGCGGTGACGATCGCTCCACACCACGGGCATCGCGAGTCCCACGCGGACGGACCCTACCTCCGGGTACGCTCGCGCCGTATGGACGCCGTCAAGAGCCTGCGCGAGCACGGCCTTCGCATCGGCGGGCTTGAGCCGGGTCCCGCCTGCTCGATCGCGGACGTGGCCGGTGTGAGGGTCGGCCACGTGACGGTGGTGCGGGACGAGCCCGCCCCGCCCGCCGGCCGCGGGGTCGCGCGGAGCGGCGTGACGGCGATCGTCCCGGGCGACTCGGGCACGCTCGCGGCCGAGCCGATCCCGGCCGGCGTGGCCGTGCTCAACGGCGCGGGTGAGATGACGGGGTCGTTCGCGATCCGCGAGTGGGGCCGGCTCGAGACGCCGGTCTACCTGACCGCGACGATGTCGGTCGGGCGCGTCTACGACGGCGCGGTTTCGGCCGCCATCGCCGCTGACGCCAGGGTGGGCGTCGAGGAGGTGGTGATCCCGGTCGTGGCGGAATGCGACGACAGCTGGCTGAACGACGCGCGCGTGGTGCAGGTCGAGGCGGCGGATGCGGGCCGGGCGCTGGCGGACGCGCGGGCTTCCGATGCCGTGGTCCAGGGAGCCGTGGGGGCGGGCACGGGCATGCTCTGCTGCGAGTGGAAGGGCGGGATCGGCACGGCCAGCCGGATCGCCGGGAGCGGAGCGCTGGTGGGAGTGCTGCTGCTGGCCAACTTCGGCGTGCGGGCCGACCTGCGAATCGACGGCGTGCCGGTGGGGCGGCTCCTGGGCGGCGGCCTTCCCGGCTGGAGCACGCCGGGGGGAAGCTGCATCGTGGTGATCGCCACCGATGCCCCGCTCAACTCGGCCCAGCTGACCCGCCTGGCCGGCCGTGCCGGGCTCGGGCTCGCCCGCACAGGGTCGGTGGGCCACCACGGCAGCGGCGAGATCTTCCTCGCGTTCTCGCTCCCGGCGCCACGCGCGGCACGCGGCCAGCCGGGACCTCCCGGCGTGCCAGACGACCAGATCGACGGGCTGTTCAGCGCAGCCGTGGACGCCACCGAGGAGGCGGTGCTCGGCGCCCTGTGGAACGCCGGGCGCGTGGAGGGACGCGAGGGGCGGGTGGCCGAGGCGCTACCGCACGCGGAGGTGCTCGAGCTGCTCGAGCGCCACGGCCGCCTCGGGCGCTGACCGGTCTGGTGGCGGCTCCTACCCGTCGGTCGCAGCGGTCCTGTCGAGCCACGCCAGCCACACGAGGCCGTGCCCCTCGGCCTGGTCCACGTCGAGACCCGTGACCGCCCGGATCCGGTTGATGCGGTTGCTCAGCGTGTTCCGGTGCACGGGGAGCGCGGCGGCGGTGGCTCCGCGGTCGAAGTCGTGCTCGATCAGCGCGTCGAGCGTGCGCGCCAGCTCCGGGTCGCTCGCCGCGAGCTTTCCGTAGACCCGGGTCCGGAGCCTGGCGGCCAGTCGCGGGGACTTGTGCAGCAGCAGCTCGGGGATGTGGTCGTCGATGTCCACCGTGCCGGAGTGGCCCTGCGCGAGAGCCAGGTCGACGACCGTGCGGAGCTCGTCCAGCGCCTCGGACAGCTGTGCGCGCGGCGTGGCCTCGCCCTGCGCCATGGCCGCGCTGGGCTCGAGTCCGAGGTCGCGCCAGCGAAGGCGCATAGGGGCTACGCCGGCCACGCGGCGCCCCTCCGAGGTGGCGAGCACACGCTCCGCGCGAAGCCGCCCGGCGAGCGTGGCGTGGTGCTGCACGGACTGCGAGGGCGCCGAGACCACGAACGGCCGGTAGGGGGCCTTCAGCTCGAATTCCAGGCGCTCGGCGACCTGGTAGTCCTCGCCGACCAGCGCGGCGTCGGAGCAGATCCGGGCCAGCAGGCCGAGCGCGCGGCGCTCCTCGTCGGACACCACGGCCGGCGGCCTCGTGGACTCGTAGGTGTCCGAGAACAGCTGCGATACGCGGTCCACGAACTCGAAGAGCAGGTCGGCGCTCTCGAGCAGCGCCGGGCGCTCGTCCTCGCGGGCGGCCTCCAGCAGAGCCGTCCAGGCGTAGCGGGCGCCGTGGCGGAAGTTGGCCGGCACCACGTCGGCCGGCATGCCCTCCGTGGCGAGTCCGCGAGCGCGCTCACGGAACCGCTCGAGGTCCTCCTGGGTCGGTCGCTGGTCGTCCACCAGCCAGCGCACCACCAGGTCGACGTTCCAGCGCACCCACGCGCGCACGTCCTCGCGCGGCGGCCGGAAGCGCCGGTACTCGGGCCGGTCCCAGAAGCTGTCGAGGATCCCCTCGGTGAACCGGTCGAGGTCCGTGCGCTCGACGATGCGCCGAATCGCGTCACGGGTGCGGGCGCCTGCCTCCACGTCCTCGATCATCTCAGGCCGGATGTGCACGTGCACACCCTGCGCGGCCGAAGTCTGGTCACGGCAGCGCTTTGCAAGGCGGGGGCCTGGCGTGCATGATCCCCCTGCCGGGGGACCCGTAGCCACCTAGGGAGGAGATCCATGTCGTCCAGGAGCCCGAAGGCGCGCAGGTTCGCGCTGATCGTCACCGCCGTCGCCGTTGTGTGCGCGGCGCTCGCTCCTCCCGCGCTGTCGAAGGCCACGGTGTCGTTCAAGCGCATCGGCGGGTACGCCTCCCCCGGCACGCCCGCCAAGTACAACAAGGTCGGCATCCTGAAGGTGGGCTCGAAGAAGGCACGCAACGTGCTCGTCCTCAACCCCGGCACCTCGGCCAGCGCCGCCTACTTCGCTCCGCTCGCCAAGGACATCGTCTCGAGGGCGAAGGGCTGGCAGGTGTGGGCCGTCGAGCGGCGCGAGAACCTGCTCGAGGACCACTCCGAGCTCAATCGCGTCAAGGCCGGCAAGGGCAGCAGCCAGGAGCTCTTCAACTACTACCTCGGCTTCATCAACGACCCGAGCATCGAGAAGCACTTCCAGTTCGTCTCCGATTCCTCGGTCGGCTACGCGCACGAGTGGGGCATGCGCACCGAGATCGAGGACCTGCACCGCGTGGTCAAGCTCGCGAAGCAGCGCGGCGGCAAGGTAGTGGTCGGCGGCCACTCGCTCGGCGGGACGATCACCACCGCGTACGCCACCTGGGACTTCAAGGGCAAGCCGGGCGCGCGCGGACTGTCCGGGCTCGTGTACATCGACGGCGGCAGCAGGCCCGAGTCGCCCACCGCCGAGGAGGCCACCCAGGAGCTCGCCGACCTCAGGGCGGGCGGCCCATGGCTCACGTTCGGCGGCATCGGCGCGCCCTTCGCGGGCCTCTTCAACGCCACCGGCTCGCTCGCGGCTCTCAACTGGCCGAACGAGGTGAACCTCGCGTGGGACTGGCCGCTTCTGCCGGCCAACCTCAAGCCGCCGGTGCAGCCCACGAACCTCGCCCAGTACGGCTACGCGCTCGACACGGAGACCTCACCCGCGGGGCTTGCGGCAGCCCAGGGTCACATCGGGCGACTCGCCGCGAGCGGGACCCCGCGCGGCTGGGAGCAGGCGGGCGAGATCACCCCCATCCGGCGCTTCGCCACGATGTTCTCCGGCAACGGCCTGAAGGGGCTCGACGGCACGGCCTGGTACCACCCGCAGCGCCTGACGCTCGATTCGAGCGCGGTGGCCGCGGGGAACGCCAACCCCGCCCAGGACGTGTTCGGGGTCCGCGCCATCCACGGGCACGACCTGTCCAAGCGGCTCCGGATCTACGCCTTCGGCGCGGCGCTCGGCGGGCAGCGGGTCCTTGACGGGGCCAAGCTCCTGGCGAGCCAGTCGGGCATCCCCCGAAGGAACCTGAAGCTCGTGGAGCGGGCCTCGACCTACTCGCACAACGATCCGAACTCGGCAAGTCCGAAGAACGACTTCGTCAAATACCTGATCCCGTTCCTCGGGAAGATCGGCCGGAGGTAGAGCATGCGCACCGCAACCCGTTGGCTCATCGCGATGGTCGCCGCCGCCGGCCTGCTGGTCGCGGCGCCGGCGGCCGGGGCGCACTGGAGCCACCACAAGCGCCTGACCCCGATGATCTTCCTCCACGGCGGCGCGGGGTCCGGGGGGCAGTTCGAGTCGCAGGCGCAGCGCTTCGCGAGCAACGGGTACCCGCAGCGCTACATCCGCGTCGTCGAATACGACTCGACGTTCGGCGTCGACACGCGGGAGGACGTGTACGCCCGGCTCGACGCCGCGATCGCGGACCTGAAGAAGCAGACGGGCCGGCGCCAGGTCGACCTGCTCGGCCACTCGCTGGGCACCACGCTCAGCCACGAGTACCTGGCCTCGCCGGAACGCGCGGCCAACATCGCGCGCTACGTGAACATCGACGGGCGCACCGCGCTCACGCCGCCCGGCGGGGTGCCCACCCTCGCGATCTGGGCCGGGCGCGGAACGCCGGGCCGGGCGATCGAGGGAGCCACCAACGTGACGATCCCGAACCAGACGCACGTGCAGGTGGCCACGTCCGCTGAGACCTTCGTGCCCATCTACAAGTTCTTCACCGGTCGCAAGCCGGCGAGGGACATCGCGCCCGAGCACCGGATCACCCTGTCCGGGCGTGCGGCGCTGTTCCCCCAGAACGTCGGCGTGGGAGAACGGACGCTCGAGGTCTGGGCCGTGCACGGCTCGACGGGGCAGCGGAAGGGCCGGCACCCGGTCGCGACGCTCGACATTGCCGATGACGGCTCGTGGGGCCCGGTTCGCGGGCTCAGCAGCGGCAGGCATTACGAGTTCGCCCTCGTCGACCCGGGCAAGCTGACGCATCACATCTACTTCGAGCCGTTCAAGCGAAGCAGCCACCTGGTGCGGCTGCTCACCTCGGAGCCCGGGGCCGGCGTGAACATCCTGATCGAGAGGAGCCCGCGCCACTCTGCGCTGACGATCGTGAGGTACAAGGAGCTTTGGGGCGACCAGGGCCCCGAGAACGACGTCCTGCAGATCAACGGCACGAACGTGATCAACGCGGCCACGGCGCCGATTACGAAGCGCGTGATCGGGATGTTCGCCTTCGACACCGGCTCCGACGGCGTGAGCAACGTCGCGACGCCGCACCCGGTGTTCTTCGCGCTTCCGTTCCTGAGCGGGGTCGACCTCTTCATCCCGGCCGCCACTCCGCCGGCGGGAACGGTGTCGGTCGCGCTCAGGTCGCGGGGTGCGGGACCCGTTCGGACGGTGAACTTCCCGAACTTCGCGTCGTCCACGGACGCCGTGTCGGTGAACCTGGCCGACCACGAGCCGGGCGGCTGGTGGCACCGGCGCTAGCCGGGTCCGGCGTCCCCTGGATCAGCTGCCGGGCGCGCAGAGCAGGACGGTCCGCTTGCGCGTGATCGTCCGGCCGTCGCTCAGGCGCAGGACCAGCTTCAGCTTCTGAGCGCCGGCGGCGCTGCGGGCGAACTTCACGCGCCCGCCCTTGCCCGCGCCGCGCACGCGTGCCACGCGCCGGCCGCGTAGGAGCACGCGTCCGTCGAGCACCTGCCCGCGGAGGCGCTTCGCGAGCTCGAAGCGGAAGGAGCGGGCCGTGGTGCAGCGCCGCCCCCTCGGCCCGAGGCCGCGAGGATCGGCCACCGGCAGCTCGACGTCGATCCGCGACGCCTTGAGCGTCCCCGTCGCCCGTTGCTGCGACCAGATCGCCGAGCCGGCCACGAGCTGGAGCGTGTAGCGCGCCCCCGCCTTCGCCGTGGAGGCGATCGGCACGAGCCGGCGCGAGATGGTGTGCTTGCGCCCGTCCAGGCGCACGGGGATCGGCACCGACTGGTTGCCCACCACCACGCCGCGGTCCACGTTGATCAGCTGCGCGAAGACCCGTGCGTCTGCCGGGGCGCCCGTGCCCGTGTAGGTGAGCGTGACCTTCGGGGGGCCGAGCAGCTGGGCGGCCTTGCGCACCGTCAGCGGCACGTCGAGGCCGCCGCCGGCGGCCGCCGCGGCCGACGTGGCTCCGCCCGAGGTCGCGCCGGGGGCGATCGAGAGGGTGCCGGAGCCGCGCGCCTTGACCGGCTTGCCGGGCGCGACGGGGTACTGAGGCGCCACGCGGTACTTGCGGTCGTCCGAGCGGAACTCGAACCCGGGGCCCGTCTTCACGCGGTCGCCCTTCAGGTAGCGGGCGAGCCACGCTGCGCTTGCCGCCTCGAGGCGGGGATCGCCGCCGCCGCTGCCGAGGATGGAGCCCACGTCGAGTCCCGCGCCCGGCTCGCCGCCGTTCCCCTCGGCGCACTGCCCGTGGCCGCCGCAGAACCAGAACATCTTCACCGGCGTCCCGCGAGCCTTCAGCAGCTTGTAGACCTTCACGTCCTCGTCGAGCGGGAACAGGGTGTCCACGGTGCCGCCCACGAGCAGTGTCGGCGCCGTGATTCTCCGGATAGCCCTGTCACCGGGGCCCCGGTCTCTGAACCAGGCCTCGTCGGCGGCGCTCAGGGTGCCTGTGGCCGTGGCGCTGTCGTAGGCGGAGGTGATGTGCGGATCGAGTCCGCCGGTCTGCACTCCGGCGGGCCCCCCGCCGAGCCCGCCGTTCGTGGCGTTGGCGAGCCCGATCGAGTAGAGCAGCGAGTTCCAACCCTGCTTGAAGGTGCGGTCCTTGTAGAGGCTCGTCTCGAGTGAGTGCCAGGCCACGACCGGCACGATCGCATCGATACGGCGGTCGATCGCGGCGGTGGAGAGTTGGATCCCGCCGCCATAGCTCCCGCCGGTCATGCCCACGCGCGGATCGCCGGCCTTGTCGCCGGCGACCTCTGGGAACTGAGCCACTCGATCGATGAGCGCGCTCACGTCCCGTCCCTCCACGTCTGGTGCGTTGATGGTGGCCTCGCCTCCCGAGACGCCGAAGCCGCGCGGGTCCCAGGTAAGAACGTGGTAACCCAGATCGTGGAGGCGCTTGATCGCGCCGCGCGACGGGTCGTTCTCGCCAGGCTGGCTCCAGCCCGGCCCGTTGAGCACGACCGGTTGGCGGCGCTCATTCCCCGAGAGACCTGGGTTGGGGAACCAGTGGGCCACGATCGGGGTGCCGTCGAACGACGGGACGACGATGTCCTCGGCCTGCGCCACGCCCGCAAGCGACACCCAGGCGAGCGCGGTCGCGGCGCTGCATCTCATGACTTCCCGCACGATCCGGCGACCATAGCTAGTCCAGCGCGCCGTGTGCCCCAGACGGGGTAGGGTGCCTCCATGCGTGGGACGCCGATGGCGCTGGTCGTGGTGCTCGCGTGCCTGCTCGTTCCCGCCGGTGCCGTGGCCTACCCGAACTCGCCGCGGGACGCGATCGTCTCGCTGGGGGACTCCTACATCTCCGGCGAGGCCGGCCGCTGGTACGGCAACAGCATCGACAACACCGGCGACCGGTCTGGCACCGATCGCGCGACGGTCTGCTCGCTGCCGCTCGTGTGCGACACCGACCTCAGCCGCGTCTACGTCAACGGCACCGACGTGGACGGCTGCCACCGCTCCGACGTCGCGGAGATCCTCGCCGCCGACGTGCCCACGGACCTGAAGCTCAACCTCGCGTGCTCGGGCGCGGAGACGGCGAACGTCTTCCGCGGCGCCAACGGCGGCCAGAGCTTCAAGGGCGAGGCGCCGCAGGCCGACCAGCTCGATTTCATCGCCAAGGCGCGCAAGGTCAAGCTGATCGTCCTGTCGATAGGGGGCAACGACCTCGGCTTCGCCTCGATCGTCCAGGACTGCATCACGGCCTACCTCAGCTTCGGCCCGCCGTGCGAGACCACGCACGAGCGCCCGTTCAACCTCCAGTTCGTGTCCGTTCTGGGGCGCGTGGACAAGGCGATCAAGGACATTCGCGTGGTGATGAACTCCAACGGCTACCGGGCCACGCCCTACCGGTTCGTGCTCCAGAGCTATCCGTCGGCCCTCCCGCGCGCATCCGAGAACCGTTATGCCGAGCGTGACCCGCTGCGCTCGGCCGGCGGCGGCTGCCCCTTCTACGACAGCGACTCGGATTGGGCGCGCGACACGATCGGACCGCGCATCAGCCGCGGGCTCGGGGCGGTCGCACGCGCGAACGACGTGCAGTTCCTCGACCTGAGCAACGCCTTCCAGGGCCGCGAGTTCTGCTCCGATACCACGAGCCTCGTCGGTCCCTCCGGCACTCCCGGCCCGCCCGACTCCGCCACGCACGAGTGGACGCGTTTCGTGAACCAGGGCTCGCTCACCCAGGGCGAGATCCAGGAGCTGTTCCATCCCAACGCGTTCGGCCAGCAGGCGCTCGCCCGCTGCCTCACGCTCATCTGGCAGCAGACGGGACCCGCCTACGCCTGCGCGAACCAGGCGGGCCAGGCTGCCGGCGCGATGCAGCTCAGCGCCGCCGGGTAGCCCCCGCCTAGGGGCGGTTGCGCCCCAGCAGGTCGTGCGCCCTGACCCACTCCTCCGCCACGATCGCCGACCCCAGCGACAGCTCGCCGCATAGGACGGTGGCCGCGACGATCTCGGCGAGCTTGCGTACCTTGCCGTCTCCGTAGCAACCGAGCATCTCGAGGCACTCGCGCTGGGTGGCCAGCCCGGTGCCGCCGCCGTAGGTGGCGACGATCAGCGACGGGATCGTGACCGAGTAGTAGTAGTCGCCGTTCGGCTGCAGCTCGGAGTAGGCGAACGCGGCGGACGACTCGGCCACGTTGGCCACGTCCTGACCGGTCGCGATGAAGAGCGCGGTGATGCCGTTGGCGGAGTGCGCGCCGTTGTTGTTCACGCCCGACATGAAGCCGCCGAGGTTCGAGACCTGGCGGGCGGCGAAGAGCTGCTCGCCCGTGGAGTGCATGTGCTTGGGGATCAGCTCCGCCGGGACCGTGGCCTCCGCCACCACGCGCTTCCCGCGCGTGCGCAGCATGTTCACCTGCGAGCTCTTCTTGTCGGTCGCGAAGTTCGACTCGAGATAGAACCTGTCGATGCCCTCGTAGTTCGACGTGATCCACGCGCACGCGGCCGCGGTGGCCTTGCCGGTGAGGTTCTGCCCCGCGGCGTCGCCGGTCGTGTAGTTGAAGCGCGTGAAGAGGATCCGGCTGGCGGAGTACTGCTCGATGTCGCGCAGCCTGCCGGTGCGCGTCGTGGTCTCGGCGGCGGCCTTGATGTCGTCGAAGTTCTCGCTCAGCCACTCTCCGAAGGCGCGTGCCTCGCGCGCCGACTCGAACACGAAGGCGGGCGCGCGCTGCATCGCGTCGTCCATCACGGTGGTCTTCACGCCGCCTGCCTCGTGGAGCGTCTTCATGCCGCGGTTGTAGCTCGCCACGAGCGTGCCCTCGGCGGTGGCGAGCGGAACGTAGAACTCGCCCTGGGCATGCTCCCCGTTCACCAGCAGCGGACCCGCGACGCCGATCGGAACCTGGGCGACCCCGGTGAAGTGCTCGATGTTCCCCGCCACGCTCGCCGGGTCCACCGAGTAGTGCGACACGTGCTCGAGCGAGGCGCCGGTGGCCTCCTCCACGAACGCGCGCCGAGCCTCGGCCGCCTCGCGCGTGAAGTCGTCCTCCGGGTCCCGCGGAATCCGCTTCCGCGCCGCTGGGTCGATGGCCGCCGTAACCGTCTCCGGCTAGCCGCGGTCTCGGCGGACGACCGCGAACAGGTTGCGGTCGCAGGGGTTGCCGTCGACATCGAACGCGTGGTGCCGGCCGAGGTGCCTTACCTCGCCGCCGGGGCATGTGTCCGACAGGTAGTCCTCGAGCCAAGACCGAGGATCCGGCGTCATCGCGGGCAGTCCGAAGCTGGCGGGCATCTCGTCCTCGCCGGTGTCGAAGAACATGACGGTCGCGGTCTTGGACCAGATGCGCGCGGTGATGGCGGTGGCCACCTCGAGCCCGTAGTCGCGCACCAGGTGATGCCAGAGGGACAGGAACACCGCGGCGTCCGCCGGCGGCACCATCTCGACGGTGTCCTCCCGCACCTCGAACGCCAGCACGCCCACGTTGTGGAGGCCGCTTCGCTTGACCGCCAGCAGGGACGTGCGCTGGGCCGTGGGCGCGGACTCGAGCGCCACGGTGGTCACCCCGCCGGCGCCGAGCTTGAGCGAGAAGTAGCCCTCGTTGGCTCCGATGTCCACCGCCGTCCGCACGTTCAGCTCACGCACCAGCGGCGCGATCGCGGACCAACGTGAGACGGAGCCGTCGGCACGCTTGGCCACGCGGCCCGGCAACACGGCGATGGGCTGATAGCGCCCGCTCGGGTAGGAGTCGAGCTTCAGTCGCGCCAGGTCGATCCAGCCGTCCAGCTTCTGCCTGCTCACGAACCGCCGGAGCACCCGCGCGCCACGCTGGGACTGTTGGCGACGGACCGTCGAGTCGGTCGCCTGTGCACCGGCGTGTGCTTGCGGGAGAGATGGATGCACGGCCTCTCACCGTATCGCGGAGCGAGTGCGGCGCGTAAGAAGCGGCTAAGACTTTCTCCGCGGCGCGCCGGCCAGCGTGAGCCAGAGCGCGCCGAGCAGCAGCAGGAGGAGCAGGAAGCCGCCACCGTGGTGCCACCAGCCGTCCGGACCCGCGACCTCCCTCACGAGGACCGCGACCGCGACCGCGCCCGCCACCCCGAGCGGTAGCGAGCGCGTCTCGCCGAGCACCAGCAGGCGGAGCTGGTGGAAAAACGTCATGCGCTCACCGGCTGCTCCACGAGCCCGCGCGTCCCGTCGCGCAGCCGGCGGACCATCAGCTGGGACGCGAGGATGTAGGCGAGAGCGAGCAGCAGCAGTGAGGCATCGTCGAGAGGCCAGGAGACGCCGAGCCCCTCGGCCACGAAGAAGGTGCCGAAGCTCGAGAGCAGGATCCCCACGCCGTACTTGAGCTCGGTCTCGGGCACGCGCCGGAGCGGCCGGTGCAGCACCAGACCGACCACGATCGTGAGCACCACCGCCAGCCCGGCGCCGAGCAGCGCGGGCGTGCGTGCCGACGCCGGGCCCGCCAGCGCCGTAACGATCAGGATCACCTCGAGGCCCTCGAGCAGGACGCCCTTGAAGGCCACCGTCCGGGCCGCCCAATCGGTGCCGTCGGGAGGAGACCCGGCGAGGGCATCGCGCTCTTCGAGGTACTCGGCGTAGGCGGAGGAGCGGGAGCGCCGGCCGGCCAGCCTCAGCACCCCCTTCCGGAGCCACTCGAGCCCGAAGAGCAGCAGCGCAACCCCGATCACCAGCTTGAGCGGCTCGGCGGCGAGCCGGCTGACCAGCACCGGCCCGAGCAGCAGCCCGGCCACCAGGCACACCAACACGGCCGCTCCGGCCCCGATGACCGCGTCCCGCGGCCTGCGGCTCGCCGCCACGGCGAGCACGATCGCGAGCGCCTCCAGCAGCTCGAGCGCCACCGCCAGCATGGCTCCGAGGAGGGTCAGCACGAATGCCACGGCCGGGAGGATGCCATTGCAGCATCTCGGTCTTCGTCGCCGCTTGGCGAGGACTAGCCCGGTCCGTGCGGAAGTGAGCGCGATGCCCTACGTGAACTGCGATCGCTGCGGCCTGGTCAACTTCACCGTGGCGTACTGGTCCAGTGTCGACCCCTGCGCCGGCTGCGGGGAGCGGCTGCCCCGGCCCACCGGCGCCATCACCGCGGCGTCGCTCCGCGCGGGACGCCTGGGCGAGAGCACACGCCGGCCCGCGGGGACGCCCAAACCGGCCGCCAGAGCCAGGGGCTGAGCGCCGCGCGGCTCAAGCCGCTGCTCCAAGGTCCCGACACAGCATGTAATGGCCCCGAGGCCTACGCAGTTCGAGCGGCGTGAACTCGCCGGTCTGACCTGGTTCATCCTGGTCGCGGGCTTCCTCGCGTCCGGTCTCGCCTGGTTCGCCTGGCGGGATGCCGCGCGCGCGCAGAACGACGCGGAGCTCTCGCAACGCGCGGAGGATCTGTCGGAGCGGCTCGCGACAAGCGTGCGCCGGCACGATCAGGTCCTGCTCAGCACCGCCGGGCTGTTCGCCGCTTCGCGCGAGGTCACCCGCGAGGAGTTCTCGAGCTTCTCCGCCGTGCTGGGGCGGAGCCAGAGCCTTCCGGAAGCGCGCAGCAGCGTCTGGATACAGGGCCGCCCGGAGTCGGCTCGGGTGGTGTACGCGACCAACCGCAGCGGCTGGGCGGTCCCGGCGCGGCCGCTGAGCTCCGTGCGCGGCATCGCACCGGCGCTGAGGCAGGCGCGCGACGGCAACCGGGCCGTGCTCACCAAGACCGACGACACGCGGACCCGCGCGCCCGCGGACCTCGTGATGGTGCGGCCGGTCTACGCGGGGGCGCAAATACCCGACGGGCTCCGTGATCGCCGTGAGCGACTGACTGGGTGGGTGGCGCTCAAGCTCCGCGCCCGGGCCTTCCTCGCCAACGACGTTCACACGTTCGCTGCACAGGGACAGGCGGTGCTGTTCTCCCCCTGGGGGAAGCCGGTCTCCTGGAGCACGTCACGGACCGTTCCGCCTGTGCTCGAGGGCGACGAGATCCACCGCGAGGACACCCTGGACCTACAGGGCGGGACGTGGGTGCTCAAGACGTCGCTCGCCGGAGCCGCGGGGGACCCGATCGACCGCACCGGCCCGAACGTCACGCTCTTCCTGGGCGTCGTGCTGACGCTGCTTCTGTTCGGGCTTCTGCGACTGCGCCGCCGGGCCGTTCGCGAGGCGCGGAGCAGGGCACGCGACCTGCGTGACAACGAGGAGCAGTTTCGGGCGCTCGCCACCTCGTCACCGGTCGGCATCTGTCTCCTCGACGACGCGCAGGAGTGCCGCTACGTGAACCAGCGCTGGGCGGACATCCACGACGTGGACCCCGTGCAGGCGATCGGGAAGGAGGCGCTGCCCACGCTGGACCCCCCCGACCGCGCCGCCTGGGAGGCCGCCATCGAACGCGGCCGCCAGGGAGACGAGACCACCATCGAGTGCCGCTTGGTGCGCCCCGGGGGCGGCGAGCACTGGGTCGTCTACCACGGCGCGCCGCTGCGCCACGAGAACGGTGAGATCAGAGGCTGGGTCGTATCCGCCGTCGACGTGACCGACCGCCGCGCCTACGAGGTGGCGCTGAAGCGGCGCGCTCTGCACGACGAGCTGACGGGGCTTCCGAACCGGGCGCTGCTGATGGAGCAGCTGGCGCACGCGCTTGCCGCCAGCCGCCGGCAGGGGCGCTCGACCGGTGTCCTGTTCATCGATCTCGACCGCATGAAGGTCGTCAACGACTCGTTCGGGGAAGCCGTCGGCAACGAGGTGATCCGCACGGCCGCGCGCCGGCTCGACCAGACCGTCCGGCCGGGCGACACGGTCGGCCGCTTCGCCAGCGACGAGTTCGTGGTCATCTGCGAGGACGTGGGCGACGAGACCGACGTCCTGCGCGTGGCCGAGCGGCTCGTGGCAGACCTGGGGGAGCCCGTGGAGGCGGAGGGCCGGCGGCTGAGCGTGACCGCCAGCATCGGCGTGGCCTTCGGGAACTCCGGGGACGATCCCGGCGAGGTCCTGCGCGACGCCGACGCCGCCCGCTACCAGGCGAAGCTCCACGGCGGCGGCGGGATAGAGCTCTTCGACGCCCGCCTGAACGCCAAGGCCAATCAGCGGCTCGCGCTCGAGAGCGCCCTGCGCGACGCCATCGACCGCGAGGAGTTCGAGGTCTACTACCAGCCGCTCGTGGAGCTGCCCTCGCGCCGCGCCGTCGGCTTCGAGGCGCTCATCCGGTGGCATCGCGACGGAGAGCTCGTGGGTCCGAACGACTTCATCCCGGTCGCTGAGGAGACAGGCCTCATCCTGCCGATCGGCCGCTGGGTCCTGGCCGAGGCCTGCGAGCAGACGGCGCGCTGGAACGCGGGCTCGGACGGCGCGCCGGTGTGCGTGTCGGTGAACGTCTCGGCGCGCCAGATCGTCGAGCCGGGACTGGCGGAGGCCGTGTCCGAGGCGCTGGCGTCCAGCGGGCTCGAGCCGGAGCTGCTGTCGCTGGAGATCACGGAGAGCGTGCTGCTCGAGCCGGATGGGGAGACCCTCGCCACCCTGGAGCGGATCCGCCGGCTGGGCGTGCGCCTCTCGATGGACGACTTCGGCACCGGCTATTCCGCGCTCTCCTACCTGAAGCGGTTCCCGATCGGGGAGCTCAAGATCGACCGCGCCTTCGTCACGGACCTGGCTCGCAGCGCCGAGGACTGTGAGCTGGTGGCCGCAATCGTCGCGATGGCTCACGCACTCGGCTTCTCGGTGCTCGCTGAGGGCGTGGAGACCGAGGAGCAGCTTGGCGCCCTCGAGGACCTGCACGTGAAGCTGGCACAGGGCTATCTGTTCTCGCCGCCGGTGCCGGCCGCCGAGGCGTCGGCCATGCTGACCGGCGGCATGGTGCGCCCGGTCGCGAGCTGAGTCGCGTACAACCCACGGCATGGAGCCGCGCTTCTTCGCGACGCCGGCGGACCTCGGGGCCTGGTTCGCCGAGAACCACGCGCGCGAGGGCGAGCTCTGGGTCGGCTTCCACAAGCGCGGGAGCGGCCGGCCGAGCATCACCTGGGCGGAGGCGGTCGACGAAGCGCTCTGCGTCGGATGGATCGACGGCCTCACGAAGCGCGTGGACGAGACGAGCTACAAGATCCGCTTCACGCCCCGCAAGGCGCGCAGCACGTGGAGCATCAGGAACGTCGAGCGCGTGGCCGAGCTGACCGAGCAGGGCCGGATGCTGCCCGCGGGGATTGAGGCGTTCGAGCGGCGGACCGCGGACAACACCGGCATCTACTCCTTCGAGCAGGAGACCGTGGAGCTCGCGCCTGCCTACGAGCGCGAGCTGAAGGCCAACGCGAAGGCCTGGGAGTTCTTCAGCTCGAAGCCGCCGTCATACCGCCGGCCCGCGATCAATTGGGTCATGAGCGCCAAGCGGGAGGAGACCCGCCTGAGGCGCCTGGCGACCCTGATAGAGGACTCCGCCGAGGGGCGCACGATCAAGCCGCTCACCCGCCCCGGCGCCTGAGCGCCGGCGCCCGAATTCTCCGACCCGGACCCTCAGTACCCTGGAAGGGCGGCCTTCGCGCCCCCGGGCGAACGGTTGCCGACGCCCAGGTAGCCCTGAATGATCCGCCCCGAACAGCTCGCCGACGCCCTTCAGCGCCTCGAACCGAGGGACCGTGAGCTGCTCTCGCTGTCCCTCCACCGGCGCGTCCCGGACGAGGCGCTCGCGCGCATGTACGACTACGAGCCCGCCGAGGTGTCGCGCCGGCGGGCCGCCGCGATCGAGCGGCTCGCCGACGACCTGCGGGTTCAGCGCGGCGAGGACCTCGGCTCGGTTCTGAAGGCGTTGCTCGAGCCAGGTACCTGGGCGGGCATCGAGCCGGCTCCCGGACGCGAGTTCACGGTGCCGGAGGCGGAGCCAGGGGCCGAGCGGGAGCACCCTTCGGGACCCGGCGCCGAGCCGGCTCCCGCGCGAGAGCGAGCGCGGAGGACGGACCGCACCCCGGCCCCGCAGCGCGCGCCGAGCCCGCCGCCCACGCCGATCGCCGCCGAGGCCAGGCCCGCTCCCGAGCCGATGCCGGCGCCCGTGCCGCTGCGGCCCGTGCCCCGCCCCGAGCCCGAGCCCGAGAAGGAGCCCGTGCCGGCGCCGGCGCCGCTGGCGGCCGTCGCGGACCCGGCACCCGACCCCTCGCCCGACGAGCCGGTGCTCGACATGCTGGCCGAGGGGCGGAGGGGCGGCGAGGGCCCGGGACGCCGTATGCGCACGGGCTTCCTGACGCTCGCCGCGCTGGGAGCCGCCGCGCTCGTGGGCGCGGCCGGCCTGATGGCGGCCACGCAGCTCACCGACAACGACTCGGGCGGCGGGCCCGATGCGCGGGGCGGCGACGGCACCCGCAACTTCGTCCCGGCGAAGGGTGGGCCTCTGGAGGCACCGTTCGCCTCCGATCCGCAGACGTCGTCCTGCTACTCGACCGCGTACGTCCAGCAGTCCACGGTCCTCTTCCGGGAGCCCGGCGGGGAGCCGCGCCTGCGGATCACCAAGCGCACGGAGTGGGGGTCGCCGCGGGTGCTCGGCGTCGTCGGCCAGCGCGGGGACTGGCTAGGCGTGCAGGCGTCGGAGCTGAAGAACGGCGAGGTCGCCTGGATTCCACGCGAGCGCGCGCGGGTGGACTGCGTGCGCTGGTCGCTCCACGCGGACCTGTCGAAGCGCGAGCTGTTCGTGCGCAAGGACGGGCACACCGTCCGAAAGTTCCCGATAGCGATCGGCTCCCGGGGGCACACCACGCCACTCGGCCGGTTCTCGGTCACGGACAAGCTGAAGGTCACCGATGACAACTCGCCCTACGGGTGCTGCGTGCTGGCTCTCACCGGCCATCAGACCGATCTCCCGGAGGACTGGCCCGGCGGCGACCGGCTGGCGGTTCACGCCACCGCGGACCTGAGCAGCATCGGCAAGGCGGTGAGCCTCGGGTGCATGCGGGTACGGTCGGAGGAGGCGCGCTGGCTGATCTCGAAGATGCCGCTCGGCGCTCCGATCTTCGTTCGCTCCTGAGCGGGTCTCACGAAAGCGGCGCCCGGCGCGTCAGTTGACCGTGAAGCTTCCGCCCTTCCAGGCCGTGTTCGAGGCCCAGCGGACCGACGTGTACCGCTTCCTGGTGGCCACCGCCGGCCCGGCCGACGCGGACGACTGCTTCCAGGAGACCTGGATATCGGCGCTGCGCGCGTACCCGCGCCTGCGCCGGACGGACAACATTCGAGGCTGGCTGCTGAAGATCGCGCAGAACAAGGCGATCGACGCGCACCGGGCCCGAGCGAGGCGGCCGGTGCCCGTGGAGGCCCTGCCCGACAGGGCCGCCGCACCCGAGGCGCAACCCCCGGGGGAGGACCCGGAGCTATGGGAAGCCGTGCGCGCGCTTCCCGCGAAGCAGCGGACGGCGGTGTACTGCCGTTCCGTGCTCGGCATGCCCTACGACGAGCTCGCCGAGCTGCTCGAGTCCTCGGAAGAGGCAGCCCGCCGCAACGTGCACGAAGGCCTCAAGCGCCTCAGAGAGGAATGGGATCGATGACCAGCAAGATCGAAAGCGCAATGAAGGCCGCCGCCCGTGGACTCGGCGGCCCGAGCACGGACCTGGAGGGCGGCCTGCTCGAACGGGCCCAGAGCGAGGGGCTGCTCGACGTGGCCTACGCCACGCTCGACTCGCCGCTCGGTCCACTGATCGTGGCGAGCACCCCGGCGGGTGTGGTGCGGGTGGCCTACGTGAGCTACAGCAGCGCGGACGAGGTCCTCGAGGGGCTGGCCGCCAAGCTGTCGCCGCGGGTGCTCGAAGCGCCCGCGCGGCTCGATCCGCTCCGGCGCGAGCTCGACGAGTACTTCGAGGGGCGGCGCACCAGCTTCGACGTGCCGATCGACTGGTCGCTCACCCGTGGCTTCACGCGCGGGGTGCTGCAGGCCACGGCGCGCATCCCCTTCGGTGAGGTGGGCACCTACTCGTCCGTCGCCGGCGAGGCGGGGAGCCCGCGGGCGGTGAGGGCCGCGGGCAACGCGCTCGGCGCGAATCCGATGCCGGTCGTCGTTCCGTGCCATCGCGTCCTCCGGACCGGCGGCGCGCTCGGCGGCTACACCGGCGGGATCGAGCGCAAGGAGTTCCTGCTACGCCTCGAGGGCCGCCTGGCCTGAACGGCGCCCGGGGCGAGGCCGCCTACAATCGCGCGTTCCGGAGAGGTGGCCGAGTGGCTGAAGGCACTCGCCTGCTAAGCGAGTATGGGGGGAAACCTCCATCGAGGGTTCGAATCCCTCCCTCTCCGTCCCGCCGCTGCGCTGGCAGGGTGGGAGTATCCGGCGCACGGCAACCGACAGGAGGCACGGTCTGATGGCTGATCCCAAGCGCGTCGTCGAACGGCATGTCGAGACGTTCAACGCACGGGACACGGACGCCAGTCCGTGGAGCGACGACGCCGACTTCGTCGCACCGAACGCGTCGATGCACGGCCGCGAGGAGGTCCTCGGCTTCTTCGGTGTGTTCTGGGACGCGTTTCCGGACGGGCGTCTCGAGACGTCGCGCGTTCTCGCCGAAGGATCCGTCGTCGCCGCCGAGGGCCGGTTCATCGGCACGCACACCGGTGTCATGCGCACGCCGGCAGGCGACGTCGCGGCCACGGGACGGCCCGTCGACTTCCGCTGGATGTCGAGTTATGAGGTTCGCGGCGACGAGCTGGCCTCGGAGCATCTCTACTTCGATCAGGCCGAGCTGCTCGGCCAGCTCGGACTGATGCCGGCGACCTGAGCGCGCCTGCCGGCACGATGTCGAGAAGCGCCGGCCGGCTCCGCTCACCAGGTGAAGGGCCTCGACAGGCGCGGCCCAGACACCAGGAGACGACGATGCCCAAGTACCTGCTTCTCAAGCACTACCGCGGCGGCCCGGAGCCGCACCATCCCTTCCCGCCGATGGACGAGTGGGCCCCCGAGGACGTGGAGGCGCACATGGCCTTCCTCAGGGGTGTCAGCAAGATGCTCGAGGAGAGCGGCGAGTACGTCGGCGCCCAGGCGCTCACGCCGGAGCGCACCTGGGTGCGCTACGGCGGCCCGGACGCGGCGCCCGTCACCACCGACGGCCCGCACCCGGAGACCAGCGACCTCATCGCGGGCTGGTTCATGATCGACGTCGAGTCCCGCGAGCGCGCGCTCGAAGTGGCGGCTTACGTCTCCTCCGAGCCGGGCCCGGGCGGCGAGCCCCTCTACGAGTGGATCGACGTCCGGGAGATCATGTCCGGGACGGCCTCGCACGACTGACCCGGCGTGACCGGCGAGTCGGCGCGACGGCTGGACGAGGGCGCCCTGCGTGCCCTCGTCCCGCGGGTGCTCGCAGGCCTGGTCCGCCGGGGCGAGGACTTCGACGCCGCCGAGGACGCGCTCCAGGAGGCGCTGCTGGAGGCGCTCCGGGTCTGGCCCGAGCACCCGCCGGACGACCCGCGGGCGTGGCTGGCCACGGTCGCGACGCGGCGGCTGATCGACGCGCGTCGCAGCGAGGCCTCCCGGCGCAGCCGCGAGGACGTCGTGCACGAGGAGCCCGCGCCCGGGCCGGTCACCGAGCCCGGCGACGACACGCTCCTCCTGCTCTTCTCCTGCTGCCATTCCGACCTGGCGCCCGCGTCCCAGGTCGCGCTGACCCTGCGCGCCGTCGGCGGCCTCACCACACAAGAGATCGCCGACGCCTTCTACGTCCCCGAGGCGACGATGGCGCAGCGGATCAGCCGTGCCAAGCGCACCCTCCGCGGGCGCCGGCTCGACCAGCCCGGCGACCTCGCCGTCGTGCTGCGCGTGCTCTATCTCGTCTACACGGCCGGCCACGCGGGCCGGGTGGACCTGGCCGGCGAGGCGATCCGGCTCGCCCGCCAGCTCACCCTCGCCACGGAGGAGCCCGAGGCGCGCGGGCTGCTCGCGCTGATGCTCCTCAACCATGCCCGGATGCCGGCGCGGCTCGACGCGGAGGGCCGGATCGTCACGCTCGACCGCCAGGACCGCGGCCTGTGGGACACGCGCGAGATCGCCGAGGGCGTGCGCGTCCTGCAGTCGGCGCTCGCCATGCAGACCGACGAACGGCGCCCGGGCCGCTACCAGGTCGAGGCCGCGATCGCGGCCCTGCACGACGACGCGGCGAGCGCCGAGGAGACCGACTGGCCGCAGATCCTCGCCTGGTACGACGAGCTCGTTGGGCTGACCGGGGACCCCGTGCGCCAGGACCCCGCCGCGGTGCTCGGGCGCGCGGTCGCGGTCGGCCATGTGCTCGGTGCCGCCGCCGGGCTGCGCGAGACGGACCGGCTGCGTGAGGTGATCGGCGAGCGGCACCGGTGGCACGCCGTGCGCGGGCACCTGCACGAGCTCGACGGGGACCTGCCCGGCGCCGCCTCGGCGTACGCCGAGGCCGCCCACTTGGCCACGAACGTCGCCGAGCGCGACCACCTGGTCCGCCAGGCCGCCCGCGCGCGCGCCGTACCGTCGAGCGCATGACGATCGAATGAGG
The DNA here is from genome assembly GCA_963803245.1 of uncultured Thermoleophilaceae bacterium. Lineage (GTDB taxonomy): Bacteria > Actinomycetota > Thermoleophilia > Solirubrobacterales > Thermoleophilaceae > JACVRW01. The sequence goes on along the minus strand of CAWDLI010000004.1, from coordinate 297,237 downwards.
ACAGCTACCGGCTCTGTTACTCGAGAAACGCCACGATCTCTCGCGCGCACCGGGCGGGCTCATCGTCGTAGAGGAAGTGACTGGCGTTCTCCAGGATCACCACCTTCGAGTCGGAGATCTCCCGGTTGAACCGGTGCGCCGCGGCGACCGGGACGACGGGGTCGTTCGCGCCCCACAGGATCAGCGCCGGGACGCCCATCGCCTCCAGCTGTCCCTCGTAGGGCTCCAGCTTCTCGAAGTCGCCAGAGCGGTAGAGCTCGAGCATGCCCTGGCGTCCCGCCGGAGACGTGAAGGCCTTCCAATACTCGTCGATCGCGTCATCCGGGATGCGCCCGCCCTGGTCCCTGATCATGGTGGCGAAGGCCTGCTTCGTGAGGTTGTCGAGAAGCTGCTCGCCCTGGCCCGGCGTGCGCAACGCCTGCGCCATCACGTGCCACTCCGTGTCGGCGAAGAACCCGGTGTTGCTCAGGATCAGCGTCGAGACGGCGTCCGGGTGGTCGCAGGCCCAGCGCAGGCCGATCAGGCCTCCCCAGTCATGGAGTCCGAGCACCACCCGTTTCAGCCCCAGGGCTTGGCGGAACTTCTCGAGAGCGCTCACATGGCGCTCCCATGTGCCCGGCGGGTCGGGCGCGGAGTCGCCGTAGCCGCTCAGGTCTGGGGCGATCGCTCTGCGACCGCTCGCGGCAAGCGCCTCGAGGACCGGCGCCCACATATAGGAGCTCTGGGGGAAGCCATGGATGAGGAGAACGGGATCCCCGTTCTCCGACGTCTGGGGGATGGCCTCGCGGTAGGCGGTCGCCCCTTCGCGCTTGAGTTCGACCTCAGGCATCAAGCGAGCGTATTCAAGGGGGGCGTTCCCAAGGACGGTTCCGGGCAGAATGCGGTGATCGCGTCCTACTCGGTCAACCAGCCTGCCGTGGAACGAGCCCGTCAACTCATCGACGGCCGGCAGTACGTGCTGGAGAGCGACTGGGGGGAAGTCCAGCCTGGCGCCGACGAAGAGAATGCGTTCCTGGAACGGCACTCGTGGGACGAGTACGCCGAGTGGCATCTGGGCCTCACCGACGGAGCTGCCGATCAGACGAAGTCCAGGTACGGGTTCGTCTACGGCGACTTTCGGCGCGTCCACCGGGCCGGCCTGATCGCCTGCGTCTACCGGGCCGCCGAGTGGCGCCACAAGGACGTCGAGCTGGCCGCCCACGAGTTGCTGCAGCGTCTAGACAGCTCGAGCGGCTGAGCGGCGGGCGTCAGCCCCTGACGGCTGGGAGCACGGCCGTGGCCGCGAGCTCGATCTGCCGAGGCTCGTCGCCCAGCGGCCAGAGGTAGACGCGCTCGCAGCCTGCCTGCGCATAGCGTGAGAGCAGTTCCGCGCATTGCTCCGCCGGCCCGATGCACAGCTGGTCGCGCAGCTCATCCGGATCGCGCTTGAGCATCGGGGCCAGGACCTCTCGCAGCACACGGTCCGCGTCGCGGGGGTCTTCGGTGATCCAGGTCCACATGGTCGCCAGCGCGTTGGGGAAGCGATCGGGATCTCTTCCGTGGGCGTGAAGCTGCTCGGACAGCGCCTGCTTGGCGGCCCCGAAGCCGGCGGGTGTCGTGTTGTACGCGGATGCGAGCCACCCGTCGGCGAGGCGCGCCACGCGCCGGAGACCGGCCTTCGAGCCCCAGCTACCGATCCAGAGCGGGATCCCACCGGGCCGGCGTGGAGCCGGCTCCAGCCGCGAGCCGGGTATCGGGTAGTGGCGCGTCGTCTCCGGTGGCGGGTCGTCCCGCAGGAGCGAGCGCAGGATGGCGGTGGCCTCGTCGAACCGCGGCCAGCGCTCCTCGTACGGCACTCCGAGCGCGTCGTAGTCACGCTCCGACGAGCCGGGGCCGACTCCGGCGATCACCCGCCCATCGGACAGGACGTCCAGCGCGACGAGCGCCTTAGCAAGGGGCACGGGTCCGCGAAGTGCCACAAGCGCGATCGTGGTCGCCAGCTCCATCGCGCCGGAGCGCTCGACCACGGCCGCCAGCGCCGTCAGCCCGTCGAGCCAAGGCGCCTGAAACACGAAGTGGTCGTTGGAGGAGACCGCGGCGAAGCGGCAGTCCCGCGCGGCGTCGACCGCGCGGGTGAGACGCTCGAGCGACTGCCCCTCGTCGCCGAACTCCATGAGCGGCGCGTGGACCGCGAGTTCCAAACCGGGCCGATCATCTCACCCGGTGACCTGCCCGGCAACACGAGTCGCTCCGCTCCTTACCCGGCAATCAGTCGTGGCGAAGCCGCAACGCCTGCGGAGCACGGTCCAGCAGCCGCGGCGTCCACCAGGCGCGAGGACCGAGCAGGCGCAGGGCGGCCGGGAGCAGCAGCAAGCGAACGAGCAGCGTGTCGAGCAGCACCGCCACGCCCAGGATCACGCCCATCTCCTTCGGTGCGAGCGGCCCGGAGAGGGCGAAGGTGAAGAACACGACGACCATCACGCCGCCAGCTGCGTTGATCACTCTCCCCGAGCGGGCCAGCCCCTCGACGAGTGCAGTCCGTGGATCGCCGGCGCGCTCGAGCTCGGCCCTCACGGAGCTCAGCAGGAACACGGTGTAGTCCATGGCGAGCGCGAATATCAGGGCGAAGAAGAAGATCGGCGCCCACGCGTCCACGAAGCCCTGTGAGGAGAAGCCCAGCAGCCCCTCGCCGTGGCCCTCCTGGAAGACCAGCCGGGCCACTCCGAACGCCGCCGCGGTGGCGAGCAGGTTCATGAGAACGGCCGTCGCGGCGGCCACCGGTGCGCGCACGACGAGCAGCAGCAGCGCGAAGCCCACCGCGACCACCAGGCCGTAGACGAGCGGCAGCCGGTCAGCGAGCGCGCGCTCGAGATCGTGGCCCTCGGCGGTCGCGCCGCCGACCAGCGCGCCGTCCGGCACCTGAGATCGCACGCGGTCCACGATGTCCGCCTCGGCGGAGACGGGACGCACGCGCGTCAGCGCGAGTCGGTCGCGCCGCTCGGCCGGCGCCACCGCCGCAACGCCCGGGCTCTGCTCAAGCGCGGCGCGCACGCGTCCGGACTGGTTCGCCGGAGCCACCACCTGCAGTTCGGCGGGCGCCCCCGCTCCAAAGGCGTCCTGAAGTCGCTCGTAACCCGCTCGCGCGCCGGCGTCAGCGGGCAGGACGCCGACCGTCGGCATGGCCGTGCGCAGGCCAAGCCCCATGAGGGCGAGTGCGACGAGCACGGCGAGCGCCGGTCCGCCGATCACCAACGGGCGGCGCCACAGCAGCCGTCCCCAGCGCGCGAACGCCTCGCTGCGGTGCTGCACGGCGCCCGCCCACGGCAGCGCGAAGCGGTCGATGCGGGGTCCGAGGCGCGCCAGCAGCGCCGGCAGCAGCGTGAGCGACGCGGCCAGCACGAAGCCCACCGCGAGCAAGATCCCGAGAGCGCTCGTGCGGAACGGTTGGCTCGGCACGATCATCACGGCGGCCAGCGAGGCCAGCACGGCGACGCCGCTGACCAGGACCGCCCTACCGGCGCTGTCCATCGTCTCGGCGACGGCGTCATCGGGGCGCAGCCCCGAACGCATGGCGGCCCGAAAGCGAACCACGACGAAGAGCGCGTAATCGATCCCCACCGCGAGCGCGAACATCAGCGCGAAGTTCATGGCCCAGATCGTGATGCCGATGACGTGCGCTCCCAGCCACAGCGCCCCGGCCGTCGCGACCAGGCCCAGGATGGCCAGGAGCAGAGGGATCCCGGCGGCGGCGAACGAGCCGAACGCGACGGCGAGCACGGCCAGAGTCACCGGCCAGGACATCACCTCGGAACGCAGCATCGCGTCCTTGTTCTCCTCGTTGAACTCCGACCAGAGGCCGGCCGCGCCGGTGAGCGACACCTCGGTATCCGGGCCTGCGGCCGCCCGGAGGCGGCCTCGGAGGCGGCCGGCCGCCCGGACCATCTCGGCTGGACCGGCGGCCGCACCGCCGCGCACGACCGCGACTCGTCCGTTGGGCGCGATCGACCCGGGGCCCCGGGGCGGCAACACCGCGCCCACGGCAGGGTCGCGCCGCAGGAGACCCACCACTCGGGCCACGGTCGCGCGGAAAGCCGGGCCGGCGCTGTGCCCTGTGTTCGAAGCCACGACCGCGGTCAGCGCGTAGCTGCCCTGGCCGTCGAAGTGCCGGTCGATCAGCCCACGGGCATGCACGGACTCGGAGCCATCGGCCTGCCAGCCGCCGCCAGAGAGCGCGTGCTCCGCGCGCGGAGCGAACGCTCCCAGGGCGACGAATACGCCGATCCAGACGAGTACGACTGCCCGGCGATGGGTGGCCGCCCAGCGCCCGAGGCGCCCGAGCGAGCCAACGGGTGTGCGCTGTGTATGAGACGCCGACACGGTGACCTCCTAGATGGCACGGCCGTTCCTTCTAGCGGTCAGAGTACGATCGGTCGTGCTATCTTGTCTGTGCGATGCCTCACGGCAATGAACATGTCTCCGGCGGCGGCGCTGAGCGCAGGCACGTCAGCGGGCGTCGCCGGCGCGCCGACGGCGAGCGCAGCCGACGGGCGATCCTCGCGGCTGCCGCCCGCCTGGCGACCGTCGAGGGCATCGACGGGCTTTCGATCGGACGCCTCGCCCATGCGAGCGGCATGAGCAAGAGCGGCCTCTATGCGCACTTCGGGTCCAAGGAGGAGCTGCAGCTCGCCACCGTCGCCGCCGCCGAGGAGGTGTTCGAGGCCGACGTGGTCGAGCCGGCGATGCGGGCCGACGACGGTCTCGCTCGGGTGGAGGCGCTCGGCGAGCGCTTCCTGTCGCACGTGGAACGGGCCGTCTTCCCCGGCGGATGCTTCTTCGCGTCCGTCTCGGCCGAGCTCGACACGCGGCCGGGCCCGGTGCGCGATCGGGTTGCCGCCGTGCAGTCGCGCTGGGCGGAGCTCGTCGCCGCAGGCCTACGTGCCGCTCAGACCAATGGGGAAATCGCCCCGGACGCGAGCATCGACCAGCTCACGTTCGAGATCAACGCAATCCTTGGGCACGCCAACACCGTGTTCCTGCTCTACGGAGATCGCAAGGTGTTCGATCTCGCGCGCCGCGCGATCCGCGAACGCCTAGAGCGCGCTGCGTAAGCCGCCTGCGGTCACGGGGCGGTGAAGGCGCCCTCGAACGCGTCCGCGATCGCTTCGTGGCCCAGCTCGTTGGGATGGATGTCGTCGGAGAGCCACAGGTCGCCGTTGTCGAGGAACGGTGGGTAGGCGTCAGCGACGCGGGCACCCGCCTCCGCCGCCGTGCACGCGATGAGGTCGTTCAGCCCTCGATCCGTACCCGTTGCGTCGCAATCGATGGTGCGGTCCGCCCCCAGGAGCACGCGCTCGGCCTGGGCGGCCCTTGCCTCCTCGGCTGCCCTACCGGACCACGGGTTGTAGTAGGCCATCACGATCAGCCGCTCGTCACCCGGATCGTCCGCGAACGCCTCGTTCACCGCGTCGAGTGTGGCGGCGAAGTTGGTCTCGAAGGCCTGGAGGGTCGGCTGGCAACTCTCCAGGTTGAAGGTGGCCAGAGCCCTGGGGTCGCAGGTCGGGTCGTTGAAGAGGTCGTTGGCGCCGATGTCGACCGTGACCACGGCGGCGTCCGAAGCGGGCTCCCCGATGTAATCGAGCGTCAGCGGAAGCTGGCCGCCGTTGAGGCCGGCGCTGGTCTCCCCGAGGCGGCCGAGGTTGTAGGCAGGCGGGCCTATCTGGGCAACGCCGGCCTGCTCGAGGAAGTTCATGAAGAGCTCCGGATAGCGGTCGGTGGCCCCCCACTGGGTGACCGAGTCTCCCATCGCCACATACAGGGCGGGTCCGGGACGCGGCGACCATGCGGCGTAGGCGTCGGTCCCGGCGGTGTTTGTGAGGTTGGTCTGATTGGAGCCGTCGGCGTCCATCGCGTAGACCTCGACGTTTCCATCTCGAGTCGCGCCGAAGGCGATCCGCTCACCGTCGGGCGAGTACGACGACCCGAGGTCGTTCGCCGAGTCGTTGCTCAGGTTCGTCTGATTCGAGCCGTCGGCGTCCATCGCGTAGACCTCGAGGAGACCGTCGCGGTCCGTGGTGAAGCTGATGCGCTCGCCATCAGGGGACCAGGCCGGATTGCCGTCGCCGGACGGGGTGTTGGTGAGGTTGATCCGGTTGCTGCCATCTGCGTCCATCACATGGACGTCGGAGCCGGCGCCGAAGGCGATCCTCCGGCCGTCGGGCGACCAGGCAGCGTCCGTGTCGTTCGCAACGCCGTTCGTGAGGTTCTCGAGGTTGCTGCCATCGGCGTCCATCACGTAGATCTCGTTGTTGTTGCCGTTGCGGTTCGAGTGGAACGCGATCTTCTGACCGTCGGGCGACCAGGCAGGGTGAAGGTCCTGGCCCGGGCTGTTGGTCATGTTTGTCTGGTTGCCGCCGTCTGCGTCCATGGCGTGGACCTCCCAGTTCCCGTCGCGCAAGGAGGTGAACGCGAGCCTCCGCCCGTCCGGCGACCAGGCCGGCTGTTCATCGCTCGCGGGCTCGTTGGTGAGCCGGACGGGATTGCTGCCGTCGGCGTCCATCACATAGATCTCGAGATTGCCGTCGCGCGACGATCTGAAGGCGATCCCCGCCCTGCCTCCTGCCGGGCCCGTGGCGAATGTCTGGTCCTTGGAGCAGATGTCGCGCGGGGGGCGCTGCTCACGGTCCTGGACACAGAATTGGAAGTGGTAGGTCGTGGCCGCGGTCAGTTCGCTGATCGGCTGCGAGACGGCGTGTGGCTCGTCATCGTCGATCGAGATGGTGCGGACCGGCGTCTGGCTCCCGTAGCTCGTCGTCTCGCCGTACTTCCACCAAAAGCCGATATCGCCCGCGACGTTGGAGTTGATGTCACCGTTCAGCGTCGCTCCGCGATCGCTGACGTAGGACGTCGGCTGAGGCCGGCCTATCGCGCAGGCCGACATGAAGACGGTGGCCAGAAGGGCCACGGCAACGCCGGCTCCTCGGCGGATGCGGCTCGAGCGCAACATGTTGGAGTCCTCTCACGCGAGTCCCCAACGCAGGCCTCGGTCTGGCGGAAGTGCCAGGCCACAGCTCAGAGCAAGAAAGCGCGAATCCGGTACGACTGGCCGCGATCAAGCTCGTTGATCAAGAGTCCTTGAGTCAATGAAACGGGCTCGAAAAGCCCGCAAAGTGCGGGTTATCGGTACCCGGTGGGGTCCGGCGGGAGCCCCGGATCCTGGACCTCGACCATGTAGCGCCAGCAGTCGGGCTGTGAGCCGTCGAGGTCGGTGAATCCGTACTCGCGCGCGAGCCCTCCGGAGGAGAACGAGCCGCCGTTGCGATCGTGGACCTCGCGGGTCGGCCGCGAGCGCGGCGACCGCGCGACCGACGAACCGCGGCGTCTCGGAGATCGCGACGAAGTGCGGGCTCCCGACCGTCGCCTCGCGCCAGGTCGCTTCGGTGACCTCGTAGATGTCGAGCATCATCTCCGAGCGCATCCAGCCGGGAGTCAGCGCCACGGCGGTGCAGCCGTGCGGCGCAAGCTCCTTGCTCTGTGCGAACGCGAGCCGGAGGACCGCCGTCTTGGCCAGGTCATAGAAGGTCGAGAGCCGGTAGTTCGCCGCGTTGTACTCGAGCGTGCCGTCGGTCATCTCGACGACCAGGCCGCCGGGTTGGCGGATTAGCAGTGCCAGAGCGAAGTGGCTCGTGATCAGGTGCGTGTCGATCGCCAGGCGCAGCATTCGCAGACCGCTGTCGAGGTCGTGCTCCCACACCGGCGTGTTCCACTGCGCCAGCTTCTCGCCGCCCCAGATGTCGTTGACCAGCACGTCGAGGCGGCCCTGCTCGGCGTCGATGCGCTTGACGAGCGCCTCGACCTGCGCCGGCTCCAGGTGGTCGACCTCGGCCGCGATCCCGGTGCCGCCTGCGGCGTCGACGAGCTCGGCGGTCTCCTCGATCGTCTCCGGCCGGTCGTACTCCGAGCGCCGGTCCCTCGTCGTTCGACCGGTGCAGTAGACGGTCGCCCCCGCCTCTCCGAGCGAGACCGCGATGCCCCTCCCGGCACCGCGGGTCGCGCCGGTCACGAGCGCCACCTTCCCTGTGAGCGAGCCGGACGTCGTCATCGAACCTCCATCTGTGGTGTCAACCGACCGCGCGCGCCCTGCGGAGCGCTGAGGAGCAGCACCGCACCGAGAACGAGCGCCCCGCCCGTGAGCTGCACGGGGCTCAGCGACTCGCCGAAGGCCAGGTACGCCAGCACGACGGTCGTGAGCGGCTCGGCCGTGGAGAGGATCGAGGCGGTCGTGGGACCGACGCGCCGCAGGCCGGCGAAGAACAGGCCGACGGCTCCGACCGTCGAGACGACGGCGATGCCCGCCAGCCATCCGTAGCCCGTCGCGCTCACGTCGCCCAGGTGCAGGCTGCCGCCGATGGCGGCGGCCAGCGTGAGCGTCGTCGCCGCACCGGTGCAGACCAGCGCGCTCAACACGAGCGGGCCCATCCGATCGGCCACGCCCTCCGAGCAGAGGATGTACGTGGTGTAGACCACCGCCGCCGTGAGGCCCAGCACGACGCCGAGGGGATCGAGCGCCCCCGACCCGGCGCCCGCGAGGACGAGGACGAGACCTGTCGAGGCGACCACGAGCGCGGCAACGGTTCGGCGGTTCGCCAGCTCACGGCCGAGCACGATCGCGGCGACCGTGACCATCGCGGGGAACGTGTAGAGCAGCAGGGAGAGCAGCGACGCGTCGAGGCGCTCGAGGGCGCTGAAGAAGGCGCCGGCCTGGGCGCTGTAGCCGATGCCGCCGAGCGCCAGGGCGATGGCGATGTCCCGGCGCGGGAGAGTGCGCAGCCGGCGCGCCGCGCCCGTGGCGGCCACCAGCACCCAGAACAGCGCGGCGGCCACGATGAACCGCACGGACAGCAGCGTACCGACGGTCGCGCCCTCGTCGTAGGCGAGCTTGCCGAAGATCGCCATCCCGCCGAACGCGACCGCGGAGGCGAGGCAGAGGAGGGCGCCGACGGAGGGCATGGACCGATCCTGCCCGGTTCAAGCTTCAGAAGCAATGCCGATTACTGACGACTATTCAGTAGCATCGCTACATGCTCGATCTCCGCCGCCTGCGGCTTCTGCACGAGCTGCACGAGCGGGGGACGATCGCCGCCGTCGCCGACGCGCTCCAGTTCACGCCGTCGGCCGTATCGCAGCAGCTCGCGGTGCTCGAGCGCGAGGCCGGCGTGGAGCTGCTCGAGCGGGCCGGGCGAGGGGTCCGCCTGACCGACGCCGCGCTCGTGCTGGCCCGCCACGCCGAAGCCCTGCTCGACCGCGCCGAGCTCGCCGAGGCGGAGCTCGCCGGCGGCCGCCGGCAGCGTGTCGGGGCGGGGAGGATCGCCTCCTTCCAGTCGGTCGCGTTCCACATCGCCGTGCCGGCGATGCAGGCGCTCGCGCGGGACGCGCCCGATCTGCGCTGCGAGTTGATCGAAGGCGAGCCCGAGCAGTCGCTGCCAGCGCTCGCGCTCGGAGACGTGGACCTCGTCCTGGCCGACGAGTGGCAGCATCAGCCGCTGGCGCGGCCCGCCGGCGTCGACCGCGAGGACCTCTGGCGCGACCCGGTTCACGTGATGCTGCCCGAGGACCACCCGTCCGCGCGCCGCCATCCTCGCGCCGTGCCGCTGGCCGAGCTCGCCGGCGATGCATGGGCGACCGGCCATCGCGAGACGGGGTGGGAGGCGATGACCGAGAAGACGTGCCGCGAGCTCGGGGAGTTCGACCCGGACATCCGCCACCGGACGAACGACAGCGTCACCAGCCTGGCGCTCGTGGCGGGCGGGCAGGCCGTGACGCTGCTGCCCGCCCTGGTGGACCCGGACCCGGGGCGCGCCCGGGCGTCGCCGTTCGGGCCATCGCCGAAGGCTCCGTGCACCGCACGATCTTCGCCGCGACCCGCACCGCGGACGCCAAGCGTCCCTCCGTCAGGGCGCTGCTCGCGGCCGTGCGCGCGGCCGCGACTGAGCTCGGCTGGTAGCGCCGCGCGAACGAGGGGCCGAATCTCGCTTCCTTCCTGACTTGTGGTTGCAGTGCAACCACAGGGCAGGAAGGTAGAAAGGAAACTCGCCGAAATCGCGGCGAAGTCGCATGGCGTGGTCACCCGCTCGCAGCTCGTGTCGGGCGGGCATTACCGCCGAGGAGATCAAGCAGCGGGTGCGGCGAGGCAGCCTGCTTCGCGTTCATCGCGGGGTGTATCGCGTCGGGCACCGCGCGCCGAGCCTGGAGGCCCGCTATCTGGCGGCGGTTTGGGCCTGTGGCGACGGCGCGGTGCTGAGCGGGCGGGCCGCCGGGCATCTCCTCGGGCTGCTCAGGGGCGGTGCGCCACGGCCGGAGGTGACCGCCCCGACGGAGCGACGCGTCAAGGGCGTCACGACGCGGCGGTCCCTTCGCACCGACCCGGCGGATGCGATGACGTGGCGCGCGATCCCGGTCACGACCGTCGCGCGCACACTCGTGGACCTGGCGGCGGTGCTGGCGCCCGATGAGCTGGCGCGCGCGTGTCACGAGGCGGGCGTTCGTCACCGGACCACGCCCGCCGAGGTCGGTGTGTCGCTCGCCCGCCGGCCGCGTGCCCCGGGCGCCGGCGCGCTGCGCCGCGCCATGCTGGGAGAGGTTCCCGTTTCGCTCAGCAAGCTCGAGGCGCGTTTCCTGGCGCGCCTGAGCGAGGCGGGGCTCGTGCTGCCGCGTACCAATCGTCCGGCGGGTGGTCGACGGGTGGACTGCCGCTGGCCGGAACAGTGCCTGACCGTGGAGCTCGACAGCTATCGCTATCACCACTCCCGCCATGCGTGGGAGCTCGACCGGCGGCGCGAGCGGGAGGCGCACGCCCGCGGTGACGAGTTCCGTCGTTACACCTACGGCGACGTTCTGGAAGACCCGCGGCTCATGCTGGCGGAGCTGCGGACCCTGCTCCCGCCCGGACCATGAAGGGCGCTCCTCAAGCGGGCCCTGCCAGCTCCGCCATCCGGTGCTCCAAGAAGTTCCGCTCAGCCTCCGAGTGGACGAGCTCGAGCGCGCGCTCGTACGCGGCGCGGGCGTCCTCGACGCGATCGAGCCGGCGCAGCAGCTCCGCCCGCGTGGAGTGGAGGTAGTGGTAGTTGTCGAGCTCCAGCAGCTCCACCAGGCCCAGCGCGGCCTCGACGTCGCCGGCTTCCGCGATGGCCACGGCCCGGTTCAGCTCGACCACCGGAGAGCCGGTCACGCGCGCGAGCTCGCCGTAGAGGGCCGCGATCTGCGGCCAGTCCTGGGGCTCGTCCACGTGGAGGGCCGCAAGCGCCGCCTGCAGCACGTACGGACCGCGGCCGCCGAGCGCCAGCGCGCGGTCGAGCGCAGCCGTCCCCGCCGCGATCTGCTCGAAGTCCCAGAGCGATCGATCCTGATCGCCGAGGCGCACAACGGTGCCGTCGGCGAAGCGAGCGTCGCGCCGGGCGTCGTTCACCAGCATCAACGCGAGCAGGGCGTGCACCTCCGCCTCGTCGGGCATCAGCTCCGCGAGCGCGCGGCCCAGCAGGATCGCCTCGGCCGCCAGGTCTCCGCGTCCGCCGTAGCCCTCGTTGAAGATCAGGTACACGACCGCGAGCACCGCGGCGAGGCGGTCGGGCAGCAGATGGGCCGGCGGCACCCGAAACGGGATTCCGGCCGCCCCGATCTTGTGCTTCGCGCGGACGAGGCGCTTGGCCATCGTCGGCTCGGGGACGAGGAAGGCGCGGGCGATCTCGTCGGTCGTCAGACCGCCCAGCGTTCGCAGCGTCAGCGCGACCTGGGCATCGATCGCGAGCGCCGGATGGCAGCACGTGAACAGGAGCTCGAGCCGCTCGTCCGGGATCGCCGTCTCGTCCAAGTCGTCCTCCTTGGCCTCCCGCACGTCCAGCAGCCGTGTCTTCTCCGCGAGGGTGCGGTCCCGGCGGATGCGGTCGATAGCGCGGTTGCGGGCGGTGGTCACCAGCCAGGCGCGCGGGTTGGCGGGCGTTCCGTCCCGGGGCCAGCGCTCGGCTGCGATCGCGAACGCCTCCTGGGTGGCTTCCTCGGCGAGGTCGAAGTCGCCGAGGAAGCCGATCTGTGCCGCGAGGACGCGGCCCCATTCGTTACGGAAGACCGTGTCGAGGATCGCTACCGCTCCACGATCGGGCGCACCTCCACGGCACCGCCCATGCCGGCCGCCGGGATGCGCGCCGCCAGCGCGATAGCGGCGTCGAGGTCATCGGCCTCGAACAGCAGGTAGCCGCCCAGCGCCTCCTTGACCGCCACGAACGGCCCGTCGGTCGTGAGCGTCTTGCCGTCCTGCTCGCGCACCGTGGTCGCCGTCTCGGGATCGGCCAGCTGGAGGCCGGAGGTGACGCCGGGGGTCTCGTTGATCGCCTGGTAGGCGCGGTAGACCGCCTCCTGCTCGTCCTGCGAAAGGCGCTCCCACGCGTCGCGATCCCGGGCAGGGGGGTGTCGCCTTGATGAATGAGCAGCATGTACTTCATGGTTCCTCCTCTTGTGGGGCTTGGTTGCCTCCAAGACGAACGGCGGGCGAGGAAATGGACAACCTACGTGAGAAGATGCCGAGCGGCATTCGGCAGCTCACAAGGGGGCACGTATGAGCGACAACGGCATCGCCGGCTTCGGGGGCGACGTGTTCACGCCCGAAGACGCCGGTTACGACGAGGCCCGCTCGATCTTCAACGCGATGATCGACAGGCACCCGGCCTACGTGGCGCAGTGCGCGGACTCGGACGATGTGATCGCGGCGCTCGCGTTCGCACGCGAGCAGAGCCTGCCCGTGTCGATTCGCAGCGGAGGGCACAGCGTCGCGGGCAACAGCCTCGTCGACGACGGTCTCGTCGTGGACATGCGGAACGTCAATGCCGTGTCGGTCGATCCCGATGCCCGCACCGCGACCGTCGGCGGCGGGGCCACCTGGAGTCACTTCGACCGGGCCGCCCAGCCGCATGGGCTCGGCACCACCGGCGGGCGCGTGTCGACGACCGGCGTGGCGGGCCTGACCCTGGGCGGCGGCTCCGGCTGGTTCGAGAGGAAGTTCGGTCTCGCCTGCGACAGCCTCATCTCGGTCGACCTCGTCACGGCGGACGGACGGCAGGTGACCGCGAGCGAGGACGAGAACGCCGAGCTCTTCTGGGCCCTGCACGGAGGCGGCGGGAACTTCGGGATCGCGACCTCGTTCGAGTTCCGCCTGCATTCGCTGCCGACCACGACCCTGGCGCTCCTGCTCTTCTCGCCCGAGCGCGGGCCCGAGGTCATCCGCAGCTACCGCGAGTTCATGGAGCAGGCGCCGGACGAGGTCGGCGGCGGCGCCATCTACCTCACCGGACCGCCCGAGGAGTTCGTGCCCGAGCACCTTCGCGGGCAGTTGGCGCTCGGCGTCGGCGTGATGTACGCCGGCGGCGAGAGCGAGGCCCGCGAGGTGGCGGCACCTCTGCTCGACCTGTCGCCCGACGGCCAGATGATCGCTGAGATGCCGTACGCCGAGCTGCAGTGTGCGCTGGACGACCCGCCCGGCTTCCGCAACTACTGGTCGGCCGAGCATCTGGTGGAGTTCCCCGACGAGGCAATCGACCTGTTCTGCGCACGCGCGAAGGACATGGTCGTGCCGTCGCCGTCGCAGCAGATCATCGTTCCGTGGGGCGGGGCGGTCACCCGCAACGCGGCCGACTGGCCGCTGGCCAGCCGGCATGCGCGCTGGACGGTGCACCCGTTCGGTCTCTGGGAGGACCCCGCGGACGACGAGCGGGGCAAGTCCTGGGCGCGCGCCACGTGCGCGGACCTGAGGTCATACGCCACCGGCGGCGTCTACCTCAACTTCACCGGCGACGAGGGCGAGGACCGGATCCAGGCCGGGTTCGGCGAGCACTACGACCGGCTGGCGGCCGTCAAGGCCGAGTGGGATCCGGACAACGTCTTCCGGCAGAACCACAACGTGAAGCCCCTCCCCGCCGCCATGTAGCGGCTGGTCGGGTCGTCCGTGGGAATCGAAGAAAGAGCCAGCGTCGAGATCGGCGGACTTCGTGTCGCGTATCAGCGGGCCGGCCGGGGGCCGCCGCTCGTCCTGCTTCACGGGATCCTCTCGGACAGCCGCGCCTGGACCAGGCAGCTCGCCGGGCTCGCGGAGCAGTTCACGGTGGTCGCCTGGGACGCGCCCGGCGCCGGCGAGTCGGCGGACCCGCCCGAGTCCTTCAGGGCGAGCGACTACGCGGATTGCCTCTCCGAGTTCATCGTCGCGCTCGACCTGGATCCCGCTCACGTCCTGGGGCTGTCGTGGGGCGGGGTGCTCGCGCAAGAGCTCTACCGGTACCACCCCGAGCGGGTGAGGTCGCTGATCCTGGTGGACACCTACGCGGGCTGGAGGGGCTCGTTGCCGGAGGCCGTCTGCGACGAGCGCCTGGCGAGCTGTCTCCGCGAGTCCCGGCTGCCGCCGGAGGACTGGGTGCCCGGCTGGTTGCCGGGGCTGCTGTCGGAGAACGCCCCGGCGGAGTTGAGCCAGGAGATGGCCGGCGTCATGTCCGACCTCCACCCGGCCGGGTACCGCGCGATGGCCCAGTCGGTTGCCGCCTCGGACACGCGCGATCTTCTAGCCCGTATCGGCGTCCCGACCCTCCTCCTGTGGGGTGAGGCCGACAGGCGCTCGCCGCTCAGCGTGGCCGAGCAGCTTCGCGATGCGATCCCGGGCGCGCGGCTGACGGTGATCCCGGACACCGGCCATGTGAGCAACATCGAGCAACCCGCCGCCTTCAACGCGGCGGTGAGCGCGTTCTGCGGGGTCGCTACCGGTCCGGCAGGGCGGCGCGGATCGCCTCGGTGACCTGCGCCGTGGTCAGGCGCTCGGTGTCCATCACCAGGTGAACGCCCTCGAGCGCGGGCATGGAGCTGTGGAGCTGCTCCATCTCGTTCAGCAGGTGGTCGAGCCCGAACCAGCCCTCGGGCTCGCGGGCGATGATGCGCCGGCGCAGGGTTTCCGGCTCCGCTTCGAGCCGCACCAGCAGGTGGTCGTCGGCGCCGAGCGCGGCGAGCACGTCCGTCAGGTGCGCGTCGGACTCGATCACCTCGGCCACGACCAGGAGGGTCGCGCCGGCCCGCGCATGCGACTCGCTCCAGGCGCGCAGGTGCTCGCAGCGGCCCGCGAGGTCCGGGAACGGGAAGGCCCACGCGAGCTCATCCACGTCGCCGCCGGCGTGCGGGACCTGGTCCCCGGCCAGCGCATCGCATAGCGCCGTGAACGTGACCGTCTTGCCCGAGCCGGGCGGACCGGTCACCAGCACTGCGAACACGCTAGGCGGCTTCGGAGGCGGGTTCGGCCCGCACCTGCTGGTCCTCGCCCGCGCCCTGGGCCTCCGCCTCGGACACGGTCGGCTCCTGCTTCAAGACCGTCACCGCGATCGCGAAGGCGAGCACGACCAGAGCGGCACCGATCCAGAACGCGAGGTGATATCCGTCGACGAGTGCCTGCGCCCTGGACTCTCCTTCGGCCAGGAGGTTGTCGGTGCGCGTGGTGGACAGGGTGGCGAGAACGGCGAGGCCGAGTGCGCCCCCCACCTGCGCGGTCGTGTTCACGAGGCCGGAGGCGAGGCCCGCGTCCTCCTGCGTGGCCCCCGACATCGCAAGCGTCATCAGGGCAGGGAACGACACGCCAATGCCGGCGGCCAGCACGAGCATCACCGGCAGGATGTTCTCGAAGTAATTGCCGTCCACCGGCGCGCGGGTGAACAACGCCAGGCCGATCGCTATCAGGACGAGCCCGGGCAGCAGCGTGGTCTTGGCCCCGAAGCGCGTGATCAGGGGCTCGGCGTAGCGCAGCGAGAGCGTTCCCATGACGAGTGTGGCCGGCAGGAACGCGAAGCCGATCTGAAGCGGGTCGTAGCCGAGCACGCGCTCCATGTAGAGCGCTCCCATGAAGAAGAGGCCGAACATCCCGGCCACGAGCAGCGGCTGGACGATGTTCGCGCCCGTCAGGTTCCGCGACCGGAAGATCCGCAGAGGGATGAGGGGTGTGCGAGCCGTGGCCTCGCGCAGGATGAACGCGGCCAGCAGCACCACCGAGATCGCGCCGAGCAGGAGCGTGGTCGGCGCGCCCCAGCCATCGTCGGCCGCCGGCTTGACGATCGTGTAGACGCCGAGCATCAGCGAGGCGGTGATGAGCACCGCGCCGGGCACGTCTGCGCCCTCGCTGAGTCCGATCCCCTTGTCGCGCTCGATGAGTCGCCACGCCAGCGCGGCGGTGGCCACACCGATCGGGATGTTGATGAAGAAGATCCAGTGCCAGTTGATCGCCTGGGTCAGCACGCCGCCGGCAAGCAGGCCGACCGTGCCGCCCGCCGAGGCCACGAAGCCGTAGACGCCGATGGCCTTGGCCTGGTCGCGCGGGGCCGGGAACATCGTCACGATCATCCCGAGCACGACCGCCGACGTCATGGCGCCGCCGATGCCCTGGATGAAGCGCGCCACCACCAGCATGCCCTGGCTCTGGGCGGCGCCGCACAGAATCGAGGCCAGGGTGAAGACCAGGAGGCCCGCCATGAAGACGTCCTTGCGCCCGATCAGGTCGCCGAAGCGCCCGGAGAGCAACAGCAGCCCGCCGAAGCTGATCAGGTAGGCGTTGACCACCCAGGCGAGGCTCGCCTGCGAGAAGCCGAGGTCGTCCTGGATCGACGGCAACGCGACGTTCACGACGGTCACGTCGAGAACGATCATCAGGACTCCCGCGCAGAGCACGTAGAGCGCAATCCAGCGGTTTCGGTCCGTCACCTGCTCACTCATCAGTGCCGTCTCCTGTGTCATAGCCGTTTCACGTTAGAGACCACCCGAAGCCACCGATCTCATCGGTGAGGTCGCTTCGGCTGCCAGAAGGCGATCTCGCCACCCGCGGGCGTGCCCACCACGCTGCGCCAGCCGGCCGGGCCTTCGCGTGGCTCGAGCAGCACCCCCGCTCCCAGCGCGCGGGCACGCTCCGTGGCCTCGCTGATCGCCGTGACCTCTACGTAAGGCAACCAAACCGGGCGGCGCGTCTCACACTCTACGATGCCGCCGCCGAATCCGTCTCCCAGCTCGAGCGAGAGGTATGAGCCCGAGGCCACATGGATCCGCTCCGCGCGCCAGCCGCAGAGGCTCCTGTACAGGGCCTCGGCCTCCGGCAGGTCGCCGGTGTGCAGCTCGAGGTGCACTACGGGTGTGGAAAAGTCGGGCATCACGTCCTGCCCTTGTGACCCGCGCCGAGCGCGGAACTAATCGGTCGGCGTCAGGAGGGGTCTACCCTGCCGGTGGCATGGCCACGCCCTCCACGCGCGAGACGGACGAGCCGCGGCTGCTTGTGGCGGCCCGCGACGGCGACGAGGCTGCGTTCGGCCGCCTGCTGGCTTCGTATCGCTCGGAGCTGCACGCGCACTGCTACCGGATGCTCGGCTCGGTCCAGGATGCCGAGGACGCGCTGCAGGACGCCTCCCTGCGTGCCTGGCGCGGGCTGGCCCGGTTCGAGGGGCGCAGCTCGTTCCGCTCGTGGCTCTACACGATCGCCACCAACAGCAGCCTCAATCTGATCGCCCGCCGGCCCAAGCAGCGGGTGCTCCCGCTCGACTACGGCCCGTCCACCGACCCGCACGACGGAATCGGACTGCCACCGGCCGAGACGGTCTGGGTGGATCCCTATCCGGACGAGGGCCTCGGGCTGGAGGACGGCCCCGCCGGCCCCGAGGCCCGTTACGAGCTGCGCGAGAGCGTCGAGCTGGCGTTCGTGGCGGCGCTCCAGCATCTGCCGGCAAACCAGCGCGCCGCCCTGATCCTGCGCGAGGTGCTCGGCTTCTCCGCGCGCGAGGTCGCCGATTCGCTGGACACAACGGTCGCCTCGGTCAACAGCGCCCTCCAGCGCGCCCGCAAGACGATCGACGACGATGCGCCCGAGCTGAGCCAGCAGGCCACGCTGCGCGCACTCGGCGACGAGCGGCTGAGCGAGCTCGTGGAGGGCTACATGGACGCCATGCAACGGGGTGACGTGGAGGCCGTGCTTGAGCTGCTCGCCGAGGACGCGGCCTGGTCCATGCCGCCGCTCGCAGCCTGGTTCAGCGGCCACGAGGCGCTCCGCGGCTTCATGCACTACGGGCCGCTGTCGGGCGACTGGCGGTGGCGCCACGTGCCCACGCGCGCGAACGGCCAGCCGGCGGTGGGCAGCTATGCCTGGTACGAGCCCGACCAGTGCTTCCGCCCGTTCGCGCTGGACGTGATGACCTTCCAAGGCGACCGGATCGGGCAGATCACCTCGTTCATCAACCGCTCCACGCTCAGCAGCGACCTCCTCTTCTACGAGCGCTGGCCGGAACAGCCCGTGGACCCGGCCAAGGCGGCCGACTTCGAGCGCTTCGGCCTCCCCGACCGAATCGACCGATGAGTTTCGGGCCTCGCGGCGGTCTGTAGGTCATGTTCAAGAACACGAAGGCATTCAGCGGATTCGCCGTCGATGACATGGACAAGGCGCGCGAGTTCTACGGCGAGACGCTCGGTCTCGAGACCTCGGAGGAGAACGGCCTCCTGACGCTGCACCTGGCAGGCGACCGTCCGACGATGATCTACCCGAAGCCAGACCTCGAGCCGGGTAACTACACGATCCTCAACTTCCCGGTGGACGACATCGACGAGGCCGTGGACGGGTTGGCGGGGCGTGGCGTGAGCTTCGAGCGCTACGACGGCTTCGAGCAGGACGAGCGCGGGATCGCCCGGGGCGAGGGTCCCTACATCGCCTGGTTCAAGGATCCCGCCGGGAACATCCTGTCGGTGCTGCAGGAGCGGTAGGACCCGGGGTAGGGTGCGCAGCAATGCGCACTCTGCTCGTGCTGAGCGTTGCGGCATCGCTGAGCACAGTGGCTCTCGACAGTCCCGCCAGCGCGCAGCAGCCGCCACTCCCGCCCGGCGCGGTCGCGCTGGTGGGCACGGATCCGATTCCGCAGGCGGAGTTCGATCGCTGGCTCGCGATCGCGCTGCGAGGCGGGCCCGGCGCAACGGACCCGCCGGGGTTCGAGCGCTGCATCGCCGCGGAGCGCCGCCGGGCGCGCAGGGCAGGGCGCACGCCGCCCCGCCGGCTCCTGCGGAAACGCTGCGAACGGCGCCACGAATCGGCGCGACGCGAGACGATGTCCTTCCTCGTGCAGGGGCGGTGGGTCCGTCACGAGGCGGCCGCTCGCGGGATCGCCGTGACTCCCGAGCGAGTGCGCCGGTCGTTCAATCGCCAGCGGAGCGCGTCCTTCGAGTCGCGACGCGCATACCGCCGCTTTCTCCGCGCAACGGGATTCAGAGAGGTGGAACTCCTCGTCCGGGTGGAGCTCGACATCCTGCAGCAGCGCATCACCGCCACGGTGGTCCGCGCGGCCCCGCCCGTCACGGGCGATGACGTGAGGCGCTACTACGCCGAGCACCGGCGGGCGTATCGCGGCAAGCCACGGCGCAGGGCGCTCCGAATCGTGCGAGGGCTGCTCACGGCCAGGCGCCAGATGCGCGTGATCGGCACCTTCGTCGAAGAGTTCCGTTCCCGCTCTCGGGGGATGACAGTGTGCGCACCGGGCTACGTGGTGGCCGAGTGCGGCAGTACGGCCGGGTAGGGTGCGCGAAGTGCGCGCTCTGAAGCTGCTGATCGCTATGGGGATGCTGAGCGTGAGCGTTTTCGCCTCCGAGGCGGGTGCACAGGCCCCGACGCTCCCCGCGGGTACGGTCGCCCTCGTCGGCGCCGAGCCGATCCCGCAGGCGGAGTTCGACCACTGGCACGCGATCGCCTTGCGCGAGGAGCGCGGCGTGGTCGATCCCCCGCGCTACGAGCGCTGCATCGCCGCCGACCGTCGCCGGGCTCGCAGGGCCGGACGCAAGCCGCCTCGCCGCGTGCTGCGGCGCCGCTGCGAGCATCGGGGCGCTTCGGCGCAGCGTGGGACGATGACCTTCCTCGTGCAGAGTCGCTGGTTCCGGGCGGAGGCCGCGGTGCGGCAGATCACCGTGGAGCCCGAGCGGGTGCGCCGTTACTTCGAGCAACTGAGGGACAGGAACTTCAAGTCCCGCCGCGCATACCGGCGCTTCCTGCGCAAGTCGGGCCTGACCGAGGCGGACCTGCTCGTGCGCGCGGAGCTCGAGCTGTTGCAGCTGCGCCTGCTGAGGGGCGTGCTGGAGTCGGCGCGCCCGGTCTCCGCCGCGGAGGTGAGGCGCTACCTCTCGAACCACAGGCGCGAGTACCGGGACATGCCGCGTGCCAAGGCGCTCCGGAACGCGCGGAGGTTCCTGACGGCCCTGCGCCGGGCGAGGGCGATCCTGGGCTTCACGCGCGAGCTGCGCTCGCGCTACCGCCCGATCACCCTGTGTGCGCCTGCCCTCGCGGTCAAGCCATGCGGCGGAACGGCGTCACCGCCGAACGAGTAGCGGCTAGTCGAAGATCCCGGAGGGGTAGCCGATGTTCGTGTGCAGGACGTCGTTCTCGTGCTCGATGAACAGCCGCCGGCCGGAGCCAGAGACGATCACCACGGCTACGTGAAGGGCGCCGTCGCTGTAGTACCCGATCCTGCCGGGCGCGGGTGTGTCGGCCGGGCTTGCGAGCGCGACGATCCGCCCGGACCCGTCGGCGTCATGGATGGCCTGGAGCAGCGCGGCGGTGGTGGGGTAGGCGCTGCCGTCGCCCTGCTCGCCGGCGTAGAGCAGCAGGCCGAAGAGCGCCAACGCCTTCTCCTGCTCGTCGAGATAGACGGCCCCTTCCTGGGTGAGTGAGACCGAGACGATCAGCCGGCGCGACTGGCGCTGGCGCTCGCCATGGCGCTTGACCGTGCGAGCGGCGAGCCACACACGGCAGTAGTCGGTGCCGCGGGTCGCGTCGCCGGTGCGGAACGGGCGGCGCCGCTTGGCGGCCCGGAATGTCTGGCTGCCGCTCCCAACCCCGACTATGCCCACGGTGTTCCGGTCCTCCGGCAGCTCGGTGCACGTGATGGTCACTCGCTTGCCGGCGATGCGGCGATAGAGCTGCGCCGCGCGGTCGGTGAAGCGCACGACGATCGCTCCATGAACGCGGTACGCCCTCACGCCGTGCGACTCGCCCACCGGCAGGGGCGTGGCCGCATGGGCGGACGGCGCGAATACGAGCAGGGCGAGTGTCGTGACCAGGGCTAGGCGTCTCATACCGCGCAGCATCCTCTGAGCGAATTCCGATTACAAGGAGATAGGCTGCGCGCGCGTGTTCACCAGACGGGTAGCAGTCGTCATCGCTCGTCCGCGCGACGAGGTCTTCAGATTCATCGAGGATGCGCGGAACCGGCCGCAGTGGGACGACAGCGTGGACAGCGAGGAGCTCACGTCACCGGAGCCGATCGGGGTGGGCACCACCATTCGGACCAAGCTGCGCTCGATGGGGCGCGAGTATCAATACGACTGGCGGATCACGGAGCACGGGCCTCCGAGCCGCGTGACGATCGAGAGCACCGCCGGCCCGTTCCCCACCACGCTCGTCTTCGACGTCCACGAGCACGACGGCGGGAGCCTCGTCGAGTTCTCGGTCACGGGTCGCCCGGGTGGCGCGCTGCGGCTGCTGCAGCCGCTGATCGCTCGCAACACCCAGCAGAACCTCAACCGGACCTTTCCGCGGCTGAAGGCTGTGCTCGAGTCATGAGCGGAATCCAGGGCTGGTGGTCCGGCGGCGAGCGCGTGGAGCTGGGCGACGAGGGCCGGCACCTCTTCGTCCGCCGCATGGGCTCGGGGCCGCCGATGTCGCTGTTGCACGGGTTCCCGAGCTCGTCGCACGACTGGGCCAAGATCGCCCCCGCGCTGGCCGAGCGCCACTCGCTGCTGATGCCGGACTTCCTCGGCTTCGGCGCTTCGGACAAGCCGCCGGAGCACGACTACTCGCTCCACGAGCAGGCCGACCTGGTCGAGGCACTCTGGGCGCACGAAGGCGTGACCGCCACGATCGTGGTCGCTCACGACTACGCAGTCTCGGTGGCCCAGGAGCTGCTGGCGCGGCGGGCCGATGGTGTGCTTGCCGTCGACCTCCAGGCGGTCCACCTCCTCAACGGCGGCCTCTACCCGGACGTCCATCGCCCGCAGCCGATCCAGCTTGCGCTGCTCGACCGGGAGCAGGGCCCCCAGATCAGCGCGCTGGCCACCGAGGAGCTGTTCGTGGCCGGGCTTCAGGCCACGTTCGCCGACTCCTTCGACGCGAGTGCCGACAGCTCCGACATCTGGGCCTCCATGAGCCGGGACGACGGCCACCTCATCTCCTATCGCCTGATCCGCTACCTCGAGGACCGCGAGCGCCACGAGCAGCGCTGGACCGGCGCGCTCGAGGCGACCGAGGTCCCGCTCGCGTTCGTCTGGGGGATGCTCGACCCGATCTCGGGCGCGCACATGGCCGAGCGCATCCGGGAGCGACGTCCGGACGCGGCCTTCGTGGCGCTCGAGGACGTGTCGCACTGGCCTCAGCTCGAGGCGCCGGAGCGCGTGAGCCGGGCGCTGCTCGCCTAGCCGGCTACGGAATCCCGAACGCGCTGAGCGGGTAGCGCTTGAGATGCCCGAAGCGCGCGCCGCGCGGCGGCTTCTCCCAGCTGGTGGCGTAGCGCGCGTAGGTCAGCGCGCGCGGCGGATACCAGGCGATCGGGCGACCCTGGCAGGACTGCGCGAAGCCCGGCCGGTTGATCCAGAGGTAGGCGTCGACCTTCGGGTGCGAGGTGTTGGTGGTCGGAGCCGGCCCGAGCCCGCGGAGACCGGGGTTGCACCAGACGTTGATGCGCCGTCCGCCGCTCTTGTAGTGCACCGGGCCGCGACCGTTCTCGGCCGTGTTGATGATGAAGTGCTTGCCGCCGACACGCCGGGAGATGTCGAGCCCGTGCTGGGTGTTCGCCTTCGTCCAGTCGTAGTGGGTGGCGTTGAGCAGGAAGCCCTGCACCTTCGCGATCCCGATCGCGCGCAGCTGCTTGGCGGTGCGCGACGCGGCCTCCCAGTCCGAGGCGCCGGCCTCGAGGTAGATGGTCGCGTTCGGCAGCTTCGATAGTGCCGTGACCCCGTAGCGCAGCAGGCGCAGGCGGTCGTCGCGGCTGCTCCGCGCGAGACAGTCGATCGTGCCGAGCGAGTCTGGCTCGAAGGCGATCACCACGCGGTCGTTCCCGATCGCGGCGGCCAGGTCGTCGTACCAGGCGCGGGTGCGGGCGTCCTCGGCAGGACCGCCGCCGGTGTAGCCCGGACCGCATGACGTGGCCTGAGCGCGGAGCACGGTGAAGATCGGAACGGTGCCCTCGGCCCGGGCGGGGTCGATCAGCCGCCTCACCTTCACGCGGAAGTTCGGCCGCGTGAATCGGCCGAGCCAGAGAGCGCGGGGCTCGCGCGCGATCTTCCAGATCAGATCCGCCTTGCGCGTCTGGCCGGCACGCCTGTAGGCCTGCCACTGCTGATACGACGGCGAGTCCTGCTGAACGTAGAACCTGAGCCCGGCGAGCGGATTGGCACTCGTCTGCGCGCGCGGCGCGGAGTCGCCGAGCGGTCCGGCCGCCAAGGCGGCCGCCACCAGCGGCACGAACAGAAGCAGGATGCGGCATCTGGGCATTCCACGCTTTTCTCCGCGGGCGGCGTGGGATAAACGGGATCTGGACGAAGAACGGATGCGAGCGGCTAGCCTGATCTGCATGTGCCGAAACATACGCACCCTCTACAACTTCGAGCCACCCGCGACCGACGAGGAGATCCAGGGCGCCGCCCTTCAGTACGTCCGCAAGATCAGCGGATTCACCAAACCGTCACAGGCCAATGCAGAGGCGTTCGACCGGGCGGTGGAGGCCGTGACCGAGGTGTCGGCGCGGCTGTTGTCAGAGCTCGTGACCGCGGCTGACCCGAAGGACCGCGAGGTCGAGGCGGAGAAGCGCAGGGCGCGCGCGGCAGAGCGGTACGCAACCACCGCCTGACGGGGCGCGACGCCCGCTTCCTCAAGCTGGAACCCCGCATGGCCGATCAGGTTCGTAGTGCCGAGCTCGCCTCGGGACGTCCTCATGGGGAAGCCTGCTCTCGACACTTCCGGCCTGCGCGGTGCCTTCAGGGCGGAGGTCAAGCGGTCCACTCACGCCACCGCCGTGGCAGGCGGGCTCATGGCCATCATCGCGATGCCCATCTGGGCGGGCTTCGACCATCTGGTCGACCCCCGGAACGCCGACGTCTTCACGGCGGTCCGGCTTGGTCTGGAGCTGCCGCTGATCGCGCTCTGGCTCTCGCTCTTCACCAGCTTCGGAAGGCGTCATCCGGAGCTGATCATGCTGATCTTCCTGACGCTGATCGAGGCGTCGATCGCGTTCATGCTCTCGCGCGTGGATGAGGCCTACGCTCCGTACTCGCTCGGCATCTCCCTGGCGATCTACGCCAGCGCCTTCCTCCTGATCTGGCCATGGCAGTACACGGCGGCGCTCGTGGGGCTGACGTGGCTGTCGGTGGCCATCGCGATCGTGGGCGCGACGGAGCCGCTGTCGCGCGCTGCCGTGGCGACCATCGCCTACTACCTCGGCACGGCCTCGCTCGTCGGCTTCCTCGGTCAGTACTTCCGCCAGGCGAGCGCCTGGCAGCAGTTCCGGAACCGGGTCGAGCTCGAACGCGAGCACGAGCGCAACGAGGAGCTGCGGCTGAAGCTCGAGCGCCTGAGCCGCGAGGACCCGCTCACCGGACTCGCGAACCGGCGCTGCTGGGACGAGACGCTCGCGCGCGAGTTCGAGCGCTCGTGCCGCCAGGACGGCAGCCTCGCTGTGATCCTCTGCGACCTCGACCGGCTCAAGGACGTGAACGACCGCTTCGGCCATGCCGTGGGCGACCGGGTCCTGAAGGCCACGGCCGACGTCCTCCGCGAACGGGTTCGCGCGAGCGACCTGGCCGCGCGCCTGGGTGGCGACGAGTTCGGCGTGCTCTGCCCGGACACCGCCCCCGAGAACGCGGGCCTGCTCGCCGAGGAGCTGAGGGCTCGCCTGGCCGAGCTGAGCGAGGGCGAGACCCCCGCCGTGGGGGTCACGATCTCGGTGGGCGTCGCGGGGCGCGAGCCCGACGACGCCTCACATGACGATCTGATGCTGCGCGTGGACGACCGCCTCTACCGAGCCAAGACCACGCGTAACGCGGTCTGGCTCGAAGAGCGCGTTGGCGCGGCCTGATCCGCGCTCAGCGCGCCTCGCGCCAGCTGCCCGACTCGTAGCGCTCGAGCCCGCCGACCAGCTCGCCGGTCTGCAGCGTTTCCATCCCGTGCCGGTACTCGACCGCCAGCGCGTCCTCGACCGAGAGCGACCACTGCTCGTACGACGAGAGCCGGTCGCTGCGGAGGGCGGCCTGGGGCCGCGAGGCCACGTCGTGCGCGAGCGCGACTGCCGCCGGCAGCGCCTGTCCCGGCTCGGTCAGCCTGTTGGCCAGTCCCATGCGCAGCGCCTCGTCACCGCTCACGCCTCGACCGGTAAGGATCAGGTCGAGGGCGTGGCTGTGGCCGATCAGCCTGGCCAGGCGCACGGTGCCGCCGTCCATGAGCGGGATGCCCCAGCGCCGGCAGTAGACCCCGAAGACGGCGTCCTCGGCCGCCACGCGGAGATCGCACCAGGCCGCGATCTCGAGCCCGCCCGCCACCGCATGACCCTCGACCGCGGCGATCACGGGCTTGCCGAGCAGCATGCGCGTGGGACCCACCGGCCCGTCGCCGTCCGGTTCCACCCGGGTGACCCTCGACGCGTCCGGCTGGCGCATCGCCTTGAGGTCCGCACCGGCGCAGAACGTGCCGTTCGATCCGGTCAGCACAGCCACGGACACGTCCACGTCGGCATCGAAGCGCCGGAACGCGTCCGCCAGCGCGTCGGCGGTCGGGCGGTCGATGGCGTTGGCCACCTCCGGCCTGTCGATGGTCACGACGGCCACCGGGCCGTCGGCTTCGTAGTGGATCGTCATGCGAGCGATCCTGACAGGCTCGGTGTAGGCGCGGAGAGCCCGGCTCAGCCGGGCGTGACCTTCAGGATCACGTCGGCGTTCCCACCGTTGTCGGTGGTGATGTAGAGGCTCCCGTCCGGTCCCTGCACGGGGCTCCGCAGCCGGCCGCGGTTCCCGATCGCGAGTCCGGCGTCCACCGCCTTGCCGGCCGTGTTGAGTCGCAGCAGCAGCAGCTTCGAGTTCTTCAGCATCGCGATCGCCAGCGCTCCGTTCCACTGCCCCCACTGGGAGCCCGTGATGAAGGTGGCTCCGGCGATGGCGTAGGTGCTGGGCCCGCTGTTCCAGAGCGCCTTGACCGCATTCGGGAACTCGACGAGGTCCGTCATCGGGACACCCTCGTTGTAGCCGGTGCCGCCGACCGGATTCCATCCGAAGTTGCCTTGCACCAGCGCGTTCAGCTCGTCCTCCCTGGTGGGGCCGTGCTCGGTGCTCACACCGAACCCGTCACTGGGCCGGAACGCGATGCCCTGGACGTTGCGATGCCCGTAGGACCAGATGCGCGGATCCAGTGCGCCGCCGGGGTTGCCGGCCACGCCCGTTCCGTCGCGGTTGATCCTGAGCACCTTGCCGCCGAGCGAGGCCGGGTTCTGCGGGACGGTGCCCGACGCCGCGTCGCCTGTGCCCACCCACAGGCGAGCCTGCGAGTCGAAGCGCGGGCGGCAGCCTGAGTGGCGTCCCAGCTCTCCGCTGGCGTTCAGCGGGGCGCCGGTGACGATGTCGGTCCGGTTGGTCAGGGCCGTGAAGTTCGCGTCCACGGTCCAGCGGACCAGTCTCACGTCGCCGTTCGGCCCGCCCAGCGTCGACGCGAAGCACGTGTAGATGAAGCGGTTGGTGGCGAACGCCGGGTCGATCGCGAGACCCATCATCCCGGCCTCCGAGGCCCGCACCACGTCGGTGGGCGCGGCCAGCAGCCGCTTCTGGCCGCCCACGATCGCGCTGATGCGGCCGGGACGCTCCGTGAAGATCATCGTGCCGCCCGCGAAGCCGAGGTCCCAGGGGTGCTCCAGCCCGGTCACGATCGGGGTCACCGTGAGCTTGGGGGGTGCGATGCATCCGCTGATGGCAACGGCCACGCAGCATGTGATGACGGCTCCTCCCAGCATCCGAGCCAGGCGGGGCCGCAGTGAATGGCGGCGCATTCAGTCCTCTCTATTACCAGGTCGAGGGGACGAACATACCCCCTGCAACTTGGCCTGCGCGCCAAACGGGGGCTGAGAATCGGCCAGACCGGCGACCCTCGGGACTGGCTACCCTCTCACGGCGAGCGCCCGTAGCTCAGCTGGATAGAGCGTCGGTCTACGGAACCGAAGGTCACAGGTTCGAATCCTGTCGGGCGCGCTCAAGCGAGCGGGTGTCATCAACCGCGGAAAGGTGCGAACCGGATGCTCAAGTCGCTCAAGGCGAACCGGTGCAGGTACCACGCGCGACACGAGGCACTCGCTTGGCCTCGGCTCGGAAGAGCCCGGCGAACTCCCGCTTGAAGCC
The DNA here is from genome assembly GCA_963803245.1 of uncultured Thermoleophilaceae bacterium. Lineage (GTDB taxonomy): Bacteria > Actinomycetota > Thermoleophilia > Solirubrobacterales > Thermoleophilaceae > JACVRW01. The sequence goes on along the minus strand of CAWDLI010000004.1, from coordinate 269,817 downwards.
CAACCGGGGGTACTCCTGGACGACGCTCTTCCGGACTGCGTCGGGTACCTCGTTACTGCGTAGCCCGAACACGTCGACCGCCGCGCCTGCAGACAGCAGATAGGCCTCGGCGCCGGATTCGACGCTCACGCCGGGGCTGTAGTGCATGGCGATCGCGTTGGCGACGAGCTCGCGGTCATCCGCAGGCACGCCATGGCTGTTGGTGAAGTCTCGTGCAAGCGCCGCGCTCCGCACCGTGAAGTCGACGTGGGGCACCGGGCTGGGAGCCCTGTGTCGTGGAACATCGCCGCCAGGTAGAGCAGCTCACGGTCGAACGTGATCTCGTGCAGGGCGGCGAGGGCCGCGCCCCACGCGTAGGCACGGCGGGAATGGTTCAGGAGTGCCGGGGTCAGGAGGTCCTGGGCCGCCACCTCGGCATCTCTGGCGAGTGAGGAGTCCGGGGGCACGAGACGCGCCGGGTCGATGACGCTCCGGCGCCCCGAGTGCATCCGGAGTGCCATTGCGAGAAGGCCGGCGAGGATGCCCAACTCCCCCCTCAGCAGGGGCCGGGCGAGCGACAGGCATTCGCGGGTGGTGAGCACTCCTCCGGTGCGCTCGGTCCACCCGATGGATCCGATCGCATCCGTGTGCCGTGACTGACTCATGGGATCACCTCAGGGTCGCCGGCGGGGCGGAGATTGAACCGTAGAATCTTGGCCGTGCCGTTCACGCTCAGGAACCTCAAGGAGGATCTCGAGGATGTCGGGTCCAACTTCGACGGCGCGCCGGACCTGGAGTTCCGCATGGCCACGGACGCGCTCGAGCTCGAGCAGTCCGGCCTGAGCTTTCAGCGCGTCCCGCCCGGTTATCGCTTTCCCTACGGCCACACGCACGAGAGGCAGGAGGAGGTGTACGTGGTCGTGCGCGGGAGCGGGCGGATGAAGCTCGACGACGAGATCGTCGAGCTCAAGGAGTGGGATGCGGTGCGCGTCCCCCCCGGTACATGGCGAGGCTACGAGGCCGGGCCGGAGGGCCTCGAGATCATCGTCATCGGCGCGCCCAGTCTCGGCGAGGCCCGGCGCGACGACGTGGAGGGTCAGCGCGACTGGTGGGCTGACTAGCGCCTGGACGAACGCCGCCGAAGGAACTTGAGCCCCTTCAGTCGGTGCCAGCGGGGCCGATGCTGCCGATTGCGCCTGTACTCCCCAATGGTCATTCCGGGAGGGAGGCTGGAGTCCACATAGAAGGCCGCGTCGCGACGTGAAAGCGGTTGCTTCTCGGAGAGGCCGTGCTTCACGGCCATCAAGGCGTGTGCCAGAAACGCTCGAGGGGCGTTCTCGCGAGGTGGCTCTTGACGACGAAGCCCCGAGCACCGGATGCTTCGACGCGACTGTCCCACGCCGACGGATCGTCGGTTGAGGTCAGGAGCACCGCCAAATCCGGATCGGCGTCGGTCAGGGCCGACGACACCTCGAACCCGCAGCCGTCGGGTAGGTGGACATCGAGCAGGACGGCGTCCGGCGCCAGTCGCTCGGCGGCCTCGACGGCGCGCGCCGCGGTGTCGGCTTCGCCCACTACGAGGTAGCCCCGACGGGCGAGCAGCTCACGGACGGCGGTGCGGAACGGCGCCGAGTCGTCGACGATGAGGACGCGCACCCGGCCGTGGCGGCCGTTCGCAGCGCCGCGGAACACCTCCACCCTGACGAAGTGCCAGCCGGTACTCCGGCGCGCCAGGTCGCACATCTCGGTCTGCCATCCCAACGCGAGGTCGGGTGGCCCGAGTGCGGTCGTCAGCGTGACGTCCCAGCGCCGCCCGATCAGGAGGCGGAGCGGTGCGGGAAGAACCTGGACCGTCCCGCGTCCCAGAGTCCGCAGCTCGCTGGCGAGCTCCACGGCCTCACGGAGGCTCGAGGCTTCGAAGCACACCCGCAGTCGATCCGATCCGGTTCCCACATTGCTTCATGGTCGCTGGCGCACAGCTATGCGGGAATACCGCAGTTGCACGATTTGCCTGGCTCAGCGGAGTAGGACGCCGCTGCTGAGAGCGTTCGCCACGAGGTGCGCCCGCGAGCGGGCGCCCATCTTCCGCATTGAGTTGCTGACATGTGTGCGGACGGTGTTGTGGGCGATCTGCAGTTCCTCCGAGATCTCCGGCCCGCTCCTCCCGAGCGAGATCAGCCGCACGACCTCGCGCTCGCGCGCTGACAGCTCGCCCGCGTCCCGCTCGCTCGATGTCGTACGGCGGAACCTCCCGCCCCAGCGCGAGGTGCTGAGAGCCACGATCAGAACGAGCTGGCGCCCGGTGACGACCTCCGTCGCGGCCCCGTACTGAACCCCGACCCTGGACCCGTCCGCGCAGATCATCTCGACCTCGCCAGTGAACTCGCCGACCGCCAGTGCCGCCGCCCATTCCTCACCCGACAGCCGAGAAGGCCCGGCAACGAATCGGTAGAGAGGCTGGCCGATGAGCGCTCGACGGTCGTGGCCGAGAAGCTTGAGATACGCGCCATTGACGTCAACTTGAACGCGGCGGTGGTCAGCGAGCACCATGGCGTTGCGGGATTGCTTGAACGCTGTCGAGAAGAGCCCCGACCAGCCAGCCTGGCGGGCCATCAGTCCGTTCTGGGGCTCGCGTGGAGGCTCACGGGCAGAACAAGCATCCGACCCGGTCGCATATCGGGGCAAGGGCGCCTGCCCCCGTGTTTCGGTAGGCGAGCACCACACGATGATCCTGGCGGCTATGGCGCCACGCCGGCGGCCTCACGCGCACCCTCGGGGTCGGCAAAGGATTGGACGTGGACGACCCGCCCATCGCGGAGAGTCAAGAGCGATGATCGAGTCTCGTCGACTTCGAGCTCGTGTGTCCGGCCGACGATGTGCACCACAACCGCCACCTGATCACCGGCGTCGTAGAACCTCACCGGCTCGACCTTGTAGCTCTCCCATGCCGAGAGGAACTCGCTCCAGAAGCGTCGCACGCCGTCGAAGCCCCGATAGCTCTCGGCGGCAAGCAATGAGTGATCCACCGGGACCCACTCGATTCCCGGGTCCAAGAAATGACTGAGGGCGTCGTCGGTCAGACGCTGGTCGAACTCTCGCGTGGAACCCTCGCTCGCAAGCTCTCCGTAGAACCGGCGGACCAGCTCGATGTTCTCCCGTGACACCTCCGTCCCAGTGTCTCGCATCCTGCTCAGCGGCCGCTACTCGCCCCTGTCGCTGCCTTCCTGCAGGATGGCGCGAGCATCGTCCAGGTCCTGCCGCTGGACGACGAGCTCGTAAGGGCCGCCTGGCAGGCCATCTGCAGCCCCCGCTCCCAGGTTCGTCTGCCGGCCGGTGCACTCGATACCAGCACTCCGCAGCAGCGAACACAGGAGTTCGGCCTCCGGCTCGGATCCCACGACTTTGGCGACCACCAGTTCGTCCATGCCACGACCCTAGACGCGCTCGGGTGAGAAGGTGTCGCAGTCCCCCGGGTCGCCGTTCGCGCGGCCGCGGTTGAACCACGCGGTGCGCTGCTCCGAGCTGCCGTGCGTGAACGAGTCCGGGTTCACGCGGCCGGTCGCCTGGCGCTGCAGCCGGTCGTCTCCCACGGCCGCGGACGCTGCGTGGCCTCCTCGCACGTCGCCCTCCTCGAGGTCCCCGGCGGCGTAGACGCTGTGTGCCCAGACCCCGGCGTAGCAATCGGCCTGGAGCTCGAGCCTCACGGACAGCGCGTTCGCTTCGTCGGGGTTCTCGCTGCGCAGCCGGTTCACCTCGTCGCTCGTCCCGAGCTGCTGCTGCACGTGGTGGCCGACCTCGTGGGCGATCACGTACGCCTAGGCGAAGTCGCCCGATGCGCCCAGCCGGCGCTCCATGTCGCCGTAGAAGCTCAGGTCGAGGTACACCCGCTCGTCTGCCGGGCAGTAGAACGGGCCGACGGCGGAGGAGGCGTCGCCACAGCCGGTGGCGACCGCGTCGCGGTAGAGCACGACCTTGGCCCTGTTGAAGGGCTCGCCCTGCGCGGCGAAGAGTTCCTCCCAGGTGTTCAGCGTGCGCGTGAAGACGTAGGAGCTGAAATTCCTCAGGTCGCGCTCCGGATCCTGCGAGGCCGGGATGCCGCGACCGTCCGCGGGCGGAGCCTCAGAAGACTCCCCGAACGGGTCGTCCACGGCGAATGCTCCACCGGCCCCGGAGCTGCTCGACAGCACCTGGAGCAGGAGGAACACGATCACCCCCGCCACGCCGAGGCCGCCCGGGAGCGCGATGCCGGGACGCAGGCCGCCGCGGGGTCGCATGCCACCGCCACGGGCGTCGATCAGATCCGAGCCGCGCCCTCCTTTGCCACGCCAGCGCACCCCTGATTTCTATCCGGTCAGCGCTGCGGGATCGCCCCGGGGAGCAGGTCGCGCATCTCCTCGGGGAGGAAGGGCAGGTCGAGCAGACTGAGCTTGACCCCGCTGCGGCGCTGGTGGCGCTCGGGGTCCAACCGCACCACGAGGCCCGCCTGCGGTCGCAGGCGCACCTCGAGCGCCTCGCCGGGCTCCATCCGTCTCAAGATCGTGCCGTCCACCTGGAGCGCCGGCTGGCCGCTGCCTTCCGCCAGCGTCAACTCGAGCGGCTCGGCGGCCGAGATCACAGCCGGCCGGGAGATGCCGGATATCGGCGCCACGGGGGTGATGATCACGGCGTCGAGCATCGGCGACACGAGTGGCCCTCCCGCCGCGTACGAGTACGCCGTGGAGCCGATCGGCGTGGCGATCACAAGCGCGTCGCAGCGGTATCGCCCGCTGGCGCGCCCCTGCACGGTCAGCGATGCCTGCAGCGCTCCCTCGCCGGGCACGCTCGCAAGGGCGATGTCGTTGAACGCGATCGACTCGTCGCTTCCGTCTGTCAGCACCGCCGCGCTGTGTTCCTCGATGGTGTAGTCGCCCATCTCGAGACGGTCGAGTGCGGCGTCGAGCTCGTGCGGCTGGACCTCGATGAGGAATCCGAGGTTCCCGAGGTTCACGCCGAGGATGGGGACGGGCCGCGCGGCGACGAGTCGCAGCGCGCCGAGCATCGTGCCGTCGCCGCCGAGACTGACCAATACGTCGGCCTGGTCGAGCAGCTGGGCCTCGCTCACCGGCTCCACGTCGTCTGGTAGGCGCGCGGCGTCCCGGGCGTCGACGATCACCTTCTTGCCGTGTGACCGGGCCCAGGCCGTGAGCTTCTCGGCCACCGGCGTCGGGTCGCTGCTCGGGTGTAGGACGAGCCCGACTCGCCCGGTCGGCTTGCGCGTCACCGGGGGAGGATCTATCCCTGTGGTGCTGGTGTCAACGCGGGGCGAGTGGACGGGAGGGGGTTCGGAGGCTAAGCTTGCGCTAGCAACCAATGGCCGTGAACCCTGAAGAAACCGCCGCGAAGTGCCGCACCCTCGTCGGCGACGATGGGATCCGGTCGTGGTCCGACACCCACGCGGATGCGTGGATCGGGATGCTCGAGACCCACAAGCGGCTGACACGGGAGCTCGAGGCCGAGCTGGAGGCCGAGCACGGCCTCAGCCTGAGCAGCGTGGAGCTGCTCGGCCGGCTAGCGGCCGCGGACGGGCGCATGCTCCGCCTCACGGACCTCGCCGGCCTGGCCGGCCTGAGCGTGAGCCGGGTGTCCCGCATCACCGACACGCTGGAGCTGCGCGGACTGGTGGAACGCCGCCCGTGCCCCTCCGACGCCCGCGCCAAGAACGCGTACCTCACCGACGAGGGGCTGGAGCTCCTGCGCGTCGCGCAGGGCACGCACTTCACCGGGGTGGAGGAGCGCTTCTTCGACCGGCTGGAACCGGCGGAGGTCGAGGCCCTGGCCTCGATCTTCTCCCGCTTCGCGCCGGGCGCCGCCTCCGACTGCACCTGACGAATCTCCCCCGCCGTAGGGCCGGCCTCGGGGTGCGCCGAGTGGATGCTTGCTACCGCAATCATTCCCTGCTACGCTTGCTCTAACAAGTTTGCGCTAGCAAGCAATCAACTTCCACAGGAGAGCCAAATGAGCACCATCACCGCCGCCACCACCCCCGTTGCCACCGGCACCTGGAACGTGGACCCGTCCCATTCCCGGGTGGAGTTTCAGGTCAAGCACCTGGGCATCGCCACGGTGCGGGGCCACTTCGCAGAGTTCGAGGGCAGCCTCGAGGTGGGCGAGGATCTCGACGCGGTCACCGCGAGGGGCCTCGTGAAGGTCGACTCGGTCAACACGAACGAGGACAAGCGCGACGACCACCTGCGCTCGGCCGACTTCTTCGACGTCGAGCAGCACGAGCACATCACGTTCGAGTCGAAGCACGTCGTCCCGGTGGACGAGGACACCTTCGAGATCACGGGCGACCTCACGCTCCACGGCGTTACCCGCGAGATCACGCTGAATGCAGAGGTAACCGGGACCGAGGAGGACCCGTGGGGCAACGAGCGCGTGGGCCTCGAGGTCACCGGGCAGCTGAACCGCGGTGACTACGGGATGACCTTCAACCAGGCACTCGGCAGCGGCAACATGCTGGTGTCGGACCGCGTGAAGCTCGCACTCGACATCTCCGCCGTCAAGCAGGCGTAGCGAACGTCATCCGTATGAGGGCCGGCGGCGCCTGGCGCCGCCGGCCCTGTGCATTTGGGGCGTCCTGTCAGGCGTTGTTGGTGATCCAGACGTCGGGCTGCGACACGACACCGAGCTTCGACATCGTCTCGCGGAGGTCGTCCGAGGCGATGAACTCGCGGGCGCGGTCCGGGTCATCCGTGGTCAGCACGATCGTGACCGAGTTCGGGTTCTCATCGTCGCGGTACAGGCCCGCGTCGGACAGCCCGTACTCACGACGGACCGCGCCGTGCTCGTCGAACCCCGGCTTCCAGGCATCGAAGTCGGCCACGTCGTGGCGTACGAAGATGGTGCTCATGCTGCCTCCCCCTCGGGCGAGCGGCCGACACGCGATGCTACGATCTGCATCAGTCCGCAGTTGAAATAAACGAAAGCGAACAGTTGCATATCGGAGCTTTCAGTGTCAAGTCCTGAGGCATTCCCCGGAGCGCACGCTTGGCGCGCATTCATCGAGTGCTCGTGGGCGCTGACCGACATCCTGGAGGTCGAGCTGCTCGCCGCGGAGGGAATGTCGATCCGCTGGTACGACGTGCTCGTCCACCTCGAGGACGCCACCGACGGCCTGGCCATGAACGAGGTCGCCGACCGCATCCTCCAGAGCAAGAGCGGACTCACGCGCGTGATCGACAACATGGAGAAGGCGGGTTTCGTGCGGCGCGAACGTCCCGCCAACGATCGCCGCCGCGTGCTGGTCTTCATCACGCCGGGTGGCAGGAAGGCGCTCAACGCCGCCCGCGTCGTGCACCGCGACGGGATTCGCCGCCACTTCGCCGATCAGCTGTCGACCAAGGATTTCGAGGCGCTCTCGCGCGCGCTCGAGAAGGTCCGCACGCATGTGCGGCCGCTGCGCCCTGGCCGTGTCAGTGGTGGCCCTGCGCGGTGACGGGCGAAGGCGTAGCGTGGTGGGCGTGGAACGCGGGCGCGACGAGTTCCGCAGGCGTCTGTTGGCCGAGGCCCTCTCGGATCGCTTCGGCATAGCGCTCCTTGCGGGCGATTCACAAGCCGCCGAAGAGGTCGCGCGGGAGGCGCTCGAGCTGACACTCGGAGAGGCGCTGCTCTACGACCTCGTGGTCGGCCCCGCCATGCATCGCATAGGCCAGCTGTGGGCGGCGGGCGAGATCGGCGTGGCGCACGAGCACCTCGCCACGCAGATCACCACCCGGGTGCTGGTGCTCGCACACGAGCTGGAGGACCTTCCCGCGCACCGTTCCGAGCGGCGCGCGATGCTCGCGGCGGTCGAGGGCGAGCAACACGTGATGGGGCTCGACATGGCGGCGAAGCTGCTCGAGTCGGCCGGCTACGAGGTGCTCACACTCGGCGCCGACGTGCCGACGGTTGCGCTGCCCGGCATCGTCTCGGACCACCGTCCGGCGCTGTTCGCGCTCTCCGCGACCATGCCCGAGGCCGGCGACCGGGTGCCGGCGGCGATAGACGCGGTCACCGAAGCGGGCGGCGACATCGGCCTGATACTCGGCGGAGCGAGCGTCCCCCCGAGCCTCGGGCTCGGCCCGCGCGTGGTCGTGGAGGAGAGCGTGGCCGGCGTGGTCGAGGCCGCCGACGGACTCGTCCGCCGAGCAAGGCTCAACTAGCTGAGCTGAGCCTCATGTGGCGGCGCCCAGGGCAGCTCGTCCGTCGTGAACTCGATGCCGGCGAGCTCGTACTTCGCGGGTCCGGTCGTCCCGCTGCGCTCCACGCCTTCGAGCCGGTAGTTCTCGGCGGCGGTCACGCAGACGACCATCTGCAGGCGCCGGAGCTGGACGACCCACTTGTCGACGGTGTCCGTGTCTCGGAGGGTGGCTTCCGTCAACGGATGCACGTGGTCGGCGTGGAGGGCGTCGTCGGAGTCGTTCTTCGGGACGCCCGCCGCTCCGTACTTCTCGATGACCGCTTCAGCGGCGACCGACCGTGTCGGGATCTTCAGCTTCTTGTTCGTGTTGCGCCGCCTGAGCTCGTGGCGCAGCACGCGCAACGCATCGGGCACGGCGACCTCACCGTCCCGGACGGCCCGGGCCAGCACATGGGCAACACGAGCCGCGCGCTCTTCCGCCACCGTCGAGGGGATCAACCCGCGCTACTTGTCCTGAAGCGCGTCGATACCGCCGCGCAGGAAGAGCATGGCGTCGTCGAGCACGGCGAGCGATTCGGCCTTGGCCTTCGTCGCGCGCTCCGCCTTCTCGTCGAAGCTGCCTTCGAGCGAGTTCAGCGCAGCCATCGCGGCGGCGGCCACGAGCCGCGGACGGAGCGCGTCCGGCGGCTCGCCTAGATCGTCCGCGATCGCCTCGAGCAGCAGCTCGTGGATGCGAGCCATGGTGCCGCCCTGGAAGTTCGCCAGGCCCTCGTCCTCGCGGCAGAGGCGCTTGCGCAGGTGCGCCGCGTCCTCCTCGGCCGACCACTCGTCGAACATCGCGTCGATCCAGCGCCGGAGCGCGTCGAAGGCGGTCTCGCCTGGGAGGCGGTCGCGCAGCGCGCTTGCCAGGCCGTCGAGGTCACGGTCGACGTTGTGGAAGACGACCGCTTCCTTCGACGGGAAGTAGGAGAAGAACGTGCGCGGCGCGACGTCGGCCGCGGTGGCGATGTCCGCGATGGTCGTGGCGTGATAGCCGCGCTCGGCGAACAGGCGCATGGCCGCGTCGATGATCTGCTCGCGCGTGCGCTGCTTCTTGCGTTCCCGCAGCCCCTCCGGCATGTGCCGATAGTAGCGAACATGCACGATATGTAAAAAAACATCCCTAGCAAGTCTGCAGCTATTGCAATTTCGCAGACGGTGTGCTTTCCTCCTCCAATGGCACATCTCCTCGGAACCCTCGCCGCGTCCGCGGCACAGCACTGGAAGCGCTCACTGGCGATCGTGGCGGTGACGCTCGTCGCTCTCGGCCTTGCGGCTTCCGCCGCCGGCGGCTCGTTCGTCGACGACTTCAGAACCCCCGGCACGGAATCGCAGAGCGCGATCGACCTGCTCGACCAGCGCTTCCCGGCGGCGTCGGGCGATACCGCGAACGTCGTCTTCGCCGTGGAGTCGGGCACCCTTCGCGAGCCCGAGCGGCGCGCCGCCATCGAGCGGACCATCGAGGAGATAGGCGCCCAGCCGCATGTCACGGGCGCGCCGAGCCCGTTCGCCAAGGACAGCGGCCGGCTCTCCGCGGACGCGCGCATCGCCTATGTGCCGGTCCAGTACGACGACACCGCGTCCGCGCTCGGCAAGGAGCCGGGCGAGCGGCTCGAGGAGGCGTCCGCGCTCGGCGATCGCGCCGGTCATCGAGGTCTCCCGGAACGGCGCGGTGGTGGACCAGGCCGAGCAGACAACCGCGCCCGGTCGGCGAGCTGATCGGCGTGGCTGTGGCGATCGTCGTGCTCACGCTCGTGTTCCACTCGGTCGCCGCGATGGCCCTCACGCTGATCTCGGCGCTGCTCGCCCTGGCGGGCGGGCTGCTGCTGCTGCAGTTCGGCAGCGCGTTCGCCGACTTCCCCAGCTTCGCGCCGACGCTCGGCGTCATGCTCGGGCTCGGCGCGGGCATCGACTACGCGCTGCTGATCGTCGGGCGCTACCGGGAGCAGCTGGCGAGCGGTGACAGCGTCGGTCACGCCGCGCGCGTGGCGAACGCCACCGCCGGCACGTCCGTGGTGGCGGCGGGAGCCATCGTCGTGGTCGCCATCGCCGGCCTGCTGGCCACCGGCATTCCCTTCGTGGGCCGGATGGGCATCGGCTCGGCGATCATCATCGCGCATGGTCGCCGTGGGCGCGGTCACCGTGCTCCCCACGCTGATGGGCGCCTTCGCCCGGCGCCTGCGGCCCAAGCGCCCCGAGCACGTGGAGCCCTCGCAGCGCTTCGCGCGCTGGGCCGGCGTGATCACGCGCCGTCCGCTCGTGGCCGCGATCGTGGGCGGGCTCGTGCTCGTGCTGCTCGCCACGCCGCTCGCCTCGCTGCGCCTCGGCCAGCCGGACGACGGCAACGACAGGGCCGGCTCGACCACCCGGGTCGCCTACGACCGGCTCGCCGAGGGCTTCGGCCCGGGCTTCAACGGCCCGCTCGTGCTGGCCGCCACCACGCCTTCCGACGGCTCGGGCGAACGCCGCGCTCGACCGCGTCCAGCAGGCGGTGGGGGAGGACCCGGACGTGGCCTTCGTATCCCCTGCGCGGCCCTCGCCGGCCGGCGACGCCGCCGTCCTGAACGTGATCCCGAAGAGCTCGCCCCAGGACGAGCGCACCACCGAGCTGGTCGACCGGCTGCGCGACGAGGTGCTCCCGGGCGCCACGCGCGGCTCGCAGGTGGACGTCCACGTGGGCGGCGCCACCGCGACGCTCCAGGACCTGGCCGACAAGATCGCCGGCCGGCTGCCGATCTTCATCGCGATGGTCGTCGGGCTCAGCGTGCTGCTCCTGATGGCGGTGTTCCGCTCGCTGTGGGTGCCGCTCGTCTCGGCCGCGTTCAACCTGCTCTCGATCGCGGCCGCCTACGGCGTCGTGGTGCTCGTCTTCCAGAAGGGAGTCGGCTCCAGCCTGCTGGGCGTGGACGGCGAGGTGCCGATCGTGTCCTTCGTCCCGCTGTTCATGTTCGCGATCCTGTTCGGTCTATCGATGGACTACAACGTCTTCCTGCAGTCGCGCATCCGCGAGGAGTACATGCGCGGCGCGGGGCCGCAGGAGAGCGTCGTGCGGGCGATGGCGCGCGTGGGCAGGATCATCCTCGCGGCCGGCGTGATCATGACGAGCGTGTTCCTCGGCTTCGTCTCCGATCCGGACGTGGTCGTCAAGACGATCGGCCTCGGCCTCGCGGCCGCGATCCTGATCGACGTGCTGGTGGTGCGCATGGTGGTCGCACCGGCGGTGATGACACTGCTCGGCGACCGCGCCTGGACGCTGCCCGCCTGGCTCGACCGTGTGCTCCCGAGGATCTCGCTCGAGGGCGAGCCCGGCATGCCCGCCGGGCGCGCCGCCGAAGGCGCGGCGTAGCCGTGACAGGTTCGGGTAACCCGAACGGCGGACACGAGGAAGCCCCACTGGGAAGACGGAGGGCCCGTGGCAGCCTGATCTCCATGTACGAGCGGCGCTACGACCAGACGGTCAACCGCCTCATCGATCGGCTCAGGAAGCTCGTGGCCGAGCAGAGGCGCCTGGAGAGGCGTGGACGCGGCGCGCAGCTGGAGGCCCTGAGGCGCGAGATCGACCGCCTCCAGCGGCAGCTCGCGACCGTCGTGAGACGCGAGCTGACTGCCTAGGCGCGCGGGGATTCCCCCGCTAAGTCTCCCCTGACCGGGACCGGGTCTGTTAGCGTCGCGCCGCCATCAACTACAGGGGGAGACACACATGAGACGGTTGCCGTTCTTCGCGGTGCTGGCGGTGCTCTCCCTGACGTTCTCCTCGTGCGCCTACCTCAAGGAGGCGAACGATGCCCGCGAGGCCGGCGGACCCGTGCCGTGGTGGTGCACCTCCACCGAGGAGATCCCGGTGACCGCGGGGCCCGCCGTCGGCAACGTCGACTGGTACGCGAACGTCGACAAGGCACCGCTGTCCTGGGGCGACTGCCTGACGATGTCCGCCCAGTTCGACGTGTCCAAGAAGTTCTCCGAGAAGTGGCCGACCAGGGGCGTGGCCGAGGCCGACGGGTGGCGGGAAGTGACCCAGTACATCCCCGGCATGGGCACGCACCATGTGCGCGGCGGCATCACCCCGGCGATGCTGAACGACCCGTCGTTCAACCGGCAGAACCCGATCCTCGACAGCATCGGGCTGGACGACAAGTTCGAGCCGACGAAGCCCGACGTCCTCCAGTTCGACGGAAGCGGCCCGTCGGCGAAGCTGGTCGGCTTCGACCACTACGTGCGCACGAACACGGGTCTCCCGCCCGCGGGCTTCGCCGGCAACCTCGACTGGTGGCACCACCACCCCTGGATCTGCCACCGCAAGACCGACGCGGCGATGATCGCCTTCAACACGAGTGACGCCAACTGCGCCTCGATGAACGGCGTGAACGTGAACCTCTCGAACTACTACATGCTCCACGTCTGGGTCCTCGACGACATGAAGTTCACCCCCGACGTGTTCGCCGGCCAGATCCCGTGCATCACGGGCGGCAGCGCCATCCACGATCCGGACCATCCCTGCCATGACTCGAGGACGTTCGCCGCGGCTGTGGGCTCCGCGATCGGCAGGAGCGGCCGCGCGGTGCTGGCGAGCGCGTCCGGCGCGGGACCGATCACGGGTGGAGCGGCACCCGGGCACAGCATGATCTGCCCGGGCCCGGGCGTTACCGAGAGCTAGCGACGCGACTCAGCCCCGGATGGTCAGCGGCACGCCGCTGCCGATGCGCCTGGCCAGCCAGGTGATGGCGCTCGTGTTGAGGCGGATACAGCCGTGTGAAGCCGCTGTGCCGGGCGCGCCGGAGAGGCCGTTGGTCCCGTGAAGCGCGATCTGTCCCGGTCCGCCCTCGAACTCCTGCAGGACGTTCGAGCGGGCGCTGGTGGCCAGGGCGAAGGGGTTGCCGGACGCCCCGGGTGAAAGCTCGAGGGCCTCCTCGATGAAGTACCGGCCTTGCGGAGTCGGCGTCGAGGGAGTGCCCACCACGACGGGGAAGCGGCGCTTCACGCGGCCGTGCCGGTAGACGGTGAGCCTGCGGGCCGAGAGATCGAGCGCGAGCCGCCATCACGGTGGAGGCGGTGCTCGTCCGGCGGGCGCGAATCCACCCGCTGTGTGAGTTCGGGCGACCGGGCAGTCGCGACATGGAGCCAGGAGCCGCCTCGGCGCCCGCGCGCGCGGCCGAGCACCGGGAGGACGGTGCGCACGCCGGTGAGCGGCCGCCGTGCGGCGACGGACTCGATGATGCGGGCGTGTGCGCCGGGCGCGGCCCGGGCGACGCGATCCTGGAGCAGCGCCACGACCGGGCGGCTCGCGGGCACCCTTGCCCTGGCGGCCTCCGCCTGTGGCACGAGAGCGCATGCCGCGCCGGTCGTGAGAAGCGCCGCCACGAACGACGAGACCCCCCGGCGAATGCCGGAGGGTCTCGCTGCTGCATGGACGGTTCGGCTCAACCGGTGAACCGCGACGGGCCGCGGAGCGGCTGGAGTTCACCGGCGGCGCAGGCGCGGTAGCGCAGCACCCGGTTCTTGGCGCGGGTCGAGTCCCTGAACGTGATGTGCGCCCTGATCCTGTGCATGCCGGCTCCGGCTCGCACGTAGACCTGGAACGGCGAGCCGCACACGGGTGGCGATGCGCCTGCCGTCGAGCCTGAAGACGACCCTGCGGATCAGGTTGCCGCGCACCCTGGCGCGGTAACCGGCGGTGCAGGCGGTGCGCGGCGCATGCCGGAGCGCTGGCCGTGCCGTTGCGGGCGCGTCTCTGTGCCCTGCGTCAGCGGGCGCCGGCCATTCGGGCCATTCCCGCCGTTCGGCCCGCCGCCCGGCGAGTCGTCGTCGCCCGGCGAGCCTCCGCCGCCCGGCGAGTCATCGTCGCCCGGCGTGCTCGTGGTGGCGCATTGAGGGGCGCTGAGGACGTTGTTGATGAGGGTGACCGAGCCGTTGCGGGCGAGCATTCGCCCGATCACGGTCGCCCCGTTGTTGAGCGAGATGCTCGTGAGGGCCATCAGGTTGCCCTGGAAGGCCGTGGTCGTGCCCAGCGTCGCCGAGCTTCCCACCTGCCAGAAGACGTTGCAGGCGCGATGCGCCGTTGATCAGCCGGACCGAGCTGGCCCCGGCGGTCGTGAGCGTCGAGCCGATCTCGAAGATGAACTGCGCGTTGGGGTCGCCCTCGGCGTCGAGGGTCAGGGCGCCTGTGAGCCCCGCGCTCGTGCTGTACCGGTAGGCACCGGCGGTGAGCGTCCTGTTTCCGAGGTTCGTGCCCGTGAGGACGTTGCCGGGGGGCACCGGCTGCCCGGCGGCCACGGTGTAGGCGGTGGTGAGGTCGTCCTGGGCGTTGGCGGCCACCGCGTTGTTGTTGTGGGTGGCGCCGTTCACGACCGCCGGCAGGCCGAACCCGACGAGTGAGGTGCCGGGCGACACTCCGAGGTCGCCGTTGAGCACGGAGGGGCCGGTGTTGGTGACAGCGGCGCCGCCGAGGACCACGAAGGGCTCGGTCGTTGCCAGGTTGACCTGGGCCTGCGCGACGGCGGGGACGGCGAGGACTCCCAAGCCGACGGCGAACGCTGCTCCGGTACGCCGGGCCCGTTTGAAGCGATGGTGGTTGGACAAGAAGTCCTCCCCTATGGGCGAACAACCCCTGCAAACGTTCCTGGTTCGCCACTGACCGCTGTGCGACGGGTGATGAGCGGTCGATATGGGTCCCGGGTAGCCCGGCGAACTCCGGTGGAGTCCCGTGGCTTTGCGGACCCGCCTTGCGGCGAGGGTGCCCTAGTCGAGGGTGCTGCTCTGGTGTCCGATCCGCATCGGCACGGGCGCGACACGACATGAGCCGGCGCCGCGCAGGTAGACGAACCGCACGATTCCGATTACCACGGATCCCGGTTTTCGGGAGGCGTCGTGAGGATGGTCCAAGGGATTCCCGCCTGAACCTCCGGGTCAGCGCCGGGACCCCCCGCGGATCGCAAATCGAACGTACGGTCGGAGACATGGGCCGCCTCGCCACCTTCCTCCTCCTCGCCTCGGTGGCCGGGTGCCTCGTCCTCCCCGCCGCTGCGGGAGCTCACGCCTCGGCGCGCACCGAGCGGCTCTCCGTCCAGGCCGCCGACGCCTACTGGCTGCAGCGCGGGCTCAGCGCCTGTCCGAACCCGCGGATCGAGTACGCGGCGCTCGCCAACCGCGCCGCCGGCGACGCGTTCATCGGCCCGGCCCTTCCCGACGCCTACTGCGTGATCCGGGTGAGCACACGGATCTCCTGGCGAGGCCGGGCAGGTGCGATCGACTTCTGCTGGACCATCGTGCACGAGCGCGGCCACCAGGCGGGACGGGCACACTCCGCCGCCGGGATCATGCGCGAGGACGGCGGCGACCGGCCGCCTCCTGTCTGCACGCGGCTGTTCAGCGCCCGCGCCGGCTGGCCTTCACCGGCCGCCCGCCGGTCACGCTGAACGTCTGCTTGTTGTCGGACTGGCTCGAGGTGTTGCCCGACGAACACGTTGATGCGCCCGTTCTCGACCACGAACCGGCCGCGGTTGTCGTAGAAGCCGACGTCGTCGCGGTCGAGCGCCCAGGCGACCTTCTTGGTCTGCCCCGGCTGCAGCGTCACGCGCTCGAAGCCGCGCAGCCGGCGAACCGGCTGCGAGATGCTCGCCACGGGGTCGTTCACGTAGAGCTGGGCCACCTCGTCGCCGGCGCGGGAGCCGGTGTTGGTGACCTGGGCGCTCACCGTGACGCGCCCGCGGCGTGCGTCCATCGTCTTCCCGCTCAGCCGCACGCCCGAGATCCTGAACGTCGTGTAGCTCAGGCCGTGACCGAACTCGTACAGGGGCGCGCAGCTCGCGATGTCCCGGTGCCGCGAGTTGTACCTCGAGGCCGGATCACAGGGGCGGCCGGTCGGCTTGTGGTTGTAGAAGATCGGCACCTGGCCCTCGTTGCGCGGGAAGCTCACCGGCAGCTTTCCGCCCGGGTTGACCTTGCCGAAGAGCACGTCGGCCGCCGCGTTGCCCGCCTCGACGCCCGGGAACCAGGCCTCGAGGATGGCGGGGGATTCCTCCTGGACCCCCTCCAGCGTCAGCGGCCGTCCGTTGAAGAGCACGACCGCGAACGGCTTGCCCGTAGCCTTGATCGCCTCGATCAGCTCCTCCTGCATGCCGGGCAGGTCGAGCATCGAGCGCGACTCGGCCTCGCCGCTCATCTCCCGCGTCTCGCCAAGCGCCAGCACCACCTGGTCGGCCGCGCGAGCCGCGGCGACCGCCGCCGGGAAGCCGGCGTTGGACGCGCATTCGTTGTCCGGGTCGTAGAGCTCGTTGTTGCTCAGCGTGCACCCCGGCGTGAACGTCGTGTTCGGGTTCTGGGCGCGCATGCCCTCGAACAGCGAGACGGCGTCGGCGTCCTCGCCGCGACCCCACCAGGGTCCGAGCATGTCGTGCTCCGCGTCGCCCAGCGGACCGATGACGGCGGTCGACTTGGCCGGGTGAGCGGCAGCACCGGCCCGTCGTTCTTGAGCAGCACCATCGAGCGGCCGGCCGCCCTGCGGGCCGCCGCGCGGTTCTGCGGCAGCAGCTGCTTGCCCTCCGCGGCGCCCACGTCGACGTACGGGTTCTTGAAGAGGCCGGCGCGGAACTTCACGCGCAGGATGCGCCGCACCGCGTCGTCGATGCGCCGCATCGAGACCTCGCCGCTCGCCACGAGCTTCCGGCCGAAGTCGCGGAAGTTGGTCGACACCATCTCGGAGTCGGTGCCGGCGTTCAGCGCCAGCGCGGCGGCCTCCCGGCCGTCCTCCGCCACGCCGTGGCCGCAGGGCCCCTCCGCCGGGTTCACGCCCGGGCAGGCGCGCAGCTCGGCGACCGCCGTGTAATCGCTCTCCACGAACCCGTCGAACCCCCAGCGCTGCTTGAGCACGCGCGTCTCCAGGTAGCGGTTCGCGCATCCCGGCACGCCGTTGATGGCGTTGAACGAGCACATGAGCGTGTCCGAGCCGGCGTCGATAGCCGCCTTGAAGGGCGGCAGGTAGAAGTTCCACAGCCGCTGGAGCGACATGTCCGTCGTGTTGTAGTCGCGGCCGGCGTCGGGCTCGCCGTAGGCGGCGAAGTGCTTGACGCTCGTGACCACCTTGTCCGGTGCGGCGTAGCTGTCGACCCTGGGCGCCCTTCACACGGGCGGCGGCCATGACCGAGTTGAGGTACGGGTCCTCGCCGGCACCTTCGGAGATCCGCCCCCAGCGGGGCTCGTGGGAGAGGTCGACCATCGGGCTGTAGATCTGCTTGAGGCCCACCGCCGCGGACTCGAAGGCCCCGATGCGGTGGTCGGTGCGTGCGACCTGCGGGTCGAAGCTGCTGGCCGCGCCGAGCGGAATCGGGAAGATCGTCCGGAAGCCGTGAATCGTGTCGAAGGCGAACAGGATCGGGATGTGCAGCCGTGAGTTCTCGACCGCGTCGCGCTGGTACTGGTTGATCAGGACGGGGTCGGTCTCGCTGAACACGCCGCCGACCTTGCGTGCCTCCGCGGGGTTCTCCTTCATCTGACCGTCGGAGAGCAGGGTCAGCTGGCCGAGCTTCTCCTGGAGCGTCATCCGCCGCAGCAGCGAGTCGATGCGGCGCTCGGTCTGGCGGTCCAGGCGCTGCGAGACGGCCTGTAGCGCTGCGCGATCGCGGGTGCGCTTGGCGGCGAGCGCCGGCCACGTGGCGATCAGGCACGACACCAGGCCCGCGACGACGATCGCGTGCAGAGAAAACCTTCGACTCATGACTCGCCCTCCCTCGGTGACACGGCGGCAACCGTGAGTCGGATATCCCCGAGGTACCCGGCGCGCAAACTCCGGGCGGGTGCCGTATCGTCGCTTGCCGTGGTGAGGGCTCGATCACTGCTCGCCGTGCTCGCGGTGCTCGTCGCCGCCCTTGCCGCGCCCGCCGGTGCGCACGCGCAGGCACCCGCCGCGTGTCCCGCCACGTTCGAGGTGCTCCACGACGACACGGTCGGGCCGCTGCTCTTCCCCAAGGGCGCGTACACGCTCACGCCGGTCGACTCGAACAAGCTGTCCTGCTCCGAGGCAGCCGACCTGTTCCGGCAGTTCCTCGAGGACTTCGACGGCAGGCTGCCGCGCCCATGGTTCGCGAACGCAACGACGCGCACCTTCTTCCGGGGGCCCGGCGGCTCGGTCGGCTTCAGCTGGGCTCTCGCGAGCGCCCACGGCGGCGGGGGAGGCGGCCACCACCCGTATGGCACGACCTGTCCGGGCACGTTTCAGGTGCTTCACAACGACCGCATCGGGACGTTCGCCGTCCCGAAGGGCAACTACGCGATAACGCTGCTGGCCGCCCGCCGGCTCTCCTGTGCCAAGGCGTCCTCGTACTTCGCGCGCTTCCTCCAGGACTTCGACGGGGTCCTGCCGCGGCCGTGGATCGTGGACCGCGAGACCGGCTCGTTCCTGCGCGGCTCGCGCAACGTGGGCTTCCGCATCAAGCGGCTCGTCGGCCCGCCGACTCCCAGCGGCGGGGGCAGCGGCACGCATCCGATCGGTGACCGCTGCCCCGGCACCTTCCAGGTGCTGAACGACGACAGCATCGGGAAGCTCCGGCTCCGGAGTGGGCCCTACCGCATCACCCTGCTGAGCGATCGCCTCTCGTGCCGAGCGGCCTCCAGGCTGTTCCGCGGCTTCCTCGACGACTTCGACGGCGTTCTCGCGCGGCCCTGGGTGGTCAGCGTCCAGACCGGCACCTTCACGCGCGGGCGCGGCAGCAGGACCGGTTTCCGGGTGAAGCCACAGCGCTCGACGCGCCGCTAGCCGGGGTCGCGCCGGTGAGGGTCCTGGTCACGAGCGCGCGTATGCCGTTCGCGCTGGCGGTCATGCGCCGGCTCTGCCAGGCGGGGCACGAGGTGTTCTCCTCCGACACTTATGCCGCCGCGCCCGGCAACCACTCGCGCTACGTGACGGGCCACACCGTCACGGCCTCGCCGCGGGCGGACACAGAGCGCTTCGTCGAGCAGGTGGCCACGTTCTGCTCGGAGCACGGCATCGACGTGATCGTGCCCACGTGGGAGGAGGCCTTCTACCTGGCGACGGGGCGCGAGCGGCTGGAGCAGGTGGCGAAGCTCTACACCCCGCCGTTCGAGACCCTCGCGCGCGTGCACGACAAGCATTCGTTCGAGGCTCTCGTGGAGGGGCTGGGCATCCGCGCGCCCGTGGGCGTGACCGTGCGCAGCGACGGGGAGCTGCGCGAGGCGCTCGGGCGCTGGCCGCACTACTTCGGCCGCGGCGTCTACTCGCGGGGAGGGGTCACGCTGCTCACCAACACGGGGCCGCTGGCGGGCAGCGTGCGCGTGGAGGACGTACATCCCACCCCCGACGCGCCGTGGCTCGTGCAGGAGTTCGTGGACGGCCCGATGGTCTGCACCTACAGCACCCTGCACGAGGGCCGCGTTACGGGGCACTGCACCTACCGGGCGCCGCGCCAATACCACCACAGCACCGCGGTGCAGCTGGAGACGATCGCCGGCGACGAGTCGCTGGAGGTCGTCCGGCGACTCGGCGCGGAGCTCGGCTACAACGGCCAGATGTCGCTCGACTTCGTGGACTCGGGCGACGGCCTCGTGATCATCGAGTGCAATCCGCGCACCACCGACGGAGCGCTGCTGATGGAGAGCGCCGAGCTGGCGGGGAGCCTGCTCGATCCCGACCAGGAGCTCGTGATGGTTCCGCCCGGCCGGCTGACCCAGCTCGACCTGGCCGTGATCGGCGCCATGTTCTCGGACGGGCTGCGCGAGGTACCCGGGTCGATCCACGACCTGCTCACGATCCCGGGGGCCGACAGGGGGTGGCACGACGAGCTGCCCAACCTCTACTCGTTCCTGGCCTTCTGCCACCACGAGCGCCTCAGCCTGCGCGAGCACGAGAAGCTCCAGGTGGCGATGTACGAGGACGTGTCGTGGGACGGCGAGGTGATCGCCGGCATGAGCGCCGATCAGTCCGCCGCGCTGGCGGCGCTCCACGCCGCCTGACCCGCCGGCGCGGGTGTCAGCAGGGCGCGAGCGCGCCGACCGTCGGAGCGCTCAGCGGGTCCGGCGCGGGTACCTCCGGGCCGCCTGCCGGCTCACCGGCGAACGCGATGGTCATCACGAACGGCCCGCGCGGCAGGGTCCTGCCCTGGCAGATGCCGACCCGCCGGCCGAGCGCGCGGTTGAGCGCCACGGTGGTGGCGGCCTGGCCCTCGACCCAGCGGTAGGGGTTCGGGTTGGCGACGATCGCCGACGTGTTGGCGATCAGGGCGGTGCCGCGGATCGGCTTGCCGAGCACGCTGGTGCGCCACGGGGTTCCGATCACCACGGCGTGGTGGGTCGCGTCAGGCCCGCTGAACTGATTCGCCATCACCTTCGTGTGGTCGTCCTCGACGCGCACCCCGTAGGTGACGTCGCGGAAGCTGTTGGCGAGGATCCTGTTGCGCGCGGCCCGGTCGAGCGCGATCCAGGTGATGCCCTGCTTGACGTAGGTGGGATCGCTGCACTCCATCGGCAACGTGCTCTCGCCCATGCGCGAGCCGACCCACACGCCGTTCACGCCTCCCTCGAAGCGGTTCGCGACGATCGTGTTGTCGTCGGCGCCGTAGCGTCGCTGGAACCAGCGCTCCGGCCTGCTGTTCACGTACTCGCCGCAGTTCGTGTAGAGGAAGATCCCGCCGGCCGAGTTGCCCTCGAAGCTGTTGCCGGCCACGAGGTTGCGCCGCGACCCGTCGATCGAGATCCCCTCGCGGCCGATCCCCCAGAACCGGAAGCGCGCGCCGGCGAAGGAGAAGATCGATCCGCCGGGCCCGTTCTCGCGGAAGCCGTTGTCGCGAATGCTGTTCCCGACCACGACGTTGTCCGCCGAGCCGGCCTCGAGGTAGATGCCGCTGCTCCCGGCCCCGGTGATCTTGGAGTGGCGGATGGTGGTGCGCGTCACGTAGCCGTCCACGTAGATGCCGACTCCCCTGGAGCCCGACACCTCGGTGCGCTCGATGCGCACGTCGCGTATGCCGTGGTCGTACTCGTGGCCCGCGGGCAGCGCACGGAAGCCCTCGCGGGTCACCCTGATGCTGTTGAGGAACCCGCGCACGACGCAGTTGCGGATCGTCACCCGGGACAGGTCGGCATCCGCTGGCGCGCGGACCTCGATTCCCGAGCCGCCTCCCCGGCCCGTCGCGTCGATCACGGCGCCGCGACAGTCGAGCGTCACCTTCGATGCAGTGATGTCGAAGCCGCGCGTGTACACACAGGCCGGATCGAGCCGTGCGCTGGCAGTGAGCGTCGTACGCTCGTCCGTGGACGCGCACGGCACGACGGGTGGGGCCGGGGGATGCCAGCCCCTGGACGGCGCGGCCGTGGCGGAGGCGGGCGCGACCAGCGCGAGGCAGACGACGATCGCACGGGCGAGGTGCCGGCGTGGGAGGTGGGGATGGCCGCTCACGGGGCGGGCGAGCATATAGCCGGGCTGCGCGCGCTCGCGCCGTAACGCGGAGCGGCCAGGGCTGCGCGGTAGTCGTGGGCGCCGCCCCGGTGTACCCCGAGCCTGGCATGGTCGGAGTGGAGGTCGAGATCTACCGGAAGGGCCTCTAGAGTCCGCTTCGATTTCCGGAGCAGACCTCATCCCGAAGTGAGTCCCTCGGGCGCCCCGCTCCCGGGCAGGCCGGTGCGCGGCTCGGAGACCGGCCGGCCGATCATGGCTCTGCTGGACCTGCTCGGCAGACGCTGGGCGCTCCGGGTCGTGTGGGAGCTTCGTGACGGACCGCTTCTCTTCCGCACGCTCCAGGACCGCTGCGACGGCGTGTCGTCCAGCGTCCTCAACAAGCGACTGGGGGAGTTGCGAGCCGCCGGCGCGTTGAGCGCCGGCGAGGGCGGCTACCGCCTGACGGAAGAGGGCCGGCGCCTGCTCGACGCCTTCGCGCCGCTCAACGACTGGGCCGCCCGCTGGGCGCTCAGGGAGCGGGGGTCGTGAGGCGTATCGCGCGCCCGCCGATCGTGCCGGTGATCGACGCGAGCGCGCGTGTGGCGCGCGTGCTCCAGCCGATGCGCACGAAGCCCCTGCGCGCGCCGGCCAGGCGCAGCCGGGCGCGTACCGTTCCGGCGCGCCGGTTCCACTCCACCGAGCCGCTGACCGCGAGATCGGAGACGAAGCGCACGCCGCGCATGCGGAGGCGGATCGGGCTGTAGGCGAGGTAATCGCCGGATGCGGTGAAGGTCCCGCCGCGCAGGCCGTGGCCGCGCGAGCCGTACATCAGCCACCAGCGCGCGAGCGTGTCGCCCACGGCCCAGTTCGCCGCCCAGGCGCCCCTCCGGTCGCCGGCGTTCGAGTGGTCGCCCGCACCCGCCTCGCCGGTGAGCGGGATGCCGGCGAGCCGGCGCGGGAACTCGGGCACCACGTGGATCTCGGGTGTGCGGTGCGCGCAGCTCACGTCGCCGGGTTGGAGCGACGTGAGGAAGCGCCGCACGATCCCCGACGCGCAGTCGGCGTAGTCAGCGAGCGCCGTCACGTGCCCCACGTTCGGCACCGTCACGTACGTCGAGCGCGGGAACAGTGCAGCCGCGGCCGCGGCGTCGCCCAGCGGCGTTATCGCGTCCATGTCGCCGTTCAGCACCAGCACGGGCATGTCCGGGTACGTCGCCCCCGCCGGCACCGGGGGGTCGGGGTACTGTTGCGCCGGCCACTCGAGGCAGCCCGTTACGAGCTGGTCGATGTAGAGCGACCGCAGCCACAGGTTCTTCGGGAAGGGGGCGAAGTCCGCCGGGTCCACGAGCGCGCGGGCGGCTGCGAGCTGCCGGCGGCGCTCGGCGAACGAGGCGGCCGGATCCCAGATGGTCGGGTAGTCGTGGCAGGCCACAGCGGCGTAGGCGCCCTCGGAGTAGCTCTTCACCGGACCGCCGCCCGTGTACGGGAGATCCTCGGCCGCCAGTCGCAGGAGCGGGGCCCGGTCGCCGCGCTCGTATGCGCGCAGGGCGGCCAGCAGGTCCCGGTAGATCGTGTAGTAGAAGGAGCCGTCGCCCGCCATCTGCCCGAGCGAGGCGCCGTCGAGCCTGATCCTGTGGCGCCCGCCGTCGGCGTCGCGGCCGGTGGCCACGAGCGGCTTGGCGGCGAGCCGCAAAGCCCACCGGCGGAGCTCGGCAAGCGCGTCCACGCCCCCGCAGCCGTTCGAGCGCCGGCACGCCTCGGGCCAGGCGAAGCGCAGCGCCACGGACTCCTGCCGTGCCCACGGGTCGAAGCCCGCCACGGGGAACGCTCCGTCGAGCACGACGGACCGCACGCGCTCGCGATGGCGGACCGCGAACGTCTGGGCGAAGTAGGTGCCGTAGGAGTCGCCGTACACGTCCACGAGCGGCACACCGAGCTTGTCGAGCACCGCCGCCAGGTCGTCGGCGGCCGCGCCCGTGCCGTACGCGTTCGCACGCCGACCGAGCTGCCGGGCGCAGCGGCCCACCTCGCGCGCGTAGACGCCCTTGGCGGCCTGGAGGCGCTTGCAGTTGATCGCCCCCGAGCGGCCGGTGCCGCGGTTGTCCATCACGATCAGGTCGTGGCGCCGGTGCAGCCGGCCCAGCATGAAGAGGTAGGACTCGGCCGAGTCGATCGAGGGATACCCGGGGCCGCCCTCGGCGCCGACGATCGGCTCGAGCGCGCGGCGCGAGCGGTCGGTGCGCGGATAGACGCGGAAGTACACGCGCAGCTTGCTGCCGCCGCCGTCGGGGGCGCCGCGCAGGAGCGGAACGCGCACCGACCCGCAGCGCGCGGTCCTGTCGTCGGGACAGCGCTTGGTCGCCGGGGCCGCCGCCGCACCGGCGGGCAGCGCGGCCAGAGCCACTGCCACCGCGATCAGCCCAGCCAGGCGAGCCCTCATCCAGGCGCGAGCCTACTTGTATAAGTGCGTTCATGGCCACGCAACCAATGCCGCACCTGGACGGCGTATCGCATCGCGACGTGGACGCTGCCGGCATCCGCTTCCACGTGGCGGAGGCGGGCGCGGGCGAGCCTGTCGTGCTGCTCCACGGCTGGCCGCAGAACTGGTACTGCTGGAGGAAGGTCATCCCGCTGCTGGCTCCGGAGCGCCGCGTCATCTGCCCCGACATGCGCGGGTTCGGGTGGAGCGACGCGCCTCCCGGCCGCTACGACAAGCAGACGATGGCCGACGACCTGATCGCGCTCCTCGACGCACTCGAGCTGGAGCGGGCCGACCTGATCGCACACGACTGGGGAGCGTGGGCGGGGTTCGTCGCATGTCTCGACCGCCCGGAGCGGATCCGGCGCTACCTCGCGCTGAACATGTACGGGCCCTGGCCGCCGCCGCCATCGCCCGCCGGCCTGCTCGGCGTGTGGCGGCTCTGGTACCAGGCGGTGCTCGCGACGCCCGGGCTCGGGAGCACGCTCCTCCGGCGCACCGACCTCGTCAAGCGCGTGATCACGACGGGGGCGGTCCAGTCCGGCGTCTGGACCGAGGCGGACCTCGAGTCGTTCGCATCCGTGTTGCGCGACCCCGCCCGGGCGCGCGCGTCGGTGCGCCTCTACCGGACCTTCCTGCTGCGGGAGATGGCGCCGTACCTGGCGGGCCGCAACCGCGGCCGCCGCCTGAGCGTGCCCACCCTGCTGCTGCATGGCACCAAGGACGTGGCCGTCGACCATCGCCGGCTTGGGGGCTGGGAGCCCTGGGCCGACGACATGAGGGTCGAGCTCCGCGACGACTCGGCCCATTTCATCGCCGAGGAGCTGCCGGACGTGGTGGCCGGCAGGGCCAGGGCGCTGTTCGCCTAGGCCGGCGCGGCGGCTGCCTTGTCGCGCTCCGCCTTGGCGGCCTGGCGCAGCTGCTCGAACTGGATGATCTGACCGCCGGCGCCCCAGTTGCCCTCGGCGATCTCGTGGACGAGGACCCAGACCCGGATGCCCTCCTCCTCGGAGAGCCCGGCGGCCTCGCGGACCAGCTTGCTGAACTCCTCGACGAGCCCGGCGCGGCGCCGGTCGCTGAGGCCGCCCTGGGGCACGGTCACGTCGACCACGAACTGGCTCTGCTGCGCGGGTCCGTCGGCGGTGAACACGGCGCCCTCCGCGAGCTCGTGCACGTGGACCCAGGAGATCGAGCGGAAGAACTCGGTGTCGGGGGCGCCCTCCCAGCGCAGCATCGACTCGGCCAGCCGCTGCGGCAGCTCGAGCTTGGCGTCGTCGGACAGCGCTCCGGCGGGGTAGGTGAGCTCGACTCTCGGCACGTTCGTTCTCCTGTTCGCGGGGTGGAGCCGCCACCTTACGACAGCCCGGTCGATCTCACAGGACACGAGCCCGCGGCGTTCTCCTGTCATGAGCCCGCAACCTCCGCCCTTCCCGTCCGATTTGCGCCAGACGCGCCACGGCAGCTGTGGGATGGTGCGGCCGTGATCGTCTCGTCGGACCGTTTCTGGCGCGCCGTGGAGGCGGGCGACCCGCGCTTCGACGGGTGGGTGTTCGCGGGCGTCACGTCGACCGGCATCTACTGTCGGCCGAGCTGCCCGGCGCGCACCCCGAAGCGCGAGAACGTGCGCTTCTACCCGACCGCGGCCGCGGCACAGGCGGCGGGATTCAGGGCGTGCAAGCGCTGCCGTCCCGACGCCGCGCCGGGCTCGCCCGAATGGGACCGCCGCGCCGACCTCGTGGGCCGTGCGATGCGGCTGATCGCCGACGGCGTCGTGGACCGCGAGGGCGTGGCGGGACTTGCGCGGCGGCTCGGGTACACCGAGCGCCACATCCACCGGCAGCTGTCGGCGGTGGTCGGCGCGGGTCCGCTCGCGCTCGCCCGGGCACAGCGCGCCCAGACCGCCCGCCTGCTCCTGGAGACCACCGAGCTGCCGATGATCGACGTCGCCTCGTCCGCGGGGTTCCGCAGCGTGCGCCAGTTCAACGCGACGGTGCGCGAGATATTCGCCACCACGCCGCGCCAGCTCCGCTCGCGGGCAGTCCCCGGGCGGGCCCGCGGCGACGAGGCGATCGCGCTGCGCCTCCCGCACCGCGCCCCGCTGGACGCCGCGGGCCTGGTGGCGTTCCTCGGCCGCCGGGCCGTGCCGGGCGTCGAGGAGATCGTGGACGGGGCCTACCGGCGCAGCCTGCGCCTGCCGCACGGCGCCGGCATCGTCGAGCTCCGCGCGGTCGACGACGAGGTGCGCGCACGCTTCTGGCTCACCGATCTCCGCGACCTCGCGGTGGCGGTGCAGCGCTCGCGCGTGCTGCTGGATCTGGACTCGGATCCTCAGGCCGTGACGGAGGCGCTGGGCGCCGACGCCACGCTCGGCGCTCTCGTGAGCGCCGCTCCCGGGCGCCGGGTGCCCGGACACGTGGACGGCGACGAGCTGGCGATCCGCGCCGTGCTCGGACAGCAGGTGTCGCTCGCCGGCGCCGCGAGCGCCGCGGCCCGGCTCGTGGCCGCCCACGGCGAGCCGCTCGAGCGCCCGCTCGGACGGGTCACGCACCTCTTCCCGTCGAGCGCCGCCCTCGCCGCTGCCGACAGCTCGGGTTGGCCCATGCCCGGCGCGCGCCGTGCCGCGATCCGCGCCCTCGCCGGCGCGCTGTCCGCGGGGGAGGTGGACCTCCATGCCGGCGCCGAACCCGAGGAGACCAGGCGACGGCTCCGGGCCATCCCCGGGATCGGGCCCTGGACCGTCGGCTACGTGGCGATGCGCGCCCTGCGCGATCCCGACGCCTTCCTGCCCACCGACCTGGGCGTGCGCCATGCGCTCGAGCTGCTCGGCCGCGACGCCGCGCCGGCGGCCGCCGAGCGCCTGTCCTCGGCCTGGCGCCCGTACAGGTCGTACGCGGTGCAGCATCTCTGGGCTCACCTGGGCGCGCCACCGTCCACGCGGTCCGCGAGTGCGAGGCTCGCGGCATGAGCCGGCTCGTGTACACGCGCACGGAAAGCCCGATCGGCGAGCTCGTGCTCACCGGCGACGGGCGGGTCCTGCGCGGGCTCCACATGCAGGAGGGGCGGCGCCCGCTGACGCTCGGGCCGGAGTGGATCGAGGCGGACGACGCCTTCGAGGAGGTGCGCGCGCAGCTCGCTGACTACTTCGCCGGCCGGCGCACGAGCTTCGACGTGCCGCTCGACCTGCAGGGCACGCCGTTCCAGATCGAGGTATGGCGGGGACTGCTCGAGATCGGCTACGGCGAGACGGTCAGCTACGGAGAGCTGGCGCACCGGATCGGGCGCCCGCGGGCGGTGCGCGCCGTCGGCCTGGCCAACGGCCGGAATCCGATCGCCGTGATCGTCCCCTGCCACCGGGTGATCGGAGCCGACGGGACCCTCACGGGCTACGGCGGGGGGCTGGATCGCAAGCGGCAGCTGCTGGACCTCGAGGCCCGGCTGCTCGCCCCCGCGATGTTCTGAGGGCCACTAAGCTCGGCGACGTGATCGTCGCGATCGCGGGTGCGCATGGAAACGTGGGCCGGAGGCTGGCCCGGCTGCTCGTGGCCCGGGGCGACCAGGTGCGCGGGCTGATCCGCAATCCCGACCACGCCGGCGATCTGCGCGCGGACGGCAGCGAGCCGGTGCTCTGCGACCTGGAGGTGGCCGGCAGCGACGAGGTGGCCGAGGCGCTCGCGGGTGCCGACGCGGCGGTGTTCGCGGCCGGCGCGGGGCCCGGCAGCGGTGCCGAGCGCAAGCTCACGGTCGACCGCGACGGGGCGGTCAAGCTGCTCGAGGCCTCACGCGCGGCGGGGGTGGAGCGCTACGTGATCGTGAGCTCCGTTGGCGCCGAGGACCCTCCCCAGGACGACGACGTCTTCAGCGTCTACCTGCGCGCCAAGGCCGAGGCGGACCAGGCCGTGGCGGCGAGCGACCGGGCGTGGACGGTCGTGCGGCCGGGCCGCCTCACCGACGAGCCCGGCACGGGCCGGGTGCGGATCGACGCCGAGCCCGTTCGCGCAGAGGTGAGTCGCGACGACGTGGCGGCCGTGCTGGCGGCCGTCGTGCACGAGCCGGCGGCCACCCGTCACACCTTCTACGTGAACGGCGGCGGCGATCCGGTCGACGACGCGCTGGCCGCCGTGCTCGGCCGCGCTTAGCGCGAGCCAAAAAGTTTCGCAACGTGCGAGGTTTTGCACGGGAAGCGGTTCACAGACCTGTGCACCGGTGCTACTTTCGCGCCTGACGGAACCCTCCGGGCTCGCAGCACTAGGAGCCACGTTGGGGGCTTGGACCCCCGTAAGTCGTGGCGACAGGTAGAAAGCTCTTTCCCGGCCCCGTCAATTCGCGAAAAGATCTAGGTCTCGGTAAGGCCCCGCTCGTACGGCGGGGCCTTGCTCGTTCTAGAGGTCGTTCAGCCGCCCTCGGCGCTCGCGCGCACGCCCGACACGGCCTCGGCATGCTCCACGCCGGCCGCCCGCAGCAGGTCCACCGCGGTCGAGCGCACCTGCCCCACGATGTGGAGCGCCGACATGTTCCCGGTCTCCTGCAGCACGGCGTTGGCGTCTTCGGCGGCGCGGAGAGCCGCGCTCCGGGCGGCCTCGTCGTCGTCCTCCTCCAGGGCGCGCACCGCCTCGGCCAGGCCGCGCACGGCCGTGGTCAGACGCGGCGGCGTCGCGTCGCCCAGGGCGAGCGCGCGGCCCACGCCACGCGCAACGACGCGCACGTTGCCCACCGCCAGCTCGAGTGAGGACACGATGTCCGCGTAGCGCGCGACGCGGCGGCGATGGCGCTCGGGCCGGAGCGTGAGGCGGATGCTGTCGCGGGCGGCGACGAGCGCGTCGCGTGGCCCTCTCAGCACGATCTCCCGCGCGCGGAGCACGGCCAGCTCGGCCGTCTCCTGGTCGCGGCGCTCGAGTGCGTCGGCGAGCGTCTCCAGCGCCAGGGCGAGCTGGTCGAGCACCGGCTGGACCGCTCTGCGCACGACCAGCGCGGGCTCCACGGGCAGGAGGAGCGTGGCCACAGCGAGGGCGATGGCCCCGCCGGCCAGGGCGTCCACGAAGCGCGCGAGCGAGATCCCGTCGGTGGGTACCTGGATCGTCGTAACGAGCACCGCCGAGGTGGCCGCCTGCGACACGAGCAGCGGTCCGCCGCCCAGCAGCAGCGCCGCGCCCATCGCGAGCGCGGTCACCACCCCGATCTGCCACGTGCCGGTGCCGATCAGGACGACGAGCAAATCGGCGACGAGGATCCCCAGGGCCACGCCGAAGGCCATCTCCACCGCCCGCCGCCGGCGCTGCCCGAGCGTCAGGCCGAGCGTGATCACCGCGGCCACCGGGGCGAAGAACGGCCGCGAGTGGCCTAACAGCTCGGTGGCCGCCAGCCAGGCCAGCGATGCCGCCACCGCCGTATGAAGGATCGGACGTGCGCTCACGAGGATCGACTCGCGCCGGCGCTCGATGCCCGCGCGCGAGCGCGCCGCGGCCTCGGCGCGCATCTCCTCCCCGCTCATCCGCGGGCCACTCATTCGCCCGCGCATCAGCGCGCCGAGAAAGCTCGGCCGTTCACGTTCCCGTACCGGTCGCGGGCTCCGCCCGCCGGTGCGCGGACCGTGGCTCCCCGCGGGCGCAGTACCAGCACGCCGCCCTCGCCCAGCGGCAGCACTCGCCGCCGGGCGCCGACGAGCACGGTCACCGTCCCCCTCCTCGCGCGACCGGGACGGATCGTGAGGTCGCGCTCGGGCACCGCCGCCGGATAGCGGAGCACGAGCGCCAGCAGGCCGGGGCGGGCACGCACCTTCGCGACGCGCAGCGACCTGGCGGGACGCAGGGTGAACGGTCGCGACGCAAGCCGGTAGCGCGTGGCCGTGACCACGAAGCGGTAGCTGCCGGCCGGGGCGTGCCGGGGCGGCTCCCACCAGGCGCGGTAGGTGCCGCGCCGGCGGGAGTCGAGCACCGGGATGCCGAGCTCCTGGGACCGGTCGTCGTCCACCCGCCAGAGGATGCGCAGTCCACGGTCGTCGTCGACCGTGCGCCAGCCCCCCGGCACCCGGCGCTGCACCGACACGAAGGCACGCTCGAGCGGGCGGTCGAGCCCATCGGCGCCACCGCGCCAGGACACCGACGGCCGTCCGAGTCGGCGCGCCGCGCGCGGCTGGCGCACGATGCGGCCGGCGGCCGCGCCGCGCGGAAATGCCGGGCCGTCGGGCCGCAGCCCGCGCGTGGGGTCGAACGGGTAGGGCTTGGGAGCGGCCTCGCCGCGGGCGAGCCGCCCGGCGAGGTCGCCGAGCGCCGACGCCACGAACGGGCCGCTGGCCGGCCCGTACACCGTGGTGCCGCCCTCGTAGTGCTGGGCCTCGTACTCCTCCGGGGTCGTGAGGTACGAGATGTACTCGTTGGCGTAGCCGGCCACCACGACGCGACGCGGCCCTGACCCGGCCATCGCGTCCAGTGCCGCGGTGCGCGTGCGCCGGGCCAGCTCCACCGTCATCTCGCCGGGCACGGACACGAGCACGGTCTCGCCGATGCGGGCCGCGGTGAGCGGCACCGCGGTGGGCTCGAGCGTGTGGTCCGGATCGGTGAGCGTCGGCGTCTTGCGGCCCTGCGGCTCCACCGGCGCGTCCAGGCGGCTGCCCTCGAGCGCGTTGCCGGTGGCGTCGAAGAGCGGCCCCCGGCCCTCCTCGGAGCCGGTGAGGTACGAGAGGCCGAACACGGCCGTGTCCGCGAGCCGGCCGAAGGGCGTCTGCTGACCGCAGAAGCACACGCGCGTCCAGCGCGACGCGAGCTCGGGCGTTCGGGTCAGGCGGCGCCCGGCGGCGCGCCAGGCCGAGAGCATCGCGCCCGCCTCGCGGCGCCCGACCCACTCGGCGGCGGCCGGTCCGGAGCGGTCGAGCCCCGCCGACACGTCGCCGGCGGCGCCGTTCCCATACACGAGCACCACGTCCTGACCGCGCCCCACGCGGCCGCCGCGCCGCACGGCGGCTTCGAACGCGCGGTGGGCCGCGGCTCCGTGGTCGCCGTTGTAATAGGGGAACGTGGACTTGTTGACCGTCCCGTGGTCGGCGAACACGCCCCACGCGCCCACCGGCACGCGCTTGCCGTCGCTCAGCTGATCCACGCGCAGCACGTTCACGCTCGCGTCGATCGGGTGGAACGGGCCCAGCGGGTCCTCGCCCGCTGCTCCCTCGCCGAAGGCTCGCTCGATCCCGTGGTCGGCCAGGTGCGCCTCCACCGAGCGGTTGCGGGTCACGTGGAGAAGGCGGCTGGTGCCCCAGCCGGCGAGCGCCGGTCGGCGGTTGACATCGGCGCGCCGGATGGCGAGCGCCAGGCGCCGGACCATGAAGGTGTAGAGGCGCGGGTCGGGCCTGTTGGCCTCCGCCCTCGGAGCCTGCGGCGTCGCGAAGGCGCGGTCCTTGAAAAGGAAGTTGGAGTAACCGGTCGGCCCGGCGTGAGTGTGCGTGGCCTGGACGATGACCTCGCGCTCGTCGAAGCCCGCGCGCCGGGCCGCCTGCTGGACCATCCCGCCCGGGACCATGTTGAGATCCTCGGACACCAGCACCAGCCGTCTGGTGCCCCGCCGGAGCACGATCGCCTTGGCGTAGAGCCGCGTGTGCTGGCCGAGCGCCCGCGCGTCGCCGCGCGCCCAGCCGAGCATGATGTAGCCGGTGGGCGGCGTGATGTCGGCCCGGCCGACCCCGGCCTCCAGGCCGGGTCCGCCCGCCTCGGCGGCGGGTGCGGCGACCGCGAGCGCTACGCCGGCGATCGCGACCAGGCAGGCTGAGCGCAAGCCACGCGGCACCGGGTGAGCCTATCCTCCGCGCGTGCCCTCCGCCGGAGCCGAAATCCCGCTTGCCGCCGAGCGCGAGCAGGTGGCCGAGGCCGCCCGGACGCTCGCACAGCAAGGGCTTGTGCTCGGCACCTCCGGGAATCTCAGCGCCCGGCGCGGCGACCGGGTGGCGGTGAGCCCCACGGGCGCCGTGCTCGCCGAGCTTCGAGCCGAGCAGGTGAGCGTTGTGGATCTCGACGGGCGCCTGGTGCACGGGGACCTCGAGCCCACGTCCGAGCTCGGCCTGCATCTCGGCGTGTACGGGCGCTTCGACACCGGCGCCGTGGTGCACACGCACTCCCCGGTGGCCACTGCCCTCTCCTGCGTGCTCGATGAGGTGCCCGCTGTGCACTACGCGATGCTGGCGCTCGGCGGGCCGGTGCGGGTGGCTCCCTACGCGACCTTCGGCACCCCGGAGCTGGCGGCACACGTGCTCGACGCGCTCGAGGGCAAGACAGCGGCGCTGATGGCCAACCACGGCGCTCTCGTGCACGCTGCCGACATGTCCACGGCCGTCGACCTCGCCCAGCTGCTCGAGTGGGCCTGCACCGTCTACTGGCGGGCGGCCACGCTGGGGAACCCGCGCACGCTCGACCACGACGAGCTGGGCGCGGTGTTGAAAGTCGTTCTCGAACGCGGCTACGGCAGCGTGCGGGCCGCCGCGCCGGACGGAGCCGCCGGGTGAAGGTCATTGCGATGGGCGTGCACGTGCTCGACGTGCTCGCACGCCCGGTGGACTCGATCCCGGACGGCCAGGGCGGGCAGCTCGTCGACGAGATCCGGGTCACGGCCGCCGGATCCGCCGGCGGCACGGCGCTGGTGCTCGCCAAGCTCGGGGCGGAGGTGCGCAGCGCGGGGGCGGTGGGCGCGGACGTGCTGGGGGAGATGCTCGTGTTCCTCCTGCGCCGCGCCGGCGTGGACCCGTCGCTGCTCGTGACGCGCGACGACGTGCAGACCTCGGCGAGCGTGCTCCCGATCCGCCCGAACGGCGACCGCCCGGCCTTCCACGTGATCGGCGCCAACGGGACCTACGGCGCGAGCGACGCGCCGCTCGCGGAGATCGCCGAGTCCACCCACCTTCACCTCGGCGGACCGGAGTTCATGGGCGGCGAGGACGCGGCCAAGATCCTCGCGCACGCGCGCGCGAACGGGGTGACCACCTCGGCGGACGTTCTCGCCCCGGGCGACCCCGGCCTGCTCGAGTGGATCGCGCCGGCGCTGCCCGAGCTGGACTACCTTCTCCCGAACGACGAGCAGGTGCTCGGCTTCACCGGAGCGCCCGGTCTGGAGGAGGGCTGCCGCGCTCTGATGGAGCGCGGCGTGGGCTGCGTGGCCGCCACGCGCGGCGCCGAGGGAGCGCTCGTGGTGGACGCCGATGGCGCCGTGGCCGTGCCCGCCTTCCAGGTGGAGGTTG
The DNA here is from genome assembly GCA_963803245.1 of uncultured Thermoleophilaceae bacterium. Classification (GTDB taxonomy): domain Bacteria; phylum Actinomycetota; class Thermoleophilia; order Solirubrobacterales; family Thermoleophilaceae; genus JACVRW01. Next base: position 236,564 of record CAWDLI010000004.1, on the reverse strand, counting down.
TCGACACGACCGGCTGCGGCGACGCCTTCTCCGCGGGCTTCCTGCGCGGCCTTGCCCTCGGGAGCGACCGCGCCGCCGCCGCGCGGCTGGGCTGTGCCACCGCCGCCCTGGTCGCGCAGGGCCTCGGCACCGACCACGGGACCTTCACGCTCGCCGACGTGCAGGTGATGTGCGCGGCAAGCGGATGACATAGGCTGCGAAGCCGCATGGCACGCACGAATGTGACTCGACGGCAGGTGCTCGGCGCGGGAGCTGTGGGGGCTGCGGCGGCCGCCGTGCCGGCCGCGGAGGCCAAGCGCGCGCGACACGGCAAGCGCACACGCAGGGCGGACGTGGCGATCGTGGGCGCCGGCCTGGCCGGGCTCACCGCCGCTCGGGCGCTGAAGCGCGCGGGCCGGTCGGTGATCGTGCTCGAGGCGCGCGAGCGCGTGGGCGGGCGCACCTGGAACCACTCCATCGGCGGTGGGGACGTGGTGGACCTGGGGGCGGCCTTCGTCGGCCCGACCCAGGACCGCATCGTGGCGCTCGCCAAGGCGATGGGAGTGAAGACCTTCCCGACCTACAACAAGGGCTCGAACGTCCAGTTCCTGAAGGGCGTGCGGACTCTCTACCCGGCCGAGGGGCTTCCGCCGGATCCCGATCTCGCCACCGACCTCCCGACGCTGCTGGGACTGAGCAGCCTGGCTCAGGAGGTCGGAGTGTCCGCGCCCTGGAACGCCCCGCGCGCGGCGGAGCTCGATTCGCAGACGCTCGAGACCTGGGCCCAGACGAACCTGAAGACGGAGGGGGGCAAGACCCTTCTCACGACCGCCGTGCAGCCGAACTGGGGCGCCGAGACGCGCGACCTGTCCCTGCTCTACGTGCTCTTCTACATCGCGGCTGCCGGAAACGAGAAGAACCCCGGCAACCTCCTGCGGCTGATCACCACCGGGGGCGGCGCCCAGGAGAGCCGCCTGGACGGCGGCACGCAGCTGATCGCCGTCCGCATGGCCAAGGCGCTCGGGAACCGGGTGGAGCTGGGTGTGCCGGTACGGGGGATCACGCAGAAGAAGGGCGGCGTGCAGGTGCACGCCGACGGTCTCGAGGTGCACGCCAAGCGCGTGATCGTGGCGATCCCGCCGACCCTCACGGGCCAGATCGAATACCACCCGGCGCTGCCGGCCAAGCGCGCCCAGCTGGTGCAGCGGATGCCGCAGGGCTCGCTGATCAAGTGCGAGGCGATCTACGACACCCCGTTCTGGCGCGACGAGAACCTGTCGGGCCAGGCCGCCGCGGATTCGGGGCCGGCGCGCACCACGTTCGACTCGAGCCCGCGCGACGGCAAGCCCGGTGTGATGCTCGGCTTCGTCGGCGGCCACGACGCGCGCGTGTGGGCGGAGCGCTCCAAGGCGGCGCGGCGCGCCGCGGTGCTGAAGAACTTCGCGGACTACTACGGCGCCAAGGCGCTCAAGCCCAAGAGCTACTTCGAGCAGGACTGGAGCAAGGAGGTCTGGACGCGCGGCTGCCCGGTCGGCTTCACCGCCCCCGGCGTGCTGTACGAGTACGGATCGGCCCTGCGCCGCGCCGTGGGGAAGATCCACTGGGCCGGCACCGAGACGTCCACGTACTGGATGGGGTACATGGACGGCGCCGTGCGCTCGGGCGAGCGCGCCGCGCGTGAAGTTCTCCGCGGCTGAGCGGGGGCACCCGCCAGACTGAGCCGGGTGACCAGGGGACCCGCGAGCGTTCTGATGGTGCTCGCCGGCGCGCTGCTGAGCCTCGCCGGAGGCGTCGTCCTGTACGTGCGGGCGGAGATCGTGGACAGGGACGCGTTCAGCGACCGCGCCGTCGACTCGCTGCGCGACCCCCAGGTCCGGCAGGTGGTGGCGCACGAGGTGGCGGCGCAGCTCCTGGGCGCCGGCGGTCTCGGGCTCGGCGCCACCGCGCCGGAGGTGGAGGCGACGGTGGATCGCGCCATCCGCTCACCCAGCTTCCAGCGAGCCTTCCACGCGGCGGCCGCGGACACGCACGACGCGCTCTTCTCCGGCGGGGACGACAGCGTGTTCTTCGACGTGCCGAACGTGGGCCGGGCGATCGCCCCGACGCTCGACGCCGTTGCGCCGGGGCTCGCGGACAGCATCCCGGCGCAGGCGCAGACGCGCCTCCTCGAGATCGAGCGACGCCATCCCGGGGTACGGGCGCTGCGGCTTGCCGACGATTTGGGGCCGATCGGGGCCGGCCTCCTCGCGATCGGCATCGGGCTCCTCGCGGCGGGCTGGATGCTGGCGCCCGACCGGCGCGCGGCGCTCACGCGGATCGCGCTGGCGCTCGGCCTGGGCTCGGCTCTGCTCGTGGTGACGCTGCTCGTCCTCGAGCAGGTCGTGGCGGCGAACGCCCAGAGCGGCTACGCGCTGGCCGATGACGATGTGAGCCCCGCGGTCGAGGGCGTCTGGAGCGCCTACGCCGGCGATCTGGTGACTGCGGCGCTCGTGTTCGCGGTGCTTGCGCTCGCCGCGGCCGGGTTGTCGGCGTGGACCGCGCGCCGCCCGGGCGTGGTCGCCGGGCACGCGCTCTAGTCTCCCGGCCGTGGAGCCCGACGCGGTTGAGATGCGGGTGCTCGGCTGCCTCATCGAGAAGCAGCGGACGACCCCGGACGCCTACCCCCTCACGCTCAACTCGCTGCGCCTGGCGTGCAACCAGTCGACCAACCGCGACCCGGTGCTGGACCTGGGCGAGGGTGAGATCCGGGCGGCCCTGGATCGCCTCGGCCAGCGCAGCTGGACGCGGCTCGCCAGCTGGTCGAGCGGACGCTCCATGAAGTACCGCCACATGCTCGGCGAGACGCTCGACCTCGACGGCGCTCAGATCAGCCTGCTGGCCGTGCTCATGCTGCGCGGAGCGCAGACCCCGGGCGAGCTCCGCCAGCGCACGGAGCGCCTGCACCGCTTCGGCGAGGAGGAGCTAGATGCCACGCTCGCCGCGCTGGAGGAGCGCAACCTGGTCCGACTGCTCCCGCGCAGGCCCGGCCAGCGCGAGCAGCGCTACGAGCAGCTGCTCGGCGGCCTGGCCGAGAGGCCGCCGGACGCCGAGCATCCGCGGCCCGATCCGGTTCCGGACACCGCGCCGCCGCCGGTCGCCGCCGACGGACTCGAGGCTCGGGTGGAGCGCATGGAGACGGAGCTCGCCGCGCTGCGCGACGAGCTTCGCGGCCTGCGCGAGGAGCTCGGAGCGTGAGCGAGCCGAGGTCGGGAATCCTGGCCCGCGGCCCCTGGCATCCCGAACAGGTGCGGGTGGAGTGGCTGCGAGACGCCTATGAGCCGCCGACCGAGCTCGACCGCCTCGCCGACACCGCGGTTGACGCCCTGCGCGAGCGCGGCTCGCCCTGCCACGACGGCCTGGCCACTCGGCTCGCCTCGTTCGCCGAGGTGGACGGCGGCCTGGCGCTCGAGCTGCAGCCCTCGCGCTGGGCCCTGCGCCTCGTGGATGCCGACGCCTCCGACAGCCTCACCGCGCTCTGCGTGGTGCGCACCGAAGACGGCCGCTGGCTCGCCGGCCGGCGAGCCGCATGGGTGTCCACCTGGGCGGGGCGCTGGGCGCTAGGAGCCGGCGGGGCGGTGGACCTTGGGGAGAGCCCCGCCGAGACGATGCCGCGCGAGCTCCGCGAGGAGTGGCAGCTCGAGGCCCACAGCCTGAGCGTCGAAGCGCTCGTGCGGATCCCAAACGGGCTGGCCATGGTCGTCGGCCTCGCCACGGTCGCCGACTCCGCGGAGCCGGTGCCCGACGACGAGCACGACGAGTGGGCGTGGTGGGACCCCGACCCGGACCGCTGGCCCGCACACGCGGACGACCGCGTGCGGATGATGGGCCGGCTGCTCGCTGCGGCGCGCTAGTGCCCTGAGCTAGGCGCCGGCTACGCCGACCGGGCAGGAGACGCCCGTTCCGCCGATGCCGCAGTACCCGTTCGGGTTCTTGGCGAGGTACTGCTGGTGGTAGTCCTCGGCGTAATAGAACTCGCCGGCCGGCTCGATCTCGGTCGTGATCTCGCCGTATCCGGCTCCCGACAGGCGCTCCGCGTAGCTGTCGCGTGACGCCCGGGCCGCCTCGGCCTGGGCCTCCGAGTACGTGTAGATCCCGGAGCGGTACTGAGTGCCCACGTCGTTGCCCTGGCGCATGCCCTGCGTGGGATCGTGTCCCTCCCAGAAGAGCCGCAGCAGCTCCTCATAGGGGATCTCGGCCGGCCGGAAGACCACGAGCACGACCTCGTTGTGTCCGGTGCGCCCCGAGCAGACCTCCTCGTAGGTGGGATTGGGGGTCATGCCGCCCGCGTAGCCCGCCGCGGTCGTGTAGACGCCCGGCGCCTCCCAGAAGATGCGCTCGGCTCCCCAGAAACAGCCCATCCCGAAGACCACGCGCTCCGTGTCCTCCGGGAACGGAGGCTCGAGCGGAGTGCCGAGCACGAAGTGGCGGTCCGGCACCTGAATCGGCGTGTCGCGCCCGGGGAGCGCGTCGTCCGCGGAGGGCATCGAGGTCTTGTGCCGCGTGAGGAAGCTCATCACCAACGTAATTTAGCGCGCGAGCGTTACGGTTCACCGATGGCGGCGCTGACCGAGCTCGACCTTCCCGAGTTCGACTTTCTCGACACCACGCTGCGCGGTGAGCGCTTCCACGCGACGATGACGGACCTGGCCGAGCGCTCCTGGCTGGCGAAGGCCGAGCTCGGCTACTTCGTGCTCGACCGCGAGGCCGCGACGTTCTTCCTGCGCACGAAGAGCGCAACCTTCCCGGGGATGAAGATCGCCGAGCTCTTCGGGGTGGAGGACGGGCCGCTCTACGAGGAGATGCGACGCAACATCCTCCACGTGAACGGCGCCGATCACAGCCGCCTGCGCAACCTGGTGAACCCCGCCTTCACGCCGCGCTCGGCCGACCGCTGGCGACCCGCGATGCGCGAGTTCCTCGAGCAGCTCTGGGCAGGCGTGGCCGATGCCGGCCGCTGCGAGTTCGTGGCCGACTTCGCCAAGCCTTACCCGTCGCTGACCATCGCGACGGTCATGGGTGCGCCGCTGGAGGACGCGCCGCGGCTGCACGACTGGTCCAACTGGATCCAGCGCCAGTTCGACGCGCCGAGCCTGATGAACGACCGGGCGCGGATCGAGCAGGCGGTGAGCGAGTTCTACGTGTGGTGCGAGGGCATGCTCGCGGCGCGGCGCGGCGATCCGCGCGACGACCTCGTGTCGACTCTGCTCGCCGCCGAGCAGGAGGGCGACCGGCTCTCCGAGGTGGAGTGCATGCACCTCGTGCTCAATGTGCTCGTGGGCGGGGTGGACACGACCCAGTCGCAGCTGGCGCACGCGGTGAGGCTGTTCGCCGCCCGGCCCGACCAGTGGCGCCTCCTCGCCGAGCGGCCCGAGCTGGCGCCGCAGGCGGTGGAGGAGGTGCTCCGCTTCGAGCCGATCACCCCCTTCACCGCGCGGATCATGGTCGAGGACGTGGAGTACCGCGACGTGACCTTCCCGGAGGGAACGGTGGTCATGGTCTGCGCGTTCACCGGCAACCGCGACGGCGAGGGCAACCTCGACGAGCTCGACATCACCGCCGACCGCTCGCAGTCCAAGCCGCTCACCTTCGGCGCGGGCGTCCACTACTGCCTCGGCGCGAACATCGCGCGTGCCGAGCTCCAGGAGGCGCTGGCGTTCCTGCCCGCGCGCATGACCGGCCTCGAGCTGGACGGCGAGCCCGAGCTCGGGTCCATCAACGGCATCTACGGGCTCGACCACCTGCCGATCCGCTGGGGCGGCGGCTGATGCAGGTCGGGCTGTGCACGTTCGTGACGGAGTACTCGATCGACCCGGTCCGGCTCGGGCGCCTGGCAGAGGAGCGCGGGTTCGACTCGATCTTCTTCCCCGAGCACACCCACATCCCGGTCAGCCGCGACACCCCCTACCCGGGCGGTGGGGACCTGCCGCGCGAGTACAGCCACATGCTCGACCCGTTCGTGGCCCTCGCAGCGGTTGCGTCCGTGACCGAGCGCATCGAGCTCGGCATCGGGATCGTCCTGCTGATCGAGCGTGACCCGATCGTCACGGCCAAGGAGGCCGCCACGCTCGACCTGATCTCGGGCGGCCGCCTGCTGCTGGGCGTGGGAGCCGGCTGGAACCTCGAGGAGATGCGCAACCACGGCACCGACCCGGGCAGGCGCTTCGGGATCCTGCGCGAGCGCGTGGAGGCGATGAAGGAGATCTGGACGAGCGACGAGGCCGAGTACCACGGCGAGCACGTGGACTTCGATCCGATATGGGCGTGGCCCAAGCCCGTCCGCAAGCCGCATCCGCCGGTGCTGGTGGGCGGGATGAGCGACGGCGCGCTCGACCGGGTGGTGGCGATCGGCGACGAGTGGATGCCGAACCAGGTGGTGAGCCCGGAGGTGCTGGGTGGGCGCATCGCCGATCTGCAGCGCCGTGCCGGAGAGGCGGGCCGCGACCGGATCCCCGTCCGGCTCTTCGCCGCGAAGGCCGAGACGCGCGCGGTCCAGCGCGTGCGCGACGTGGGGGTCGACTCGGTGCTCTTCTACCTGCCCACCGAGGACGCCGACGCGGCCGAGCGCCGGCTCGATCACCTGGCGGACGTGGCCGCCGAGGTACGCGGCGGCTGAGCGTGGGCCGCCTCGACGAGCTGGACCTGACGCTGTCGCTCTCGAAGGAGGAGGAGCGCAAACGGCTCGAGGCGGCGCAGACACGGCTGCTCGAGCTGCGCCTGGCGCTCGGCGGCAAGCTGACCGGCTACGAGGGCATCGGGCCGCCGGTGGCCATCGTGTTCGAGGGCTGGGACGCCTCAGGCAAGGGCGGCGCCCTCAAGCGGCTCGTCGAGCGCCTCGACCCCCGCCACGTCCGAGTCGCGCAGTTCGCGGCCCCCACGGACGACGAGAAGCGCCACCACTACCTCTGGCGCTTCTGGCCCGCGCTACCCGGCTGGGGCGGCATGACCGTGTTCGACCGCTCCTGGTACGGACGCGTGCTGGTCGAGCGCGTGGAGGGCTTCGCGACCGCTGAGGAATGGTCGCGCGCCTACGCCGAGATGGTGGACTTCGAGCGCTCGCTGTGGACCGAGGGCACGATCCTGATCAAGTTCTGGCTGCACCTGTCGGCCGAGGAGCAGCTGCACCGCTTCAAGGAGCGCGAGAGCAACCCTCTCAAGAGCTGGAAGCTCACGCCGGACGACTGGCGCAACCGCGAGAAGCGGCCGCAGTACCTCGAGGCGGTGGAGGACATGCTGGCGCGGACGGACCACGGGGCGGCCAGGTGGCAGTTGGTGGAGGGGGAGTCAAAGCGGTTCGCGCGGGTGAAGGTGGTGGAGACGGTGATTGCCGAGGTGGAGCGGGGGTGTCGGGAGCGCGGTTTCTCATTGCCCTGATGCCCCGCTTTCGGCGCCGCCGTCCCCTCCACCGCAGACCTCCTCGCGAGTTCCTCGCTCGTTCGTCGCCCTTCGGCTCCTCTGGCACGGTCTGCGTTGGAGCGGACCGCGTCGCCTTCTCGGGCGGCCCGGTTGACCACTTCACCCTTGTTGCTTAAGCAGGGTGGAGCTATTCGACGTCGCGGCGTATCAGCAGGGCGGCGCCTATTGAGAAGAGGGCGCCTATCCAGGCCAGCATTGCCAGGAAGGCCACGCCGCCGGGCAGCAGGTCCACGTCCTCGTTGATGCCGGCGTCCTCCGGGTCGAGGCCCGCGACGGCGGTGGGCAGGGCGCTGAAGGGGCTGTAGCGGCCGACGTCGGGCAGCAGCGACGTGACCGCCGTGTCGACCACGAAGAGGATCACCAGCACGCCCACCACGGCCACGGCCTGGTTGCGCACGAGCGCGCCAAGGCCTACGCCCAGGCCGCCCCACAGGGCCGCCACCAGGGCGTTCCGGCCAACCTGGGCGATCCACTCGCCGAACTCCGGGGTCGGCAGGTCGCGGACCGTGAGGATGGCGAACCCCACGATCGCCACGGTGACCGCGATCAGCAGCGAGAGCACCACGCCGGCCGCGGCGAAGGCCAGCGTCTTGGCCGCGAGGAAGCGCAGGCGGTCGGGCGCGGCCAGCAGCGAGCTTGTGATCGTGCGGTGGCGCCACTCGCCCGTGATCCCGAGCACGGCCAGGATCAGGATGAAGAGGCCGCTCACGTCCGAGTTGAACACGTCTGTGAGCACCTCGTCCTGGGACGGCTCCGTGAGGATCGCCACCAGAACGGTGATGAGGAGCGATATCGCGACCGCCACGCCCGCGAGCGCCGCGAACGTGCGCGTGGTGCGCAGCTTGATCAGCTCGGCTTGCAGGAGCCGGCTCATGCCTGGTCCTCGGTCAGCTCGAAGAAGACGTCCTCGAGCGAGCGCGCCACCGCGCCCAGCTCAATCAGGGCCAGCCCGTGCTCGGCGGCCACCTGGCCCACGACCTCGGGCGCCGTTCCGAGCGCGACCAGGGCCCCTGATGACTCCTCGTCGACACTGATGCCCTTCTCGCGCAGCGCCGCGGCCAGTCGCTCGTTGTCCGCGGCTCGCACGCGCGTGACATCGCCCTCGGCCGCGCCGATCACCTGCTGGATCGGGCCGCTCGCCCGCAGCTCCCCGTGCGAGATCACCACCAGCTCGTCCACGCTCTGGGCCACCTCGGCCAGCAGGTGGCTCGACACGAGCACCGCCCGGCCGTGGCCCGCCTGGGAGCGCAGCATCTCGCGCATCCAGCGGATGCCCGGAGGGTCGAGCCCGTTGGTGGGCTCATCGAGTATCAGCACCTCCGGGTCGCCGAGCAGCGCCGCGGCGATCGCCAGGCGCTGGCGCATGCCCATGGAGTAACCCTTGACGCGCCGGTCCGGGGCGTCGCCGGTGAGGTCGACCTGCGCGAGCACCTCGTCCACGCGCTCGGGTGGATGGCCGCCCGCGGCGGCGAGCACACGCAGGTGGTTGCGGCCGCTGCGGCCGGGGTGGAAGCTCGCCTCCTCCAGCACGGCGCCGACTTGTGCGCTCGGGTGCTCGAGCTCCTCGTAGCTGCGGCCCGCGAAGCTGGCCTCGCCGGCGTCCGAGTGCACCAGGCCGAGGAGCATCCGCAGCGTCGTGCTCTTGCCTGCGCCGTTCGGCCCGAGGAACCCGGTCACGCGGCCCTCCTGCACCTCGAACGACAGGTCCGTCACCGCGCGCACGGAGCCGAAGCGCTTGGTCAGCCCGTTGATCTCGATCGCCGGCACGGCGTCTCCTACGCGGCGAACAGGGTCAGGTCCGGCTCGCGGTCGCCGCGCAGCTGGGCCGGATCGACCGTCACGCAGTCGATGCCGCGCGACTCGGCGAGGATCCGGGCCTGCGGCTTGATCGTCTGGGCCGCGAGGATCCCGCGGCAGCCCGACAGGCCGGGCTCCGTGCAGATGCGCTCTAGGTAGCGGGTCAGCTGCTCCACCGCGTCGATCGTGCCGACGCGCTTGATCTCGACCGCCACGAAGGCGTCCTCCTCGTCACGGCACATGAGGTCCACGGGACCGATGTCGGTCGGCCACTCGCGACGCACCAGCCGCAGACCCTCAGCGCAGCTGTCCGGGCGGTCGGCGAGCAGCTCCTGCAGCTCGCGCTCCACGCCCTCCTTCTCCAGGGCCGCGGCTTCGCCCATGTCGTGGCTCACGTCCGACACCACCTCGGCGATCCGGATCTCGAGCCGGTCCTCGCTCGCGCCCGCGCGCTTGCGCACGACCATCCGGCCCGGCTCCTCCTCGATGACGGTGGGCGGTGTCATCCAGTTCTGCGGCTTGAAGCCGCCCGAGTCGGCGTGCACCATCACCGACCCGTCGTCCTTCAGCATCAGCAATCTCAGCGCCTCCGGGAGGACGGCGCTGAGACGGCCGGAGTAGACGACCTCGCAGCGGGCGACGATGAGTCTCACGGGCTTCACCGTATCCGCCGCGGTCGACGTTCACGTTGCCAGCGGGTCTTCCTCGCGGTCGCGCATGTGACGCGTGGGCGTCAGCGCTTCCAGGGCAGCTTCGACTTCTTGCGCCTCGGGAGCCGCACCCCGCGTCGCTGCGCGAAGACGCCGCCGCCGATCCCGAGCGCCGCGAGCCCGGCCGCGATCAGGGTCGGACGCGCGCGCAGGCGCCGGAACTCGCCCTCCACCTCGGGCCACACCATCGCCTCCACGACCTCCGCGGCTCCCTCGGGAGTCACCGCCAGCTCGGCTACCTCGATCGGATCCGAGAAGGCCACCTGCACGCGGCGCGGCTTCGGGAACGGCCCCAGGAACAGCTTCTCGCTACCCGTGATCGCGGCCGGCACGATCGGAGCGCCCTCCTCGAGAGCCAGCCGCCCGGCGCCGCGCTTGGGGTGCCCCAGCTCGTCCGGATCGCGTATGCGCGTGCCCTCGGGGAAGAGGGCGAGCAGGCCGCCCTGGCGCAGGATCGTGCGCGCGGTCTCGAGGGCGTCCTCGTCGGACTGGCCGCGGCGCACGGGGAAGGCGCCGAGCCTCACGAGCAGGCGCCCATAGCGCGCCTCGATCAGCTCGGTCTTGGCCATGAAGCGGAGGTGCCGGCGGGTGCAGACCGCGATGAAGAACGAGTCCCAGAAGCTCTTGTGGTTCGGGGCCACGATCGCCGCGCCCTCGCCCGGTATGTGCTCGGCCCCCGACACGTGCATGCGGAAGTACGTGCGCAGGGCAGGCTTGACGATTCCCTTGACGGTGGCGTACAGCGGGCGGGACACACCCTTCTCGCGCGCGAGACGGTGCGCCTCCTCGTTCGTCATGGCTCGCCAAGCTACAGGCGTTTCCGGCGGCTCTCACTAGGGTACGTGGGTTCACGACCCGACGAAGGAGCAGTTTCACAGTGAGCATCCTCGACAAGATCACCGGACGAGCCAAGAAGGCGGCCGGCGACCTGACCGGCGACGCGTCGCTGCGTTCCGAGGGCCGTAAGGAGGAGCGCAAGGGCGAGGAGAAGGAGAAGCTCGCCGAGGCACAGGACCGGGTGGAGGACAAGGCCAGTGAAGTGGCCGACCTCGAGCGCCGCACCTGAGCGGACCCGCAAGGCCGTTAGTTCGTGGACGGGCGCCCTGGGCGCCCGTTTCGCGTTCGGGGGCCGCTTGCCGGGTAAGTTTGAGCGGCGCTCATGACCGGCGAGGGCACCACTCCCCACGTCGCCTATCGCGCGGTGCTGCTCGCCGCGGGTCTGCTCCTCTTCGGCCTGCTCTTCCGCCAGCTGGCCACGCTGATGCTGGCGGTGCTGGTCACGATCGTGATCGCCATCCCGCTGTCAGCCGCGGCGGACCGGCTCGAGCGCTACCGCGTGCCGCGCGCGCTCGGGGCGCTGGTGGCCCTGCTCGCCGGGATCGCCTCGTTCGCGCTCGTCATCTACCTGCTGATCCCGCCGTTCGTGGATCAGACCAACGAGTTCGTGGACGACGTGCCCGGGATCGTGCACTCACCTGGAGAGCCGTGTGAGCGACGTGATCGGGACGGAGCCGAGCGAGGTGGGCGACCGCGTCCAGGAGTGGTTCGAGAAGTACACGGACGACCCCGAGAAGCTGATCGGCCCGATCACCTCGATCGGCGTGAACGTGGCCGGCGTGATCGGGGCGCTGATCCTCATCCTGATCACCGCCTACTACATGGCCTTGCGCCCGCAGCCGCTCGTGGACGGGCTCGTGAGCCTCGCCCCGCCGGCCCGCCGCGAGCACGTCCGGCACGTTCTCACTCGCGTCCGCCAATCGTGGATCGGATGGATGGAGGGGGTGGTGATCGACATGCTCATCACCGGCGTTCTCACCTACATCGCGCTCACGATCGTCGGGCTCGACTTCGCGATCTTCTTCGCCGTGCTGTCGGCGCTGCTCGTGGTGGTGCCCTACTTCGGCGCGATCGCCGGCGCGGTGCCGCCGGTGCTGTTCGCGCTCACCGACTCACCGGGGAAGGCGCTCGTGGTGCTGGCCGCCTACATCGTCGTGCAGCAGCTCGAGAGCAACGTGACCATTCCCGTGATCATGTCCCAGCGGGTGCGCATGCACCCCGCCATGATCGCCATCGGGGTGGTGGTGGTCGGACGGCTGTTCGGGTTCGTTGGCCTGTTCGTGGCCGTGCCGATCCTGTCCCTGATCACGATCTGCGTGCAGGAGTTCTGGGTCAGGGAGCTCGACGAGCTGGAGCGCCAGAAGAAACGGCCCGAGATCGAGCTTCCGGCGGGCAGCGACGAGGTGACCGCCGCGCGGGAGGCCGCCGACCAGCGAGGCCATCCCGAGCTGGTGGACGAGGAACGGCCGGTCAGACCAGCTTCGTGATCGCGATCACGGCCCCGATCGTCACGAACACGACGATCAGGATCTGAACCACGATCCAGAGCGGCGGGAGCTCCCTCACTCGATGAGGGCCTGGCGCAGGGCGATCGCCACGGCGTGCACCCGCGTGTCCGCCTCGAGCTTCTGGATCGCCCGCTTGGTGTCGGACTTCACGGTCTCCACGCTCAGGCCGATGCGGGTGGCCACCTGCTGGGTGTGGAGACCCCCGGCCAGCAGCTGCAGGATCTCGCGCTCGCGCTCGGACAGCGGGGCGTCGGGACCCACCTGCGACATGAGCAGGGCAGGCGAGAGCGACGGGTCCACGAACGGCTTGCCGCCCGCGACGGTGCGGACGGCGCGGAGCAGATCCTCAGGAGGCGACCCCTTCAGCACGTACGCGTCGGCCCCCGCGGACAGCGCGTCGGAGAGCAGGCGCTTGTCGCCGTAGGCCGAGAACACGACCGTCTTCACCTCCGGTGCCGCCTGCGAGATCCGCTTGACCACTGAGATCCCGTCGATCCCCGGGAGGCGCACGTCCACGATCACAACCTCCGGGCGCAGCCGCTCGACTGCCTCCACCACCTCCTCGCCCGACTCGACGCTTCCGACCAGATCGAGATCGTCGGCCTGGCCGAACATGAGGCCCAGACCCTTGCGGACCGTGGGATGGTCATCCACCGCCAGGCACTTGGTCGGGACGGTCATGGGCGGCACAGCCTAATGACAGGTCGCCACCGCGGGGTGCGAACCGGCATATGATGCGCCGGGACCCTGGAAGGAGAGGACTTGTTCGCATCTTTGGTCGTAGGCACGGATGGCTCGGAAACCGCCAACGAGGCGGTCAAGCAGGCGATGGAGCTGGCGCAGCGGCTGGGCGCCACGGTTCACCTCGTCAGCGCCTATGAGCCGGTGCCCGAGGGTCGCCTGAGGGAGGAGCGCCAGCAGATTCCCGAGGACCTTCAATGGATGGTCAACCCGCGCGAGGACGTGGACGCCACCCTCGAGGAGGCGGCCAAGGGGCTGAAGGAGGTCGGCGTGGGGGTGGAGATCCACGCGCGCGAGGGCGATCCGGCTGACGCCATCCTCGACGTGGCCGAGGAGCAGGGCGCGGACCTCATCGTGGTCGGCAACAAGGGCATGACCGGCGCCAAGCGCTTCCTGCTGGGCAGCGTGCCGAACAAGGTCTCTCATCACGCTCCCTGCAGCGTGATGATTATCCGTACGACCTAGCGGAGGGCGGCCGCGGCGTTCACGAGGCCGTGGCCGTAGCGGTCGTCGAAGCCGAGCGGGCCGGCGTCGATGGCCGTCTGCTCGAGGTGGGCCTTCACGAGGTCGGGCGAGGGATTGCGCCCCAGCCGCTTGGTGGCGATGAGCAGGGCCACGATTCCGGTCACGTGGGGAGCCGCCATCGACGTGCCCTCGTAGCCGCCCGGGAGCCCGAAGCGCCGTACGCCGTGGGTGAAGGTCTGCTGGTAGATGGGGCGCCCTGCCTCGTCCGGCCGGCAGTGCTCCACGTCCCAGGGATTGTCGTCGTTGGGGGCGTCGATCCCGCCGCCGGGAGCGACCACGTCGAGATCGGTTCCCGCGTTCGAGTACTCGGCCTCGCAGCCGTTGGCGGTCGTGGCTCCCACCGCGATCGCTGAGCTCGCCCGCGCCGGGTAGGCCACGGCGCCGTCGGCCTGGTTGCCGGCGGCGGCCACAACGGTCACGCCCTTCTGGCGCGCGTAGCGCAGGGCGCCGAGGACGTCCGGGATCTCCGAGGCGCGGACCCCGGTGGGGAACTCGAGGCTCAGGTTGATCACGTCGGCGCCGTGGCGGGCGGCGTAGCGCACGGCGCGCGAGATCGCGACCGAGTCGCCGGAGCCCTTCCAGTCGAGCACCCGCAGGGGCATGATCCGGGCGCGGTAGGCGATGCCCGCGGTCGCCAGCCGGTTGTTCGTGGACTGCGCGATCGTGCCCGCCACGTGAGTGCCGTGCCCGAACACGTCGTTGGGGTGCTTGTCGTGCCCCACGAAGTCGTAGCCCTTCACGAACGTCGATCGGCGCAGGTCGGGGGCCCGCCGGTAGCGGCCGCGGCGCTCGTAGGCCACCCCGCTGTCCAGCACCGCCACCAGCGCCCCGCGTCCGCCGGGCGCGCCGCGCTGGATCGCGATCGCCCACGCCTCCTCCATGCCGATCCCGAAGCTGCCGAGGAAGTTCCACTGCTTGACGAGGCCCGGGTCGTCGGGCAGCGCTGACGCGTGTGCCCGGTAGTTGGGCACGGCGTAGGCCACGTTCGGGTCGTCGCGCAGCTCGGCGACCGTGTCGCGCACGGACTCGCCGTCCTCGATCGCGACCTGCTCCGATCCTCCCGGCAGCGCACGCTCCGTGTCGGTGCCCGCGACCTGTTCGAGCCGCTCGCGGGTGCTCTCCGCCGTACCGGACCGGTATTTCACGATCACCTCGCCCGGCACATAGCTCGCCGCCTGAGCGGCGGCGGGGAGTGCGAGCAGAGCGAGGGCCAGAGCGGCTGCTAGGAGGAGGCGAATCGGCATGGGTTACGGTGCGGTTTCAGTGTACGAAGGCATCAACAGGCTGGACGTGGCGAAGTTGTGAGCGTTTGCATTACGGGCGCTACCGGATTCATCGGCGCGCATCTGGCAGAACTTGCGTCCGAGTCCCTGGGCCCGGTACGCGTGACCTACCGGCACGAGTCCCGCCTCGACCGCCTCGGCTCGATCGAGGTGGAGCCCGTGCGCGCCGACGTCCTGGATCGCGCCGCGCTCCGCCGGGCCTTTCGCGGCTGCGACACGGTATTCCACGCGGCAGGGTACGTGGCCTCCCGGCCGGTCGAGCGCGTCTGGGAGGTGAACGCGCTGTCGCCGCGCATTGTGGTGGAGGCCGCCGCGGCCGAGGACGTGCGGCGTGTGGTGGTCACCTCGAGCGTCGCCGGGATCGGCCCGGCACCGCGCGACCGCCCGGGCACGGAGGACGATCCGTATCTCGGCGGCGGGCTCGGGCTCGCCTATCCGGACGCAAAGCATGAGGGCGAGTCCGAGGCGCTGGCGGCCGGCGCCCGGCTCGGCGTGGAGGTGGTCGTGGTCAACCCCTCGTACGTCTTCGGCCCGGCCCTGGACCGCCGCCACCCGGGCGAGACCTCGAACCGGCTGATCGGCAACTACCTGCTGGGCCGGCTCCCCGCCGTCGTGGATTCCGAGACCAACGCCGTGGACGTGCGCGACGTGGCCGAGGGGCACCTGCTCGCCGCTACGCGCGGCGCGCCGGGGGAGCGCTACGTCCTTGGCGGCCACGACCTGCGCTGGGTGGATCTGATCGAGCGCGTGGCGCGGCTCTCGGGGATAAAGCACGCGCTTGTGGTGCTCCCACCGGAGGCCGGCGCGCTGGCCCGGCGCGCGGAGGAGCTCGGGCTCGCCTCGCCGGTGGCGGGCGAGGGGGTGCTGCTGATGGCCCAGAACTGGCGCTACTCGTCGGCGAAGGCGCGTCGCGAGCTCGGCTACCGCGCCCGACCGCTCGACCGCACGCTGCGCGACACCATCGCGTGGTACCAGGAGCTGATCGAGTCGGGCGCGTTCGAGAGCGGAGGCCCCTCGCCGATGTCGCTGGCCGCCACGGGCGTGCACCTGGCCGGCCGGGTGGGCCTGCTCAGCGGTCTACGGCTGGCCGAGCGCTACACCGGGCGCCGGCTCGTCGTGGGCGCATGACGACGGCCTTCTTCCCGCGCGACGAGTACTTCATGAGGCTGGCCCTCCGGGAGGCCGAGCGCGCCCTCGAGCACGACGACGTGCCGATCGGCGCGGTGATCGTGCGCGAGGGCGAGGTGCTGGCGGCCGCGCCCAACGAGCGCGAGCTGCGCGGCGATCCCACCGCGCACGCGGAGCTGCTCGTGCTGCGCGAGGCCTCGGAGAAGCTCGGCGGCTGGCGGCTGCTCGACACGGTGCTCTACGTGACCCTGGAGCCCTGCGCGATGTGCGCCGGGGCGATCGTGCTCGCGCGCGTGCCGCGCGTGGTCTTCGGGACCACCGACCCGAAGGCCGGCGCGGCGGGGAGCATCTTCGACATCCTGGGCGAGCCGCGCCTGAACCACCGCCCCGAGGTGGCGAGCGGCCTTTTGGCCGACGAGGCCGCGGACCTGCTGCGCGCCTTCTTCGCCGCCCGCCGCTGACTCGTCACATTCGCGCGTAGTGCCGTGGCGCTTCGGGCGCCAGGCTGGGCGGCGTGCCCGAACTGACCCGATTTCCATCCACCCCTCGGATGAAAGACGGGACAGTTCCGCTCGTGCGACTGGCCGAACGCCAGTGGGGCGTGGTCTCGCGGCGCCAGCTGCTCGACGGCGGACTGAGCGAGGCGGGCATCGGACGGTGGATCGGGAGGGGCCACCTCCATCGCGTTCACCGCGGGATCTATGCGCTGGGCCACGCGCGACTGTCCGTCGAAGGCCACTTGGTGGCGGCTCTGCTTCGCGCCGGACCCGGCGCGGCGCTGAGCCATCGCACGGCGGCTTGGTGGTGGGAGATCGACACCGTGGTGCCGTCAACGATCCACGTGAGCACCCCCGGCAAGTGCGGGTCGTGGCGCGGCGTCGTGGTGCACCACCCCCGCCGCGTCGAGCGCGTCCGACGCCGCGGTCTGCCCGTGACGAGCGTTGAACGGACGCTTCTCGATCTCGCTGCCGTGCTGCCCGGCGCCAGGCTGCGAAAGGCGCTTGCCGACGCGGAATACCAAGGCCTGCTCGACATCACCGCCGTCGAGAGGATCCTCGGCCGCGGACATCGGGGCGTTCCTGCCCTTCGCGCCGCCCTGGAGCATCACCTCCCCGAGCTCGCTCGCACCCGCAGCGAGCTCGAGGAGCGGTTCCTGCTCCTCTGCGAGGGGGCGGGCATCGCTACGCCGGAGGTGAACACCATGGTCGAGGGCTTCCTGGTCGATGCGCTCTGGCGAGACCAAGGGCTCGTCGTCGAGCTCGACGGGCACGCCGCGCACGCGAGGCCCGCAGCGGTCGAGCGCGACCGGCACCGTGATCTCGGGCTGCGGAGCGCCGGCTACGTGGTGCTGCGCTACACGTGGCGCCAGGTCACGCAGCAGCAGGGTCGCCTGGCCGCGGACCTGCGCTCGGCGCTGGGAACCCGACCCGCCTAACCTCGTCGGCCCATGACGGACACCGACTTCGAGGTAGTGCGCAGGGCCTGGGCGGCCGCCAGTCGCGGCGACGTGGACAGCATGCTGCAGGACCTCCACCCAGACGTCGTGGCGGTGCCCTTCGGGGCCGCGATGGAGACCAAGGCGTACCGCGGCCGGCAGGAGGTCCTGGGTTGGTGGCAGAACGAGATCCTGGCCACCTGGGAGTCCTTCCAGGTGCTCCCTGAGAGGTTCGAGCGCGCGGGCGACAAGCTCCTCGTCACGGGGCGCTGGAACGCGCGCGGGAAGGAGAGCGGCGTCGACCTCGACGTCCCGGCGAGCTGGGTCATCGAGGTCCGCGACGGCAAGATCGCCTACTGGCAGACCTACACCGACCACGCGGAGGCCCGGCGCGACGCCGGCCTTGACCGCTGACTAGCCTGTTGACTCGCCTCGGAGGGGTGCCGGAGTGGTTGAACGGGGCGGTCTCGAAAACCGTTGTACGTCGTAAGGCGTACCGAGGGTTCGAATCCCTCCCCCTCCGCTACTTGTAGAACTTCAGCGCCGTCATTGACACGCCACAAGGCGCATTGCTACGTTCGCGCCGCGGTGAGCGTCGAGTTCCGGATCCTCGGGCCGCTCGAGGTCGCTCGTGAACGGCAAGCCGTCCAGCTCGGGGGTCCGCGCCAGCGCGCAGTGCTCGCGCTCCTGCTCGCCCACGCCAACGAGGTGGTCCCGGTCGACCGGCTCATCGACGGGGTCTGGGACGAGGAGCCGCCGGAGACCGCGGCGAACATCCTCCAGGGCTACGTCTCGCAGCTACGCAAGCTGCTCGGCAGGGAGACGATCGTCACCCGCGGGCGTGGCTACGTGGTGCTCGTGCCCGACGGCGCGCTCGACCTCCACCGCTTCGAGCGCCACGCCGCCGCCGGCATGTCGGAGCGCGGCGCCGGTCGCGCGGCAGACGGATCGGCGGAGTTCGAGACGGCCCTGGCGCTCTGGCGCGGCCCCGCGCTCTCCGACCTCGGCGAGGTGCCGGCGGTCCGGCCGATCGCGGCTCGGCTGGACGAGCTTCGCCTGACGGCCCTCGAGCGCGCGGATCGAGGCGGATCTCGACTGCGGTCGCGAGGCCGAGGCGGCGGCCGAGCTCGACCCGCTCATCGCCGAGCACCCGCTCCGCGAGCGCCTGCGCGCGCTCCGGATGCTGGCGCTCTATCGCTGCGGCCGCCAGGCCGAGGCGCTCGAGGTGTTCCGCGCCGCCCGCGGCCACGCTCGTCGAGGAGCTGGGCATCGAGCCCGAGCGCCGAGCTGCGGGAGCTCGAGCGCGCGATCCTGCGCCAGGACGCGGCGCTGGCCGCGCCGGGCGCCGACGAGCGCGTCGACGCCCGTGCAGGGCGCCGGCCCGGGCGGTGGCACCGTCGTGGCCGCCGCGTTCGCGCAGGCCGCGCTCCCCGCGCTCGCCGCGCTCGGCGAGCCGCTCTGCCGGCGGCCCGGCCGCGACCTCGTGCTGGCCTCGACCGCGGCCGGCGCGGACGACCTCGCCGGGATCATCGCGCAGCTTCGCGAGCTCAGGTCGGCGCTCATGGAGCGGGGCGTGGCCGCGCGCGTCGCCGCCTTCACGTCGATCGACCCCGGGCGCGGACCTCGCGCGGCTCGCGACCGAGCAGGACGCGGACCTGCTGCTCGTCGACGCCCCCGACGGCCTCCTCGAGGACGCGCGGCTGCTCACGCTGCTCGACGAGGCGCCCTGCGACGTGGCCGTTCTCGTGGGCGACCGGCGCCGCGGAGCGCGGACCGGTGCTGGTCCCCTTCTCCGGAGCGGAGCACGACTGGGCCGCCGTGGAGCTTGGCGCCTGGCTCGCCCAGTCCCTCTCCTGCGACATGCAGCTCGCCGGTGCCAGCAGCGGCGCCGAGCGGGCGCGACGCCAGCCGGCTCCTGGCCAGCGCCTCGCTCGCGCTCCAGCGGGCGCTCGGCGTTCACGCCGATCCGCTGCTCGTCGAGCCGACGCCCGGACGCGCTCGTGGAGGTCGCGCGCGGCGCCGGGCTGGTGGTGGTCGGGGCTGACCGAGCGCTGGCGGCGCGAGGGGCTTGGGCGCACGCGCACCGCCCTTGCCACCGGCCGCCGCACGCGCCGACGCTCCTGGTTCGGCGCGGCCTGCGCCCCGGCGGTCTCGCCCGCCAGGGCCGAGGACACGCGCTTCACCTGGACGATCGGCGCCATCGCCGCCTGATACGGCTGCCCACGGCGGGGGGCGCCGGCGGGGGCACGCGGCCGGCCCGTCTCCAGGATGAGCGAGGGACTGGAGCAGCCCGCCGATCGACTGGTCCACCGCGGGGATCTCCTCCAGGGGCTCGAGCACCGGCGCCTCGCCGCGCGGCGCGGGCGCGCCCACCCGCACGAGTGAGGTGGAGACCACGGCCTGGCCGTTGTGATCGAGGCGCACGGGCCCGCCCAGCAGCTGAATGCGGAGGCGCGCGAGCTCGGGGCGCAGGCGCGCCAGGTCGCCATCGGCGCGCTCGCAGCGCGCTCACGAGTGCCTCCATCGCGTCGCGGTAGCCCGTCACGAGCTCCGTGCTGGCCACGTCGCGGGACGTGCCGGGGAAAGCCTTCTCGTACCGGGCAAGGTAGGCGCGCAGCCGGTCGGGACGCGACGTACGAGCTGCCGGTGACGCCCCGCGAGGCTGCGGCCGACGGACCGGACGCAGCGCAGGATCGTCGATCAGCCCAGGTCCGACCAGGATCTCGCGCGCCGGATCGCGGGCCCGTCGCGCCAGCGCCTTGAGGAACCCCTCGGGGCCGAAGAAGCCCTTGGTGAACACGGCCACGCCGTCCACGTCGCGGGGGACGCTCGCCACGTCGCGACCGGCGGGATCGAACGCGTCGATGGGCAGCTGGCTCACCACCCGGCCGCCGGCCGCGCAGAACTCGGCCGCGAAGGCCTCGCGCGGTCCCCAGCCCACGTCCCAGTTGGTCAGCACGATCGCGGCTCGGCGCCACCCGAGGTCCCGGTAGGCGTAGGTGCGCCAGACCGGCGGCTCCCTGCCCGAAGTCGCCGGCGAAGCGGTAGAGGTTGGGCGCCCGCCGGTGTAGCGTCGCCTCGCGCGGACCGTGGCGACCGCAGGCAGGAACAGCGACGCCGGGCTCCCGCCGCGCGACCTCGCGCAGCACCACCTCGTCCGGTGACCCGCCGCCTCCCACGATGGCGTCCACGTGCTCGACCTCGGCCAGTCGCCGCGACCTCCGTGGTCAGGGCGCTGAACTCATATATCTCTGTGCAGCCGGGCACGAGCTCGACCGGCCGGCCCGCGATCTCGACCGGCTCGAGCCGTCGGCGGGCCGCGGCCCGCGCGCCCGGGCGCCGCGCTCGATCAGCGGCAGCTGCGCGCCCGACAGCTCGGCGGCCTTGAGCGGGCGGTTCACGCCCACGCAGTCGACGATCACGCCGATCCGCAGAGGGCGCTCGGTGTCGCCACAGCCTGCCGCGACAGTCGCCGCAACCGCGGCTGCCAGGGCCACCGATCCGAGTGCCCGCCGTCCCCTAGAACGCATGCTCCGTCACCCACACCGCACCGCGGTCCGGTCGCGACCGCCCGCGGCGCGCCGCCCACCTTCACGGTGGCCACCACGCGCCGCCGCCGCGGGTCCACCCGCGAGAGCGTGCCGTCGAGCGTGTTCACCACCCACAGCGCGTCTCGGCCCGCCGCCACCCCGCTCGCGCCCCGGCCCACCGGAACGGGCTCAGGAGGCGCCCCGTCGACGACGTCGAGCGGCACCACCGTGTCGTGGAGGCCGTCGGTGATCCAGACCTTGCCGTCGGCCACCTCGACGGACGTCGGCGGGAAGCCGCAGCGCGATCGTGGCCTGGATCCGGGCGGTGCGCGCGTCCAGCCGCCACATACGGCGATCCAGCGCGTCGCCCGAGCACCCACAGCGAGCCCTCGCCGAGCGCCAGCTCGCGGAACTGCGACGCGAGCGTTCTCGACCGTCGAAGGCGCGCTGGAAGGGCAGGAACCACCTCGTGCAGCTTCCGGAGCTTCCCGCGTCGGTGCTGAGGCGCTGCACGACCGGGCACCCGGCCGACCACACCACGCCCTCGCCGGCCACCATGGCGCAGGCCAGCAGGTCGATGCCGTCCTCGCGCACCCCGGTCACCGCGTCGTAGCGGGAGACGACCCCCGAGAGGAAGCGGCCGTCGGCCCCCGACGTAGACCTTGTCGCCGAGCGCGGCCAGGTCCCGCGGCTCGCCGTTCGACGTGATCCGCTGCAGAGCCGGCCGGCGCCCGGCTCGTAGCGCCACAGGACGCCGCCGCGGAAGTCGGCGATCCAGAGCCCGCCCGGCGTGACCACCAGCTGGCCGCGGTAGCCGCGCGGATGCCGGTGCGCCCGGTCGACCGCGTTCGTGGCGCGGGTCCACCCGCACCAGCGCGCCGGCTGGGCGCGCGGCCTGGCGCCGTCGCCGCCGGCCAGCAGCACCGACGGCCATCGCGAGCGCGGCGAGGCCACGGCGGCGGCGGCGAGCGCGAGCGCCGCGCCAGCCGCGGGACCGGCGCGGCGGCGGCGCGGCGAGTGCCGAGCGCCTCGGGCGCGGCCGCGACCAGCGCGGCGCAGCTCTCGAAGCGCTCCCCGGGCTCCTTGGCCATGCCCCGGGCGAGCACGGCGTCGAGCGCCGGCGGCAGGTCGCGCCGCCGCGCTCGCTCGCTGCGCGGCGCCGGCTCCTCGAGGTGGGCGAAGATCGCCGCCACGCTCCGAGCGCTGGCGGTAGGGCACCGTGCCGGTGAGGCACTCGAACAGCAGGCAGGCGAGGCCGTACTGATCGGCGCGGCCGTCCACCGCGTCGCCGCGGATCTGCTCCGGCGCCACGTAGTCGACGCTGCCCATGAACTGCGCCGTCGGCCGGGCCGCGCTCGGAGGCGCTCTGGGTGAGCCCGAAGTCGGCCAGATAGCAGTGCTCGCGATCGTCCTGGTGGTCGAGCAGCACGTTGCTCGGCTTCACGTCGCGATGCACGAGCCCGCCGCGGTGGGCGGCGTCGAGCGCCTCGGCGATCTGAACGGCGATCGCCATCGCTCGCGCGCGGGCGCGAGCTTCCCCTCGCGGCGGAGCACCGCCCTCAGGTCGCTGCCCGGCACGTAGCGCATGGCGATGAACAGGCGTCCGTCGCGCCTCGCCCGCCTCGTAGATCGGCACGACGTTCGGGTGGTCGAGGCTGGCCGCGAGCCGCGACTCGCTGCAGCAGCCGCTCGCGAAAGCGCTCGTCGCCGGCCACACCGGCGGCGAGCACCTTGAGCGCCACGGGCCGGCCGAGACTCACGTCGAGCGCCCGGTACACCTCGCCCATGCCGCCCCGGCCGATGAGCTCCTCTACTCGGTAGCCCGCCAGCTCCGGTCGTGGAGAGAGGTCGTCCCTCGTTCATCTGGTTCCTCCTTGCGCAGCCTGCCTGACCCACTCGCTCGCATCAACCCGCGCCGGGCCGGGGGGTACGGGCGCCCCCGGCCCGTGGCGGCGTCAGCCGGTGGCCACGCAGCCGGCGCGCCGCGCGGACGCGGCGCGTGCGCGAGAGTGCCGGGCGCTCTTGCCCTTGCCCTTGAGCGTGACGTTGCCGATGTAGGCCGTCTTGACTCCGGCCTTGGTCGGCGTGTCGACCATCGCGAGCACGCCCGTGGCGCCCGCGAAGTCCCCGGTCCCGCTCGACGACCGGGTGCCAGCAGGAGCCCCACACGAGCTCGTCCCCGGACGTCGAACAGGGCCCAGTAGTCGAAGTTGAACGACAGCGTGCCGGACGGGTCGCCCTTGCACGAGCGGTCGCCGCGGCGGTTGAGACAGCCCTCTGAACTTCTCGGTGCCCCTGCCGTGGAAGATCGGGGTCTGTCGCGACCTCCTCGAAGGACGTGATCGTCCAGCGGCCGATGAGGCCGCCGCGCATCTTGTAGATGCCCTGCTCCTCGTTGACCGCGGTCTGGCTTGCCCGACACCGGATAGGTGGCGGCGCCCGCCGGTGCCGCCACGAGCAGCGCCATCGCGCACGTCCCCAGAACAAGCGGCCCTGCGGATCAGCCTTGTTTGCAGCATGTCTGCCTCCTGGTCGGGACGCGGCTTCTGCGCGTCTCTTTCGGAGACCCTGATCCCGGGCGCTTGAGGATCGCTTGAGGGCGGCTGGAGCCGCCAGACAACCGGGCTATCTGCGGCCGTCGACGTCCGCCTCGTCGAAAGCGATGCGCCGACGGCCGAACACCACTATGCGGTCGATCCGGCGGGGCTGCGCCGATACACCGGACAGAGGAGTCCGGGAGCCCCGGAGGCGCTCCTGCGGGCAGCGGTGAGCTCGTCGCCGACCACCGCGTCGGACCCCGTCGTACGCAGCTGCCCGAGCCGGATCGCCCGGGGCAGCCCGTCGACGTAGCGTGCCAGCGCCTCCACCTGCGACCCGACCTCCCGCCCGTTCGCCCCGCCCTCTCGCAGGGCGTCGAACGGGCCGGTCTCGACGAGCAGCGCGTTCGCGACGACGGAGTACGTCGAGCCTGGCTCGATCGTGCTTCGGTCCGCGCCGAAGCCGGCGGTGTAGAGGGTCGGGCCCGAGTCGGAGTCGAGGATCTCGAGGATCGCGCTGCCAGGCAGCCGCATCCGGACCAGCGGGTGGTCGTAGGCCTGCGTCTCGAACAGCTCCGCGTACGTGATCGGGCCGGCGTCGATCCGAGCGCGGAAGCTGCCCGCGTCGACCAGGGCGATGTCCGCTCCGGCAAGGGCGCGCTGGCCCTCGGCGGCGAGCCGGCCCAGGCCCTCGGATGCGCTGAGCGGGCTCTCTGTGCGTCCAAGCACCCGCTCGGCGAGCGGCCGCAGCCGCTCCCGGTAGCCCGCCAGGAGCTCCTCCACCTCCGGGTCGGGCCGGAGCCCCCGGTGCCACGTGCGCGGAACCCGCGCCTCCTTCGCCACCACGTCGCCGGTCGCGCGGTCGACCGTCAGGTCCACCTGGTCGAACGCGGTCCCGTAGGACAGCGACTGCACCACGAGCTTGTGCCCGACATCCGACCCGTCCGGGATCCGGAGGTTCATCAGCGAATGGCTGTGGCCCGCCACGACCACGTCCACTGCATCGCTCATCTGGCGCACCTCGTCGACGATCTGGCCGCTTGCATTCGCGCCGTCCCCCTGCTGGGACGGCGCGCCGGAGTGAGCGAGCACGACGATCGCCTCGACCCCGCGGCGCCGGAGCTCCGGCACCCAGCGGTTCACAGCGTCCGACATGTCGGTGAAGCGAAAGCCGCCCGCGAAGCGCGGCAGCAGGTAGCGCGGCGCGGTGGGCGTGGTCACGCCGATGAACCCGACGCGCACGCCGGCGCGCTCGATCACCTCGTACGGCGGGAGCAGCAGCCTGCCGCCGCTGTCGGCGACGTTCGCCGACGTGTACGGAAACCGGGCTCCCTGAAAGCCGGGCGACGACGTGTTGACGAGCCGACCGCTCGCGTCGCGCTCGAGGGCGTCCTCGCCGGCGCGCCGGCCGCCGTCGAGGAGGCGCCGAAGCTCGTCCACGCCCTCGTCGAACTCGTGGTTGCCGAGCGTCGCCACGTCGAAGCCGATCCGGTTGGCCGCCTCGATCGACGGCTCGTCGTGGAAGTAGGCCGACGCGAGCGGGGAAGCGCCCACGAGATCGCCGGCATGGACCTTGATCGTGTGGCCGGGAATCGTGGCGCGCTCCATGTCGGCGGCCAGCCAGGCCGCCCCCCCCAGCCCGGGGCGGGCGGCTCGACGTGCCCGTGCAGGTCGTTGATGCCGAGCAGGCGCAGCTTTACGATGCCGCTCGGCGGCGGCGGGCTCTCCGCACGCGCGTAGAGCCCCAGCAGCGCGACCAGGATCGCCGCGACGAAGGCGGCGGCCCCGACCAGCAGGTGGCGGCGGTCGCTGATTCGCAGCGTGATGGCAGGCGTAGGTCGGCTCAAGGCAGCTCCTCCCTGGCCTCCAAGCTACGGTCGCTCGGAGGGGGGCCTGTTAAGCGCTCTGATCCGACGCGTGAACAGCGCGTGAACGCCGGCGACCATGAAAAGGCCCGGAAATCTCATAGATTGCGCCTGGCCCGATGAGGCCGCCGGAGCCGTCGGCGCGCTGTGAGGAGAAGTACATCCGGCTGCCCGTTGGGTCGAAGGTCACGCCCGTGAGCTCCGAGTTCTCGTGCGCCGGACCGGTGGCCGAGAGGAAGCGCGAGACCCTCCCGGAGCGCTCGATCACGCCCGATGTCGATCTCCTCCGTCGAGATGTCCT
The DNA here is from genome assembly GCA_963803245.1 of uncultured Thermoleophilaceae bacterium. Classification (GTDB taxonomy): domain Bacteria; phylum Actinomycetota; class Thermoleophilia; order Solirubrobacterales; family Thermoleophilaceae; genus JACVRW01. Next base: position 210,936 of record CAWDLI010000004.1, on the reverse strand, counting down.
CGCACACGAACACCTCCCCGGCGCGGTTGGCCGTGAGCTGGTCCACGCCGCAGCAGCGGGGCGGAGCGCGAGGCGAGCCCGTCGTAGAGCACGCGCATGCGCTTGCGGCCGATGTCGTAGGCGTGCACGCGGTCGTCGGCCGTGGTGGCCACGTAGACGGTGCGACCGTCGCGCCAGATCCCCTCGCCGCGCTTGAACGCGGTGCTGCTCGGGCACCTGGCGGCGAATCGGGGTGCGCCGCGCGGCCGGGTCGGGCACCTCGGTCCAGCGAACGGCCCCGCCCGGCGCCACCGTGGCAAGCTCGAGCAGGCCGGCGCTCAGGTCCGGCCAGCGCGCTGGGGGTGAAGCGGTAGAAGCGGCCGTCGATCAGGTCCTCCGTGAGGTACACGCGCTTCCCGCGCGGGTCGACGGCGGCGGCCTCGTGCTTGAACACGCCCATCGCCGGGTGGCTCACCGCCTTGCGGCGCCCGGTCGGGTCGCACTCCCACACGAGCCCGTCCTCCACCTCCTCGCAAGACAGCCAGGTGCCCCAGGGCGTGCCGCCTCCCGAGCAGTTCTGGGCCGTGCCGTCGAGGATCCGGTACGCGTCGGCCACCTGCCCGCGGCGGTCGAAGCGGATCGCCGAGGCGCCTCCCTGGAGGGTCTCCGAGTTCGAGACGAGGATCCAGCCGCCGTCGTCGAGCGGAAACGTGGCCGACCCGTCCGACGCCTCGTGCCAGCGGTAATCGGTGCCGGGCACGCGCTCCTCGCCGCGGGCGACCACCCTCGAGCTGAAGCCCTCCGGCAGCCGCAGGCCGAGCTCGTCAGGGGCACGGCGCGGCCCATAGCCACGTCCCGGGCGCAGCTGGCGCCGACGAGGCGGATCCGAACAGGTCCTCCCAGAACGCCGTCCCGAGTGCCACGGCGGCCACCCCGCCCGCGGCCACCCCGATCACCTCTCGACGGGTGCGCCTCATTGCCCGCCAGGGTGCCCGCGCCCGTGCTCAGGCACGTGAACGACCGGAAACGATCGTGTGAACGGATGTAAAGCCGGCGCTCAGACCGGGCGGCGGGGCGGCCTTGGCCAGCCCCTCCACCTGCGGTGCCATGCGCTCGCCCACGGCCATGATCGCCGAGAGCGGGCGGAGCATCACGGTGAACTCGACGATCCTGCCCTCGTCGTCGAGCTTCAGGAAGTCGGTGCCCTGCACCGCCTTGTCTCCCACGCGCGCGCGGAAGAAGAGCGCCACCGTGTCGCCCGACTGGAGCTCGTCCGTGTACTCGAAGTCCTCGAACACGGACAGGATCGCCCGCAGCACCGCGGCCGTCGCCTCGCGTCCGTCGAAGGGCCGGAAGGCGACGGGGCTGTGGAACTGAACGCCGGGCGCGAGCGCCGCGGTCATCGCGTCGTGGTCGCCGGCCTCGGCGGCGACACGGAACGGGTGGGACATGAGAGGAACCCTACCCGCGGTTTGCGGTCGGCCGAGCGGCGGGTAGGAGGCAGACATGGAGCACGACGAGAAAGCAGAGCGCCTGGAGCATGAGGTCGAGCAGCTCGAGGAGCAGTCCGAGCGCGTCGGCGAGCACATCCGCGAGACGCGCGAGGACTGGGAGCGCAAGGAGGACGATTCCTCCGTTCCCGGAGCGCAGGCCGATCCCGATGAGGAGAGCGAGGAAGAGAGCGACGTGACGGAGACGCCGAAGGAGTCGGACCAGCTGCCCGAGGAGGCCCCCGCCGAGCAGGTGCCGGATGACGGCGGCGGATCGTCACGCGAGGAGGAGGACGGCGGCGGTACGCCCGGCGACGAGGGCACCGCGACCGGCAACCCCGACTCCGCCGGCTCCGACGAGCCCGGCGAAAACGACTAGCCCGATCCGGCGCGTACCCTCGGAGGCGTGAAGGACGCTCTCCGGGGCCCGATCAAGGCGGCGCTCACCGCGGCGTTCGTGGTGGGAACGCTGCTGTTCCTGCTCGACCCGCCGTCGCTGTCAGGCGCGCAGGGGCTCGCCGCGATGGTGGGCGGCGCGATCGCGCTCATGCTGTTCACGGCCTGGGCCACCGTGGCCCTGACCGGGCGCGACGGGATGAGCGACGAGGAGTTCGAGCGGCTCGTGCATCGCAGCGAGGAGCTGGCCCGCCAGCCGGACCTGCGCGACGGCACGGACGAGTTCGACCTCCTCGTGGCCGAGGCGATCGACGCGCTTCCCGAGGAGTTCCAGCGGCTGCTCGACGAGACACCCGTGGTGGTCTCCAGGCGCGGCGCCGAGCACCGCGCCTACGGCCACTACTTCGGCGACACCGTCGCCCGGGACAACTACCCCGACCGGATCGTCGTCTACCAGGACACGCTCGAGCGGGACTTCGGTTACGACCCTGATGTGCTCCGCGCGCAGGTGGAGCGAACCCTCCGGCACGAACTGGCGCACCACCTGGGCTGGGGCGAGCACGGGGTCAGGGAGCTCGGACTCTGAAGCTACGCTAGGGGCCGCTCTGGAGAGGTGACCGAGTGGCTTAAGGTGCACGACTGGAAATCGTGTGGGCGGGTCAAACTGCCTCGTGGGTTCGAATCCCACCCTCTCCGTCCCGGGTGCGCATCGCCTGGCTGTGTCATCGGCCGGCTCGTGTGCTGGCGCACACGTCGCCGGCCTCCTCCTTGCCAGGCGGGCGCCCCGAACCGGAGAGGGTGGGATTGTCATCCCACCCACTGTGGTTGCGGTCCATGTTCATCCGCCCTGGGGCCGCCCGATCACGCAGACCGCGGGGACGGGGCGCAGGTCCTCGACCAGCACCCTGTCGACGGAGAATCCGCCCTCGCGTAGCCGGCCGGCCAGCTCGTCTCCGAGGTCCCGGGCTCGCCCCGACGCGGAGTGGCGCGCGTCCCAGAAGATGTAGACGGCCCCATCCCGGGCGAGGTACTCGCGGACGGCACCGAGCGCCGCCGCCGGCTGCAGCCAGAAGGGAGCGACGTTGAAGGCGAAGACCTTGTCGAAGCGGCGATCGCCGAGGTCCGCGTCCTCCAGCGCGACGGCCTTCAGCACAGCCGTGCCCGCGTCAACGTGCCGGCGGTTCCTCCGCGTGGCCATCTCGATCATCTTGGGCGAGCGGTCGATCGCGGTGATCGTTCCCGTCGTCAGCCGCTCGCAGACCAGGGAGACCGCGACGCCGTGGCCGCAGCCGACCTCGAGCAGGCGGTCGGCCGGGCGGACCTCCAGAGTGTCGACCGCCCAGACGAACCGCTCCGATGCCTTGCCGGCCATGCCCCGATGATTTCAAGCGAGGGGGTAGGTCTCTACCGCCATGAGCGACAGAAAAGTAGTTCTCAAGATGGTCATGTCCCTCGACGGTTTCGTCACCAGCCCCGACGGGACCCACGAATGGATGTTCGAGTGGTTCGGCGACGACTCGGGTGAGTGGAACCGCCGCGCGCTCGAGGAGGCCGGCGTCCACGCGATGGGGCGCCGCAGCTACGAGATCATGGGGCCGCACTGGGCCGCGTCCGAGGGGCCGATTGCAACTGCGATGAACGAGAAGCCGAAGGCTGTCTTCTCGCACACTCTGGAGAAGGCGGAATGGGGACCGGCCGAGATCTTCGGCGGGGACCTGCGCGCGGAGATCGCGGATCTGAAGGCTCGGGACGACGAAGGGACGGTCCTGGTCCACGGCGGTCCCGACCTCGCCAAGTCGGTGACCCGCCTGGGCCTCGTCGACGAATACCACCTGACGACGGTGCCGATTGCGATCGGCGCGGGGCACAGCCCATTCTCCGAGCTGGACGAGCACCTGAAGCTGGAGGTCATCGACGAGGAGCGCTTTCAGAGCGGAGCCCTCGCGCAGATCCTGGTGCCGAAGCGGTGAGTGACAGCCCAAACTGAATCGAGCTGCCACGGCTCATAGCCCGAAGGTCGCGGGGTCGAATCCCGCGACCGCTACTCACGACGACCGCGCCCCGGCCCTGTGGTCCCAATGAGGCCCCATTCCTGCAAATGGCGGCGCATTTGAGCGATGGCCGCGGCGGGAATCGAGCTTTACGGGCTTCCTAGACCGGCGCTCTCCAAATGCTGGTGGTCTTCGGCGCCAACCGCCGGTTTCAGGAGACCCGATCCGTCTTGACGATGGTCTGGCAATGGGTGCACTTCAACTGCTTGGTGGTGTACGGCTGAAGCGTGTACTTGCCGCAGGCCGGGCACTTGTGTCCCTTCGCGATTGTCGTTCCTCTCTTTCGTGTCTGCTCGCCACGTGCCGAGCAGATGGCTGAAATCCTAGCCAGCGATCTAATGATTGCTTCTGAGAGTGGCCTTTGACCTGCGGGTTTTGGACTAATGCGTGAAACCGTCGCGCTGCGAGCAGTACGCGCGACCGCTGGGTGAGGTGATCGACTTGCTGTTTCGGTCGTGCTCGGCGACAAGGTGGGAGATAGAGGAAACGCAACCGATGCTCGGTACGCCTCTCCGCAAGCTGCTTCTCGTCCAGAGCTTGGGGGTAGATTCCCGCGCATGGCGTCCTGGGGGCCTGAAGTCGAGTGGCACGAGCGAGATGTAGTCGTGCCGGTCTTCCGACAGTGGCTTGAGGCTCAAGGATGGGAAACGGAAATCGAGACAGACTTCGTGGACGTGGTGGCCCACCGAGGCCACGAAACCATCTACGCCGAGGTCAAGGGCCGAACGAAAGGCCGCCCGGGGGCGGGCCTGGACACGCTATACGGCCAGTTGTTGAGGCGAATGCCTGCCGAGGAAGTCGGCGACCCCAACAACACGCGGTTTGCCGTCGTGATCCCGGCCGGTGCGGAAGTGGCCGCCCGCCGGGTCCCGAGACGTGTCCGGGACGTTCTGCGGATCGACGTCTACACAGTGAGCGACGATGGCCAGGTCGAGAAGCTGGTTGACTGATCGCATTACCGAGGACTTGGACGATGCCAAAGTGCGGTAACTGTGGAAAGACGTTTGATGTCGGCGACGCGCGGAGCGAGTACGACGCGTTTGACGAGTGGGCGGGCGACCTGACCTACGACGAAGACATCGTGGACCCCTACGACGAAGGCATCGAGGAGCCCTCGACCTGCGGCTCATGCGCCATTGACCTCACGTTGGAGAACCTCAGTGCGGGTCGGGCCATGCAGTTCAGCCTGGAAACAGGGCACCCCCCGGAGGATGTGCCCGACGACTGGAGCCCTTCGGCCGATGGAGGTATCGCGCCGTGAGAGGCTGCTTCCGCCTGACAGCGCGAGTTTGAGACTGCTCAGAGCGGACTCCTGGTTTCCATGCGAGGGAGCAGTCCGGGCCCGGGCGTCGCTTTGCGCGAGAAGAGCTGCATGGCTACGCGGGGGGCGTCACTCGGGATGGTGGTGGACTCTCGGCTGACGAGCGCGGCCAGTTCGGGTCCCTGTTCGGCCGGGTCGACGATCACGAATCCCAGGCGCTGGTAGTAGGGCGCGTTCCACGGGACGTCGCGGAATGTCGTGAGCGTCAGCCCGGGCCGGCCCTCCGTCCGCGCCGTCGTGGCAAGGTTGTCGATGAGCGTGGCGCCCAGACCTCGATAGAGAGCGTCCGCCGTGGAATGCCGCGACGGCCCGGCAACCCGCGTCACTTCACGATCCTGTACTTGAGGTGGGTCACGCCGGGCGCCTCGACGACCCGGACCTGCTCGAGCTGCACCTTCGCGCCCCCGAGGTCGTCGAAGATGCGAGCACCGTCGCCGAGCAGCAGCGGAACGACGTGGAGCTCGAGTTCGTCCAGGAGCCCCGCCGCCAGGTACTGCTGCACGGCCTGGCCGCCGCCCCAGAGCCCGACGTCCTTGCCGCCGGCGGCCTCTCTTGCCTGCTCGAGCGCCGACTCGATTCCGTCGGTGACAAAGTGGAACGTGGTCCCGCCCTCCATCACCAGGGGATCACGCGGGTGATGGGTGAGGACGAACACGGGGTAGTGGTAGGGCGGGTCGTCGCCCCACCAGCCCGTCCACTGCTCGTCGCCCCAGGCGCCACCGCCGACGGGGCCGAACATGTTTCGACCCATCACGCCGGCCCCGATGTTCTCGATCGATTCCTCGAGTACCCGTGAGCTCTCGGTCACCTCGCCGCCCGGCTTGCCGTGGGATTGCCGCCAGGCTGCCAGCGGAACCACCCAGTCGTGGAGCCGCTCCCCGCCCTCGCCGAGCGGCTCCTCCTCGCTCTGGTTCGGGCCGGCGACGAAACCGTCGAGCGAGATCGAGATATGACACCTAAGCTTGCTCATCGTGCCTCCTCATTGGGCGGCCGGTGTGGCCGCAAGGCCTCTTCTTACTGCCTGTTGACCCGTCCGGGCCGGAAGACTCATCGCGGGTGCGGAGGAGCCACGTGGCCGAGCGGCTGATCGAAGCGAACGGCGTGGAGCTCTGCACGGAGCCGTTCGGCGACCCGGCGGACCCGCCGACCCTGCTCATCATGGGCATTGGCGCGTCGATGCTCTGGTGGGAGGAGGGCTTCTGCCGCCTCCTCGCGGAGGGCGGGCGCTTCGTGATCCGCTACGACCACCGCGACACCGGCCGCTCGGTCACCTACGAGCCCGGCCACCCCGGGTACACCGGTGCGGACCTGGTCACCGACGCCGTCGGGGTGCTCGACGCCTACGGCATCTCCGCCGCGCACCTGGTCGGCGTGTCCGCGGGCGGGGCGTTCGCGCAGCTGCTCGCGCTCGACGTCGCCGATCGCGTTCTCTCCCTCGTCCTCATCAGCACGTCCCCCGCGACGCCCGGTGACCGCCGGCTGTCACCACCTACCGAGGAGTTCGGGCGCTTCCTGGCGACGGCGAAGGTCGACTGGTCCGACGCGGAATCGGTGATCGAATACCTGATCGGTTACTCACGCATGCTCGGGGGAGGCCAACGCCCGTTCGATGAGGCAGGTGTTCGCGACCTCGTCCGTCGCGACGTCGAGCGGGCGCGCAACTTCTCCTCCGCGCAGAACCACGACGTCCTACGCGACGAGCAGCGGTCGCGTGACCCTCTGTCGTCGGTAATCGCGCCCACGCTGGTGATACACGGCACTGCGGATCCGATGTTCCCGGTCGGGCACGGCGAGGCGCTCGCCGACGAGATCCCCGATGCGAGCCTGGTGGCGCTGGAGGGAGCGGGGCACGGGATCGATCGAGCCGACTGGGATGCCGTCGCGCGAGCGATCCTGGAGCACACGCGCTTGGATCGAGGGTCGGCATGAGGCTTCCGAACGCAGCACACGAATCTGGCCCCTGGCGTATCCGCGAAATCGCGCAGGACTTCTTTCTGGAGGATGTCTGGGCCCTCCCCGCGCATGGTGGCGCCGAGGATTTCCAGGCGCTGCTCGACCAAACGGTCTCCTCCGATCCGGCCAACGCGAAGTCCCTCCCGACTCGCGTCCTGTGGCGTGCCCGCGACCGCCTCGGCAGCTGGTTCGACCTGGGCAGGATCTCGGCGCCGACCGGCAGCGGCGGGGATGCTCCCGCGGCGAAGCTGCCGATTCCGGGCACGAACGAGACCTCGCTGGCAGACCGGCTTCCGGATGACCTGCGCAACACGGCGGCGGACCTGCATTTCGCCTCCCTGCCCTTCGTGCCCCTCTATCGCACCGACGTCGAGTTCGCCGCGGAGGTGTCGAACCGGACCGTGCACGGCGTGATGCACCTGGCCTGGGTCGATCAGGGCGAGGGCCGCTACCAGGGGCAGATGGCCGTCTACGTCAAGCCGCGCGGCCGGCTCGGGAAGGGCTACATGGCACTCATCAAGCCGTTCCGGCACTGGGTGGTCTACCCGGCGCTGATGCGGCAGATGGAGCGAACGTGGCGTGCCGGAGCCTACGCCGGCCGGTAGCGGGCGTAAACGACGCGCGAGCCGAAGGTCCGCGTCTCGACCAGCTCCAGGTCGACCCGCTCGTCCAGGGGCGGGAAGAAGGGCGTGCCGCTGCCCAGGATGACTGGATAGACGAAGACCTGGTACTCGTCGACGAGGCCGAGCTCGATGCAGGTGGAGGCCAGGCCGGCGCCGCCGACGGCCAGGTCCTTTCCCGGTTGCCCCTTCAGCGTGGCCACCTCTTCTGCGACGTCGCCCGTGGCCAGCCTGGCATTACCCTCGACCTCCTCGAGCGTCCTCGAGAAGACGATCCTCGGCAGGTCCTTCCAGATGCGGGCGAACTCGAGCTCCGTCTCCGAGGCGGACGGCTCCTGGTCGGCGGTTTCCCAATACAGCATCACCTCGTAGAGCCGCCGTCCAAGCAGGTGCGCGTCCAGCTCCAGCACCCGCTGGTTGTGGAACCGGTGCAGCTCGTCGTCGGGGTCCCCCCAGTCGATCTCGCCACCCGGCCCGGCGATGAAACCGTCGAGCGACGTGCTCATCGAATAGATCAGCTTCCGCATGCGCCTACCATTCTGCAGACATGAGCAAGGCGGTCGAAGAGTCTAATCGGCGCATGCTCCGGGCACGCGACGCCATGGACCGCCGCTACGCCGAGCCGCTCGAGATCCCCGCGCTCGCGCGGATCGCGATCGTGTCCGAGGCTCATTTCATCCGGACCTTCCGCGCCACCTTCGGCGAGACGCCGCACCGGTACCTCCAGCGCCGCCGCGTCGAGCGGTCGATGTTCATGCTGCGCGAGACAGAGCGCAGCGTCACGGAGATCTGCTTCGACGTCGGCTTCAGCAGCCTCGGCACGTTCAGCCGGACGTTCCGCGCGATCGTGGGCCGATCGCCCAGCGAGTACCGGTCGGGCGCCGACGTCGAGGCGGTTCCAGGCTGCTTCACGATGGCCTGGACGCGACCGAGCAGTTTCGGAGAAGCGAGCGTGGCGACCGTCGACTAGCGTCGCCGCCATGCTCAAGATCACACACTCTTCGGTCTTCGTCCTCGACCAGGACCAGGCCCTCGACTTCTACGTCAACAAGCTCGGGTTCGAGGTCAACATGGACGTCGACATGGGCTTCATGCGGTGGCTGACGGTGAACCTGCCCGGCGATCCCGACCGCCAGGTCCTGCTCGAGAAGCCGGGCCCGCCCGCTCACGACGACCGGACCGCTGAGCAGGTACGCGAGCTGCTGACCAAGGGAGCCACGGGCTTCGCCCTCGGCTTCGCGACGGACGACCTGCACAAGACCTACGAGGAGCTCAAGGCCAAGGGCGTGGAGTTCACCGACGAGCCGACCGAGCGCTTCTACGGGATCGACTGCGGCGTGCGCGACCCGTTCGGAAACAACATCCGCATCGTGCAGCCGGCCACAGGGCCGATCGAGATCCCCGATCCCTCGGAGTTCGCCAGCGGCTAGGGCCCTGAGAGGCGCTTCTCGAACCAGTGGTGCGCGTAGGGCTCCTCGTTGAACGCCTCCACCTCGGTGTAGCCGGCCGAGCGGTACATGCCGATCGCCTCCGCGAGGACCCGGTTCGTGTCCAGGCGGACCAGCCGGTCGCCGCGCGCGGCGGCGGTGGCCTCGAGCTCGGCCAGTAGCCGCCGTCCCACCCCCAGGCCGCGCGCGGAGGGCGCGACCCACATGCGCTTGATCTCGGTCGGCCGGCGCGGGTGAAACTTCAGCGCGCCGCAGCCGATCGGCTCCGAGCGCAGGGTCGCCACGAGCATCACCCCCGCCGGCGGATTCAGCTCCGCGTCACCGGCGGGGAGGCTGGCGTCGGGGTCGAAGCCTTCCTCGAACCGCCGGTCGATCTCGGCGAAGTACTCGCGCACGCAATGGCGTGCGTGGGGGTGGGCCATGTGCACGGGCCGGATCTCCACCGTGCCGGCCGTGAGGAGGCGCTCGACCTCGTTCATCGCCGCGACGAGCCGGGTCCGCTGCCCCTCGTTGAGCGGGGCCAGGAACGACAGCGCGAGCCGGTCGCTGCGCCGGTCGAGCTCGGTCCACTCGCGCCGGCCGCGGGGTGTCAGGCGGGCGGTTCGGGTCCGCCCGTCCCGCTCGCCTGCCTCGACCGCCACGAGGCCCGCACCCTCGAGCGAGCGGAGCAGGCGGCTGAGGTAGCCCGAGTCGAGCGCGAGCCGGGCGCGGAGCACACGGACGTCGCACGCGCCGGCGCCTATCTCCCACAGCAGCCGGGCCTCGCCGAGCGGCCGGTCGCGCGCGAGGAAGCGATCGTCGAGGGCCCCGACGCGCTGTGTCACGAGCCGGTTGAATCGCCGCACCTCGGACACGCCGGCGTCGCTCTCCATTTCTCTGACTTTAGTCAGAGACCTGCGCTGTGGTCAAGACCCGCAGCGCCCAGGAGTGTCCGGCCGCCCGGCTAGCCTCGGCGCGCTCCAGGTGAGGGCAACGACCACGTTCGGAGGAGGCGCGAGGTCTTGAAGCTCGTTATCGGAATCGTTCGTCCCGACAAGGCGAACGACGTGCTGGAAGCGCTCTACCGCGCGGAGGTGCGGGGGTTCTCGATCAGCCGCGTTCAGGGTCACGGGGGTGAGCTCGACCGCGTGGAGACGTATCGCGGCACCACCGTCCAGATGGGCCTGTCCGACAAGGTCCGCTTCGAGATCGCGGTCTCCGACTCGTTCGTCCAGCCGACGATCGACGCCCTCTGCAACGGTGCGCGGACGGGAGACGTGGGCGACGGAAAGATCTTCGTCGTGCCGCTCGAGCGGGCCATCCGGATCCGCACGGGCGAGACCGACCACGGTGCGGTCACGCCGGTCGGCGCATGACCGACGCCTCACTCCTCTCCGCGGCGGCGCAGGTGAACGCCGGCGACACCGCATGGATGCTCGCGGCAACGGCCCTCGTCCTCCTGATGACGCCGGCACTCGGGCTCTTCTACGCGGGCCTCGTGCGCTCGAAGAACACCCTGAACACGTTCATGATGTGCGTCGCGGCGCTCGCCGTCGCGACGGTCACGTGGGCCCTCGTCGGTTACTCGCTGGCGTTCGACGAGGGCAACGGGTTCATCGGCGGCCTGGGCCACGTGTTCCTGAAGGACGTGACCTTCGAGCCCCGTGACGGATCGACGATCCCTCACCTCCTGTTCATGGCGTTCCAGGCCACGTTCTGCATCATCACGGTGGCGCTCGTGTCCGGCGCCGTGGTGGAGCGGATGCGGTTCGGGGCCTTCCTCGTGTTCGCGGCGCTCTGGTCGGTGTGCGTCTACGCCGTGCTCGCGCACTGGGCCTTCGGAGGCGGCTGGCTGATCGAGAACGGGACGCTCGACTTCGCCGGCGGCGTGCCCGTCGAGATGGGTTCGGGCTTCTCCGCGCTGGCGGCGGCCCTCGTGGTCGGGCCGCGGAAGGACTACGGGCGGCAGGCGCTCCTGCCGCACAACGCCGTGTACGTCCTGCTCGGCGCGGGCCTGCTCTGGTTCGGCTGGTTCGGCTTCAACGGAGGCAGCGGCTTCTCGACGGGCAACAGCGGAGTGCTTGCGTTCACCAACACGCTGCTCTGTCCGGCATGCACGCTGGTCGTGTGGTTCGCCCTCGACCTCCTCCGGGGCCGCCAGGTCACCGCCATCGGCGCCGCCACGGCGATCATCGTCGGGTGCGTGGGCATCACCCCGGCCGGCGGCTTCATCAGCCCGGGCTGGGCGATGGTGCTCGGAGCGCTGGCCGCGCTGCCGAGCTACGCCGTGATCGTCTGGCGGCCGCGCACGCGCGTGGACGAGACGCTTGACGTACTGGCCGCCCACGGCATCGCGGGGCTCACCGGCATCCTCTTCATCGGGTTCTTCGCGCAGGTGTCGTGGAACGGCGTGTCGGACGGCCTCTTCTACGGCGACGCGGGCCAGCTCGGCTGGCAGGTGATCGCCGTGATCGCCACTCCCGCGTACGCATTCGTGGCGACGTTCGTGCTCCTGCGGCTCATCGGGCTCGTGATGCCGCTCCGCGCGACCGAGCGCGAGGAGGCGATGGGGATGGACATCGTGTCCCACGGCGAGGAGGCCTACGCCACGGGCGAAGGCGCGATCCTCGTTGCCCCCGATGCCGAGACGCCGGTGGCCAATCCGGTCTAGGCGGCCGCCAAGTCGCTATCGTCACATGCACCTATGAGCGACAAATTCTCCGTCTTCTCGTCGTCGGGCGACCCCGACGAACCGGCAACACCGACGGAGGAGCCGGCCGCCGAGGCCCCTGACGACGACGCGATTCGCGCACTCGTGACGCGCCTCGCGCGCCGCCACTCGTCCGGCGGCGACGTGATCGAGCGCGCGGCGATCCTTGCCGACGGCGCCGATTTCACGGCCGTCATGGACTGGATCAGCGCGCACGACGGAGAGCCCGAGACGGTGGCAGCCGCTCCGAGCCGCGGCCTCCACGGGGCGCGGCTCGATCAGAGCAGCGGCTCGGCCTCACGCACCCCGCTGCGCTTCGTGCTGCCCGCCGGCACGCTCGGCTGAGACACCGGCGTACCTCGTTCAGGTAGGTTGCGCCCCCTGCCCTCCCTGACCCGCCCAGCTCTCCTCGTCGTCCTCCTCTGCGGTGCGCTCGCCGCACTCGCCCTCGCTCCGGCCGCCGGCGCAGCGCCGCTCAAGGCGCGCGGGAGCATCAAGCAGGCCTACGTTCTCGGAGCGAAGAAGGGCCAGCGCGTCGTGCTCAAGAACGCCGCCGGGCGGACAATCGCGGCGGGCCGCGCGGACAGCTTCGGCAGCAAGATCTTCCGCGAGCTGAAGCCGGGCGGCGGCTACCGGGTCCGCGCCGGCAAGCGCACCAGCAAGCGCTTCAAGGTGCTGCGCCCGGGCGCCAACCCGCGGCCGGCGTTCTACAAGCGCCAGAAGCTGAAGCAGGGCCTCAACTACGTGAAGATGCGCGACGGCGTGGAGCTGGCGATGACGGTTCGGCTGCCCGCCGGCAAGACGCTGGACGACGGGCCGTTCCCGACCTTCATCGAGTACTCCGGCTACCAGATCGCGGCGCCCAACAACCTGCTCGACTCGGTGATCAAGCAGCTCACCGGCGGTGGCGAGGCGGACCCGCTCGCGCCGGCGTCGGGCACCGCGGTCGGCTCGCTGATCGGACCGCTGCTCAACTTCGCCGTGGTGAGCGTGCAGATGCGCGGCTCCGGCTGCTCGGGCGGCGCCTTCGACCTCTTCGACCTTCCCACCACCTACGACGGCTACGACGCGATCGAGGCGGTGGCCGCGCAGAGCTGGGTCAAGGGCGGCAAGGTCGGCATGGGCGGCATCTCCTTCTCCGGCATCACGCAGCTGTTCGTGGCCGGCACGCAGCCCCCGCACCTCGCGGCCATCTCGCCGATGTCGGTCAGCGACGACCTCTACACCGCCACCGGCTACCCGGGCGGCATCTTCAACTCCGGCTTTGCCAAGACCTGGGTGCAGGAGCGCATGGACGAGGCCAAGCCGGCGCCCGCGGGCGGCCAGCCGTACGCGCGCGTGCTCACCCAGCAGGGCGACAAGCACTGCATCGCCAACCAGAAGCTGCGCCTCCAGACCGAGGACGCGCTCGCGATCCAGGAGCAGAACCCGTTCCGGACGCCGTCCATCTTCGACCAGCGAGCGCCAGGCCCGTGGCTCAAGCACGCCAAGGTGCCCGTCTTCCTGATCGGCCAGTTCCACGACGAGCAGACCGGCGGGCACTTCGCCGAGAGCATCCCCTACCTGAACGGCAACCGGAACGTGTGGGTCTCTCTCCAGAACGGCGTGCACGCCGACTCGCTCGGCCCGAGCACGATCACCCGCTGGGCCGAGTTCATGAAGCTCTTCGTGGCGAACGAGATCCCGGAGATCCCACCCACGGTGATCAACCTCAGCGGCGCGCTCTACAGCTATCTCGCCGACGCCGGCGCGGCGCCCGTGGAGCAGTCTCGCTTCGCCGGCACGACGGACGTGGCCGCCGCCAAGGCGGCCTTCAAGAAGGACCCGCGCATTCGGCTTCTGATGGACAACGGCGCCGGGCCGCAGGGACTGGGCTCGATCGGCGCCACCTGGGAGCTCAACTACGGCGCCTGGCCGCCCAAGCAGGCCCGCGCGACCAGGTACTTCCTCGGCCCGAACGGGGCGCTCGGATCCAAGCCCGCCAAGGCAAGCTCGGCCCGTTACACCGCCGACCCCGGCGCCCGCCCCAAGCAGACGCTGCCGGGTAACGGCGCCGACGACGCCTGGAAGGCGCAGCCGCCCTACAACTGGGCGCCGATCGCCGCCGGCAAGGGGCTCGGGTTCGTCTCGAAGGCGCTCGCCAAGGACACGGTGATCGCCGGTCCCTCCAGCCTCGACATCTGGGTGAAGTCCTCCGCTCGCGACACCGACTTCCAGGTCACGCTCAGCGAGGTCCGCCCCGACGGCAACGAGACCTACGTGCAGAACGGCTGGCTCAGGGGCTCGCACCGCAAGCTCTACCCCAAGCGCTCCACAGCGCTCGACCCGGTGCCCACGCATCTGAAGAAGGACGCCGCGCCGCTCTCGAAGCGCCGCTACGTGCTGGTGCGCGTGCCGATCTACCCGGTGGCGCACGCGTTCCGCGCCGGCTCGCGGATCAGGGTGACCGTCCAGGCTCCCGGCGGCGACCGCCCGCGCTGGGACTTCGACACGGTCGACAAGGGCAAGGCGCGGAACACCGTCGCCCTCGGCGGCGCGCGCGCGTCGAGCCTGGTGCTGCCCGTCCTCGCGGGCGCGACGGCCAAGGGCACGCCGCTCCCGCCGCCCACCGCGCTGCGCGGTGAGCCCAACCGCGCTTATAAGACCGCCTCGAACGGCGGCTGAGCGGCTCTAGGCCGGCCGGCCGTCACGGCCGGCCCACCCTGAAGCGCACCCGCTTCGAGGGCGATCTGTTGTTGGCGTAGTCGTAGGCCACGAGCCTGAGCCGGTAGGGCCCGGGCTCGAGGCCGCCCACGTAGATGCGGTGGCGCGCCCGCCCCTTGCGCACGTCGAAGTCGAACGTCCGCACGAGCTTCCATCGGCCGTTCGCCGCCCGGTCCATGCGTCCCACCACGGTCGCGGGCTCGGACGCAGACAGACGCAGGTAGGCGCGGGTGGCGCGGCAGCGGGAGGTGGAGCGCGGGCACACGCGCCCCGGGCGCACGCTCAGCTTCGACAGGACCGGGCGCTTGACGTCGCGCGGCGGGAGCGTGATCACGGTGACCTCGCCGGTCATCGACGGATGGACGCGGCAGCGATAGGTGAAGCGGCCCGTTTTCGTGAACCGATGCGTGAAGGCGAATCCGGCCGGATGCACGATCTCCGTCGTCGCCTTGCCGGGATCGGAGTCGAAGCTCTCCGCCTGGCCGGGATCCGCCGTGACCGAGTGGTCGCCCGCGGGGCCGAGCCACTTCCACACCACGGTGTCGCCGGTGGCCACCCGCGTCTCTGCCGGCCGCAGGAAGTCATCGCCCACCTGAACCTCGGTGGGTCCGTGGCCCGGGTGCCCCAGGCCGGCGGCGGGGAGCGCCACGAGCGCGGCGGAGAGTGCGACGGTGGCCGGGAGGCGGCGCACCGGGTCAGAGACGCGTGGCCCAGTAGGCCTTCGAGCCGCGGCTGCAGTAGACGCGGACGCTGCCGGCGGGATCGACGCAGGACCATCCACCCGGCTTGCCGCGATCGCGCAGATAGCGCTTCACCCACTTCCGAGCGGAGCGGCACGAGATCACGCGCGCGGTCACTCGGTAGTCGGAAGACCGCTTCGGCACGACCCCGCAACTGGTCCCGTGGGCAGCCGGCGCCGGGACGGCGCTCGCCGCGCTGAGGGCCGCGGCGACCACGACCGCGGCCACGGCGGCTACTGGCTTGGTCACGCCGGCGAGGTTACCGGCGGAACGGGCGCGACCCGCCGGTCCCGAATAGCTTTCCCGACAGTGGAGCCGTCGCGGAACATCGTGCGGGCCGGTGACCTGACGCTTGCCTACCGCGAGGCCGGCTCGGGCGCGCCCGTGCTGCTCCTGCACGGATGGCCCACCTCGTCCTTCCTCTGGCGCAACGTGATGCCGCCGATCGCCGTGGCCAACCGCGTGATCGCGCTGGACCTTCCCGGGTTCGGGGCGTCGGAGAAGCCGCTCGACACCCACTACGGATTCGAGCTGTTCGAGCGGGCGATAGACGACTTCCTCGCCGCGCTCGAGATCGACGAGGTCGGGCTGGCCGTCCACGACCTGGGCGGTCCGATCGGCGTCCACTGGGCGCTCGGCCGTCCCGGGCGGGTGAGCAGGCTGGCGGTGCTCAACACGCTGCTGTACCCGGAGCTCTCGGGCGCGGTGCTCGAGTTCGTCAAGGCCCTGAGCTCACCGAAGCTCAGGGACCAGTTCACGGGGCCGGCGGGCCTGGAGGCGGCGATGCGGCTCGGGGTCGCCGATCAGGCCTGCCTCACCGACGAGGTGCTCGAGGGCGTGCGCGAGCCGTTCCAGACTGACGATTCGCGGCGCGCGCTCGCGGACGCCGGAATCGGTCTCGAGCCCGAGGGCTTCATCGAGATCGCCGAGCGGCTGCCATCGCTGGCCGTGCCGGTGCGGGTGGTCTACGGCGAGCGCGACGCGATCCTGCCGGACATCGCGGATACCGTGGCCCGCCTTGGTCGCGACCTGCCGCAGACGGTGGTGACGGCGCTCCCTCAGTGCGGCCACTTCCTCCAGGAGGAGGCGCCCGAGGAGATCGGCGGGCTCCTCGCCCGCTTCTTCGCCGAGGCCTAGGCGCAGCCGGACGTTGGAGCCCCGCTCGCTACGGTGAGCGGGGTGGCTCGGTCGGCGGCCGGAATCGTGGCGGCGGGCGTGGCGCTCGGAGTGGTGGGGCGCTTGAGCGACGGCTGGCCGCACGCCCCGCGGCTCCTCTTCGCGCTCGGAGCCCCGTGGGTCCTCACCGCTCTGGTCGTGGGCGCTCTCAGTCCCGACCGGCGGCGCGCCGCCGGCGCCGCAGCCGGCGCGCTCGTGATCTCGGTGGGCGTGTACTACGCGGTGATGACCTTCGTCGAGGGGCGCGTGGGCCTGGGCTATGCCCTGGCCATGACGGTCGGCTGGGGTGGGATGGCCGCCGTGCTCGGCGCGTTGTTCGGCGTGGCGGGTGCGACGCTGCGGCGCGGGTCGGGCGAAGCTCGCTCCGCCTGCGCCGCGCTGGTGGGCGGCGTTTTCGCGGGCGAGGCGGTTCTGTTCCTGCCGCGCGCCGAGACCGTGGACGCGCGCGTGCTGCTCTGCGCTCAGCTTGCAGTGGGCGTGGCCGGTGCCCTCGCTTTCGCGGCGCCGCGCTGGCGCGCCCGGGCGCTGGCGCTCACCGCCTCGGCGGCGGGTGCGGCGTTCGTCGTCGACGCCCTGGCGCGCGTCGTGATGCGGCGCTACGGATGGGGCGGCCACTAGCTCCGGCTCGCCCCGCCGGAGTAGGGTCCTTCGCATGGCCCAGAGCAACCGACGTTTCCTCCTGCGTGAGCGGCCCGCCGAGCGGTGCGTGCCGGAGACCTTCGAGCTCGTCGAGGAGGACATCCCCGACGTCGGGGATGGCGAGGCGCTCGTCCGCACCGAGTTCATATCGCTCGATCCCACCAACCGCGCATGGATCGGCGAGACGCCGACGTACCTGCCGCCGGTGGGCATCGGCGAGGTCATGCGCGCGGCCGGGCTCGGTCGCGTGATCGAGTCGAAGCATCCCGCCTACCAGGAGGGCCAGCTCGTCCAGGGGCTGATCGGATGGCAGGAGTGGATGATGGCCTCGGACTCGGCGCCGCTGCTGCCGGTGACCGAGGTGGACGGCGCGGCCCCGAGCCTCTACCTGGGTGCGCTCGGGATGACCGGGCTCACGGCCTGGATCGGCATCAACGACATCGGCAAGCCGCAGGAGGGGGAGACCGTGGTGGTCTCGGCGGCGGCCGGGGCAGTCGGCTCGGTGGCGGGCCAGCTCGCGAAGGCGCACGGCGCCCGCGCGGTCGGGATCGCCGGCGGGCCCGAGAAGTGCGCGCTGCTCACGGAGCAGCTCGGCTTCGACGCCGCCGTGGACTACAAGGCCCCGGACTGGCGCGACCAGCTGAAGGCCGCCACGCCGAACGGGATCGACGTGGACTTCGAGAACGTGGGCGGCGACATCATGGACGCGGTCTTCGCCCGGCTGAACCTGCGTGCGCGGGTGGCCCTCTGCGGGCTCATCTCCGGGTACAACGACACGGAGCCGCCGCCCGGGCCGCGCAGCTTCGGGAACCTGCTGGTCAACCGGGTGAACCTCCAGGGCTTCATCGTGCTCGACCACTTCCACCGCGCACCGGAGGCGATCGGCGAGCTGGCGGGCCTCCTGGCCGACGGCCGGCTCAAGCCGCTCGAGACCGTGGTCGAGGGCTTCGAGAAGCTGCCCACCGCCATCAACATGCTGTTCGATGGCGCGAACCTCGGCAAGCTCGTCGTGAAGGTCGGCGACTCCTAGCCGGGGCAGGTGCTCGGCCGACCAGCGCCGGGCGCCACGCAGGCGTCCACGCGCGCGGCCGCTCGCCCACGCCGGATCCTGAAGCGCGTGTACTTGCCGATGCTGGCCCGGCCGCGTGGCGAACACCTCGATCACCGTTCCGGCCCGAAGCCGGCGCTGCAGCCGCCGGAAGCGCACGCTGCCGTCGTCGGCGGTCACGGACCGGCGCTTCCACGGACAGTCGCGCCCGCGGCAGCGCACCCGGACATTCATGCCGGGCGGCCCGCGGACGCCGAGCAGGCTCACGCGCGTGCCCGCGCTCGTCGAGCGCACGCGCAGGCGCACGACCGGGAACGGCCTGAGCAGCTCGGGCGGGAGCGACGAGATCACGATGGGCCGGTAGATCGAGTCGCTGGCCCCGTCGCGGTCGATGACGCGCAGGCCGACGCGGTGGAGGCCCGGCGCGAGGGTCAGCAAGGCGCTGACGGACATGTTGTCGTCGAAGGCTCCGTCCCCGTCCAGGTCCCACGAGTAGCCCACGATCGGCCCGTCGAGGTCGATGGAGGTGGAGGCCACCGTCACGAGCTCGCCCTCCGACGGAGCGACGGGAGAGAAGCCGAAGTGGGCGACCGGGGGGCGGTTTCGGACGTCGATCTGTTGTTTCTGAGTTGCCCCGTCGACATTCACGCAAATCGACACCGCGTGCTGACCGGAGGTGGAGAAGGATCGAGAGGCGGTGGGGCCGGAAGCGTCGTCGCAGGCGTCGTCGCCGTCGAGGTCCCAGGCGAGGCTGGTGATCGTTCCCGTGGAGGTCGAGCTGAAGCTCACGGCCTGCCCGGTCAGGGGCGAGGCAGGCGAGTACGTGAAAGAGGCCACGGGCGCCTGCGCCCCGGCCGACGCCGGGAAGACGAGGACTACGAGCACGAGGCCGAACAGCCTCATGCTCGTCGAAGCTACCGACCGCGGCCCTCGAACGCTAGTCGAGCCAGGGCACGAGGTCGGCCACCGACTCGACGATGTGGGCCGGCCGGAACGGGAAGCGCTCGGTCTCGGCGCGTGTCGCGACGCCGGTGAGCACGAGCACCGTCTCGAGGCCCGCCTCCAGGCCGGCCACCACATCGGTGTCCATCCGGTCGCCGATCATGACGGTGGTCTCCGAGTGCGCGTCGATGGCGTTGAGCGCCGAGCGCATCATCAGCGGGTTCGGCTTGCCCACGAAGTAGGGGTCCACGCCGGTGGCGCGGCTGATCAGCGCGGCCACGGATCCGGTCGCGGGCAGCGGGCCCTGCGCCGATGGTCCGGTGGGGTCCGGGTTGGTGGCGATGAAGCGCGCGCCGGCGGCCACGAGCCGGATCGCGTGCGTGATGCGCTCGAAGCTGTAGGTGCGCGTCTCGCCGAGCACCACGTAGTCGGGGTCGCGCTCGGTCTGCGTGTAGCCGGCCTGGTGGAGCGCGGTGGTCAGGCCCGCCTCGCCGATCACGAACGCCGACCCGCCGGGGCGCTGGTCGGACAGGAACTTGCCGGTCGCGAGCGCGGAGGTCCAGATCGCCTCCTCCGGCACCTCGAGGCCGCTCGCGCGCAGCCTGGCGGCCAGATCGCGGCGCGTGTAGATCGAGTTGTTGGTGAGCACGAGGAACGGGACCTCGAGCTCGCGCAGCCGCGACAGGAAGCGGCCGGCGCCCTCGATGGCGTGCTCCTCGGAGACCAGCACGCCGTCCATGTCCATCAGCCAGCTGCGGATCTCGCGGCCCGTCACGGGCGAGATCGTAGTCTGGGCGCCAGCTGACCCGACAAGGAGCGCGCATGGAGCTGGTGGCCGCCTACCCGATCGTCGTGACGGACAGTTTCCGCGAATGTCGCGACTTCCACACCCGCTGGTTCGGCCTCGACGTGGTCTTCGAGGCCGACTGGATCGCCGTGCTCACCGCGGGGGGCGGGGTCCCGGCCGTCGCCTTCATGCACAGCAGCCATCCGTCCACCCCGCCGTCGCCGGCGCCCTACGACGGCAGCGGCATGTTCCTCACGCTGCAGGTGGTCGACGCGGCCGCCGAGTACGAGCGGCTCCGGTCGTCCGGACTGAGCTTCGACCTCGAACTGAAGGACGAGCCCTGGGGCCAGCGGCGCTTCGGGGTGGTCGACCCCTCGGGGATGTGGATCGACGTGGTGGAGCAGATCGAGCCCGCCGCCGGCTGGTGGGACCCCTACCTGTCCTAGGGCACCTGCGCCACGACCCTGGCCGGTGCGGCGCTGCCGCCCACCAGGCGCAGGGGGAAGCAGGAGACGGTGAACCCCTCTGGCGGCAGCGCGCCGAGGTTCACGAGCCGCTCGATCTGGGAGTAGGCGAGCCCGCACTGGTGCGCCTCCCAGAACACGCCCGGACGCTGCTCGGCCTTGGCGCGCTCGGCCTGCAGGTGCAGTGGAGCGTCCCAGCCCCATGCGTCGATGCCCATCACGCGCACGCCACGCTCGTAGAGCCAGCGCGTGCCGTCGGCCGTGACCCCGGGACCGCGCGCGATGTAGTCGGGCTGGCCGTAGAAGGCGTCGCGGCCGGTGTGCACGAGCACGATGTCGAGCTCCTCCAGCTCGCGCGGCACGCGTTCCTCGAGATCGGCGGCGGTGAGGGCTTCGCCGTCGTCGCGGTCGGTGGCGTCGATCACGACGCCGGGCGCGAGGAACCACTCGAGCGGGAGCTCGTCGATCGTCTCGGCGCGGCGGCCGTCGATCGTCGAGTTGTAGTGCCAGGGCGCGTCGACGTGGGTGCTGTTGTGGGTGCCGAATCGCGTGAAGGTTTCGGTGGCCCAGCCCTCGCCGTCGCTGAGCAGCTCCGGCCCGACCCCGAACAGCGTCTGGATCGCGGCCGCTCCCGCGGCGTGGTCGTCGTACGCGATGTCGGTGCGGAGAATCTCGGGGAGCTCGGGCGGGTCGGGGCGGATCGGCGCGGACAGGTCTACGAGCGGCAACGGGGCCTCCTCTGGTCGGACGGGGAGGCTATGTTCCCGCCGTGAGCGAACGCTTGCTGCTGCGCGGCGGCCACGTGCTGTCGATGGACGACGAAGTCGGCGAGCTGCCCTCCGGGGACGTGCTGGTCGAGGACGGCAGGATCGCCGCGGTGAGCGCGCGTCTGGAGGTCGACGACGCCGGGGTGGTGGACGTGTCCGGGCACGTGGTGATGCCCGGCTTCGTGGACACCCACCGGCACACCTGGCAGTCACCCTTCCGCGGGGTCTGCGCGGACTGGACCCTCGAGGACTACTTCCGCGGCATCCGCACCACCATCTCGCCCAACTGCTCGGCCGCGGACGTGTACGCCGGCAACCACCTCGGGGCGCTCGAAGCGCTCGACGCGGGCGTGACCACCATCCTCGACTTCTCGCACTGCAACAACACACCGGAGCACGCCGACGCGGCCCTACAAGGACTGCGAGACGCCGGGATCCGGGCGCTGTTCGCCTACGGCTACTACCCGGCTCCCACTGCCGAGCCGGTGTTCACCGACCACGAGCAGCGCCTGTCCGACGCCCGCCGGATCCGCACCGGCGAACTCTCCTCGGACGACGCGCTCGTGACGATGGGACTGGCGCTGACCGAGGTGGGGCTCCTGCCGTTCGACCAGACGATCGCCGAGGCGCGCTCGGCGCACGAGCTGAGCGTGCCCACGGTGCTCCACACCGGTTGCAGCTGGGGCTCGCCGATCACCGAGGGCATCCCCGAGCTTGACCATCACGGGCTGCTCGGCCCCGGGCAGGTGCACGTGCACTGCAACACGCTCGACGACCGCAATTTCCGCCGCCTGGCCGACAACGACTGCAAGGTGTCCTCGAGCCCGGAGACCGAGATCCAGATGGGCATGGGGCACCCGGTGATCCGGCGCGCGCTCGAGCACGGGATGCGGCCGAGCCTGTCGTGCGACGTCATGTCCTCGAACTCGGGCGACATGTTCAGCCAGATGCGCATCGGCCTCCAGTTCGAGCGCTGCATGCGCAACGACGTCTTCAACGCGCGCAACACCATGCCCGACCGGCTGGACCTGACGGTGCGCGACGCGCTCCGCTGGGGCACAGCGAACGGCGCGCATGCCATCGGGTTGGAGGAGCGGATCGGCTCGCTCACCCCGGGCAAGCAGGCCGACGTGATCGTGATCGGAGGACGGCGGCTCAACATCGTGCCGATGGCCGACCCGGTGGGCTGCCTGGTGGCCCAGGCCAACCCCTCGAACGTCGTCCACGTGCTGGTGGCCGGCCGGTTCGCCAAGCGCGACGGCGAGCTGGTGGGCGTGGACGTGGACCGCGCCGTGGACCTGGCGCAGGCCACGTCGGACCGCGTGCTGGGTTCGCTCGGCGCCGGTGAGACGCTGCTGCCGCCGGCGCCCGAGGGCTTCGCCGACATGCTCAGCAAGGTGGCCGCGGGAAACCTCGCGCGCGCCTGGGCGATCGAGCCCAGCTAGGGTCCGCGCATGTCGATCGACCTGACCGACCCAGCCAGCGTCAACCTCAGCAGCGTCGCCTTCTGGGAGTTGCCGGAGGCGGAGCAGGAGGAGGCGTTCGCGCTGCTTCGGCGCGAGGCGCCGATCGCGCCGATGCCCCCGATCGAGGACGCACTGGCGGTGATCCCGCAGGAGAACCCCACGGGCTATCGGGCGATCACGCGCCACGCGGACATCAAGAGGATCTCCCGCGATCCGAAGACGTTCTCCTCCGCGGACGGCGTGGTGGGCGACGCCCCGCTCGAGCTCCGGGAAGCCACGCTGTCCTTCATCGCGATGGACGCGCCCCGCCACACGAAGCTGCGCGGGCTGGTGTCGTCGGCGTTCACGCCGCGGCGAGTGGCCCAGATCGAGGAGGGCATCAGGCTCGCGGCCAAGGAGATCGTCACGGATGCCGCGCCCACCGGGGGCGGCGACTTCGTATCGCTGATCGCCAAGCGGCTACCGCTCCAAACGATCTCGGACATGATCGGGGTGCCGGACGCCGATCGCGAGCAGGTGGTGGACGCCGCGGACACGATCGTGTCGGTCGCCGACGAGCGGTTCCTCGACGGGCGCGACCCTCTGGCCACGCTGGGCCAGGCGATCTGGACGCTCTCGCAGGCCGCGTCGGAGATGGCGGCCCATCGCGAGAAGCATCCCGCGGACGACCTGATGACCGCCCTCGTGCAGGCCGAGATCGACGGCGAGAAGCTCACCCATGCCGAGATCTCGGCCTGGTTCGTGCTGCTCTCGGTGGCGGGCAACGACACCACGCGCCACACCACCTCGCACGCCATGCGCGCGCTCACCCTTTACCCGGACCAGCGCGACCTGCTGCTCGAGGACCTCGACGTGCGGCTCCCGATCGCCGTCGAGGAGTTCGTCCGCTGGGCCACGCCGGTGCTGCACTTCCGCAGGGTGGCCACCCAGCCGGCTGAGTTCTACGGCGAGCGGATCGAGCCCGGCGACAAGGTCGTGATGTTCTACCTGTCGGGCAACCGCGACGAGACGGCGATCGACGATCCCTACCGCTTCGACGTGACCCGCGACCCGAACTACCACCTCGGCTTCGGCGGGGGCGGCCCGCACTACTGCCTGGGCGCCTCGCTGGCGCGAACCCAGCTGCGCTCGATCTTCGGCGAGCTGCTCACCCAGGTGCCGGACATCGAGGTCGGCGAGCCGGACCCGCTGGCCGGCTCGTTCATCCGCGGGATCAAGCGGATGGACTGCAGCTGGTCAACGCCTCGCGGCTGACCGAGGCCTACTGCGACAGCCCAGCGGCTTCGAGGGCCTCGGCGCGATCCACGTACTCCTCGATGCGGGCTCCCCTGCCATCACGGAAGTGCCATATCTGGAAACCCTCCCTTGCGACCTCGACTCCGCTACCTCGCCCGCGGCCATTCATCGCGACACGCCGGCGTCCGGGAGGAGGCCGTCGAAGCTGTGGGGTTCAGCTGAGCTGCTCGGCCAGTCCGATGATGATGCCCTCAGGGCCACGTAGGAAGCAGAGCCGGTAGACGTCCTCGTACTGCGCGATCTCGCCGACGAGTTCGGCACCGTGGCCGCGCAGGCGGGCAACGACGTCATCGATGTCGTCGACAGCGAACATGATGCGGCGTATGCCCAGCGTGTTCGCCGGCGCGCTTTCCGGCTCGGCTCTGATCGCCGCCGGCGTGTGGAACTTCGACAGCTCAACCCGGCCGTGGCCGTCCGGGGTCCGCATCATGGCGATGTCGGCACGGACGCCGGTGAGCCCGACGGTGCTGTCCACCGAGGGCCCCTCGACCTGCGTCTCGCCCTCCAGCTCCATACCGAGTTCGGCGAAGAAGGCTTTGGCAGCCTCGAGGTCGTCGACAACGATGAGAACGTTGTCCATCCGCTGAAGCGTCACGCCGCGCGCCGCCTGGACGCCGCGCCGGCTCGGCGCGGCAGCTGCACCACCTGCGCGGGCGCCCGTTCGCCCTCGCTGAGCGACAGCACCTGCAGCACGCAGTCGCAGCCGTCGCAGAGGAGCAGGTCGAGCTCCTCGAGCTCGCCCCAGGCCTCGACCTCTACGGCACAGTCCTCGTCGCTGCAGATCAGGATCGCGTGAAACATCGACCATCAGGCTGCGCACGGCCCCGGACGGAATGCAAGGTGGCCCTCAGGGGGGCGCTAGGAGTGCTCTGAGGCGGGCACGATCAGGCGGATCTGGTTGCGCGCCAGCATCAGCACGGGAGCCGACCAGTCCCTTCCCGACCCGTCGAGAGCGCGGAGATCGGCGTCCACGATCGTGAAGAAGTCGTGGTCGCGGCGGTTCACGTAATCGGACAGGCGGCTGCGGTAGCCCTCGGCGGGGAGGGTCAGCATGCCCTCCACCCTGTACCGGTCGGTCTCGACGACCACTCTCTCCTGGCGCATGTCCACGTGCGGGAATGTACTCATTTCAGGGACCGCATCCTGCGGCAATGGCGCGCCCGGTGTACCTTTGCCCCGGTGGAGGACACAGCCGTGACCGCAGGCAGCACCGCGCTCGAGGCCGTCTTCGAGCCGGTGGCGCCGCCCACCACCTTCGAGGAGACGGTCGGACGGCTCGGCACGGCGATCCGGCTCGGGCTCCTCGCGCCGGGCAGCCGGCTGCCGCCGGAGCGCGAGCTGGCCGGACGGCTGCGGATCTCACGCTCGACCCTGCGCCACGCCCTGACGACGCTCGTTCAGAGCGGGCACCTGGTCTCACAGCGAGGGCGAACGGGCGGGACCTTCGTGTCCGACGAGCCTCCGCTGGCCGAGCGAGCCGAGAAGGACGCGCTCGGGGAGGCGGCGCGCTCGGTGCTCGACCAGCGCGTGGCGGTCGAGGCGGGAGCCATCGTGCTCGCCGTCGAGCGCGCCGACGACGAGGACCTGCGCCGGCTCGAGGAGTGCATCGAGCGGATGGCCGCGCGGCCGCCGTTCGACGAGTACCGGCGCGCCGACGTGCACTTCCACATAGCCATGGCCGAGGCGGCCCACTCGCCCAGGCTCGTGACGGCCATGACGGAGGTGCAGGGGCAGATGAGCGACCTGATCGCGCGCATCGCCCATCCGGACGAGGTGCTGATGCGCTCGAACGCCCAGCACCGCCGGATCGTCGAGCTGATCCGGCGCCGCGACTGCGGCCGGGCCGTCCGGCTCATGCGCGAGCACATGGAGGGCACTGAGCACATCCTCGCGGGCCTCCTGCGCGACTGAGCTCAGCTCGGCGCCCACGTGTCCTTCACGCCGCCGCCCTGACCGCTGTTCACGATCATCGAGCCGCGGTCGAGTGCCACGCGGCTCAGCCCGCCGGGAAGCAGATGCACGCCGCCGTCGTCCACGGTGGCGTACGGACGCAGGTCCACATGCCGAGGCTCGAGGCGTTCTCCGCGGACGGTCGGGTGCACGGAGAGCGTGACCAGCTCCTGCGCGACGAAGCCGCGCGGGTCGCGCTCGATCCGCGCGCGCTCCCGCTTCCGGGTCTCCGCATCCGCGTCGCGCCAGATCACCACGCCCTCGCCGCCCATCTCGCCGCGCGGCTTCACGACCATCTCGTCGAGGCGGTCCAGCACGCCCGGCTCGTCGAGGCCGTGCGAGGGGATCGACGGCAGCAGCGGCTCCGCTCCGAGGTAGAAGCGGATCATCTCCTCCACGTACGCGTGGACCAGCTTGTCGTCGGCCAGGCCCGACCCCGGCGCGTTCACGCACGCGAGCGTGCCGGCGCGGCAGGGCTCGAGCAGTGCCGCGCCGAGCGCCGTTCCGCTGAAGCGGTCCTCGTCGGTGCGGTGGTAGACCACGTCCACTGCCCGGGTCCGCCCGTCGATCCAGGCCACAAGCCGGCCGTCGCGGTGCTCGAGGTCGGCGAGCGTCACGGCGGGCGCGCACAGCTCCCTCGCGAGTCGCTCGTGCTCCCACCAGCCGCCTGCGCTCCGCCCCTCGCACAGGAGCACGGCGTTCGGCTCGGCCACGCCCTCCGGCGCGGCGTCGCGCAGCGCGAGCGCCAGCTCTCCGAAGACGGGCGAGTGGTCCGCCTGGGGCGGGGCCACCGGCAGAAGCTCGCGCAGGGTCTCGCGGGCGACGACCGCGTAGGCCAGGCCGGCCGGCATCCGCACCTGGTCCTCGAGCACCCGGAAGCGACCGTCCGGTCCGCGTACGACGTCCAGTCCGGCCACCGATATCCAGCGCCTGACGGGTGCCCCGCGCATCGACGGCTCGAAGTGGGGGGAGCTCTCGACGACGGCGCTCGGCACGATCCCCGCTTCGACGATGCGGGCATCCCCATACACGTCCCGGAGGAACTCCTCCAGGGCCTCGAGCCGCTGCACGATGCCCTGCCGAAGGCCCGTCCATTCGTGCTCGTCGAGGAGGCGCGGGACGGGATCGAGGGCGAAGATGCCGTCGGGGGCGGCGTCGAACGTGACCGCGCGGCCGCGCAGCGCGTCCTTCGTGCGCTCGGCGAGGGCGCCGGGATCGCCGAGGCGCCCCAGGAGATCGGCGTACAGGGGCCGGGCCTCCCCGAGCTCGTCGTAGGCCTCGTCGTACGGCGGCGGGCTCCTCACGCGCGAATGCGCTCGCCGTCCGGGTCGAACAGCGGCTCGCGCGCGACCTCGCCGTCCACCCAGCCGCCGAAGATCTCGATCTCCACGCCAGTGCCCGGCTCGGCGTGCTCCGGCGGGAGATAGGCGTACGCGATCGAGCGCTCGACGGTGTAGCCGTAGCCGCCGGTGGTCACCCGCCCGGCGATCTCACCGCCGACCCGCACCGGCTCGTTGCCGAGGGCGACGGAGCGGGCGTCCTCCAGCAGCACGCAGCAGAGGGCGTGCCGGGGCCCCTGCTCGCGGGCCGCCTCGAGCGCCTTGCGGCCGATGAACTCCTTGTCGGGCTTCACGCAGAAGCCCACCCCGCCCTCGTAGGGGGTCTCGTCCGGGGTGATGTCGGCTCCCCACACCCGATAGCCCTTCTCGAGCCTCAGCGAGTCGATGGCCCGGTAGCCGCCCGCCACGAGCCCGAGCGGCCGCCCGGCCTCCCAGAGCGTGCGCCAGAGGCCGAGCCCGTACTCGGTCGGGCAGTAGAGCTCCCAGCCGAGCTCGCCCACGTAGGTCACCCGGAGCGCACGCACGGGCACGTGGCCCACCGTCATCTCGTGGAGCGTCATGTACGGGAACGCCTCGCTCGAGAGGTCCTGTGTCGTCAGCGGCTGAAGGAGCTCGCGCGCGCTGGGGCCCCAGAGTCCGATGCACGCCCACTGGGAGGTCACGTCGCGCACCGCGACCCCGGGCCGCCCGGCGGCGTGCCGGCGGATCCACTCGCGGTCGTGGTTCCCGAACGCCGTGCCCGTGACGATCGAGAACCTGTCCTCGGCCAGGCGCGCGACGGTGAAGTCGCACTCGATCCCGCCGCGGCCGTTCAGCATCTGGGTGTAGGTGATCTGCCCGACGTCGCGCGCCACGCGGTTGTCGCACAGGTGCTCGAGCAGGTCGGCGGCGCCGGGACCTTCGATCTCGAGCTTCGCGAACGACGACTCGTCGAAGATCGCCGCGCCGTCGCGGCAGGCGCGATGCTCGGCGCCGATCGCCGGTGACCAGTGCCTGCCGGCCCAGCCGCGCGGCCGCAGCGACTCGTCGCCCGCCTCCGCATTCGTCTCGTACCAGTTCACCCGCTCCCAGCCGGACTTCTCGCCGAAGGCAGCCGCGTGGTCGCGGTGCCAGCCGGCGGCCGGCGAGACGCGCAGCGGCCGGCCGGCGGTGCGCTCGTGGCCCGGATAGAGGATGTCGTAGTAGCTCTCGTAGGTCTCGGTCACCCGCGCGAGCGTGTACCCGGGCGAGCGGTACTGGCCGCCGAAGCGGCGCACGTCCATGTGCCACAGGTCGATGCTCGGCTCGCCCTCGGAGATCCACTCGGCCATCACCTGGCCGATCCCGCCCGCGCCCGCAAGCCCGTGGGCGCAGAAGCCGGCGGCCACGAACAGGCCGCCCACCTCCGTCTCGCCGAGGCAGAACTCATTGTCCGGCGTGAAGGCCTCGGGTCCGTTGATCATCCGCGTGATCTTCACGTCGTCCATCTGGGGCACGCGGCGCCGGGCGCCGGCCACGATCTCCTCGAAGCGGCCCCAGTCGTCCTCGAGCAGGCGGCCGTTGAAGTCCGGCGGGATGCTGTCGAAGCCCGCTCCGCCGTCGGGCAGGAAGGCGGGCGCGGAGTGGCGCTCGTAGCCGCCCATCAGCAGCCCGCCGCCCTCCTCGCGGAAGTACACGAGCAGATCCGGGTCGCGCAGCGTGGGGAGCGGATTGGCCGGATCGCGCTCGCGGAAGGGCTGGGTGATCAGGTACTCGTGCGACATGGGCACCACGGGGATGCGCACCCCGGCGAGCCTGCCCACCTCCGCGCTGAACATCCCGGCCGCGATCACCACGGTCTCGCACTCCACGTCGCCGCGCTCGGTGCGCACGCGCTCCACGCGGCCGTCGTGCACGTCGATGCCGGTCACGCGCGTGGAGGTGAGGATCGTGGCCCCTCCCTGGCGGGCCCCGTCGGCCAGCGCGTAGGTGAGCTGCGCGGGGTCGAGGTACCCGTCGGTGGGCAGCCAGGCGGCTCCCACCACGCCGTCCGTGGACATCAGCGGAAAGCGCTCGAGGGCTTCGTCGGGGGAGATCAGCTCGAGCGGGAGCCCGAACGTCTTGGCCCAGCCGGACTGGCGGCGCAGCTCCTCCATGCGCTCTTCGCTCGAGGCCAGCCGCAGGCTGCCGCACTCGGTCCAGCCCGGGTCGAACTCGGACTCGCTCCCAAGACGGCGATAGAGCTCGACCGAGTACATCATCATCCTCGTGAGCGACACCGAACCGCGGAGCTGGCCCACGAGTCCCGCGGAGTGGAAGGTCGAGCCGGAGGTCAGCTGGTTGCGGTCCACCAGCACCACGTCGCTCCAGCCGAGGCTCGTCAGGTGGTAGGCGATGGAGGTGCCGCCCACCCCGCCGCCGATGATCAGGCAGCGAGTGCGTGCCGGCAGCTCACGGCCTGCCGGCACGGGCCTCCTGGAGCCGGGCCTCGAAGCGCGGGTCGGCCCCCGCCTCCGTCAGCCGCGCGAAGTGCCTCCGCGCGTAGTCCTCGAAGTCGAACTTGATGTTGGACACCGCCGTCTGGAGCACCCCCCACATGGCCTCGCGGAAGTCGGACATGTAGCGGAAGAGCGCGAGCGTCGCGCGCCGCCGCTCGGTGGCCGGCTCGCCGAAGTACTCGCCGAGCAGCATGTCCTCTTCGGGTGGGCCGAGCTCGTTGTTGACCGCGAAGTTCCCCAGGTCGAAGTAGCGGTCGCCCATTCCGGCGTACTCCCAGTCGACGATCCGGACGTGCTCGCCGTCATGGAGGAAGTTGGCGCTCAGGAGGTCGTCGTGACAGGGCACCGGGAGATGCTCGTCGTGTCCCGACACGGCTTCCTGGATCGCCCGGGAGCGGACCAGGGCCTCCTGCAGCTCGCGCGGAGCCGCCACCCCTCGCGACGCCGCCGTGGACGCGTATTCCTCTACGACCTTGAACGAGTCGAACGTGGTGGGCAGCTCGACTCCCGAGTCGTGAAAGCTCCGCAGGGCGCGGGCCACCTGCGCGAGGGTGGCCGGCTCGCGCAGCTCCTCGGCGGTCATCTCGCGACCCTCGATGAAGCGGGTGATGAGGCAGGGCGGGCTCTCGAGGAACGCGACCACCGGCGGCGCTATGCCGAGGTCCGCGGCGTGCTTGTTCGCGGTGCACTCCGCCTGGCGGTCGATGCCCAGCAGCGAGGTGTCCTTGCCCGGCAGCCGCACGACATAGTCGGTGCCGCCGAACCGGACCCGGAAGTTGCGATTGGTGATCCCCCCGTCGAGTGCGATCACGGCGCCTTCGCGCGGGCCGAGGAGAGCGGCCACACGGGCCACCACCTCGGTCAGCTCAGGGATCGTTATCTCCTCGTGCATCGGGACGGCGGCGAGGCTATGCCTGCCGTATGGCGGCTGTCAAGCGCCGCCGCAAAACGTTGCGCCCACGCCCCGGGCTACCGCGGACTTCCGTGTCCACGGCGCCCGGGGCGCTGGCGCTTGCCCGTCCTTCGGGTAGCTTGGATTGGGGTCGCCCGCCGGCCTGCGCGCGGTGCAGGCGGTGGTCGAGGCGTCCCCGAAGATCAGCCCTTCCGGCTCCCTTCCTCGACCGGACGGTCGGCTTCGGATTCCTCCGGTTCCTCCTCGGAGTCGTCGGCTCGGTTGCGCTGGAAGCGCGGCGAATGCAGCGGCACCACGTTGCGCCGCTCGCTCCCGCCCTCGGCGGCGCCCAGGGCGTCGGCGATGCCCTGGAGCGATTCGCCTCGATCGCGCAGCCCCGCGACCCGCTCGCGGAGGCCGTTGGGATCGGCCGGCGCGGTGGCAGGCGCGGCGCGCCCGCCCTTGCCGGGTCGCGGCTTGCCGCCGCCGAGCTTCGCCCGCTCCCTGCGGACGATGTCCAGCTGGCGGACCACCTCACGGCCCTCCTCGGTGGAGGTGTCGAGCTCCGGCTCGAGCGCCACGAGCGCCACCCCGGCCTCGGCCAGCCGTCCGAGCAGCGAGTCGAGCTGCGGCCGCGAGCCGGCGAGCCGGTTCACGTCCGACACGACCAGGGCACTCGCCTCGTGCGCGGCGAAGCGCTCCATCGCGTAGCGCACGCCCGGCCGCTCGAGAACGTCCTCGCCGTTCGGCTCGACGTCGCGGACCACTCCCAGCAGCTCGAACTTCCGCCGCTTGCAGAGGCCCTCGATCCGCGCGAGCTGCTCGTACAGCTCCGACTGCCGCTCCGGGACCGTGGGCGGCACGGTCACGTAGCCCAGCACCCGTGTGCCCGGCCGCAGCCCGCGTTGCCCCACCAATGGTCCCGGGTGGGCCTGCAGCGCGGGCGGCAGCGGAGTCTGCACCTCCGAGTAATCCACCCAGAAGGGCAGCCGGCGCCCCGGGTCGAGCACGAAGAACCTGCTTCCCTCGGCCCGCTGCTCCGCGTCCTTGACCTCCGGTATCTCGACGGCGTAGGCGGTTCCGTGGAACCGGCCTATCTCCGGGTCCCTGCTCTCGCCCTCGAGCGCCAGCCCGCGTCCGAGCGGGATGACGGTTGTCGGCGGCTTCCTGAACGGCAGCCGATCGCGCAACAGGAACAGCACGATCGCCAGCCCGGCCAGGGCCACGCCTATGGCGATTCCCAGCCATGGCATTTCCCCGCCCTCGTCCGTGCTCTCGGACGCGGGGGTCGCGGCCGGCTGCTCGGGAGCCGGTCGCTCGGCCCGCTCCGCGGGCGGGTTCTCGGCAGGTGCCTGCTCCGGAGGCTCGGCGCTCGCCCGCCGGTCATCCGAGGTCGCCTGCTCGCCGCTTCCGGAGCCTCGCCGCTCCGTGTCCGTCTCACCACTCACCTTCCGGCTCTCGTCGCCACGCAGGCGGTCGAGGGCCGTGTACGTCTGGGGTCCCGCCACCCCGTCGACCGCGAGGTCGTTCGCGGCCTGCAGGCGGCTCACGGCGGCCTGGGTGCGGGGTCCGTACACACCGTCGATCGGGCCGACCGTCCGGCCCGCCGCACGGAGATCCCGCTGGAGCGCCTTCACCTGCGGCGATCCGCCGGGCACGCCATATCCGGCACCGATGCGGACCGGTCGCGGCTGCGCCGTGCGCAATGCCTTGCGCGTGGCCGGTCCCACGATCCCGTCCGCCGCCAATCCCGAGCGCTGCTGGAGGCGGCGCACGGCCCCTTCCGTCAGCGGTCCGAACAGGCCGTCCACCGGTCCGGGGCTCTCGCCGAGCAGTTGCAGCCGCCGCTGCAGCCCCTCGACGGGCCCGGAACCGTCAACGGTCCCGTATCCCGCTCCGCTGGCAAGCAGGGCCGCGCCGTGCGTCTGCTCGGCCGCCATCGCGGCCTGGGGGACGCCCAGCATGAGCGCCACTCCCACGAGCAAACCCACCAGCCTGCTGCCTACGGCTGAGGATCCTCTCTTTCCGAACATCCAAAGACTCCTTCTCGAGCGGTGAGACACCGGTCGCGCAGGGGCGACCGGCAAGGGCTAGCCAGGGGTGGCTAGCCGGGGCGTTCGAGAAGGGCGATGTAGGCCTGCGGCCGCAGTCGGGCCGAGGCCATCACCAGTGGGCCCATGCGCAGGGCGGCGAGGCCCAGGAACGCAAGGAGCCCGGCGAAGAGTGCGCCGGAGAAGCCGTTGCCCGCCGATCCGCCACCGGCGGTGGCTCCACCGGGAGCCTGCGTCGGTGCGGGGTTGTCGGGAGCCGGCGTGGGCTGAGAAGGAGGTGCGTCCTGCGATCCCGGATCGGCGGACCGCGGCGCGGTCCCGAAGACCCTGGTCGCCACGGTGGCCATCGCGAGGGCGGCGCTGCTCTGGGAGGCCCAGAGCCCGGCGGCGGAGGGGGAGAACAGCGAGAGCGGGCCGGCGGCGGGCATGAGGCCGTTCGTGTCGCCGGCGCCGTCGAGGAAGCCGCCGACGCTCCCGGAGAAGGACCAGGGCAGCGGCGTGTCCGGCGGCGGCGGCGGGCCGCTCGCCGGTGCGGAGGGAGGAGCGGTGTACGAGCTCACGGGCGCGGCCGTGGCGGTCGGCGCCGGAAGCTCGACCGTGGGCAGCGCCGGGAGCTGCAGCTGCGGCGGTCCGGGGGTGGGCGGGGCGGGCGGAGGCACGACCTCTTCCACCGGGTTCAGTAGCTCGGCCACGGGAGCGACCACCGGGGGCAGAGCGGGCAGCACCGGAATGAGGGGCGCGGAGTCGGCCGGCGGCGGCGGATCCGGAAGCACGGGAAGCACCGGGATCACCGGGTCGGGAAGGATCGGAACCACCGGGTCGAGGATCGGCGGGAGCTCGGGCAGCGGGAGGATGTCGATCGGGTCGGGGAGCACCACGGGCCCGGTGGAATCATCGGGTGTGGTGGGTGTAACCGGATCGAGGATCGGGGGGAGCTCGGGCAGCGGGAGCTCAGGGAGCGGGAGCTCGGGGAGGAGCACCGGGCCACTCGAGTCATCCGGCGTGGTGGGTGTAACCGGGTCGAGAATCGGCGGCAGCTCGGGGAGCGGGAGCTCGGGGAGGAGCACGGGGCCGCTCGAGTCGTCGTCCGGTGTGGACGGGATGACCGGGTCGAGGATCGGGGGGAGCTCGGGCAGCGGGAGCGGCATCGGGTCCGGCAGCACGATCGGGCCGCTGGAGTCGTCGGGGGTGGTGGGGGTGACCGGGTCGAGGATCGGGGGGAGCTCGGGGAGCGGCAGCGGGTCGATCGGGTCCGGCAGGACGATCGGGCCGCTGGAGTCGTCGGGGGTGGTGGGGGTGACCGGGTCGAGGATCGGGGGGAGCTCGGGGAGCGGCAGCGGGTCGATCGGGTCCGGCAGGACGATCGGGCCGCTGGAGTCGTCGGGGGTGGTGGGGGTGACCGGGTCGAGGATCGGCGGGAGCTCGGGGAGCGGCAGCGGGTCGATCGGGTCCGGCAGGACGATCGGGCCGCTGGAGTCGTCGGGGGTGGTCGGGGTGACCGGGTCGAGGATCGGCGGGAGCTCGGGGAGCGGCAGCGGGTCGATCGGGTCCGGCAGGACGATCGGGCCGCTGGAGTCGTCCGGGGTGGTCGGGGGGACCGGGTCCAGAATGGGCGGGAGCTCCGGCAGGGGGAGCGGGTCGATCGGGTCGGTGATGACCGGGCCGGAGGAGTCGTCGGGAGCGGGCGTGGTGACCGGATCCGGCTCGGTCGTATCCGGCACCGGAAGCGCGTCGACCGGGTCGGTGGGCACCGGACCGGAGTCGTCGGTCGGGACGGGCGTCTCGGCCTCCGGAGCCGGTGTGGGCTCGGGCTCCGGCGCGATGACATCGCCCACCGTGTCGGTCGCCTCGTCCACGACGGCAGGCACGTCGACGGCGGGCTCGGCGGGCGTCGCCGGTTCCGCCGGCGTTTCCGCCGCGGGCTCAGCGGGCTCAGCGGGCTCGGCGGGCCCTGCCGGAGCGGGATCGGCCGGCGCTGGGTCCGGCTGGGCGGGGGCGGTCAGGTCCCCGACGTCGACCGGGACGTCGGGGAGGTCGATCGGGAGCTGCGCGGCGGCGGTGCTGGGGGCGAGTACTGCGAGGAGGGCGAGGGCGAGCGTGACGAGGAGAACCCGGAGGGCTCTCGTGGGCGCTGTGGGTAGGTGACGTGTTGCGTCTGCCAAATCGCTGGCGTGTCTGTCGTCGACGGCTCGACCTAGCCCCGTAGGGGCCTTGTGCCCGGGGCGGGCGGTGAGTATGCGCAGATCGCGGCGGACGAATCTGCGCTATGCCGTGACGTTTCTACCGGATTCAGCGCAATTTGCATAGGGATTCGATGATCTCGGGTAGACCTGGCGCGAACGACTCGCCGCCGGCGACGGCGGAGATCCGGCCGCCGATCTCCTGCGATCCGGATGCTCATCGGAAAGGTTCACCCCCGAACCTTTCTCTGGCCGCCGGACCTCTCGGCGCCGGTCTCACATCCGATCGCGGAGTGCCCTTGGGGTCCGTCGTCCGGACGAGTTGCCGCATTACGTCGCTCCGCGGCGGCTGACGGGTCGCCGCGCCGAGACCAGACCCCCAAACCGGTCCTCACTACCGGTTACACCTCCGCAAACCCAGGCCCGAAGCGGAACCGGCGCGGCCGGTTACACCTCCACGGCAGGGCCGGCGAGCGCCGAAGAAGGCGCCGGAGGCCCGAGTTACACCGCTCCGAGGCCCTCTCAGAGCTCGACGGCGCGGGTGACGAACTCGCGCCACGCGGCGTGCTCGCGTTTGCGCCAGGCGTCGTCGCGCTCGGGCTCGATCCGGCCGCCGGTGGGTACCCGCTCGCCGATCTCGCGCGTGGATGACCACACCCCTGCGCCCACCGCGGCGAGCGCGGCAGCGCCGGCGGCGGTCGCGTCGATCGCTCCCGGCTCCACCGGAACTCCGGCCGTGTCCGCTTGCAGGCGGAGCAGCAGCGGGTCGCGCGTCAGGCCGCCGTCGACCCTGAGCGCCGCGGGCTCGGCGTGCTCGGACACGACGGCGACGATGTCCGCCACCCGCCATGCGATCGACTCGAGGGCGGCTCGCGCCACGTGCCCCGCACGCGCGCGCCCGGTGAGCCCGGCGATGACCGCGGTCGCCCCCGGCCGCCACCACGGCGCACCGACACCCGCGAGCGCCGGCAGCACCCGGACGCCGGCGTTGTCCTCCACCTCCGAGGCGAGCGCGGCCAGCGCCGGCGGGTCCGCCGCGAGCCCGAGGTCGCGGCTCAGCCATTCGAGGAGCGCGCCGGCGGTGAAGACGCCCCCGTCGAGCGCGTACTCCACCTGCCCGTCCACTCGCCACGCGACGGTCGGCAGCAATCCGCCCTCCGCGGGATCGGGCCGTTCGGTTCCCGCGTGCGCGAGTACGAACACGCCGGTGCCGTAGGTGGCCTTGACCCGTCCCGGCTCCGTGCAGCCGGCGCCGGCCAGCGCCGCCTGCTGGTCCACCACCTGCGCGCGCAGCGGCAGCTCGATCGGCCAGTCCGGATGGCGGAGCACCCCGAGGTCGCCCACGCTGTCCCGGATCGCCGGCAGCGAGTCGCGCGGCACCCCGAACGCTTCGAGCAGCCGCGGATCCCAGTCCGGGGCGCCGGGAGCGGAGAGCTGTGTGCGCGACGCGGTCGACGGGTCGGTGGCGAAGCCGGAGCCGAGCATGTCGCACAGCCACGAGTCGACGGTGCCGAGGCGCAGGGTCCCCGCCATCGAGCGCGCTCTGGACCGCGGGCTCGTGCTCGAGCAGCCAGGTGAGCTTGCCCGCCGAGAAGTATGGGTCGAGGGGCATGCCGCTGCGCTCCTTGACCTCGGCGTCGGCGCCGGAGGCCTCTAGGCGATCCAGCACCTCCTGCGAGCGCTTGTCCTGCCAGGTCACGATCGGGGTGAGCGGCTCTCCGCTCTCGGCGTTCCAGGCGAGCACCGACTCACCCTGGTGGTCGAGACCGCACGCCACCACCTCGCCGTCCGCGGCCGCGAGAAGCTCGCCGACGGCGTCCACCACCGCCACCATCACGTCCTGCGGATCCTGCTCCACCCACCCGGCCCGCGGATGCGCGAGCGGCTTCTCCCTCCGGGCCTCGGTCTGCGGCAGGAGGTCGGTGTCGTATAGGACCGCCTTGACCGCCGAGGTGCCCTCGTCGATCCCGAGCAGCAGCGGGCGGCTCATGCCGCCGCCCTGAACTCTGCGGTCCGGCGCCACCAGGCCCCCGGTTCGCCGGCCGGCCGCCGCCCGAGCGGGGCCGGGTCTCCCAGAGCCAACCCAAGCTCGGCGACGAGACCGGCCACGTGCTCGGCCACACCCAGCGAGGCGGTCAGCCCGGTGGAGCGCACCGCGGCCACGTTCACCAGCCCGGGGCACGCCGCCGAGTGTCCGATCGCGTAGTTCACGCCGCGGCCGGCCGGCCGCAGTCCCGCGTAGGCGGCGATCGGCTCGGCGCCCTCGAGCGGCGGATGCATCCGCACGGCCTTGGGGAGGATCTCCGCGGCCGCCTCGGGGCGCACGGACCAGTCGTCCTTGTCCTCCAGGTCCACGGCGGTCGGTCCCGCCACCACCTTGCCGTCGAGCGTGGGGAACACGAGCACCCCCTTGGTCCTTGCGGTCGGGACCGGCAGCAGGATCCTGTCGATCGGTCGACCGTCCGGTGGGTCGAACACCAGGAACTCCCCCTTGCGCGGGTAGATCTCGAACGAGTGGTCACCCGCCATGCGTGCCACGTCGTCCGCGTGGAGGCCGGTGCAGTTCACGATCACGCGCGCGCGAAGGCGCTCGCCTCGGGCCTCCTCCACCTCGAGCCCCTCGGGAGTAGCTCGCAGCGAGGCCGCCCGCCAGCGCGTCCGAAGCTGGGCGCCGAGGTCCTCGGCGGCGCCGAGCAGTGCGCGCGTGTATAGGACGGGGTCGGTCACGGACTCGCCGGGCACACGCAGCGAGCCGTCGGCGGCAAGCTCCACGGCCACGCCGTTGTGCCGGGCCCGGGACGCCAATCGCGCCACGGTTGAGCGTTCCTCGTCGTCGTGGGCGCGGAGGAGCGCGCCGCAGCGCAGGGCCGGGATGCCGAGCGCGTCCAGCACGGGTTCTCGCAGCTCCGCGGCGCGCAGGATGAGCCTCGTTTCGAGCTCGCCGGGGGTCGAGTCGAAGCCCGTGTGGAGGATGCCGGAGTTGGTTCCGCTCGCCGCGAGAGCGGGCTCGGGCTCGGCCTCGACCACCGTCACGCGGGCGCCGCGCCGCGCGAGCGCGAGCGCCACGGCGGCGCCGATCACACCCGCTCCGATCACACCGGCGTCGGCTTCCACGCGGCGACCCTAAGGGCCCTTTTGGGAAGACGCAACCATGGGTGCTACGTATCTTGACTTTGTGGCAGTCGTCACCTTAGAGTTGCCGCCTCAGAAGGCAGGTTCATTAGACCTTTTGGCCCGCGAGGTCAGTGGCGAGGTGCCACCAGGGCCCGGACTCGGGGGGGATGCGGATGTCGGACGCCAGGGACACGGAGAGTCGCGACGAGCAGCGCCTGGCAGAGCTGGGCTACAAGCAGGAGCTCTCGCGAGCCTGGTCCGGATTCACGAACTTCGCGATCTCCTTCACGATCATCTCGGTCCTCGCCGGGACGTTCACGACGTTCGCATTCGCGTGGCAGAACGGCGGCCCGATCGCGGTCTCGATCGGCTGGCCGGTGCTCTGCGCGTTCGTGCTCATGGTGGCGTTTTCGATGGCCGAGTTGACCTCGCGGTACCCGACGGCGGGCGGCCCCTACTGGTGGGCCCACGACCTCGGCGGCAAGGGCTGGAGCTGGATGACCGGCTGGTTCAACATCGTCGGCCTCGTGGGCATCGTCGCCTCCGTCGGCTACGGAGCGGCCATCTTCCTCAACGCCACGCTCGCGCTCTACTCGTTCAGCATCTTCGGGATCGACTTCGCGGACTCGAAGCACATCCTCAGCGAGACCTGGCTCCTCTACTTCCTGATCCTGGTCATCTACACGCTTGTCAACATCTTCGCCGATCGCGGCCTGGCGCTCATGAACAACATCTCCGTCGGGTGGCACCTGCTCGGCGTGGCGGTGGTGATCGGGCTGCTCGTCTTCGTGCCGGACCAGCATCAGGACCTGGGCTTCGTGTTCGGCGAGCGGATCAACAACTCCGGCCTTCACGACGGATCCACCACCAGCCTCGGATTCTGGTTCCTGGTGCTCCCGATCGGCTTCCTTCTGGCGATGTACACGCAGACGGGGTACGACGCGTCCGCACACACAGCGGAGGAGACGCGCGACGCGGCGACCGCGGCTGCGCAGGGCGTCTGGCGCTCCGTCTTCTGGTCCGCCGTGATCGGGTGGTTCCTGCTCCTGGCCTTCCTGTTCGCGGCCAACGACGTGGAGGCGGTGAATGACGGGGCGGGCTTCGTTGGAGCCATCTTCACAAGCGCGCTCGACTCGTGGGCGGCCAAGCTGATCCTGATCATCGCGACCATCGGGCAGATCTTCTGCGGCGCGGCAGGGCTGACCAGCGCGTCGCGCACCTGGTACGCGTTCTCCCGGGACCGGGGGATGCCCGGGTGGTGGCTCTTCGGAAGGGTCAACAGCGCCCGGGTGCCGTTCAATGCCGTGATCGGGGTGTCCGTGGCGGCGCTCGTGATCGCCATCCCGGCGCTGTTCGGGAAGAACAACATCCCGTTCGCGTTCTTCGCGCTGACCGGGATCTGCACGGTCGGGCTGTACCTCGCCTACATCATCCCGATCTACCTGAGGCTCCGCGCCGGGGACAGCTTCGAGACCGGCCCGTGGAACCTCGGCAGCAGGTACAAGATCGTGAACCGTCTCGCGATCGCGTTCGTGATCCTGGTCGTGTTCTCGCTCGATCTGCCTTACACGCCCGCCGGGCTGCCCTGGAACGACGGGTTCGACACGAGCCTGGTGAACTACACGCCGTTCGCGATCCTGCTGCCGCTCATTTTCGGCGTCTGGTACCTCTTGGGCGCGAAGGACCGGTACCAGGGGCCGATCCGCACGCTCGAAGAAGACGAAGTGACGCGGGACTGACGCCGCCCCGATGCTCTCCGTCGACGATCTCAAGAAGGCCGTCAACGACGGCACCGTCGACACGGTGCTGCTCACCATCGCCGACATGGAGGGCCGTCTGCAGGGCAAGCGGCTGACGGCCTCCCATTTCCTCGACGAGGTGTCGGACCACTCCGCGGAGGGCTGCAACTACCTGCTCGCCGTGGACGTGGACATGAACACGGTGTCCGGCTACGAGATGTCCTCCTGGTCGCGCGGCTACGGCGACTTCGTGATGAACCCGGATCTCGACACGCTCCGGCCGATCCCATGGCACCCGGGCACCGTCCACCTGATGGGCGACCTCGAGTGGGAGGACGGCTCCGAGGTGGTGGCGTCGCCGCGGCAGATCCTGCGGCGCCAGCTCGCGCGTCTGGCGGAACGCGGCTGGACCGCGGCGGCGGGCACCGAGCTCGAGTTCATCCTCTTCAACGACACCTACGAGGAGGCGTGGCGCAAGGGGTACCGC
Source organism: uncultured Thermoleophilaceae bacterium (assembly GCA_963803245.1). Taxonomy (GTDB): domain Bacteria; phylum Actinomycetota; class Thermoleophilia; order Solirubrobacterales; family Thermoleophilaceae; genus JACVRW01. The sequence goes on along the minus strand of CAWDLI010000004.1, from coordinate 170,752 downwards.
GATCTCGATCCGGCCAACCTCTACAACGTGGACTACTCGATGCTGGGCACCGCGCGGGTGGAGCCGCTGATCCGGCGCATCCGAAACTCGATGCAGGGCGCGGGGATGCGCGTCGAGAACTCGAAGGGCGAGTGCAACTTCGGCCAGCACGAGATCAACTTCCGCTACGGCAACGCGCTCGCCACCGCCGACGACCACGCCCTCTACAAGACCGGCGCCAAGGAGATCGCCTCGCAGGAGGGCTACGCGATCACCTTCATCGCCAAGCTGGACGAGCGCGAGGGCAACTCGTGCCACATCCACCTCTCGCTCCAGAACGAGGACGGCGGCAGCGTGTTCGCGGACGACGAGCAGGTCTTCCACCGCTTCCTCGCCGGGCAGCTCGCGTGCCTGCGTGAGCTGACGCTCTTCTTCGCCCCGCAGGTGAACTCGTACAAGCGCTTCGTGGAGGGCTCGTTCGCGCCGACCGCGGTGGCGTGGGGACACGACAACCGCACCTGCTCCCTGCGCGTGGTGGGTCACGGGCAGGCGCAGAGGCTCGAGAACCGGCTGCCGGGTGCGGACGTGAACCCCTACCTGGCGCTCGCCGCGATGATCGCGGCCGGGCTGCACGGCATCGACAAGGAACTGCCGCTCGAGGCGCCGTTCGAGGGGAACGCCTACGAGGCCGACAAGGAGCGGGTGCCGCACACGATGTACGCGGCACGCGACCTGTTCGCCGGCTCGGAGGTGGCGCGCGACGCCTTCGGGCAGGAGGTCGTGGACCACTACCTGAACCGCGCGAAGGTGGAGCTGGACGCCTACGAGTCCGCGGTCACGGACTGGGAGAAGTTCCGCGGCTTCGAGCGTTTGTGAGCCGCCCCGTCATCGGAATATGCAGCGCGACGGAGGTCGTCCGCTGGCGGGCGTGGGAGGTGCTCTGCAACCTCTCGCCGCGCACCTACACGAACGCGGTTCAGGCTGCCGACGCGATGGCGATCCTGTTGCCGCCCGACGACGCCAGCGCCGAGGAGCCCGACCAGGCGCTTGACCTGATCGACGGCCTGGTGCTGGCGGGCGGCGCCGACCTGGACCCGGGCACCTACGGGGCCCGGCCCCACGAGGAGACGCACGGCACCTGGCCCGAGCGCGACCGCTTCGAGCTCGCCCTGACCCACCGCGCGCTCGAGCGCGAGATCCCCGTGCTCGGGATCTGCCGGGGCATGCAGATGCTCAACGTGGCCCTCGGGGGCACTCTCGACCAGCACGTGCCCGACGCCGTCGGCCACGAGGACCACCGGGCGGTGCCGGGCACGTTCTCGGACCACGAGGTGCGACTCGAGCCCGGGTCGCTGGCAGCGCGCGTGGTCGGGTCCGAGTCGAGCGCGGTCAAGTCGCACCACCACCAGGGGATTGACGAGGTGGGGGAAGGGCTCCGCGTGACCGGTCGCGCCGCCGCCGACGAGCTGCCCGAGGCGATCGAGCTCGCGGGCGACCGCTTCGCGCTCGGTGTGCTCTGGCATCCCGAGGAGGACGAGCGGAGCCGCGTGATCTCCGCCTTCGTCGAGCGGGCACGGGCCGGGCGGGGATCGGCCGTCGGATGATCCAGGTGATCGAGCCGGCCACCGAGGCGGTCATGGCGGAGGTCCCGCGCGCGGGAGCCGAGGAGGCCGACGCCGCGGTGGAGCGTGCCCGGGCGGCCTTCCCGGCGTGGCGCGCGCTCACGCCGCCCGACCGGAGCGCCGTGCTGCACCGGCTGGCCAACACGCTCGAGGAGCACGTGGACGAGCTGGCGACGCTCGAGGCGCGCAACGCCGGGAAGCCGATCGGCGACGCGCGCGGCGAGATGGGCATGGTCGTGGACACCTTCCGCTACTACGCCGGCGCCCCCGAGCGGCTGACCGGCAAGACCATCCCCGTGCCGGGCGGAGTGGACATGACGTTCCGCGAGCCGCTCGGAGTGGTGGCCCTGATCACCCCGTGGAACTTCCCGCTCACGATCGCGTCTTGGAAGGTGGCCCCGGCGCTGGCGGCCGGCAACACCGTGGTGCTGAAGCCGGCCGAGCTCACCCCGCTCACGTCGCTCGAGCTGGAGCGGATCGCCCTCGAGGCCGGACTCCCCGAGGGCGTGCTCAACGTCGTGGCGGGCCCCGGTTCGGTCTGCGGGCAGCGGCTCGTGGAGCACCCGGACGTGGCCAAGGTGGCCTTCACGGGCTCGACCGAGGTGGGGCGCGCGATCGCGGAGAGCGCGGCCGGGACCATCAAGCGCGTGACCCTGGAGCTCGGTGGCAAGTCGGCCAACATCGTGTTCGCCGACGCCGACCTCGAGCAGGCCGCCGAAGCGGCGCCCGGAGCCGTGTTCGGCAACGCGGGGCAGGACTGCTGTGCCCGCTCGCGCATCCTCGTGGAGCGCTCGGCGCTCGACCGCTTCATGGAGCGCCTGGAGGAGGCGGTTGGCGAGATCACCGTGGGCGACCCACTCGACGAGTCCACCGCCATGGGTCCGCTGATCTCCGCGGACCACCGCCGGACGGTCGCCTCGTTCGTCCCCGACGACGCGCCCGTGGCGATCCGCGGCTCCGCCCCTGACGGGCCCGGCTACTGGTTCCCGCCGACGGTCCTCTGCCCCGTGGCAAACGACGACCGCCCCGCGCGCGAGGAGATCTTCGGGCCGGTGGCCTGCGTGATCCCGTTCCGCGATGAGGCCGAGGCGATCCGGTTGGCGAACGACACCATCTATGGCCTGAGCGGGTCGGTCTGGACTCGCGACGGCGCGCGCGGCCTCCGCGTGGCGCGCGCGCTCGACACCGGTGTCATCTCGATCAACTCGAACACCTCCGTGCGGGTGGCCACCCCGTTCGGCGGCTTCAAGCAGTCGGGGCTCGGCCGTGAGCTCGGGCCCGACGCTCTCGAGCACTACACCGAGCTGAAGAACGTCTACTACGCGACGGGGTGAACATTGGCCCGACTGGACGGAAAAGTGTGTGTGATCACCGGCGCGGCGAGCGGCATCGGAGCCGAGACCGCCGCTCGCTTCCGCGAGGAGGGCGCGCGGGTGGTCGGCGTGGACCTCAGCCCGAACAGCGCCACCGATCTGGCGCTCCAGGCCGATGTGACCGACGAGGACCAGGTCCGGGGCGTTTATACACGTGCGCGCGAGGAGTTCGGGCGGATCGACGTGCTCTTCAACAACGCGGGGATCTCCCCGCCGGACGACGTCTCGGTGCTCGAGACCTCGCTCGAGGCCTGGCAGCGCGTGCAGGACGTGAACCTCAAGTCGGTCTTCCTGTGCTGCAAGCACGGGATCCCGCACCTGCTCGAGGGCGGCGGCGGCTCGGTGATCAACACGGCGTCGTTCGTGGCGGTCATGGCGGCCGCCACGTCCCAGATCTCGTACACGGCGTCGAAGGGCGGGGTGCTGGCCCTCTCGCGCGAGCTGGGGGTGGAGTTCGCCCGCAGCGGGGTGCGGGTGAACGCGCTCTGCCCAGGTCCCGTGAACACGCCGCTGCTCCAGGAGCTGTTCGCGAAGGATCCCGAGCAGGCGGCGCGACGCCTGGTGCACATCCCGATGGGCCGCTTCGCGGAGGCGCGCGAGGTGGCCAACGGCGCGCTGTTCCTGGCGAGCGACGAGTCGTCCTACGTCACCGCCCAGGCATTCATGGTGGACGGCGGGATCTCCTCCGCCTACGTCACCCCGGAGTGACGGGGTCGCCGGCGGCCGCCGCGAGGAAGCGGCCGGCGATGCCCCGTCCGAGCTCGCTCCAGGCGCCGAGGCGCGCGATCGTCTCGGCGCGCATGCCCTCGGGGTCGAGGCCGATCCGCACCGCGTCCTCGTCGCTGTCCCAGGTGTCGAGCCAGGCGTTCACATCGGTGCTCGTGACCTCCGCGTGGAACTGCATCCCCCACGCGCGAGCGCCGTCTCGCAACCGGTAGGCCTGAAGGCACACCGGGCTATGCGCGAGGGCCACGGCTCCGTCGGGGAGCGCGGCCTCGTAGCTGTGCCACTCGAGCGCGTCGAACCGCTTCGGCAGGGGTGCGAACAGCGGATCGGAGCCGGCCGCGGCGGTCAGCTCGATCGGAATCCACCCGATCTCCGGCTGCGAGGCGCGCCGGGGAGCGCCTCCGGCCGCTTCCGCGAGCAGCTGGGATCCGAGGCACACCCCCAGGAGCGGGACGCCGTCGGCGAGGAGCCGGCGCAGCAGCTCCTTCTCGCCGCGCATCCACGGGTTCGCGTCCTCCTGGTCCACGTGCATGGCGCCCCCGAAGACCATCGCGGCGCCCAGCCCGTCGAGCTCCGGCGGGCCCCCGTTCGTGGGCGCCCACTCCACCAGGTCGTGGCCCGACTCCCGCGCCACGTCACCGAACACACCGGCGCCGGCGTCCGCCTGGTGGACGATCGCGAGGACCCGCATGCGGTCGAGTATGCCGACCGCGGCGCGAGCGGGAAACCCAGTGGCGTCTATGCCCCGGGGGCGGGCGGACGGGTGTCCGGTGCCGCCCCGGGCGCATCGCCGGCGGGGGCGGAGGGCAACGGCGCCTCCGGACCGGCCGCGGCCGCGGGCGCGGGCGCCACCGCCCCGCTCGCGTCCGCCGCCTCGCCGTGGAGACGCAGAAGCTCGAAGTAGAGGACCGCCGCGGCGAGCGCGGAGAGCGGACCGACCAGCACGCTCGTCAGCAGGTTGGCCACCGCGTAACCCAGCACGTCGTCGCTGAGGGACACCAGGATCGCCTGGACCACGCCGCCGAGCACGATGTTCAGGAGCAGCAGCACGACGATCACGGCGAAGACCTGCCAGCCGTGGCCGCGCACCAGCCCGCGGCTGCGGGCGAGGGAGTCCATGACCCCCTTGCGCTCGATGACCACGACCGGCGCGGCCAGCGCCCAGATCGTGATCAGGAAGAGGCCGGGAACGATCAGCAGGATGAAGCCGATCAGGATGCCGATGCCGGCCACGATGCCGGTGAGCACCAGCGTCACGAGCACGGGACGCACCGACGAGAGCAGGGTCCCGACCGTGTGGTCGCGGCGTCCGTCCATGATGTCGTGGGCCGCCTCCACCACCATGCCCTGGAACCAGTAGGTGGCGACCGTCCCGATCAACGCGGTGAGCAGGGCGATGAGCACTCCGCCGCTCGAGAGCAGCACTCCGTTCAGGATCGCGACCGGCACGAAGATCAGCAGCGCCGCGGGCACCAGGAGCGTGAACTGGTCCCGGTAGATCGCGAAGACCCTCTCGAACACGCCGCCGACGTCAAGTTTTCCGTTCATGAACGCGACGGTACAGGGCGCGGCGGCCGGGCGGGGGCCGTGGGTTGGACGTTGCCGTCGCGCGGCGCGCCGGATTGGGGCACAATCGAAGCTGATGGGCCAGAGCCTCCAGGGACAGCTTCTGATCGCCGCGCCGTCGCTCTTCGACTACTTCCGGCGCAGCGTGATCCTGATCCTCGAGCACGACGAGGACGGGGCGATGGGGGTGGTCCTCAACCGCCGCTCCGAGACCCTCGTGGCGGAGGCCGTGCCGGCCCTGGCCGCCCTGCCGGGCGCCGAGGAGGCGGTGTACGTGGGCGGGCCCGTGGCCCCGGCCTCGGTGGTCGCCCTCGGCGACTTCGACGATCCGAGCGAGGCCGGCACACAGGTGACCGGCTCGCTCGGGACGCTCGATCCCGACCGGCCGAGCCCGTCGCTCCAGCGGCTGCGGGTGTACGCGGGATATGCGGGATGGTCCGCGGGCCAGCTCGACGACGAGCTCGACGAGGGCGCCTGGATCGTCGAGCGCGCCGACGCCGAGGATCCCTTCAGCGACGGCGACATCTGGTCCGAGGCGCTGCGCCGAAAGGGCGGCGCCTACTCGCTCGTGGCCACCATGCCCGGCGATCCCACGGCCAACTGAGCCGGCGCGCTCCGCTGCGTCATCTAGGTGCCCTATACGGGCACCAAAGTGCCACAGCGGCGAAGCGCCCCCGGCGTTTACTCAGCTGGGTGGGGAGCTGTGTCCTGTTACCTGCCCGTCGTGCTCGTGGCGCATCCCGTCACGTCCGGCGTCCGGGCTCGGGGGTGAGGTGCGAGTTAGTCGCGCATACCGCGAGGAACTGACAGGTCACTCGGGCCGACACGCGCAGAACACCGGCTCCCCACCCAGCGATCCAGCGCCGCAGAGCCCTCGACGGCGTGCGCGCGGAGCGGCGCTCGGCCGGCGCCCGCTACGGGGAACCGAGCGCCGGATAGTCGCGCGCCATCGCGCGGATCACCAGCCGCGCCGGCACGAGCGCGCCGTCACGCGTGAAATGCACGCCGTCGGCCTGTCGTGAGATCACCCGGCGCCCGTCGATCCGGGAGATCGCCCGGAAGCGCCCGCCGTCGATCGTCGTGTAGAGGTCCACGTAGCGCGCGCCCGGCACGGCGCGGGCCGCCCGTTCCACGGCGAAGTTCTGGATCCGGAAGATCCGGTTGAACTCCTCGTCGCGGGCGGTGGGCGATGGGGCCCAATAGACGGGACGCCGCCCGCCGCTCGACAGCTCGCGCATCACCACCGCGGTGCGACGGGCGTACTCGGTCTCCCACTCCGGCGTGAACGGGCCGTAGGACTGGCCGTCCACGGTGACGTTGAAGCCGTCGTTGCCCCCCATCAGCATCACCACCGCGTCCGGATCCCGCGCGGCTATCTCCTGGCGGGCGTTCACCTCCCAGTTGAAGAACTCCGGCCGCGTCAGGCCGGTGCTGTTGCGCGCCACCACGTCCGTTCGCAGGAGGCCCCGCGGCGCCACGTCCACGAGCCGCTGGCCCACGAACTCGGCCTGTGAGTCGCCCGTGACGAGCACACGGAGCGGCCGCGATGGGGTCGGCTGGCGGTAGTGGGTGACCACGGCGGGGCGGCGGCGCCGCAGGATCGCGGTCGATCCGCGCTCGAGCTCGGTGCCGGACGCGGTCTTCGGGTCCTGGCCGAAGGCCAGGTCGAGCCCCTCCCGCGGCAGGTGCAGCCCGATCGCGCCCGCCGCGTCGTCGAGCGGGCGGCCCACCGACAGGACGACGTCGCGTGTGGGCCCGTCCTTCATCCCCTCGCCGGCGCGAACGATCGCCTCCGTGTTGAGGAGGGTGGCCACCGCGAGCGCAACCACCAGCACCACGAGCACCCGGCCCGCCGGCATCGAGAGGTTCTTGTCGTCTTGGAGCCACATGGTCAGAACCGGTAGTAGATGAACGGGGCCACGCCCTGCTGTCCCACGGCGGAGTCGGCCGCCACGACCAGCAGGCCGAGCGCCACACCCTGGGCCACGGCCGGCCGCGCCACCAGCCAGGCCTCGGCCGTGCGCCACCAGCCCGGCGGCACAGTCTGCACCGCCACCGCCGCGACCGCGAGGAACACCACCGGGAGCGTCACGAGCGGCGACGGGCCCGACGCGCCCACCTGGCCGAGTACCTCGAAGGCGCGGTCGAGATCGGGGGCCCGGAAGAACACCCAGGCGAGACACACCACGTTGAAGGTGATGAGCCAGCCCACCAGCGCCGGTATCCGCTCCGAGCCGAGCCGGTCGCGCAGCCAGCGCTCGACCGAGAGCGCACAGCCGTGAATCGCGCCCCACACGACGAACGTCCACGACGCCCCGTGCCAGAGCCCGCCGAGCAGCATCGTCAGCATCAGGTTCCGGTAGGTGCGCCGAGGCCCGCCGCGGTTGCCGCCGAGCGGTATGTAGAGGTAGTCGCGCAGCCAGCGCGACAGCGTCATGTGCCAGCGGTGCCAGAACTGGCGCAGGCTGGTGGCGGTGTAAGGCCGGTCGAAGTTCTGGGGGAGGCGGAAGCCGAGCAGCAGCGCCAGGCCGATGGCCATGTCGGTGTACCCGGAGAAGTCGCAGTAGATCTGGCCCGCGAAGCCGTAGATCGCGAGCAGCGTCTCGGGGCCGGAGTGCCCGAGCGGATCGTTGAACACCGGGTCCACGATCCGCCGCGCGAGCTCGTCCGCGACGACGGTTTTCTTGACGAGTCCGCCGACGATCAGGAGGAGCGCCGGCCCGGCGAGCACCGCGCGCGGGTCGCGCGGCACTCGGAGCTGGGGGATGAGCTCGTTGGCGCGCACGATCGGGCCGGCCACGAGGTGGGGGAAGAACGCCTGGAGGATCGCTACGTCCCCGAGGGAGGCCGCCGGCGTCTCGCGGCGGTAGACGTCCACCACGTACGAGATCGCCTGGAACGTGAAGAACGAGATCCCGATCGGGAGCACCACCTGGAGCAGCGGCAGCGGCGAGCCCAGGCCCACTCCGTCGAGCGCGTCGTTCATCGAGTCGACGAAGAACTCGAGGTACTTGAAGACGGCGAGCAGACCGACGTCGAACACGATCGCGGCCACCAGAGCTCGCTTGCGCACCTTGTCCGACGGCGTGCGCGCGATCACCTGCGCCGCGAAGGTGTTCACGACGCTCGAGCCCACGAGGAGCAGCACCCAGCGCGGATCGACCCAGCCGTAGAAGAAGTACGAGACGACCAGGATGAATGGCCGCCATAGCCGCGGATGCGGCATGAACAGCCAGGAAAAGACGAACACGACCAGGAAGAAGGCCGCAAACTCGATCGTCGGAAAGCTCACCTGAGCCATCATTCAGCGGCAATCTGGACTTGCCTTCTGGCAAGCTCATGGCTGCGTGCCCCGGGACTCGGCTGAAAGATGAGCGACGGAGAGCTCATCCTGGTCGCTGGGGCGCTGCTGGCCGCGGGGCTCGCCGCGGCCCTGCTCGCGGGCCGCCTGCGGGTGCCGGGCCTACTGCTCTTCCTGGGCCTCGGAATGCTCCTCGGGTCGGACGGTCTCGACTGGATCGACCTGTACGACTACGAGCTGGCCCGCCGCATCGGGATCATCGCCCTCGCGGCGATCCTGTTCGAGGGCGGACTGGTGGCGGGCTTCTCGGAGATCCGGCCGGTGCTGCGCCCGGGGCTGTCGCTGGCCCTGGTGGGCACCACCGTCACCGCCGCGATCATCGGGGCGGCGGGCGTCTGGCTGTTCGATCTCTCCACGCTCGAGGGGCTGCTTCTCGGGGCGATCCTCTCGGTCACGGACGGCGCGGCCATCTTCGCGCTGCTGCGCGGATCCACGCTTCGCCGCCGTCTGGCCCGGACGCTCGAGGCCGAGGCCGGCTTCAACGACCCGGTGGCGATCCTGCTGGTGATCGGGTTCATCGAGTGGATTCAGCAGCCGGACTACGGCGTGCTCGACATGGCGGCCCTATTCATCAGGCAGATCTCGATCGGGGTGGCGGTGGGCCTTGCCGTGGGGTTCGCCGCCGCGTGGGCCTTCCGGCGAGTGAACTTCGCCACCGGGGGCCTCTACCCGGTCGCCTCCATGGCCGCCGCCGCCCTCGCGTTCGGCGCCGCCGACAGCCTCCACGGCTCTGGCTTCCTGGCCGTGTACCTCGCCGGGCTCGTGCTCGGCAGCGCCACCATCCCCGCGCGCAACACCATCACCGTGTTCCACCAAGGCTTCGCGTGGGTCGCGCAGATCGGCCTGTTCCTCACTCTCGGCCTGCTCGTCTTCCCGAGCCAGCTCGACGACGTCTGGCTCGAGGGCACCGTGCTCGCGCTGGTGATGATGTTCGTCGCCCGGCCCCTGGCGACGGTGGCGGCCACGATCTTCCAGGGCTTCAGCGGCGCTGAGCGCATCGCATTGGGGTGGGCCGGCCTCCGCGGCGGCGTGCCCGTCGTGCTCGCCACCTTCGCGGTGATCGAGGACGTGCCCCGAAGCCTCGAGTTCTTCAACATCGCCTTCTTCGCGGTGGTGCTCTCGACCGCGCTCCAGGGCAGCACCTTCGAGCCGCTCGCCAAGGCGCTCGGACTGACGACCGACGAGCCGGCCCTACCGAGGCCGATCGCCGACACCGGCACGATCCGCCGGCTGGGCGCCGAGGTGGTGGAGTTCCCGGTGGTCGACTCGGACGCGATCGTCGGGCACTTCGTGCGCGAGCTCGGGATGCCGCGCGACGCGCTGCTGAACGTGATCGTCAGGCGCGGTGAGGCGATCCCGCCGCGAGGCTCGACGCAGATCGAGGCGGGCGACCGGCTGCACGTGCTCGTGCGCAAGGAGGTGGCGCGCCAGTTTCCCGCGCTGATGGAGCGCTGGCGCGACGGTCCCTTCGAGGTGGAGCAGGCGCGGCGCCCGCAGGTGCGGAGCGGTGCGGTCATCTTCTCCACCCGTCCCTGGGAGGAGCGCGACGGGAGTCCCGCCTACCCGGAGGAGATCGAGGGCTGCCGGGTGATCCGGCACCTGCGCACGCGCCGCGACCGGCCCGGGGGTCTCGTGCTGCTCGACGACGGGCGCTACGCGATCACGGGCCCGTCCCTCGCCGTGGGTGCCGCCGCGCAGATCCAGCGCTATGCCCGGCGCCGGCTGAGCGGCGACCTGCAGGCCTCCGAGCACTCCTGGTGGCAGGAGGTCGTTGGGGCCCTGGCTCGCTGACGGGCCGTCAGCCGTCGTCCTGGCGGAAGGCCCAGCGCACCTCTTCGATCGAGAGGCCGGAGGCCAGGGCCGCCAGCAGCTTCATCCGGGCCGCCTGCGGGGACAGGAACCCGGCCGGGATCAGGCCGGTCACGCGCAGCTCGCGCTCCGAGCCGGCGTAGCCGTAGGTGGAGGAGAGGATCACCCCGCGCTCGGGGCGGCAGTAGGCCACGATCGGGATGCTCTCGGCGGCCTCGGCCCACAGCTTGAGCACGGGCGGCGCGAGGTGCCCGGCCCCGAGCGTGCCGATCACCACGCCGTCGGGATTCGTGCTCAGCGCCGCACGCGCGAGCGTCCCGTCGTCGCCGGCGACCGTGGGCACGATCAGCACGTTGCGGTCGAGGTCGGGGGGATCGAGCGGCGGGTTGCGCGGGATCCGCGACCAGATGATCGGATGCGCCTCGGTCACGCGGCCGAGCAAACCGGTCTGGGGCGAGGAGAACGCCACGAGCGACACCGTGTCCGTCTTGCGGACGCAGCGGGCGTGGTGCACCTCGCCGCCGAAGCAGACGAGAACCCCCATGCCGGATGCCTCGGCGCTCGCCGCCACGCTCACGGCGTCGAGCAGGTTCGCCGGCCCGTCCGCGCCCGGCGCCGAGGCGGGCCGGATCGCCCCGGTGAAGACGATCGGGGCCTCGGCGTCGTGGAGGATGTCGCAGAGCATCGCGGTCTCCTCGAGCGTGTCCGTGCCGTGGGTCACCACCACCCCGGTGCCCCGTCGCGCGATGTCGCGCGCCTGCCGGCAGACGTTGAGCTGGTCGTCGAGCGTGAGGTGCGCGCTCGGCTTGTTCACGACCGTGCGGCCCTCCACGCCGCCGAAGGCGGACAGCCCGCCCACGGCATCCACGAGACCCTCGCCGTCGAGCGCCGGCACGGCGCCCTCGCCCTCGCCTTCGAGCTCGCCCTTCATCGAGATGGTGCCGCCGGCCGCCAGAACGAGGACCTTGCGGGCGTTGGGCACTCCGGACGCGGCCGCCACGAAGGGCGACGATAGCGGTCTGTCTCGTCTGCCAGGCTTCCGGTCTTGCTTCGTCTGCCCGACAGCATCAAGGCCTGCCTCCTGGACATGGACGGGGTGCTCACCGACACCGCCTCCACACACTCGCGCGCGTGGAAGAAGACCTTCGACGAGTTCCTCGAGCGCCGCGGCGGCCAGCCCCCGTTCGACATCGATGCGGACTACAAGGCGTACGTGGACGGCAAGACCCGGTACGACGGCGTACGCGACTTCCTGGCTTCGCGCGGGATCGTGCTCCCGGAAGGGACTCCGGACGATCCCGCCGAAGCGGAGACGGTGGCCGGCGTTGGCAACCGCAAGAACGAGCTCGTGCAGCGGCTGATCGCCGAGGAGGGCGTGGTCGTCTACGAGGGATCGGTGCGCTTCGTGAAGGAAGCGCGGCGTGCCGGGTTGAAGATTGCGGTTGTGTCCTCCAGCGCGAACACCGAGCAGATACTCGAGTCGGCGGGGATCAGCGACCTGTTCGACGCGCGCGTGGACGGCGTGGTCATCGCGCGCGAGCATCTGAAAGGCAAGCCCGCTCCCGACTCGTTCCTGCGCGGAGCCGAGTTGCTCGGCGTGGCCCCGGCGGCGGGAGCCGTGTTCGAGGACGCGCTGGCAGGCGTCGGTGCAGGCCGGGCCGGAGGGTTCGGTCTCGTGGTCGGCGTCGACCGGCACGGAAACCCCGAGGCGCTGCTGGAGCACGGCGCCGACATCGTCGTGAGCGACCTCGCGGAGCTCGTGGAATGACCGACAGCTCGCGGCACCCCGTCGAGCCCTGGGCGCTGGTCGAGCAGGGGGTGGACATCGACCGCCTCGCCCAGGCCGAGTCCCTGTTCGCCCTGTCGAATGGCCACATCGGGCTGCGCGGGAACCTCGACGAGGGGGAGCCCGCGGGGCTCAGCGGCACCTACCTGAACGGCTTCTACGAGTCCTACCCGCTCGAGTACGGCGAGCGCGGGTACGGGTTCGCCGAGGACGGCCAGTCGGTGGTGAACGTGACCGACGGCAAGATCATCCGCCTGCAGGTCGAGGACGAGCCGCTCGACGTGCACCGCGGGGAGGTGCTCCATCACGAGCGCAGGCTCGACTTCAGGAGCGGCCTGCTCGAGCGCCACCTCCACTGGCGCGCTGCCTCCGGCCACGAGGTGAAGCTCACGACCAGGCGGCTGGTGTCCTTCTCCCTTCGCAGCCTGGCGGCCATCGAGTACGAGGTGGAGGCCGTGGACCGGCCGATCCGCATCGCCATCCAGTCGAACCTGCAGGCGAACAAGGTGGACGCCGCCCAGGCCGAGGACCCGCGCCAGGGCAAGGCGCTCCCCGACGTGCTGCGCTCGCTCCTGTCGGTGGATCACGGCCTGCGCGTGGTGCTCGGCCACGAGACCAAGCGCTCGAACCTGGTCATGGCGTCGGGCATCGAGCACGTCGTCGAGCACCATGGCGAGGTGAGCACGCTCACCCAGTCGGAGCCGGACCTCGGGCGCGTGACGCTGTCCGCCGAGCTGGAGCCGGGCCGGCCGCTGCGCCTGTTCAAGCTGATGGCGTACCACTGGTCCTCCCAGCAGAGCGTGGACTGGCTCCGCGATCAGGTCGACGCGAGCCTCGAGAGCGGCCTGGCGGAGGGCTTCAAGGGCCTCGCCGAGGCGCAGCGCAAGGCGCTCGACCGCTACTGGCAGCGCGCCGACATCGAGGTCGAGGGCGACGACGGACTGCAGCAGGCCCTGCGCTTCGCGATGTTCCACATCTTCCAGGCGGCCGTGCGCAACGAGGGCCGGGCGATTCCCGCCAAGGGGCTCACCGGCAGCGGCTACGACGGCCATGCGTTCTGGGACACCGAGAGCTTCGTGCTGCCCGTCCTCACGTTCACCGCGCCGCGCACGGTGCGCAGCGCGCTCGAGTGGCGTCACTCCACGCTCGACTCGGCGCGCGAGCGCGCCCGCCAGCTCGGCCTACGCGGAGCGGCGCTGCCCTGGCGCACGATCCGCGGTGAGGAGTGCTCCGGATACTGGCCGGCGGGCACCGCGGCCTTCCACGTGAACGCCGCCGTGGCCGCGGCGGTACGGCGCTACGTGGTGGTCACCGGCGACCTCGAGTTCGAGGAGCGCACCGGCTGCGAGCTGCTCGTGGAGAGCGCGCGCCTGTGGGCGAGCCTCGGCTATCACGACCAGCGCGGCGACTTCCGGATCGACGGCGTGACCGGCCCCGACGAGTACTCGGCGATCGTGGACAACAACGTCTACACGAACCTGATGGCGCAGCTGAACTTCCGCTCGGCGGTGGAGGCGACCGGGCGCCATCCCGAGACCGCGGCCAGGCTGGGCGTGGACGACGGTGAGCGCCGCGAGTGGGAGCGCGCGGCCGACGCGATGTTCGTGCCCTTCGACGAGGAGCGCGGGCTGCACCCGCAGGACCAGGACTTCCTCGAGCACCAGCGCTGGGACTTCGAGGACACCCCGCCTGACAAGTATCCGCTGCTACTGCACTACCCCTACTTCCAGCTCTACCGCAAGCAGGTGGTCAAGCAGGCCGATCTGGTGCTCGCCATGCACTGGCGGGGCGACGCCTTCACGCGCGAGCAGAAGCAGGCGAACTTCGACTACTACGAGCGCCTCACGGTGCGCGACTCCTCGCTGTCGGCCTGCACCCAGTCCGTGCTCGCGGCCGAGGTGGGCCACCTCGCCCTCGCGCGCGATTACCTCGAGGAGGCGGCGCGCATGGACCTGGAGGACCTGGCGCACAACACCGGCGACGGCCTGCACATGGCCTCGCTCGCCGGCGCCGTGCTGGCCGCGGTCACCGGGTTCGGAGGCGTCCGCGACTACAACGGCCGGCTCAGCTTCCGCCCGCGCCTGCCCGCCGGGATCGAGCGGCTGCGCTTCTCGCTCGAGGTGCGCGGCAGCGTCCTGCGTGTGGAGATCGCGCCGGACGAGACCTCGTACTCGCTCCCGCAGGGCGACTCGCTGCGCTTCGCGCACTGGGACGAGGAGGTGACCCTCGACGGGAACGGCACGGTGCACCTGCCGATACCGCGTCACGACGAGGACGAGCCCCCACCCTCTCCTCCACCGGGCCGCGAGCCGCGCGCCGGGCGCTCCCGCAAGGACTGGCCGCGCTCCGACGACGGGCTCCACCAGGGACAGGGCATGCTCGGGGCGGCGCTCACCCCGACGGACCACGCTCCCTGACCCTGGGCTTTCGGTCAGTCGGGCGCCGTGCCGGTCGCCAGCTGGTGGCGCAGCCGCTCGCGCAGCTCGGCGAAGTGCACGGTCTCGTAGACGATCAGCATCACGAGCACGGTGCTCGTGAAGGCGAGCGTCACGAGCGCCGGCAACTCCTCCGCGGCGGGCACGAACGCCGCGAGCACCGCCGCGGCGATCACCCGCTGGGTGCTGAACCGGTGCACGTTGCGCCACCTGAAGGCCACGTGAGCGAGCAGGTAGATCGCAATGCCGCCGAGCATGGCCGCGGCCGGCACCAGCTTGAGCGGATCGTCCACGTGCTCGAGCGTCTTCTTCAGGCCGAGCGCGAGCAGCACGATGCCGGCGACCATAGGCAGGTGGAGGTAGGAGAACGAGTCGCGCGCGATCTCGTTGCGGTCGCGTGTCGTCTTGGCCCTTGACAGCCGTCGCTCGGCAACGAGCGCGACGATGTCGAAGTAGAGCCACCACAACGCGCCCGCCACCACGATCCCGAGCACCGCGGCCACGACCACGCCGGCGTCGACGCCTGCCTCGGCACCCACGCCTATCGCCACGATCGACTCGCCGAGCGCGATGATCACGATCAGCCCGTGGCGCTCGGCGAAGTGCACGGGCGCGAGCCGCCAGCCCGAGGAGTCGATGAACATCGGTCCGGCCATGTCCAGCGTCAGGGCGAGGACCCAGAGGGCGCCCTGGAGTGTGCCGTCCGCGAACGAGGCCGCCACGAGGAGCCCGGAGCCGATCGCGGTGCTCACCGCGAGCCCGGTCACGGAATGCCTCAGGCCGGGATCGTCACCGCTGGCCACCACGAAGAGCACGATCTGCGCCACGCGGACCACGGCATAGGCGCAGGCGAACAGCAGCCCCAGGTCTCCGAACGCCTCCGGCACGCAGAGCGCGACCACGAGCAGCGCGGCCATGGCGCCGAAGATCGCGAAGCGCACGATGCCCTCCTCGGGGTCCACGACGCTCGTGAGCCACGCGTAGCCGACCCACGCCCACCACATCACTCCGAGCACGAGGAGGCCCCGCGCCAGCCCCTCCCACGTGGGGTCGTCCGCCATCAGCGCCGTGCACTGAGTGAGCACGAGCACGAACACGAGGTCGAAGAAGAGCTCGAGCGGAGTCACGCGCTCCTCCGAGCGCATGACGGTCGTCAGGTTCGGCGCGTGGAGGCGCGGCGAGGAGCTCACGCCGCGATTCTCCCAGCCACGAAAGCGGGTGGAGTGGCACAGTTCCGCAGCGGTAGGGGAGAATGACCGGCATGGCGACCGGCGACGGAGACGACAGGCTCCGCGACCTGAAGAGCGTCACCGACGCCGCGCTCTCGTACCTTCCGCTCGGCGCGCTGCTCAACGAGCTGCTGGAGCGAGTCGTGGAGATCCTCGACGTCGACACGGCGGCGATCCTGCTGCTCGAGGACGACGGTCGCTCACTCGTTCCGCGCGCTGCGAAGGGTCTCGAGGAGGAGGTGCAGCGCCGCGTGCGCATCCCCGTCGGCAAGGGCTTCGCCGGGAGGGTGGCCGGCACGCGCCAGGCGGTGCGCATCTCGGATCTGGAGCACGCGGAGATCGTGAACCCGCTGCTCCGCAGGAAGGGCCTGCGGTCGCTGCTCGGGGTGCCGCTGATCGTCGAAGGCAACGTTCTGGGGGTCCTGCACGTCGGCTCGTTCGTGGACCGCACCTTCACGGATGACGACGTGGACCTGCTGTGGAGCGCCGGCGACCGGGCCGCGCTGGCGATCCATGGCCGCCTATCGGAACGTGAGCGCGGTCTCGCGGACGCCCTGCAGCAGAGCCTGATCCCGAAGCTGCCCGAGGTTCTGGGGGTGGGGCTCGAGGGCCGCTACCTCCCGGCGGCCGAGGCCAAGCTCGGGGGTGACTGGTACGACGCCTTTCCGCTGCCCGGCGGGAGGCTGGGAATGGCCATCGGCGACGTGTCCGGCCGGGGCTTCTACGCCGCCGCCCTGATGGGACAGCTGAGGAGCGGCCTCCGGGCGTACGCGATGGACCACGGCTCTCCGTCCGAGGTCGCGGAGCGGCTGAGCCAGCTGCTTCGCCATCTCGAGCCCGGGCGCAACGCGACGCTCCTGTACCTCCTCCTCGATCCACAGGAGGGAAGCCTCCAGCTGGCGAGCGCCGGCCATCCACCCCCGCTCGTGTTGGACGGCGACGGTCACTGCGCGTACATCCCGATGCCCGGGTCCGTGCCGCTCGGCGCGGTGCGCTACGCCCATTACGAGGACGTCGAGGCGCGGCTCGAGCCGGGCGCGTCCATAGTCCTCTACACCGACGGCGTGGTCGAGCGGCCCGGCCAGCCACTGGACGAGGGACTCGAGCTCCTGCGCGCCACCGTTTGCCGCACGGACTGCGAGCCCGAGGCGATGTGCGATGCGATCCTCCGCACGATGCTCCCGGACGGCGCGACGCGCGACGACGCCGCGCTGCTCGTCGGGCGTGCGCTGCCGCTCTCCGATCCGCTCGAGCTGAGCCTGCCCGCCGACGTGGACACGATCCCGTCGCTCCGGCGGGTGCTCGGGCGCTGGCTCCGCGAGGCGGAGGCCTCGTCGACCGAGATCGAGGAGATCACCCTTGCCTGCTCCGAGGCCTGCGCCAACGCGATCGAGCACGCCTACGCACCGGGGCCGGCCGCCCTCGAGGTCACCGCCTCGGTGTCGACGGAGGGCAAGACCGTGATCAGCATCCGCGACTTCGGAAGCTGGCGGCCTGCGCGCGGCGCCCACCGGGGCCGGGGGATGGTCCTGATGAAGGGGCTGATGGACACGGTGGACGTGGACTCTGGCGATGACGGCACCACCGTCCGCCTCGCCCGGCGCCTCGAGGCTCGCGCTTGAGCCCGAACCCCGAGCTTCATCTCGCTGATCGCGGATCGGTCCCCGTGGCCCATCTCCGCGGCGAGCTGGACCTGTCATCCACGGGCATGCTGAGGGATCGCCTGCTCAGGGCGGTGGCGAATCAGGACGTCGGCCTCGTGATCGACCTGAGTGACGCGACGTACGTGGACAGCGCCGGCGTGAACCTCCTGTTCGACGTTGCGGAGCGTTTGACGGTTCGCCAGCTAGCTTTCGCCGTCGTGTACCCGGAGGGTGGCATCGTCGAGCGCGTGTTCGCGCTCGTGAACCTGGCGGCCGTCGCCGACGTTCACCACTCGGTAGACGCGGCGGTGCATGCGATTCTCGCGAGGCGGGCCGCCGATGCGTGAGCTGCTGCGGCTGCGCAGCCGCCGCGAGGGGAGGACCCACGTGGTCTCGGCCCGCGGAGAGCTCGATTTCTCGTCGCGCCAGGCCCTGGAGCGCGAGCTGCGTCTCGCACGCGCATCCGACGCCGACCGGATCGTGCTCGACCTGAGCGGCCTCACGTTCATGGACTGTGCCGGGATGAGGGTGATCCTCTGCATGAACGCCCGGTCGAGCGACCGGCCCGGCCGCTTCCTCGTGCGGCGCGGGCCGCCGAGCGTTGATCGCGTGTTCTCGATCACCAGCGCCGCCACGCAGCTGTCCTTCCTCACATGACGTCAGTGGCCATCGTGGGCGGGGGGTTCGGCGGGATCGGCGCTGCCGTGATGCTCCAGCGGGAGGGCTATGAGGATGTGACCGTCTTCGAGCGCGGCGATCGCATCGGCGGGGTCTGGAACTTCAACACCTATCCCGGCATCGCCTGCGACGTGCCCTCGCACCTCTACGAGTTCTCCTTCGCGCCCAACCCCAACTGGTCGCGGCGCTACGCGCCGGGAGCGGAGATCCAGGCCTACATGGAGGACGTGGCGCGCCGGCACGGTGTGCTCGACCGCGTTCGGCTGCGCACCGAGGTGCTGAGCGCGAGCTTCGACGAGGCGCGCCGGCGCTGGACCCTCGAGACCACGGCCGGACCGCACGAGGCCGACGTGCTGGTCACGGCGTGCGGCCAGCTCTCACTTCCGCGCATCCCGCCGATCCCCGGCCTCGAGGACTTCGCCGGCCCGGCCTTCCACACCGCGCGCTGGCGCCACGACGTGGACCTCACCGGCAAGCGGGTCGCGCTCCTCGGAACGGGCTGCAGCTCGATCCAGGTGGGCCCCTCGATCCAGCCCGACGTCGCTCAGCTCGACGTCTACCAGCGCTCGCCCGGTTGGACGCTCCCAAAGATGAACTTCGAGTACGGCCCGCGCATGCGGCGCCTGTTCGCGCGCGTACCGGCGGTCCAGCGGATCGACCGGGCGCTCACCTTCGCGTTCATGGAGACCGCCACCGCCGGGATGACGAAGCACCGCTGGCTGATCCGCCCGTTCGGCGCGGTGGCCCGCCGGCAGATCAAGTCTCAGATCGCCGACCCCGAGCTTCGGCGGAAGGTCACGCCCACCGATGAGATCGGCTGCAAGCGGCTCATGCTCACCGATGACTGGTACGAGACGCTCACGAAGCCGAACGTCGAGCTCGTCACGGACCGCATCGCGACGGTCACGCCGCAGGGGATCCGGACCGAGGACGGGATCGAGCGCCCTGCGGACGTGCTGATCCTCGGCACGGGGTTCGCGACGCACGCCTTCGTCGCGCCGATGGACGTGCGCGGCCGCGGTGGCCGGACGCTCGCGGAGGCCTGGGGCGACGTGCCCAAGGCCTACCTCGGGATCACCGTGCCCGGCTTCCCGAACATGTTCCTGCTGTACGGGCCCAACACCAACGGCGGCGCGACCTCGGTGATCTACGCGGTCGAGGCGGCCACCCGGCACGTGATCGCGGCGATCAGGGAGATGGAACGGGCGAACGCGCGGACGATCGAGCTACGCACCGAGGCCGCGGAGGCGTTCGACCGCGAGCTCCGCGCCGCGCTCGAAGGAACGGTCTGGCACTCGGGCTGCACCAACTGGTACGTGGACGAGCGCGGCGCCGACCCGAACCAGTGGCCGTGGGTCTGGAGCACCTATCGCCGCCGCACGGCGAAGGTGGACCGCTCGGACTACGAGCTGGTCTAGGTCGAGACGGTCCGGCGGAAGATGAAGAAGCAGACCGCGGCGATGATCGCGGCGAGCACGGGCACGGCAAGGCCGATCACTCCCACGATGGCGAGCACGAGGCCCACGACGGCGATCGCGCCGGCCACTCCGCCGGTCACGACCAGCCGATAGGCGCGCTGCTCGCGCGAGCGTCGGGATGGCGGGCCGCCTGGGCTGCGGGTGAGGTCGCTCATGGCTTGGACCCTAGCGGCCTGGCGTGGCCAGGGCGGCCCTCCGCTCAGGCTTCATCGAGTGAACGTATCGGAGATTGAAGGTTCCACGCGCGCGAACGCGCGGGCCGGCTGCGTTCTTCTGCAGGACCGCCGCAGGTTTGGCGTCCGTAAACGCTGCAGCGTTGAACACCCGTTGGCGAAATGGAGCGATCCGTTGCCTTCTCGAATGAGTGGAACGGATTCCGCTCTGGCTCATAGGACTCGGGTGCTTGCTCGCTTCGCTCTTGGCGGCGCCCGGCGCCGCCGTCGCGGCGGCCAAGCAGCAGGCGAGCTGCACCGCGGCATCGGCCACCGTGCATGACAAGGCGGAGTCGAGGGAGCAGGCGCGCACCGCGCTCCTGTGCCTCCTGAACGCAGAGCGCCGCAAGCAGGGCATTCGCCCGCTCGCCGAGAACCTGCGCCTGCGCGCCGCCGCCTTCGACCACGCTCGCTGGATGGTTCGCAACCGCAACTTCTCGCATTACCGTCCTGGCGGCCCCGATCTCGTCGGCCGGCTGCGCAAGGTCAACTACATCCCGCGCAGCGGCTCCTGGCTCGTCGGGGAGAACATCGGCTTCGGCCTTCCGCGGCGCTCGTCTCCTGCCGATCAGGTGCGCTTCTGGATGACCAGCCCGATGCACCGGGCGAACATCCTCAACCCGCGCTTCCAGGCGGCGGGCCTCGGGATCTTCAGCGGCACGCCCAGGCTGAACGCCCGCTCACGGGGCGCCACCTACGCCGTGGACTTCGGGTCCAGGCGCTAGCGCCTGGACGCCCGCCACTCTCCGGCGCGATGATGCGCCGGTGCGGCGCCTCGTCACCATCCCGATCAGCCATTACTGCGAGAAGGCTCGCTGGGCTCTCGAGCGTGCCGGACTGGACTACGCGGAGGAGCGCCACGTCCAGGGAATCAGCATCTTCGTGGCGCGCCGCGCCGGCGGTGGCGAGACGACGCCGGTGCTCGTGGCCGACGAGGGCGTGTTCGGAGAGTCCGAGCAGATCCTCCGCTACGCGGACGAGCGTCTCGACGAGGAGGACAGGCTGTTCCCGGCCGACCCGCCGCTGCGCGATGAGGTGGTGGAGCTCAGTCGCTGGCTCGACGAGGGGCTCGGGCCCGACGGGCGACGGCTGATGTACGCGCACATGCTCACGCAGCGACGCCAGATGCTGCGAGTGAACAACCAGGGCGTGCCCGCCTGGGAGGATCGCGTGATGACGGCGCTCTGGCCGCTCGCCACGCGGCTCGCCTCGCGCCGGCTGGGCATCGGGCCGACCACGCTGCAGGACGACGAGCCACGCGTGATGCAGGTCTTCGACGCGATCGCCGAGCGGCTTGCGGACGGGCGCCGGCGGCTGTGCGGGCATCGCTTCACGGCCGCGGACCTGACCTTCGCCTGCCTGGCCTCCTCGGTGCTCGTACCGCCGGAGTACGGCGTTCGGCTCCCCCAGCCCGACGAGCTGCCGGAGCAGATCGCCGGCGACGTTCGCTCCTTCCGCGAGCACCCCGCGGGCCGCTATGCCCTGGAGCTGTTCCGCACCGAGCGCCACGTCGTGTCCGGGGCGGCACCGGGCGTCAGGTCTTAGCGCGGATCAGCAGGCCCAGCTGGCGCGACTGCGCCACCAGCGTGCCGTCCGCCGTCCAGAGCTCGCCGTCCTCCTCGAAGAAGCCGTCACGCACGTAGCGGCTGCGAAAGCGGCCGAGCAGCAGCGGGCCCTGAACGGGGAGCGGGGAGCGGAAGTGGACCGTGAGGTCGATCGTGGGCGCGGGCGCCAGCTCGCTCAGGCGCGGCCACGGCGCCGGGTACCAGGCATCGGCGAGCACGGCGACCGCCAGCGAGTCGACCGGGCGCTCCTCGCGGATCCCGAGCCAGCCGCCGGTCTCGCTGCGGTCCGCCCGGCTGAACGGCGGCTCGCCGAAGCGGGACTGCATCACCATCCGCTGCGCGAACGGCGGCGGCGTGGCATCGCGGAGCGGGTGGGGCGCGGCGTCGCCCGGCCCGGGGGGCTCCACCTCCGGCATCGGCGACTCGTCCAGCAGCGGTCCCGACCAGGGCTTCGAGTAGGCGGCCAGCGCGAGGCCCAGGAGCTTCCCGTCCTGCTCGAGCCGGCCACTCACGCTGGTGAGCGAGCGACCGGCGCGCTCCACCTGTGCCATGACCGTCACCGGGCCGGGCCCGGGCGCGCGCAGGAAGTGCATGGTCGCCGAGCGCGCCTGCCGGTCGGGATCGGCCACCGCGAGCTCCAGCCCCCTCATCACGATCGCCATCACGTAGCCGCCGAGCGGGCCGCGAGGGGTGTTCCAGCCGTCGACCAGCGCGCCCTCCCAGGCGCCATCGCCTGCGGCGCGCAGCGCGGTGTCGGCGTCGAACGGCATGCGGCGGAGCAGCCTAGTCGGCGCCCGCGCCACCCGTTCGGACGAGGCGGAGCTTCTCGGGCCGGGACAGTCGCTTGATGCGCGCCTCCTCGCGCATCGCGGCCGAGCGCGAGGGCATCTCCCGCGACCACGCGAGCTTCACCGGCCGGCGCGAGCACGTGTAGCGGCTCGCCGTCCCGGTCGCGTGCTGCTGAAGGCGGCGCTCCACGTCGGTGGTCCAGCCGCAGTAGAGGCTGCCGTCGCTGCAGCGGAGGAGATAGACGAAGGCGGAGACGGCGTCTGGCACGGGTCCGAACGCTACGGCGTGACCCGCCGGGCGAGCGGCGTGGCGGTCACCCCGTGGACGAACACCGACACGACGACGCAGGCGAGTGCCGTCCACACGACGACGGACGCGTCGCCGGCCATGACGCCTGTGCCGACCGCCACCGCCATGTAGTAGAGGGAGCCGATCCCGCGGACCCCGAACCACGCCACGAACGCTCGCTCCTTCCAGTCTCGTTTCGTGCCGAGCAGCGAGAGGAGCACGGCGGCGGGACGAATGACCAGGAGCAGCACCGGCACGAGGAGCCACCCCCCGATGCCCGGCGCGTCGAGCCCGTCCAGGCTGAGCATGCTGCCGATCAGCAGGATCACCCCGAGCTCTCCGAACTTCTCGACCACCTCGGCGCCGTCGTGCACCCGGCGGTTGTGCTCGTGCGTGTGCTCGTGGCGCCGGAAGGCGACTCCGGCGGCGAATGCGGCGAGGAAGCCGTAGGCGCCGATCAGCTCCGTCAGCCCGTAGACCGCCAGCACGGTGGGGACCGAGAGCCAGCCGTCGAAGTCCGCCGAGAGCAGCTCACGCCGGCGCAGCCACACGGCTGACGCGGCGATTCCGTAACCAGCGAAGGCGCCGATCGTCAGGCCGATTGCCACGCCGTAGAGCACGTCGGCGGCCAGCCACTCGCCGAGCCAATCCGTACCGCCCTCGGTGGCGACGTACACCCCGAGCAGGAGGAACGGGAACGCCAGACCGTCGTTGAGGCCGGCCTCGCCGGTCAGGGCGAAGTTGGGCTCGCGCTCGTCCTCCTCGCCCGGAGGACCGACGCCGACGTCCCCGGCGAGCACCGGGTCGGTGGGCGCGAGGATCGCTCCGAGGATCAGCGCCACTCCAAGCGGGAGGCCCATCGCGTGGACGCCGAACAGCGCGACCGCGCCGATCGTGAGCGGCATGGCCACGCCCAGGAGCCGCCAGACGATGGACCACGAGCGGAGGCCGATCGCCCGATCGAGCTTCAGCCCGGTGCCGAAGAGGGCGATGACGATCGCCAGCTCGCTCACGGCCTCGAGCAGATCGGCGTCGTCGATCGGATGGAGCCAGTCGACGCCGAGCAGGTCGATGACCGCGGCTGCACCGATTCCGAGGGTGAGATAGATGAGGCTCGCGGAGAAGGCGCGCTCGTGCTGGTGCGAGAGAGCGGCCACCGCCGCGAAGAAGGCGAGACCCAGGAAGAGAATCCCGAGCGCGTGCGGATCACCCCACGAGAAGCCGGGCTCGGCGGCGAACGACAGGAGACTCTGGGCCGAACCGTCGACGATCAGGGCGTGGGCCAAGGTAGCGGCTGGAACGGCGCGCACCGGTCTCCTGCCCGGCGGTGTACCCAAGTTGGAGGCCGGGAGCCTCCTGTTGGAACCGGAACCCCGAGGTCCTTCTCGGCGGCTCTTCCTCGGAGCCCCGGTGCGCGCTCAATGCACTCTAGGCCGCGCAGGGCGGAACGACTAGTGCAATCCCGCCATCACACCCGGCGGCCTGCTCTAGCCTCGATCGCATGGCCACCAACTTGAAGACCCTGTTCCAGCTCATCGTCGTCTCGCCGGACCGCGAGCGCGCGCACGTGCACTTCCACAGCGGCCCTCAGGGCCGGCCGGCGGCGTGCCACGACCCACGCTGCGCCTCGCCGCAGCTCACCGTCCAGTAGCCGGCCCCGCCGTGCTCCGGCACGGCATAGAGTCCCCCGCGTGGCTGAGCGCGGTGCCAGGCCGAAGGTTCCGCGGTGGCGGCTCCGGCTTCTCCACGCGCTGCGGGGCCTCTTCACGCCGCTGCTGCCGGACGACTACCTGGAGCTGATCAACCCGCTGTGGTCGACGCAGGAGCTGCGCGGCCGCATCGAGCGCATCGAGCGCGAGACCGCCGACGCGGCGACGATCGTGATCAGGCCGGGCTGGGAGTGGGAGGGCCACGAGCCCGGCCAGTACCTGCGCATCGGGGTCGTGGTCGACGGCGTCCACCACTGGCGCGCCTATTCGCTGACCTCCGACCCGGGTCGTCCGGACGGGTACATCAGCATCACGCCGAAGCTGGTCGACGCGGGGAAGGTCTCGCCCTATCTCGTCCGCGACGCCCGCCCCGGCGGGCTCGTGCGCCTCGGCGGCGTGGAGGGGACCTTCGTCCTTCCCGATCCGCTGCCCGGGAAGTTCCTGTTCATCAGCGCCGGCAGCGGCATCACGCCGATCATGAGCATGCTGCGCGCGCTGGCGCGCCGCGATGCCCTCCAGGACGTCGTGCTCCTGCACTCCGCGCGCACGCCCGCGGACGTGATCTTCGGCGCCCAGCTGCGCGAGATGGCCTGGCGCCACCCGGGGTTTCACCTGCACGAGCAGGTCACGGGCGCGATCGGCCGCATGGGTCCCGGCCATCTCGACGACCTGTGCGACGACTGGCGCGAGCGCGAGGCGTTCATCAGCGGTCCCGCGGAGCTGCTCGACGCGCTGAGCGATCACTGGGAGCGGGAGGGCGAGTCCGGCCGGCTCCACATGGAGCGCTTCCAGCCGATCATCGGCTCGGAGGACGCGGAGCACGGCGCCGGCGGCACCATCCGGTTCGCCAACAGCGGCATCGAGGCCTGGAGCGACGGCACGAAGCCGATCCTCGTCGCCGGGGAGGAGGCGGGGGCCACGCTGCCCTACGGCTGCCGAATGGGGATCTGCCACACCTGCGTCGGGCGGCTGTCATCGGGCCAGGTTCGCGATCTGCGTACGGGTAGGGTCTCCGGTGCGAGCGGCGAGACGGTTCGCACCTGCGTCAACGCCCCAGAGGGCGCCGTCGAGATCGCACTCTGAGCCCACCAGCGAGGAAGCCATGGACACGATGATCGAAAGCCCGCTCGCGCACCTGACGCCCGAGCAGATCGACGAGCTCGGGCGGGAGTTCGACGTGATCCACGACGAAGTCTTCTCCGAGCTGGGCGACCGCGACCGGCGCTACATCACGAGCATGATCGCGATGCACCGCAGGCTCGTGGTCCTCAGCCGCATCGTGCTGCTCGCCTCGCGCCACAGGCCAGCCTGGATCGCGGGCACCTCGATGCTCTCGCTGGCCAAGATCCTGGAGAACATGGAGATCGGCCACAACGTCATGCACGGCCAGTGGGACTGGATGAACGATCCCCAGATCAGCTCGACGACCTGGGACTGGGACTCCGCGTCGACGGCCGAGTCGTGGAAGCACTCGCACAACTACATCCACCACACCTACACCAACATCCGCGGCAAGGACCGTGACCTCGGTTACGAGATCATGCGGATCGACCCTCACCAGAAGTGGCATCCGGTCTACCTCGCGCAGCCGTTCTACAACCTCGTGCTGGCCGCGTTCTTCGAGTGGGGCGTGGCCTCACACGACCTCGACTTCGAGGCGATCAAGAAGGGCGAGAAGTCCAAGGAGCAGATCCGCCGCGAGCTGAAGGGCATGGCGCGCAAGGGCCGCCAGCAGATCACCAAGGACTACATCGCCTTCCCGGCGCTGAGCGGGCTGGTCTCGACGGGCTTCGAGCTCGCGATCGCCGCCGCCCGCTCGCGTTCTGACGGGAAGGGCAAGGCCGGCCGGGCGATCCGGGACTTGGGGGTCCTCAGGCACCTGATCGAGCGCCGCTCGTTCCGCCGGCCGTTCCGCAGCACGCTTACGGCGGACTTCACGGCCAACGTCGTGCGGAACGTGTGGGCCTACGCGATCATCTTCTGCGGGCATTTCCCCGACCAGACGTACACCTTCAGCCAGGAGGAGACAGCCGACGAGTCGCGCGGCGGGTACTACGTCCGGCAGCTGCTCGGCGCGGCGAACATCGAGGGCAGCCCGCTCTTCCATGTGGTCAGCGGCAACCTGGGCTACCAGGTCGAGCACCACCTCTACCCCGACATGCCGAGCACCCGCTACGCGGAGATCGCGCCGCGCGTAAAGGAGCTGTGCGAGCGCTACGGCCTGCCCTACAACAGCGGACCGTTCCTGAGTCAGCTGGGCATGGTCCAGCGCACCATCCTGAGGCTCGCGCTCCCCGGCGGCAAGCCGCGCCCGAAGCCGGGCCCCTATCGCGCCGGGGCGAACGGGTCGGCGGCCTAGGTCTCGACGAGCACGACCAGCGTCTCGGGCCGGACGCCGTCGTGCGCCATCGCGTCGGCGGCCTCCTGCGACTGCATCGCTTCCTCGAACGCGGCCATGTCGGGAACGTCGGCGAGCAGCCCCACGCGGCTCGGGTTCTCCGGGTCGGAAAACGTCCGGACGCTGATGCCCATGGGACCGAAGAACTCCTCACGCTTCGATGACGCGAGCCAGCGCTCCTTGTCATCGACCTCGTGGTACGCGATCACCATCGGCATGCGGCCTCCCTCGTAGTTTGGTCCGGCGTGGTCGCGGAGTCTCTCTGCAACCACCGCCCGGCGCAACCCTCGCCGTGCGTGCAATGCTCGCTCACTGATGCCCGGCGCCTACTGGCCACGCCCGTGGACCTGTGAGGACGGCGGGCCGCTCCGTCGCTGTTGCGCCGAAGGCGTGCCCGGCCTCGGGATCCGGCCCGGCGAGCACCTCGAGGTCACGGCTTCCGTCGACGCCTTCGGGACCGACGTGCTCCTGCGGCGCGAGCCAGGAGAGCTGTACGCGCTTCGCCACGACATCCCGTCCCGGCGCCCGCTCGAGACCCCGGTCGAGGGCTGGGTCGAGCGGCTCGACCCCGAGACGCTCGCGGTCACCGCATCGACCCCCCGGCTTCCCGGCGGCAGGTACTGGCCGGGCGGGATGGCCGCACACGCGAACGGCGATCTGCACATGGTTTTCGGCCGCTGGATCCATCGCCTGACTCCGGACCTCGAGGTGCTGGCCTCTCACCAGCTGCCGGTCCCGCGCCCGCACAACTCGTTCATGGTGCTCGACGGCGGGGAGCTCGTGATGAAGGACTGCGACGCGCCGGCGGGCCTCGAGCCCTCGACCGTCTCGGTGCTGGATCCCGACACGCTGCTGCCGGTGGCGCCCGCGCTGCGGCTCCCCGAGCCGTCGATCGCGCGCCTGGCATCGGACGGCGAGAGCGTGATCGCGGTCGGAACCGCGACCGTCTTTCGGCTGCGGCTCGACCGCCAGGCCGGGCGGCTCACGATCGACGAGCGCTGGCAGCCCTCCTACGGGCCGGCACCGGGGCGCAGCTATGGCTGGGATCCCGTGATCACCGACCAGCACGTCCTGTGGATGGACAACGGGCGCAACCACACCGATCGAACGATGCTCGGCACGGGCGAGTCGCCCGACCCAGTGCGCCTCTGGTGGGCGCGGCGTGACGACGACCAGGCGGTGCGCTCGGTGGAGATCAGCGGGCTGCCGTTCGGCACCGAGTCGAACCCGCCCGCGTGGGACCCGGGCAGCGGGGTGGTGATCGCCTACGACGCCGGCAACGCCGTCCTGCGCGCCTGGCGGCTGGTGGGCGACGATCTCGAGCCGCTCTGGCGCCGCGACGGGTTCGCCCACGCCGGCCACCTCATCCTCTATCCGGACACGCGGGAGCTCGTCGTGCAGGACTGGAAGGACAACCCGGCGCTCCGCCGCGAGCCCGTGCGGCGCACGCTGCAGCCGGTCCTCCAGCTGCTCTCCCAATCCGCCGCGGCGCGCCGCGCGTCCCTGCGCACCGGCAGCGACCAGCTCGTGGTGCTCGATCTCGACACGGGGGAGGACAGGGCGCGCTGTGTGGTCCCGTCCCCGAGCCAGGGCTTCCTGTTCCCCGCGCCCGGATTCGAGCGCGACGTCTACTACCAGTCGCTCACGACCATCGCGCGGGTGGTGGTCAGCGGGTCGCCCGTCAGTTGAGCGGCGCCGGCACCCAGCAGAGCTCGGGCCGGTCGGGTTTGTTCAGCCCCCGTCGCAGCAACGTGAACGCCACGCCGCCCAGGACCAGGGGCAGCCAGAAGAGGATCACGCGGTAGACGAGTACCGCGGCGGCGGTGGCCGCGGCCGGGGTGCCGTACACGATCAGCGTGCCGATGAGCCCGCCGTCGATCCCGCCGAGGCCGCCCGGCAGCGGCAGCAGCCCGCCGAGCTGTCCGATCAGGTAGCCCATCAGGATCACCGTGATCGGCGGGGAGAAGCCGAAGGCGTGGAACGTCGCCCAGAGAACGGCGTTGTCGAACGCCCAGTAGCCGAGCGAACCGGTGATCACGAGCAGATTTCGCGAACGCAGTATCTGGACCGCCTCGCGCGTGCCGCCCACCAGCGCCTTGCGCACCGCTTTCGTCGCCTTGCGGGTCCGTCCCGCGTCGGCGGGGACGGGGCCACCGAGCCCGAGCCGGGGCACCACGAGCACCGCGGCGATCACGAGCACGGCGCCCGCGGCAGGCAGCGCCGTGAGCCAGAGCGAGAGGTCGGGGCCGACCAGGCCCAGGGCCATGATCGTGCCGAGCACCGCCACGGCGATGAAGTTCACCGAGCTCTTGAGGAGGAAGAAGGCGACCGAGCGGCTGGCGATCCGCTCAGCCGGCATCCCGCCCCTGCTCAGGATCCAGGCGCCGAGGGCCAGGCCACCGGCCCCGCTCGCGGGCACGATCGAACCGGCGCCGAGCTCCGCCAGGCCGATCTCCCAGCTGGTGCGCCACGGCATGTTCTGACAGAAGATGGGCCGGAACAGGAACACGTAACAGACGCACGACAGGGCCTCGAATGCAACGGCCAGCGCCACCCACTCCGGCTGGGCCTTGGTCAGCAGGTCGCGGACCTCGCCGAGCCCCGGGGCGAACAGCAGGACGAGGCCCACCACCGCGAGCACCCCGATGATCTGAAGCGTGCGCCTGGCGAGCTTGCTGGCCTCGAACTCGTCCGGCAGCTCGACTTCCGTCTTCTGCTCGACCGGTACCGATACCTCGCTCACAGCCAGCGAGTCTAGGAGGATCTCACCTGTGGCTCCCGAGCCCGCTCGCCCCTGATGCAGCTACCGGCTCGCGCGCCCCGGGCAGGGATCCCGCCCCGGCGGGGCTTCTGGAAATCGATGTGGTCGGGTTGGAACCGCAATCGACGAAGAGCTGCGGGTTGCCGCCGAAGTTGCTGAATCCGAAGAGGTAGCTCTCCTCGGAGCTGCCCTCCCCCGAGGATCTTCCGCCGATCGAGAAGAATCCACCCCGAGCCGCGTTGAAGCCGGCCACGCCCGCGGGGTTGAGCCGGAAGCTGAGGATGTCGGTCTCTGCGCCGGGGTCGACGGGGAAGCTGCCGAAGGCGGTCCCGCTCCCGAGGTCGTCGAAGATCGCCTGGCTGGTTCCGTTGTTGGCATTCAGCACCGCCGCCGGCGTGGAGACGTCGAACAGCGAGTAGGTCAGCGAGCCGGTCTGCCGGAAGCGGGTCAGCTGGAGCGTCACCTCCGTCGCCTGGCAGGCCGAGGAGAGGTCGAAGCTGAAGAAGTTGCGATTGTCGCCGTCGTAGCTGCCGGCGATGTAGTTCGGGTTCACGTCGTGGTTGGAGCTGGTGGGGCTCCACCAGCCCTGATTGCGCAGCGACCCGGGGAAGGGGCTCTGCGCCGTCGTGAACCTGTCCGTCCCCGGGGGGTCGGTGGTGAAGGTCTGGTCCGGGCTGCAGAACGCGTCACCCGGGTTCTCGCTGTCCTCGGCACATACCGCGAAGTGATAGGTGGTCTCCGGCTCGAGTCCGTCGACCGGCTCCACCACCGGGGTCGATTCGCCGTTGACGAAGTCGATCGGACGGGTGGGCGTCTTCAGCTCACGAGCCGTGTCGGGCCCGTACTCGATGAAGTAGCTGCCCCGGCCGCCTGTGGTCGACAGGACCTTGCCGTTGAGCACGGCGGTGGTCTTCGTCACATCGGTGGCGGGCTGGCGAACGCCCACCGCGCAGCTCGAGACCGCCAGCCCGGCTGCTGCGGCGCAGAGGATCAGCGCGAGACGCTTCAGATGAGCCGCCGGGCGAATTCGCCGACCCTAAGGGCTGGTCCCGACCGAATGCAACGGGCAAGGCCTCAGTGACAGAGCGTCGTGCCGCCATCGGTAAAGGTCCGGCCGGCCTCGGGCACGAACTCCCAGTCGTAGGCGCCCGGGCGCAGGCTCAGGCGGATCACGCCGAAGCTGTTCTCCTCGCGTGCCTGGCTATTCGGCTGGATGCTGGCGAAGGCGTAGTGGCTGCGGCCGCCGGTGCCCACGACGAACTGGCGGATCCCCAGCTCGGTGTCCGCGACACCGGCTGGGGTCTGCGGAGCGAATCTCTCGTACAGGTGATCGTCGCCGCTGAGCACGATCTCGGCGCCATGGTCGTAGAGCGCTCGCCAGAAGGGCTGCATCTCCGGATGATTGCCATGCACGGCCCCGGAGGAGAATCGCGGCTCGTGGATCACCGCGAGCGTGCAGGAGCTGGGATGGGCTTGGAGGTCGTCGCGTAGCCACTGCTCCTGGGGCGAGCCTTCGCCGCAGCCGCCGACCTCGCTGCACTGGGGATTCAGCATCACCACGTGCCACGAGCCGAGGTCGTAGCTGTAGTAGCCCTCGTCGGAGTCGCCGGCGGCGGCTCCGAAGTAGCTGTAGTACGGCGCGGCTCCCGGGGTCAGGTATTCGTGGCCGCCGACCCCCGGCCGGGTGCGCGCCTTGTGACGACCCCAGGTGGGGTCGTAGCAGTTGGCGAAGTCCGAGTCGGTGGCGAACTCGTAGACGTGGTCGCCGAGCGTCGCGACCGTGCCCGGCAGGCGGTCGAGCAGGGCGGCCGTGGCCTCGTCACCGAATGTGTCGCAGCCCGCGATGTCACCCGCTGCCAGCATCGTCGGCGGCAGCTGTGCATCGACCGTGAACGTGCGGGCCGGACTGCGGCCGGCCTGGGTGCCCGGGGCGCCGGCCTGCTCGGCCTGCGCGGTGTACGTGCCGCTCGCCAAGGCCGGCGAGCCCTCGACCGAGAACGTGCCCGCTGGCTGGACCTCGGCAGTCAGGACCTGGGCCGGGTTACCAGACGCGGTGGCGCCGGGGTAGACGCTGACCGACACGGTGTCCGCGTGTCCCGGCTCGGTTGCCGCGAGGCCGCCGTACGCCGGGGTGTCGTCGAACGTGCTGCCGTCGGCCGGCGAGTCGAGCGAGAGTGTGGGTGGGGACGGCGGCACGTCGGCTGCCGCGAAGTGGGCGGCCACGCGACGCGCCGACAGCGCTTCCCCGTAGACCGCCACCTCGTCGATGTCGGCCTTCAGCCAGTCGTACGCGCCCGAGCTGGCGCCGACGTAGAGGCTCGACGCGCCGCTGCTGATCGGGCCGCTCAGCTCGGTCGTCCCCCGCCGGGTGGCGTTCACGTACAGCGCCATCTCGACGCCGTCCCACGTAGCCACCACGTGGTGGTAGCGCCCAGGCCGCACCAGGTTCGGGGCGGTGGTGAACTCGGTGGTCTCCGAGCCCTTCCACAGACGGAAGACGAGGTTCCCCGAGGGCGTCAGACGAAGGAGGTACTGCGCATCCTTCCGCAGGATCGTCGAGGTACCGGTCGCGGCGCCCGGGTCCACCCAGGCCTCGAGCGAGAGGCCGGCGGTCGGCCCGAGTGCAGCCGAGCTGGGCACGCGCACCGCGTCGTCGATCCCATCGAGGCCGGCCCCCGCGCTCGGATCGCCCGTGATCGCTCCGGGCCGTCCCAGCGTCACGCCGTTCATGTAGACGCCGGGGTGGGTGGCGGTCTCGCTGGCGGCGGTCGTGCCGCCGCTCTCGCCCAGGCGCCAGTACCCGAGCGGGCCATCGGCCAGCACCTCGTCGCGGTAGCTCGCGACCGCGGCCGTGGTCACCGTCTTGTCGCCGCCGCAGGCGCCGCTCTTCTGGTGGGCGGGGTCCATCGCGCAGACCTTGTAGTGGTAGGTGGTGTCCGGCTCCAGGCCGGTGAGCGTTTCGGCGACCGGGTGCGCGCCCTCGCCACTGATGGCGACGGTTCGGTGAGGGGTCTCGCGGCCGTAGGCCGGGGTCGTGCCCCAGGCAAACCACCACACGGTCTGGTCCTCGAGGCTGCTCCGGACGTTGCCATTCAGCGTCGCGCTCGTCTCCGTCACGTCGGTCGCCGGCGTGGTCTCCCCGAAGGCGCAGCCGGACAGGGCCACGGCGGCGAGCAGGATCGCGACCGCTAACCAAACGGTCCGGATCCGGCAAAGGCTCGTTGAGGACGTCTCTAAGATCGGACCGGCACCCCTGCCGCGCGTCGACTACCCGGAGCTTCGCAGCGGCGGTCAAGCTCGGCGGACGTCGCCGTGCGAAAAACTTCGCTCCTAGCGACCGATGGAGCCTGGTCGATGGCCTCGAAGGCTCTCGAGCACCGGGGAAATTCGGGTCAGTCGACGATCTTCCAGAAGGAGTCCTTGCGGCTGATCTTGCCGTCGGTGAACTCGAACAGGTCGCACCCGCGCACTTCGATCGGC
This sequence comes from uncultured Thermoleophilaceae bacterium, assembly GCA_963803245.1. Taxonomy (GTDB): domain Bacteria; phylum Actinomycetota; class Thermoleophilia; order Solirubrobacterales; family Thermoleophilaceae; genus JACVRW01. The sequence continues at coordinate 137,865 of CAWDLI010000004.1, read as the reverse complement.
TCTCCCGAGACCTGGGTGCCGCGGATCGTCCACTCCGACACGCCGCGGTCACCGCAGGTCCAGTGGCGGTCGTCGCCATAGTGGATATCCGGGATCCCGTCCAGCCTCGACTGGATCCCCGTGCGAACCTGCTCCTTGCCGACCAACCGGAGTCCTCCCGGCCCGGGCCCGCGTGGCATGTCGAGCACACAATCCTCGGTGAAGCACGACATGATCGTGTCGACGTCGTGCGCATTGAACGCGTCGAGAAACACCTCCAGCAACGGCGTCTCTGGCTTTGTACCTGTCATAGCTCCTCTCCTCGTCGGGAGCGTGAGCGTCGCGCACCGGACACCGGTTGGCAAGCGTCGTGCGATGGTCCCCGGTACATGAACGAGCGAGACCCCGCCCTCGAGCCGTTCGACGTGCTGATCGGCACCTGGGCCACCGAGGCGACCCACCCAGCCGTGGACGCCGTTGTGCCGGGCAGCATGACGTTCGAGTGGCTCGAGGGCGGCCGGTTCCTCGTCCAGCGCTCCCGCAACGATCACGAGACGTTCCCGGACGCGATCAGCGTCATCGGCGCCCCCGAGGCCGGCGGCGGGCTGGTGATGGAGTACTTCGACTCGCGCGGCGTGAGGCGGACATACGGGGTCTCGCTCGAAGAGGGCGTGCTGCGCATCTGGCGTGACGACCCCGAGTTCGCCCAGCGGTTCTCCGCCACGCTGGGGCATGACAGCTTCGAGGGCCTATGGCAGCTCGCCCGCACACCGGGCGACTGGCAGGACGACCTGAGGATGGCCTACCGCCGCCGCGACTAGGCTCAGGCGGCGACCGGGATCGGCTCCATGGTCAGGACGGACTCGCCGATCGGCTGGACGGGCTCGTCGAATCTCGAGGTCACGTCGGCCTCCGAGAAGAAGCCGACGACCTTCAGGGTCTCGTCGCCGATGTTCCTCACGGCGTGCGGGACCATCGCCGGGATGACCGCGAGGTCCCCGGCGGACACGACGCCGCGCTCGTCGCCTACCTCGGCCTCGGCGGTGCCGGCAACGATGTAGAGAATCTCCTCCGGGCTGTCGGTGTGCCGGCCGAGGCGGTTACCGGGCTCGATCTCGAAGTACACGACCGCCCCGCCCTCGGTGCCGGCCGCCCTGTTCAGCGGGAAGTTGACGTTCACGCGGACATGCTCGGCATCGCTGTCGAGCCAGGTCCCCACGAGATTCAGCGTGTTGGTGTTGACGGTGAGCATGTTGCGCCTCCTTTGAAAGAACAGTTGTGTGTACTGAAATGAAACGTAACACCCTCTGGCCATCGCTGTCAAGGGTTCGGTGCACATTGGTGTATCCTGAAATGGCCATGGCCCGCAAGTACGAGCTCAAGCAACGCGCCGATGCAATGGAGGAGACGCGCCTGCGGATCACCGAGGCCGCCATGGAGCTGCACGGGAGCCTCGGCCCCGCCCGCACGACGGTCACGGCCGTGGCCGAGCGGGCAGGCGTCCAGCGCCACACGGTCTACCGCCACTTTCCGACCGAGGCCGAACTGTTCGTCTCGTGCTCCGGGCACTTCGCCGCCCTCCACCCGTGGCCGGACATCGACGCCTGGAGCCGGATCGGGGACCCGTGCGAACGTCTTGCCACGGGCCTCGACGAGCTCTACAGGTGGTACGAGGAGACCGGTGAGATGTGGACACGCGTCCTGCGCGACCGTGAGCTCGTCGAGGAGATCGAGCCGGTCCTCCAACCGTTCAACGACTACATCGGCCGCTGTGCCGGCATCCTGTCGGCCGGCTGGGGCCTCCGCGGCCGACGCAAGCGTGTCCTCGAAGCCTCGATCCGCCACGCGGTCGAGTTCGCGACCTGGCAGTCGCTGGTGGGCAGCGGCTCCGTCAAGCGGTCCGAGGCCGTGAGCCTCATGGCCGCGCTCGCCACGGCCGCCTCCTCCTGATCCGCGACATACTGCGCGGGCGATGTCGCAGGAGAACGTCGAGATCGTTCGCCGGGCCTACGCGACCCTTGCCGAGCAGGGGGTCGAGGCGGTGCTCGCCTTCGCCGACCCCGACTTCGAGGGCACGACTCCGCCCTCGCTTGCCACCGAGCCGGACACGTACCGGGGCCACGAGGGCGTTCGCCGCTGGTTCGGCTCCTTCGGCGATGCAATGGAGGGGATCTACCTCGAGGCCCAGGAGCTCACCGACTTCGGTGACAAGGTGCTCGTCGACTCGAAGCTGCACGCACGCGGGCGTGCGACGGGAATCGAGACGGAGCAACGCGCCTTCGTGGTCTGGACCCTCCGCGATGGCTTGGTGACGAGAGCGGAGACCTTCGCGGAGCAAGAACAGGCCCTCGAGGCGGCGCAGCGTCAGGACTGACGACCGTGTCGCGGAACACCGAGACCGTCAACACCTATCTGGACGGCTTCCGCAAGAACGATCACGAGCAGATCCTGTCCTGCTTGACCGACGACATCGAGTGGACCGTCTTCGGTGGCTTCCAGCTGACCGGCAAACAGGCCTACGACGAGGCCATCGACGGCGCACCCCACTTCATCGACCCTCCCGAGCTGGAGGTCGTGCGCATGGTCGAGCAGGGCGACGTGGTCATGGCGGAGCTCACCGGCACGGCGCAGCGCGCCGCCGGCGGGGAGCTGCGCATGTCCATGGCCGAGGTGTTCGTCATGCGCGACGGCAAGATCGCCGAGCGCCGTGCCTGGGTCACCGAACTCAAGGAGAACGACTACCGCTGAGCCAACGACGGGCTCGGCTCATCGGCCCGGGGAATCCCTGCCGAACGCGTTCCACGCGAGCACGGCGACGATGAGGATGGCGATGATGCTGATGACCCAGCCGGCCTGGCTCATGAGTCCTCCTTGATCGCTTCACTTCCGACTACCCGGCGCCGCGCGGGCAACACGCCGGCAGCGCAGGGCAGCTGTCCGACCATGTTTCATGTGTAAGTGATGGCGGTCCAGGCCCTCCGGCCCGTTCCCAGCGCGCTTCCCAACGCGGATCTCGCCGTCGAGCGCTACGGCGGCTTCGGCCGGCAGTGGCTCGACGGCATGTGGCGCGGCGACCTGCTGGCGGACGCCGTGGTTGCCGACGGCGCCCGGCTGGTGCGGCGGGCGATCGCGAAGGGTGTCGAGGCGGTCGCGGACGCGCCCGAGCCGCTGGTCGCCCTGTTCGCGGAGCTCGACGCGCGGCCCGGCTGGATGGACGCCGACCGGTGCGACCGGGCGGCCCGGCACCTCGTCCGGCAGGGCCGTGAGTACGGCCTCGTGCTCGGGGCGGCGTCGCTGCTCGCGGGCGCCCAGAACAGCATCGCCGGCAAGCCGCTCACCTTCACCGGCCGCTATGCGAGCAACGCGGCGGTGCGCTCGATCGAGGTGGCGTCATGGCTGATGGCCGTCACCACTCCGGGGGGCATGGGCAGGCAGGGGGCCGGATTCGAGCGAACGGTGCGCGTGCGGATGATCCATGCGCACGTGCGCGCCCACCTGTCGCGCAGTCCCGACTGGGAGACCGAGGCGTGGGGACTGCCGATCCCACAGCCCTACATGGCGTTCACCCTCGCCGAGTTCTGCTCGGTGGCGCTGCGGGCCATGGCGCAGCTCGGCGCCCGTTACAGCGACGGCGAGCTCGAGGACATCCTCCACCTGTGGCGCTGCGTCGGCCACCTCGTGGGTGTCGACGACGACTTCCTCCCGGTCACGCCGGACGACTACGCGCGCATCGAAGACCTCTACGCACTCACCAGCCCGGGCGCTGACGACGGCGACCGCGCGTTCGTCGTGGCCCTCACGGACTTCCAGGCGGCCGAACTCGGGCGCCTGCTCCCCTCAGCGTGGACGCCCGCGATCATGCGAGGGCTCCAGCGGGCGTTCGTCGGCGATGCGGTGGCTGACGACCTGGCGATCCCGGATACCTGGTTGAAGCACCTGCCGAAGCTGGCCGGTCCGCTGACCGCACTGGCGAACGGAGCCCACGACACGCTCGTGCCGGGCGGCAAGAACCGCCGGACGGCGCGCGCCTTCAGGACCCGGGTGGAGGAAATGGAACGGCTGCGGACGGAGTACGCCGTGACGCACGAGCTGGTCGACGACGCGGCCTGATGCGGACCTGCTGGGCCGCTGCTCACGCGCACCGGAGTGGCTGTCTGGCGGCCGGCCAGCGCTCGACATCCTTTGGGTCGTCAAGGCTCACGAGGTACGCCGCCTCCTGGTCTCGGCCGATCCAAAGCTGTCGGCCCTCTCGGCGCAGACCCGTGTCTCTAGCGTCCGGAGGGAGTTCGGACTTGCGCGAGAAAGTGGTGCGGAGCAGGTCGGAGAAGTCGTCGTTGCCGGTGTCGCGCACATACCAGTCCGCGGTCTTGTCCGGGCCGAGGAGCAGGAAGGTGATATCGGTCCACGAGCAGTGCTCCGGCCCTTGGTAAGACCGCACACGGTCGACCGACACCCTGCGGCCGGACTCTTCCGTCCATACGCCGATGTTGAGGTCGTCGGTCACGTCTGGCGGGAGCTCGGACGGGTCGCACAGCGCCCAGGCGCGCAGCCCCCAGCCCTCATCCCCGTTCCAATCCCGAACACGGTCGCTGGCGAACATCGCCACCTTCGTTCGGCCATCCACGTCGTAGGAGAACAACACGCCGTGCTGCGTTTCGCGCTCTACGGCGTAGCCCTCGGACGGCGCGGAATAGCTCGGGCGGGACTCCCTCATGTAATCGTCAAGCGCCTCCACGGCGGAGCCCTGGACCTTGGCCAGCCCGTCGTCGTAGCTGCCCTCGCCTTGCTCGTACGGCCTCTTGCCCTGGCATTCGAGCGCGACGACGGGCGCACGAATATCCAACCGGCCGCCATATGGCGGCGTGGCCGATCCATCACGGTCAACGACTGAGGACCCGGGCCCGCACCCGGCAAGGAGGACGGCGGCTAGAACGACTGCGAGGCGCACGCGGTGCCCATATCTTCGCTCACGTGGTGATTCCAAGGCCCCCGGAGAGGAAACTGGGGGGCCCTTCAAGCAGAAACCCCGCCGTAGCGGGGCCTCGTCGGAGTGGGCGCGGCTGGGTTCGAACCAGCGACCTCTCGCGTGTGAGGCGAGCGCTCTCCCGCTGAGCTACGCGCCCGGGAGAGGCGCCCAGTCTAGCCTCCCCTACAGGGCGACGATCGCGTCGATCTCGACGTCGGCACCGCGCGGAAGGGCAGCGGCCTGGATGGCCACGCGGGCGGGAGCGTCGCCCTCGAAGAACTCGGCGTAGACCTCGTTCACGCGCTGGAAGTCGCTCATGTCTGAGAGGTAGACAGTCACGCGCACGGCGTTCGCGAGGCTGGCGCCGGCCTCCTCGCAGATGGCGGACAGGCTCTCGAGGCAGCGCCTGGCCTGACCCGGCGCGTCGTCCTTGATGATCTCGCCGCTCGACGGGTCCAGCGGGATCTGACCCGAGCAGAAGAGAAGATCGCCGGTCCGGATCGCCTGGCTGTACGGGCCGATGGCGGCCGGTGCTTGGTCGGTCTCGATCTTCCGGCGGTCGGGCATCGCTCTCCTCCTCGGTGGACCGGCCGCAGACTAGAGCTAGGAGCCGGCCGACGCGCAGAGGACGTAGATGGTGACCGTGTGCGTTGCGATGTCGCTGTTACGCCTGGCAGTCGCAAACCAACCTCGGGGCTCATCCGCCTCCAGGCAAGGCGGACCCGCCTGCATCAGCCGGACGATTCGAGGTGATGATCATGTTCGGTTGGTTCCGATACGGCCACGAGCCGGATCGATATCTGTGCCGCCACCGACGACGCTCTCACCCGCCTGGCACTGAGCATCATCGGAAAGGCTTTGGCCATTGGGTGCCGATGCCGAGCGGTGAAAGTGACCGCCGCTGCTCTGACCACGACCTCCTCCACACCCGTCGCTCCCGGAATCCCCTGAAGACCGTCGTCGCCGTCCGTGCCGTCATCACCGTCCGTGCCGGCGGTGCCGTCAGTTCCCTTGTCTCCCGCCGTTCCCTGGAGACCCAGGACGCCACGCAGCCCCTGCGATCCACGGGCACCCGCCGCGCCGCGCGCCCCCGCGTCGCCGCGTAGCTTCGACCGCTCGGAGAGCTTGAAGTCGCCGACCAGCAGCGAGCTGTCCTTGACCTTCGCCGAGGAGACGGCGTTCTTCTTCAGATGCTTGGCGCCAACGCTGGCTTTGGACAGTTGAGTGGCGGCGTAGCCGGTGCCACTCAGTGCCACGAACAGGGCGATGACGGAGATGACGAGGGCGGGCGACGGGCGGTTGATGCGCTTGAAAACGGTGATTCGCCTCCATTTTGCTCAGAAGTTGTCGATCGTTCAGTCGACGGATCGACGTCACGCCCCGAGTTCCCCGCCACCAACCTGGACGGTCCGCGAATCGTCTAGCCTTGGCCACGGACCGTGCTAGGCGGGGAATTAGCGGTGCCCTGTCACCTGCAATCCGCTCTAGCAGGGCTGAATCCCCGTCGAAGGGGTTCTGCTCTCGGGGTCAGTACGCCGGATAGAGGCGTCGATGGCCGGGTCCCGCGCGGTGGACGCTCGCGAACCAGGTCAGATCCGGGAGGAAGCAGCCTTAAGCGATACCGCCCATGCGTCGCGGACCAGCCTGGCCGGAGCCGATATCCGGCGGGCACGCCCGAGAAAGAGCTTCGACGGCGGGTGCACGGTCCACTTTTCCGTCCCGGCAGAGGCCGGGGCGGAAACTCGAACCTCAGTCGAGCAGGCTCGGGCGCCCGCGGGTGATGCGGTAGCTGAACTCGCTCCGCGGCAGGACCTTGCTCCCGGGCTTCTTGATCTGCGCGACCCGCTTGAGCGTGCAGCGGAAGTCCTTCTTGGTCGCCACGGCCAACCCGTATCCGTGGTGGTCGAAGTCGGCGTTCTTGACCCAGGGGTTGGCCGCCTGGAGGGCGAGGATGATCCCCTGCGGCGTCTTGGGGTTGAACGGGTCGGCGCCCGTGAGCACTCCGCCGCCGCCCTCTCCGAGGCCCTGGGACGTGATCGAGCCGCCCACGAACTCCGTGGCCAGCGCCTTCTTGTCCGTGTCGTTGAGACGCACGTCGCCCGCTACGAACGTGTGGATGTCGCCGGTCACGAACACCACGTCCTCGATCTTCTTCCGCTTGATGTGGCCGAGCAGCTCCTGGCGCTCGCGCGGGTAGCCCATCCACGAGTCGAAGTTGATGATGTCTCCGCCGGGGAAGTAGGTCCGCATGACCATCAGCTGGTTGGCGATCACCTTCCAGTTGGCGCCCGAGGACGCGAGCCGCTTCTTCGTCCAGTTCATCTGGCGCGGTCCGAGGTACTTGCGCGGATCGTCGAGCTCTTCGCACGCCGGGCCGAGGAAGGGGTCGCCGCAGGGCTGATCGTCGCGGTACTGGCGCTGGTCGAGCATCAACAGGTCGACGTTGCGGCCGAAGCGCCTGGCCCCGTAGATCCGCTGGCTCCCCATCTTCGCGCCGAACGTCGGCATGCTCTCGAAATAGGCCTGGTAGGCGGCCTTCTTGCGGGCGACGCTGTAGGCCAGGGCGGGGTCGAGGCCGCCGTCTGACGGCCGGCCTGCGTAGTTGTCCTGAACCTCGTGGTCGTCCCAGATGGAGATCATCGGGAACTGCTGGTGCATCTTCCGCAGGCGCGGGTCGGAGCGGTAGATCGCGTACTTGGCCCGGTACTGATCGACCGTCGCCGATATCCCGACCGGGTCGGTCCGCACGCCGCCCGAGGGGCTGCCGGCAGAGTGGTAGGCCTCGGCGTAGATGTAGTCGCCGAGGTTCACCACGAAGTCGATGTCCTCCTCGGCCAGGGCCGAATGGGCGTTGAAGTACCCGAACGTGAACTCCTGGCAGGAGAAGAACGCGAAGCGCACCGGCTGGTTCGAGTCGGGCGGGAGCGCGGTGCGGAAGCGGCCGATCGGGCTCACCTCGTCCCGGGTGGCGAACCGGTAGTAGTACTGCTCGTACGGAGCGAGCCCGGTCACGCGGGCCTTCGCGGCGTGGATCGTCTTGTCGCTGGTCTTGATCAGCTCGCGCGCCACGACGCGGTGGAAGCCGCGGTCCCGAGCGACCTGGAGCTCGACCGTGCCGGTGCCCTGGGCCTCGGCGACGCGTGTCCAGAGCGTGATCCCGCGGGGCGAGGGATCGCCCGAGATGACCCCCTCGGCGAACTTGCCTCCGCGAAGGCTCGGCTTGCGACGGGGCTTGGCGGCGATCGCCTCCGGGGCGAGCAGCACGGCTGCCGTCAGGCCCCCGGCACCGGAAACGAAGCCACGTCGCGAGAGCAGAGCGGCGGTCACTGCCACCTCCAGATTCGTAGGGCCGCAGGCCCTCGGCTGAAGGTCGGCGGGCGAGCCGGGGGCGAGCCTAGCGCCGGGCTCGTTCACACTCAAGGGGGGAGGCGAAAGGTCGTCCGCTCCCCGGCTAGCATGGGACGCCCGATGCTCTCCCTCTACCGCCGCCACCGCCCCCGCAGCTTCCAGCAGGTGGTCGGTCAGGAGCACATCGTTCGCACGCTCCGCAACGCGATCGAGCTCGACAAGGTGCACCACGCCTACCTGTTCGTGGGCTCGCGCGGCACGGGCAAGACCTCGATGGCGAAGCTGCTCGCCTCCGCACTGAACGCGGAGGGCGGGCCCTCGGCCGACTTCGATCCGGAAACGCCCACCGCGAAGGCGATCCTCGGCGGCACATCACTCGACGTGGTCGAGATGGACGCCGCCTCGAACAACTCTGTGGACGACATCCGCGAGCTGCGCGAGAACGTCGCGCTCGCTCCGATGCAGGGCGGCAAGCGCGTCTACATCCTGGACGAGGCGCACATGCTCTCGCCGGCGGCCTGGAACGCCTTCCTGAAGACCCTCGAGGAGCCGCCCTCCCACGTGGTGTTCGTGCTCGCCACCACCGAGGCCCACAAGGTGCCGGCCACGATCGTGGACCGCTGCCACCGCTTCGACTTCCGCCGCCCCTCCCTGGAGCAGATCGCGGGCGTGATCGATCGCGTGGCCGCGGAGGAGGGCATCGGGCTGCCGAGCGCCGCGGTGGGCATGCTCGCCCGCGCCGCCACCGGCAGCTTCCGCGACGCGCTCGGAACCCTCGAGCAGCTCGTGACCTATGGCGGCAAAGAGGTCAAGCTCGAGGACGTGATGGACATCCTCGGCGTGGCCGACGCCGAGCTCGTGCTCGACGCCGCCGAGTCGCTCGCCGACCACGATCCCAAGGCCGCGCTGCTCACGGTCAAGGCGCTCTCGGACTCCGGGCGCGACATCACCCAGTTCATGCGCGACCTCTCGGCGCACCTGCGCCACCTGTTCGTGGTCCAGACCCTCGGCGAGGTGCCCGACTCCTTCTCGGTCACCGCCGACCACACCGAGCGCCTCGGGACTCAGGCCGACCGCATCTCGCAGGGCGAGCTACTGCGCGCGATCGACTTCCTGGCGGCGGGGATCGCGGCCGTGAAGGACGGGTCCGAGCCGCGCATCCAGCTCGAGATGGCGCTGCTGAAGTCCACGCAGCCGAGCTCGGATCTCTCGGTTCAGGCGCTCATCCACCGGATCGAGCGGCTCGAGACGGCGCTCGCGTCCGGCACCGGTTCCGAGCGCCCCGCGCAGGTGCCCGAGACGCCGTCCGGCGGTGGGGGCGGCGGTCCCGCGCCGCGTGCCACCGCCGCCCCTCGCGCGCCGAGTGGTCAGGCCGCCACGGCCGTGGCTGTGGAGGAAGCGGTCGAGGAGGCCGCGGAACCGGTCACGGCGGTCGCGCTGGAGCAGGTGCTCGTGCTCTGGCCGGCGGTGGGCGAGGCCGTGGCGGAGGAGAACGGGATGCTGGGCGCGGCGCTCGGAGCCGCCCGGCCGGTGGGACTGGAGGGCGACCGCCTCACGGTCGCGTTCCCGGCGGACGCCGCCTTCGTGAAGAAGAAGGCAGAAGCCAACAGGGAACTCGTGCAGCAGGCGGTGCGCGGCCTCACGGGCAGCGCCATGACCGTCGCGTATGAGCTTCGCGACGGCGGTCCGCAGGCCGAGCCGGTTACTCTCGACGAGGCCGAGCTGATCGAGCGCCTACGCGCGGAGTTCGCCGCTGAAGAGGTCTTCGAGGACGAGGAGTAGCCATGCCGGGGCAGCCCAATATGGGACAGATGATGAAGCAGGTCCAGCAGATGCAGGCCGAGATGGCCAAGGCCGAGCAGCAGCTGAAGAACGAGGTCGTCGAGGCGAGCGCCGGCGGTGGCATGGTGACCGTGAAGGTCTCCGGCTCCCTCGAGCTGAAGGAGATCCGCATCGACCCGGAGGCCGTGGACCCGGAGGACGTGGAGCTGCTCCAGGACATGATCCAGGCGGCCGTGAACGAGGCGTTCCGCTCCGCCCAGGAGCTCGCCGCGAGCAAGATGGGCGCCGCCACGGGCGGCCTCGCCGGCAGCCTCGGGAACCTGGGCCTTCCGGGCCTGTAGAGGCGTAGTTGTTCGCGGCGCCGGTCAACCGGCTGATCGCCGAGCTCGCGCGGCTGCCGGGCATCGGCCAGCGCACCGCCCAGCGGCTGGCCTTCCATCTCCTGAGCGTGTCGGACGAGGAGGCGCTCGCGCTTGCCGACGCCATCCGCGAGGTCAAGGAGACCGTCGGCCAGTGCGAGGTCTGCTTCAACCTGGCGACCGAGGCCACCTGCCGCATCTGCCAGGACGAGCGCCGCGAGCAGACCACGATCTGCGTGGTCGAGCAGCCGAGCGACGTGATCCCGATCGAGCGCTCCGGGGAGTTCCACGGGCGCTACCACGTGCTCGGCGGCGCGCTCTCGCCGATCGACGGCGTGGACCCCGAGCACCTGCACATCACCGAGCTGCTCGAGCGCGCCACGGGCAACGGCCTGCGGGAGGTCGTGATCGCCACGAACGCGACGACCACCGGCGAGGCCACCGCGCTCTACCTGGCCGATTCGCTGCGCGAGCGTGCGCCGGAGCTGGTGGTCACACGGCTGGCCAGCGGCCTGCCAGTGGGCTCGGATCTCGAGTACGCCGACGAGATCACGCTCGGCAGGGCGCTCCGCGGCCGCCAGGCGCTTTGATCGCGGTCACCGGTGCCACCGGCGGCGTCGGCAGCCGTGTGGCCTCGCGCCTCGCCGGCCGCGGCGAATACCTGCGGCTGGTGGTGCGCGATCCGGCCCGCGCCCCCGATCTCCCGGGAGCGGAGGTCCGGCGGGCTTCGGGGTATGGCCACGGCGAAGAGATGCGCGCCGCGCTCGAGGGCGCGGACACGGTCTTCCTCATTCCCGCCTCCGAATCCGCCTAGCGCCCTTGCGCGCGCCCGCTCCGCGGGGGAGCATGTGGCCGATGGCCTCTCGCGTGGTCCACGGAGCCTGCCCGCACGACTGCCCCGACACCTGCTCGATGCTCGTGACCGTCGAGGACGGTCGTGCCGTGCAGGTGGAAGGCGATCCCGAGCACCCGATCACGGCCGGGTTCCTCTGCGGAAAGGTGTCGAACTACCTGGACCGGGTCTATGCGCCCGACCGCATCCTGCATCCGCTGGTGCGCGACGGAGCCAAGGGCGGGGGGCATTTCCGGGAGGTGTCCTGGGACGAGGCGCTCGACCGCGTGGCGGGCGAGCTGAGCCGGGTGCGCGACGAGCACGGGGGCGAGGCGATCCTTCCCTACAGCTACGCCGGCACCCAGGGGCTGATCCAGGGGAACACGATGAGCGCTCGCTTGATGCACGCGCTCGGCGCCACCTCCCTGGAGCGCACGATTTGCGCCACGGCCGGCATGGTGGGCATCGCGGGAGCACACGGGATCTCGCCCGAGGTCGATCCCGACGAGTGGCATCACGCCCGCCATCTCCTCGTCTGGGGGTGGAACCCGATGTCCACCGCACCCCACCTCTGGCGCAAGCTGCTCGAGGCGCGGCGTGCGGGAGCCCGCCTCGTGGTCGTGGACCCGTTCCGCAGCCGCACCGCGCGAGTGGCCGACGAGCACCTGCGGCCGGTCCCCGGTACCGATGCCGCCCTGGCGATCGGGATGATGCGCGCGGTCGTGGACGCCGGCCTCCAGGACGAGGACTGGTGCCGCGCCAACGCCACGGGCTATGACGAGCTGCTCGCGGTCCTCGCGGACCACCCGGTGGAGCGCTGCGCGGAGATCTGCGGCGTGGACGCCGAGACGATCGCGCGCACGGGACGCGACTTCGCCACCACCCGCCCCGCGCTGCTCCGCCTCGGGGTCGGCGCCCAGCGCCACCTCGGCGCACCCGCCGCCTACTCCACGATCGCGTCGCTCCCGGCGCTCACGGGCGCCTGGCGCGACCGCGGCGGCGGCTGCTCGTACATCCCGATGGCCACGGCGAGCGCCGTGAGCTCGTATCCGCTCGAGGGTGCCGACCTGCTTCCGCATCCGGTGCGGACGATCAACATGGCCCAGCTGGGCGACACGCTCACGGACCCCGCGCTCGCCCCGCCGGTGAAGGCGCTCGTGTGTTGGAACTCGAACCCGGCGTCGATCGCTCCCGATCAGCGCCGCGTGCTCGAGGGGCTCCGCCGTGATGACCTGTTCACGGTCGTGCTCGAGCAGTTCATGACCGACACGGCAATCCACGCGGACGTGGTGCTGCCCGCCACCACCCAGCTTGAGCACCTGGACGTGGTGTTCTCCTGGGGGCATCACTACCTCACCTGGAGCGAGCCGGCGATCGCGCCGGTCGGCGAGGCCAAGCCCAACACCGAGACGTTCCGGCTGCTCGCCCGGCGACTGGGGCTCGACGATCCGGTGTTCAGCGAGAGCGACGAGGAGATGATCGACTCGATGCTCTCCCGCTCGCCGGCCGTGGCGGACCGTACCGCGGAGCTGCGCGAGCGCGGCTGGATCAAGATCGACCTGGGCCAGGGGCGCATTCCGCACGCGGACGGCGGGTTCGGCACAGTCGACGGGCGCGTGACCCTCCACGCCCGCTACGAGCCGCCGCTCGAGGTGGGCGATGCGGCGCTCGCGGAGCGCTATCCGCTGGCGCTCGTCACTCCGAAGACGCACCTCTTCCTCAACTCCACCTTCGCGAACCAGGGCCGCCAGCACTCCGCCCAGCCGGAGCCGACGGTGGTCGTGCACCCCGACGACGCCCGCGAGCGCGGCATCGCCGACGGCGCCCGCGTGCGCGTGTACAACGACCGCGGCGACTTCAGCTGCGCGGCACGGGTGTCGGACGATGCCCGTCCGGGTGTGCTGGTGGCGCCGATGGGCTGGTGGAACCGCGACTACGAGAACGGCCGGAGCGGCCAGGCCACCACCTCGCAGCGGCTGACCGAGCAGGGCCACGCGCCGATCTTCAACGACAACCGCGTGGAGCTGGCGGCCCTCTAGCCCAGCAGCCCGTAGTCCTCCTTGGCCGCCAGGATCCGGCCCACGGCCTGGTCCAGCCGCGCGCGCGGGATGCGCCCGCGCCTGACCGCGGCTAGCACCGCGTCGTAGGCCGCCTGCTGGTCGGCCAGGGGGCCCGAGATCATCAGCATGTCGGCCCCGGCGCGCAGCGCCTCCACGGCCGCCTCGGGCACGGATGCCGCGATCGCCACGGCCGGCGCGGCGAGATCGTCGGTGATCGCCACGCCCTGGTAGCCCAGCTCGTCGCGCAGCAGGTCGGTGACCACCTCGCTCGAGAGCGAGGCCGGGGCGGTGAAGTCGTTCATTGGGTAGAGCGCATGGCTCAGGACGAAGGCCGGCGCTCCGTCCTCGATCGCGGCCCGGAACGGGAGCAGGTCGCGCTTGCGGAGCTCGGGCAGCCCGAGGCCGACAGTCGCCGGGCCGTCGTCCGTGGCCTGGTCGGCCGATCCCAGGCCGGGGAAGTGCCCGACCGCGGTGAACAGCCCGGCCTCCCCGTAGGCGGCCAGCTCGGCGTCGGCGAACCCGGCCACCTCCGCGGGATCGTCCGAGTAGGCGAGCGCGCCGAGGGCCGAGCCGCCCTCCGGGCTCACGTCCAGCACGGGGCCGAGCACCCCGGTCACGCCCAGAGCGGCCAGGGCGGTCGCGGACTCGGCCGCCTCGGCGCCGGCCGCGTCGGCGGACTCGAGGTCCGCCGGCGCCGTCGGGGGCGGCAGGTCGGGGAAGGAGTTGAGCTCCCCGCCGGGCTGGCTCACCATCGCGAAGGGCCTCACGTGACCCTCCTCGTCGGCGATCACGCGCGTCTCCCCGGCGAGCTGGCCCAGCAGATCGGAGCTCGTGTAGTTCTGCTCCCCGATCACGATCCCGCCGAGGTCGAGGCTGCGAAGGCGCTGGAAGATCTCGGCGTTCAGGTCGGTGCCCTCGAAGCCGAGCAGGAACAGCTGGGCCACCTTGCGCTCGACCGTCAGCGAGCGAACCGCGGCCGCTGCGCTGCGCGGCACGGGCGGGGGCTCGGCGCGGCGCTCGCGCTTGGCCGGCCGGGGCACGACCCGCGCCAGGAAGGAGCGACCCGCGGGCTCCGTGGCGCGCTGCGCGCCGTCGGACTCGTCCTCGTGGTCGGCGCCCAGCACCGCCCCCACGACGGCCGAGGCGCTCGCGACCGCCACGAGCAGGACGATCAGCAGACGGCGGCCCCGGGACACTCGCCGAGGCTAGCGTCGCCCCGGGCTATCTTGTGCTCCATGTCGGTAGCGAGCGCCTACACGGTGGTGATGAAGTTCGGCGGCACGTCGGTGGCGGACGCCGAGCGCATCAAGAACGCCGCGCGGCGCATCGTCCAGCGCGCCGAGGAGGGCGCCCGCGTGGTCGCCGTCCTCTCCGCGCGCGGGAAGCACACGGACGAGCTGATCGCGATGGCGCACGAGGTCTCCCCACGCCCGCACCCGCGCGAGATGGACATGCTCCTGTCGACGGGCGAGCGGGTGTCGTGCGCCCTCGCCGCCATGGCGATCAACGACCTCGGCCACGAGGCGATCTCGCTGACGGGCTCTCAGGCGGGGATCGTCACCGACACCACCCACACGAAGGCGCGCATCCTGGAGGTCAAGGCCCACCGCATCCGCGCCGCGCTGGACGACGGCCGGATCGTGCTGGTGGCCGGGTTCCAGGGCGTGTCGCACGACTCGCTCGACGTGACGACGCTCGGCCGCGGGGGCTCGGACACGACGGCGGTGGCGCTGGCGGCGGCCCTCGGCGCCGAGGTCTGCGAGATCTTCACCGACGTCGCCGGAGTGTTCAGCGCCGACCCGCGGATCGTTCCGAGCGCGCGCAAGCTGCCGGTCGTGACCTTCGAGGAGATGCTCGAGATGTCGGCATCGGGCGCCGGCGTGCTGCAGCTCCGCTCGGTCGAGTACGCCCGCAACTATGGCGTCACGATCCACTGCAGATCGAGCTTCGACGATGGACCCGGTACCGTCGTCCAGGACGAAGAGCAGACCATGGAACGACCGCTAGTCACAGCCGTCACCCACTCCACCGCGGAGGCGCGCATCACGCTCACCGGCCTGCCGGACCGGCCCGGCATCGCGGGCCGCGTGCTCACCGCGCTGGCCGACTCGAGCGTGAACGTGGACATGATCATCCAGAACGAGCCGCTCAGCGAAGGCCATCTCGCCGACATGTCGGTCACGGTCCCGCGCGACGATCTCGCCATGGCCACCGACGCGCTGGCGGCGCTCAAGGAGGAGCTCGGGTTCGGCGCGGTGCTCTCGGACGACCGCATGGGCAAGGTGTCGCTGGTCGGAGCCGGGATGAAGAGCCACCCCGGCGTCGCGGCCCGCGCCCTGACGGTGCTGGGCGAGGCGGGCGTGAACATCGAGATGATCTCCACGTCCCCGATCAAGATCTCGTGCGTGGTGCGCGAGCAGGACGTGGAGACCGCGGTGGTCCAGCTGCATACGGCGTTCGGCCTCGGGCGCGACTCGGTTCACCCCGAGGACGTGACGGGCGTGCACCGTCCCAAGGTCAGGGAGGAAGACCCTCCCGACGATCGAGAGGCGGCCTGATGAGGGTCGCCGTGGTGGGCGCCACCGGCGCCGTGGGCTCGACCATGCTCGGCGTGATGCGGGAGCGCTCGTTCCCCGCCGACGAGGTGGTGCCGTTCGCATCGGAGCGCTCGGCCGGCCGCTCGATCGACTTCGGCGACCGCGACCTGCGCGTGCGCGCGCTCTCCGACGAGGCCATCCGCGGCTTCGACCTCGCGCTCTTCTCCGCCGGCTCGACCATCTCCGAGGAGTGGGGCAGGCGCTTCGCCGACGCCGGCGCCGTGGTGGTCGACAACTCGTCCTACTGGCGCATGCACGACGACGTTCCGCTCGTCGTTGCCGAGGTCAACCCTGAGGCGCTCGACACCCACAGCGGCATCGTCGCCAATCCCAACTGCACCACGATGCAGACGGTCGTGGCGCTGAAGCCGATCCTCGACGCGGCCGGCATCGAGCGCGTGGTGGCGTCCACCTACCAGGCGGTGTCGGGCACCGGCCAGCGCGCTGTCGAGGAGCTCCACGACCAGGCGCTCGCGACCCTGGAGGCGAAGGACGTGCCTCCGCCGAGCGTCTATCCCCACCAGATCGCCTTCAACGTCGTACCTCAGGTGGAGCGCTTCCAGGACGGCGACGACTACACGACCGAGGAGCGCAAGGTGATGCGCGAGACGCGCAAGATCCTCGGCCGCGACGACATCGGCGTCTCCGCCACCTGCGTGCGCGTGCCCGTCTACACCGGCCACTCCGTCTCGGCAAACGTTCAGACCCGCGACCCGCTGTCACCTGAGGAGTGCCGTGAGCTGCTGGCCTCGGCGCCGGGGATCACGGTCGTCGACGACCCGGCCAACGGCCTCTACCCGCTGGCGCTGGACGTGGCGGGACGCGACGACGTGCTGGTCGGCCGGATCCGCCGCGACCCGTCGCACGAGCGCTGCCTCAACCTCTGGATCGTGGGCGACAACCTCCGCAAGGGCGCCGCCACCAACGCGGTCCAGCTCGCCGAGCTCCTGCGGGTTCGCGACCTGCTCGGTACTCCCAGCGCCGCCTAGTGGTGTTGCGGAAGCACCCGGCTTGGCCGGGTGCGCACCGATGTCATCCGGGGACGCCGGAACGGCGTTCCAGGGAGACCAGACCCTGGCGCTCGAGGCGCGCCAGCTCGCGCCGCGAGGCGATGCCGAGCTTGCGGTAGATCTTGCGAGCGTGGGTGCGCACCGTCTCCACCCCGATCGCGAGCCGCTCGGCGATCTCGGCGTTGGTGGCGCCGCCCTGCAGCTGCGCGAGCACCTCGCCCTCGCGCGGGGTCAGCTGGTCCACTCCGCGGATCCGCACCGGATCCCCGCCGTGGGCGGTGGCCGTCTGCGGGAGCACGTGCATCCCGCGCGCGGCGAGGTGGATGGCGCTGATCACGTCCCGGGCCTCCGTCTCCTTCGACAGGCAGGCGGTGGCTCCGTACGACAGCATCTGGTTGAAGTCCGCGGCGGTGGGGCTGTTCGCCAGCACCACGAGCGAGGTCTCGGGGTAGCTCCTGTGCAGTGAGAAGACCTGCGTCGGCGAGTGCAGCGTTCCGAGGTTCAGGAGAGTCACCTTCGGACGGTGCCGCGCGATCGCGTCCTCGAGGTCGTCGACCGACACGTCGGACTCAACGAGATCAAGGTTCGGGTCCTCGGCGATGAGGACGCTCAGAGCGAGCGCGACGAGATCCTCGAACCGTGCCGAAACCACGGTTGGCATCGCGCGGGAGTCTAGGAGCGCCGGTGGAGCGCATGTGGAGGTGCGCTCGAATCCTGACCGAGTTTCGTCCTGCAAACCCGGAAATTGGGGGGAGGCTGTGCGGAAGCAGCCGGCTCGGCCGGCTGCGCACCGATGGACTACGCGGCAGCGAGTTGAGCGACCTTGCGCTGCACGTCTCCGGTGGAGACCACGTGCTTGCCCATCCCGAGCTCCTTCGGCTCGAGGCCGAGCGCAAGGCCGACCATCTGCGGCAGGTGCAGGACCGGCACGCCGAGGTCGCGCTCGACGAAGCGCTCGGCGGCGGGCTGCTGCATGTCGAGGTTCAGGTGGCAGAGCGGGCAGGGGGTCACGAGGCAGTCCGCGCCCGCGTCGATGGCGTCGGCGAGGTGGCGACCCGCCTGGCGCAAGGAGGTCGTCCGGTTCATGGTGATGACCGGGAAGCCGCAGCACTTGCGCGCCCCGGCGTAGTCCACCGGCTCGGCGCCCAGCACCTCGATCAGCTGCTCGAGGTACACGTCGCGCTCGGGGTGCTGGTCGAAGCCGAGCCGCTTGGTGGGCCGAACGATGTAGCAGCCGTAGAACGGCGCGATCCGGAGGCCGTCGAGGGGGCGCTTGACTCGCTCGCGCAGGGCGTCGAGGCCGATCTCCTCGACCAGGATCCACAGGAAGTTCTTGTTCCACCAGCCGTCCGACTTCTCGTATGAGAGCTGCTCGGGCTTGAGGTGGGTATTGACCTCGGCTCGGTACTCGGAGCTGGCGTCGAGGCGTTCCTGGCACTCCGACTGCGCGCCCTGGCAGGTGGAGCAGATGTTCATCATGCCCGCCGCGCCCTCCACGCTCTGCGCCATCGCGAACGTGCGGGCGTTGAGCGAATCGGCCAGCTCCTGGTTGTGCTCGGCCACAACGCCGGCGCCGCAGCAGTTGGCACGGTCGAGCTCCACCAGCTCGAGGTCGAGCAGCGGTGCCACCTTGGAAACAGAGCCGTGCAGCTCGGGCGTGAACCCGCGCGACACACAGCCCGGCCAGTACGCGAGCTTCACTCCTCGCCTCCAGACTCTCCGACGATGTAGAGGTTGAGCTCGATGCGCTCGTCGTGCGACTCGATCTCGTGGAAGATTCGCCGCACCTGATCCTGGTCCGGAAGCTTCGGATGGAGGAGCGCCTTCTTCGGCGTGACCTTCCCCGACTTGAGGCCGCGCGCCGCGGTGGGAAGCTCGCGGATGAGCTGCTTGACCGCGCCCGGCTCGAGCTGGCCGCGGACCAGGCTGCCCTGGCCGAAGGAGCGCGGGAGCAGCTGAGCCTCGTGCAGGGTGCCGTACTTCTCGACGAGCTTCACGAACGCCTTCTCGTGGCCGTAGCCGTTGTTGTCGTCCTTGATCTCGAAGTCGTCGGACGCCTTGCGGCGGAGGCGCATGATCTGGTTCATCGGCGCCACGTCCTTCGGGCAGACCTCGACGCACGCGAAGCAGTGGGTGCAGTCGTAGATGCCGTGCGGATCGGCCGCCAGGTCCTTCAGGCGCGTCTCGTGCTCGCCGTCGCGCGGATCGCCCACGAATCGGTACGCCTTGGCCAGCGCGGCGGGGCCGATGAACTCGGGGTCGACCTCCAGCGACAGGCAGGCCGACACGCACACCCCGCACTGGATGCACGCCATCGCCTGGGTCACGTCGAGCATCGCCTCGGCGGGCACGATGTACTCGCTGTTGGGGGGTGGCTCGTCGGCGGGAAGCAGCCACGGCACGACCCTGCGGATCTTCTTCCAGTGCACGGCCTCCATGTCGGTGATCAGGTCCTTGATCACGGGCATGTTCCCCATCGGCTCGACGGTGATCTCCCCGTCGCGCGCGCCCTCGGCGGCCTCGCCGATGCGGGTGTTGCAGGCGAGCGCGGACTTGCCGTTGATCCGGACGCCGCACGATCCGCAGATGGCCGCCCTGCAGGAACAGCGGATCGCGATCGAGCCGTCCGTGCGGTCCTTCACCTGGAGGATCCCGTCGAGCACCGAGCGCTCGGGCGGGAGGTCCACGCCGTGGTTCTCCCAGTAGGCGGGCTCCCCCGACTCCGGGTCGAAACGACGGATTTTCAGCTGGTAATCGGCCACGTCAGTAGGTCCGTTCCTCTGGCTCCCACTGTGTCAGAGTGACCTCGGAGTAGGACACCTCGGGCTCGTCGCCGTTCGCCGAGACGTTGATGTGCTTGAGCCACGCCCCGTCGTTGCGCTCCGGGAAGTCGGTCCGGTACTGGGCCCCGCGGCTCTCCTTGCGCTCGAGGGCGGACACCACCATGGCCTCGGCGTTGTCCAGCATGAACTGGAGCTCGAGCGCCCCGAGCACGTCCTGGTTGAAGACGTTGCCCTTGTCGTCGACCGCCACGGTCTGCGCCTCCTCCCTGAGGCGGCGCACGATCTCGAGGGCGGTGTTGAGCCCCTCCTCGTCGCGGAAGACGGCCACGTACCTGTCCATCGTCTTGCCCAGCTCCGCCTTGACCTCGGACACGCGCCGCCCGCTGCGGTCGCGGCTCACGATCGCCTCGACGGTCGCCTCCTCCTGGCCGAGCGACTCACGCGAGGGCTGTGGAAGCGGGGTGCCCTGCGCGGCGCGGGCCGCGTGGGCCCCCGCCCGGCGGCCGAACACGAGCGTGTCGAGGAGCGAGTTGGCGCCGAGGCGGTTGCCGCCGTGCACGGACACGCAGGCGCACTCGCCGGCCGCGTAGAGCCCGGGGATCGGCGTCTGCCCGTCCACGTCCGTGCGCACGCCGCCCATCGTGTAGTGGTTGCCCGGCTTGATGTGGATCGGCTCCCGGGTGATGTCCACGCCGGCGAAGTCGCGACCGACGTTCACGATCTCCCTGAGCGCCTCGTGGATGCGCTTCCGGGGCACCACCGTGATGTCGAGGGCCACGGTGCCGTCCGGGAAGCCACGGCCCTCGTTGATCTCGGTCTGCTCGGCGCGCGACACCACGTCACGCGAGGCCAGCTCCATCTTGTTCGGTGCGTACTTCTCCATGAAGCGCTCGCCCTGGGCGTTGTAGAGGTGCGCGCCCTCGCCGCGGGCGCCCTCGGTGATCAGCAGCCCCAGCCCGGCCAGGGTGGTGGGGTGGTACTGGATCATCTCCATGTCCATGAGCGGGGCGCCGACCCGGTAGGCCATCGCGATGCCGTCGCCGGTGCAGATGAGCGCGTTGGTGGTCGGGTCGTAGATTTGGCCGTTGCCGCCGGTGGCCAGGATCACCGACTTCGCCGAGAACAGCTCCATCGAGCCGTCGCGCATGTTGCGCGTGACCGCGCCGGCGATCCGGCCCTCGTCGTCCCGGGCGAGCGCGGTGGTGAACCATTCCTCGTAGCGGTACACCTCCTCGTGACGCATCAGCTGCTCGTAGAGCACGTGCAGGATCGCCTGGCCCGTGATGTCGGCGACGTAGTAGGTCCGCGCCGCCGACGCGCCGCCGAAGGCGCGGGTGCCGAGCCGGCCCTCCTCGTTGCGGTGGAAGGTCACCCCCCAGTGCTCGAGCTCGAGCAGCTCGGAGGGCGCCTCGCGGCACATGATCTCGATGGCGTCCTGGTCGCCGAGGTAGTCGGACCCCTTGATGGTGTCGAAGGCGTGCGACTCCCAGGTGTCCTCGGGATTGAGCGCCGCGTTGATCCCGCCCTGGGCCGCGTTCGAGTGCGAGCGCACCGGGTGGACCTTGGAGATGATGCCCACGGATGCGCCCCCCTCCGCTGCTGCGAGGGCTGCGCGCTGGCCGGCAAGACCGGCCCCGATCACTAGGACGTCGTGAGAAGGCATCTGGATGAGGCGGCCGCGATTCTAGGGAACGTACGGACGCGGCCCTCCCGGGGGCCACATAAGCGGGGGCTGGAAGGGGGGTCTGGGGACTTTCCGTCGGCATACATCGGAAACTCCCCACACCCCCTGCCGATCACCTGATTGCCGAACTTGCGGCACGCCAGCACGGCCCGGTCTCAGGTCGACAGCTCATGTCGCATGGACTGGGTGAGGGCGCGATCGCGTGGCGCGTTCGGACCGGTCGGCTTCACCGGATCCACCGGGGCGTGTACGCCGTCGGTCACCCAGTCCTTCCCCGCTACGGGCAGCTGATGGCCGCCGTGCTCGCCTGCCGTGACGGAGCGGTTCTCAGCCACCGAAGTGCCGCCGAGCTTCTGAGATTGGGCCCGACCACAGCGTTCTTCGAGGTCAGCGCACCCGGCGATCGCAGGCCACGGGACATTCTCGTCCACCGCGCCGAGGTCCCACCCGAGCATCGCTGCATCGTCGAAGGCATCCCCGTCACGACACCCGCTCGCACCCTGATCGACCTCGCCGACGTGCTCACGCGCCGCGGCCTCGAGCGCGCCATCGACGAGGCCGAGTACCTCAGGCTCGACCTCAAGGGTCTCCGCTCCATCCCAGGACGCCACGGCGCCGGGGTGCTCGCCGGCGTTCTGGCCCGGCACGCGGCAGGCTCCACCCGTACTCGCTCCGAGTTGGAGGAGAGGTTCCTCGCCCTGTGCGGCAGCCACTTCCTCACCCGGCCCGAGACGAACGCGCACGTGAACGGCTACGAGGTCGACTTCGTCTGGCGCAGGCCGCGACTGATAGTCGAGCTCGACGGCCATGCCGCGCACCGCACACGGCGAGCGTTCGAGGCGGACCGCGCGCGCGACTCGGAGCTCACGGCCTCCGGCTACCGCGTCATGCGCTTCACCCACCGCCGCGTAGAGGGCGAGCCGGCCGTCGTGGCCGACGAGCTCAGGCGGGCCGGAGCGCCCGTCGCACCCGGTCGACGGTCACGATCCCGCGCAGGACGCCGTCGCCGTCCACGGCCATGATCGCTCCGAGGCGGGCCAGTCCCTCGCGGCTCAGAAGCGTCTCGAGCGGGTCCTCCAGCCGCACGCGGAGGTCGCTGTCGCCCTCGTCGCGGGCCATCACGGAGGCCACCGGCCGCGACGG
The DNA here is from genome assembly GCA_963803245.1 of uncultured Thermoleophilaceae bacterium. Classification (GTDB taxonomy): domain Bacteria; phylum Actinomycetota; class Thermoleophilia; order Solirubrobacterales; family Thermoleophilaceae; genus JACVRW01. Next base: position 115,322 of record CAWDLI010000004.1, on the reverse strand, counting down.
GCGCACCTGCTCGGCCACGCTCTCCACCGCCTCGCGGGAGACGACGCCCACGAGGCGCCCCGAGGCATCCACCACGGGGAACCACGGCCAGCCGTAGCGAAGGAAGAACTCCTCCTCCGCGCGGTCGAGGCTCAGCGTCTCCGGGATCGCCACCGGCTCGCCGTCCATTACGTCGGCCACGCTGAGCCCCTCGATCCGCCCTGCGAACGCGGCCTGCACCTCGGCCGAGCGTGCCGCCTGCGCGAGGAACCATCCGATGAAGCCGAGCCACAGTCCGCCGATCGCGTCTCCGCGCAGGAGCATGTAGCCGCCGAGGGCGATCATCAGGTAGGCCACCCCGCGCCCCAGCCGCGCGGCGAGGCGTGTGGCCCTCGTGCGATCGCCGGTCAGCTTCCAGACGATCGCCCTCGCGATGCGACCGCCGTCGAGCGGGAAGCCCGGGATCAGGTTGAAGATCAGCACGAAGGCATTGATCGACGCCAGATGGCCGAGCACCGCCGTGGCCTCGCTGAAGTTGCCGATGTCGAACGACGAGGCGTTCACGGCGTCTTCGGTGCCCGACAGCGCGCTCGCCGCGCCGAAGCAGAGCACCACGATCGCGAGCGTGACCAGCGGCCCCGCGACGGCCACGCGGAACTCCACGCCGGGCGAGTCGGTGTCGCGCTCGAGCTTCGCCACGCCGCCGAACAGCCACAGGTCGATGCCCGAGATGGGTATCCCGTTCCGCATCGCGACCACCGCGTGCCCCAGCTCGTGCAGGACGATCGATCCGAAGAAGAGGAGGGCGGTGACCGTCGCGAGCGCGAAGGCCTTACCGTCCTGGCCCGGGAACAGGTCCGCGTAGTCCCCGGAGAACGACCAGATGATCAGGAAGAGAACGAAAAACCAGCTGGCGTCCACTCCGATGCGGATGCCGAAGATTCGCGCGAGCTGGATCGAGCTGCCCCCCAACATGCGAGGGGATGGTGGCAGGTCGCACGTGCCTGACCGCCCGCCGCGCGTAGGCGGCGCGGATTGGGGAATAGGCCTCGGGTGAGCTCGCAGCGCTGGACCCTCCTGGCCGTATGCCTCGGCACCTTCATGCTGCTGCTGGACATCACGGTGGTGAACGTGGCGCTGCCGGACATCCAGCGCGAGCTGGACGCCAGCTTCACCGACCTCCAATGGGTGGTGGACGCCTACTCGCTGATGCTGGCGTCCGTGCTCCTCACGGCCGGCTCCCTGGCTGACCTCTTCGGCCGCCGGCGCGTGTTTGCCATCGGCCTGGTCCTGTTCAGCCTGGCGTCGCTGCTGTGCGGGCTCTCCGGCACGCCCACGGTCCTCAACCTCGCTCGCGGGTTCCAGGGCCTCGGCGGCGCCGTGATGTTCGCCTGCGCCCCGGCGCTGATCGCCCAGGAGTACCAGGGCCGCGAGCGCGCCAGCGCCTTCGGCGTCTGGGGGGCCACGATCGGCGCGGCGGTGGCGGTCGGCCCGCTCGTGGGCGGCGCGCTCACAGAGCACCTCGGCTGGGAGTGGATCTTCTTCGTGAACGTGCCCATCGGCGCGCTGACGGTGATCGTGACGCTGCTGAAGCTGAACGAGTACCGCCCGGAGACGCGCGCGCGGATCGACTGGGGGGGCGTCGTGACCTTCAGCGGCGGGCTCTTCTGTCTGGTGTTCGCCCTGATCCGCGGCAACGCCGAGGGCTGGGGGAGCGCGATGATCCTCGGCCTGCTGGCCGCCTCGGCGGCGCTCCTGATCGCCTTCGTGGTCGTGGAGCGGCACGGGTCGCAGCCGATGCTCGACCTCGCGCTCTTCCGCAAGCCGGCCTTCACCGGCGCCCAGATAGCCGCCTTCTCGATCTCGGCGTCGATGTTCTCGATGTTTCTCTACCTCACGCTCTACATGCAGAACGTGCTCAGGTACTCGCCGTTCCAGGCGGGCCTGCGCTTCCTGCCCGTGTCGGTCCTGTCCTTCGTGGCCGCCCCGCTCGCCGCGCGGCTCGCCCAACGGGTGCCGGTGCGCGTGCTGATCTTCGGCGGGCTCGCGGCCGTCGGCACCGGCCTGCTGCTCATGGGCGGCGTCACGCCCTCCTCGACGTGGACCACGCTGCTGGCCGGCTTCCTCATCGCGGGTGCCGGCGTCGGCTTCGTCAACGCCCCGCTCAGCTACGCGGCGGTGAGCGTCGTCGAGGAGCGACTCAGCGGCACCGCCTCCGGGATCAACAACACCTTCCGCCAGGTGGGCATCGCCACCGGCATCGCGGGGCTGGGCGCCGTCTTCCAGTCGCACGTGACCGGCCGGCTGGAGACGCTGCTCGCGGGCGCGCCGGTGCCGCCCGGGGCCGCGGACCGCCTGGGCGAGGCCGTGGCCTCAGGCGGCGCCCAGCAGGCCATCGGCGCCGTGCCTCCCGGCGCCCGCGACATCGTGGCGGACGCCGCCAACCGGGCGTTCATCGACGGCTTGAACGCCATCATCGTGCTGGCCGCGATCATCGCGTTCGCGGGAGCGGTGCTGTCGCTGCTGCTGATCCGGGACCGGGATCTCGCGGCTCCCGGCCCGCCCACCCCGGCCGCCTGAGAACGCGGCCTGCTCATAATGCCGGGTTCCAATCCATCCGCAAGAGTGAGAGGAGACAGTTGCCACATCGCGTGACCTTCATCCCCGGCGACGGCACCGGACCCGAGCTGGCCGAGGCGACTCGGCGAGTGCTCGAGGCCACCGGCGTCGAGTTCGAATGGGACTTCCAGGACGCCGGGATCGACGTCTACGAGGAGGAGGGGAACCCGCTCCCCGACCGCACCCTCGACTCGATCCGCGAGCGCGGCCTCGCCATCAAGGGGCCCACCACCACGCCCGTGGGGTCGGGTCACCGGTCGATCAACGTCGCCCTGCGCAAGGAGTTCGACCTCTACGCGTGCATCCGCCCGTGCAAGTCCTACGAGGGCGTGCGCACCCGCTTTCCGGAGACCGACCTCGTGATCGTCCGCGAGAACACGGAGGACCTCTACGCGGGCATCGAGTTCGAGAAGGGCTCCGACGAGGTCGAGCGACTGCGCAAGTTCCTGGCTGACGAGCTCGACTCGCCCACGCGCGACGAGTCGGGAATCTCGATCAAGCCGATCTCCGTCTTCGGCTCGGAGCGCATCGTGGAGGCCGCGTTCACCTACGCCAAGGAGAACGGCCGCAAGAAGGTCACGGCGGCCCACAAGGCCAACATCATGAAGTTCTCCGACGGCCTGTTCCTGGAAGTGGCGCGGGAGGTGGCGGAGCGGCATCCGGAAATCGAGTTCGAGGACCGGATCATCGACAACCTCTGCAACCAGCTCGTGTCGCGTCCCGAGGAGTACGACGTGATCGTGCTCCCGAATCTCTACGGGGACATCGTGTCCGACCTCTGCGCCGGCATGATCGGCGGTCTCGGCCTGGCGTCGGGCGCCAATATCGGCACGAGCGGCGCGATCTTCGAGGCCACCCACGGATCGGCCCCGAAGTACAAGGGGCAGAACCGGGTGAATCCCACCGCGCTGCTCCTGTCAGGGGTCCTCATGCTCCGTCACATGGACGAGACCGAGGCCGCCGAGCGCATGGAGGGCGCGATCGCCGAGGTGATCCGCAAGGGCGACAAGGTGACCTACGACCTGAAGCCCTCCCGCGACGACCCCACGGCAGTGGGCACCAGTCAATACGCAGACGCCGTCATCGAGGAGATGCACAACCAGTGAATGCTTCAAGCCCAGTGAAGGTGGCCGTGACAGGCGCGGCCGGTGCCATCGGCTACAGCCTGCTCTTCCGAATCGCGAGCGGTCAGATGCTCGGCGAGGACACCCCGGTCGAGCTGAGCCTGCTCGAGATCCCGCAGGCGGTGAAGGCCGCGGAGGGCGTGGCGATGGAGTTGGACGACTGCGCCTTCCCGCTCCTGTCACGCATCGACATCTCGGATGACCCGAACTACGCGTTCGACGGCGTGCAGGTGGCGCTGCTCGTGGGGGCGCGCCCACGCGCCAAGGGCATGGAGCGCTCCGACCTCCTAGAGGCCAACGGCGGCATCTTCAAGCCCCAGGGCGCCGCGCTGAACGAGCACGCGGACAGCTCCCTGAGGGTCCTCGTGGTGGGCAACCCGGCGAACACCAACGCCCTGATCGCGATGAGCAACGCGCCGGACGTCCCGCGTGAGCGCTTCACCGCGATGACGCGCCTCGATCACAACCGCGCGATCGCCCAATTGGCGAACAAGCTGGGCGTGCCGGTGGCCGGCATCACCAACATGACGATCTGGGGGAACCACTCGGCCACCCAGTACCCGGACATCTTCCACGCGAAGGTGAGTGGCGAGAACGCCGCCGGGAAGGTCGACGACCAGGCCTGGGTCGAGGACGAGTTCATCCCCGTCGTGCAGAAGCGCGGTGCCGCCATCATCGAGGCGCGCGGCGCCTCGAGCGCGGCGTCGGCCGCCAACGCGGCGATCGACCACGTGCGCGACTGGACACTGGGAACGCCGGCGGGCGACTGGGTGTCGATGGCGATCCCCTCAGACGGCTCCTACGGAGTCGAGGAGGGGGTCATCTCCTCATTTCCGTGCACCAACGCGGACGGCCGCTACGAGGTGGTGCAGGGCCTCGAGATCGACGAGTTCTCGCGCGCCCGCATCGACGCGACGGTGGACGAGCTCAAGGAGGAGCGCGACGCGGTGAGGGAACTCGGTCTCATCTGAGCAGCACTCAGCGCGGCCCGAGTGAGCCGATTACTCAAAAACCCTTAACTGTTAAAAGCGCGAGAGTGTGAGACAGAGGGTCAGGCGGGATGCCAGCCCTTGCCGCGCCGCTTTACCTGGCCCTCCGAGGCCAGGCTGGGCAACACGCGGTAAAGGTAATTCGCCTTGATCCCCATGGAGTCCGCCAGCTCGGCGATCGTGATGCCGGGGCGGGCGCGCACCAGCTCGAGTGCCTGCTTCGACCGTGCGCCACTGCCGCGCGGACGCCCGCGCCCACGGCCCTTGCGGGCTGGGGAGGCGGAGGAACTGCGACGACGGCGAGACGTGGTGGAAGAGGACCCGTTGGAGGTGGTGCCCACGCCGGCCAGTGCCGCCGCTGCCTTCTCCAGCCGGTTGTACTCGTCGACGAGCGGACGCAGCTCCTGCAGCCGCGAGTCGATCTCCTTGCGCTTCTCATCCAAGAAATCAGCCATTACCGGAAAAGGTAGCGAACTGACAATTATTCCACAAGCGCCTTGAGGCGCTGGAGGGACCCATCGAGCTCCCGGGTCGTGGCGCGCGCTACCGTGCGCTCGGCGAGCCTGCCGAGCGGTCCGCCCGGCAGGTCGTACTGGTTCAGATACGTGAAGTGGGTGCCGTCACCATTCGCCTTGAACCCGTACTCCACCCTTGCGTGGGACGCCACCGGCCCCCGCCCCTCCCAGACCACCCTTCGGCAGGGGTCGTTCTCCACCACGGTCCAGCGCACCTTGAAGCGGCGCCCGGCCAGCTTGAGGCATTGCGTGAGTCGCGAGCCCTTCTCGAGCCGGCGCGGCGGGTTGCCCACGAGGGAGTCGTGGATGGTCACCCAGTCGGCGAGGCGCGTGGAGTCCATCACCACGTCGTAGACCTGCTGGGGAGAGGCGGACACCTCCACGCTGCGCTCGACCTTCATCGCGCCACCAGCGGCTCGAGGGTCTCCCACTCGGCCAGTGCGTGCTCCACCGCGCGCTCGAACCGGCGTGGACGGATGTCGTACATCAATGCCGCCTCGAGCGGATCCCGCGGGAGCACGTCGGACTCGAGGCTCTCCATCAACGGCCGCACGAGCTCGAGCGGCTGGCCGCTCACCGCCGCCACGATCGCGCTGGCGGGCGGTGTGAGCGAGGTGGGCAGTCCCACCGGCATGCGCCCCACCCCAAGTGCCTCGGCGATCCCCTCGATGAGGGCCGCGAAGGTGACCACGTCGGGTCCGCAGATGTCGAGCGAGCGTCCCGCCGCCTCTGGCACGGATGGGGTGCGCGCGAGGAACTCGATCACGTCACGCTCGTCGATCGGCTGCGTGCGGTTCTTGCGCCAGCGCGGCATCGGCAGGAGCCGCAGCCGCTCGACGAGCCGCACCAGCACCCTGAAGGACGAGGACCCGGCGCCGATCACGATCGATGCGCGCAGAGCGGTGGAACCGGGCAGGGCGCTGAGCAGGATCTCCTCCACCTCGAGCCGCGAGCGAAGGTGAGGGGACGTCGCGCCGGCCGGCGCGATCCCGCCCAGATACACGATCCGCTCCACGCCGGCGTCCACGGCTGCCCTGGCGAACACGGTCGCCGCGCGACGGTCGCGGGCGGCAAACCCGTTTCCGTTGCCGTCCGCCCCCTCCATCGAGTGCACGAGGTAGTAGGCGGTCTCGCAGCCGCCGAGAGCGTCCGCGAGCGGAGCGGTGCCCAGCAGGTCGGCCCCGACCGGCTCGACGCCGGGCAGGCGCTCCACCCGCTCGGGCCGGCGCGCGAGGGCGCGCACGCCGCGTCCCTCCGCGGCGAGCCTGCGCACGAGTCGCGAGCCTACATAGCCGGTTGCTCCGGTCACCAGGTCCATTGGCCCCACATCCTTCCCGATACGGGTCGGCGGGCCCCGCCGGACCATCCTCGCCCCCCGGGAAAAGCCGCAAGCAGCGGGCGCCCATGTGAACATCCTGGAAATTGCGGGGCCCGGAAAAGTGAGCGAATTGCGGAACCGCGGCTGGCGCGACGGCCTCGATTGCTACACGATGCCGACCCGTGCCGAAGACGAAGCCCGCCACCTGTGAGGACTGCTTCTTCCACCAGAACCAGCTCTGCGCACTCGACCTCGAGAAGGCCTGCACCACGTTCAGGCCGGCCGCCCGCGGACTCGCCCCCGAGCGCCAGCTGACCTTCGTCTTCCGGGCTGAGCGGCTGACCGCCGCCTACGCCTTCCCGCAGCCGAAGACCTGATCTTCCCCAGGGCGGCCGCTGAGCCCGTAGAGTCGCTCCATGCGGCTCACCGTCCTGGGCAAGTCGCCGTCCTGGCAGGATGCCGGAGGGGCCTGCTCCGGGTACCTGGTGGAGGATGGCGGCACGCGCGTCCTGCTGGACTGCGGCAACGGCGTGTTCGCCAAGCTGCGCGAGCGGATGGACTACATCGACGTGGACGCGGTCGTGATCTCGCACCTGCACGCCGATCACTTCCTGGACCTCGTGCCGTACTCGTACGCGCTCACGTACGCCCCGCGCCAGCAACCGGTGCCCGTGCACACCTGGCCGGGCACCGACAACCCGGCGCGGCCCGTGCTCCACGCCCCGCCCGGCGCCCGCGACACCTTCCGCCGCGTGGTGGGCGCCTGGGGCAACGAGGACCTGATCGAGAACGCGTTCGACCTCCGGGAATACGACCCGGCGGACGAGCTCGACATCGGCCCGATCCGGATCGCGTTCCAGTCGGTGCCTCACTTCACCGAGACCTTCGCGATGAGCTTCACCTCGACCAATGGCGGCGGGCGACTGATCTACGGCGCTGACTGCCGCCCGACCGACGACCTCGTGAAGTTCGCGAAGGGGGCGAGCGTGGTGCTCCTGGAGGCCACGCTCCCGCGTCCCGAGCGCGACGGAGTGCGGGGCCACCTCACCTCGGCTGAGGCAGGAGAGCACGCGCGCGCCGCCGGCGCGGCTCGGCTTGTGCTCGTGCACATCTCGGACGAGCTCGATCCAGAGTGGGCGCGCCAGCAGGCGGCCGGGAAGTACGACGGTCCCGTGGAAGTGGCCACGGAGGGCGCCGTCTACGAGGTCTGATCCGCACGAGCCGGCCTGGCGTCCTATTCTCGGGACCATGGCCCGCTCTCGTGACCTCTTCGCAAACTTCGAGCGGATGCGCCGCGAGATCGACGAGCTGTTCGGCGATGTCTTCGAGCGCGCGACCGGACTCCGGAGCGGCGGCTTCTCGCCGCCGGTGGACGTGTTCTACGTGGACGACCCGCCGCGCGCCGTCGTCAAGGCCGATCTGGCGGGCATCCACATCCAGGACATTGGGCTCGAGATCCGCGGCCGCCAGCTGCTGATCGCCGGGGAGCGCCGCCCCGCCGAGGCGGCGGGCCGCCTCTACCAGCAGATCGAGATCGAGCACGGGTCGTTCCGGCGGGTGGTGGAGCTGGGCGCCGAGGTGGCGGCCGACCAGGCGCGCGCGAGCTACGAGGACGGCATCCTCGAGGTGGAGATCCCGCTCGCTCCCGCCGACGAGGTCCGGCGCGTGCCCATCGAAGAGGGCGAGCTCGAGTGAGCATCCATATTCCGTCGGCAGACGGCGAGGCCGCCCAGGCCGTCGTCCGCACGGCCCTCCCCGAGGTGCTGCCGGTCCTGCCGCTGCGGGACACCGTGCCCTTCCCCGAGACGCTCACTCCGCTCGCGATCGGCCAGGAGCGCTCGATCAAGCTCGTGAACGACGTGCTCGGCGGGAACCGGATGCTCGTGATGGTGGTGAGCAAGGACCCGGAGATCGAGGAGCCGGGCTCGGACGACATCTATCGCGTGGGCGTGGCCGGCGTGGTGTCGCGGATGCTCAAGGTGCCCGACGGGACGCTTCGGATCCTCGTGCACGGAGCTCAGCGCGTGGAGCTCGAGGAGTTCGTGGGCGCCGAGCCCTACATGGTCGCCCGCATCAAGGAGGCGCCGGACCAGATCGAGCCGTCGCCCGAGCTCGAGGCGCTCCACCGCAACGTGCAGACGATGTTCTCGCGGATCATCGAGGAGGTCCCCTACCTGCCCGAGGAGCTCCAGATCGCGGTCACGAACCTCGACGACCCGTCGGAGCTCGCGCACACGATCGCCGGGGCGCTGCGGATCAAGACCGAGGAGAAGCAGAAGCTCCTCGAGGAGCGCAACGTGGCGCGCCGGCTGCGGATGCTCTCGGAGATGCTCGCCCGCGAGCTCGAGCTCGTGGAGATCGGCACCCGCATCCAGTCCCAGGTTCAGTCGGAGATGGACCGTGGTCAGCGCGAGTACTGGCTGCGCCAGCAGCTCAAGGCGATCCAGGAGGAGCTCGGCGAGGTCGACGAGACGCAGGCCGAGGCCGACGACCTGCGCCAGCAGCTTGAGGAGGCCGCCCTGCCCGAGCACGCCCGCAAGGTCGCCGAGCGGGAGCTGCAGCGCTTCGAGCGGCTGCCGCCGCAGTCGGTGGAGCACGGCGTGATCCGGACCTACCTCGAGTGGCTCGCCACGCTTCCGTGGTCCCGTTTCAGCGAGGACGCGCTCGACCTCAAGGAGGCTCGCAAGCACCTCGACCGCGACCACTACGACATCGACTTGGTGAAGGACCGCATCCTCGAGTTCCTCGCCGTGCGCAAGCTGAAGCCCGACGCGCGCTCGTCGATCCTCTGCTTCGTGGGGCCGCCCGGGCGTGGGCAAGACGTCGCTGGGCCGGTCGGTGGCCGGCACCATGGGGCGCTCCTTCGAGCGGATCTCAGTGGGCGGCGTGCGCGACGAATCCGAGATCCGCGGGCACCGGCGCACCTACATCGGAGCGATGCCGGGGACGATCATCCGCGCGATGCGCGACGCCGGCACGAGCAACCCGGTGCTGATGATCGACGAGATCGACAAGATGGGCACCGACTTCCGCGGCGACCCGGCGAGCGCGATGCTCGAGGTGCTCGACCCCGAGCAGAACACGACCTTCCGCGACCACTACCTCGACCTGCCGTTCGACCTCTCGCACGTCTTCTTCATCTGCACGGCGAACCAGCTCGAGACGGTGCCGCCCGCCCTGCGCGACCGGATGGAGGTGATCCAGCTCTCCGGCTACACGCACGAGGAGAAGCGCGAGATCGCGAAGCGCTATCTCGTTCCCCGGCAGATGGACCGCAACGGCGTGGGGCGCTCGAAGATCGAGTTCACCGACGACGCGGTCGACGCGATCATCGAGGGCTACACCCGCGAGGCCGGCGTGCGCGGCCTCGAACGCGAGATCGGCTCCGTCTGCCGCAAGGTGGCGCGCGAGTTCGCGGAGGGGAAGCGACGCTCGAAGCGGACCATCCGGCCGAAGACCGTCGTCGACGCTGCTCGGCAAGCCGCGCTTCCTGTCGGAGACGGTCCGGCGCACCGGGGAGGCCGGCGTGGCCACAGGGCTCGCCTGGACGCCGGCGGGCGGCGACGTGCTGTTCGTGGAGGCCACCTCGTTCCCGGGCGACGGGAAGCTCCAGGTCACCGGTCAGCTGGGCGACGTGATGAAGGAGTCCGCCGCGGCCGCGCTCTCGTACGTCAAGCACGCCGCCGACGACACGCTCAACGGCGACCTGTCCGAGGACTGGTTCCGCAACCACGACCTGCACGTCCATGTCCCGGCTGGGGCGATCCCGAAGGACGGGCCGAGCGCGGGCATCACGATGGCCACGGCGATCGCCTCCAGCATCACCGGGCGCCCGGTCCGCGCGGACACCGCCATGACGGGTGAGATCACCCTTACCGGGCAGGTGCTGCCGATCGGCGGGCTGAAGGAGAAGGCGCTCGCCGCGCAGCGCGCAGACATCCACCGGCTGATCGTTCCGAGGCGCAACGAGGCGGACATCGACGACGTGCCGGCGCACCTCCGCAAGCGCATGAAGTTCGTGCTCGTGGACGACGCGGACGAGGTGCTCGACGCGGCGCTGGAGAGCCCGCCGCGCCGCCCGCGTGCACGAGACCGCTGAAATTTGGGTCGCTGCCGTTGTTCCCGGCGGCCTCGGCCGGGTACAGTGTCCAGAGCCAAGCGGATCCTAGGAGAGAGATGGCATCGAGAAAAAAGGCTGCAAAGGCCGGGGCCGGAGCAGTAGCGGCCGGTCAGGCGGTCCGCTCGAACGCGTACGTTCAGAGGCTCATCGAGGACGAGGAGCTGCGCGCGAACCTGCGCACTGCCTTCGACTCCGCGAAGAGGGCGTACGGGCGGATGAACGGCAAGGGTCCGACCAAGGCCCTGGAGGACAAGAAGGTCCAGCGCGAGCTGCGTGAGGCCGCCACCTCCCTGCGCGAGGCGGCAGATGGTCTGCGCGGAAACAAGAAGAAGAAGGGCGGCCGGAAGCGCCGCCTGCTTTTCGTCGGCATAGTCGGCGGGGCGCTGGCTCTGGCCCTCAGCGAGGGTCTGCGCAAGAAGGTCCTGGACGCGCTCTTCGGCGCCGAGGAGGAGTTCGAGTACACCGCGAGCACCACCCCGGAGCCCTCAGCCAACGCGAGCGCGACCACCGGCCAGCCCGTGGGCACGACCTAACGGGCCTCAACCGGTTTGGGAAGCACGAGAGGGGGCGCTTGGCGCCCCCTCTTTTCGTTCCCGGTGGGTCTCCAACCCGGCTGGCCAGCCAGCTAGACTCGCCCGCGTGGAAGCCTCGGTCGAGACCCCACGCCGGCTCGAGGGAGAGAAGGCCCAGCGCATCATCGCCGCGATGCGATCGAGCGTCGGCAGGCGCGGAGCCGCGGGCTCGACCTTCGACCACGTGGCACGCGAGGCGGGCGTTTCGCGCGGCTTGCTCCACTACTACTTCGGCTCCAAGGAGCGGCTCCTCGTCGAGGTCGTTCGCCAGGACTGCGAGGTGCGCAACCAGGCGATGGAGGAGCGGCTCGCCGAGGCGCACACGACAGACGAGATCGTGGCCGCCCTCGTGGTCGGGCTCGAGGAGTTCATCGAGGACGAGCGGGCCAACCGCTCGGTGCTGTACGAGCTGCTCAGCGCCTCTCGCCACAGCGAGGAGATCCGCGCCGAGATGGCGGAGCTCTACCGGTCGTGGCGAGCCAACCTCGCCGAGGGACTGCGGAGCAAGGTGAGCGAGGGCGTGATCAGCCTCGAGGCGGACCCAGAGGCCGTGGCGTCCATCCTGTTCTCGCTCGGCGACGGCTTCGGCATCCAGGTCCTCTCCGATCCCGACTGGGATCGCGAGGCGGCCTTCGAGCTCGGCGTGCGCACCGCCCGCCGGCTGCTCGGCGCCGCGGGCTAGCCGCGCTTGGGCGAGGTCCAGGGCGCCGCGAGGCGCCGTTCCAGCTCGGGCCCGAGCTCGGCCGCCGCGATCCGCACCTGCTCGAGCGTGTCCCGATCGCGCAGCGTCACCGTGCCGTCCTCCATGGTCTGGTGGTCCACCGTGACTCCCCAGGGCGTGCCGATCTCGTCCTGCCGGCGGTAGCGCTTCCCGATCGAGCCGCCGGTGTCGTACTCGGCGGGCATCAGCCCGCGCAGGTCCTCGTAGATCTCGCGAGCGCGCTCCGGCTGGCCCTCCTTGTTCACGAGCGGCAGCACGGCGACCTTGATCGGAGCCATCTTCGGCATCAGCCGCAGCACGGTGCGCTGCTCCCCGCCGATCTCGTCCTCGTCATAGGCGTCGCACAGGAGCGTCAGCACGGTACGGCCGAGCCCGGCGGCCGGCTCGATCACGTGCGGGACGTAGCGGTCGCCGCTCGCGGTGTCCACGTACTCGAGCTTCTGGCCCGAGTGCTCGGCGTGCTGGGTGAGGTCGAAGTCGCCGCGGTTGGCGATGCCCTCGAGCTCCGACCAGCCGATCGGGTAGAGGTACTCGATGTCGCTGGTGGCGGAGCTGTAATGCGACAGCTCGTCGGCGTCGTGCGGACGCAGCCGGAGCTTGTCGGGATCCACCCCCAGTGACACGTACCACGCCATCCGCTGGTCCATCCAGTGCTGGTGCCACTTCTCGGCCTCGGCCGGCGGCACGAAGAACTCCATCTCCATCTGCTCGAACTCGAGCGTCCGGAAGATGAAGTTGCCGGGCGTGATCTCGTTGCGGAACGACTTCCCGATCTGGGCGATGCCGAACGGCGGCTTCTTGCGCGCGTAGCCGAGCGTGGTCTTGAAGGCGAGGAAGATGCCCTGCGCGGTCTCGGGCCGCAGGTAGACGGTCGAGCCGGCGTCCTTCACCGGGCCGATCGAGGTCTCGAACATGAGGTTGAACTCGCGGGCCTCGGTGAGGTCGCAGTCCGGGTGGTCGCCGGGCAGCTTCGACGGCGCCTTCCCGCAGCGGATGCCCTCGTGCTCGGCGGTGCCGTTGCGCACCTCCTCGAGGTGGTCGGCGCGGAAGCGGCGCTTGCAGGTGCGGCAGTCCACGAGTGGGTCGGTGAAGCCGGCCAGGTGCCCCGAGGCCTCCCAGGTGCGCGGGTGCTGGATGATCGCGGAGTCGAGCGCCACGATGTCGTCGCGCTCCTGGATCATCGCCCGCCACCAGGCGTTCGCGACGTTGTTCTTGAGCAGGACGCCGTAGTGCCCGTAGTCGTAGGTGTTGGCGATCCCGCCGTAGATCTCGGACGCGGGGAAGATCAGGCCACGCCGCTTGCAGAGGGACACGATCTTGTCCATGGTCACTGGATCGGTCGCCACGGCCAGCCAGAGTAGCGGCGCCGCCAGAGGGCGCTATTTCCGAAGTGGGCGAAGCGTGGACCGTTAACCGGGGTCCGTTCGTGGGGTATTACCCGGCGATGGTCGGGACCGCCCTGAGGCCGCTGGGACATCTCGCCGCCTGGATCGTCTGGCACGCGACGCGGGTTTCGCTGCTCGACGACCTCGAGCGCCCGAGCCCGCCGCGCACTCTCTGAGGGCGCTCCTGGCACTCATATACTCGGAGTGCCATGCCCATTTACGAGTACCGCTGCAAGAAGGGCCACACCTTCGAGGTCATGCAGCGCATGACCGACGATCCGATCACGGAGTGCACGATCTGCGGGGCGCCCGTGCAGCGTGTCTTCCACCCCGTGGCGGTCCACTTCAAGGGCTCGGGCTTCTACAACACCGATTACGGAAAGAAGAAGGCGCCGGCCGCCGGCTCGGAGTCCTCGAAGGATTCCTCGTCCTCGACCGGGTCCTCGAACTCCGATTCGAAGTCGGACTCGAAGTCGGACTCGAAATCCGGCTCCAAGTCGGACTCCTCCTCCTCGTCCTCCTCCTCGTCGTCCTCGAAGTCCAGCTCGGACTGAGCGGCTACTTCAGGCGCTTCGCGAAGAAGCTCCTCGTGCGGGCGTCAGCCGCTCCCACGATGCCCACGTGCTCGACGTTCGGGTAGGTGAGGTAGGTCACCTTGTTCTTGCCGGCCCGCAGCTCGGTGTCGAGCTGGTTCGTCATGAACGGGAACACCGTCGTGTCGCTCAGTCCCTGAGCCATGAGGATCGGCGCGGCGATCTTCAGATTCGGATTCTGGGCATCGAGGATCGTGTTCAGCTTCGAGAGGTCCGCGCCCGGCCGGACCAGGGTGGAGGGCGCCGAGCCCGCCGAAGGCGTCCGCGGCGTTCAGCTCTCCGAGGCACACCTCGTCGAGCTTGGGGAACAGCGCGAGCGCCTGATCGGAGGCGATCTTGTCGGGTCGATCTGCGGGTAGACGGCGGAGACGCCGTGCAGCACCATCGCCGCGAGGCCCGAGAGCCCGCTCGGGGTCGTGAAGTCGGGGAGCGCTCGGCTCAGCAGCCCGAGGTGCGAGGCAGGCGCGTACGCCGCCACTCCGCGAAGGCGAAGCTCGGGAGCCCACTTCGGCCCGAGGGCGGCGGCGAACAGCGCCGCGTGTCCGCCCTGAGAGTGGCCGGCGATCACGTAACGCCGGGCGAGGCGTCCGTCGAGCTGGCGGGCGGCGCGGACGATGTCCACGACCCCGCGACCCTCGGAGCGGCCGACCAGGTAGGGATGGACGCCGGGTGTTCCGAGGCCCTCGTAGTCGGTGTTCGCGATCGCGTAGCCGGCCTTGAGCCAGGCGCCGAACTGCGGCGCGGCGTAGAAGGTGTAGGGGCCCTTCGGGTTCCGCGAGGGCGCGCAGGAGTCGGCGATGCCGCTGGTCCCGTGCGCCCAGCTGACCACCGGCCAGCCTTTCTTCGGCGGCTTGCCGCGCGGGAGCATCAGGAAGCCGGAGACGCCGATCGCCTTTCCGCGCACGCTCGTCGAGCGGTAGAGGAGCGTCCAGGTGCGTCCCGCCTGCGGCAAGGGGTTCCCGACCTTGCGAGCCCAGATCAGATCGCCGTGCGTGTACTTGGCGATCGCCTTGGGCGGCTTGTAGAGCTTCAGGCCCGCGGGGGCCTTGGGGACCTTGGCCTCAGCGGCCGGCGCCGCGACGATCAGCGCGAGCAGGCACAGCAGGGCGATGCGAGCGGGACGGGACAATCTCTCTCTCCTCAGGATGGGATCCGGTGCGCACTCTGGCAGATGTACGCAGTCCGTCTGCAAATTGTTCGCTAATCACCCTCGAGCAGCTGGTTCGCCGCCTCGCTCTTCGCGCCCGCCGACACAACGAGGCTGCCTCCGGGTCCGCATGAGAGACAGGACGGCTCGAGCACCATCGTCTCGTCGCTGCTGCCGGTGGCGAAGTCGGCGAACAGGGCAAGGAGCTGGGGCCCATTCATGTCCGTCTTGAGCGCCCGGGGGGCCCGCCAGCTCACCAGCGGCAGCCTGAAGAACGTGCCGGGGGACACCACGCTGTCCTTGATCGCGGCCAGCACCTGCTGCTGGCGCTGCGCGCGCTCGATGTCGGTCTCGTTCGGCGCGCACGCGTTCTTCCTGATCCGGGCGAAGCCGAGCGCCCGCTCGCCATCGAGGTGCTGCGTTCCCTTCTTGAAGCGCAGGCCCTTCCAGAAGTTGTCGAACGGAGGCGAGCAGATCCGCTGCTCCACCTCGACGTCGATGCCGCCCAGCGCGTCGATCAGCTTCGGGAAGTCCTCGAAGTCGACCTCGATCAGGTGGTTCACCTGCACGCCGTTGCCCATGAACTGCTCGACCGTCTTGATCATCAGGGCCGGCCCGCCCAGCGCGTAGGCCGCGTTGATCTTCTGGCCGCCGTGGCCGGGGATCTCGGCGAACGAGTCGCGCGGAATCGAGAGTTTGCGGACGCTGCCGAAGGCGGCGCGCACGAGCATGATCGTGTCGGCGCGGGAGGGACCCTCCTGCGACTCGTCGATCGAGTCCCCGGTGCGCGCATCGGACCCGAGCACGAGGATGGTGCTTCCCGAGAGCAGGCTGCCGTCGCTCGACAGCGCGCTCTTCGCGCTGTCGGACACGCCCTCCTCGGTCTGCGCGCTCACGAGGAACAGAACGAGCGACAGCAGCAGCCAGCCGACCACCGCGAGCACGATCCACTTGATGACGCGGCCGGGGGTGATCCCGCGGCGCTCCCCGGGCTCGCGCGGCTCGCGGTCGCGGAAGCGCGAAAGCCGCTTGCGCAGCGCGTCCAGGTCGCCTCCGCCCGACAGCCGGCTGGGCGCTCGGCGACGCGAGCGATAGACGTTGTACTCGGGCGGACCGGGGTCGGGCGAGTTGGGCGGAGGGTCATTCACCAGACCCTGTATATCGTCCGGCCATGCCGCCGAGGCGGGTAATCGGCGTCGACGCCGGGGGCACGAAGCTCCTCGGAGGCGTCGTCGACGAGCAGCTTGTGGTGCACCACAGAGTGCATCGGATCTGGCGCGGGGCGGACCGCCAGGAGACGCTGGACATCTTCGTCGAGGCGGTCGAGGAGATCCGCGCCGCCTCTCCCGACGTGGACGCGGTGGGGTTCGGCGTGCCGGCGCTGGTGCACCAGGTGACCGGCTCGAGTGCGTGGTCCACCCATCTGCCCCTGGAGGGCCTTCCCTTCCGCGACATGATGAGCGAGCGGCTCGGACTGCCCGTCCACGTGGACAACGACGCCAACGTCGCCCTGCTGGCCGAGCACCGCCACGGCGCGGCCGCGGGACGAAAGCACGCCGCCATGGTTCTGCTGGGCACGGGGATCGGCGGAGGCCTCCTGTTCGACGGGCGCATCTACCGCGGCGCGACCGGCGTGGGCGCCGAGCTGGGCCACATCGTCGTGGACTACCACGGGCCCGACTGCCAGGGCGCGTGCCCCGGCCGAGGCTGCCTCGAGGTGATGGCGTCGGGCTCCGCGATCGGGCGCGAGGCAGAGCGAATGGCCGCCGAGCGGCCGGCCTCGGCACTGGGGCGGCGGCTCGCCGCGGGGGCCGAGATCACCGGGGCGATCGCCACCGAGCTCGCCCACGAGGGCGACGACGCGGCGCGCGATGTGCTGGCCGAGGCGGGTCGCTGGCTGGGCGCGGGGCTCGTGAGCCTCGTGAACGCCCTGAACCCCGAGATGATCGTGATCGGCGGCGGGGCGGTGGCGGCCGGCGACCTGCTCATCGAGCCGGCCCGCGAGGTGGTCGCCGAGCGCGCGCTCCCGCCCGCCCGGGACGCCGTCGAGATCGTGCCGGCCCACTTCGGCGCCGAGTCCGGGATGCTCGGGGCCGCTCTGCTGGCGCTGGACGGTGGCGTGTCGTGAGCGGCCGCCTCGTGGTCTGTCCCACGCCGATCGGGAACCTCGAGGACGTCACGCTGCGTGTGCTGGCGGCGCTCCGCGAGGCCGACCTCGTGGCCTGCGAGGACACCCGCCGAACGCGCGTGCTGCTCGACCGATACGGCGTGAAGGCGCGCCTCCTCTCCTACCACGAGCACAACGAGCAGGCCCGCGCCGCCGAGCTCGTCGAGCGCATGCTCGAGGGCGCCACGGTGGCGCTCGTGTCCGACGCCGGCATGCCGCTCGTCTCCGACCCCGGCTTCCTGCTCGTCCGCGGCTGTGTGGCGGCCGGGCTGCCCGTCGAGGTGCTGCCCGGGCCTTCCGCGGCGATCACCGCGCTCGTGGCATCCGGGCTGCCCGCGGCCGCATGGCGCTTCCAGGGATTCCTGCCGCGCAAGCGCAACGAGCTCGACGCGGTGCTCCGCGAGCCGGGCGGCACGCTCGTGGCGTTCGAGTCACCGCGACGTGTGCCCGCCACTCTCGCGGCGGTGGCGGAGCTCGAGCCCGACCGGCAGGTCGCCGTCTGCCGCGAGCTGACGAAGGCGCACGAGGAGGTTGTCCGGGGGAGCGCCGCGGAGCTGGCGGAGCGCTACGCCGGGGCGCCCCCGCGCGGGGAGGTGGTGCTGGTCATCGCCCCGACGGCGCAGCCCGACGCCGGTCCCGAGGGCGCTGCGCTCGAGGCTCTGCGCGAGCTCGTCGACGCGGGCGCCAAGCCGCGCCGCGCCGCCGCGGTGGTGGCAGAGCTCACCGGCGGGAGCGCCAACGCGCTCTACCGGGCGCTCACCGCTGACCGCTGAGCCACCCGTTCGCGACACGTCTGTAACGAACGATCACGGTTCCGCCACGACGGCGCACGGATCGGCAAAACCCGTGCCTCGCTCGGTTGCTCCCGACCTATGGTGGCCGCCATGACCCGATTCGCGATCGCCGCCACCATCGCCGCGGGCGCCCTCCTCCTCGCTCCTCCGTCCGCACTGGCCGCCTGGACCTGGCCGCTGGGCGGCGAGGTCGTCACCCCGTTCCGCAACGGCGACGACCCGTACGCCGCCGGCCAGCACCGCGGCATCGACATCGCCGGACGCGTCGGGGACCCGGTCGTCGCGGCGGTCCCGGGGCTCGTGCGGTTCGCGGGCACCGCGGGGTCCTCGGGGTCCACCGTGAGCGTCCGAAGCGTGGACGGGCGCTTCGACGTCTCCTACCTGCACCTCGGCTCGATCGCCGTCCGGCGCGGCGCCCAGGTCGGAGCGGGACAGGCGATCGGAACCGTGGGCACGACCGGCGTGCGCTCGATCGAGCGTCCGCATCTCCACTTCGGCGTACGCGCCGCCGGCACCCGCCACGCCTATGTCGATCCGCTCACGCTCCTCCCGCCGTTTGCGGCGCCCTCACCGCGGCCGCCGCAGGCGGTGCCTGTGGCTGTCCCGGCTCCGGTCCGGCCCGCCCCGGCGCCGGCGCCCGTCCCGGCTCCGCGCGCACCGGCCCTCCGCGCGCCGGTTCCCGCGGGGCGCCGCCTGCCGGCTCCCGCCCCGGCGCGCCCACCGGTCCCCGCGGCGCTCTCCCGCCCCGCCGGGACCCGGCACGAGGTCCCCGCGCCTCAGGGAGCCGCGGACCCCGTGAGGGAGTCGCCCACGGAGCGGTCGCATGCCCGCACGCCGGCGAGTCTCGGCGCTGATCCACAGGCTGCGCGGCCCGGCGCCGTCGCGCCGGCGCGGCCTCGAGAATCTGCCCGGCCGCGGCCAGCGCCGGAGGCGCGCGGCCGGGACCTCGGCCTGATCGCGGCGGCCGCCGGCCTGCTCGCGGCGGCCGCCGCGCTCTCGTCGCGCAGGGTCGACCTCTTCGCCGGCGCGGTGGCGCCGCCGCGCGCGGCTGGCGGCGCTGCTCCCGGCGCTCGCCGGACGGGGCGCACGGACGCGCAAGTAGCATCGATCGGGATGTCCTACTACGTCACCACGCCGATCTACTACGTGAACGGCGAGCCGCATCTCGGGCACGCCTACACGACGATCGCGGCCGACGTGCTCGCCCGCCACATGCGCCAGCGGGGCGAGGACGTCTTCTTCCTCACCGGCACGGACGAGCACGGCGAGCCGGTCGCGCTGGCTGCCGAGCGCGAGGGCATCACCCCGCGCGAGCTCGGCGACCGCAACGCCGTTCGCTTCCGGGAGCTGGCGGCCACGCTCAACGCCACCAACGACTTCTTCATCCGCACCACGGACCCCGAGCACCTCGAGAAGGTCGCCGAGGTGGTGCAGCGGATCTACGACAACGGGCACGTCTTCGAGGGCACCTACGAGGGCTGGTTCTGCCCCCGCTGCGCCGACTTCAAGACCGACTCGGAGATCGAGGACGGCAACCGCTGCGCGATCCACAAGATCGAGCTCGACTGGGAGGTCGAGGACAACTGGTTCTTCCGGCTGTCCGCGTTCCAGGAGCCACTCGAGCGCCTCTACGCGGAGCACCCCGACTTCGTGGTCCCTCAGGAGCGTTACAACGAGGCGCTCTCGTTCATCCAGGGCGGGCTGCAGGATTTGTCGCTGAGTCGTTCGCGGCTCAAGTGGGGGGTGCCGGTCCCGTGGGACGAGTCGCAGGTCGTGTACGTCTGGATCGACGCGCTCCTGAACTACTACACGGCGCTGTCCTACGCACGCGAGGGGGAGGACCTCACCGACCGTTTCTGGCCGGCCAACCTCCACCTGATCGGGAAGGACATCCTGAAGTTCCACGCCGTGATCTGGCCCGCGCTGCTCATGGCCGCGGAGATCGAGCTGCCGCGCCGCGTGGGCATCCACGGGTTCCTCCTGCTCGGCGAGCACAAGATGTCCAAGTCGCTCGGCAACGTGATCGAGCCGTTCCAGGTCGCGGAGCTCTACGGCGCCGACGCGCTGCGCTACTACGCCCTGCGCGAGGTGCGCTTCGGACAGGACGGGGAGGTTTCCCCGGAGGGATTCGAGACGCGCTACACCACCGAGCTGGCCAACGAGTACGGGAACCTCGCGAGCCGCACGCTCGCGATGATCGACCGGTATCGCGACGGCGTGGTGCCCGAGGCCGAGCCCGCGTCGGAGCTGCGGCCCGACTTCGAGGGCCTCACGGAGACCGTCAAGGACCTCCTCGACAGGGTGGAGCCTTCGCTCGCGCTCGACGAGATCTGGCAGCGCGTCAAGCGCCTCAACCGGTACGTGCAGGACCAGGAGCCGTGGAAGCTCTCGAAGGACGAGGCCGAGGCGGGGCACCTGGACGAGGTTCTGTACTCGCTGGCGGAGGGACTCCGCGTGGTCTCGGTGCTGCTGCTCGCGTTCGTGCCGGCCTCCGCGGAACGGCTGCTCGCGGCACTCGGCCGAGAGGACCCGTCGCTCGACCTGGCGGACTTCGGAGCGCAGCCCGGAGGCGGCCGCATCAGCGAGCTGCCACAGCTGTTCCCACGGGTGGAGCCCCCCGAGGCCGCGGCCGTCTAGTGGACCTCCTCGAAACGTTCCACCGCGAACTGCGGCCCCAGACCTCGCCATGCGGCGTCCTCGGTCGCCTGGATAGCGCTGCTATTCCGGCTCCCTGCGTCCTTGCCTGGCGACCCCTGGGTCATGCATGTCGCGGGAAACGTCCCGACTCGGCCCACTAGTGGCCGGCTGAGCGGCCCGGTGGTCGACACCCACTGCCACCTGGATTTCTGTGAGCCCCCGGACGGCGAGCTCCTCGAGCGGGCGCGGGCTGCCGGCGTCAGGCGCGTGGCCACGGTGGGAACGGACGGGCCCTCGATCCAGCGGGCGCTCGCGGCGGCACAGGCGAACGCGGACGTGTCGGCGATCGTCGGCCGCCACCCGCACGAGACGGCCGGGTTCGGCGCGGCGGACCTGGAGGAGATCGAGCGAGCGGCCGCCGATCCCGTCGCGCGCGCCATCGGGGAGACGGGTCTCGACTACTACCGCGACCACGCGCCGCGGGAGGACCAGCGCCGGGCCTTCGAGGCGCAGCTGGAGCTCGCCGGTCGGGTCGGGCTGCCGGTGGCCATCCACACCCGAGCCGCCGAGGACGACACCTTCGCGTTGCTCCGCGAGCACTCCGAGCGGCTCCCGGCGGTGATCCTCCACTGCTTCTCGGCGCCCGAGCGGGTCGAGGAGTGCGTCGAGCGCGGCTACCTCTGCTCGTTCGCCGGCAACGTCACCTACCCGAAGGCCACAGACCTCCAGGAGGCCGCACGCGAGCTGCCGGAGCACCTGCTTCTCGTGGAGACCGATGCGCCCTATCTCGCGCCCCAGCCGCTCCGCGGCAAGCCGAACGAGCCGGCAAACGTGACCCACACCGCGCGCTGGGTCGCCGAGCTGCGGGGTGTCTCGTACGAGGCGCTCGAGCGGGCCGTCGAGGCGAACGCCGCGCGGGTGTTCGGCTGGTGAACGAGCCGCGCCAGGCGAGTCTGCGCCGCCTGCGCCGGTTCGACGTGCGCCCGAATCGCGAGCTCGGCCAGAACTTCCTGATCGACGACAACGTGCTCGGCGTGATCGAGCGCGCGGCCGAGCTCGACGACGGTGACGTGGTGCTGGAGGTGGGCGGCGGGCTGGGCGTTCTCTCCGAGCACCTGGCCCCGCGGGTGGCCCACCTGCACGTGGTGGAGGTCGACCGCGCGCTCGAGCCGCCGCTCGCGGAGGCGCTCGAGCCGTTCGGCAACACCACCCTCCACCTGGCCGACGCCGTGAAGCTCGACCTCGGCGCGCTCCGGCCGGAGCCCACCAAGGTCGTCGCGAACCTGCCCTACGGGGTCGCCGCCACGGTGCTGCTCAAGTCGATTGCCGAGCTGCCCGCGGCGGACCTGTGGGTGGCGATGGTCCAGCGCGAGGTGGGGGAGCGGCTCGCGGCCACGCCCGGGGGCCGGGTGTACGGGGCGACCTCCGTGCTCGCGCAGCTGGCCTGCGAAGTGCGCGTGCTGCGGAAGATCCCGCGCACCGTGTTCCATCCCGCGCCGCACGTGGATTCCGCGCTCATCTCGATGCGCCGGCGCGGCCCCGCGCCGGACGACGCGCTGCGCGCGCTCGTTCATGCCGGCTTCGCCCACCGGCGAAAGGCGCTGGCCGGCTCGCTGGCGCTCGCGGCCGACTCGCCGCCGGGGCTGCGCGACTCGGTGCGCGCCGAGCTCGAGCTGATGGAGCTCCCGCCCGACGCCCGCGCCGAGCGCCTCCACCCGGAGCACTGGACTCGCCTGGCCGGCGCGCTCGCGCGGCGCTGAGCCTGGCCACGTAGCCTGCGCCGAATGGTCCACGAGCTCGCCCCAGCGAAGCTGAACCTGGTGCTGCACGTCGGTCCTCCCGAGGGCGGGATGCACCCGATCGCGTCGCTGTTCGCCTCGCTCGAGCTGGCCGACGAGCTGGAGGTGGCGGAGGCACCGCCGGGAGCGGACGACACGGTGGTTTGCCCCGGAGTGGAGGGGGAGAACCTCGCGGCCGCTGCCCTGCGCGCGTTCCGCAACGCGGGCACCGTGGAGCTTCCGCCGCTCGCCGTGCGGATCCAGAAACGCATCCCGGTCGCGGCCGGTCTCGGCGGCGGCAGCGCCGACGCCGCGGCGGCGCTGCGGGCCGCCAACCGGATCGCCGGTGACCCGCTCGACGGGCACGAGCTCCGCGCCCTCGCCGCCGGTCTCGGCTCGGACGTGCCGAGCCAGGTGGAGCCCCGCCACGCGATCGTCACCGGCACCGGCGAGATCGTCGAGCCGATCGAGTTGGGGGCGGTCCACGTGGTGCTGGTGCCGGACGCGCGCGGACTGTCGGCGGGCGAGGTGTACGCGGAGCTCGACCGGAGCGAGGGCTGGCGCGAGCGGCTCGACCCGGCGCCGCTGCGGCAGCTGGCCGGCGCGGGCGCGGGAACCCTCGCGGGCGTGATCGAGAACGACCTGGCCCCCGCCGCGATCGCGCTGCTGCCCGACGTCGACGGCGCGCTCGAGGCACTGAGGCGGGAGGGAGCGCTGGGCGCGGGAGTCAGCGGCTCGGGCCCCACCTGCTTCGGCCTGTTCGAGTCCGGAGACGCGGCCGAGCGGGCCGCGAAGGCGATCCCGGGGGCGATCGCCACGCGTCTTCGCGCGGCCTAGGCGCCTACAGTCCGCGGCGTGTCGGCAGCCCATATCGCAGCGGCGGTGCTGGCAGTGCTCCTGGTCGCCTACGGCGTGTGGCGCCGGCGGTCGCTGGAGTTCGAGCGGAAGGCCATCCTCGTGCTGGCGGTGCTCGCGCTGGCCGTGTACGCGAGCGGCGTGCTGTCGGCACTGCCCGATCCCAAGGAGCTGATCGGCGACATCGCCGAGACGCTCGGCGCCTGGACGTATCTGCTCGTGGGCATCATGGCCTTCCTCGAGACGGGCGCCTTCGTCGGCCTGATCGCGCCGGGCGAGACCGTGGTGATCGCCGGCGGCGTGATCGCGGGCCAGGGCGAGATCGACCTGCTCCCGCTGATCGGGCTGGTGTGGGTCTGCGCCGTGCTTGGCGACACCACGAGCTTCTTCATCGGGCGGCGCCTCGGTCGGAGACTTCCTGGAGCGTCACGGCCCGAGGGTGAAGATCACGCACGAGCGGCTCGACCAGGTGGAGGGCTACTTCGACCGCCACGGCGGCAAGACGATCCTGATCGGCCGCTTCATCGGCCTGGTGCGGGCCCTCGCTCCGTTCATCGCGGGCGCGTCGGGGCTCGCGTACCGGCGCTTCCTCCCCTTCAGCGTCGTGGGCACCGGTCTCTGGGCCACCACGTTCTGCGTGCTCGGCTACGTGTTCTGGCGCTCGTTCGACCGCGTCGCGCACATCGCCGGACAGGCGGTCTTCGGCTTCGGGCTGACCGTGGCCGTGATCGTCGGGGTCGTCACGGCCTACCGGCGGCGGGCGGAGATCCGCGCCTGGCTCGAGGCCCACCGGCGGCATCCGCTCGTGCGGCCCCTCTTTGCTGTGGGCCGGCCGCTGTACCGGTTCGCCGTGCGGCCGGTGGTACGGGTCCTGGCACCCGAGGTGCGCTTCCTGGTGGACCGGCTGAGCCTCAAGCTCGTCACCGCCATGGCCGTGGCGGGCACGGGGATCTACGTCTTCGTCCTCTACCTCACGGTGGTGTACGGCTCCACGGCGCTCACCCCGTTCGACCGCGAGCTTTTCGACGCCGGGCGCCACCTGCGGAGCGACTTCGCCGTGGACGTGGCCAAGGCGGTGACCGAACTGGGCTCGTTCACGAGCATCACCGCGCTGCTCGTCGTGGCCGTCGTGGTGCTGGTGGCGCGCCACCGGCCGGTGGACGCCGCGCTGCTCGTGCTCGGGTTCGCGCTCATCGTCCTGGCCGTGGACGTGACCAAGGACGCCGTCGATCGCGTTCGGCCCGCCGGCCCGCTGGTGGACACGAGCGAGTCGGCCTTCCCGAGCGGCCACGCCGCGTACGCCACCACCTGGATCGCGGCTGCCGTGGCGCTCACCCGCGAGCGCGGCCTTCCGAGCCAGGCGGCGATCATCACGGCCGCGATCGTCCTGACCGCCGCGATCGGCCTCTCCCGGGTCTACCTGCGCGCGCACTACTGGTCGGACGTGGCGGGCGGCTGGGCGCTGGGGGCCGGTATCTACGGCCTGGTGGCCACGATCGCCTTGATCGTCGAGCAGGTTCGCAACAATGACCGCAGCACCGCCCCAACGCCGTCATGACCGACCTCACCACCACCGAGATCACGATCGCGCTGGCCATCGGGCTGACCGTGTCGTGCTACGCCGGACTGATCCTCATGCCGGCGTGGCGCTGCTACGGGCGCGTCTGGGAGAAGCTCGCGGCGAGCTTCCTCACCCTCTTCATACTCGCCACGCTGCTCGGGATCGGGTCCGTGATCGGCCTCGCGGTCGTCTGGAGCTACGACCAATACGCCTAGACAGCATCGGTGCGCACCCGGCCGAGCCGGGTGCTTCCGCTAGGGCGGGGCCCGGGTCGGCGGTACGATCGGGTGGATGTCGGTCTCGCACGAACCGGCGAGCGCGGCCGGTGGACTGACCGCTGAACCGCGCTCGTTCCTGGACGCACTCGAGGCGGTCTCCGAAGCCGTGGAGGCCGGTGCCGGCCTGCCCAGCGTGGCCCGCGCCGCCGGCCGGGCGCTCGACGCGAGCGTGATCGTGCTCGATTCGCGGAGCAGCGTGCTGGCGGTCGCCTGCGCGTCGCCGGACGACGAGCGAGCGGTGATGGCGCTCGAAGGAGATGCCCGGGCCGTGGAGCTCACGGTCGCCGAGGCGGCGGTCGGCGAGCTTCGCTACCGCGTGCGCGGCCCCGAGCCGGCGCCCTCGCTGCTGCGAGTGGTGGCCAACCTGATCGGTCTCGAGGTGGATCGCGCGCAGGCGCCGGAGCGTGCCAGCGAGGCGGCGGTGGCGGACTTCGTGAACGAGCTTCTGGCGCGCCGAATTCCCGACGGGGAGACGGTGGCCGCGCGGGCGTCGGAGCTCGGCTGCGACCTCTCGGCCGGCGCGAGCGTGGTCGTGGCGCGCGCCCGGCCGCAGCACCCGGAGGAGGGTGACTGGCGCGCACGTGTGCTGACGGTCGCCGAGCGGGGCGCCCGCGCCGTCGAGCGGACCGCGCTGGCGGCGCTCGCCTCCCCGGGATGGGTGTCGCGCCATGGTCGGGCCGCTTCCGCCGAGCACGGTTCCACGGGCGGGCGCGAGCTCGTGATCGTCGCGCCGGGCCCCGACTCCGCGGCGGGCCGGCGGGTGGCGAACGCCGTCTACAGCGAGCTCGAGGCGGGCCTCCCCGGACACGTGCTCACGGTCGCGCTCAGCCGCCACGCCGACGACCCCGCCGACCTGCACCGTGCGGGCACCGAGGCGCTGCTGGCCGCCAACGTGGCCGAGGCACGAGGTCTCGATCAGCTCTCCTTCGAGGAGACCGGCGCGTACCGGCTGCTGCTGCCGGCGATGAGCGAGGACCCGAGCGAGCTGCAGGGCTTCTTCGAGGAGACGGTGGCCCCGCTCGTGGACTACGACGAGCAATACGAGACCGACCTGGTGCTCACGCTCGAGAGCTTCCTCGACGCCGATGGCAATGTGGCGCGCACCGCCGAGCGCCTCTTCACCCACCGGCACACCATTCGCTATCGCCTCGAACGCGTGCGCGAGCTGAGCGGCCTCGACGTGTCCTCCACCGACGGCCGCGAGCGCCTCTCGCTCGGCCTCAAGGCGATGCGGGTCCTGGGCATCCACCCGCCCGGCGGGCCGGCCCACGAGAAGGGCGCCGAGGCCGGCCGGGTGCCGCGCGAGCGCAAGGACCGCTGAGCCTCTCCGCGTTCTCCGGTGGGGCACCGCGCTGGTACCTTCGCCGGGTCCTCGTTGGGGAGTGGTCTAATGGCACGACGCGTGGTTTTGGTCCACGAAATGGAGGTTCGATTCCTCCCTCCCCAGTGATGCATCCGTTGTGTCGCATGTACGGCCCAGCGCCTTTCGCGGGTACGCTCAGGTCCGATGGCTGAGCCCTTCACGGTCCTGATCATGGCCGCCGGGCAGGGGACGCGCATGCGGTCGGAGCTGCCCAAGGTTCTGCACCGCGTATGCGGCAAGCCCATGCTCGAGTGGGTCGTGGACGCCGGTCGCGAGGCCGGCGCCGATCGCATCGTGTGCGTGGTCAGGCCCGGCGACGGTGTGGCCGACGGCCTGCCCGAGGGCGTGGAGCTCGCCGAGCAGACCGAGGGCGAGGGCACCGGCTCGGCGGTGCTCGCGGCCCGCTCGGTGCTCGAGTCCGCCGGCGGCCCGGTGGTCGTGCTCTCCGGCGATCACCCGCTGGTGTCGGCGGACCACCTGACCGGGCTCCTCGGCGCGCATCGCGATGACGGCGCGGCGGCCACCATCCTCACCACGGACAAGCTCGACCCGGCCGGATACGGGCGCATCGTCCGGAACGGCGACGGCGGCGTGGAGCGGATAGTGGAGACCAAGTACCCCGAGGGCGTGCCGGAGGAGGAGCTCGCGATCCGCGAGATCAACCTGGGCACCTACGCCTTCGAGCCGAAGGCGCTGGTGGAAGCGCTCGACACCGTCGGGACGGAGGGCGGCGAGCGCTATCTCACCGCCGCGATCACGGTGCTCCGGGAGCGGGACCAGGGCATCGTCACCTATCTGACCGATGACGCGGGCGGCGCACTCGGCGTGAACGACCGCGCCGACCTGATGCAGGCCGAGGCCGTGGCACAGGCCCGGATCCTCGAACGCCTCGCGCACGACGGCGTGACCTTCCTGCAGCCCGCCACCACCCGGGTCGAGGTGGGTGTCGCGATCGGCAAGGACACGGTGGTCGGCCCCGGGGTGAGCCTGCTCGGCTCGACCAGCGTGGGGGAGGCCGCCGAGGTGGGCCCGCAGGCGACGGTCATCGACTCGCGGATCGGCAGCGGCGCCCGCGTCCTCCACTCGTATCTCGTGGAGGCGGAGGTGGGCGACCGCGCGACCGTGGGTCCGTTCGCCTACCTCAGGCCGGGCACGGTGCTCGGAGAGGGATCGAAGGTCGGCACGTTCGTAGAGGTGAAGAACTCGGATGTCGGCGAGGGAGCCAAGATCCCGCACCTCTCCTACGTCGGAGACGCCGATGTCGGGGCGGGCAGCAACCTCGGGGCCAGCACGATCACGGCCAACTACGACGGTCGCAAGAAGCACCGCACCACCATCGGAGAGCGCGTGAAAACCGGGATCCACACCTCGCTGGTGGCTCCCGTCGACGTCGGGGACCGGGCGTACACTGGGGCCGGTTCGGTGATCACCGGAGACGTGCCCGAAGGGGCGCTCGGGATCGGCCGCTCGAAGCAGAAGAACGTCGACGGGTACGCCGACCGGGTGGAAGACAAGAACGAACCAAAATGAGCAAGGCCCTCGACACCGCCACCGCGCCTTCGCTCGGCACGGCCATTCCCGCCGGTTACGAGAAGCGGATGATGGTCACGGCCGGCCGCGCGAGCAGGGAGCTCGGGGCGAAGATCACCAGCCGCCTGGCGCTCGAGCCGGTGGATGCCGGCCTGAAGACGTTTCCCGACGGCGAGGTCTACTGCCGCTATGGCGAGTCCATCCGCGGCGCCGACCTGTTCATCATCCAGTCGATCTGCGGATCCGAGCGCGAGGGGATGACCCCGAACGACTCGCTCATGGAGCTGCTCCTCATGATCCACGCGGCCAAGCACGCGTCGGCCCACCGGATCATCGCCGTGTGCCCGTGGTACGGGTACTCCCGCCAGGACAAGAAGTCGGCTCCCAGGGAGCCGATCTCGGCCCGGCTCGTGGCAGAGCTGCTCGAGGTGGCCGGGATCGACCGCCTGGTGACGATGGACCTCCACGCCGGCCAGATGCAGGGCTTCTTCTCGAAGACGGTCGACCACATGACCGCGATGCCGATCCTCAGCCAGTTCGTGCAGGACCACATCGGCGATCAGGACCTCGTGATCATCGCCCCCGATGCCGGCCGGGTGAAGCTGGTCAAGAACTTCGCGCGCAAGGTGGGCGCGCCCTACGCCCTGCTCGAGAAGGAGCGCCCTGCTCAGGGCGTCGCCGAGATCGGGCACGTGATCGGCGACGTGTCGGGCAAGACGGCGGTGATCGTCGACGACATCATCGGCACCGGCGGCACGCTCGCCGCGGCCTCCCAGACCGTCATGGACGAGGGCGCGAGCAGCGTCTTCGCGGTGGCCACCCACGGCCTCTTCGCCGGCCGCGCCTTCGAGGCGCTCGAGAACTCACCGCTGGAGGGCATCGTCGTGACCGACACAGTCCCGATGCGCAGCGGTGCGCCCGAGATGGTTCGCCAGCTCACGTCCGCGGACATCCTCACGGACTCGATGCGCCGGATCTTCCTCGACGACTCGGTCTCTGAGATCTTCGCGGGCGAGAACCAGCTCTTCTAGCGGCGATTCAGGTCCCGCGCACGCCGCCGCGCCGCTCCCCGCGCGACTCGAAGTAGGCCCACTCCTCTTCGCCGAGCTCCGTGGAGGGAGGGTCGCCGAACCACCACTCGCGGCCGATCCGATGCCAGTTGCGGGTGGCCCGGAGCTGCGCCAGCACGGCCAGCACGCCCGTCTCCATCCGCCGGCCCATCAGCTCGTTGGCGGGCAGGTTCTCGCGACGAACCAGGCGGTAGAACTCGGAGCGCGGGTCGGAGACCGCGGCGATGGCGTCCATCACCCGGGCCGAGTCGATCGTCACCTCGCGGTCCTCCATGTACCAGCCGCCGATCGCGCGCACGTGCTCCATCAGCTGCTCGGCGTCCACCTTGCGCGGGTCGCGCAGGAAGCCGAGGTCGTGCAGGGCCACGCGCAGCCGCTCCGGGTCGTCGTCGAACACCGCCGCCAGCGCGGCCACCTCGAGCTCGATCTGATCCGAGTCGAGCTGCTTGGTCATTCCGAAGTCGAGGAACGCCACGTGCCCGTCGGGCATCAGCAGGTAATTCCCCGGATGGGCGTCCGCGTTGAAGTGACGGAGGTGGTAGATCGAGCCGAAGCAGAACCGGAACACGATCTCTCCGAACCGATCGCGCTCCTCGTCGGGAAGGGCGGCGACCTCCTCGAAGCCCACGCCCTCGACCCACTCCGACACCAGCACGCGGGTGGTGGAGAGCCTCGTGACCACGTCGGGCACGTGGATGAAGGGGTGGTCGCGATAGGCGCGGGCGAACGAGCGCTGGCTCTGCGCCTCGAGCTCGTAGTCGAGCTCCTCCATCACGCGCTCCTTCAGCTCCTCGGCAGCGGCCTTCGCGTCCAGCCCGGGCGCCAGCGCCTTGGCCATCCGCATGATCAGGCCGGCGTTCTGCATGTCGGCGCGGATCGCCTCGGCCACGCCCGGGTACTGGATCTTCACCGCCACCCGCCGCCCGTCGCACAGCACCGCTCGGTGGACCTGTCCGATCGAAGCCGCCGCGGCGGCCTCCTCCTCGAAGTGCTCGAACAGCTCGTCCACCGGCTCGTCCCATTCCTCGCGCAGGACGCGCTCGACCTTGGCCCAGGGCATCGGCGGCGCGGAGGTGCGAAGCGAGGCCAGCTGCTCCTGGTAGAGCTCCCGGTATTCGGGAGGCAGGAACTCGGTGTCGATGAAGGACGCGAGCTGGCCGATCTTCATCGCCGCGCCCTTCATGCGCCCGAGCGTCTCGACCATCCGCTCGGCGGCCTCCAGGTGGCGCCGGTCGAGCGCCTCGGCGGCGGCCTCGGGCGAGCGCGCCAGGTTCGCGGCGCGTGTTCCGGCGTAGCGGGCCCCCTGCGTGCCGAGCACCGATCCGACCTCGGCGGTCCTGCGGACGCGTCCTTCGGGAATCGAGCTGTCGTCGCGGCGGGGCACCTCGCCACTGAGGATAGGTCGGCCCCCGAACCCCCGCTAGACTGGCCCGCCTCATGGCGGACTCCAAGCGACCCACACTTGCCGTAGAGGACCGGCCCGAGCGCGGCAGCCGCGCCGTGCGCCGTCTGCGCCGCACAGGCGTTGTGCCCGGCGTGGTCTACGGAGGCACGGATGGCGACTGCACGTCGTTCAAGGTCGACTACCGGGTGCTGCGCCAGGTGCTCGTGGACGGGTCGGCGCTGATCGACCTGAAGATCGAGGGCAAGACGCGCCCCGTGATCGTCAAGGACCAGCAGCTTCACCCGGTCCGCGGCGAGGTCATGCACATCGACTTCCTCGAGGTGCGCCTCGACGAGAAGATCCAGGCGCCGGTCGCCGTCCACATCGAGGGCGCCGAGGAGGCCCCCGGCATCAAGGAGGGCGGCGTGATGGAGCAGGTCACGCACCAGCTCAACATCGAGGCGCTGCCCACGGACATTCCCGACTTCATCACGGTCGACGTCTCCGGAATGGAGATCGCGGCGACCATGCACCTGTCCGAGATCACCCCGCCCGCCGGCGTCGTGTACCTCGATGATCCCGAGGAGACGATCCTGGCCACGGTCGTCGTGCCGACCGAGGTCGAGGAGCCGGAAGAGGTCGAGGAAGAGACAGAGCTGGTCGGCGAGGAGGGCGAGGAAGGCGAGGCCCCGGCCGAGGACGAGTCGGAGGGCGAGGGCGCCGAGCCCCAGGAGGGCGAGGAGTCCTGAGCTTCCTCCGCCGCCGCCGCTCAGGCGATGGCGGCGGCAAGGTCGACTGGCTCGTAGTGGGGCTGGGCAACCCGGGCGACCGCTACGCCCGCACCCGCCACAACGTCGGCTTCGAGGTGGCCTCCGAGGCCGCCCAGCGCTGGGGGCTGCCGAAGGCCAAGTCGAAGTACGGCGGCCTCTACACGGACGGCCGCGCGGGCGTCGGCGGCCCGCGCGTGGGCGTGCTGCTGCCCCAGACCCACATGAACGACTCCGGCCGCGCCGCCGGCCCGGCGCGCGGTCGCGCTCGGCGTCCCGCTCGACCGGGTGGTGGCCGTGCACGACGAGATCGACCTGCCGTTCGGCCGGGTGGAGGCGCGCCTCGGCGGCGGCCTGGCCGGTCACAACGGCCTCAAGTCGCTGAAGCGCGAGCTCGGCGGTCCCGACTTCCGGCGCATCCGCGTGGGGGTGGGCCGGCCCGAGTCCACCGATCCCGAGATCGTGTCGGCGTGGGTGCTCGGACGCTTCCGGGAGCCTCCCGAGGAGGTTCGCGCGCTGGTGGAGCGCGCCACGGACTCGCTCGAGCGCCTGCTCCAAGAGGGCGCCTAGAATCGTTCGGAGCGAGCCGCGCGGGTGTCCGGGCGGCCGATTTGCATGCCCATGCTCCGCTCCCTTCTTGCATACGGACGTGAGGCGCCCGAGGTGGCGGCGCTGGCCGACGCTGCGCGCAGCGAGCCGCAGCGGGCGTTCGTGTCGGCCAGCCTGCGGCCGTACCTGCTCTCCGCGCTGATCGATCTCGGCCCCGAGCGGCCGGCGCTCGTGGTCGCGGGGGACGACCGAGCCGCGCGCGACCTGGCGGCCGACCTGCGCGCCTTCCTGGCTCCGCGCCAGGTGCGCTTCTACCCGGCGCGCGGGGTCCGCTACGAGTCCCACCTGGCACCGCCTCCGCATCTGGTGGGGTTGCGCATCGCGGCGCTCGACGCGTTGCTGGGGGACGAGCCGGCGGTGCTCGTCACGTCGGCCGTGGCGCTGGCCGAGAAGGTGCCCGACCCCGAGTTGCGTCCTCACGGGTTCGAGATCGAGAAGGGCGGCCTGCTCGACCTGGATGAGGCGGCCGAACAGCTCGTGGCCTGCGGCTACGAGCGCGTGGACCAGGTCGAGAACCGCGGGCAGTTCGCCCTGAGAGGAGACATCCTCGACGTGTATCCGGCCACCGAGGAGCGCGCCGTCCGCTGCGAGCTCTTCGACGTGGAGGTGGAGAGGCTCACCTGGTTCTCGACCTTCACGCAGCGCTCGCTGGAGGAGGCCGAGCGTGTGGAGATCGCGCCGGCCGCGGAGCTGGCGCCGGAGCAGCGCGAGCTCGCCGAGATCGCCGCCACGAGCGACGAGGCCGAGCGCCCCGACGTGGCCGACGTGCTTCCCGTGGACCGCTTCCGCGAGCTGCTCGACCTCGTGCCGGAGAACGCGCTGATCGCGGTGGCCGCGGAGGAGGAGCTGGCTCCCTCGCTGCGCGACTACTGGGATGACGTGACCACGAGCTTCCACGACAAGGACGCCCACCACCTGTACGTGTCGCCCGACCGCCTCGCCGCCTCGCTCGACGAGCGCGCCGAGCTGCGGCTCTCGAGCATCTCGCAGGACCAGCCGCACGAGTTCCGCGCCCAGAGCGCGGACACCGCGGCACGCTCGCTGCGCGAGGCGGAGCCGGAGCTCGAGAAGCTCGTGCGCTCCGGCTACCGGACGTTCGTGGCCTGGACGCGTCGCGGCGAGGCGGAGCGGGCGCGCTACAACCTGACGCGGCTACACGCGGAGTTCCTGGACGGCAAGCCGGCGTCGCAGCAGCCGGGCGTCACGTTCGCCCACGCCGGCCTCCGCGAGGGCTTCCTAGCGCCCGGGCTTAAGCTCGCGATCCTGCCCGAGCACAGGCTGCTGCGGAACCGCCGCTCCGAGCGCTCATCCCGCCCGCATTCCGGCGGTGCCGTGATCGCCTCGTTCACCGAGCTGCGCGCCGGCGGCGCGGTCGTCCACGAGGACCACGGCATCTCGAAGTTCGTGGGCTTCGAGACCAAGACGGTCGGCGGGATCACCCGCGACTACCTCGAGCTCGAGTTCAAGGACGGCGACCGCGTGTTCGTGCCGAGCGACCAGCTGCACAAGGTCGCGCGCTACGTGGGCGCCGACGCCGGCGACCCGCCGCTGTCGAAGCTCGGCGGCAAGCAGTGGGAGCAGATGAAGCTCCGTGCACGCCGCGCCGCGGAGGCGCTCGCCGGCGAGCTGATCAACCTCTACGCCGAGCGCCGCCGGCGTGCGGGCCACGCGTTCGCCGGCGACGGCGAATGGCTCACGGAGTTCGAGGCCCGCTTCCCGTATCGCGAGACGCCCGACCAGATGGACGCCATCGAGGCCGTGCGAGCCGACATGGAGGAGGCGCGCCCGATGGACCGCCTGATCTGCGGCGACGTGGGCTACGGCAAGACGGAGGTGGCGTTGCGCGCGGCGTTCAAGGCCGTGGAGGACGGCAAGCAGGTGATGTTCCTCGTGCCCACCACGGTGCTCGCGCAGCAGCACTTCGGCACGTTCACCGAGCGCATGCGCGACTACCCGGTGCGCATCGAGGTGGCCTCGCGCTTCCGCTCGGCGAAGGAGGTCCGCGACGCGCTGAAGGGCTTCTCGGACGGCACCGTGGACGTGATGATCGGGACCCACCGGCTGCTGTCGCGCGACGTGCGGCCGAAGGACCTCGGCCTCCTGATCGTCGACGAAGAGCAGCGCTTCGGCGTGAAGCAGAAGGAGCTGCTGCGCCAGCTCCGCCTCCGCGTGGACGTGCTCTCGCTCTCGGCCACACCGATCCCGCGCACGCTCCAGATGTCACTGGCAGGCCTGCGCGACATATCGGTGATCGAGACACCGCCCGAGGGTCGCCGCCCGGTGAAGACTTACGTTGGCGACTACGACGAGGAGCTCGTCAAGCGGGCGATCGAGCGCGAGGTCGAGCGGGAGGGTCAGGCCTTCTTCATCCACAACCGCGTGAGCAGCATCGACGAGACGGCCGAGCGGGTGCGCGCGATGGTGCCGAAGGCGCGCGTGCTGGTGGCCCACGGGCAGATGCCCGAGGGCGAGCTCGAGCAGGTGATGCTCGACTTCCTGCGCGGCGCGGCCGACGTGCTCGTGTGCACGACGATCGTGGAGTCGGGCCTCGACATCCCGAGCGCGAACACGCTGATCGTGGAGCGCGCGGACGAGCTCGGCCTGGCCCAGCTCTACCAGATCCGTGGGCGCGTGGGCCGATCGCGAGAGCGCGCCTACGCGTACCTGCTCTACCCCTCCGCGGCAGCTCTCTCGGAGGAGGCCGCGCAGCGGCTCTCGACGCTCTCGGACTACACGGAGCTCGGATCGGGCTTCAAGATCGCGATGCGCGATCTCGAGATCCGCGGGGCGGGCAACCTGCTGGGCGCGGACCAGTCGGGGCACGTGGCGGCCGTGGGCTTCGAGCTCTACATGGGAATGCTCGACGAGGCGGTGCGCCTGCTGAGCGCCGACTCGGCGGAGGAGGCCGCGGAGCCGGTGCGCATGGACCTGCCCGTGGACGCCTACGTGCCGGGCGACTACGTGCCATACGAGGCGGCGAAGATCGAGCTGCACCGGCGCGTCGCGGGAGCACGCGAGATCGCTGACTTGATCATGCTGCGCGAAGAGCTCGAGGACCGTTTCGGGCCCGTGCCGGAGCCGCTCGACAACCTGATCAAGCTCCAGGACGCCCGCATCAAGCTGGGTCGCGCCGGCGCCAGGACGGTGGACTTCCAGGGCGGCCGCCTCGCGGTCGCGCCGATCGAGCTCGACTCGCACGGAGCGCGCGCTCTGCGCGAGGCCGTGCCGGAGGCGGTCTACGAGTCCGGGCGCAGCACGGTCCGCGTGCGCGTGCCCGAAGAGGCCGCCGAGCGCTTCCCCGCCGTGGTGGCCGCGGCCGAGGCGATTCTCGAGGTGGCCACCCGCCCGAAACCGGCAGAGTGACCGGGACCGGCGGCAGCTTCCAAGCGCATTGCTACCCTTCCCCACCGCGCAGGGCACCTGGCTTGGCCTGCTCGGGACGTACACCCGCTTAGGCGGGCTTTACGAATAAGCCTTAGACATTCTCGCAATGATCCACGCCTCCATCAGGTCCCTCGCTGCCCTTGCCGTCACCGGACTCGGCGTCGCTGCCTTCGTGGGCTGCGGTAACGACGTCCCCACCGGCGCCGTCGCCAAGGTCGGCGACTCGACGATCAGCCAGGACGAGTTCGACAAGTGGTTCAAGACCGCGGCCAGCGGTCAGGCGCAGGCTGCGCAGACCGCCGTGCCCGATCCGCCCGACTTCACGAAGTGCGTGGCGGCCAAGGGCAAGGCCCCCGTGCCGAGTGGCACGCCGAAGCCCACGCCGGCCGCGCTCAAGAAGCAGTGCAAGACGGAGTACGACACGCTCAAGCGCGAGGTCATGCAGTTCCTGATCCAGGCGGAGTGGGTCCAGCAGGAGGCCGAGAAGCAGGACATCAACGTCTCGGATGCCGAGGTCAAGCGCTCCTTCGCCGACCAGAAGAAGGCGTCCTTCCCCACGGACAAGGCCTACCAGCAGTTCCTCAAGACGTCCGGAATGAGCGAGGAGGACATCCTCTTCCGCGTGAAGCTCAACGAGCTTCAGGAGAAGCTCACCCAGAAGATCACGAAGAGCGCGACGAAGATCTCCGACGAGGACGTCAAGGAGTACTACGACAAGAACAAGAAGCGGCTTCGCCCAGCCGGAGCGACGCGACCTCCTCATCGTCCTGACGAAGACGGAGGCCAAGGCCAACGAGGCCAAGGCGGCGCTCGACAGCGGGCAGGACTTCAAGACGGTCTCCAAGGAGTTCTCGATCGACGAGGCGTCGAAGGCGCAGGGGGGCAAGCTCCCCTCGGTGGCCAAGGGCCAGCAGGAGAAGGCGCTCGACGAGGCCGTGTTCACCGCCAAGAAGGGCCCCGTCGAGGGCCCCGTCAAGACCCAGTTCGGCTGGTACGTCTTCCAGGTGACGAAGATCGTGCCCGCGTCGCAGCAGTCGCTCGAGGAAGCGACCGAGACGATCAAGAACCTGCTGCGCTCGCAGCGCCAGCAGAAGACCCTTGACGACTGGATCAAGAACTTCCGCGAGGACTACAAGGCGGACACGAACTGCGCTTCCGACTACGAGGTGGCCGAGTGCAAGAACGGCCCCGACGAGGCCACGGACACCGGCGCAGCATCGGGCGGCGCCCCGCAGGGCCAGCAGCCGCAGGGCCAGGCGCAGCCGCAGGCTCCGGCCGCCCCGCAGCAGCCGAGCACGCCGCAGCCCCAGCCGTAGGTGGCGGGCGCTGACGGCTGACGACGGCGGACTTCCCGCCGCGCTCGCCCGGCTCGACGAGATCACGCGGCTGCTGCGCCGCGAATGCCCGTGGGACCGCGAGCAGGACGAGCGCTCGATCGTCCCGCACACCGTCGAGGAGGCCTACGAGCTCGCCGACGCGGCTCAATCCGGCGACGACGCCAAGCTGCTCGACGAGCTCGGCGACGTGCTCTTCCAGGTGTACTTCCTCTCGCTCCTGCTCGAGGAGCGCGGGAAGGGCGACCTCGCGACGGTGGCCGATCAGTGCCGGCTCAAGCTGATCCGCCGCCATCCGCACGTCTTCGGGGAGCGCGAGGCGGAGACCGCGAGTGACGTGGTGCGCAACTGGAACGAGATCAAGCGCGACGAGGAGCAGGGAGGCGATCCGTTCGGTCACCTGCCCGAGACGCTGCCCTCCACGATCTACGCGAAGAAGGTCCTGAAGCGCGCCAGGAGCGCGGGCCACGAGTGGGAGGCACCCGGCGACGATCCGGGCGACCGCCTGCTCGCAGCCGTGCAGGATGCGGTGGACGCGGGCGCGGACCCCGAGTTGAGCCTGCGCGCGGCAGCCGACCGGTATCGACGAAAGGCGGAGCAGGAAACGTGAGCGAGATCCAGGCGGTGCACGCGCGGCAGATCATGGACAGTCGTGGCAACCCGACCGTCGAGGTGGACGTTGTGCTCGTCTCCGGAGCAGCCGGCCGCGCGGCGGTTCCCTCGGGCGCGTCAACCGGAGAGTTCGAGGCGGTGGAGCTACGCGATGGTGGCTCGGCCTGGAACGGCAAGGGCGTGGAGCGCGCGGTGGGCCACGTGAACGGAGAGATCGCGGAACGCGTCCGCGGTCTCGACGCCTCAGACCAGGCGGCGCTCGACGGCGCGATGATCGAGCTGGACGGTACCCCGAACAAGGGCCGCCTGGGGGCCAACGCGATCCTGGGCGTGTCGCTCGCCGCCTCGAAGGCCGCCGCGGCCGAGGCCGGGCTCCCGCTCTGGCGCTACCTGGGCGGCGAGGCGGCGCACGTGCTGCCCGTGCCAATGATGAACGTGCTCAACGGCGGGGCGCACGCGGACAACAAGGTCGACTTCCAGGAGTTCATGGTGGTACCGGTGGGAGCGCCCTCGTTCGCGGAGGGGCTGCGCACGGGCGCCGAGGTGTTCCACGCGCTCAAGGGGATCCTCCACGACCGTGGCCTGGCCACCGCGGTGGGGGACGAGGGCGGCTTCGCGCCCGATCTCGACTCGAACGAGGCGGCGCTCGAGGCGCTGGTGGCCGGCATCGAGGCGGCGGGCTACGTGCCCGGCGACGACGTGGGGATCGCGCTCGACCCCGCTACGAGCGAGCTCTTCGGCGATGGGAGCTACGCGCTCGAGCACGAGGGCCGCACCCTGTCGGCCACCGAGTTGGCCGCCTACTGGGAAGACGTGTCGTCGCGCTATCCCGTGCTCTCGATCGAGGACGGCATGGACGAGGAGGACTGGGACGGCTGGCGCGCCCTCACCGACAGGATCGGGGATCGGGTCCAGCTCGTGGGCGACGACCTGTTCGTGACCAACACGGAGCGTCTGAGGCGCGGCATCGACTCCGGCGTGGCGAACTCGATACTCGTGAAGGTGAACCAGATCGGGACGCTCACGGAAACGCTCGACGCGGTGCGCACCGCCACCGAGGCGGGGTACACCGTGGTGATGTCCCACCGCTCCGGTGAGACCGAGGACACCACGATCGCCGACCTCGCAGTGGCCACCGGCTGCGGGCAGATCAAGACGGGTGCACCGTCGCGCTCGGACCGCGTCGCGAAGTACAACCAGCTCCTGCGAATCGAAGAGGCGCTGGGAGCGGACGCCACCTACCCCGGAAGAGCCGCATTTCGGTAGGAAGGCATCGGTGCGCACCCGGCCGAGCCGGGTGCTTCCGCTAAGGAGGACTGGTCGCCTGGGCGCCGAAGGGGTGCCCGAATGGCCTATGCAGGAGCACCACGTCCGCGCCGGTCCGCCGGGATTCGCTGGGACCGGGTGGGGCGGATCGCCCTGCTCGCGACGCTCGTGGCCATCGTCGGCCTCTACGTGTCACCCGCTCGGCATTGGATGGAGCAGTCGCGCACGGCCGGGGAGCAGACCCGGGAGCTGCGGTCCCTGACCGCTGAGAACCACGCGCTCACCAAGCGTGTGCGCGCCCTCCGGGACCCTGGAGCGCTCGAGCGCGAGGCGCGGCGGCTCGGGATGGTCCGCCAGGGCGAGCGGCCGTATGTGGTTCAGGGCCTGCCGCGCTAGCCTCGGAAGCTGTGAGCTATTCGCAGGAGAATGCGCTGTACCAATGGCGCGAGGGTGAGCGACGCGTGCGCGACACGGGTGAGCCCGCGCGCTTCGATCTCGAGCGCGCGGCCGACGCCGTGGTGGAGGAGCTCCGCCGCCGGCTCGGGTCGTCGTTCGTCCTGAGCGAGCTGGTGGACTTCTACGGCGCGGACACCGACTGGGCCACCGGGCTCGCCCGCCGTCACGCCGCGGGCACGGACGCGGCGACCGTCGTGGACGCCGCCTTCAGCCGGTATGCCCGCGAGGCGTCCGACTTCGCCGGCGGCCGCGCCCGCGAGACGCACGCCAGGCCGTAGGAAGGCATCGGTGCGCACCCGGCCAGCCGGGTGCTTCCGCAACTGAAGGCATCGGTGCGCACCCGGCCAGCCGGGTGCTTCCGCAACTGAAGGCATCGGTGCGCACCCGGCCAGCCGGGTGCTTCCGCAACTAGAGGCTAGCACCCTCCAACTCCGCGCTAAGCGGTACCGGTGTCGTCGCCGGAGCGGGTGATCACGATCCGCTCGGGCTCCACGACCACCGTGACCGGACGGTGTCCGGCCCAATGCTCGGCGTACACGGGGTCGTCCTGCACGGCCGGGTCGAGCCAGAGCCCGTAGCCCTCGTCGCCGTGGTCGAAGGTTCCCTCGAGAGCGCCCGGGCGCTTGCGCCGGCCGCGTCCGCCGCGACGACCGCGACGGCGCTTGCGCGGCTTGTCGCCGTTGTCGTCATCGTCGGCCTCTTCGGACTCGGACTCGGACTCCGCCTCGGTCTCCTCCTCGGCCTCGTCCTCTTCCTCGGCCTCCGCCTCGAGCGCGGCGGCCACGAGCGCGTCGTCCTCGGCGCGCAGGTCCGGCTCGTCGAGCTCAGCCCCGACGGCGTTCTCGCCGTCGGCGTCGGAGGTCTCCGGTGCCAGATCGTGGTCGCGCTTGAACGAGCGAATGTCGCCCACGGACACGTCCAGCTGGTGCGCGATCCACGCGTCGGTCCGGCCCTGCCGCACCCACGTGCGGATCTGATTCAGCTGCGGCTTCAAGGATCGTCGCGCCAAGGGGGCCGGAGACTACCAAGATGGGTTGCTGCCTCCCCGGCGTATAGGACCTGGCCATACTCGCTTGCGCCGGTAGTGAATGCCTGCTTTAGTGACGTATCCGTCCTTCACCAGGCAGGGGAGGCAGCACGGCGTGCTCGTTCTCACGCGTAAGTCAAATCAGAGCATCATGGTTGGCGACGACATCGAGATCTCGGTGCTCGCGATCATGGGTGAAAAAGTGAGAATCGGGATCGAGGCGCCGCGTTCCGTACCGGTCTTCCGCAAAGAGGTGTACGTCGAGATCCAGCAGGGTCGCGACCCCGCCGAGGATCGCAAGCAGGTGGACGAGGCGCTCGGCCAGCTGAGCTCTCCGTCCGACGCCGGCAGCGCCTAGCCGCCGCGACTAGCCGGCGATCCGCGCGAGCGTCTCGAACATCGCGATCGTGACCAGCACAGCCGTGGCCACGAGCGACAGCGAGAGCATCAGGAAGCGGAACTTCCCGGCCTTGCGGCTGCGCTCCACACGGCGCACCCGCGAGCGCTGAGCGGCCGTCTTCCGAAGCCGCTCGCGGCGTACGACGGACTCCTCGGCCTCCTCGAGGAAGGCGCGCTCGAACTGCGCGAGGGATTGCCGCATCCGCATGGGCGGAAGGCTACTACGCGGCTGTCGCCTCGCCGGCCGCATCCTCGTACACGCGGACGAAATGCAGGTACTTGTCGGCGATCCGCCGCGCGGCCTCGTCGCGCTCGAGCTCCCCGGCGAGTTGCCCCTTCAGCGCGTCCCACCAGATCGTGCGACCGATGGCGAAACCGGCGTAGCCCTCCACGGGCGCGCCCTGGCGGAGCCAGTGCTCGACCTTCTCGTCGTTCGCGCCGCGGCCGAGCACCACGCAGACGACGCCGTCGCGGCCCCCGCGCCGGGTGGTCCTGGCGATGCGCTCGCAGTCCTCCCGGGTGTCGATGCCCTCGATCTTCCAGATGTCCGCCTCCACGCCGGCCTCCTGGAGCGTCTCGATCGTTTGCCGCATCAGGTCGGGGCGCAGCTCGGCGTCGAAGCGGTCGGTGTCCCCGCCCACCTGCTCCAGCTGTGAGGGCTCGGCCGGCACGAGCAGCTCGAAGAGGAACTTCCGGTCGTGCTCGTGAAGCCACCGGGAGAGACGCTCGAGCCGTGCCGTCTGCCGCTCGTTCATGCCCGGGTCGCCCTCCGGGTTGTACCTCACGAGGACCTTCGACAGGTCCGGGCCGAAGCGCTCGATGTGCTCGCCGAACGCATCCCCGTACTCGAAGTCGAACTCGTCCTGCCCGGACTTCTCGACCGGCATCGCGAGGATCAGCCCGTGCTCCTTGGCCTCCTGGGGGATCCGCCCGGGGGCACCGAACTGCTCGTCCACCAGGCAGCCGGTGACCGCAGGGTCGGCGCCCTGCCCGGAAGCGCGCAGCAGACCCTCGAAGATCAGATGCTTTGCGTCGGCGATCCGCGCGGTCTCCTCCGCCGTCGGGTCACCCTCGATACCGAACAGCTTCGTCTGGAAGGACCCGCGGTGGTCGAAGGCGAGGATGTACAGCTTGCCGTCGTAGCCGAGTGCCATCTGGCTCCCCCTATAGGTCGTTGCGACGTTATACCCGGGGCCTGCTGGCTACGATGCCCGCGTGGAGCATCGCTTCTCCGGCCCCTCCTACACGCTCGGCGTGGAGGAGGAGCTCATGATCGTCGATGCGGAGACCCTCGATCTGTCCAATTCGATCGAGGGCCTGCTCGCCGACCTCCGCGAAGCCGGGACCCAGGGCGAGGTCAAGCCGGAGCTGATGGAGTCGGTCTGCGAGATCGCCACGACCCCGTGCCGCAACACCCGCGAGGTCGGAGACCAGCTGAGGGCGTTGCGCCGGACCGTGCAGCAGGTTGCCACGCAGCGCGGCCTCCGCATCGGCTCGGCCGGCACTCATCCGTTCGCGCTGTGGGAGGACCAGCGCATCGTGTCGCGACCGCGCTATCGCGACCTGATCGCGGGCCTCCAGTTCGTCGCGCGCCAGGAGATCATCTTCGGCATCCACGTTCACGTGGGGCTCGACGATCCGGACAAGGCGATCCACGTGACCAACGGCATGCGCGTGCACCTCCCGCTGCTGCTCGCGCTCTCGGCGAACTCGCCCTTCTGGCGCGGCGACCAGACGGGCCTCGACTCCACGCGCACGCCGATCTTCCGGGCGTTCCCGCGCGTGGGCATCCCGCCGCGCTACGACGACTTCGCGGACTGGACGGCCCGGATCGACTTCATGACCGGCAGCCGTGTGATCCGCGACTACACCTACCTCTGGTACGACGTGCGCCCGCACCCCAACTTCGGCACCGTCGAGGTGAGGGTGATGGACTCGCAGACGCGCGTGGAGCACACGATCGCGCTGGCGGCCCTCGTCCAGGCCATGGTGAAGGAGCTGGCCGAGCACTACGAAGCGGGGAACGAGCTCTCGCGGTACCCGTACGAGATGCTCGACGAGAACAAGTGGCTCGCGGCGCGGCACGGGCTCGGCGGCTCGCTGGTGGACCTGCCCGACATCGGCAGGGTCCCGGTGCCCGAGCTTGCACGGCGGCTGCTCGAGCGACTCGCTCCACACGCCGAGGAGCTCGGCTCGACGGAGGACATCGAGTGCATCGAGGACATCGTCGAGAACGGCAACGGAGCGTCGCGCCAGGCGGTCGTCTACGAGGCCAACCACGACCTGCGCGAGGTGGTGAGCGAGATCGTGGCCGCCACCGTGCCCGAAGAGGCCGACATACCGACGGAGTAGTGCGGAAGCATCCGGCTCGGCCGGATGCGCACCGGCGGAGTAGCCCTCCCGGGGCGGGTACCCTCCCTGGAAGTGTCTCAGCCGGACCTCTTCGTCGTGTGCAAGAACTGCGGGTCCGAGGTCAGCCCGTACGTGACCGAGTGTCCCTACTGCGGGCAGCGCGTGCGCAAGCGCGCTCCGAAGATCGATCGCTCCGGAGGCGAGGCCGAGCCCAAGCGCCGCGCACGGGCGAGGCTCCCGCGACTGCGCGCAGAGGAGATCGTGGGCATCGCCCCCGACGCCCGCCCGTACGCCACGATGGCGCTGATCGCCGTGTCGCTCGTGATCTCGGTGGTCTGGGCCAGCGGCGAGGTCTTCCTCGGCGACCTCGGCGGAGTCGTGGTGCCGGTGAACGACGACGTGTGGCGCTTCTTCACCACGCCGTTCGTGCACGACAGCCTCGGCTACCAGTTCGCCGCTCTGCTGGGAGTGGGGATCTTCGGAACGCTGCTCGAGCGCCGCTTCGGGCCGGTGCCGGTCGTGCTCATCTTCCTGCTGGCGGGAGCGGCGGGTGCGGGGCTCGCGGTCGCGCTCGGCGCACCGCCACTGCTCGACGACCGGATCGTCTACCCGGTGCTCGGGGCGAACGGGGCTGCGCTGGGCCTGCTCTTCGCCTGGCTCGTGGACGATCGTCTCGCCGCCCGCCGCGGTGACGAGCGCGGCAACGACCTGATCGGCGTCTACGTGGCCGCGGCCGTGCTGGTGCTGCTGTCGTTCGCCGTGATCGAGGCGAATGTGGCGGCCGCGCTCGGCGGTGCCCTGACCGGTGCCGTGCTCGGCCTGGCACTGCCTCTCTTCACGCGCAAGAGCGCGTTCTAGTATCCCCGCCGTGTTCACGGACGAGCAGGTGGACGCCGCCGTTCGCGCGCTCTCGGACCCCGAGCGCTTCGCGGGCGCCGAGCGTCGAGTCTCGGCGATCGCGCCTCAGCTGCAGCGCATCCTCGTGCAAGCGCTCAACGAGGGCGGTTGGTTCGGGGAGGCGCACGAGTCGCAGCTCCGCCAGGCGCTCGCCGAGCCCGACCCCGCCGAGCGGGCCAACCTGATTCAGACGCTCCTGGCCGAGGAGACCCGCATGGGCATGCTGATCGGCGTGGCGGTGGGCTGGGAGCTCGCCCGTGAGCTGGAGGGTGCAGAGACCAAAAACGAACGAGGAGACTGAACGTGGACATCCGCTTCCTGGGACATGCCTGCTTCGAGCTGGCCGACGGTGACACGCGCGTGCTGGTGGACCCCTTCCTCACCGGCAACCCGAAGGCGGCCGTGCAGGCGTCAGAGCTCGACCCCACGCACATCTTCCTGACCCACGGCCACGCGGACCACTACGGCGACGTGGTGGACATCGCCAAGCGCACCGGCGCTCAGACGGTCGCGATCGTCGAGATCGCGGGTGAGCTCGAGGAGGAGGGCGTCGAGAACGTGGCGAACCCGAACCTGGGCGGCACCGTGGAGTTCGACGGCGGCTGGGTGCGGCTCGTGCCCGCCTGGCACACCTCCACGACACCCAAGGGCACGGCGAACACGCCGGCCGGGCTCGTGATCAGCCTCGGCGGCAAGATCGTCTACCACCTCGGCGACACCTGCCTGTTCTCGGACCTGAAGCTGGTCCCGGACCGCGACCCGGTGGACCTTGCGCTCGTGTGCATCGGCGGGCACTTCACGATGGACCGCCACGAGGCCGCGATCGCGGCCGAGGTCGTGGGAGCGAGCACCGTCATTCCGTGCCACTACGACACGTTCCCGCCGATCGAGACCGACGCCCAGGCGTTCAAGGCGG
Source organism: uncultured Thermoleophilaceae bacterium (assembly GCA_963803245.1). GTDB lineage: Bacteria > Actinomycetota > Thermoleophilia > Solirubrobacterales > Thermoleophilaceae > JACVRW01. Next base: position 70,804 of record CAWDLI010000004.1, on the reverse strand, counting down.
ACGTGGAGTCGCGCACCGGCGGGAAGAGCACCGTGGAGGTGCTCGAGCCGGGCGGCACCTACAGCGTCTAGGGCTGGCCGCCCGCCCCGCGCCGGAACCACATCGGGTAGTCCTTGCGGTCGTGGGCCATCAGCACGGTGCCGAGGAGTGCGAGGAAGGCGCCGGTGGCGCCGTGGTGAACCCGCTGTCCCGCGATCCACACGCGCCGGCGGTCCGGGTCGAGCCCGATGAGGCGATTACCGTGTGTCCATGGTCGCCCTGACATACCGCGTTATCACCGTAAACCCGATCCGGCGTGGCTGCGCCATATGCGTCGCAGTGGCGGCTCTGGCCGTGGCGGGTTGCGGCGGTGATGACGAGGACGGCGCCACGCCGCCGGCCGCGACCACGCCCACCGCGACCGAGCCGGCGAGCAACACGGATGCCACAGACGGCTCGCCGACCACCGTCCAGCCGGAGCCGGAGCCGGGTGCGACGGCCCCCGCCACCTCGCCCGAGACGCAGACGGGCGGCGCCGGCGACGAGGTGCCGGCGGAGTCGCTGGCGCTGCTGACGGGGCGTGGCGGCCGGATCACCCCGCGCGTGGTCCGGGTGCCGGCGTTCATCTCTATCCGGGTGGAGCTGCGCTCCGACGACGGCGGCCCGTACGTGCTGCGATTCGGGCGCCGGACGCTCGCCGTCCGCTCGGAGCTGCCGTCCGTCTCCCACAGGTTCGACGGCCTGCGGCCCGGCGCGGCGCTGGTGGGCAAATCGGCCACCGGGGCCGGAAACGCGGTGCGGATCGAGGCCACCGCGGAGCCCGGCCCGTAGGGAAGGCATCGGTGCGCACCCGGCCAGCCGGGTGCTTCCGCAACGGCGCCGCAAGACTTTGGCTGGCCAGCCAGCCTGCGCTAGGCTGCGCTCACCACCAGGGAGCACGAGAGGAGAGACGCCTTGACCGACCCCGTCATCCAGCGGAGCGACCGCGCGGACTACCAGGCCACCACGGACCCCGCCCTCCAGGAGTCCGCCGACCGCGGCGAGGTGAACCTCCTCGGGTACAACGAGCTCTACAACCTCTGGGAGCGCCAGCAGTGGGCGACCCAGGACATCGACTTCACGCAGGACCGCATCGACTGGCATGAGCGCATCCCGCCGGAGGAGCGCTTCCAGCGCATGTACGGGCTCAGCTCGTTCTTCATCGGCGAGCAGAAGGTCGCCGAGGAGCTCGGCCCGATGATGCGGGCGGCGCCCACGGAGGAGATGCGCATCTTCCTCTGCACGCAGATCGCTGACGAGGCGCGCCACGTGCGTTTCTTCAACCGCTTCTACCAAGAGGTCGGCGTGCTCGAGTCGGACAACCTCCAGGACCGCCTGGCGGAGACGAGCCAGCACCTCAACCCGCAGTTCAACGTCCTCTTCGACGAGCACCTGAAGAGTCGTGTGGACCACCTCGCTCGCAAGCCCGAGGACCTCGAGGTGCTCGTGGAGGCGATCACGCTCTACCACATGATCATCGAGGGGATGCTCGCCCTGACGGGGCAGCACTTCATCATCGAGTACAACGAGGAGCAGGGCACGCTCCCCGGCTTCGTCGAGGGGTTCACGAACATCTCACGGGACGAGCACCGCCACGTGGCGTTCGGCGCGCGCTTCCTGCGCGACATGGCGCAGGCGGACACGCGTTACCGCGAGGCCATCCAGCGCACGCTCGTCGAGTGCGGCCCCGCCGCGGACGGCGTGCTCACGCCGCCCTGGTACGACGAGGACAACGAACCCGAGGTGTTCGGCTACACGATCGAGGAGACCCGGGCCTTTGCGATGAAGGCGCTGGAGCGCCGCCTGAAGGTCATCGGGCTGGCCCCGGCGACCGCCTAGGTCGTCTAGGAGATCCGAGCCCCCGGCGGGACGTCCGCGCTGGGTCGCAGCAGGATCACGTTGCCCTGCTCGTCGGGGGCGCCCAGCACGAGCACCTCGGACATGAACGGCCCGATCTGGCGCGGCGGGAAGTTCACCACGGCCACCACCAGGCGCCCTTCAAGCTCGTCGCTCGAGTAGTTGCGGATCTGGGCCGAGGAGCGCCGCGCCCCGATCTCGGGGCCGAAGTCGATCGTCAGTTTCCACGCCGGCTTGCGCGCCTCGGGGAAGTCCTCGACCGCGGTCACGCGGCCGACGCGCATGTCGATCTCGAGGAACTGGTCGAAGGTGGCCACCGCGCGCGGCAGCCTAGTCGACCAGAATCAGGCGGCCGGCGCGTCCGCGGCGGCCGGCGCGACGGTGGCGGCCGGCGGAGCCGGGACCTCGGGCACTGAGGTCCCGGGGTCGGGAGCTGGAGCCGGTGCCGGCGGAGTTGTCTGGGCGCTCGGCGGCGCGGGAGGTGTGGTCGGCGCGGTCGCGGGCGGCTGCGGAGCCGGCGTGGCCGGCGGCTGCTCCGTCGTCGGTGGGGCGGGCTCTACCGGCGGCATGCCCGGCTGCGTGAGCACCTCCTCGTCGCGCGGCGGAAGCACGACGGTGGATCCGTCCTCCTGCACCGGAGCGTCCTCGGGAGCGATCGCTGCCGGATCCTCGGGCGTCGTGGTGGCCGGCAGCGCGGGCTCCGCCGGCTTGATGTCGGTGACGGCGCGAGCAGTCATCTTCTTGCGCGTGGTATCGGGCGCCACCTTCGGCTCCGGCGTGGCGACGGCGGGCGCGGCGGTGGCAGGTGCCACGGCCGGCTGAGCCAGGGCCACCTGTGCGGGCGGTGTGGCCTGGCGGTCGCCTACGTGCTTCACCTCGACGGCGCCGGCGGTCACGATCACCGCGGCGGCCATGCCGGCGGCTGCCTTGGTGGCGAGCGTGGACACGCCGGCGGACATCGCGCCGCCGGCCGTGATGCCGCCCGCCGCGCCGGCAGCCGCGCCGGCCACGCCGCCGGCGGCAGCGCCGCCACCGGACGAGGACACGGCGGCGCTCGCCGCCCCGCCGAAGCCGAGCTTGGCGATCCACAGCTTCTTGAAGATCAGGAGCGGCCCGATCGGGTAGATCGCGGCCAGGGCCTTGGATGTGCGCCGCAGCTCCGACTTGAACGTCCGGCAGCGCTCGCAGGTCTTGAGGTGCCGCCGGATCGGCGCCGTCGTGCGGGCGATCCCCTCGGCGACGGTGCCGAGCTCGAGCCGCACCTCGTCGCATGTGAGCAGCCGCGCCTCGGCGGCCTCGGCGAGCGCCACGCGCGCCCGCACGAGCAGCGACTTGACGCTGGGGACGGTCGTGTCCATCGCCTCGGCGATCTGCTCGTACGTGAGCGCGTCGATCTCCCGCAGGAGCAGCGCGGTGCGCTGCGTCTCCGGAAGCTCCTGCACGTCGGACACGATCTGGCGGAACTCCTCGCGCTGGTGAACCGTGTCCGCGGTGGTGGTCCCGCCTTCTCGCTCGAACACGTCCATCGAGTCCTGGCCGGCGTGCTGCGGGCGGCGCAGATGGTTCAGGCAGCGGTTGCGCGCGATCCGGTAGAGCCAGGGGCGCGCGTTGATCGGCCGGTCATCGGCGCAGATGGCGTTGAAGGCCGCCGCGAAGACCTCCTGAAGCACGTCCTCGGCATCCTCGCGCGAGGCCAGCATGTGGCGGCAGAAGGCGAGCAGCCGCGGCTGGTAGCGCTGCACCAGCGCCTCGAAGGCGCCATGGTGGCCACGGCGGATGAGAGCGACGAGCTTCTCGTCGGTCTGGATCCGCAGGAGCGGCGAGCGCCCTGCGAGCGCAGGCAGCCGTGCCGTGTGTTGTAGAGCTGAGGCTTCCAAGGTGCAGGAGGCTACGTATACCCCCGCCTCAAAAGACACCGTAGCAGTGCCAAAGTTGCGCCAGAAGCGGTTCTGAGAGCGGTCTTAGACTTGTCCGCGCCCGGGTAGCCCAATGGTAGAGGCGGCCGGCTTAAACCCGGCTCACGTGTGGGTTCGAATCCCACCCCGGGCATCGGTGGTGCGGCACGGCCGGCGGTTTGAGGCCGCATCCCGGCGGGCACCCCGGTATACAGCGCTCTAGCGCAAGCATGGCCAAGCTCCTCTTCATCCCAGTCAGCCTCGTCGGCGGCCTTGCGGCAGGCGCCCTGTCACGCAAGCTCTTCGACCAGATCTGGGGCCTTATCGACGAGGACGAGCCGCCCGAGAGCAAGCATCGCGACGTGCCCTGGGCCAAGCTGATCGTCGCTGCCGCTCTGCAGGGCGCCATCTTCCGCGGCATCAAGGCCGTGGCCGACCACTACACCCGCCAGGCCTTCGCCCGCACCACCGGCACCTGGCCCGGTGAGGAGCGCCCGGAGCCTGAATAGCGGTAGGTAGCGCGGAAGCAGCCGGCTGGCCGGGTGCGCACCGACGGGTACCCCGCTATCTGGGCCGGAAACCGGCTCCGAAACCGGGCGTTATGGGAGAGAATCGTGCTATGCCCTCTCTTCCGGGCAGGTCCCATCGGCGGCTGGGGCCTGGCAACTCATGGTCGTTCATGCCTTCGGCGCCGTCTCGGTTCGGGGACGCCGGAAATATTTCTGCTGGCGCTCAGCGAGCAACGCGAGATACTGGACATGTGGTCCTCACGAGGGAGGCCGCCCGCGTGCTGCTCTGGCGCGGTCCCGAGAACCCGGTCCCGAGCCCCGTCCCATCACCCATTAGTACCCCTGTAGACGAACGTCCTACGGCCTCTACACCCCCGCTTGTCGCGGGCGTCTGAAAGACCGACGAGATTCACATGCGCAACCTCCATCCGCTGCGTGACCGTGCACGGGCACAGCTGGCCCCGTGGGTCGCGGCGATGGCGCTCTTCATCGGGATCGCGGCGACCCTTCTGGCGGGCGGCGCGCATGGTCCGCTCGCCAGTGCCCAGGCCAACGGTGACGGCGCCCCCGCGGCCGGCGTGCCGGCGCTGGCACCGGAGCCGGTTCTCGGTAGCGAGGACCTGCCTCCCGCGGGACCGAGCGACGCTCCTCCCATCGAGCCCGTCGTGGAGGTGCCGCCGCCGGTCGAGCCGGGAGCGGAGGAGCCTGAGCCCGCACAGCCGGAGCCCGATCCGGGTGAGGAGCCGGACGTCGAGGAGCCGCCGGTAGGCGGCGTGCCCGACGACGGCGAGGGCCCCGCCGAGCAGCCCGACGAGCCGCCGGTGGTCGACCCCGACCCGGGCGAGATTCCCCCCGAGTCGCCCCCCGTGACCACGCCGGAGCCGCCGATGGAGTCTCCGGCAGCGCCTCCGCCCGACTCGAAGCCGCTCCCGATCGATCCCAACAACATCGCCGGCAGCCCGACCGTGCCCGGCACCGCGATTCCGAGCACGCCCGCCACGCCCGTGCAGGAGGAGGGCGCCGGGACCAGCACTCCGCCCGAGCGCATGGTTGAGAGCGGCCCAGCCCCGAAGGGGGAGATCGCGGAGGACCGCCGGGCAGCCGTGCGGCGGACCGTGAACTTCGCCCGTGCGACCGGGCTCCCGGTTGCGGTCGCCGTGGGCGCCGCCGGTGACGACACGGCGGTAGCCGCGGAGCCCGCACCCGCGGCCGGCTCGGGCGGCTTCGAGCGCGTGGGGGCTAACGACCGTGGCGGCGACGGCGGCGTCCAGGCCGGGACGGGCAACGAGGACAGCGCTCCGATCGTCCGGACCGTACGCGACATCGTCGAGGTGGTGCCGGATTCGCTGAAGGTGGCGCTGGGCGCCCTGGCCGCGCTGTCACTGCTTCTCGGAGCGGGCTACTTCTTCTCGAGCATGCGCGCGCGCCGCCTGGCGCGCCAGCGCCGCGATCTCCTCCAGGAGGTCGGCCTTCTCCAGACAGCGCTGCTGCCCCCGGTGCCGGAGCGCCTCGGCGCACTCCGCACGTCGGTCGCCTACCGCCCGGCTGACGGCCCGGGAGCCGGTGGGGACTTCTACGACGCCCTACCGCTCTCCGGCGGCCGCGTGGGCTTCATCCTCGGCGACGTGTCCGGCCACGGCCGGGGCGCGCTCGCCCGCACGGCCTTCATGCGCTACACGCTGCGGGCCTACCTCGAGGCGGGGCTCGAGCCGCGAGTGGCCCTGCAGGTGGCGGGCCGCGTGATCGACGAGAACCTTGGCGGCGACTTCGCCACCGTGCTGCTCGCGGTGCACGATCCGGAGACGGGCTCGCTCACCTACGCGACGGCCGGACACCCGGCCCCGATCGTGGTCGGCCCTCACCCGCACGATCCGGTCACCGCCAGCTCGTCCCCGCCGATCGGCGTGGGCGAGCGCACCGGCCTACGCCAGACCACGGTGCCGCTGGTGCCGGGCTCGGTCGCATGCCTCTTCACCGACGGCCTGATCGAGGCCCGCACCGCGGACGGCGTGCTCGGCCGCGAGCGGCTCACAGAGCTCCTCGACGAGCTCGGACCCGACACGACCGCGAAGGACCTGATCGCCCGTGCCGCCAGCGAGGCGCGCGTCAGCGCGGACGACATCGCAGCAGTGGTGATCTCGCCGACGGCGGGCGTGACCGCCGGGCTCTTCCGCACCGAGCAGCTCGAGCTCTCGGCGCGTGAGCTCGAGGGCCCGATCGCCCGCCGCTTCCTCGAGTCCTGCGGCCTGCCCGAGCACGAGGTGGACGCGGCCGAGCAGGAGGCGCGGGCGCTGGCCGACCGCTTCGGCGGAGTGGTGCTCCACGTGGTGTTCGGCAACCGCCGGCGCGTGGAGGTGCTCCCACGCAACGTGGAGAGCATCGAGGCGGCCTCGCGCCGCGCAGCCGCTCGCTAGCCGCTGCTGCCCACGCACTCTTGATCCTTCGGCAAAGCGGCCGATAAGGAAGCATGAGCAAACGTTCGGAAGCAGACCGCCTTCGGATGGTCGTGGACACCCAGACGGAGATCGTGGGCTCCCGGCTGGACGTCGAGGAAGTGATGCGGCGTGTGGTGGAACGGGCGAAGGAGATCACCGATGCGACCGCGGCAGTGGTCGAGATCGCCGACGACGACGAGCTGGTCTACCGGGCCGTCTCGGGAACGGCGACCGGATTCCTCGGCCTTCGCATCGATGCTTCCAAGAGTCTCGCCGGGCTGTGCATGGACACCGGTCAGCTGCTGCGCTGCGACGACGCGCGCACGGATCCGCGGGTGGACGCGGAGCTCTGCCTGCAGCTAGGCGCCGTGGCGATGATCTGCGTCCCGCTGGAGCATCCCGACGGCCGGGCCGTGGGCGTGCTCGAGGTCTACGCCTCGAGCACGGACGCGTTCGACGCGGCAGACGAGGAGACACTCGGTCTGCTGAGCGGACTTATCGCGGCGCACCTGACCAACGCGACGCAGTTCGCCGCGGTACGCGACGAGAGCCGCCGCGACGCACTCACCGGGCTGGGCAACCGGCGGGCCTACGACGAGGCGCTGATCCGCGAAACGGCACGCGCGGCGCGCTACGGCTCACTGCTCTCGCTTGCGCTCTTCGACGTCGACGGATTCAGGGCGGTGAACACCCGGCACGGGCATTCGCGCGGAGACGCCGTGCTCGCCGAGGTGGGCCGCATCCTCGGCGGCGGCCGGACGGGGGACCAGGGATTCCGGATCGGTGGCGACGAGTTCGCGCTCGTGCTCGTCGAGACGGGGATCAACGATGCCCGGCTCGTGGCCGGCCGCATGGTCGAGGCGGTGGCCGCGAGCGTGCAGATCGCGGGGCAGGCCACCCTCTCGATGGGGCTCGCCGAAGCGCGTTCGCTCGACCCTCGGGCGCTGCACGCGGAGGCCGACGCCGAGCTTCAGCGTGCCCGGCAGGCCAGCGCGGAGGTGGCGGCACGGCGCGCGGGGCGCCGCTGGGGCGGCAGGATCACAGGGTCCGAAGGAAGTCCTGGATAGCCGAGGTGATCGCGTCGGGGCGATCCTCGACGAGGTAGTGCCCGGCGTCGTCCAGCTCCACGCAGGTCGCGTCCGGGAAGAGCTCGCGCCACTGGTCCAGGAAGATCGGCTGGAACACGCGGTCGCGCATGCCCCAGACGAGCAGAGCGGGCACGTCCAGGCCCTGTAGCCGCTCGTGGATCGAGGCGATCAGGCCGGCGCTGCGGTCGCGCTCGGTGAGCGGGATGTCGCGCTGGAATGCCAGCGTCCCGACCCGCGACCAGTAGTCCGGGAACGGGGCGCGGTAGGCGGCCATCATCAGCGGGTCCGTGTCGCGGTTGGCCATCCCGCCGGGGATCGACTCCACGAAGAGGTTCCCTCCGAGCGCGAGGATCTCGCCCAGGCCCTCGTTCCGGAACTCGCGCACGAAGGGAGGCAGGAAGCTGGGCAGCTCCCAGGCCCACGTGTTCATGATCACGAGGCCGCGCAGGCGATCCACCCGCTCGAGCATCGCCCCGAGGCCGATCGGCCCGCCCCAGTCGTGCACCACCAGCACCACGTCGCGGAGGTCGAGCGAGTCGACCACGGCGAGCGCGTTGTCGATGTGATTGCGCAACGCGTATGCCGACAGGTGCGGCGGCTTGTCCGAGCGACCGAATCCCATGTGGTCGAAGGCCACGCAGCGATGCCCGGCCGCGGGAAGGTCGCGCAGCTGGTGGCGCCAGAGGTAGCTCCACGTGGGGTTGCCGTGGACGAGCAGCACCGGCGCGGCGTCCTCCGGTCCCTCGTCGACGTAGTGAAGACGCGTGGAGTTCGACTGGACGAAGCCGGCGGAGTACGGGAACGTGCCCTCGAAGTCTCCGTCCAGTGGATGGCTCATGGGTCCGCACATATAGCAATCGGATAGCCTCGCGCCCGTGTCCACCGAGGCCCAGACGGAGCAGCGCGTAGGTCTCCACGGGGGCCGCCTGGTGGCGAAGCGCCTGAAGGCGCACGGCGTGACCAAGCTCTTCACGCTCTCGGGCGGACATCTCTTCTCGATCTTCGACGGCTGCCGCGAGGAGGGCATCGACATCGTCGACGTCCGTCACGAGCAGACGGCGGTGTTCGCCGCGGAGGGCTGGGCCAAGGCCACCCGCGAGCCGGGCGTGTGCGCGCTAACCGCGGGCCCCGGCGTGACCAACGGGATGAGCGGCATGGCGTCCGCGCTGCAGAACGGCAGCCCGCTGCTCGTGCTCGGCGGCCGTGCCCCGGCGCTCCGCTGGGGGCAGGGCTCGCTCCAGGAGATCGACCACGTGCCGTTCGTCGCGCCACTGACCAAGCTGGCCAAGACGGCGCAGAGCACGGGGGACATCCCGGGACTCGTGGACGAGGCCCTCAGCATGGCGATGGCGGCTCCGACCGGGCCGGCCTTCCTCGACTTCCCGCTCGACCACGTGTTCATGGAGGCGGAGGTGGACGCGGACGCGCCCGCCGAGCTGTCCGACCCCGCACAGGTGCCGGCGGCCGACGGCGACGCGATCGCACGCGCGGCCGAGCTGCTGCGCGGCGCCGAGCGGCCGGTGATCATGGCCGGCACCGGTCTGTACTGGGCCCGCGGCGAGGCGGAGCTGCGGGCGCTGGCGGAGGAGCTCGGGATCCCCGTGTTCCTGAACGGCCTGGCGCGAGGCTGCGTGCCCGCCGACCATCCTCAGTTCTTCTCCCGCGCGCGCGGGACCGGGCTCAAGGGCGCGGACGTGGCGCTGGTGGTGGGCGTGCCGATGGACTTCCGCCTGGGCTTCGGCGGCTCGTTCGGCGACGAGACCCAGATCGTCGTGGTGGGCTCGGCTCCGCCGGAGCGCCCCCATCCTCGCGAGGTGGCCGCCGAGCTCTTCGGCGGGGTTCCGGCGACGCTCCGAGCACTGCGCGAAGCCGCCACCGGCGGGCCCGAGCGATCGGCCTGGACCGAGCAGCTGCGCGAGGTGGAGAACGAGAAGCGCGGCGCCGAGCAGGACGACCTGAACGACGACCGCTCCCCGCTGCATCCCATGCGCCTCTACCACGAGCTGGCGCAGGTGCTCGACCGCGACGCGGTGGTGATCGGCGACGGCGGCGACTTCGTGTCGTTCGCCGGCCGGGTGATCGACAGCTACGAGCCCGGCTGCTGGATGGACCCGGGCCCCTACGGCTGCCTCGGCACCGGCCCCGGCTACGCGCTCGCGGCCAAGCTGGCCCACCCGGACCGGCAGGTGTGCCTGCTGCTCGGCGACGGCGCCTTCGGCTTCTCGGGCCTCGAGTTCGACACGCTCGTCCGCCACGGCGTGCCGGTGGTGGGCGTGATGGGCAACAACGGCATCTGGGCCCTCGAGAAGCACCCGATGGAGTTCCTCTACGGCTACTCGGTGGCCGCCGACCTCCAGCCCGGATGCCGCTACGACGAGGTCGTGACGGCGCTGGGCGGCCACGGCGAACTGGTGGAGAACCCCGGCGACCTGCGCCCCGCCCTGGAGCGTGCCTTCGCGTCGGGCAAGCCCGCGCTGGTGAACGTGCTCACCGACCCAACCGTGGTCTACCCGCGCAAGTCGAACCTGGCTTAGCACCGCCGCCCGCGAGAGCGGCCGTGGAACAGCGGCTTTTTAGTGGGTGGGTTGAGCGGCAGGCGCGAGGGCAAGGACGCAGGAAGCGGACAGGGCGCGAGCCCGTCCGCGACCGAGGACACAGCCATCGCGCCTGCCGGTCCCCCAACCGCTAAAAAGGGAGCCGCCCGGAATCATTCCGGGCGGCTCCTAAAACGGCCCCATCAGGACGGGCAGGGGTACGTGCCTTGAAAGGGCCTGGCGGTCCGAGCGGCGGGAGGCGCCGATATGAAGCGGCTTCGCCCGAACCTATGTACCGGGCGGGGGGCCGACGGCGTTTAGGCCGCACGGCTTCTCCACCCAGCGGATCGGACTATAGAGCAGTCTGCGGCTGTGGGGAAGGGGTGTTTTTCGGCTTTATGCGGGAGAGTTTTCGACCGCGGCGAGGGCGGCTCCGTGGAGGATGTCGGCCTCGCTGACCTCGACTTGCGGGAGGTCGAATGCGTGGAGCGAGCGGGCGAGGATGGTGGCGCCGGCGACGATGGTGGGGGCGCGGTCGGGGTGGAGGCCGGTGACTTGGCGCCGCTCGGCGAGGGGGAGGGAGGCGAGGGTGTCGCGCAGCTGTTCGCAGGTGGCGCGGGTGAGACGGTGCCCGTGGACCCGTTCGGGGTCGTAGGGGTCGAGCTGGAGGTCGATGGCGGCGAGCGAGGTGGCGGTGCCGGCGACGGCGATGGCCTGTTCGACCTGTTCTCTGACGTCTTGGGGAATGTCGTCGGCGAGGATTTGGTCGATGTCGTCGGCGAGTGCCGCGAGCTCGGCGCTTGTGGGCGGGTCCGCGTGGAGGTGGCGTTCGCTGTGGCGCACGGACCCCATGCGTGTGGACATGTGGAAGGTGGGTTCGTCGCCGGGGCGCCCGACGACGTATTCGGTGCTGCCGCCGCCGATGTCGATGACGAGGGTGGGGTGGTCGGGCGGCCGTCCGTGGGTGCCGCCGCGGAAGGTGAGTCGTGCTTCCTCGTCGCCTGAGATGACCCGCGGGTCCACCTGGTGGCGCCGGCGCAGGAGGTCGGCGAGCTCCTGCCCGTTCTCGGCGTCCCGCATTGCGCTGGTGGCGACGCAGACGACGGTTTCGGCGTGGTGGCGATCGAGCAGCTCGCGGTAGCGCGCGACGGTTTCGTCCACGCGCTTGATGGCTGCTTCGCTGAGCCGCCCGCTCGCCTCGAGCCCTTCGCCCAGCCGCGTGACGGTGGTCTGGCGTTCGATCTCCCTGAGGTCGGAGCCGTCCACGTCGACGACGAGGAGCCGCGACGAGTTGGTGCCGAGGTCGATAACGCCGACGCGCATGGTGCCCCGCATTACGCGCAGAAAACCCTGGACCGTGCGTTGAGGTTGGCGATACAGGTTGGTAACCTCGCCGTAGCGACGCGGGGTGGAGCAGTCAGGTAGCTCGTCGGGCTCATAACCCGAAGGTCGCGGGTTCGAATCCCGCCCCCGCTACTCAAGAAAGGCCCGCAACCGCGGGCCTTTCGTCGTTAGAGGCCCAGGCGGGGGTCTGCGCCGGGTTACCGCGGAGGTACCAAGGTCTCGGTTGAGTTGGCGCTGGTGGGCTTCGCGTCAGGAGCGCGATACCCGCCCGGGCCGCCGTTTGCATTGCGACCGGTTACCGCTCTTTGCGCGGGCCCGCGACGATGTGCCCGCCTCTCCTTCTCTCGTCGAAGCATCGTGGCCGCGGATCGTGGATGCAGCCAGCAGCCGGTGTGCCGAGCGACGGCGCCGCCCGGGGCGTGCGGGCTAGGTGCGCTATCGGCTCGCCGGCCCTCGACTGCTGTTCGCGGGATCTGCGGTCGCTGGAGTGGTGCCGCGCTGATCGGGTAACAGGTAGACCATGTTTCGTTCGCTGCGACGCATGCCGTTTCTCAAGCTTCTAGCTGTGGCGCAGATCGTGCTGCTGGCGCGGCGCCATCTACAGCGCCTCGACGCGGGGGACCGGCACCGCTTGAGCGAACTCGTGCGCCGCGGCCGCCGTATGGACCGATCCGAGCGCGACGAGATGCGGCGCCTGCTCGGCAAGCTCGAACCCCGGGCGCTCGCCGCCGCGACCGCCGACTCGTTCTCGCCAGTGCCGCTACCACGCTGGCTAGCTGGTCGCTCGGCGTGCTGACCACACAGGCGCCCGCGGCTTCCGCGGACCCTGGGGCGGTGCGTATGCATCCGTCGCGGGCGGACCGCCGTACCTGGGGTGTGGAGCGCGTGTGGGACTACCCCAGACCGCCGGCCGTGGTGGCGTGCGAGCACCGTGTCCGAGTGGAGCACGGCGGCGAGGTGCTGGCGGACTCGGCCCATGCCCTGCGGGTGCTCGAGACGAGCCACCCCCCGACCGTCTACGTGCCGCCGAATGCCGTCCGCGGCGATCTCTTGGCCGCGAGCGACGCACGATCGACGTGGTGCGAGTTCAAGGGCGCGGCGCGCTACCTCGACGCGACCGTTGGCGGACGCCGCTTTCGCGCGGTCGCCTGGACCTACCCCAGCCCTTCGCTGGGCTACGAGGCGCTGCGCGACCACATCGCCTTCTACCCCGGCCGCGTCGACGCCGCCTGGATGGACGAGGAGCGGGTGCAGGCCCAGGAGGGCGACTTCTACGGGGGCTGGATCACGGCCGAGCTCGTCGGCCCCTTCAAGGGCCCTCGCGGCACGCTCGGCTGGTGAACCGCTCTCGCCCCCGCATGGGAGGAGTGCCCAGGCTGCGCGCGGTCGAGTGCAGCTCTCCGCGGGACCACGTGTGGGCGCTTATCTCCCGCCCCGAGCGTTGGCGAGAATGGTCGCCTCACGTGCAGGGCGCACAGGGGCTGGGAACGCCCGAGGTGAAGGAGGGCGCGAGCGGTGCCCTGGTGCTCCGCGGCGGCCTACGGATCCCGGCGCGGGTGACGGAGGTGATACCCGGCGAGTCGTGGTCGTGGCAGGTGGCGGGGATGCACGTTCGCCATGCCGTTCGACCGGACGCCGGCGGCTCCCGGATTGAACTCGCCGTCGAGGGCGCCGCCGCGCCCTGGTCGCTCGTGGCCGTCGCCTATGCGCCGGTTGCCGGTCTGATCGCCCGTAACATCGCTCGCGTCGCGGAGTCAACTTCGAGTCGCCGTTGCTGGACGAAGCCGCGTGGACGCCGCGAGGTAGTGTGAGCACGCGTTGATCTCCGGCCTCCTCGACAAGGCGCTCGACTGGACCGTCTTGCCCGGCTACAGCAGGGTGGGATATGCGGTGCGGGAGCGGCTCTGGAACGACGCCGAGCCGAATGCGGCACCGGCCGGCTGGTCAGTGCTGGTCACCGGCGCCGGAGCGGGCATCGGCGCCTCCGCGTGCGAGCGGTTCGCGCGCCTCGGCGCCACCGTGCACATGCTCGTGCGCGACCGTGAGAAGGGCGAAAGGGCCAGGGCGCGGATCTCCGGGCGCACCGGCTCCGACCGTCTGCAGGTAGAGGTCTGCGACGTGTCCAGCCTCGCCTCGGTGCGCGAGTTCAGCTCTCGCTTCGTCAGCGAGCTGGGCGAGCTTCACGCGCTCGTCAACAACGCCGGCGCGATGCCGCCCAAGCGCACCCACACCGAGGAGGGCTTCGAGCTCACCTTCGCGACCAACGTGCTCGGCCCCTTTCTGCTCACAAACCTGCTGCGCCCGGCCCTGCGCCGCGGCGCACCGTCGCGGGTGATCAACGTCTCCTCCGGCGGCATGTACACCCAGCGGCTGTGCGGGGAGGACCTCCAGCTCGAGCGACGCGAATACGACCCGCCGGGGTTCTACGCGCACACCAAGCGCTGCGAGGTGATCCTCACCGAGCTCTGGGCTGAGCGGCTGCGCGAAACCGGGATCGGCGTCCACGCCATGCACCCGGGCTGGGCGGACACGCCCGGCGTGCAGACCTCACTGCCCCGCTTTCGGAAGCTGATGCGCCCGGTGCTCCGCAGCGCCGACCAGGCGGCCGACACGATCGTCTGGCTCGCGACGGCCGCCGAGCCTGCCGATCGCCCGGGTCTGTTCTGGCACGATCGGGCGCCCAGGCCCACCCACCGGGTGCCGTGGACGCGCGAGTCCGAGGCCGAGCGCGAGCGACTTTGGGACGAATGCGCCCGTCTCTCCGGCTGGACCGAGGATGCGGTGCCGGCAACGGCCTCCGGCGGCGGGGCGAGCGCCTGATGGCTCGCTATGTGGCCACCGTGCACTCACGCAAGCCCCAGGGCGAGGCGTTCGACTACCTGGCGGACTTCAGCTCGGTCACGGAGTGGGACGAGACCGCGGTCAGCGCCCGGATGCTCGGCGAGCAACCCGGGCTCGGCACGGAATTCGAGGTCGTCGTTCGCTTCGCGGGCCGTGAGCTGCCGTTCGTCTACCGGACCACGACCTTCGAGCGGCCGGAGCGAATCGTCGTCCGGGCCGAGAGCTCGACGGTGGTCTCCGAGGACACGATCACATTCCGGCCCGGCGCCGACGGCGGATCCGATGTCACCTACGATGCCGACCTGCGTCCCAAGGGTCTGCTGAAGCTCGCCGATCCGATCTTGGCCCTGACGTTCAAGCGCCTCGGGGACAACGCGAGAGCCGGGCTCGAGCGCGAACTCAACCGCTGAAGCGAAGCCGCCGGCACCCCGGCCTCACCAGCCGAGCCTGCCCGGCGGTCCCGCCCGCGGCCCGAACTCGTCGTCTACGAATGACGCGACCACCCGGCCCCGAGCGCGGCAGCTAACCAGCCTCTACGCGGGGGATCAAGATCGGAAGTCTCGCCGACCGAGCGTCCGAGCCGCGCGAGTCGTTGCTTCGCGCCCGATTGACACAACAAAGCGCGCACACCGAGGTCAGCGGAAAGACGTCGGCGATGAGGCCGATGAAGATCACGCGCAGGACGAGCGCGATCACGATGCCGACGACGAGACCTTTTACTTCGCGGGCTACATCGTGGAGAAGAGCTTGTTGGTCGACAACCTCACCAAGACTTCCACACCTCTGTACAAAAGCTATACAGTACAGCGATGAGCGTCCACACCCTGCGGATCGGCGAGCTCAGCCGCCGGACCGGTGTGAGTCCGGAGCTCCTGAGAGCCTGGGAGCGCCGCTACGGACTTCTCGACCCCGCGCGCACCGGTGGCGGCCTGCGCCTGTATTCGCCCGACGACGAGCGTCGAGTGCGGGCGATGCAGGCGGAGCTCGAGCGCGGCATATCCGCCGCCGAGGCGGCGCGCTTGGCGCTCGCGGAGCCTGAGCTGGGCACGGGTGGCAACGAGAGCGCAGTGCATCTCGCGCGTGAGCGGCTCACGGCCGCCCTCGACGCTATGGACGCCGAGGATGCCCATGCCGCGCTCGACGAGGTCTTCTGGACGTTCATGGTCGAGACCGTCCTGTCCGGGGTGATCCTCCCGTACCTGCGGGACCTGGGTATCCGCTGGGAGCAAGGCGCGGCCTCGGTCGCGCAGGAGCACTTCGCGAGCAACCTGATTCGTGGCCGGCTTCTTGCCCTGGCGCGAGGATGGGAACGCGGCGGCGGCCGCACTGCCCTGCTCGCATGCGCGGCCGGCGAGCAGCACGATCTGCCCCTCATCGTGTTCGGCTTGGCGCTGCGGGAACGGGGCTGGAGGATCGTCTTCCTCGGGGCCGACACACCCACGGCCAGCGTGGCGGAGACGGCCGACCGGGTGCGCCCGGATCTCGTCGTCGTAACCGCTGTGACGTCCGAGGGCTTCCTCCGCGAGGCGAGCAGCCTGGCCGCGCTCGCTCAGGACCATGCGCTCGCCATCGCCGGCTTGGGCGCAAGCGATGACGTGGCGCGCTCACTCGGCTGCCGGGTGCTGGCGGGCGACCCGGCAGCGGTCGCCGCCGCGCTCTAGCGCCCGGTGCACGCGCTGCACGGCCCCCGCCGTGGACGGCGCCGGAAGAGGCAGCCTTGACAGTATGTCGACGTGTGCTATACAGTCTCTGGACAAGACATGTACAGCACATCGACAGAAGGAGTGACTAATGCGTAAGCTCGCAATCCTCGTCCTGGTCGCCGTGGCGGGACTCGCGACCGCGGCCGTCGCGCTCGGGGGCGGCAACGGCTCCACCGCGGAGCCCGCCGCGAAGCAGGCACGGAAGAGCATCGTGAAGACAGCCGCCGCCGACGGGCGCTTCGACACGCTCGTGTCGCTCGTCAAGAGCGCAGGGCTCGCCAAGACACTTTCGGGGAAGGGACCGTTTACGGTCTTCGCGCCGACCGACAAGGCCTTCAAGAAGGTCCCGGCCGAGACCCTCGAGGCGCTTGGTGAGGACCCGAAGGAGCTGAAGCGCGTGCTGCTCTACCACGCCGTGGCCGGCCGTTACTCGGCCGCGCGGGTGGTGAAAGCCGACTCGCTCAAGACGCTGGCCGGGCCTCGCGTCCGCGTTCGCACCCGCGGAAGTACCGTGCGAGTGGGCGGCGCGAAGGTGATCCAGGCCGACGTCAAGGCATCCAACGGCGTGATCCACGCGATCAACGCCGTCCTGCTTCCTCCGCGCTGACCCTGAGCAGTCCGGGCATTCGTGGGCCCCGTTTGCGGTCCGCGGGTGCCCGGCCACTCAGCGCTTCCAGAGAGCTTCGACCGCTTGCGGCGCCGAAAAGTCCCGCGCAGGAACCCCGCCATCCAAGCGGGCTTGCCTCGCGCTCAGCCCTCACCGTCTTGGAAACGGCTTGGACCTCAAGGTGCACCGGAGCACACCACGAGGCACCTGCTATCCCGCTACCAAGCCAAGGAGCACCCGGAGGCGGGTGGGTCGCAGCGCCGAGCCCGGGCGCCGCGAAGGATCAGGCCGAGTGAGAGCCAGGAAGCGGCCATTGGCCAGCGGCTGCGCGGCTGGCGGAGAGGGCTGCTCCAGCCGATCGCCGTCGATCATCAACGGGTCGCAAGCTCGCCGTCGAGCGCCCTGGGCCTACGTGTCGTCGATGTCGCGACGGGCGTCGCGAAGAAAGTTTCGGGCACGCTCTTCACGTTGGCGACTCGGCCCCAACAGCCGCAGGCTCGCCATCACCGTGGAGTCGCGGCGGGGCGATAAGGAGGACATCCGCGTTGTCAATGCGGACGGGACGGGGGCGGTACGACCCCACGCGGACCCGAAGGGCTCCTCGGATTTCGCGCCCGTGTGGTCCCCGGACGGCCGACGGCTGGCGTTCGTTCGCAACTACAGCGCCGGGCTCGACTTCCGCGGACCGCTGAGCGAGCAGCCCCGCTTCAAACTGCCGCACGCTCGTGATGCCGGCAAGGGGAGGCCGGCCCCACCCCCTTCGGCCGCTGCCAGCGGCGAGTACATTCACGACTGGCGCTAACCGAAGCCCGCGGCCATCGGCCTGCCGCAGCCGTTCTAGTTCGCCGGGGACCGGGCTCGGCCCGTAGGCCGGCCCGACCGCCGACACGGCAAGGGTGAGCCGCTACCCGTCTGAGGGCGATGCAGTCCTAGGAGGTGCATCCCCCCTCCGTCGCCGTCGCTGTCTAGGTCATATGGGCCGCTGCCGTTCACCTGCACCGGTACCACGTACCACTACCGGACGACGCGCCGGGGCCTAGCCTGAGTTGATCACTCCGGCGTAGGTGTTGCGTACCCCTTTCAATCGAACGAATGGGGGATCCGATGGTTAACGCTCAGCAGAGGTCAACGCGAGGTCAGCCGCCCGGCCACACCAGGCGGCGCTATCGGGTGGGGCTTGTCGAGAACCGGGGCGCCACACTGATCGCCTGCGCCGCATTGATCTCCTTCGTGCTGTCGGTCGTGCTGTGGTTCACCGGCTCACGCGAGGAGGGCCTGTTCACCGGACTCTGGGTGCCGTCGATACTCGCGCTCGGCGCTTTCTACGCTGCGCTGCAGCGGGGTTCGGCATGACCGCGGGTCTGCTCGTCGCGGGGGCCGTCGTCTTCGCGATGGTGGTGGCCGGGATCTGGCTGATGGAGCACGCCGAGGCCGAGCCTGCTGCCCGCGCCAATGGGCGGGCGCCCGACCCCGCGGAGGAAGCCGAGGTTCGCGAGCGCCTTGCCTCCACGCCACCCTCGGGCATTCTCGGTGATCGCTAACAGCGCTAAGGGGCTATGCCTCTGGGTCGGCGCCGATTCGGAATCTCGGGCAGCACCGCAGCCACCGGCGGCACGCCACGCCGCCAGACCGACAAACCGGCCGTTAGACCAAGCACAACCGATGCTGGGCAGGCTGCTGAGCGATGGCGGCAAGCCGGGTCGGCTAGGCCGGGCCCGTAACAGGTCCGACCCAGCCTAGCCCTGCCGGCTCACACGCTCAGAGCGCCTAGGCCGGGCCCCTGAGGGTCTTCGACTGGCCGCCCTGGCACTTGTCCGCGGGAGGTACCACCCGTGGTACGAAACTCAGCCCACTTCACCTGACCAAGAACAGCTCACCAGAGCCAAACCTCCCAGCAGCACCGGCCTCCGGCGTTTCTCATGACCCGAAGGTCGCGGGTTCGAATCCCGCCCCCGCTACTCCCGAAGCCCCTGGAACCGCGGGGGTTTCGTTTTCTGGGGACGAGACGGAGGAGGCGTTGAGGTACCACGGAGACGGCGCTCGGCACGCTCGCGTGGAGAGTGTCGGATCCATGGGGCGGACGACTATGCCGGCATCTCCGAGCAGTGATGGACGACGGAGCGGCCCCGTTCGGGGCCGCTCCTTGTCTTGAGCCGCCGAGCCGGCCGCCTCGTTGCTCAGGTTTCGCGCGTCATGCCGCCACCGCCTCGCCCACCTCGGCGCTCCCGGCGGCGGCTTCGGAGCGGGACCGTGACGGCAGGAGGGCCAGGGCGATGAACGCTCCCAGGACGGCAACGCCCGCGGCGATGCTGGCGGCCGTCGTGATCGCGTCGATGAACGACTGGTCGGCGGCCGCGATCAGCTTGGCCCCTGCCCCGCCACCCATCTGAGCTGCGACCTCGTGGGCCCCGCCCACGCTGTCGCTCGCCGCTTCGGCGGCGCCGTGGGGTAGCCCCGACGTGGCGCCGTCGATGCCCGATGCGTACGTGGTGCTCACGACGCTGCCGAGCACCGCGACGCCCAAGGTCCCGCCCAGCTCGCGGACAACGTCATTCATGGCCGAGCCGATGCCCGCCTTGGCCTTGGGGAGCGATCCCATGATCGCCTCCGTGGCCGGCGCCATCGCCAGGCCCATGCCGACGCCCATCAGCGACAGGGCTCCGAAGACCCTCCAGTAATACTCGGTGTTGGCGTCCACGGCGGTGAACGCGCCCAGCGCGAAGGCAACGACCGCCAGCCCTCCCGCCACAACCGCCTTTGTGCCGAGGCGCGCGGTCAGCGCGACAGAGAGCCTCGAGGCGAGGATCAGGCCGATCGCGATCGGCACCATCCGAACGCCGGCTTGCAGGGCGCTGTAACCCATCACCGACTGCAAGTAGGTGGTGAGGAAGTACATGACGCCCATCAGCGCGAAGAACACGAAGGTGATCGAGATGCTTGCCGCGCTGAAGCGCAGGTTGCGGAACACGGTCACGTCGAGCATCGGCTGCTTCGCGCGCAGCTCCCAGGCAACGAATGCCCCCAGAATCGCCGCGCCCGTCGCGAACGCCGCCAGGATGGTCGTGCTCGTCCAACCCCGCTCGGACGCCTCGATGAGGCCCCAGACCATCGCCGTCAGGCCCGAGACGGAAAGGCCGATGCCGGGGAAGTCGAGCCGTGGCGATTCCGGATCACGCGACTCCGGGATCAGCACAGCGCCGGCGATGAGGCAGCCGACCACAATGGGTAGGTTGACGAGGAAGATGCTGCTCCAGGCGAAGTTCTCGATCAGCCAGCCGCCGGAGATCGGGCCGATTGCGATGCCCATCCCGGCCACGGCCGCCCAGACGGCGATCGCCTTGGGCCGCTCGTCCTTGGGGAAGATGTTCGTGATGATCGAGAGCGTCGTCGGCATGATCGCCGCCGCACCGACGCCCATCAGCGCCCGCGAGGCGATCAGCTCGGTCGAGCTGCTCGAGATCGCGGCCAGCAGCGAGCCGGCGCCAAAGATCCCCAAGCCGACGAACAGGGTGCGTTTGCGCCCGAATCGATCGCCGAGGCTTCCGGCCGCGAGTAGCAGGCCGGCGAACACGAGCAGGTAGCTGTCCACGATCCATTGCAGTTGACTCGAGCTCGCGTCGAGCTCCTCGCGGATGGTGGGGAGAGCGACGTTGAGGATGGTGTTGTCGACCGTCACCACCAGCAGGCTGAACGCCAGCACGACGAGCGCTAGCCAGCGGCGGGGGTAGGGGTTGGTCTCGGTCATTGCGGCCTCCTTGTTCATGGGATCTCGACCTCGCTGACCCTGGTCACCGTGGAGCGCTCGGCCACGAAGAACGGCAGCAGCGCGAGCGCCTCCGCCTCCGTCGCGGCCTCGACTGCCCACCAGATCGCGTGGCCGCCGGAGGCGCACGAAGCGAGCGTCGCCTGTCGGCGCAGCGGGCTTTCGTGCCCCTTGAAGGCGGTGAACGCGACACCGCACTCGTGTGGCCCGTGGCGGTGGTGAACCAGGTAACAGGGCATGCGACGAGCGTCCCAGCGAACGCCAGCCCTGACATCGGGGTCAGACCCTGATTTGACCCTGGTTGTGTCGGGGGCGCCTGTAACGCCTTATGCTCGCTGCGAAGGGAATGCCAGGCTGGCCAAGGTCCTTGAGCACCTCGTTGGGCGCGCCGCGGAGCTGAGCTCTCTAGACGCTGCCGTGGCCGGACTCAAGCGCGGTGAACCGGCCGCGCTCGTGCTGGTCGGAGAGCCGGGCATCGGCAAGACCCGCCTGCTCGCTGAGCTCGCCGCGCGCGGGGACGCGAACGGTTGCATCGTGCTCTCCGGCAGCGCTTCCGAACTGGAGCTCGACCTGCCGTTCGCGGTCTTTGTGGACGCCCTGGACGAATATGCCGCCGGGCTCGATCCACGCCGCCTCGGCTCCCTCGAAGACGACGTCCGCGCCGAGCTCGCGCGGGTCTTCCCGTCGCTGTCCCATTTCGCCGACGACGGCCAGCCGGTGCTCCAGGACGAGCGCTACCGCGCGCATCGCGCGGTGCGCGAGCTGCTCGAGCGCGTGGCGGCGACCAAACCGCTGGTGTTGCTCCTGGACGACGTGCACTGGGCTGATTCCGCGTCGATCGAGCTTCTCGGCGCCCTACTGCGCCGGCCGCCCGCAGTGGCGGTACTGGTCGCGATGGGTGCCCGGCCGAGGCAGCTCCCCGAGCGACTGGCCGGCGCCCTCGAGCGGGCGCATCGCAACGGCTCGCTCCTCCGGCTCGAGCTGGGCGGCCTCGAGCGCGGCGAGGCGGGCGAGCTCCTGGGGGGAGGCGTCGACGGCGCGGTGGCGGACCGTTTTTTCGAGGAGAGCGGCGGCAACCCGTTCTACCTCGAGCAGCTGGCTCGCTCCGCGGGACTCGCAGCGGGGGCCTTACAGGGTGACGAGGACCCCACCCTGGGAGGCGTGGAGGTGCCACCGGCGGTGGTGGCTGCCCTGACCGGGGAGCTGGGACTGCTGTCGACGCCGACGCGGACGCTGCTGGGCGGCGCCGCAGTCGCAGGTGACCCGTTCGAGCCTGAGCTGGCTGCCGCTGCGGCAGGCGTGAGCGAGGAATCGGCAGTGCTTGCCCTCGATGAGCTGCTCACGCTCGAACTTGTCCGTCCCACCGATGTGCCCCGCCGTTTCCGGTTCCGCCACCCGCTCGTGCGCAGGGCCGTCTACGAGACTGCGCCCGGCGGCTGGCTTCTGGGCGCGCATGAGCGCTGTGCGACGGCGCTGGCGGAGCGCGGCGCTTCGGCGCCGGCTCGAGCGCACCACGTCGAGCATGCGGCCCGCCACGGCGACGCCGCAGCTCTGGCGGTCCTGCTAGAGGCGGGACAGGCGTCCGCACTTCGTGCGCCCGCGAGCGCCGCACGATGGTTTGGCGCTGCGCTGCGCCTCGTGCCGGACAGCGCGCCGCCTGAGGCGCGAGTCGAGCTACTGCTTGCGCGCGCCGAGGCCCTCGGCGCCACCGGCCGACTCGAGGAAAGCCGCAACGACCTCATCGAGAGCATCGGCCTCGTTCCGGACGAGCTGGTCGCGGTGCGTGTCAGGCTCACGGTCGCCTGTGCCGGCGTGGAGCACATGCTCGGCCGCCACAGGGAGTCCCGCGCTCGCATCATGGCCGCTCTTGAGGGAATCTCGGACCCTGCGGCACCGGAGGCGGTCGAGCTGATGATCGTGCTCGCGTTCGACGGCCTGTTTCGGGCGGACTTCGACTCCATGCGCGACTCGGCTGCGCGTGCACTTGCGGCGGCGAGACATCGCGGTAGCCAGCCCCTCAAGGCGACTGCAGCTTCGGTGCTGACACTCGCCTGCGCGTGGGGCGGAAGGACCTCGGACGCCGAGGCCGCTCGCGAGGAGGCAGTGGCCCTCGTCGAAGCCATGTCCGAGGACGAGCTGGCCGGTCGTATCGACGCCCCTGCCTACCTGTCGGCCGCGGAGCTCTATATGGACCGCTACGACGAGGCGATCACGCATGCCGAGCGAGCCTTGGAGGTCGGCCGCGCGACCGGGCAAGTGTTTCCGACGCTGGTCCCAACCCTCGCGACCGCGTACTTCATGCGCGGCAGGCTTGTGGAAGCCACCGAGTTGATCGAGGGCGGCGTCGAGTCGGCACGACTGGCGAGCAACGTCCAGGATCTGGCGTGGAGGTTGCACGTGCGTTCGTCTGCGGCGCTGGCTGCCGGAGACCTCGACACGGCGGTGGCCACCGCTGAGGAGGCCATGGAGCTGACTCGCGAGTTGGAGGAGGAGAACTTCATCTCGGCGTATCCGGGTCTCGGCCTGGCCGCCGCCCTACTCCCGTCCGGGCGAGCCGCCCGCGCTGTCGAGGTCCTCACGGGCTCGGCCGGCGGGGGCGAGTTGCCGCTGATTCCCGGCGGCTGGCGGGCGATGGGTCACGGGCTCATCGCGGAGTGCTACCTGGAGCTTGGCCGCCGCGAGGACGCGGCCCGCGCGGCGGCTCTCGCCGACGCCACAGCCGCGGCCGTCGGTCTGCCCATGGCGAACGCGTGGGCGAAGCGCGCCGCGGCGGCCGTGGCGCTCGATGCGGGGGAGCCGGCGGTGGCAGCCGAGCGCGCGCTCGCCTCGGCAGTGGCAGCAGAGCGGGCCGGCGCCTCGGTCGAGGCAGCGTTGTCACGCACGCTCGCCGGTCGGGCGCTCGCGCAGGCCGGTGATGTGGCCAATGCGGTGATCGCGCTCCGGCTCGCGGCCGCCGAGCTCGACGCTTGCGGCGCATCGCACTACCGCGACGCCGCGGAGCGCGAGCTACGAAAACATGGCGAGCACATCTATCGCCGGACCCGACCCGGCATGCCGGACGGCCGTGGTCTCGAGACGCTCACGGAGCGCGAGCTCGAGGTGGCGGGGCTCGTCGTCGACCGCAAAACCAACGCCGAGATCGCCGCGCAGCTGTTCCTCAGCGTAAAGACCGTGGAAACCCACATGCGCAACATGTTCCGGAAGCTCAACGTCTCCTCGCGGGTCGAGGTGGCGCGCACGGTGGAACGCGCTGATCGAAGCGAGCACGCCTGATAGCGAGGCGGCCCGGGAGGGCGACACCGTGGCGCGACTGGGCGGCGACGAGTTCGTCGTCCTATGCGAGGGACTCGTCGACACCCATCATCCCGCTCGTATCGCCGAGCGAATCATCGCCACTCTCAACCAGCCGTTCGCGCTGTGCGACGGCTTCATCTCGATCTCAGCCAGCGTAGGCATTGCGACCGCCGGGGGATCCGATGGCGCGAGCGACCTGCTCATGCGGGCGGGCATCGCAATGTACGCCGCCAAGCAGCAGGGCCCTGGCCGACACGAGATCAGCAGATCCGCGTCGCTCGAGGCCACGCTTCATGGCACCACGGCCTGAGGCCTTTCGGGTCATAGCCAAGCCACTAGTGGCGTTGGCCACCGCATCGACCAGGCACCGACGTCTCTCGCCGCTAAGAGACGGGCCCTGTGCCGCCTTCGCTGACGACGCCTCGCGCCCGCGCACCGCCGACCGCGGAGCTGGTTCTCCCCGAGCTAGACGGTGCGGACCTGCCCGGAGCAGGCGTCGCCTCTGGCGAGGGGGCGTAGGAGGTCGCCCCGAGGATCATCTGGGCGACCTGTTCGGGGTCGTCCCAGAACGGGACGTGACCGCAGCCGGCGAGCTTGACCGTCGTCGTGTGCGGGGGGAGTTCGTCCTGCCGGCGGGCCTTGGGGGACGAGCATCACGTTCGCGGAAGCGCATGCCGCCGGATTCCGCGCGCTCTTGACGGGAGGTGTCACCAACCGCAAGGTCGCTGCGCTGATCGAGCGGACGCGCGAGCGCGACCTCGACGCCTTCGTCGCCGGCGTCGCGGCAACCACGTCCGACCCGGAGATCGCGCGGCGCTCGAAAGTCCTGCTGGCGGCGCTGCATGCGCACATGCACTTCATGGAAGGAGCGGTTGTGCGCTGGCTGGCGCACCGGGAGATCACGCGGGAGCAGCTGCGTGAGCTGATCATGCTCGCGCTGGACGCGACGCTGGTAGCCGCTCACGCGGTCGAGGCCTCAACAGCTCACGTGGACGTGACCTGGAGCAAGCCGTCAGCCGATGGCGCGCCCGCGCCGTGAGCGGTTGACGCCTACGAACAGGAACCACCTCGCCCGGTTGCCCGTAGGGTCGAGGATGGCCTGTGCAGCCGGTCGCCCCCGTTCACATGCGAGGGGTCACTGGTTCGTATCCGGCCGCGCCCATGCGCAGGACCTACCGGGCGGCGCCCGCGTAGAGATCGACGCGATTGGCGCCCTGGGGCACGTCGCGGCCGCCCTTGAAGTCCTCTGCGTGCATCGACCGTGCGAGCGGTAGAAACGCGTCCACGAGCGACGGGTCGAACTTCGTGCCGCGCAGGCTCGCGATCTCCGAGATGACATCGTCGATCCCCCACGGGTTCTTGTAAGGGCGTGGCGCGAGCAGGGCGTCGAACACGTCACAGATCGCGCAGATGCGACCGGCGAGAGGAATGTCCTCCCCGCGCAGGCCGGCCGGGTATCCGCTGCCATCCCAGTTCTCGTGGTGGGTCAGCGCGACGGTCCGCGCCAGGCGCATTAGATCCGATTCGGACCCCTCGAGGATGCTGGCGCCGATCGTGGTGTGCGTTTTCATCACTTCCCACTCGTGGGCGTCCAGGGGGCCCGGCTTGTTGAGGATGCGATCCGGGATGCCCACCTTGCCAACATCGTGGAGCACGCTGGCCTGGCGCAAGAGCTCTGCATCTGTCTTGCTCATTCCGGCGGCGAGTGCGAGCCGCTCGGAGAACCTGCCGATGCGGTCCACATGCAGGCCGGTGTCGGCGTCGCGCCACTCGACGGCGGCTCCGAGACGGCGAACGAGCTCCAGCTGGGTGCGTCTCAGCTCCTCGGTGCGCTCACGCACGCGAGTCTCGAGCAGTTCGTTGTCGTGCACCACGAGGAGTCGGGCTCGGTGTTCGGTGAGCTGGCTCCAGGCGATGGACGCCACCGCGGACACCACGAGCGCTACCAGCGGCGCTACGACGTCGAGGACCAGCCCCGCCTGGAACGCCAGCTGGGCGCCGATCAGGAGGGCCGCTCCAGCCACCGCCATGAGGGCGCCCACCGTCACTCCGGGCAGGCGGGTGCCGGCGAGCGGTGGTGCGAGCGCGAGCAATGCGAGCAGGATCAGCCCGAGCACGGGTGGGGCGCTACGTAATGGCAGACCGTGCATCGCGGTCCAGATCGCATTGGCCTGGACCTCGGCGCCCGCCATCAGCCTATCCCCGCCCATCGGGGTGGTGTGCACGTCGCGGAGGGTCGGGGCGGAGGCGCCGACCACCACCACGCGCCCGCGAACCGATTCTGGGGCGAAGCGCCCGTTGAGCACGTCGGAGAAGGAGACGGAGGGGATGGTCCCCGCGGGACCCCGATAGTCGATCCACGCCCCGCCGGCTTCGAAACGCTCGGCCGGAAGGGCCGGCGCACCGACACGCTTCGCCGCGGCCACGGCGAGCGTCTCGAGCCGGTTCACCGTGCGCGGGAAGCGGATGACCGCGCCGCCGCCGTCGTTGGTCAGGTCGGAGGCGGCGGCGCGCGAGTTCACCTCGCGCAGATTGTCGTCGCCGCCGAGCACGTTGGTGTGACCGCGGCCGTCGCTTTCGCTCGTGGCCAGCACCGCGCCACCCACGTCGCCGAGGGCGCGGAACAGAGCGAGGTCCTCCCGTGGCTCGGTCTGCTCGGTGAACTGGACGTCGTAGACGATCTCGCGAGCGCCCGCGGCGTGGAGTTGGCGGATCACGCGGCCGTGTAGCGAGCGCGGGAACGGCCACTGGTCACCGAGGTCGGCGAACGTCTTGGCGTCGATCCCCACGACGACCACGTCGTCCGGGCGGTCGGAGCCGCGGATGTCGAAGCGAGGCTTGAGCGTCTCACGCTCGAGGCCGTCCAGCACGCCGGTGGCGTTGCCGGCCGCCGCGACCGCGAAGGCCACCGCGGCGATTGTCGCGAGCGCGGCGAAGCCGGCGGTCGCGGAGCGGACGCGCCCCATCGGCCCGGAGCCTCTAGTGGCGCGGGCGGGCCAGGTACCTCTGGCCCGCCTTGACCAGCACCCGCTTCTTCTTGGCGAAGTCCCGCACCACCACGGCGCCCTCGCTCACGCGAGTCAGCGTGCCATTGCAGCGGTCCTCCACCATCCAGCGAGTGCCGCGCACCGTGGCGTGGCTATTCCGTCCGTGAGTGCGGAACCGTCCGCCGCGGTCGCGGCCGAAGAGCCGGCGGCCGGAGCGGCGCGATGCGAAGGCGGTGACAGAGCCCCTGGCCGCGCGGTCCTTGCCGCTGCGGGGGCACGGCTTGCCGCGCAGATAGAGATCGATGTAGCCCCTTCGCCCCTGCCGCACCTTGAACGCACCGCCGCCGAAACGGCCGGTCTGAGTATCGCCCGAGGGCAGAACGGAGGTGAGCGCAACACTGCCCCGAGTCGCATCGATAACGCTGCCAAGCGGCACCACCGATCCAGCGGCGAGGGGCACCGAAGTAGCAGCGCCAGGTTGGCGGATGTTCACCGTGCCACCACGGATATCCGCACCGACGCTCGAGCCCAGCTGGGGACCGTCGGACGTCTCGACCGGGGGGACCGGTCCCACGGGAGCGGGATCCGGGGCCGAAGGCGGCTGTTCACCGGCGACAGGCTCAGCGAGCGTGGTGAAAGAGCGGTCGGGCCCGTAGGTTGTGTGCTTCGCCTCCTTCTTCGGGTCCGTGGCCACCACGCGGTAGTTGTAAGTCGTCCCCGGCTCCAGTCCGGTGATCGCCTCGCTGACCAAGAACCAGTCCTCCGAGTCCGGGAGCGACTTCCACAGGGACGTCGCGCCATATGAAGTGCTGGTGCCGTACTCGAAGCGGTACAGAGCCTTCTCGTCATTCGGATTGACGTTGCCGCGGAGTACCGCGCCGGTCGAGGTCACCTCGACCGCGGCGGCGGATACCACGCTGGGCCGGTCGTCGTCCCTGGCCGCGGCGGTGCCGGCAAGACACAGCAGAAACACAGCCCCCAGCAGAGCCAGGAGGCGGGCAGAAGTACGCATAGGACATTGATCGGCGTTCCTTGAGCACAACTTGACCGTGGGTATGTGGCCGGTCTGCCGCTCAGCCGCAGCGCCGACCCGTGAAGGCTTTCGTGAAGCGAGATCCCGCTGCAGTCGGCAGCGAAGGGCAACCCCTGGACGCGCCGGTTCCTTGCGCGAAGCGCCTGAGATGCAGTCGCCTAAGCGGCCAAGCGATAGCGCTGGACGATGGGAGCGTCGCTCGGAGGGACGAATCGGGCCCCCGCTACCTACGAAAGGGCCGCGATCGCGGCCCTTTCGCGTTCCTAGGGACAGCTGACGAGATCTCTCAAGTCCCGATCCGGTCCCAATTTGTGCGTGAGGCGTGCAAGAGGCCGGCGACCGGAGACCGGGACCGGGGCAACGAAAGTGCCGGTTGGTGGAGAATCCGGACAATCGAGACTCCCGCGGTGACGCACCTCAGCTACCGGATCGCAACCCTGACAGGAGTGCCGCATGAGCACGCAGGCCGGCAACAAAGTGAATCTCTCGATGTCAGTGTCCGCCGACGGCTTCGTCGCCGGACCCAACCAGGACGAGGACAATCCCCTCGGCGTCGGCGGGATCGAGCTGCACAGGTGGCACATCGATGAGGGGCCCGAGAGCGGCGGACACCCCGTCAACAAGCAGGTGATGTCGGAGATGATGGACGGGATGGGCGCCTTCATCATGGGGCGGAACATGTTCGGCCCGATCCGCGGCGAATGGGGCGACTCGGACTGGAAGGGCTGGTGGGGAGACGATCCGCCATACCACGCTCCGACCTACGTCCTCACCCACCACGCCCACGATCCGATCGAGATGGAGGGAGGCACGACCTTCCACTTCGTCACCGAAGGGATCGAGTCCGCCTACGAGCAGGCGAAGGCGGTCGCCGGAGGCCAGAACATCTCCATCGCCGGCGGCGCCTCATGCGCCCAGCAGGCCCTCAAGGCCGGGCTGGTCGACGAGGTCGACCTTCAGGTGTCCCCGGTGATCCTCGGCGCGGGGGAGCGGCTCCTCGACGGCTTCGAGCCGGGAGAGCCGGAGCTCGAGCTGGTGCGCGTGCTCGAGGCTCCCGGCACGATCCACATTCGCTACCGGGTGGTCAATTAGCACGCTCGTCTCACTCAGGAAACGGCGACGGCGAGTTGAGCCACCCTCTGTACTCGCGTGTGTCCATCGGTTCGGCCCATAGAGACCTCCATTCATGACGCGCCGGGTCGCACTCGATGCTGTCCACCTTCCGGCAGATGACGAGGGCCTCGATGTAGTCCCGGCGGTAGCGGTCGGGGGCTTCCGCGACGCGGTCCTCGAGCTCTCTGAGGAAGTCGGCGAGGAGACCGGGGGCGCGGTCCTTGCCCTCGCGCGCGAAGGCGCGGAGGAAGAGCGGCGTGCCCCACGCGGTCACGCTCCGCACATAGGCCCGCGCGAACACGGCGGGATCGTCGTCCCAGTAGGGGTTGTCGAGGCGGAAGAGCTCGGCGCGCTCGAGCTCGAGGCCGGCGATGCGCCCTCCGCTCGCCTCGAAGGGGCGGCGGATCTCATCGAGTGTCCGCATCCACACCGGAACGACGACCGCGGCGACGGTGGCCGCGGCGATGCGCTCCGCGCGGCACCAGTCGGCGAGCAGCCGGTTCATGTCGCCGATGATCTCGGCGTAGAGCCCCGTCCGTTCCGGGCAAGGAGCGGGGGAGGCCGGGAGCGCAGCGATGAACCGGCCGCCCGGCGCGAGCTCCATGCCGCGCATCTCGAGCAGCTGCTGCCACTGGCGCGCCGCGGCCACGCGCCAGGCTTGCCGTTCGGCTCCGTCGGTGTGGTCGCGGTACCCCGGAAAGACGGACCCTGTCGAGGCCAGGCCGCCCGCGTCGGCGACCCAGTGCATCGCCGTCCCCGTGACTGCTACGTGCACGCTGCCCGACGGCAGGCAGGGCGCCTGCTGGAGGGGAATGCCCGTCAGGCTGATCACCGTGGCCGGGGGCGGGCCGTGCTCGACCGCGCGGCGGCAGGCCTCGCCGTGGGCCTCCGCCGAGGCGTAGTGGGCCCCGGTACCGACGTCTGAGACCGCCCGGCCGGCTTCGCCCGGCGCAGGGATGACGACGAACCCGGTTCCGTCCACTCGATCACCGAACGCGTGCCGTAGGTGGTCTGCAGCGACCCCCCACGCGTTGGTGGGGAGATCGACGAGCGCGTAGATCAGCGGCCGGCCGGCGCGCTCTTCGGCGATAGCACGGATGAGGCCGTGAGAGTTGACCCCATCGGCGGCGCCGAGATCGACCACGCGGAGCACCGGCTCCTCCGAAAACTGCCGCGCGGCGGCCAACACGGCCGGG
The DNA here is from genome assembly GCA_963803245.1 of uncultured Thermoleophilaceae bacterium. GTDB lineage: Bacteria > Actinomycetota > Thermoleophilia > Solirubrobacterales > Thermoleophilaceae > JACVRW01. The sequence continues at coordinate 40,587 of CAWDLI010000004.1, read as the reverse complement.
TGGGTCGCCTCGAACGCTGCGCGCTGCGAGAGGGCGTGCTGCGCGTAGTCGTCTGCCATGCTCGAGAAGTCCGGACGATCTGACGGCGTGGCGACTCCTTCCGGAAAGCAGCGCCCAGTCTCCGCGCTGCGACGACGATCGTCCCACAGGTCGACATCCGCTCCAACGCCAGCTTCGCTTCGCGCCTGAATGACCGGCGCCGTACTCCCGTGGACGACGGGACGGCGGCCACCTAGGAGCCTGGGAGTTCGGTCGACCGAGGTACTCGGCCACCGAGCCCCGAGATGATTGCCGCTCCTTGCTTGCTGCGGTGGGCCCGTCTGCGGAAGGCTTTGACGGCCGCCTGCGACTCCCAGCGCTCAGAGAGGTTGGCCCGGCCGGGACCATGGCCTACGCGACGACGAACGTGTAGTCGCGCTCGATCCGGCCGTCCGCGGTGAGGACGAGGAAGACGAGCCCGACAGCCAACGCCTGGCCGTCCTCGCCGACGGCCTCCCAGTGGAACTTGACGACGTCGCCGAGTCGCTCGGCGTCGTCGCGCCCCTGGAAGCTGAGCCCTTCGGAGCCGACCCAGTGCTCGTACGCGCTCGCCGCGCGAGCCTCTATCTCCTCGTATCCCCGTGCCTCGAGACTCGCCGTCATGGCGAGCCCGGGTCGCGCCGCGACCTCTCGGATCTCCTGCGGCGGCTGGAGGATGTGCCTCCCGTCCTCCGTCCAGAGCTCGGCGATCATCCGCCGGCGCCGGTCGGCATCGGGCTCGTTCCAGAGCGAGAGGTAGTTCTCGGCGAAAGCCTGTGTATCGGTCATCGGTTACCTCCGTTGTCGTCGCTTGCTTCGCTTCAACGGTCCCGGAGGTAGGGCCGCGCGTCGATTACCTCTCGGGTAATGGAACCGGAGCGGACACCCCGATACCTTCAATCGGGTGGTCGTTCAGACTGAGCAGGAGCCCCGGACCGCGGGCGAGCTGATCCGCTTCTGGCGCACGCAACGCCGCCTCAGCCAGCTCGAGCTGTCCCTGGACGCGAACGTCTCGACCAAGCACCTGAGCTTCGTCGAGACCGGCCGCTCCAGCCCGAGTCGCCAGCTCCTCGTCCACCTGGCCCAGCACCTCGACTTGCCGATCGCCGAGCGCAACCGCCTACTGCTCGCAGGGGGCTTCGCTCCTCCCTATCTGGAGCAGCCCTACGACGGCGAGGTGATGCAGCCCCTGCGGGAGTCGCTGAGCAGGCTGTTGGAGGCGTACGAGCCGAACCCGGCATTGATCGTCGATGGGCTCTGGAACCTGATCGAGGCGAATCGCGCGGCGTCGCTCCTCTGGGACGGCGTCGACCCAGGGCTCCTCGAGCCACCGATCAACATGCTCCGCCTCGGCGTTCACCCGGGCGGCCTCCCGCGGATCTCGTCGATGACCGCCGCGTGCAACGCGCCGCTGATTCACCGGCTGAAGCGGAGGAGCCGCGACGACGCCGATCCCGCCCTCGCCGAGCTCATCGAGGAGGTCGAGTCCTACCTGCCGGATGATCCGCCGGACGGCCACGCGACCCAGCCGGTGGTCTCACTGGATCTGCGTACGCCGCTCGGCGAGGTCAGCCTCTTCACCGTGATCGCCACCCTCGGGGCACCGCTGGAGGTGACGGCGGCAAACCTCGCGATCGAGACCTTCGTGCCCATGGACGCAAGAAGCGCAGCGCGGCTCGCGGAACTCGGTGGATTGCGCGAATAGCGCGGCTGTCACCAGGCGACGCTGCCGTCGCGATCGACGAACCGGCCGCTCGGTCCGTCGGTGGCGATCGAGGCCATCTCGACGATGATCGGCGCCGCTTGCTCGGTGGTCATGGGGGCGGCGGCGCGGTTGTCGGGCCCGCCGAGGTCGGTCTTCACCCAGCCGGGGCAGATCGAGTTGACCTTGATCGGCGTGTCCCTGAGCAGCTTGGCCAGTTCGACGGTGACCGCGTTGAGCGCCGACTTCGACGAGATGTACGCGGGGACGATGACCTCGTACCAGGGCGAGGCCGGATCGCTCTGCTCGGTGAGCGAGCCCATCGTGCTCGAGACGTTGACGATGCGCCCGGCGTCCGACTCGCGCAGCAGCGGCAGGAACTCTTCGATGACCGAGACGACGCCGAACACGTTCGTCGCGTAGGTCTTCTTGAACATCTCCTTGTTCAGAGGCCCGTTTCTCTCCGCTGTGGCCTCGGGGAGGATGCCCGCGTTGTTGATCAGGATGTCCAGGCGTCCGTGCTCCCGCTGCACGTGCTGGGCGGCGGCCTGGACGCTGGCGGGCGAGGTGACGTCGAGCTGCACCGATCCGGCGTCGAGGCCTTCGCGGCGCAGCTCGGTCGCCGCCCGCTCCGCCTTGGCCCGATCGCGCCCCGCGATGATCGTGGTGACGCCTGTCCGGCCCAGCTGACGGGCGGTCTCGAGGCCGAGGCCCCTGTTCGCGCCGGTGATGAGAGCGATCTTGGTCATGTGTCAGTAGGACGCGCCGGCCGTCCGCCGTGTGAGATCGGCGAGGACGTTTACGGCTCCACCTTGCCGTGGACCACGTCGGCCTCCAGGGCCGAGTGGTCGCTCAACCCCTCATCGCGCCAGGTGTGGTGGTAGGCACAGGCCGCCGGCTCCAGCTCCGCCGAGGTGAACAGGTGGTCGAGGCGCCAGCCCCCGGCATGACCTGAGATTCGCTGCCACGTCCAGCTCGGCTCCCGGGATGCGTAGCCGTGCAGTGAGCGATAGGCGTCCTGGTAGCCGAGTTCCCGGAGACCGGGGACGACCCCGAGCTCGGCGTCGTCCCACTCGCTTCCGCGCTCGGGCCGCAGGCGGCCGCGCGAGTCTCTGGCGAACGACACCACCTCGCCACTCTCGAGCTCGCGGCGTGGTGTGTTGAGGTCGCCGCACACCACGCGCGCCACCGGCGGTGCGACGCTCAAGCCCTCGCGCACGGCGCGGAGCGTGTCCGCCTTCACCTGGCCGTTCGCGGCGTTGGGCACGTGGAGGCAGTGGATCTCGACAGGCCCGATGGCGGTCGCGGCCACCGCGGCTACCGCGGTCTCGGCCCAGGGGACCGGCAGCGTCGCCGGCGGATCCCGAAGCGCGCCACCCGACCCCACCAGCACTCCGGTGCGGCGTCTCGAAGCCGGCACGCGGGAAGGATCGGCCGTCTCCAGAGAGGCTCGGACGTGGGGCAGCCCGATGCGGTCCAGCACGGCCCGCCAGAGCGGGAGCGTCGTGTCGGTGACTTCCTGAAGAGCAACCACGTCAGGCTCCCGACTGGCTAGAGCGGCGGCCTGCTCAACCAGGCGGGACGAGCGGCGAGCCACGTTCCACGTGATCACCCTCACCGCGCGACGATCGAGAGTCTGCTCCCCCGCTGGAGCCGCCGCCACCGAGTCATGACCTCCCGTGGGCCACCGGCTCAGCCTTCCCGCGCTTCGCGCGTCGCCGCCGTGAGCGTCTTGAATATGTACGTCACCGCAAGCACGAAGAAGGCGGCCCCGACCAAGGCACGAACCTGCTCCGCTTCCAGCGGCGCGCGCTTCGCGACAGGATCCGCGATCCCGTCCGCCACCTTTGCCCGCCACCCCTGCAGGCCCGCCTGACCCAAACTTGTCGCCGTGGCCACGCTGTTCTCCCTTCCGGTTGTTTCGCTTGGCCCCCCATACCCGGCTCCCACCACGCACACCCAGGCGGCGCGCTCCGCTACCGGCTCTGCGATCGCGTCAAGCGGCTTCGAAATGCGACTCCACGGGCATCGCGGCGGACAGGAGCGGCGAGGGGACGTCCGGATCGTCCTGGTCGCAGACGAAGAGGAAGTCGATGACGCGCGCGTCCACCGAGGCGTACACGCCCTCGACCTTCCACCTTCTGTCGATCGTGCGCAGGCGCTGGACATGGCCCCCGCCGTCGATCGTGCCCACGACCGAGCCGCGAATCGCGCCGTCGGTCCTGTGCGGATCGGAGCCGGGCTCGGCCGAGGCCGTGAAGACCACGAGCTCATCCGCGAGCGGCGTGGCGTCACTGAAGGTGAGTGGCACCCCGTCCAGGTCACCGAGCTCGTAAGCGCGGGTATTCACCTGCGCCCCGCACTCGATCCGGCCGTTCTCCTGGATCCCGGCGATGAAATCGTCGAGCGGAATCTCGGCAACGATGTTGAGACCCTGGTCGGTATTGCCGCGGTGGAACAGCCACAGACGGCCGCCGAGGGCCGATGCGCCCTCGATGTTCAGCTCGGGCGCGCCCACCGGGCCGTGCACGCGACCCTTCCGGTCGAACCCTCGGCGCTCACTAACCGGAGGCGTCGGTCCCAGGGAGTCGTCGTCGAGGCGTCCGTCCTGGCTCGCCTGCTCGGGCTCAGGCTCTTGAGGCTCGACGCGACGGTTGTGCTCGTTCCGGCCGATGTGTCGCCGCCCTCATCAGCGTCATATGAACTGCCGGCTCGTGCGTCCGCACGATCCGCCCCCGTTCCTCCCGCGCGGTCAGCGGTTGTGGGAGGCCGCCTAGCCCGCGCTGTTCGAAGCATCGACGAGGGACCAGAGCTCCTCGCCGAGGCGCGCCGCGAGAGTCAGTGAGCCGCGCTATTCGGAGTCCGAAACGACCTGATCCCGGCGCGGCGTAGGCACCCCGGCTCGCACCGCCTCGAGTTGTGCGGCGAAGGCGAGGCCAAGGAACAGCGCCACCGAGGTGAGAAATGCCCACAGCAGCACGCCGATCGTGCCGGCGAGCGGGCCGTAGGTCGCGCCGAAGGAGTCGGTGGCGTCGATGTAGACGGCAAGCATGGCCATGAAAGCGAGCCACAGGACGACCGCCAACGCCGCGCCGAAGGCAAGCCAGGACGCTTCGGGCTGGCGCCGTCGAGGTGAGTGCTCGAACAGCAGGGACACGGAGGCCACGGCGAACGCCAGCCCCAGAGGCCAGCGGGCGACGTGCCAGACGGCGTCGAGGCCCTCGCTCCAGTCCACCGAGTCCCGGATTGCAGCCCCACCCATGAGAAGGGTCAGGGAGAGGAGTGCGAGCAGCCCGGCGGACATGGCCAGCAGCAGCGCCGTGAGGTACTTCTGCGCGAACGGCCGGTCGCGCTCCACGCCGTAGATGCGGTTCGCGCCGCGCTCCACCTGGGCCATGGCCGTGGTCCCTGCGACCGCAGCGGCAATTGCGCCGGCTACCAGCGCGGTCTCTCCGGACTCGCGTCGAGCGCTGGCGGAGCCTTGCCGCAGCGCGTCCGTGAGAATTTCCCCCGCGGCGCCCGGCGCGAGGGTCTGCACGGTGTCCTGGACGACGAGCCGAAAGTCGTCTTGGTCCAGCGCGGCGGCAAGCCCCACCACGGCGATCAGCGCCGGCAGCAGGGTCAGCGTGATTTGGAAGGCAAGCGCACGCGAATGGCTGAAACCGTCGGCGGCGCGAAAGCGCGTCACCGAGTCGGCGAACAACCGCCGGCGACCCGCCCTTCTCAGAGTCTCGAAGGCCTCGTCGCCCTCCAGCTCACCGCGGGTCGGTGGAACGGCTGCAGCCGTCGTCACGGTCGCGCGCCAGCGTCGGAGGGGTCCACGCCGACCCCGCTACCCGCTCACGGGGGGCACCACACGCCCACTAGAGGCTCAGCCCGCGGCGGCGGCGACCAGCGCTCGGTCCTGCTCGCCGGCGCTTCTCCTGACCGCCCCCGGCGAGACGCCGGTGACACGCTTGAAGGCGCGGCTGAACGCGGCCTCGGACCGGTAGCCGAGCCGGTCGGCGAGCTGGCCGACCGTTGCGCCCTCGTCCTTCAGCGCGGCCACCGCGACCTGCATGCGCCAGCGGGCGACGTAGCTCATCACCGGCTCCCCGACGAGCTCGGTGAAGCGGGCGGAGAACGCCGAGCGCGACATCGCCAGCTCGTGGGCCAGGGAGGCGACGGTCCAGTTCCGAGCGGGGTCGCGATGAATGTGTGAGATGGCGCGGCCGATCTGTGGGTGCTGGAGGGCTCCCAGCCAGCCCCTCTGCGCGGCCGGATCGCTCTCGATCCAGGCCCGGATCGCCTGGATCACGAGGATGTCCCCGATGCGCGTGATCACGGCCTCGCCACCGGGCCGGAGCTCGCCGGCCTCGGAGGCCATCAGCCGCAGCATGCTCTGCATCCATTCCAGCCTGGGCGAGCTGGACGCCTCGATGTGGATCGTCGGCGGGAGGATCTCGATGAGGTTGCCGGCGGCCGGGTGCTCGAAGCGCACGGCCCCGCAGATGAGGCTGGTAGGTGCGCCGCCCTCGCCGTGGCGAAGGATCTCGTAGCGATCGCTTACGGCCTCACGCTCGAGGTCGAGAATGCCGGGCGCGGCAGCTCCCGGTTCGCTTCGCAGGACGTGGCCCTCCCCGTGCGGCACGAGCGCGAGGTCTCCGAGCTGGATCCAGCCGTGCTCGTCCGCTCCGGTCTCGAGCCACATCCGGCCCGAGGTGACTACGTGAAACCAGAGATACCCCGGCATCGGCGGCAGCGTCAGTCCCCACGGTGCCGTGAGCTCGGAGCGGCAGTAGTAGGCGCCGTTCATCCGCAGGAACTGCAGCGCCTCCCCGAGGGGATCCGACGGGGGGAAGGGGTCCGGAACTTCCATGGGGGGCCGAGTATGCACGCCCTGACCCGGCTCGTCCAGGGGGGTGGACGATTGAGCATGCATCAACGCGCTTTGGTCATAGACCGTCCGATTGCAATGCGGAAAGCTGGACGCGTTGCATGTTCAACCAGATCGGAGCGACCATGGCGCACAGAGGACAGACACTCGAGAATCCGGCCAGCGGAGAGCGGATCACGTTCCGCGAGACATCGGCGGACACCGGCGGCGAGCTGCTGGCGATCGACCTCGAGCTTCCCGCGAACCGGCGGGTCCCGGGCGGCCAGCACATCCACCCGAAGCAGGAGGAGCGCTTCGAGGTCGTCGAGGGAACGATGCGATTCAGGATGGGACTCAAGCGGGTCGTCGCGGGGCCCGGTGAGGTGGTCGTCGTCCCCCCTGGCCAGAAGCACGACTTCGCGAACGTCGGTGACGGTGAAGCGCTCGTCCGCGTCGAGGTGCGCCCGGCGCTGGAGATGGAACGGCTCTTCGAAACCGCCGTCGGCCTCGCCGAGGAGGGCCGCACGATGCTGGGCGGCATCCCGAGGCCGCTCGAGCTCGCCCTGTTCACCCAGGAGTTCGAGGACGAGGTACAGGGAGCGTTCCCGCCCCGCTGGCTGCAGCGCATCGTCCTCGCGCCGCTGGCCTGGCTCGCGAGGCGCCGCGGCTCCGCGCGCTCGGCGCCGCGGCCGCTGGAGGTCCGCGCATGAACCGGCGCTCGCCAGACCTCGTGCTGGGCGGGGCCGTGATCGCCATGGGCCTGCTGGCGGGGCTCTTCTACGCCTTCGACATCGCCGTCATGCCGGCCCTGACCGCGGCCGACGACCGCACCCTCGTCGATGCGATGCAGCAGATGATCGCCAAGATCGAGAATCCGGCCTTCTTCCTGACCTCGCTCGGTGCGCCGGCGCTCGCCGCGGTCGCCCTCGTTCAGGCGCGTCGCTCCGGCTCGGCCGAGACCGCACGCTGGATCGTCGCCGGCCTCGCCCTCTACACGGTGATGCTTGTCGTCACCTTCGCGTTCCACTTCCCGCTCAACGAAGAGCTGAAGGAGGCGGGTGACCCTGCCCGCATCGAGGATCTCGCCACTGTGCGCGACGATTTCGTGACCCCCTGGGTCGCGTGGAACATCGTCCGGACGGTGGCAACGACGGCGGCCTTCGGCTGCCTTGCCTGGGCGCTCGTCCTGCGCGGACGCAGTCTCTGAAGCCGTGATAGACACCGGCCGTTGATGGCCGTCCAGTACCTCGCCCTGTTACGCGGGATCAACGTCGGGGGCAAGAACCTCGTGAAGATGGCCGACCTTCGCGCGGCCTTCGAGTCGATGGGGTTCGCCGACGTGGAGACCTACATCGCGAGCGGGAACGTCCTGTTCGGGGCCCCGAGGCAGAGGCGCGAGGCGCTGGCGTCCCGGATCGAGTCGGACCTGACTCGGAGCCTCGGCACCGAGCTGGTCGAGATTCCCACCTGTGGGACGTGGTCTTCGTTCGGAAGCCGCTGACGGTCAAGAAGGCGCTCGGCGTAATCGAGATCCGCGAGGGCGTCGACCGCGCCTGGCCGGGGAGGGGGGTCCTCTACTTCTCGCGGCTCGCTGCGAAGGCCACGAGCAGCCGGCTCAACAAGGTGGCCTCGCTGCCCGAGTACAAGAACATGACCATCCGCAACTGGAGGACCACGAGGAAGCTGCTGACCCTGATGGAGTCGCGGCAAGGGCGCTAACGCGGCGCAGGGTGTGTTGACCGCGCCGGCCGGGTAGGAACATCCCAACCGTCCGCGGTCGACAGAGGAGGATCGAGGGATGAGCACGAGGCGACTGACTGTGCCGATCGCGGCGGTCCTGGTGGCGCTCGCGATGGGGGCGTGCGGAGACGACGACGACTCCGGCGACGGCGGCGATGGAGGCGCGTCCGGCGGCGAGCTGAGCGGCAAGATCGCCGTCCTTCTCCCCGATTCGAAGTCCTCGGACCGCTGGGAGACGGCGGACCGGCGCTTCTTCGAGCAGGGGTTCAAGGCCGCCGGCCTCTCGAGCGACGACTACATCATCAACAACGCCGAGGGCGACCCCTCCACCCAGCGCAGCCAGGCGGAGCAGGCGATCACGGAGGGGGCGAAGGTCATCCTGCTCGTGAACCTCGATCCGGGTAGCGGCGCGGCGATCATCGACGACGCCAAGTCGCAGGACGTGACGATGATCGACTACGACCGCCTGACCGTGGGCGGCGACGCCGACTACTACGTCTCAGGCGATGCGACCGCGGCCGGGCGGCTGCAGGCCGAGGGGCTGATCGAGGACCTCAAGGGCGAGGAGGCCCCGCGGATCGCCATTCTCTACGGGGCGCCCACGGACTCGTTCGCCACCGATCTCAAGAAGGGCAACACAGAAGTCCTCAAGAGCAAGGGCGAGAACATCGAGGTCGAGGCCGAGCAGGCCGTGCCGAACTGGGACGGCCAGAAGGCGCTGACGATCTACGAGCAGATGCTGCAGGCGTCCGAGGACTTCGACGGCACGCTGGCGGCCAACGACACGCTCGCGAACGCGACGATCGCGGCGCGCAAGTCCCGCAAGCTCCCGGCCATCCCGACGAGCGGCCTGGACGCCACGACCGAGGCGCTCCAGCACATCCTGGCCGGCGAGCAGACCTTCACGGTGTACTTCTCGATCAAGGACCAGGCGACGAAGGCCTCCAAGCTGGCGGTTCAGCTGGCTCGCGGCGAGGATCCCACCGGTCTCAACGCCAAGGTCGACAACGAGACGCGGAAGGTGCCCACGATCCTGCTCAAGCCGGTGACGATCCGCAAGGACAACATCGGCGACACGGTCATCGCCGACGACTTCGCGTCGTGGGACGACGTGTGCGTCGGCGCCTATGAGCGCTACTGCCCGGAGAATCGCTAGCCGCTGACGACGCTCGCCCCGTTCATCAGCTTCCGTGACGCCGAGGCGTGCGCGCGCGTCCGCGCGATTCCGCGTGAACGCATCGCCGACCACCCGAACCGGGACTTCCGAATCCGCCTCGAGGAGGAACCGGACGCCTTCTACTCGGCGTTCGCCGACGACCTCGTCGGCCGCATACGGACAGCTCGCGACGAGGGTCGCGAGCTCACGCTGATCCTCCCCGTCGGGCCCATGCCGCAGTACGCCCTCGCGGCCCGCAGCATCAACGAAGAGCGGCTCTCGCTGGGGCACGTGCACACGTTCAGCATGGACGAGTACGCCGACCAGGACGGGCGGACGGCACCGGCCACGTGGGCGGGATCGTTCGCGCGGGCGATGCAGGAGCACTTCTTCGGGCGCATCGACGCCGAGCTGCGTCCGCCGGAGTCGCAGATCCACTTCCCCAGCCACGACACGATCGGCGACTACTCCAGGCGGATCGACGATCGCGGCGGCGCCGACGTCTGTTACGGCGGAATCGGGTGGAGCGGGCACATCGCCTTCTGGGAGCCGCAACTCGGACACGAGTTCGATGGCGACATCGACGCCTACAAGCAGGCGGGCGCCCGGATCGTCGATCTACATCCGATGACCGTCATGCAGAACGCGCTGCACTCGTTCGGCGGCGACTGGTCGTGGGTGCCCCCGAAGGCGGCGACAATCGGGCCGCGCGAGGTGCTCGGCGCCCGCCACCGCTCGTTCTGGCTCGACGGCGACCTCGGGGGCGGCGTCTCGTGGCAGCGCTTCATCGCCCGCCTGGTGGCCCACGGGCCGGTGAACGAGTTCGTGCCCGGGTCCCTGTTGCAGGAGACCCGGTGCGACTACACGCTGCTCGGCAACGTGGCCGACGACGTGGAGATCAGCATGGCGTAGCGAGCGCCGACGCCGACCGCCCCCGTACGGGTGGCCACACCTCTCGTTCGCCTGGCAGCCGTATATGGCGTCGAGGCCCCGCTGGGAATACTGAACGGTCGCATGGTGATCAGAGCCGACAAACCCGCGACCCCGCGAGACCGCGAGGCCGTCCAGATCGAGCTCGTGCGCGACGCCTACGGGTTCATCGAGGACATCCAGGAGCATCGCCGCCACGACTTCGACGACGCGTATGGCGAGTGGTTCGACGAGTCGTTCGAGCTGCTCCCGCCGCCCAGCTATCCGGAGGGCGCACAGACATTCCGCGGCCGGGCCGGCCTGAAGCGCTGGATCGCCGCCACCCAGGAGATCTGGGAGGAGTGGCACCTGATGGCCGAGCACTTCCTCGTCGCCGGCGACCAGGTGCTGGTCCTCGTGTGCGTAAGCGCCCAGGGCCACCTGAGCGGTGTCCGCGTCGATCGCGAGACGGCGCACATCTGGGACATCGCCGACGGCTATCTGACGCGCTGTGAAGTCTTCCTCGACCGCGCCGAGGCGCTCCGCACGGTGGATGCGGCGTCCTGAGCCGCGGTCAGGACGCCGGGCGGTATGTGAGGAGGACCACTCCGGAGTCGAACCGCTTCACGTCGTCGAGCTCCATCCGGACGGTTCCCCGGTCGCCGAGCACGTGGACGTTTCCCTTGCCCCAGACGAGCGGGTTCAGGTAGACCTCGTACTCGTCGATCAGGCCCTTCTCGGCGAGGGCATACGCGAACTCGCCGCTCCCGTGCATGAACAGGTCACCGTCGACCTCGTCCTTCAGCTTCGGGATCGAGTCCTCGAGGTCTCCCTCGAGCAGGGTCGCGTTCCACTCGAGATCGCCGGACAGGGTGTTGGACCCGACGTACTTCGGCACCGCGTTGACCATGTCCGCCCATTTGCCCGACTGGCTCGGCCAATATCCCGCCAACCCCTCGTAGGTCGTGCGGCCCAGCACCAGTCCGCTGGATCTCGCCTGACGCTCGAACGAGTACTCGGCGTGGTCTCCGCCCTCCTGCACCCACTCGCCGACCGGGTCTATGACGCCATCGATCGTGGCCTGCGTTGTCGCGATCAGCTTTCCCATTTCGGTTTCTCCTTCGGTCACGGGAGCTCCGTATGAGTCCCTCTACCCATGAGACAAACGGGGCAACGCGGACTCATCGCTGCCGCCGCGCCACATCTAGGCTTCCCGCGACATGAACGAGATGCCCGTTGCCGACACCCACGATCTGATCCGCGTGCACGGCGCGCGCGTGAACAACCTCAAGGACGTCAGCATCGAGATCCCGAAGCGGCGGCTGACGGTGTTCACGGGCGTCTCCGGCTCGGGCAAGAGCTCACTCGTGTTCAGCACGATCGCCGCGGAGTCGCAGCGGATGATCAACGAGACCTACAGCGCCTTCGTTCAGGGCTTCATGCCGGCGCTGGCCCGGCCCGAGGTCGACGTGCTCGACGGGCTGACGACGGCGATCATCGTCGACCAGGAGCGGATCGGCGCCGACGCCCGCTCGACCGTCGGCACGGCCACCGACGCCAACGCCATGCTGCGCATCCTCTTCAGCCGGCTCGGGCAGCCGCACATCGGCTCGCCCAGCGCGTTCGCGTTCAACGTCCCCTCGGTCCGGGCGAGCGGTGGGATCACGGTCGAACGCGGTGGCAAGACCAAGACCGAGAAGGCGACCTACTCCCGTACCGGCGGGATGTGCCCGCGCTGCGAGGGCCGGGGCTCGGTGACCGACTTCGACCTGTCCCAGCTCTACGACGACAGCAAGTCCCTCAACGAGGGCGCGCTCACGATTCCCGGCTACAGCATGGACGGCTGGTACGGGCGCATCTTCCGTGGTTGCGGCTTCTTCGACACGGACAAGCCGATCCGCAAGTTCAACAAGCGAGAGCTCCACGACCTGCTCCACAAGGAGTCGACCAAGATCAAGGTCGACGGGATCAACCTGACCTACGCGGGCCTGATCCCGCAGATCCAGAAGTCGTTCCTGTCGAAGGACGTGGACGCGCTGCAGCCGCACATCCGGGCCTTCGTGGAGCGGGCGGTGACGTTCACGACCTGCCCCGAGTGCGACGGCACGCGGCTCAGCGAGGGCGCCCGGTCGTCCAAGATCGACGGGATCAACATCGCCGACGCCTGCGCGATGCAGATCAGCGACCTCGGCGAGTGGGTGGGGGGCCTGGACGAGCCGTCCGTGGCACCGCTGACGGAGAAGCTGCGGCACACGCTCGACTCGTTCGACGAGATCGGGCTCGGCTACCTCTCACTCGACCGCCCGTCGGGCACGCTCTCCGGCGGCGAGGCGCAGCGCACCAAGATGATCCGCCACCTCGGCTCGTCGCTCACCGACGTGACCTATGTCTTCGACGAGCCGACGATCGGGCTGCACCCGCACGACGTCCAGCGGATGAACGACCTCCTGCTGCAGCTGCGGGACAAGGGCAACACGGTGCTGGTGGTGGAGCACGAGCCGGAGACGATGGCGATCGCCGACCACATCGTCGATCTCGGTCCCGGCGCGGGCACCGCCGGCGGGGAGGTGGTGTTCGAGGGCAAGGTCGACGGCCTGCGGGCCGGCGGCACGCTGACCGGGCGGCACCTGGACGACCGGGTCTCGACGAAGCCGTCGGTGCGGACCGCGTCGGGCGTGTTCGAGGTGCGCGGCGCCGGCACCCACAACCTGCAGGACGTCGACGTGGACATCCCGCTCGGCGTGCTGGTGGTGGTCACCGGGGTGGCCGGGTCGGGAAAGAGCTCCCTCATCCAGGGCTCGGTCTCGGGCGGGGACGGGGTGGTGTCCGTCGACCAGGCCGCGATCAAGGGCTCGCGGCGGAGCAACCCGGCGACGTACACCAAGCTCCTCGACCCGATCCGCAAGGCGTTCGCGAAGGCCAACGGCGTGAAGCCGGCGCTGTTCAGCGCCAACTCCGAGGGCGCCTGCCCCACCTGCAACGGCGCCGGCGTGATCTACACCGACCTGGCGATGATGGCCGGCGTCGCCACGACCTGCGAGGAGTGCGAGGGGAAGCGGTTCCAGGCGGAGGTCCTGGAGTACGAGTTCGGCGGGAAGGACATCAGCGAAGTGCTCGCGATGCCGGTGGCCGAGGCCGAGGAGTTCTTCGGCTCCGGCGACTCGGGCACGCCGCCCGCGCACAAGATCCTCGAGCGGCTCGCCGACGTCGGGCTCGGCTACCTCAGCCTCGGCCAGCCGCTCACCACGCTGTCCGGCGGCGAGCGGCAGCGGCTGAAGCTGGCCACCCACATGGGCGAGAAGGGCGGCGTCTATCTCCTAGACGAGCCGACCACCGGCCTCCACCTCGCCGACGTCGAGCAGCTGCTCGGCCTGCTCGACCGGCTCGTCGACTCCGGCAAGTCGGTCATCGTGATCGAGCACCACCAGGCGGTCATGGCGCACGCCGACTGGATCATCGACCTCGGCCCCGGTGCCGGTCACGACGGGGGCCGGATCGTCTTCGAGGGCACGCCCGCCGACCTCGTCGCCGCCCGTTCCACCCTCACCGGCGAGCACCTCGCGGCCTACGTCGGCACCTGACCGAGACGCGAAACTTTCCATCACATTCGCGACCTCTCACCGGGAGTGAACCAGGCCGCGAGCGAGGTCGTGACGACGCTCCCGACCACGTGCCCCGCCGACCTCCCCGGCGACGCAGACGTTCCCCGCCGCCCCCGGGGCCGGCTTCGCCATCAACGACGAGGGCTAGCCGCTCCGGAAGCCCGATTACTTTCCGAGCCGGCGCCGGTCACTAGACCGACCCGCAACGAAAGGAAGCCCACATGCGAGAGCTGATCGTGAACACCTTCATGACCCTCGACGGCGTGATGCAGGCGCCGGGCGGCCCGGAGGAGGATCCCAGCGGCGGCTTCGAGCACGGCGGCTGGTCGTTCGGCTACTGGGACGACCAGATGGAGAGCGCCATGGGCGAGACGATGTCGAAGCCCTTCGACCTCGTCCTGGGTCGCAAGACCTACGAGATCTTCGCGGCTCACTGGCCGAACGCCGACGACGAATTCGGAGCCCAGCCGCTGAACAGCGCGACCAAGCACGTGGCCTCGACCACGCTGACCCACCTCGACTGGGAGAACTCGAAGCTGATCGACGGCGACGTGCCCGGCGGCATCCGGGCACTCAAGGAGGAGGATGGACCCGAGCTGCAGGTGCACGGCAGCGCGAACCTGATCCAGACGCTGCTCGAGCACGGGCTCGTCGACGAATTCCGCATCTGGACCTTCCCGGTCGTGCTCGGCAGGGGAAAGCGCCTGTTCGACGGCGGCACGCTGCCTGACGGCCTCGAGCTCACCAGTTCCCAGGTCTCCTCCACCGGCGTGGTCATCGCGACCTACCGCCCAGGTGCCGGGATCAAGAGCGGCTCGTTCGCCGCCGAGACGCCGAGCGAGGCCGAGTTGGCGCGCCGCGCCGCGCAGGAGGACTGAGGCCGGGCCGTCATTTCGCGATCATGGGTGGACCCATGCGCAGTGACGAGGTCACACCCGAGACCTGGGCGATCATCGGCGGCCGGCCGGAGGATCGCCCGGGCGCTCCGCTCAACGTCCCGATGATGCCGGCATCGAACTTCCTCCATGGCACGGACCGGGGCTACAGCCGCGAAGAGGGCACCGAGGGCTGGGAGGCCTTCGAAGCGGTGGTCGGCGGCCTCGAGGGCGGCGATGCGGTGGCGTTCGCCTCGGGAATGGGGGCGTGCGCGGCCGTCCTCGGGCAGCTCCCTCTGAACGCGCGCCTCGTGCTCGCCGACGACTGCTACCAAGGGGTGGCGAAACTGGTCGAGACCGGGGCTCGCGATCGCGGTTGGCAGGTGGAACGCCTGCCTGTGGCGGACGAGCGCTGGCTACAGCGAGCCGGCGAGGCCGACATGCTCTGGCTGGAGTCGCCGTCGAATCCGCTGCTCGAGGTCGCCGACCTGGCCGCGATCTGCGCGGCGCCTCGCCGTGACGGTACGAAGCTCGTCGTCGACAACACCTTCGCCACGCCGCTGCAGCAGCGGCCGCTGCAACTTGGAGCCGACGTCGTCGTCCACTCGGCCACGAAGTTCCTGGGCGGCCATTCCGACCTGCTGCTCGGCGTGGCCGTCACCCAGCGCCCCGACCAGCTCGACAGCATGCGGAGGGCTCGCGCAGTCTCCGGCGCGACGCCAGGAACGCTCGAGTGCTTTCTCGCCCTGCGTGGAATGCGTACCTTGCCGCTGCGACTGCGTCAGGCGTCGGCCACCGCCGCGGAGCTGGCGTCTCGCCTCGCCACGGTCTCGGCCGTCGAGCGGGTTCGCTATCCCGGCTTCGGCGCCATCGTGAGCTTCGAGCTTCACGATGCCGCTGCTGCCGATCAGGCTTGCCAGAGCACGCGAATCATCCGTCACGCGACGAGTCTCGGTGGCGTGGAGACGACCATGGAGCGCCGCAGCACCCACCCCGGTCAGGAGCACATCCCCGCCGGCCTGATCCGGATGAGCGTCGGCTGCGAGGACGTCGACGACCTCTGGGCCGACCTGCGATCGGCGCTCCCGAGAAGCTGAGGCCGCGATCGGCGTTTAATTACATGTCGTGACTGCCACCGCCGCGGCCGAGCGCGGCCGCGAGGCCTACGCGAAGCGCGCCTGGGTCCGCGCCTACGAGTCGCTCTCCGACGCCGATCGAGCCACGCCGCTCGGCGCGGACGATCTCGAGCTCCTCGCCCGCTCGGCCTACATGCTCGGACGTGACGACGACTACGTGGCCGCGCTGGAGCGCGCCCACCGCGCCCACCTCGACGCCGACCACTCGCTGCCGGCCGCGCGCTGCGCCTTCTGGATCGGCCTCACCCTGTTCCTGCGCGGGGAGACGGCCCCCGCCACGGGCTGGTTCGCCCGCGCCCAGCGACTGGTGGACCGCGAAGGCCGCGACTGCGCCGAGTGGGGCTATGTGCTCACCGCGATCTGCGTCCAGCAGATGGCGGCCCGCGACTACGAGGCCGCGTACGCCACCGCCGGCGAGGCAGCCGCGATCGGGGAGCGCTGCGGCGACCCCGACCTCGTCGCGTTCGCGAGGATGGACCAGGGCAGCGCGATGCTGAGCCTGGGCCGCACGGACGAGGGCCGGCGGCTGGTGGACGAGACGATGGTGTCCGTGACGGCGGGGGAGCTCTCGCCGATCGCCGCGGGTCTCGTCTACTGCAACACGATCAGCGTCTGTCAGGGCGCGCACGAGCTGCGCCGCGCGCGTGAGTGGACGGCCGCGCTGTCGCGCTGGTGCCAGCAGCAGCCCGACATGGTCGCCCACACGGGCATCTGCCACGTGCACCGCGCCGAGCTCATGACGCTCGGAGGCGACTGGGAGGAGGCGCTCGGCGAGCTCCGCCGGCTCGGGGCGCGCCCGGCGGGCGGCCTGGTGAACCAGCGCGCGATGGGCCAGGCCGCGTACCAGCGGGGTGAGGTGCTGCGCCTGAGGGGGGAGTTCGACGCCGCCGAGGCGGCGTACCGCGAAGCCAGCCGCCTGGGGCGCGAGCCACAGCCCGGCCTGGCGCTGCTGCGTCTGGTGCAGGGCAACGCCGAGGCCGCGGCGGCCTCGATCCGCCGGGCGGTCGGCGAAGCCGCGCGGCCGCTGAAGCGGGCCACGATGCTGCCCGCGTACGTGGAGATCGCGCTGGCGGCGGACGATGTGGAAACCGCCCGAGCCGCCTGGCGCGAGCTCGAGGAGATCGCCGGCCGCCAGGGCAGCGACGCCCTGGTGGCGTCGGCGGCTCAGGCCGAGGGCGCGGTCAGGCTCGCCGAGGGCAACGCCGACGCCGCGCTCACGGCGACGCGCCGTGCCTGGAGCCTCTGGGAGGACCTCAAGGCCCCGTACGAGGCCGCGCGCGCCCGGGTGCTGGTGGGCCTGGCGTGCAGGCGGCTGGGCGACGAGGACACGGCCGCACTTGAGCTGGAGGGAGCGCGGCAGGGCTTCATCGAGCTGGGAGCGGCTCCCGACGTGGCAGCGCTCGACTCGCTCGCCGGGCAGCCCGAGCCCGGCGACACGGGCGGCCTGACGGCCCGCGAGCTCGAGGTGCTGCGCCTGGTGGCGGCGGGGAGGAGCAACCGGGAGATCGCCGCGGCGCTGACCATCAGCGAGCACACCGCCGCCCGCCACCTCCAGAACATCTTCGCCAAGCTCAGCGTGTCGTCCCGCACCGCCGCGAGCGCGTTCGCGTTCGAGCACCACCTGGTCTGAGCCCCTGCCGGCGTGGTCAGAATTGACCACGTCCGCCAGACGCGAAGTTGGTTGATCCGGGCGATGCGGGCGCCCGTGGGCCGCGCTTACCGTGGCGCCCATGACCAACGCATACGACGCAATCGTGATCGGGGCGCGCTGCGGGGGATCGCCGACGGCGATGTTGCTGGCCCGCGCCGGCTACCGCGTGCTGCTGGTGGACAAGGCCACGTTCCCCAGCGACACGATGTCGACCCATCTCCTCCACCCGCCGGCCGTGGCGGCGCTCGCGCGCTGGGGCATCCTCGACCGGCTGGAGGCCACGGGCTGCCCGCCGGTGACCACGTACGACTTCGATCTCGGTGACGTGAGCATCACCGGCTCGCCACGGCCGGTCGACGGCGAGGCGCGCGCCTTCGTTCCGCGGCGTACCGTGCTCGACGCGCTGCTCGTGGACGCCGCGGTGGCGGCGGGCGCCGAGCTGCGCGAGGCGTTCACCGTCGACGAGGTCCTGTTCGACGACGGACGGGTGAGCGGCATCGGTGGCCACGCGAGAGGCGGAGCGCCCGTGACCGAGCGGGCGAGCGTCGTGATCGGGGCGGACGGGATGCATTCGCTCGTGGCCAAGGCCGTGCGGCCGGCGCGATACAACGAGGTGCCTCGCATCACCCCCCTGTACTACGCGTACTGGAGCGGCCTCCCCGTGGACGAGTTCACGACCTACGAGCGCTCCGAGCACCGCCGCGGCTGGGCGGTCAGCCCGACGCACGACGGCCTGACCTGCGTGGTGCAGGGCTGGCCCCAGGAGGAGTTCGAGGCCAACCGCAGGGACGTGGAGGGCGCCTTCATGCGCACGTTCGACCTCGTCCCCGAGTTCGCCGAGCGGATCCACGCCGCGACGCGCGAGACGCGCTTCGTCGGCTCGGGCAACCTGCCGGGCTTCTTCCGTCAGCCGTACGGGCCCGGGTGGGCGCTGGTCGGCGACGCCGGCTACCACAAGCACCCGATCACGGGCCTGGGGATCACCGACGCCTTCCGCGACGCCGAGCTGCTGGCGTCCGCACTGGATGACTGCTTCGCGGGACGCCGGGCCTACGAGGACGCCCTCGCCGGGTACCAGCGGGAGCGCGACGAGCAGGCGCTGCCGCTCTACGAGTTGACCGCCGAGTTCGCGATGCTCGAGCCGCCTCCGCCCGACCTGGAGGAGCTGATCGGCGCGATGCAGGGCAACCAGGCGGCGATGGACGACTTCGTGAGCGTCATGGCGGCCACGCTTCCCGCGCCCGAGTTCTTCGGACCCGAGAACACGGGGCGGATCATGGAGCGCGCGGCGGCCTAGCCCGAGCCCACCAGCCGGCGCGCGCAGGAGGCGGTGCCCAGCCAGGTGTGGGGGTTGCGGTCCCAGCACCAGCCGAGCTTCGGGCGGTCCTCGCTGATCCAGAACGCGGGCACCCGCTGGTCGCCGCGCCGGGAGCCGGCCATCGAGAAGCCCCAGTTGCGTGCGATGACCTCAGGCTGCTGAAGGACCAGCGCGATGCCCTCGTCGAGGGTGAGTGGCGACCGCCGGGCGTCGAGAATGTCGCGGAGCGCGTCCTCTGGCGGGACGTTGCGCGACCCGCTGCCGAGGTCAACGTCGACCGTCAGGTGGGCCGTTGCTTCCGGAAGCTCGACGGCGTCGATCGGGACGAATGCCGCGAGGTCTTCGAGCGTCAGATGGCCGAGGACGACCGGCCGCCCATGGCGTTCGATCCGCGCGGCCGCCGCCGCGACGGAGACGACATCCCGGGACAGCGTGAGCACCGACCGCTCGACCGGCTCCGCAGGACGAGCGGCCTCCAGGATGGCGCGCAACCTCGGCTCGTCGTCGACGATGCCGCGCTCCTTGAGCGCCTCCACCTGCTCGTCGAAGGTCAGCGTCTCGACGGCAACCATCGCGGCAGCGACGAGACCTCAGGCCGGGTCGTGTTCCGGGCGCCCGCTCCCTGCCGCCGCCGCGGCAGACAGCACGGCGAACACGCCCGCGATCGCCAGCACCCCGGTGCGTGCCTGGCGAGGTATGCCTCGACCGGCCGCCCAGGTGGCGCCGAAGTCGACAGCGTCGCAGGCGGCCGCGGCTGCCAGCCACGGCCGGGCCGAGCCGTCGTTGCGCTTGACCGCCTGCAGGCCGCCGAGCCCGACCGCGAGGTCGCGTGCGCCCACGGCGCGTGCGAGCACCTGTGCGCCGGGGAGCCGCGCCTGCTTCCCGATCCAGCCCCGCTCCAGGAGTCCCGGCTCGGCGATGAACGCGACGCCGAAGATGAAACGGCCGAGTGAGATGAGCCCCGCGAGAGTGCGCATGGGCGGTGTCTAGCAGAGAGGTGAGGGGCCTCGCCGTCTCAGACGACCGGCACGGGGCCGGGCACCAGCACCTCGGGGTCGTGGCCCGGGAGCACGGTCGAGCCTGCGTCGCGGAGGTCGCGCAGCCGCTCGGCGGAGCGTGCCTGCGCCGAGAGGTCGTCGCCGAAGACCGGGAAGCGCTGGTCGTCGAGCCCCGAGGCGAAGTGGACCACGTCGGCACCCACGACGACGTTTCCCACGCGAACGGACTGGTGACCGGGGGTGTGGCCCGGCGTCGCCAGGAGCTCAACGGAGCCGTCGCCGAGAAGGTCGTGGTCGCCGTCGACCAGGCGCACCTCCCGCTCGGTCCCGGCGTAGTCGCGCGGCAGGAAGAAGTTGCGCGCGACGGCCGTCTCATCCTGGCCGGCGGCCCACTCGGTTCGCTGGATGACCACCGGGATCCCTGGCGGCACGAGCGCGAGGCCGCCGGCGTGGTCGAAGTGCAGGTGCGTGAGAACGACCATGGTGAGCGTGCTCAGGTCGAGCTGGTCGGCGATCGACGCCTCCTGCTCGGGCACGAACGGGCCGAAGGCGTCCGGCCGGCCGTAATGGGCGGACAGGTCGGCCACCCCCGCGGGATGCAGGCCGGTGTCGACGAGGATCCGCTCGGTCGCCGTCTCGATGAGGTACACCGGCACCGGGAGGCGAACCGCCCGATCCAGGTCGTCGTCCCGGCGAACGATCCCGGCCGGCACGCTCATCCAGCCGGCGTTGAAGCGCTCGAGCTTCACGGGCCCGAACCCTAGATCGTTGCGACCCCAGGCATACAATCGCCCGGCGATGGCCACTGGGACGAGCGGGCAGTTCACACGCGAGGAGGTTGGGCTCGCCGTGCGCAACCCGGGCATGCCGCTCGAGGCGCTGCGCCGTCCCGTCACGCCAATCGGGATGCACTACGTGCTCATCCATTTCGACGTCCCGGACGTCGAGGCGGCGAGCTATGAGCTGGTCGTGGACGGACTCGTGAGCCGGCCGCTCTCACTGACGCTCGACGAGCTGCGCTCGCGTCCCGCCGTCTCGATGCCGGTGATGATGGAGTGCGCCGGCTCCGGAAGGGCTCGTCTCGAGCCGCGCCCGGTGTCCATGCCCTGGCACGACGAGGCGATCGGCTGTGCAGAGTGGACGGGAACGCCGTTGCGAGGGATTCTCGAAGAGGCGGGGCTGCTCGACGAGGCCGTGGAGGTGCTGTTCACCGCCCACGACCGCGGCATCGACCAGGACGTGGAGCACGACTACCAGCGCAGCCTGCCGGTCGACGAGGCGCTGGGGCAGGACGTGCTGCTCGCGTACGCGATGAACGGCGAGCCGCTCCCACCCCCGCACGGCTTCCCGGTGCGGCTGCTGGTGCCCGACTGGTACGGGATGGCGTCGGTGAAATGGCTTCGGTCGATCACCGCCATCGCAGAGCCCTTCGAGGGAGTGCAGCAGACGGTCGCGTACCGGTATCGCCGCTCCGAGGACGATCCCGGCACCCCTGTCACCCGCAAGAAGCCGCGCGCGTTGATGGCGCCGCCGGGGATACCCGAGTTCCTCTCGCGCTCGCGCCGCGTGCCCGCCGGCCGCACGCTCATCGAGGGCCGGGCATGGTCGGGGCACGGCGCTCCCGTCCGGGTCGAGTTCAGCGCCGACGGCGGGGGCACATGGGCCGACGCACGACTCGAGCAGCCGAACGGCGAGCACGGCTGGAGCGCCTGGTCGTACGAGTGGGACGCCCAACCGGGGGAGTACGAGCTGTGCGCACGCGCGACGGACGCCGAGGGCAACACACAGCCGCTCGATGCCGGCGATGCCTGGAACCAGGGCGGCTATGCCGTCAACGCGGTCCAGCGCGTGGCCGTGCGCGTGACGTAAGCGCGAACCGGTCCCTCGGCGTAGGATCGCGTCCCGTCCGCAAACCAGGGAGGAATCAGAATGAGCGTGTATCGGGTCACCGAGGTCATCGGGACGAGCACCGACTCTTGGGAAGACGCGGCGCGCAGCGCCATCGAGACGGCATCGGGCTCGCTGCGTGAGCTGCGGGTGGCCGAGGTCGTTCGCCAGGACCTCACGATCGAGGACGGCAAGGTGGCGACCTACCGCGTGCGCCTCAACCTGTCGTTCAAGTACGAGCCGGGCGCCTGACCGGGACGCCTCCACCCGGGCCGCCGTGTCGCTGATCTACGTCACGGGCCACCGCAATCCGGACACGGACTCGATCGCCTCGGCGATCGGGTATGCGGAGCTGAAGCGGCGGCTCGACCCGAGCAACGAGTACGTGCCGGTGCGTCTGGGCGACCTGAACGCTCAGACGCGCTGGGTGCTCGAGCGCAGCGGAGCGCCGGCGCCCGACTTCCTGCCCCACGTGATGCTGCGGGCGAGCGATGTGATGCGGGAGACCTTTCCGGTGTCGCACCACAGCGAGCCGGTCAGGGACGTGGGACTGGCGATGGCGAACGGGAACTTCGACCTGGTGCCGATCGTCGACGACGACGGCGCGCTCGCCGGCGTGGTGACGATGCGAGCCCTCGCGAGGAGGTACATCCGTGAGTCTCGGGAGGCCTCGAGCCTCGGTGACGCGCCCACGACGGTGGGGGCGATCGTCCATGTGCTCGAGGGCGAGATGGTGGCCGGAGAGGACAAGGAGATAGGCGGACGCGTCTGGGTGAGCACGATGGCGATCGGGTCGGCGCCGACGCCGATCGGGGCGGAGGACGTGATGGTGGTCGGCGACCGTGCCGACGCCCAGCGGCGCGCGATCGAGCTCGGCGTCTCGCTGCTGGTCACCCCGAACGGCAGCATGCCGCCGGAGGAGGTCCTCGCCCTGGCCCGGGAGCGCGGCACGACCGTCGTGGTCTCGCCTCTCGACGCGTACGTCTCGGCTCGCATGGTCACGCTCGCGGCGCCGTGCAAGGCGCTGATGGAGAGCGAGCCGCTGGCCGTGAGCCCCGACGATCTCGTGGCCGAGATCTCCGACCAGCTCAAGGACGTGCACTACGGCGCCGCGGTGGCGGTGGACGAGGGCAATCGTCCCATCGGCCTCGTCGCCCGCTCGGACCTCGTGGGTCCCACGCCGCGCCGGGTCCTGCTCGTCGACCACGCGGAGCTCGCACAGAGCGTGCCCGGTGCCGACCAGGCGGAGATCGTGGAGATCCTCGACCACCACCACATCGGCTCGATCCAGACGCAGCTCCCGGTGACCGCGACCTTCGACCCGGTCGGCTCGACCGCCACCCTGGTGATCGAGCGCTTCCGCCAGAACGGGCTGGAGCCGGCCGGCCCGACGGCGACCCTGCTTCTCGGCGCGATCCTCTCCGACACGGTCATCCTCAACTCGCCCACGACCACCGAGCGCGACCACGCGGTCGTGGAGTACCTCGAGCGGGTGCTCGCGCTCGACGCGACCGAGTTCGGCCGTGAGATGTTCGAGGCGACGGCCGACGTCTCACAGCTCCCCGCTGAGCAGGTCGTCACGCGCGATGCCAAGGAATACGGGCCCCCCGGGGGCCGGACGATCTGCATCGCGCAGATCGAGACGGTGGGCAGGGGCCTGCTCGAGCGCCAGGAGGAGCTGACCGAGGCGATGGAGGAAGCACGCCGGGCCGGCGGCCACGTCATGTTCGCGCTGATGATCACGGACATCCTCAGCAAGGGGACCGACCTGCTCGTGGCCGGCGACCGCGGTCTCGTCGAGCGGGCCTTCGGGCAGCCGGCGGGCAACGGGGCGCTCGAGCTGCCGGGCGTCATGAGCCGCAAGAAGCAGGTCGCGCCCAAGCTGATGGGGGCGCTCTGACATGGGCGTCTACGGCGACCACGTGCTGCCGAGGATCGTCAATGTCGCGTGCGGGCTGAAGAACGCCGAGCCCCTGCGGCGCCGGGTCTGCGAGGGGCTCGAGGGGGAGGTCGTGGAGATCGGATTCGGCTCGGGTCACAACGTGCCCTACTACCCGGCGGCCGTGACCCGGGTGTCCGCCGTCGAGCCCGCCGACGTGGGCTGGAAGCTCGCAGAGAAGCGCCTGAGGGCAACGAGCGTCCCGGTTGAGAGGTCGGGCCTCGACGGCCAGTCCCTGCCGTTCGAGGACGACAGCTTCGACACCGCGCTGTCCACGTGGACCATGTGCACGATTCCCGACGTGGCCGCCGCGCTGGCCGAGGTGCGGCGAGTGCTCAAGCCCGGCGGGACCCTGCGCTTCGTCGAGCACGGACTGGCACCCGACGAGAGCGTGCGCCGCTGGCAGCATCGCCTCGAGCCGATGCAGAAACGGGTGTTCGGCGGCTGCCACCTCACCCGGCCCGTCGCCGACCTGCTGACGAGCGCCGGCTTCACGATCACCGACCTCGACGTCTTCTACGAGGAAGGCACCCCGAAGCCCGTGGGGGCCAACTCGCTGGGCGCCGCCGTCTCGCCCTAGGAGGGCTCCGCCGGCCGTGCCGCGGGGCCCGACGTGGACCCGAGCACGATCAGCGTCTTGGTGCCGGTCACCTTCCCGCTGCGCCGGATGCGATCGATCACACGCTTGAGGTGGTCGAGGTCGCTCACCCGGAGCCGAACCAGCGCGTCCGGGTCGCCGGCGATCGTGAACGCCTCGACCAGCTCCGGAAGATCTGCGACCGTGCCGGCGATGTCGGCGACCTGGGTCGTCCCCGTGAAGCGGAGCTCGGTGAATGCCTCGACGTCGCTCCCGAGCTTGGTGTGGTCGAGCACCGCGGTGTAGCCGGTGATGACGCCGAGCGATTCCAGACGATCGATGCGCCGCTTGGCGGCCGCCGGCGACAGGCCCACCTGGCGTCCGATCTCGCTCGCGGAGCGCCGGCCGTCGTCGAGGAGCAGCTCCACGATGCTGCGGTCGAGATCGTCAACCTCGGGTCGCGCCACGGAGGCAGGCTATCGCGCTTTGCGATTCCGACGCACAATTTGTGCGTCTGTGGCCAGACTTCAGGCGACGGCATTGACTCGACCTGCATCTGGATGACACTTTTCTCCAGATGACCGCGACCGCGCCGCCGCCAACGCCGGACCTCTCGGTGCTCGAGAAGGTCGAGAGCCGCGTGCTCTGGCTCGCCACGAGCATCGTCCACCACGCCAACAGGGTGCGGGAAACGGGGTCGGGGGTGAAGGTGGGCGGCCACCAGGCGTCGTCGGCCTCGATCGTGTCGATCATGACCGCGCTCTGGTTCGAGCACCTCCGCGCTCCCGATCGCGTCTCGGTCAAGCCACATGCCGCGCCCGTGCTCCACGCAATCGAGTACCTGCTCGGCCGCCTCGACCGCGATTACCTGACCACCCTCCGCCAGTTCGGAGGCCTGCAGAGCTATCCCAGCCGGCTCAAGGACCCGGTGCCGGCAGACTTCTCGACCGGCTCCGTGGGCATCGGCGCCACCGCCCCCGTCTGGGCCGCGCTCGCCCACCGGTACGTCGCCGGGCACTTCGAGGTGCCGCAGGGTGGCCGGCATATCGCGCTGCTGGGGGACGCCGAGCTGGACGAGGGGGCGTGTTGGGAGGCCATCGTCGACCCCGTGGTGCCACAGCTTGGCGAGGTGCTCTGGATCGTGGATCTGAACCGCCAGTCGCTGGATCGCATCGTGCCCGAGATCGCCGCGGGACGGCTGGCCTCGATGTTCGAGGCCGCCGGCTGGCACACCATCACGCTCAAGTACGGCCGCCGTCTCGGCGAGCTGTTCGAGCGCGACGGTGGCCCGATGCTCCGTCGTCGCATCGACGCGATGCCGAACGAGGAGTACCAGCGGCTGCTACGAGCCGCTCCGGAGGAGCTTCGCGAGAGGCTGCCCGGATCCGGGCGCGGCCATCGCGAGGTGGAGAAGCTGCTCGGGGAGGTGGAGGACCACGATCTCGGCCGCGCGATCCGCGATCTCGGCGGCCACGACCTCCCGATGCTCCTCGAGGCGCTCGCCGACGCGGACAAGGTCGACGGACCGGCCGTCCGTGATATTCGCCTTCACGATCAAGGCGTGGCGCCTGATGACCGAGGGGCATCCCGCCAACCATTCCGCCCTGCTGTCGAATGAGCAGTGGGAGCAACTCGGCTCCGAGCTGGGAGCCGACCCGGCCGATCCGTGGGCCCTTTTCGAGGACGACTCCGCGGAGGCGCTGCTGTGCAGGCGGGCCACGGCGCGGCTTGAGCGTGAGCAGCCGAAGCCGAGCCCGGCGCCCGCCGTGCCGGCGCAGCTCGGCCGAGAGCACACCGGTGCGGCATCGACTCAGCAGGCCTTCGGCCGTTTCTTCGTCGACCTGGCACACGGCGCGCCCGAGGTGGCCGCCCATGTCGTGACGGTCAGCCCCGACGTGGCCTCCTCGACCAATCTGGGCGGCTGGATCAACCGTGCCGGGATCTGGAACCCCGGAGAGCGGATCGACTGGTTCGCCGACGACACCGACACGCTGGTGCGCTGGCGCGAGACCGAGCACGGGCAGCACATCGAGCTTGGGATCGCCGAGGGCAACCTGGTCGGGTTGCTGGGTGAGCTGGGCCTCACCTGGTCTCGGGACGGACAGACACTCCTGCCGATCGGGACGCTCTACGACCCGTTCGTGAATCGCGCTCTCGAGCCGTGGTCGTTCGGCATGTACGCGGGCGGCCAGTCGATCCTTGTCGGCACACCTTCGGGAGTGACGCTCGCGCCCGAAGGCGGGGCGCACCAGTCGATCATCACGCCGTCCGTCGGTCTCGAGCAGCCGGGCTGCATCGCCTGGGAGCCGGCCTTCGCCCAAGATCTCGAGTGGACGCTTCTGCATGCACTGTCCCTCCTGGGGCGACCGGGTGGGTCCTCCTCGTATTTCAGGCTGAGCACTCGGCCGATCGATCAGGCGCTCGCCGCCGTGCCCGATGACCCGGACGCGCGTGAAGCCCGCCGGCGACTCGCGGTCACCGGCGGGTACCGGCTGCGAGCGGCGAAGGTCGCCCCGCAGGTCGTTCTCGTCGGCATGGGCGCAATGGTTCCCGAGACCCTCGCGGCAGCCGACGAGCTTGAGGCAGCCGGGATTCCGGCCGACGTCGTCTGCCTGGTGTCGGCCGACCTGGTCTTTCGGGCGCTGCGCGCGCGCGACGGTCTGGCCGAGGGCGCCGACGATGCACTGGACGAGTTGTTCCCGGCCGACCGCGCCGCACCGATCGTGTCGGTGCTCGACGGCCATCCGCACACGCTCAGCTTCCTCTCGGCGATCCGCTGCATGCCGATCGCCTGCCTCGGGGTCGACGACTTCGGCCAATCGGGCGACGTGCAGGACCTCTACGAGCACTTCGGCATCGACGCGGACACCATCGTCGGGGCCGCGATCGACGTGATCGACCGCGGCTAGACCGCGGCCCGCAGCTGGGCCAGGGCGGGTCCGTGCAGCTCGGCCGCCACCTCGCGCGCCCGCTCGATGCGTATGCGACTGAGCATCCAGTCGAGCTTCTCGATGGCCTTCGCAAGGTCGCACTCGCCGCGCTCGACCCACGTCGCCGCGAGTGCGGCATTCACCTCCAGCCAGGACAGCGAATCGGCGGCCTGTGCGAGGTCGCCTTCGGGGCTGCCGCCGAACTCGTGCTCGCGGATCGGCACGGCCACGCCCTCCACGAAACGCGCGGAGGCGCCGCGGTCGCGCAGCCAGTCGGCGACCACCTGCGCCGAGCGCTCGCAATGCCGCCGGTTGTAGTCGGGGTCGTCCCAGGCCGTGCCGGCCTTGTCGAGGACGGGTCCGCCCGGAACCGACCGCTCCATGTCATGGGTCAGCACGGCGATCACGAGCGGCTCGGACGCCTCGGGCTCGAGCGCCAGCAGCCAGTCGGCCGACCGCGAAAGGTGCTCACCGTCGTAGTACGGGGCGATCCAGGCGAGCGCGTCCGTGCGCAGCCGGCGGAACTCGTCGCTCAGCGGGCGCTCCGGCAGCCACCCCGCCGGTGGCGCTCCTGAGAGTGCGCGGGAGCTCACACCGCCGTGGTGCCGGCGGGGTCGGGCAGGCCGGCGAGGTACTGGAGCGCCTCCTCGGACCCGATTACGTCGGCGTACTTCGCCTGCATGTCGAAGAGGTTCGCCTCGTGAGGTCCCGCCGCGCGGTCGCCCACGCAGTCACGCACCACGAGCGTCTGAAAGCCGTACTGCATGCTGTCGACGACGCTCGCCCGCACGCACCCGCTGGTGGTCGCCCCGCAGACGATCACCGTGTCGACCTCATGGGCGGCGAGAATCGCGGCGAGGTTGGTTCCGAAGAAGGCCGACGCGCCCTTCTTGACGACCACGACATCC
Organism: uncultured Thermoleophilaceae bacterium; assembly: GCA_963803245.1. Classification (GTDB taxonomy): domain Bacteria; phylum Actinomycetota; class Thermoleophilia; order Solirubrobacterales; family Thermoleophilaceae; genus JACVRW01. The sequence continues at coordinate 12,386 of CAWDLI010000004.1, read as the reverse complement.
TCCGCGGCGACCTGTAGCCGCGGGTCGAGCTCCACGGCCGGGGTGCCCTCCACGAGCGCGGTGGCGCCCGGGAACTTGGTCGGCCAGGCGCCCGCGTCGCGCAGGCTCGGGTGAAACGAGATCAGCGTGAACAGGACCGGCCGCTGCTTGGCTCGGGTCGCCTCGGCCAGCTGGGCCGTCCGGCCCACCTCGGCCGTCAGGTCGGCTCCGGTGGGGAAGGCGGGGTCCGTGAAGCCGCGGGTGAAGTCGACGACTACCAGCGCCGGCCGCGACCCGCGCTCGATCGAGTGACCGAAGCCGGCGCGTTCGTAAACATCCTCGCTACGGGTCAAAGCGCCTCCGTCGTGCGGGCGTGCATACAGGCATGCACAAGTATATTTCCAGGTGCCGGCGCCTGGGGTCGGATCCGGGCAAGCGCATAGTCTCTTACTGACCAGTGAGCATCTTTTCCGCAAACGAGCGCCAGGTTCCCGAGCGGACGAGCGTCGCGCTCGCCCGGACGATCCGGGCCGCGATCCTCGACGGACGCCTCGAGCCCTACCAGGCCCTCCCGGAGGTCGAGCTGTCACGCCAGCTGGGCACCAGCCGCACCCCGATCAGGGAGGCGCTGCTGCTGCTCGAGCGCGAGGGCCTGATCGAGGGGGCCCCCAACCGCGGCTCGACGGTGAAGGGGTACGAGCCGGCCGAGCTCAAGGAGTTCTACACGCTGCGCGCGGTGCTCGAGGGCCACGCAGCGCGCACCGCGGCGGAGCGCATCGACGACCGCGAGCTCGAGCGGCTGGAGGAGAGCTGCGATCGCTTCAGCAAGCTGCGGACCTCCAAGGAGAACCTCACCCGGCTCGCGGACGAGAACTTCACCTTCCACGAGGTCATTCTGCGCGCCGCCAACATCGACAAGCTCACGCGGATGGTGCGCGAGGTGACCGCCGTCCCGCCGATCTACCGCTCCTACATGGCCTACTCCGACGATCACCGGAAGACCGTCGAGCGCGAGCATCGGGCGATTGCCCGGGCCCTCGCCGACCGCGACGGAGAGCATGCGGCCGAGTTGATGCAGGCCCATGTGATCTGGGCGCGCGACCTCGCGATGAAGCACTTCCCGCAGTCCACCTGAGGGCGCCCGGAAGGGGCTGATCGGGCCCTCTTTCTTAAGGGGATGTGTGCTGTCGCCCTGGTGCTTGCATACAACATGCACACCACTGTATGGTCCGCCCAGGCAACCGTCCGCTTCGGGTTCGGAGCGACAAGAGGGGATATAGGGATGCGCAGATCCGGTATCCGCAGCGGCCTAGTCGCGCTGCTGCTCGTGCTGTTCACGCTGGGGGTCGCCGCCTGCGGCGACGACGATGACGGCGGGGGTGGCGGTGGGTCGGGCGACGCCGCGAGTGACAACGGCGGCGGCGGACCCGAGAAGGTCAAGACCGCCGTGCTGCTCAACGGCAAGGCGGACGACCAGACGTGGAACACCAGCATGTCGGACTCGGTGGAGCGGGTTAAGGACTCCGCCGGCCTCGACGTGATCAACACGCTCGAATCCGTGACCCCGGCAGACGGCGCGCGCGCCATGCGCGAGGTGATCGAGCAGGGCGGTGCCGAGCTGGTCGTTCTGCACGCCTCGGCGCTCGACCAGGCGACCAAGGAGGTCGCAGCCGAGCATCCCGAGGTCTGTTACCTGCAGGCGTTCGGAACGGACAAGCCCGGACCGAGCACGACGTTCTACTTCGACGACGCCAGTGGCGCGAACTACCTCGCCGGCATGGCCGCGGCGAGCGTGTCGAAGTCGGGCACGATCGGCGTCGTGGGTGGCGTCGACCTCGACGAGATCGTCGAGACGGTGGAGGCGTTCGAGAACGGCGCCAAGAAGATCAAGCCCAACGCCAAGGTGCTCGTGACCTGGGTCGGCGACTTCGAGGATCCGCTGAAGGGCAAGGAAGCGGGCCTGGCGCAGATCTCGCGCGGCGCGGACGTGCTCTACGCCTACGGCGACGGCACGGGCCTGGGCACGGTGGAAGCGGCCAAGGAGAAGAACGTGCCGCTGATCGGCGCGTGGTTCGACCAGTACGAGCTGGCGCCGGAGCTCATGATCACGAGCTTCGTCACCGACTGGGCTCCGATCCTCACGCAGGTGGCGGACAAGGTCCGCTCCGCAGGCGCAGAGAAGTGCGGTCTCGGGGTGTACGTGGCCGACCTGAAGAACAAGGGCGTGCTGCTGGCGCCGTATCACGACTACGAGGACAAGCTCGACCCCGAAGTCAAGACCCAGATCGACGAGGCGCAGGCGGCGATCATCGCCGGCACGCTCGACCCGGTCACAGGAAAGAGCAAGTAGGACGACGGCAGGCACCATCGACGTGAGGCCTGAGGACACGCCGCAGGCGGTACAGGCGGGGACGGATGCGTCCGTCCCCGCCCTGCGCCTGTCCGGCGTGTCCAAGGCCTTCGGTGACCTGCTGGCCAACGACGACGTCGGAATCGAGCTCTTCTCGGGCGAGATCCATGCTCTTCTCGGAGAGAACGGAGCCGGCAAGAGCACGCTGATGAACATCGTCTTCGGCTCCGTGGCCCCCGACTCGGGGATCATGGAGATCGAGGGCGAGGAGAGCCCATGGCTCTCGACGCGCGAGGCGATCGAGCGCGGTATCGGGATGGTGCACCAGCACTTCATGCTGGTGCCGACGCTGACTGTGGCGGAGAACGTCCTGCTGAACGTCATGTGGACGGAGCGCGGGCGTCACATGTCCCTGCGCGACGTATCCGCCCAGATCCGGGCGCTCGGCGAGCGCTACGGCCTCGAGCTCGCGCCGGAAGCGCTGATCGACGGGCTCTCCGTGGGGGAGAAGCTCCGGCTCGAGATCGTGAAGGCGCTGATCCAGGGGGAGCTGCGCGGCGGTCTGTCGCTGTTCATCCTGGACGAGCCGACCGCACTGCTCACGCGCCAGGAGATCGAGCGCCTGTTCGCGATCATGCGCGAGCTGGCGGCGCACGGGACCGCGGTCGTGATCATCACCCACAAGCTCGACGAGGTGATGGAGGTCTCGCAGCGGGTCACCGTCCTGCGAGACGGGCAGGTGGTGCGCACGCTGCCCACCGAAGGGACGTCGCCCGGGGAGCTCGGCACGCTGATGGTGGGACGCGCCCTGCCCGAGCGCCGCGTGGCGCAGGTCGAGGAGGTGGGCGATGACGTGGTCGCGGTGCGCGACCTGTCGGTGGTCGATGGCGACCACACGCTCGTCGACGGCGTGTCCCTCACCGTGCGCTCGGGTGAGATCCTCGGCGTTGCGGGCGTGGCCGGCAACGGCCAGGACGTGCTGGCGGAGTGCCTCACCGGCCTGCGCTCGGCCGCGGGCGGCGAGATCCATCTGCACGGCCTCGACGTGACGAACGCGGGCCGCCGCAGCCTGATCGAGCGCCAGGTGGCCCACGTGCCGGAGGACAGGCGCGCGAACGGGCTGGTCGGCTCGTCCACCATCCGCCACAACTTCATTCTCGGCCTGCAGCGCTGGCGCGACTTCCAGCGGCACGGCTGGCAGCGCCGCCGGCGGATCACCGAGCACGGCAAGCGCCTCACCCACGACCTCGACGTGCGCTCGGTCGGGCTCGACCAGCCGATCGACGCGCTCTCCGGTGGCAATCAGCAGCGCGTGCTGCTCGGGCGCGAGCTGCACAAGCAGGCACGGTTCCTGGTCGTGTGCGGCCCGACGCGCGGCCTCGACATCGCGGGCGCGGCCTATGTCCAGGACCGCCTGATCGAGCAGCGCGACCAGGGTGCGGCCATCCTGCTCGTCAGCCTCGACCTCGATGAGCTACTGAAGCTGAGCGACCGCGTGATCGTGATGTACCAGGGGCGCGTGGTGGGAGAGGTCGACTCGGACGACGCCGACTCGTCCAAGCTCGGCCTGATGATGGGTGGCAGCTCCGCTTCCTCGACCGCTCCCGAGCTGTGAGCGCGAGCGGGACACCCGTCGACCCCGCGCTCGGCACTCCCAGCTCAGCGCCGGATCCCTCGCCGGCGTCCGCGTGGAAGGGGCGGCTCGTCTCGTCGGTGGTCGGGTCGACGGTCTGGGCGCGGGTTGCCGCGGTCGTGCTTGCCCTGATCGTCGCGGTGCCGGCCATCCTGGCCGCTGGAGCGGATCCCGTCGAGGCCTACCAGGCGATGTGGGACGGCTCGCTCGGATCGGGGCGCGCCTTCGGCGACGTGCTCAACCGCGCGGACACCTTCGTGCTGCTCGGCCTCGGGATCGCGGTCTCGATTCGGGCCGGGTTCTTCAACGTCGGTGCCGAGGGCCAGCTCTGGCTGGGGGCGCTCGGCGCCACCATCGTGACCCTCTACTGGGACGGCCCCGGCCTGCTCGTGGTGAGCGTGGCGCTCATCGCCGGGTTTGTCTTCGGCGCTCTCTGGTCGCTCCTCGTCGCGTTGCTCAAGATCTTCCTGCGCGTCGACGAGCTGATCGGCTCGCTGATGCTCAACTACATCGCGATCCTGCTCATCGGCTATCTCACGTTCGGCCCCATGAAGGCCTACCGAGCCGGCCAGACCGAGCGGATCCCGGCCGACCACGACCTGCCGCTGCTGTTCGCGAGCGACTCGCGCCTGCACATGGGCTTCCTGATCTCGCTGGTCGCGGTCGTGGTGGTGTGGCTGTTGCTCACGCGCACGACGTTCGGCTACGAGATCCGCACGGTCGGCGGCAACCCCGAGGCGGCCCGCTTCGCCGGCATCAGGATCAACTGGCTGATCACCCGCGTGTCACTGCTCGGAGGCGGCCTCTGCGGCCTGGCGGGTGCCAACGCGATCCTCGGCGTGCAGCACGTGCTGCTGTCGAACTTCTCGCCCGGGTGGGGGTACACGGCGATCGCTGTGGCGCTGCTCGGAGGGCTGATGCCGTTCGGCGTGCTGTTCGCCGCGATCCTGTTCGGCGCGCTCGAGATCGGCGCGACCAACATGCAGTACGCGGCGGGCGTGCCGACCTCGGTCGGCGGGCTGATCGAGGGGCTGATCCTCGTCTTCTTCCTGCTGAGCATCCCGTTCTCGCTGACCCGCCGGCGCCGGCCGGGCCGGATCAGCGCCCTGCGCGCCAAGCGACGAGCGGAGGGCTGACTCGTGTCCGAGATCTTCACGGAGGCATTCATCCTCGGCCTGCTGGGCACGACGGTGCGCGCGGCCACGCCGCTCATCCTGGCGGCGATCGGGGAGTCCTTCAGCCAGCTCTCGGGCGTCATCAACGTCGGCCTCGAGGGCTACCTGCTGATGGGAGCCTTCTTCGGCTACCTGGTCTCGCACTACACCGACAGCGCCTGGCTCGGGGCTCTCGGCGGGATCGCCGGGGGCGGGCTGATCGCCCTGCTCGCCGCCTACGTGATGATCACGCGACGGGCCGACCAGATCGTGACCGGGCTCGCGATCTGGATCCTGGCGACCGGCCTCGTGGGGGTGCTCTACCGCATCGTGTTCACGAGCGGCAACGCCACGCAGACGACGCGCGTGCCGGTCGAGTCGTTCAGCTCGTGGGCGGTGCCCGGGCTGGCCGACATCCCGTGGGTCGGCGAGATCTTCTTCGACCACGTGGCGCTCGTCTACTTTGCGCTGCTCGTGGTGCCGGGCGCCTGGCTGCTGCTGCGAAGCCGCCAGGGGCTCAAGGTGCGGGCGGCGGGCGAGCACCCGGAGGCGCTCGAAAGCGCCGGCGGCAACGTGATCCGGATCCGCTACCTCTGCGTCGTCGCGACGGGGATGCTCGCCGGCCTCGGCGGCGTGTACCTGTCGATCGGCCAGACGGACACCTTCGACGAGGGCCTCGTCGGCGGGCGCGGGTTCATCGCGCTCGGCGTGGCGATCGTCGGGCGCCGCCATCCGTTCGGCGTGCTCGCGGCGGCGCTCCTGTTCGCGCTCGCCGAGTCGCTCCAGCTCTGGCTGCCCACCGCCGACGTGGACATCCCGCGCCACCTGCTGGCGATGCTGCCGTACGTGGTCACGATCATCGCGCTGGCCGGCATCCTCGGGCGCGTCCGGCATCCGCGCGCCTTCCTCAAGCCATTCGTCCGGCAGGCATGAGGCTGCGGCTCGCAATCGGAGCCGGAGTGCTGGCGAGCATGGCCCTGGCGGGTGGCGTGGCCACCGGGATCGCGAGCCAGGACGACGGCCCGCGCGCGCCGATCCCGCGCGTGTGCTGGTTCAGCGACTACGAGAACGCCAAGCTCTCGAACCGGTGTGAGTACCACTCGGGCGAGCAGCGCTGGTACATGGACGTCGACGGCAAGACGGTCCCGGCCGATGAGCAGAAGCTGCCGCCGGCCAACCTCTGCCTCTACTTCCACGGCACCAAGTGCCCGGAGCGCGACCGATGAGCGGCGCCTTGGCGGAGCTCCGGGTCCTCGAGGTGGGCTCGCTCATCGCGGGCCCGTTCGCCGGGCGTCTGATGGCCGACTTCGGGGCCGACGTGATCAAGATCGAGGCACCCGGCAAGCCCGACCAGCTGCGCGAGTGGGGCAACGGCGACTACCGGGGGCGCAAGCTGTTCTGGCCGGTACAGGCGCGCGGGAAGCGCTGCATCACGCTGGACCTCCGGCAGGAGCGCGGCCAGGAGCTGATGCTCGACCTGGTGCGCGACGCCGACGTGGTGATCGAGAACATGAGGCCCGGCACGCTCGAGCGCTGGAACCTCGGCTACGACGTTCTGGCCGAGGTCAACCCGGGCGTGATCCTCGCGCGGGTGTCGGGGTACGGCCAGACCGGTCCGCTCGCGAACCGGGCCGGCTTCGCATCGGTGGCCGAGGCGGCGGGCGGCCTGCGCCACCTGAACGGCTTCCCCGACCGGCCGCCGCCGCGGCTCGGCATCTCGCTCGGGGATTCGCTCGCGGCGATGTTCGCGCTCCAGGGGGTGCTGCTCGCGCTGGTCTGGCGGGCCGGCGCCGGCAACGGCCGCGGGCAGGTGGTGGACGTTGCGCTGACCGAGGCGTGCTTCGCGATGCTCGAGAGCGTCGTGCCTGAGTACGACCGGACGGGCAAGGCGCGCGGACCGTCCGGCACCAGCCTGCCCGGCATCGTCCCGTCCAACCTGTTCCGCAGCGGGGACGGGCGCTGGGTGATCATCTCCGCCAACGTCGACAACGTCTTTCGCCGGCTGGTGACCACCATGGGCCGGCCCGAGCTGGCCGACGACGATCGCTTCGCGACGCACGCGGCTCGAGCGGCGAACGAGGCGGAGATCGAGGGCCTCATCTCCGACTGGGCGGGCGCGCGCGACGCCGTGGAGATCGCCGGCGTCCTCGGTGACGCGGGCGTGCCCGCAGGGGTGGTCGCGACGATCGCGGACATCTTCGAGGACCCGCAGTTCGCCGCGCGCGACATGCTCCTGGACGCCGAGGATGAGGAGATCGGGCCGTACAAGACGCCTGGCATCGTGCCCAAGCTGTCCGCCTCTCCGGGCCGGCTCAGCTGGTCCGGGCGCTGGGAGCCGGGCGCCGACAACGACCACGTCTACGCCGGCCTCCTCGGGAAGACCGCGAGCGAGCTCGACGAGCTGCGGGCCGAGGGGGTCATATGAGCGCCGTCCGCATCTGCGACGTGGCCCCCCGCGACGGCCTCCAGAACGAGCCGCAGGTGCTCGCGCCCGAGACCCGCGCCGAGCTCTGCCGGCGCCTTCTCCGTGCGGGCATGCCCGTGGTGGAGGCAGCCAGCCTGGTACGGGGCGACCGTGTGCCGCAGATGTCAGGCGGCGAGCAGGTGCTGGCCGGGCTGGACCCCGCGGAGCGCGGCCGGTGCGCGGTGCTCGTGCTGAACGAGCGCGGTCTGGACCGCGCCCTCGCGACGGGCGTGACCGAGGTGCACCTCGCCGTCATGGCGACCGACACCTTCAGCCGGCGCAACCTGAACGCCGACGTGGAGACCTCTCTGGCCGGCGTCGTCGGGATGGCCGCTCGCGCGCGTGCGGCTGGTGTGCGAGTTTCCGCCGCGATCAGCGTGGCCTTCGGCTGTCCGTTCGAGGGAGCCGTGGACCCGGCCCGCGTGGTGGCGCTTGCGGAGCGGCTCGCCGGGGCCGAGGTGGACGAGCTGATGCTGGCCGACACCATCGGCGTGGCCGTGCCGGGGGACGTGGGCGCGCTGTGCTCGGCGGTCGCGGGGCTGGGCCTGCCCTTCGGCGTCCATCTCCACGACACGCACGACAACGGCTATGACAACGCGTGGGCCGCCCTGCTGGCGGGCGCGACGATCTTCGAGTCGTCCGCCGGCGGCATCGGCGGCTGCCCGTTCGCGCCGGGCGCGACCGGCAACGTCGCCACCGAGGACCTGGTCCACCGGCTCGAGGGGGAGGGCGTCCGAACCGGTGTGGACCTCGACGCCCTGCTCGATGTGGTGGCCTGGCTGGAGGACCTGCTGGGGCGCGAGCTGCCCGGCCGGCTACTGCATGAAACGTTCACCGTCACGAAGGAGTGAGGTCAGATGAGTAGTGGTTCGTCTTTCGCTGAGATGTGCCGAGCGGAGCTTCAGCTCTGCGGCGTGGAGGAGGGCACCACGGTGGCCGTCCTCTCGCAGGGGCGGCAGCGGATGCAGTACGTGGACACGTTTCTGCAGGCGTCAGAAGACCTCGGCGCCACCGCCTACAACGTCCGGCTGGGGCAGGAGAGCACCAGCCTCGACGGGGAGGTGGGCGTATGGGAGGTCGGCGACACGCCCCTGGCGGGCAACCAGCCGGCGATCGAGGCGCTCAAGGGCGCCGACCTCGTGATCGACACGATCTTTCTGCTGTTCTCGAAGGAGCAGCTCGAGATTCAGGCTTCCGGCACGCGCATCCTGCTCTGCATCGAGCCCATCGAGCACCTGCGTGACATGTTCCCCACGCCGGCGCTCCGCGAGCGCGTCGAGTATGGCGAGCAGCTGCTGAAGCAGGCTTCGGAGCTGCGCTTCACCAACGCGTTTGGAACCGACGTCACGTACCAGCTCGGGGCCTACCCGGTCATCACGCAGTACGGGTACACCGACACGCCGGGCCGCTGGGATCACTGGCCCTCCGGGTTCCTGTTCACCGGGGGCAGGGACGACGGCGTGAACGGCAAGGTCGTGCTCGCTCCCGGCGACATCGTCTTCCCGTTCAAGGACTACGTGCGCACCCCGGTCGAGCTGACCATCGAGGACGGCCTGATCCAGGACATCAGCGGCGACTTCGACGCCGACCTGCTGCGCGACTACATGGCCGGCTTCGACGACGAGAAGGCCTACGGGATCGCGCACATCGGCTGGGGCATGCTCGAGTCCGCGAAGTGGGGGATCCTCGCCACGGACCGGCGCGGAATCGGCATGCACGGCCGTTCCTTCTACGGGAACGTCCTCTTCTCCACCGGCCCCAACGGGGAGCTCGGAGGGACGAACGACACCCTCTGCCACGTCGACATCCCGATGCGCAACTGCTCGCTGTACCTGGACGATCAGCCGATCGTCGTCGACGGCGACATCGTCGTCGACGAGATGAAGTCCCGCACTCTCAGCAAGGCATAAGGAGCCGCCAATGGCCACCAAGGAACGCACCTTTCCCAGCCCGTTCTCCGTACCGACGCCCGAGGGTGCCGAGGGGTGGGAAGAGCTCTACCCCTATTACCTGCGGTTCCGTGAGGACGAGCAGGAGCTCGAAGAGAGCCGCTTCTGGTTCTTCGACGGGATGCACAACCCGCAGCCCATCTACCCGTTCGACACGATCATGGTCGAGAACTGGTGGGTCGCCTGCAACCTGCACACCACCCGGCTCTGGCAGGTGCCACCCGCTCTCGGGATCGACCAGCGAATTCGCAACGGCTACATCTACTGCAGCCCGACGGCGATCACCGATCCCGATGTGATCGCAGCTCGGGTCGAGGTCTTCGAGCGTCGTGCCGGCTACTTCTTCGAGCACTGGGACGAGATCTACAGCGCGTGGATCAAGAAGGCCGAGGACTGCATCGAGCGCCTGAAGGCCATCGAGTTCGAGCCGCTGCCCGAGCTGGAGCCGGAGACCTCCGTGACCGAGCACCCGGGCGTCTACAGCAGCTGGCACCTCCTCAAGCGCTATGACGAGCTGCTCACGAACATGTTCGAGATGGGCTCGTACCACTTCGAGATGCTCAATCTCGGATACGGCGCCTACAACACGTTCCGGGAGTTCTGCGAGGCCGCATTCCCGGGGATCACCGACCAGACGGTCGCGCGAATGGTCGCGGGCATCGACATCCTGTTGTTCCGTCCCGACGACGAGCTCCGCAAGCTTGCGCGCAAGGCGGTCGATCTCGGGGTCGGATCAGTCCTGAGTCAGGAGCAGGACCCCGAGGACCTGCTCACCGCGGTCGCCGCGGAGCCCCGCGGCGACGAGTGGCTCGCCGCCTTCGAGGAGGCCAAGGAGCCGTGGTTCTGGTACTCGACCGGGGTTGGCTACACCCACACCGACCGCGCGTGGATGGACGACCTGCGCCTGCCGTTCACGGCGCTGCGCGGGTACATCGCGAAGCTCGAGGCCGGTGAGGAGATCGAGCGCCCGCTGGAGCGCATCCTCGAGGAGCGCAGCCGGATCACCGACGAGTACGCAGAGGTCATCGCGGACGAGGAGGATCGCGCCGCCTTCCTCGAGCTCGTGGCTCTCGCACGCCAGGTCTACCCGTACGTGGAGAATCACAACTTCTACGTCGAGCACTGGCACCACTCGATTTTCTGGAACAAGGTGCGCGAGCTCGGCGACGTCTTCGTCGCGGCAGGCTTCTTCGCCGATCGCGAAGACATCTTCTACCTGCACCGGGATGAGATCCACTCGGCGCTCTATGACATGGCAGGAGGCTGGGCGACGGGGTGCCCGGCGCGCGGCCCGACTTACTGGCCGCCGATCATCGAGAAGCGGAAGGGCATCCTGGAGGCGTTGCGCACGTCCGTGCCCGAGCCCGCGCTCGGCACGCCCCCGGAGCACATCACGGACCCGATCGGGGTGATGCTCTGGGGCATCACGTCGCAGATGGTCGACGACTGGCTCGGCGATGACGGCGCGGACGGCGCGGGCGCCACCGAGCTGCGCGGTGTGGCCGCCTCACCCGGTGTGGTGCGCGGCCCGGCGCGTCTGGTCAACTCGCCCGAGCAGCTGCACGAGGTCCAGGCCGGCGACGTGCTCGTCTGCCGGATCACGGCACCCAGCTGGGCGCCGGTCTTCTCGCGGATCGCGGCGGCGGTCTCGGACATCGGCGGGATCATGGCCCACACGGCGATCGTCTCTCGGGAGTACGGGCTGCCGGCGGTGGTCGGGACGGGCTTCGCCACCCAGCGGATCGAGAACGGTCAGATCGTCGAGGTGGACGGCGACAACGGGGTGGTGCGCCTGGTTGAGCCGGCGGCCGCATGAGTGGCGCGGAGCCATTGATCGTCTGGCTGGAGGACGAGCGCGCCGGCCCAGCCCTGCTCGGCGGCAAGTTCGGCAGCCTCGCGGAGCTCGTGGAGGCGGGCTTCGCGGTGCCTCCGGGCTTCGGCATCACCACCGCGGGCTACCGCGAGTTCGTTGAGCACGAGGGTCTGCTCGAGCGGATCGGCGCGGCCCGCGCCGACGCGGACGCCGACGATCTCGAGGCGATCGAGAAGGCCAGCGCGGCCATCGCCGAGCTGATCGAGGCGGCGTCGATGCCGGAGCGCCTCGAGGCGGAGATCCGCGCCGCCTACGCCGCCCTCGAGGACCGCGCCGGCGTGCCGCGGCTGCCCGTCGCGGTTCGCTCGAGCGGGGTCCTCGAGGACACCGCCGGCGCGAGCTTCGCCGGGCAGTACGACACCTTCCTGTGGATTCAGGGGCCTGACGCGGTGCTCGACCATGTGCGCCGCTGCTGGGCCGGCCTCTTCGGCCCGGCGGTGCTCACCTACGACCCGCAGGGCGAAGGGGTGGCGACGGTGGAGCGAACGTCGATGTGCGTCGGCGTCCAGCAGATGGTCCCGGCTCGGGCCGCCGGCGTGGCATTCACGCTGGATCCCGTGACCGGTGACCGCTCGAAGGTGGTCATCGAGGCGGTCTGGGGCCTCGGCGAGGGCGTCGTGAGCGGTGACATCACGCCGGACCGGTTCCGCGTGGACAAGATCACCCTCGAGATCCTCGCGCGCGAGATCGCCGAGAAGGAGGTCGAGCACCGGCTCGAGACCGACAGCGGGACGGTGCAGCTGCTGGCCGTCGAGGAGGAGCGTCGCGGCCTGCCCTGTCTGCTGGACGAGCAGATCGCCGAGCTCGCAGCCGAGGCCAAGAAGGTCGAGCGCCACCGTGGCGCGCCCCAGGACATCGAGTGGGCGGTCGACGCGGAGGGCCGCGTGCACGTGCTCCAGGTGCGTCCCGAGACGGTGTGGAGCCAGCGGAAGCCGAAGCGGATCGTCAAGCCCGGGGAGACGGGCATCAAGCGCGTCCTCGGCA
>CAWDLI010000003.1:0-130698 GCA_963803245.1 uncultured Thermoleophilaceae bacterium | reverse complement strand
CTTAGTCGTAGAGCGGAATCGCGGGTCGGGGAGGGCAGTGCGTCTCCCCAGCGTCTCCCCAAACGCGCCCGCCTACGTGCGGTTCCCAGGGGCCATTGCTTCCCGGAGCTGCGGGAGGCGGTCGTCTGCCCCTCACCTCGGCCGATGCAGTCGGCACAATTGGTGTGGTGAACATACCTTTTGCTGCAGAGCACGCTCCGACGACCTGGGGGGCCAACCCGACCCGCTCCACAGACGGGATCGGAGAGGGCGGCGGCTGTGAGAGAAAGCCCGGACTACTCCGACAGCCCCACCGCTTCGAGGGCCTGTTCGGGTGCCGGATAGACGATCCAGCGGCTGATACGGCCGCCGCGGAGCTCGAAGAGGTGGCCGACCGGACGCTCCACGCGAACGCCGCTTGCTCGTCCCCGACCGGACGCCTTCACGGCGAAGCCCACCCTGTCGCCATTCGCGACGTGCTCGAGTGGCTCCCACCGATTGTCACTCAGGGCCTCCTCAAGCTCGCGCTGCGCATCGCGCAGTCCTTCGTAGCCGCGGAACCTCCCAGTCGTGCCAGCGAGCGCACTGAGTTGCTGCATTTCGATCGCCGGGTCGAAGACGATGGCGAGCAACTCGTCGGTCATCTCGTCAACCGCCACCCCGCCGTTGAGCGCGTCGTACAAGCTCAGAACGACCCCCACGTTCGCTCGCGACATCGCCTACTCCGACAGCCCCACCGCTTCGAGGGCTTGCTCGACGGTGGCAAACGAGGCGATGTAGACCACCTTCTGGTCGCGTATCCGAAGGGCGTGGGCGAGTCGTGCTGTGACGTCAACCCCGCTCTCAGCTCCGTGGACGTGAACTATCACCTCGGTGGCCACCGCGTCGCCGCCGTCGAGCCAGCGCAGCACTTCGAAGCGAGCCGACCCAGCCTCCGAAATCATGCTCAACCAATTGCGAATGCCCGCGAGGCCGTTATAGACGGCTGCGTCCGGGGCGAGGTACCGCTCATCGAGCTCGACGTCCGGGCTGAGCGTTGCAAGCCACCCCGCGAAATCGCCGCCGTTGAAGAGCTCGTAGCTTCGCCGCACGATCTCAACGTTCTCCTGCGACATCGGCTACTCCCACAGCCCTACGGCTGCGAGGGCCTGTTCGAAGTCGGGGAAGGCACGGAACCTCACGATCATGCCGTCGCTGACTGTCCACAGCTGTCCGAAGTCGAAGTTGACCGCTGCGCCGCTCCCCCGGCCCGTGCCGGACTGGTGGACGCGAACCACAACTTCTCCGCCCCCGGCATCGACGATCCTGTCGATCCCGAATTCGAAGTCGTCCCACGTACCTGCCCAGCCGCGCCAGAACTCCCGCACGCCCGCATGGCCGCGGTAGACCCGGCCGTCAGGTGTCAGCTGCGACATGTCCCACTCGATGTCCGGGTCGCAGACGGAGAAGAACGTTTCTGCGTCTTCGAACACCCTGGCGATCACGTCCACATCGTCTTGCGACATCGCCCGCCGAGTATCCCGCCTTGGCGGGGCGGTTCGAACTATTCGGGCTTCGCGTACTCCGCTCCGCCTTGGAAGTCCACGCCAACGTACGGCTCGTCGCCGACAATCCATGCGTCGTGGCCTGGGGGTATCCGAAGCGCGTCGCCCGCGCCGATGTCCATCTCCTCGCCGTCGTTCATCTGGACGTGCATCTGCCCGGAGATGCAGTACCCGAAGTGGTCGACCTGGCAGCTATCCCCGCCAACGACTGGCTTGACGCACTCGGACCAGCGCCAGCCGGGCTCGAAGGTGGTGCGCATGACAGTGCCGGCTTCAAGCTTCACTATCTCGACTGTGCCCTTGTCTATCGGGCGCGTTTCGTCGGGCTGGTCAAGCGCCTTGCGCTCGATGCTCGCCATGGTGGGCCTCCTATGTAAAAGGTCGCCTCGGTCCCTGCGAATCGACCCTAATCCACCCGAGGGCGAGACCTCAAGTGCCCCTGTGGTGGGTGGTCGAAGAAACCCCTGGGGGCGGACCCGCTCTGATTCCACAGGCGGGACGGCGAGTACAGGTGTCGCGCGGGCCGGAAAAGCGTGATCGTTTAATGGCCGACGCGAACTTTGTGGGGTTTAAGGCCACCGTCCCGGTGCGGCGGCGGCTGGATGTTCTTGCCGCGGCGCGTGGTGGGAACCGTTCGGCGGCGATCAGGGCCGCGATCCTCGAGCACTGGGCGCTCCGCCGACGCTTCTACGCAGCCTTGAAACGGGCGGGGCTGCGTCGGATTCGGTTCCACGACCTGCGGCACCACTTTGGCTCGCTGGCGATCACCGTGCTCGACCCCTATGCGGTGCAGTCGTACATGGGGCACCAGCACTACTCAACGACCCAGCGGTACCTCCACCACAAGCCGCGCCGCAGGACGCGCTGCGTCTACAGGCGGCCGCCGATGCGCAGGACGTCTCCCGAGATATCTCCCGAACTGGGGTACATCGGGACCAACTGAGCGCAACTGAGCGCGCCTGACAACGCGCAGTAGAGCGGAAGAGGGCCCAGGCACGAAGCCTGCAAAGCCGTTCACACCGGTTCGATTCCGGTCGGCGCCTTAGTACTGGGCGGGCTACTCCGACAGCCCCACGGCTGCGAGGGCCTGGGCGCGTCTGCCATAGCCCGTGGTGAAGACGATTCGACCGTCGCGAACCCGCAGCACCTGGAAGCGCTCCACGGAATGCTCGATCGATGTGTGCGAGCCACTGCCGACGAAGCGGACGGCGGCGACGACGGCATCATCGGCGTCGATGAACTCGTGGGGTTCCCACCGCATCTCTCGCCAAGCCTCCTCAAGCGCGTCGTTCCATCGCTGCCAGCCGGCAAGGCCCCGGTAGTCCCCACCGTCAGGCAGGTCCGGTTGAGCGACCTCGATATTCGGAGCGAGCAGCTCCAGGCACCGTTGGACATCGCGAGCGTTCAGAAGCTCGTAGTACCGCCGTACCAACTCGACGTTCTCCTGCGACATCGGCTCCGACGAGTATCCCCGAGCGCAGCGAGGGTCGGCTGGGACTGTAGATGGTCATTCGCGCCACCTGCCCGTCGCGAACTTCGGCGACCCATGCAGCCCGGGCCCCGACCGTGATGTCGCTCGCTCGTGCCCCGCGAAGCTCCGCCCGCCGAGGAGCCGGCGCGACGCGTCGATCACGCCATCTTCTGTGGCGCAGGCGATCACGTCCTCCATGTCACCCCGACCGACGGCCTCGAACAACCGCCTGACGGCCTCCACGTTCTCCTGCGACATCGCCCGCCGAGTATCCCCGAGCGCAGCGGGGTCGTCCATGGACAGGACCGCTTCACCTACGCTCGGACGGTGCTGCGCCGGTCATTAGCCATCGCGTTCGCCCTCGTCGTGCTCTCGGGCTGCGGCGAGGACGCCGAGCGCAGCGGGGTGCTCGACCCGCGCTTCGTCCTGAACGCGCCCGACAAAGGTCAGGCGATCGTCAAGGTGGAGAGCGAGGCCGAGGGGGACCGCGTGTGCGACGAGGCCAAGCTCGGCGACTACGACGAGCTCCAGGACATCGAGGAGCTCATCATCAAGCCGCCCGATGCGGACCAGGGCCGCAACGCCGACGGCACGCGCTGCGAGTTGTCCGTCAAGTAGCGGCGTCCCCCATATGGGGGGTCCCGCGCATGGACTGGCGCGTCCCCGGGTAATCGGTCGGGCGAACGGCACGTGTTGTGGGGGCGGCGCGGGCCTTGGGAGAAGGGAGATCGATATGTCAGCTGCGCCCAGACGCGCGGTGGAATTGGGAGACCTGGCTGCCAACGGAGACGGCTCCGGACAGCCCCAGATCGACTGGGAGGGCGTCGAGCGCTCACCCGAGTTTCGCGAGTTGACGTCGAAGAAGAAGGCGTTCGTGGTCCCGGCCACGATCTTCTTCCTCAGCTGGTACTTCGGCTTCATCATCCTCGCCGGCTACGCGCCCGACTTCATGGGCAGCGAGTTCCTCGTCGACGGGCTCACCGTCGGCTACGTGCTCGCGCTCAGCCAGTTCGTCATGACCTGGGCTCTCGGCTGGATGTACATACGCCGCGCCGACCGGGTCTTCGACCCGCTCGCCGAGCGCGTCGTGCAGCGGGCACTGACGGGCGGCCAGGTCCCGGCGCAGGAGGCGCAGGCTCAGCCCGGCAGGGCTCCGCGCGCTCCCACCGGTGAGGTGGCGCCCCAATGACGCTCATCGCCGCAGTCAACGAGACCGCACTGGCGGTCTTCGCCGGCGTCGTGGGCGTCACGATGGTGGTGACCTACTTCGCGTCGAAGCGCGTGAACACGGCGACCGACTTCTGGGCGGCCGGACGTAGCCTCACCGGCCCGCAGAACGGGTTCGCCATCGCGGGCGACTACATGTCGGCCGCATCGTTCCTCGGCATCGCCGGCCTGATCTACCTGTTCGGGTTCGACGGCTTCCTCTACTCCGTCGGCTTCCTCGTGGCCTTCCTGACCGTGCTCTTCCTGCTCGCCGAGCGGATGCGCAACAGCGGGAAGTACACGATCGCGGACGTGCTCACGTTCCGGCTGAAGCAGAAGCCGGCGCGCTCGGCAGCCGCGCTCGGAACGCTGGCCGTGGTCGCCTTCTACCTGATCGCGCAGATGGTCGGCGCGGGTGTGCTGATCGAGGCGCTCGTGGGCATCGACTTCTCGCTCGCGGTGATCCTCACCGGCGCGTTCATGGTGGTCTACATCATCGCCGGCGGCATGCTCGCCACGAGCTGGGTGCAGATCATCAAGGCGTTGATGTTGATGAGCGCGGCCGTGGTCATGACCGTCTGGGTGATGACCAAGACGAGCGTCAACCCCGTCGAGCTGTTCAAGGACTCCCGGGCGCAGTCGCCCGAGGGTCAGAAGTACCTCGAGCCGGGCCTGTTCCTCACGACCCCGCTCGACACCGTCTCGCTCGGGCTCGGCCTGGTGCTGGGCACCGCGGGCCTGCCGCACATCCTGATGCGCTTCTTCACCGTGCCCGACGCCAAGGCGGCGCGCGGCTCGGTGATGTGGGCGATGGTCCTCATCGGGGCCTTCTACCTGATGACGACGTTCCTGGGCTTCGGCGCACGCGCCGTCCTCGGCCCGGCGGGCGAGGCAGCGGCCGGCACGGGCGGGAACCTCGCGCTGCCGAACCTCGCTGACGAGCTCGGCGGAGAGCTGTTCCTCGCGATCATCGCCGGCGTGGCCTTCGCCACGATCCTCGCGGTGGTGGCGGGCCTGGTGATCTCGGCATCCGGTGCCGTGGCTCACGACATCTGGTCGAACGTGGTCCGCTCGGGCCGCGACTCGGAGAAGGAAGAGGTGTGGGTCGCGAAGATCGCCGCCGTGGCGATCGGCGCCATCGCGATCGCGGTTGCCGTGATCGGCGGTGCCGGCCTGAACGTCTCGTTCATGGTCGGCCTGGCGTTCGCCGTGGCGGCCAGCGCCAACTTCCCGGCGCTGCTGCTGGCGCTCAGCTGGCGGCGTTTCAACACCACCGGCGCGATCGTCGGCGTGCTCACCGGCGTGTTCAGCTCGGTGCTGCTCGTGATCATCAGCCCGAAGGTGTGGCCGGGAGCCGACTCCGAGGGTGGGGCGTTCGGGTTCTACGACCTGGCGAACCCGGGGATCGTCTCGATCCCGCTCGGCTTCATCGGGTGCTGGGTCGGCACGATGCTCGCTCGCGAGCCGGCGGCGGAGCGCAAGTTCAGCGAGCTCTACGTCCGCTCCGAGACGGGGCTCGGCGCCGAGGTGGCCACCGGCGTGGGGCTCAACGGCGGGCGCGCTCGCGCGGGTGCCGCCACGGCGGCCATGAGCGTGCTGCCGAAGCCGTAGACCGACACCGGCGTGGAGGGGCGCGGCGTGCGCCCCTCCACGTTCGGGTAGAACCTCTTCCGAGAGAGTCGAACCGGAGGGAGCTCGATGGAAGGCGGCACCAAGGCCACGGCGGACCAGATCGAGCGCGAGCTCGGCGAGCTGCTCGACCAGGATGTGTTCGATCCGCCCGAGGAGTTCGCGCGCGAGGCGCTGATCACGGACGAGTCCGTCTACGAGGAGGCCGCGCGCGACCCGGAGGCCTGGTGGGCCAAGCAGGCCGAGGAGCTCGACTGGTTCGAGCCCTGGGACCAGGTGCTCGACGAGTCCGAGGCGCCCTTCTACAAGTGGTTCACCGGGGGCAAGCTGAACGCCTCCCACAACGCCCTCGACCGCCACGTGGACGCGGGCCGGGGCGACAGGGTGGCCTACCACTGGCGCGGCGAGGAGGGCGAAGAGCGCGACGTGACCTACGCCGAGCTGCTCCGGGACGTAAAGCGCCTGGCCAACGTGCTCAAGGAGCGCGGCGTCGAGCCCGGCGACGTGGTCGGGATCTTCCTTCCGATGATCCCCGAGGTGGCGGTGGCGATGCTGGCATGCGCCCGGATCGGTGCGCCCCACAACGTGGTGTTCGGCGGCTTCTCGACGGAGTCGGTCAAGGAGCGGATGGAGTTCACGGACGCCAAGGCTCTGATCACCGTCGACTGCGCCCGGCGCAAGGGCAAGGTGGCGGACATCAAGCCCGAGGTGGACGCCTTCCTCGACGACGTGCCCTCGATCGAGACCGTGGTCGTGGTTCGCAACACCGGCGCCGACGTGGACATGCGCGAGGGGCGCGACCTGTTCTACGACGAGGCGATCGACGCCGCCTCCGAGGACTGCCCCGCCGAGCCACTCGATGCCGAGCATCCCCTGTACGTGCTCTTCACCTCCGGCTCCACCGCCAAGCCCAAGGGCATCCTCCACACCACCGGCGGCTACCTCACCGGCGTGGCCTGGACGAACAAGTACGTGTTCGACATGAAGCCCGACGAGGACGTGTACTGGTGCTCCGCGGACGTGGGCTGGGTCACCGGGCACTCGTACATCGTCTACGGCCCGCTTCTGAACGGCGCGACCTCGGTGATGTACGAGGGAGCGCCCGACTACCCCGACAAGGACATCTGGTGGGAGTTGTGCGAGCGCTACGGCGTGACGCTCTTCTACACCGCCCCGACGGCGATCCGCGCCTGCATGAAGTGGGGAATCGATTACCCGCAGAGGCACGACCTCTCGAAGCTCCGCCTGCTCGGCACGGTGGGCGAGCCCATCAATCCCAAGGCCTGGCTCTGGTACTGGAAGGTGATCGGCGGCGAGCGCTGCCCGGTGGTCGACACCTGGTGGCAGACCGAGACCGGCCACATCATGATCTCGCCGCTTCCCGCCGTCGTGCCGGCCAAGCCCGGCTCGGCCACGAGACCGCTGCCCGGCATCGAGACGGTGGTGCTCGACGAAGAGGGCAACGAGGTGCCCGACGGGGAGCAGGGGCTCCTGGCGATCACACGGCCGTGGCCGGGCATGCTGCGCAATCTCTTCGAGGACCCGGAGCGCTACAAGGAGACCTACTTCTCCAAGTTCGGCGAGACCACGTACTTCGTGGGCGACGCCGCGCGGCGCGACGAGGACGGCTACTTCTGGATCGTCGGCCGCGTGGACGACGTGGTGAACGTGTCGGGCCACAGGCTCTCGACCGCGGAGGTGGAGTCGGCGATCGTCTCGCACCCGAAGGTCGCCGAGGCCGCGGTCATCGGAACGCAGGACGAGGACACCGGTCAGGCGATCTCGGCGTTCGTGATCCTCGAGGGGGATCTCGAGGGCACCGAGCAGCTGGAGCAGGAGGTGCGCGAGCACGTGGCCAGGCGCATCGGCAAGCTGGCGCGGCCCAAGAGCATCATCTGGACGGCCGACGTGCCGAAGACGCGCTCCGGCAAGATCATGCGGCGCCTCCTGCGGGACATCGCGGAGGGCCGCGAGCTGGGCGACGTGACCACGCTGCGCGAGCCCGGAGTGATGAAGGATCTCGAGTCCAAGTTCGCCGACACCGAGGCCACCTGAGCGGTTAGGGTCGGCTGCGTGAAGCGTCGCCGGCTGGCAGGACTCGTCTCGGCCGTCGTACTGACGCTCCGCCCGCGTCCTGCCCGCTCGCGACCGACGACCCTCCCACGACCTCCGTCACCGCCTCCACCCCGCGCACGACCACCCGGACTCGTCGTCCAGCGCCTTCTAGGAAAGGAAAAGGGGCCCCCGTCGGGGCCCCATGGCTTCCTGGAGACGTACCGCCGGCGGCATTCCGCTCCCCGGCCCGTCGGTCTTCCTGGCTCAGGTGTCGGCGGCCGCTCGAATGGCTTTAGGATGCGGGCCAACTCGCGGACGGAGGATCTACTCACATGCGCTATCTGATCACCGGCGGATCCGGCTACATAGGCACAAGGCTCGTCGACCGGCTGTCGCGCCGTGAGGACACGGAGAGCGTCGTGATCTGCGACGTCGCGTCGCCGCGCACCTTCGTCCCGAAGACCGAGTTCCAGAAGATCGACGTGCGCGACCGGCAGGCCGTTCGCGCCGTGGTCGAGGCCGCGCGCCCCGACGTTCTCGTGCACCTCGCGTTCATCCTGAACCCCACGCACGACGAGGGCTTCATGTACGACGTGGACGTGAACGGCACGCACAACGTGCTCGAGGCGGCCGCGTCGGCGGGGGTCGGCCAGGTGCTGGTCACCACCTCCGCGGTCGCATACGGCGCATTCCCGGACAACCCGGTGCCGCTCACCGAGGACGATCCCGTCCGCGGCGTGGCGCGCTTCTCGTACGCGCGCGACAAGACCGAGTCCGACCGCATCTGCCAGCTCTGGGCGCACGAGCATCCTGACCGGGTGCTCACCATCGTCCGGCCGTGCATCGTGTTCGGGCCGAACGTGGACAACTACCTCGTGCGCCTCTGGACCAAGACGCCGTTCACGGCCGACGTGGGCACGCTCGACCAGCCGATCCAGTTCGTCCACGAGGACGACGTGGTGGAGGCCGTGACCGGCCTCCTGCTGGGGCGCCACGGTGGCGCCTACAACGTGGCCGGCGACGGGCTCATGACGATGCGCGAGTGCGGCGAGCTGACCGGCTCGCCCGTGCGCAAGCTGCCGCTCCGGGCGTACCGCGCGCTGGCGAAGGTGATGTGGGCGCTGCGGGCGTCGGAGGCACCCCCAGGGCAGATCGATTTCGCGCTCTACCCATGGATCGTGTCGAACGAGAAGCTCAAGCGAACGGTCGGCTGGACGCCCGCGCACTCGAGCCGCGAGACCTTCGAGATCACCATGCGCAAGCACGGCAAGATGCCCGCGGCGGAGCCGGCGGAGGCCCCGCCGGCCGGTGCTAGAGTCGCCGCGTAGCGGAAGCAGCCGGCTCGGCCGGTTGCGCACCGACAGTTAGCTCCCGGGCCGTTAGCTCAGCTGGGAGAGCGCCGGCTCGACAAGCCGGAGGTCACTGGTTCGAGCCCAGTACGGCCCATCTCCCGAAGCCCCGCTCCGGCGGGGCTACGGAATCGGGAGCGCTTGGAAAGTTGTGCCGCCGTCGTCGATCGCGGTGGCGGTCGGATTGCAGACCTTGATGCTCACCGTGTCGGTGTTGCGGTTCTCGGCGGTGTAGATGAGATTGGTGCTGGTGGTCTCGTATTGGGGCGTGACAACCAGATCCGCAAACGCTGCGGAGTCGGAGGTCACGTTGCGGTACAGGCACGATTGCGCCGGCACAGAGCTGACGTTGAGGGTAATTCGGAAGGGATTGGGGGAGAGGTCCTCGCGCGTGAGCGAGCCGTCGACCACGTCCACGCCGAGGAAGCTGTGCACGTCGAAGGTGTTGATGCTCCCGTCCTTGATGTCGCCGCTCTGGATCTCGTTGTTGCCGATGTCCACGGACTTGACCTCACCGTCGACGATGTCCGGACTACGGACCGTGTTGACCGCGTAACCGGTACCGCCAAGCGCGACGAACAGCGGCCAGGGACGCGACCACGTTGGCATAGGTCAGGCGGGAGCGAAGCTTGCGGAGCATGGAGGTCCTCCTCGAATCCGTGGAGGTGTCCGGCGCTCACTGCCGTCCATGGGCCAGAGGCGGCAAACCCCCTGCTGTCAGTACAGCCGACCCTACGGCGCCCACATCCGCGCAGCAACCAGGCTCGCATCGTCAGCCCTTGTCGATCACGAGCAGGTTGAAGCGCCCGGTGCCGGCGTTGATCGACTGGCTGAACATGTTGCACGCCTGAAGCCAGGCGGTGTTGTCGCTCGAGTAGGTGACGCTGTAGATGATCCGGCCCCACTCGGTGTTCGGAGTGAGCAGGAGGTGATCGCCCTGGGAGCCGACGCCGTTGATCGGGTGGACCGTGCAGTCGCGCGCGGGAACGACGCCTACGGTCGCGTTGAAGTGGGCGAAGGAGGCTTTCGCGACGTCCCGGACCTCCAGCGAGCCGTCCAGGATGTTGTCACCGGTGATCGTGTTGAAGCCGATGTCGTTGCCTCTGATGGTGAAGTCGTTGACGTCGACTCCGCTCACCGAGCCGTCACTCAGATCGGCGCCGGCCACGGAGTTGTTGGTGATGTCCCTTCCGGAGATGGTGTTGTCGAAGACGTCCTGCCCGGTCAGCGACCCGTCGACGACGTTGGACCCGGTCCACTCGTTGGCCGCGTAGGCGCTCGTGCCGCCGAGCGCGACGAAGAGGCCGAGGTAGGCGACGACGGTGGTGTGGCTGGGCCGGCGGAACCTTCTGCGGAGCGTCACGGAGGACTCCTCTATAGGGGGCGGCTACCGAACGAGCGCAACGCTTCCAAGCCGCCGTTACGGATCCGTTACGGGCCCGCGAGGCAGGACGCGGCGCAGGAGACGGCGAAGCTTGGGCAATGGCGCCAACCCTGCGCTGCTGGAACTGCGACAACGACCTTCCCTCACCACCCTTCTCACGCTGGCAGGCGCGCCGGCCGCCGGGCAGCGCTTCGGCACGAGTCACGTGTCCCAACTGCGCGTGGCGCTACCGGGTGACCTGGGGCGACGACGGCTGGCAGGTCGTCGAGGGACTGCGTCCCGGACAACGGCTCCACAACTGACGAAGCCCCGCTTCCGCTCGGGGCTTCGTCCGAAGAACGACATCGTGGGGGATGAGGTCCTGCAGCGACCATAGCGGCGGTGAGACCGTTCGGTCTCACGCTCATCCGTAAATGGCCCGCGACCCGCCCGGCAGGGCCGTCGCCGGCGTAGGGGCTAGCGCCCCAGCACGGCCTCGAAGCGCTCGAGGCTCCTCGCAAGATCGCGCTGATGCGTCTCGGGATTGCCGCGCGGCCGGGTGTTCCGCCAGGTGGGCGGCTGCTCGCGCGGATGCTGCTCCTCATTGCGCTCTGGAGCACGCTTGGTGGTGCGCTCTGTCATCGCTTCGGTACCTCCCTGCTCGAAATCCACTCCATAAGAGCGTTCCGATCCAGGGCGCGCCCAAACATGAAATGACTGCCGGGATAGCGCCGTGCCCTCTGCTAGCGTGGCCCGGCGGTGCGCCTCTCCAGTGTCATCGCGCCCAGGGACCGCGAGTTCTTCGACCTGTTCGAGGAGGCGGGCGGCAACATCGAACGTGCCGCCGACCTTCTCGAGGAGATGCTCCGGGAGTACCCGGAGCGCAGCGAGCTCGCCCGCGAGATCCTGATCTGCGAGCAGGAGGGCGACCGGATCACGCACGACATCATCCGGCGGCTCAACCAGACCTTCGTCACGCCGATCGATCGAGAGGACATCTACGCGCTGTCCTCGGCTCTGGACGATGTCGTGGACTACACCGAAGAGGTCGCCGACTACCTGGGCCTGTACAAGATCGAGGCCCCGATGTCACAGGCGCAGGAGCTCGCGAAGGTGCTCCAGCAATGCGGGCGCCAGATCGCGCAGGCGATGCCGAGGCTGCGTGGTTTCAAGGACATCACCCACTACACGGTTGAGCTGAACCGGCTCGAGAACGACGGCGACCGGATCGTGCGCGAGGCGATCGCCTCGCTCTTCGACAACGGCATCGATCCGATGGTGGTGATCCGCTGGAAGGACATCTTCGAGCGCCTCGAGGAGGCCATCGACGCCGCCGAGCACGTGGCCAACATCCTCGAAGGCATCGTCATCAAGAACTCCTGAGCCAGCGGGGACAGCGGGGAAATGGATAGCGACGTCATCGTCGTGATCGTCGTCGCCACCGCGCTGGCGTTCGACTTCACAAACGGGTTTCACGACACGGCCAACGTGGTGGCCACGTCGATCTCGACGCGTGCCATGGCGCCGCGGATCGCGGTCACCTACGCGGCGATCCTCAACTTCGTCGGCGCCTTCGTCTCGCTCGAGGTCGCGGCCACCGTGGCCAACGACGTGGTCAATCCGGAGGCGATCACCCTCCTGGCGATCTTCGCCGGGCTGGTGGGCGCCATCGCCTGGAACCTCACCACCTGGTACTTCGGGTTGCCTTCCGAGCTCGTCCCATGCCCTGATCGGCGGGATCGTCGGCGCGGTGCTCGTGTCCGCGGGTCCGAGCGCCGATCTACTTCGACAGCGGGATCGTCGGGAAGGTGATGATCCCCGGCCTCGTCGCGCCCACGCTGGCGTTTCGTGGTCGCGGGAGCCGCGATCCTGCTGCTCTACCGGATCGTCGGGGGCATGCGGCCCGCCCGCGCCACGCGCGGCTTCCGCGGCGGCCAGGTGATCTCCGGCGGGCTGCTCGCCCTGGCCCACGGCACGAACGACGCCCAGAAGACCATGGGTGTCATCACGCTCGCGCTGGTGGCCAACGGGACGATCGCGGCCAACGACTTCCACGTACCGACCTGGGTCGTGGCCTCCGCGGCCACGGCGATCGCGCTCGGCACCTACGTCGGTGGCTGGCGGATCATCAAGACGATGGGCAGCCGGATCCACAAGATGGACTCCGCCCAGGGCTTTGCCGCCCAGGGTTCCGGCGCCGCAGTGATCCTCGCCTCGAGCCACGTCGGCTTCCCGCTCTCCACCACCCAGACGATCTCGGGCGCGGTGATCGGCTCGGGAGCCGCCAAGCGGCTGTCCGCGGTCCGCTGGGGCGTGGCGGGCAACATCGTGGCCGCGTGGATCATCACCCTCCCGGCCTCCGCGGCGATCGGCGCCCTCACCTACGGAGTGACGAGCCTGTTCGGTGACGGGGCCGTCGGCCCGATCGTGGTGTCCGCGCTGATACTGGCCGCGGCCGTACTGCTGCTGATCCGCCGTGCGCAGCAGGGACCGCCCACGTCCGCCGCCGCCGAGTCATGACGTTCGCGTTCATCGACGGCGGCGCGTTGCTGGAGGTGGTGTGGACCTCGGCGCTGGCGGGCATCGTGGTCACCGCCGCCTATGGGACGGCTCTGCTCGGCATCGACCGGGCGGTCGAGTTCGGCCGCGCCGGGCGCCCGCTCGAGGCGAGCGCCTGGGGCGTCGTGGCCGTGCTCGCCGGCCTGGTGGTGGCCGCCGCGCTGGTCTTCGCCGTCGTGGTGATGGTCGACAAGTAGCGCCGCTACTCGGCGAGGGCGCTCAGCAGGCCGTCGATGTCGTCCTGGTTGTTCCAGGCGCCGACCGATGCGCGCACGTATGGCGTTCCGGGGAGGTTCCGCAGCACGAAGCCGCGCTCGCCGAGGGCGGCCACGAGCCCCTCGGGATCCTCGGCCTCCCATGAGACGAGCGTCGAGGGGCCGCGAGGCGCCACCACGCGGCCGCTCCCGATGAGCCTCTCTGCGAGCGCCTCGGCCTGCGCGCAGGCGTGCTCGTGCACGCGCTCGAGGCCCGGCTCCTCGAGCACGTCGAGCGCGGCGAGCGCCCACGCCAGCTGGTGCTCCGCCGGGAAGCCGAGGGTGTCGAAGCGCCGCGAGTCCTCGTGAAACTCCGAGTTGAGCGGGTCGGCGGAGCTCTCGAGCGTGCCGTACCCGGGCCAGGGCGGCGAGAGCTCCGGCGCACGCTCCGCGCGGACATACAGATAGCCGGTGCCGTTCGGCCCGCAGAGCCACTTCTGGCCCGACGCGGCGTAGAAGTCGCAGCCCAAAAGGCGCACGTTCACCGGCACCGCGCCGAGTCCCTGCGCCCCATCGAGGAGCACGGGAGCGCCGGCCGCGGACAGGGCGCCGCAGTCCACCACGTCGCCGCTTTTCCAGGACACGTGCGAAGTGGCCACGAGCCGGGTGCGGTCTCCCACCGCGGCGGACAGCTCGCGCATCGGAGCCACCCGGATCCGGACGCCCAGCCGCTCCCGCACGGCGGCCAGCGGGGCGAGGATGCCGGGGTGCTCCTCATCGCTCGTCACGATCTCGTCCCCGGCGCGCAGGTCGAGCGAGGCGAGCACGGCATTCACGCCGTCGGTGGTGGAGCTCGTGAGCGCCAGCTCGGTCGAGTCGCAGCCGAGCAGTCCGGCCACCCGCGAGCGCAGGACTCCAAGTTGCTCGATCAGCCCCTCCATCAGCGCCTTTCCGGAGCGGCCGTCGAGCGTCTGGCGCTCGATCGCGGCCCGCGCTGCCTCGGCCGCTCGCGCGGGTACGGGACCGTTGGTGCCGGCGTTCAGGTACGCCTTGCGCTCGCATACCGGGAACTCACGTCGAAGCTGGTCCACGCGAGCGGATACTAGGCTTCACGCCAGCGATGATCGTCGAGCGCTCCATGCAGTCGGACTGGCTCTCCAACGCCTACCTGGTGGGCGACGAGGAGGGCGGCACCGGCGTGGTCATCGATTCGGGCGGCCCGTCGGAGCCGCTGCTGGAGGCGGCCGACCGTCACGGGCTCGACGTGAAGATGCTGCTCCTGACCCATCACCACGCCGACCACGTGGCCGAGAACCACGTCTGGAAGGAGCGCCACGGCGTGGAGATCGTGGCGCACCCGCTCGAGGCCGCGCGGCTGCTGGACGTGGACCGCACGATCGAGCCCGGCGAGCCGATCGAGGCGGGCGGGCTGCGCATCGAGTCACTGCACACGCCCGGGCACACGGACGGGATGCTGAACTTCGTGGTCGGGGGCGAGGTGTTCACCGGCGACACGCTCTTCAAGGGCTCCGTGGGCGGCGTGCGCGCGCCGGGATCCACGAGCTTCGCGGACCTCAAGCACTCGATCATGGACGTGCTGATGGAGCTGCCCCACGAGACCGTGGTGCGCCCCGGTCACACCGACCCGACCACGATCGGCGACGAGTGGGAGCAGAATGCCTTCGTGCGCCTCTGGCGCGGCCTCGACCCCGAGTCCACCGAGCGCTGCAAGGTGGGCGAGGACGAGGCGACGCTCGTGCTCTGGGCGCCCGACTACGACGGTGGGCACAAGGCCTGGGTGCGCTGGGACGACGGCCGGGACGACATCGTGCCCGGCAGCGCCGTCAACCGGGACTAGGCCCCGGGGCCCAGAGTGTGGCCCGAGTTATCCGCCATATACGCGCATAAGTCGGCCCACACTCCCGACGCCGGCCGTGCGCCGCAACGGCACGGCGCTCCGCGATAACGCCCCCCTTAGCCGCCGCACACGGGCCACTGGCCCGCGCCGCTGCGGTCGTAGAGCATCGCCGCGCGGCGGTCCTGCTCGGCCTCGGGGGCGGCCGCCGGGTCGCCCGTGCCGCCCACTCCGGCCCAGGTCGAGTAGCTGAACTGGTACTTGCCACGGTAGGCGCCGCCGCCGCCGATGGCGCGCGGGTCGCCGCCGGACTCGCACTGGGCGATCGCCTGTAGGTGCGCCGGGACTACGAACGCGGGCCGCGCCTTCCGCCGCGCGCGCCGGACCGCGGCGCGGGTCTGGCTGTGGGCTTCGCGCTCGATCGCGCGGCGAGCGTCCCCTGAATCGTCGCGCTTCACGGGCGCCGGGCCCAGGGGGCCCACGGCCGCCGAGGCGGCTGGGACGAGGACTACCGCTGAAATGAACATCGGGACGAGCAGCTTGCGCATGGGCACGCGCATCACCTCCGCGTGTCGAATTCCGCCTGCTGCGAGGCGACCCGCACCCGGAGGGGCACGGCGGGGACCGGCGCGGCCGCTGACGGACCGTCTTGCGCCGGTGACTGACCTGGCCACCGTAGGTACGAACGGACGTTCGTCGTGTGAGCTGCGATCACACAGGGGTTGCTGTGCAATGGCGCCCGGCTGGCCCGCGGGGCGGGCCCAAAGTACGCTGCGCGCCCATGGCGGCCGACCTCCAGCCGATGGCGGTGGCCCCGCGTCCTCCGGGGGATTACGCGCCCGCGGCGGGCGCCGCGCGGTGGAGGCGGTGCACGAGGCGGCGCGCGGCGTCCAGGGGGCGCGCATCCTCCACGTGACGGTCGCGGGCGCCGGCGGCCGGGTGCCGGAGCTGCTCGGCGGGCTGCTGGCGGTCGAGGCCGGCGCAGGCGTGAGCGTGGAGTGGCGCGTGCTGTTCGGCGATCCCGAGCTGCGCAGGGTCGCGGGGGCGCTCCACGGCGGGCTGCGCGGGGCCGAGAGCGCCATCACGGAGGCCGACTGGCAGTCCTACGCCGGGGCCTGCGCTCGCGTGGCCGAGGCGATCGAGGGCGACCACGACGTGGTGGTGCTGCACGATCCCGGCACCGCGGGCCTGGCCCCGTGGCTCGAGGGGCGCAGGGTCGGTGTGGCACTGCCACGTGAACGGAGCCGAGCCGGAGGCGGAGGCGCTGGAGCGGATCGCGCCGCCTGATCGGGGGCTGCGACCTGGTGCTCGCCCCGGACCCCTCGTTCCTGCCCGGCAGGGCTGGCGGACGACGCGGTCAGAGCCGCGCCGCCGGGCATCGATCCGCTCGACCCGCGCAATCTGGAGCTGGAGCCGCGCCTCCCGGGCCGGGTCGTGCGCCCGCTCGGCGTGGACCTCGACCACCCGTTCTGCCTCCAGCTGCTCGAGCTCGACCGCTGGGACGACCCCCACTCGACCATCGAGAGCTTCCGCCTCGCCCGCGCCGAGGAGCCGTCGCTCCAGCTCGTGCTCGCTGCGACGCTCGACTCCGCGGCGAGCGAGGAGTGGCGGGCCGCCAAGGAGGTCTCCGACTACGTCGGCGACACGCCCGGGGTGGTGCTGCTCACCTCGTACGAGTCGCTCGGCAGCCTCGAGCTCGGAGGGCTCCAGCACCTGGCCCGGGTGGTGCTGGAGAGCTCACTGGGGGAGGGCTTCGACCTCGGCCCGTGCGAGGCGCTCTGGAGGCGCACGCCCGTCGTGGGCGGCACCGGGGGCGGCCTGCCGCTCACCGTGCGCCACGGCGTGGACGGCTTCCTGGCCGATGAGGTGGAGTCCACCGCGGCGCATCTCGTCGAGCTCGTGCGCGACCCGGGATTGGCGGTGGAGATGGGTCGCGCGGGCCGGGAGCGGGTGCGTGAGCGGTTCCTCGTCACGGCCGCTGCCGAGCGCGAGCTGCGGCTCCTGGGCGAGCTCCTCTGAGTCCCGCGCTGTCGGTACCGTGGAGAGCCGCGTGAAGGTCCATCTCCCAGACGGCACGGCGCTCGACCTCCCGGAAGGCTCGACGGGCGCGGACGCGGCCGCCGCAATCGGCCCCGGCCTGGCTCGCGCCGCCCTGGGCATCCTCGTGACGGACAACGGCGCGGGACCCGAGCTGCGCGACCTCTCGGCCCCGCTGCCGGACGGCGCGGGCATCGAGATCGTGACGGCGAAGTCGCCCGAGAACGGCCAGGGCCCGCTATGGCTGATCCGCCACGACGCGGCGCACGTGCTCGCCACCGCGGTCACGGAGCTGTACCCGGGCGTGAAGGTCTCGATCGGACCGCCGATCGAGGACGGCTTCTACTACGACTTCGAGTTCCCGGAGGGCGTGAGCGTCTCCGAGCACGACCTCGGGCGCATCGAGGACCAGATGCGGAAGCACGTGAAGGCCGACGAGGCCTTCGAACGCTCCGAGCTGCCCGTAGCCGACGCGATCGAGCGCTTCCGCGGTGAGGGTCAGGACTACAAGGTCGAACTGATCGAGGACCTCGTGAAGAACGAGGGGGTCGAGAGCGTCTCGCTCTACAGGAACGGCCCGTTCACCGACCTCTGCCGCGGGCCGCACGGTCCCGGCACCAAGCGGATCGGGGCCTTCAAGCTCACCTCGGTCGCGGGCGCGTACTGGCGCGGCGACTCGGACCGGCAGATGCTCACCCGCATCTACGGCACCGCGTTCCTCGACAAGGCCGCCCTGGAGGAACACCTGAAGCGGCTCGAGGAGGCCCGCGCGCGCGACCATCGCAAGCTCGGGCGCGAGCTGGGGCTGTTCATGCTCTCCGACGTGGCTCCCGGCATGCCGTTCTGGCTGCCCAAGGGAACCCACGTCTGGAACGAGCTCACGAAGCTCTGGCGGACGAGCAACGTGGAGCGCGGATACACCGAGGTGCGCACGCCGATCCTGTACGACGTCGAGCTCTGGAAGAAGTCCGGCCACTGGCACGTCTACCGCGACCACATGTACTTCACGGACGTGGAGGGCCAGCCGATGGGCCTGAAGCCGATGAACTGCCCGGCTCACGTCCAGATCTACAAGCGCGACGCGCGGTCGTACCGCGACCTCCCGATCCGGTACGCCGAGCAGGGGCTGGTGCACCGGCACGAGCCCAGCGGCACGCTCCACGGCCTGTTGCGGGTGCGCCACATCACCCAGGACGACGCGCACGTGTTCTGCACGGAGGAGCAGATCGAGGAGGAGGTGCTCCGCTGCCTCGACTTCAGCTACTTCATCTACGACCAGTTCGGCTTCAAGCCTCGTCTCGAGCTGTCCACGCGCCCCGAGAAGCGCGTGGGCACGGAGGAGATGTGGGACAAGGCCGAGAACGCGCTCCAAGGGGCTCTCGAGAGCCGCGGGCTCGAGTACGACCTGAACGAGGGCGACGGGGCGTTCTACGGCCCGAAGATCGATCTCCACATGACCGACACGATCGGCCGCTCGTGGCAGCTGGGCACCGTCCAGCTCGACTACTACATGCCCGAGCAGTTCGAGCTCACCTACACGGGCGCGGACAACGCCGAGCACCAGCCGGCGATGATCCACCGGGCGTCGATGGGCTCGTTCGAGCGCTTCATCGGCATCCTGATCGAGCACTACGCCGGCGAGCTGCCGCTCTGGCTGGCACCCGTTCAGGCGACCGTTCTGCCGATCGCGGACCGGCACGTCCCGTACGCGCACCTCGTGGCCACGGACCTCCGCAAGAGCGGCATCCGGACCGAGGTGGACGACCGCACCGAGTCGGTCGGCCGCAAGATCCGCGACGCGGAGCTTCAGAAGGCTCCGTACATGCTCGTGGTGGGCGACAAGGAAGAGGAGGAGCGCCAGGTGGCCCTCCGCCGCCACGGCGAGGGCGATCTGGGCGCGGTATCCGTGGCCGAGCTGGCCGATCGCCTGAGTGACGAAATCGCGCGCCGTAGCTAGATCCGCCGCTATACTCGCCGCGAATGAAGGGCACACGACTCTTGCGCATCGGATCTCGCTGAAGCGCCCAGTGCCCGTTTGTCACCCGACGCCACTAACGCCTTTTGACGTCCAGTTGGTCCCGTAGCTAGTGCCGATCCCGCGTAAGTTCGATCGGCGCCCCCCGGAGCGCGACGAGACCCGTATCAACGAGCGGATCAGGGTTCCGCAGGTGCGGCTCATCGGGGCGGACGGCAATCAGATCGGCGTGGTGGACACCGCGCAGGCGCTCAAGTACGCCCAGGAGCGCGACCTCGACCTCGTCGAGGTGGCCGCTGAGGCCCGCCCGCCGGTGTGCCGCGTGCTCGACTACTCGAAGTACAAGTACGAGCAGGAGCAGAAGGCGAAGGCCGCGCGCCGGCACCAGAAGCAGGTGAACGTGCGCGAGATCAAGCTGCGGCCGAAGATCGCGAACAACGACTACGAGACGAAGAAGAACCACGTGGTCCGCTTCCTGAAGGGCGACGACCGCGTGAAGGTCACGATCATGTTCCGCGGGCGCGAGCAGACCCATCCGGAGCGCGGCGAGGCGCTGCTCATGCGCCTGGCCGAGGACGTTGCGGAGCTGGGCACGGTCGAGCAATCGCCCCAGCAGGACGGGCGCAACATGACCATGCTGCTCGCGCCGAACAAGAAGAGCACCGAGCCGGCGGTCGCGGCCAGCTAGTACAGCCCGCCCGCCGATGAGGCAGGCGTGGGGGCCTGTTCATTTCCTCCCGGTATACGTGCCTAAGTGATTAAGCACTCCGAGGTCGGAACGGCCGCGACCGCTGGCAGGCAGGGCCCCGCAGCCAGAGTGACCTGTCAGTTACTCGCGCTATCCGCGACTAACTCGACACCTCACTCCCGGCCTGGGCACGCCGGTGCACCATGCGCCGCACGAATACGACGGCCAGGTAACAGAACTCATCCGTACCCGGCCTGTTGTTGTCGGTTGACCCGGGGAGGAGGCCGGCGGACCCGCAGCCGTCTGCTTCAATAGGGCGCTGCCATGCCCAAGATGAAGACGCATTCCGGCGCTAAGAAGCGCTTCAAGAAGAGCTCCAAGGGGAAGCTGCTCGCGCGGCACTCCTTCACGAGCCACAACCTGGGCAAGAAGAGCGCCAAGCGCAAGCGGAAGCTGAAGGAGCCGGTGCTGGTCGCGAAGGCTGACCAGAAGCGGGTCAGGGAGCTGCTCCACAAGTGAGCCGCGTCAAGCGTTCAGTCCACGCGCGCAAGAAGCGCCGCGCCACTCTCGACCGGACCAAGGGGTACCGGGGGCAGGCCAAGTCGAGCTACAAGCGGGCCAAGGAGGCCCTGCTCAAGGCCGACTCCTACTCGTATGCGCACCGGCGGACGCGCAAGCGCGACTTCCGGCGTCTCTGGATCGTGCGCATCAACGCCGCGGCCCGCCAGGAGGGCCTCAGCTACTCGCAGTTCATGCACGGCCTGAAAGAGGCGGGCGTCGAGCTCGACCGCAAGGTGCTGGCGGACATGGCCGTGCGCGACCCTGAGACCTTCCGACGTTTTGCCGAGATCGCCCGGGAGGCGGTGGCCGCCTGACTCAAAGGCCGAGCCGCAGCATCATCTCCCGGGCGCCCAGCGAGGCGCCCTTTTTCGTTCCATGACCCGGCCTGAGCGGAAGCCGCCGGCTCGGCCGGCGGCGCACCGATTTTCCAAACCATGATCACCTCCCCACAAAACGAGCAGCTGAAGACGATCCGCAAGCTCCGCGAGCACCGCTGGCGCGAGCGGCTCGACCTGTTCGCCGCCGAGGGCGAGGACCTGGTGGACGCTGCCGCGGCCGCCGGCTGGGAGCCCGAGGTGCTGCTCCGCGCCGGGACCGACGTGGAGCGCGAGCTGCTCGACGAGGTGAGCACGCTGGGCTCGGGCACGCGCGTGATCGGGGTCTATTCGCGGAGGTGGTCCGAGCCCGCCGGCCGGGTGATGCTCTACCTTCACGGGGTCGACGACCCCGGCAACGTGGGCACCATCCTGCGCGCCGCCCACGGTCTCTGCGACGGCCCAGTTCTGCTCGGGCCGGGGTGCGCGGATCCCTACTCGCCCAAGGCCGTGCGGGCGAGCATGGGCTCCCTGTTCGCGCGGCCGCCGGGCCGGGCGCTGCCCGAAGAGCTTCCGGGGGCCCTGCTCGGGCTCGATCCTCGCGCCGGCCAGACGCTGGCCGAGCTCGGGCCGGTCGATGCGCCGCTGGTGGTCTGTCTCGGCGCCGAGCGCGAGGGACTGCCGCCCGAGCTGCTCGAGCGGGCCGCCCACACGGCCCGGATCCCGCTGCGCGATGACGGCCCGGAGTCGCTCAACGTAGGGATGGCCGCCACGGTCGCGCTGTACGAGCTCGCCAATAGGATGGCGCGCCATGCCTGAGCCTCCCGTGCGTCCAGACCTCGAGGAGCTCCGGCAGGAGGCGGAGGGGGCGATCGGCGGCGCCGGCGACGCGGCGGCGCTCGAGGAGCTGCGCGTGCGCTACCTCGGCCGGAAGTCCCCGCTCACCCAGGTGCTCCGCTCGATCGGGGAGCTGCCGCCCGAGGAGCGCGGCCCGGTGGGCCAGGGCGCCAACCAGGTCCGTCGGGCGCTCGAGCAGCTGATCGAGGCGCGGGATGCCGAGCTGGGCTCCGCGGAGCTGCAGCGCCGGCTCGCGGAGGACAGCATCGACGTGACGCTTCCGGGCGACCCGCCGCTCCCGCTGGGCCACCTGCACCTGATCTCCCAGATCCGGCGCCGGATGGAGGACATCTTCGTGGGTCTCGGCTTCTCCGTGCTCGAGGGACCCGAGATCGAGTTCGACTACTACAACTTCACCGCGCTCAACCATCCGCCCGAGCACCCGGCCCGGCTGCCCCAGGACACGTTCTACCTCGCCGAGCGAGTGCTGCTGCGCACGCACACCTCGCCGATGCAGGTGCGCGCGATGGAGCTGCAGGAGCCGCCGATCTACGTGGTCGTGCCGGGCCGCGTCTACCGGCCCGACACTCCGGACGCCACGCACGTTCCGATGTTCCACCAGCTAGAGGGCCTGGCAATCGACGA
The DNA here is from genome assembly GCA_963803245.1 of uncultured Thermoleophilaceae bacterium. Lineage (GTDB taxonomy): Bacteria > Actinomycetota > Thermoleophilia > Solirubrobacterales > Thermoleophilaceae > JACVRW01. The sequence continues at coordinate 108,437 of CAWDLI010000003.1, read as the reverse complement.
GGACATCACGCTCGCGGACCTCCAGGGCGTGCTGCTCGCCTTCGCCCGCCAGATGTTCGGCGAGACGACGGAGGTGCGCCTGCGGCCCGGCTACTTCCCGTTCACCGAGCCGAGCGTGGAGGTGGACGTGTCCTGCTTCCGCTGCGACGGCACCGGCCGGCTCGGTGGCGAGCGCTGCCCCACGTGCAAGGGGGAGGGCTGGATCGAGATCCTCGGCTCGGGCATGGTGGACCCGAACGTGCTCGGCTACGTGGCCGCGAACGGCTACGACCCCGACAAGGTCCAGGGCTTCGCCTTCGGGATGGGGATCGAGCGCATCGCGATGCTCGTGCACGAGGTGCCCGACCTGCGGATGCTCTTCGAGAACGACCTCCGCCTGCTGGAGCAGTTCGGAGCGGGGCCATGAGGGTGCCGCTCGCATGGCTGCGCAGCTACTGCGACCCGGGGAGCGCGGCTGCCGAGATCGCCGATGCGCTGACGATGTCGGGCGACAAGCTCGAGCGGCTCGACACGGTGGGGGTGGGCGACCCGTCCAGCTTCGTCGTGGCCCGCGTGCTGGAGTCGGGGCCCCACCCCGACGCCGACCGGCTCAGCCTGTGCGTGGTGGACGACGGCTCCGGCGAGCCGCGGACGATCGTCTGCGGAGCACCCAACGTGGCCGCCGGCCAGACCGTGGCGGTGGCCCTGCCCGGCGCGACGATGCCGGACGGCACGAAGCTGGGTGAGGCGAAGCTCCGGGGGGTCCGCTCGAGCGGGATGATCCTGGCCGAGGACGAGGTCGGGATCGGCACCGACCACGCCGGGATCATGGTGCTGCCCGACGACCTCGCGCCCGGCGCTCCGCTCGCCGGCCACCTCCCGATCGCCGACGAGGTGCTCGAGCTCGAGGTGACCCCCAACCGTCCCGACGTGATGAGCGTCTACGGAGTGGCGCGCGACCTGCACGCGGTCACCGGAGCGCCGCTCGCCGCTGACCCGACCGACGAGGACGCCGAGCCGAGCGGAACCGACTCCGCCGCCGACCACGCGTCCGTCGAGATCGACCCCGAGACCTGCCTGCGCTTCAGCGCGCGCGTGTTCGAAGACGTGAAGGTGGGCCCCTCGCCGCTCTGGCTGAAGCAGCGGCTGATGGCGGCGGGCCAGCGCCCGATCTCGAACGTCGTGGACATCACCAACTACGTGATGCTCACCACCGGCCAGCCGCTGCACGCCTTCGACCTCGACCGCGTGCGCGGCGGCCGGATCGTCGTCCGGAAGGCCGCCGACGGCGAGAAGATGACGACGCTCGACGACGTCGAGCGCACCTTCACCTCGGAGATGGCCCTGGTCTGCGACGCAGAGGGCCCGAGCGGGATCGCGGGCGTGATGGGCGGCCAGATCTCGGAGGTTTCCGACGACACCACGCGCGTGCTGATGGAGGCGGCCACCTGGGTCGGCCCGAACATCATGCGGACCTCGAAGGCCCTCGGGCTGCGCAGCGAGGCGTCGGCGCGCTTCGAGAAGCAGCTGCACCCCGACCAGGCGATCGCCGCGCAGCGGCTGGCGGCGCGGCTGATGGTCGAGCTCGCCGGGGCACGGCTCGTGCCGGGCACGCTCGACGAGTATCCGGTGCCGGCCGAGGACGTCGTGGTACCGCTGCGGCTCGACAGGATGGAGCGGCTGCTCGGCGAGCGCATCGACCCCGGCGAGGTCGAGCAGATACTCACCCGGCTCGGGTTCGAGTCCGTGCCCGGCGGCGGCTGGACGGTCCCGCCCTGGCGCAGCAGCGACGTGCGGCGCGAGATCGACCTGATCGAGGAGGTGGCGCGCGTGCACGGCCTCGACAAGCTGCCGACCACTCTTCCCGCCCGCCGTGCCGCCGTGGGCACGCTCACGGAGGAGCAGCGGCTCCGGCGCCGGCTCGAGGACGCTCTGCGCGACCGGGGACTGAACGAGACGGTCTCGTACTCGTTCACCTCGCCGGCGGCACTCGCTCGGCTGCGCCTGGACGGCGAGCCCGCGCTACGGCTCGAGAACCCGCTCACCGAGGACCAGAGCGTGATGCGCCCGCTCCTGCTGCCGGGACTCCTGGACGCCGCCGCGCACAACGCCGCGTACGGCCGTGACGAGCTGGCCCTGTTCGAGTCGGCGCGCGTCTTCCGGCCGTCGGGGTCGCTCGATGCGGCTCCGGCGGACTCCCCCAAGGGCGAGACGCCCGCGGAGGAGCGTCATCACCTGTCGGCCCTGCTCACCATCGGCCAGCCGGCGGGCTGGCGCACCCCCGGCCGGGCGGCCGACTACTACTCCGCTCGGGCGGTCCTGGACGCGCTGCTCGAGACGGCCGGCGTCGGGTGGCGCGCCGAGCCCGGCGAGCTCCCGTTCCTGCACCCGGGGCGCCAGGCCTCGGTGCGCACCGGCGACGATGAGGGGATCGGCTTCATCGGCGAGCTCCACCCCGAGGTGGTCGCGGCCTGGGAGCTGGAGGGCCCGGTGGCGGTGCTCGAGCTCGACGTGGACGCGCTGGGCGGAACCGGGGCACAGGTCTACAAGGACGTGACGAGCGTCCCGGTCGTGAGGCAGGACATCGCCGTGGTGGTGCCCGACGATGTGCCCGCCGCCAGGGTGGAGGCGGCCGTGAGGGAAGGTGGCGGCGACCTGCTCGAGTCGCTCAAGGTCTTCGACCTCTACCGGGGCGAGCAGGTGGGCGAGGGCAGCAAGTCGCTCGCGCTGCGCCTCGAGTTCCGGGCTCCGGACCGGACGCTCACCGACGACGAGGTGGCCGAGCGCCGGGTGGCCATCCAGCGCGAGATCGAGAAGCTCGGCGGGGCCCTGCGTGCCTGACGCCGGCACACGCGTGGCCGTGCTCGGCGCCGCCGGCTTCGGCGGCGCGCTCTGCGCGCGGCTCGTGGACCGCCACCCGTCGCTCGAGCTGACGGTGGCCACGGCACGCGCCGACGCGGGTCGCCGTCACGACGAGCTCTATCCGCGCTACGGCGTGACCCGGGTCCTCGAGGAGTTCGACGCCGACGCGGTTGCGGAGCGGGCCGACGCGGCCATGGTGGCCTATCCGCACAAGACCGCCGCGCGCGCGGTGAAGGAGCTGCGCGAGCGCGGGCTGAAGGTGGTGGACCTGTCGGCCGACTTCCGGCTCGACCAGGCGAGCTACGAGCGCTGGTACCAGCCGCACGAGGCGCCCGAGCTGCTCGCGGAGGCCGTGTACGGCCTGCCCGAGGCCCACCGCGGGGAGATCGCCGCCGCCTCCCTGGTGGCCGGTCCGGGCTGCAACTCCACCGCCGCTCTGCTGGCCACGCTGCCGTTGCGCGGCCGGATCGACGACGCCGTGTTCGACATCAAGGCCGGCGTGTCGGGCGCGGGTCGGGAGGCCACCGAGGAGACGCACTACTCGTCGGCGGCAGAGAACGTGAACGCCTACAAGGTCGAGGGCCACCGCCACAGCGCGGAGATCGAGCAGGAGCTCGGGCCGGGGCGCTTCAGCTTCGTGACCCACCTCGTCCCGCTCGACCAGGGCATTCTCGCCACCTGTTACCTCACGGTTCCGGGCCTCACGAAGGACGAGGCCGCCGAGCTCTATCGCGAGGCCTACGCCGCCGAGCCGTTCATCGACGTCGTGGACGAGGCGCCGCACACGCGGCACGTGCAGGACACCAACCGCTGCCGGGTCCACGTGACCGTCGTGGGCGACCGGACGATCGCGTTCGGCGCCATCGACAACCTCTGGAAGGGCGCCGCCGGACAGGCGCTCCAGGACCTGAACCTGATGCTGGGGCTGCCCGAGACGGAGGGATTGGAGTGAGCAGCTTCTTCCGCTCGCGGTGGGTCGAGCGCCCGGCGCACGTGACCGAGCTCGAGCCCACCGGGCTGGCGCCGGGCTTCCGGGCGGCCGGCGTCGCGGCCGGCCTCAAGCCCGAGGGCCTCGACGTGGGCGTGCTCGTGAGCGACGCACCCGACACGGTCTCGGCGGCGCGCTTCACCACCAACGCGCGCGTGGGCGCGCCGGTGGTCGTGTCGCGCGAGGCGCGCACGGACGCGCTGCGGGCGGTGGCCGCCAACGCCGCTCATTCGAACGTGGGCGACGGCCGGCGCGGCCTCGAGACCGCCGTCGCCCAGCAGGCGACCACCGCGGAGGTGCTGGGCGTCGCGCCGGAGCAGGTGGCGGTGGCCTCGACCGGGGTGATCGGCACGCAGCTCCCGCGCGAGCCCGCGCTGGCCGGCATACGCGCAGCGTGCGCCGCGCTCGTCCCGGACGCGTCGTCGTTCTCGGAGGCGATCCTCACGAGCGACCGCGGCCCCAAGCGCGCGTGCCTCCAGGTGGAGCTGCCGTCGGGCACGGTCACTCTGTCCGCCCAGGCCAAGGGCGCCGGCATGATCTCCCCGCGCTACGCCACGACGTTCTGCTTCGTGCAGACCGACGCGCGGCTGGCGCCCGAGTCGGTCGAGCTCCTCACGGGCGTGTGCGTCAAGCGCTCGTTCGATCGCATCAGCGTGGACGGGCAGCTCTCCACGAGCGACACGGTCGTCGTCCAGGCCGGCGGCGCCTCCGGGGTGGCGGTGGAGCCGGAGAGCCCCGACGAGATCGCCCTCGGCGAGGCGCTGGACGCGCTGCTGCGCCAGCTGGCGATCGAGATCGTGAGCGACGGCGAGGGCGCCGAGCGCATCGGAAGGGTGGTCGTGCGCGGCCGGGCAGACACGGTGGAGACCGTCGCGCGGGCGGTGGCCAACTCCCCGCTCGTCAAGACCGCGCTCAACGGCGCCGACCCGAACTTCGGCCGCGTGCTGCAGGCGGCGGGCCAGGTGTGGCCGCACGGGGAGGCGTTCGTGGCGGACCTCGAGATCGAGGGACGCCAGGTGGTGTCCGCGGGCGATGCGGTGGATCTCGGTGCCGAGGAGCTGCGGGCGCTCGAAGCGGCGTTCGCGGCGCCCGAGGTGGAGTTCGAGCTGACCCTGCCGGGCGAGGGCGGCGAGACCGAGGTCTTCTTCAGCGATCTCTCGGAGGGGTACGTGCGACTCAACGCGACCTACACGTCATGAGGGACGTAGCAACGCTCCTCGAGGCGCTCCCGTACATCCGGGAGTTCCACGGCAAGACGGTGGTGATCAAGTACGGGGGCGCGGCGATGACCGATCCCGCGCTCAAGGAGGACTTCGCGCGCGACGTGGTGCTCCTCAAGTACGTGGGGATGAACCCCGTGGTGGTGCACGGGGGCGGCCCCGACATCACCCATTACATGGAGCGGCTCGGCATGGAGGTGCGCTTCGTGGACGGCCTGCGCGTGTCCGACGAGGCCACGGTCGAGGTGGCCAAGATGGTGCTCGTCGGCAAGCAGAACAAGGACATCGTGCTGCGCCTCAACCGCCACGGGCAGCCGGCCGTGGGGCTGTGCGGCGACGACGGGCAGCTGTTCACCGTCAAGAAGCGCCTCGGCGGCGAGACCGACATGGGGATGGTGGGGGACATCGAGCACGTGGACGTGAGCGTGCTCAACCACATCGCCGAGGACTACATCCCGGTCGTGGCGTCGGTGGGCGCCGACCGCGCGGGCCATTCCTACAACGTGAACGCGGACTCCGCGGCCGCGGCAGTGGCCGAGGCACTCGGGGCGTTCAAGGTCGTCTTCCTGACGGACGTTGAGGGCTGGCGGGCCGACCCGGACGATCCGGCCAGCCGCATCTCGGAGGCGCGCGCCGACGAGGTGCGGCAGCGTCTCCCGGAGGTGGGCGGAGGGATGCGGCCCAAGCTCGAGGCCTGCCTGCACGCCCTCGACGCCGGCGTGGACAACGCGCACATCCTCGACGGGCGCGAGCCGCACTCGCTGCTGCTCGAGCTGTTCACCGACGAGGGCAGCGGGACCAAGCTGTGGCCCTAGACGTGCTCAGGGAGCTCGAGCGCGAGGCGGTGATGGGCACCTACGCCCGCCAGCCGGTGGAGTTCGTGCGCGGCGAGGGCACGTGGCTCTGGGATTCGGACGGCCAGGAGTACCTCGACTTCCTGAGCGGTATCTCGGTGACCCAGCTGGGCCACTGCCACCCGCGAGTGGTGGAGGCGGTGCGCGACCAGGCCGGGCGGCTCATGCACGTGGGCAACCTGTTCTACACCGAGCCCGCGATGCGGCTCGCGCGCAGGCTCGCCGACGCCTCGCTCGGGGGCAAGGTGTTCTTCTGCAACTCCGGGGCCGAGGCGATCGAGTGCGCGATCAAGCTGGCCCGGCGGCGCAAGCCGGGCGGTCGCTTCGTGGTGCTCGAGGGGGCCTTCCACGGACGCACCATGGGGGCGCTGTCGGCCACGCCGCAGGAGTCGAAGCAGGCGCCCTTCGCACCGCTCGTGCCCGGGTTCAGCGTCGCGCCGCGCGGAGGACCGCTTCCCGTGGACGACGACGTGGCCGCCGTGATCCTCGAGCCCGTGCAGGGCGAGGGCGGCATCCATCCCGTCGACCCCGAGCTCCTGGCCGCCGCCCGCGAGGCATGCGACGCGCACGACGCGCTGCTCGTGCTCGACGAGATCCAGTGCGGGATGGGGCGCACGGGCACGCTCTGGGCGTGGCAGCAGCTGGGCATCGAGCCGGACGTGATGACCGTGGCGAAGGGACTCGGAGGAGGCCTGCCGATCGGCGCCTGCGTGGCCGCCCCCGCGCATGCCGACGTGCTCCAGCCGGGCGACCACGGCTCCACCTTCGCCGGCGGCCCGGTGGTCACGGCCGCCGCCAACGCGGTGCTCGACACGATCGACGACGAGGCGTTCCTTGCAGCGGTGCGCGAGAAGGGCCTTCGTCTCGCGGCCGGCCTGCGCGACCTCGGCCTCGAGGTTCGCGGCCTGGGGCTGATGCTCGCGTTCCGCGCCCCGGACGCGCCCGGCCTCGTGCGGCGGGCGCTGCTCGACGAGCGGCTCGTCCTGAACGCCACCGGCCCGGACACGGTGCGCCTGCTGCCGCCGCTCACGGTGTCCGGCGACGAGATCGACGAGGCCGTGCTGCGCATCGGCCGGCTGGTGGCCTGACCGTGCTGCTCTTCGCCTACGGCAGCAACCTCGCCGCCGCGGAGGTGGCGCCGGAGGCGCGCTTCCTGGGTGCGGCGGTGCTGCCCGACTTCCAGCTGGCGCTCACGCGCCGCTCGATCCGCTGGGGCGGCGGGGTGGCCGATGTGCTGTTCGCGCCCGGGGAGCGGGTGTGGGGAGCCGCCTACGACGCGCCGGAGACGGCCCTGGCCGCGCTCGACCGCAAGGAGGGTGCCGGCTTCGCCTACCGCCGCCGGGACGTGGAGGTGGACCTCGACGGCGAGCTCAGGCCCGCGGTCACCTACGAGGTGATCGACAAGGACCCCGAGGCGCCGCCGGCCACGCCGGAGTACGCCTCGCTCGTGCTGAGCGGCGCGCGCGATCGCGGCCTGCCCGACGAGTGGCTCGCGACCCTCGAGTCGGTGCTGCGCGGTAGCGTGACCGCCCCATGACCGAGGAGCGCACAACGCTGAGGGCCACGGCGTCCTACGAGGCCGAGCCGGGCGAGGTCGGCCGCGTGCTGCTGCTCTACTCGGGCGGGCTCGACACGAGCGTGATGCTCAAGTGGATCCAGGACGAGTACGAGGCCGAGGTGGTCGCCCTGACCGTGAACCTCGGCCAGCCGGGCGAGGAGTTCGACGTGGTGCGCGGCAAGGCGCTCCAGCTGGGGGCGCTCGACTGCCATGTGGTCGACGCGCGCGAGGAGTTCGCCGAGCACTACGTGCTGCCCGCCATCAAGGCGAATGCGCTCTACGGCGGCGGCTACCCGCTGTTCACCGCGCTCGGGCGGCCGCTGATCGCGAAGCTCGCGGTGGAGAAGGCGCGCGAGTCCGGCTGCGACACGATCGCCCACGGCTGCACCGGCAAGGGCAACGACCAGGTGCGGATCGAGTCCACGGTGTTGGCGCTCGCGCCGGAGATGAAGATCATCGCTCCGGTGCGCGGCTGGCAGATGGGGCGCGAGGAGGAGATCGCCTACGCGCGCGAGCACGGCATCCCGGTGAAGGGCGGCGCCGAGGCGGTGCCGTACTCGATCGACGACAACCTCTGGGGGCGCTCGTCCGAGGGCGGGCCGATCGAGGACCTGGCCGAGCCGCCGCACGACGACGTGTTCCAGCTCGTCACGAGGCCGGAGGAGGCGCCCGACGAGGCCCAGGACGTGGTCGTGGAGTTCGAGCGCGGCCGCCCGGTGGCGCTCGACGGCGAGCGGCTCGGGCTGGTGGAGCTGCTCGAGCGGGCCGGCGAGATCGGCGCCCGCCACGGGGTCGGCATCGTGGACCACGTGGAGGACCGGATCGTCGGGCTGAAGGTGCGCGACCTCTACGAGGTGCCCGCCGCGGCGATCATCCTGCCGGCGCACAAGGAGCTCGAGAAGCTCGTGGGCACCATCCACCAGAACAACTTCAAGCCGCAGCTCGACAACCAGTGGGCGTTCCTCGTGTACGCGGGGCTCTGGCACGAGCCCCTGCTGGGGGACCTGAGCGCGTTCATGGAGTCAGTGAACGAACAGGCCACGGGGTCGATCACCATGCGGCTGTACAAGGGCTCGGCCCGGCCGGTGGCCAGGCAGTCGCCCAACGCCCTCTACGACCAGGCGCTTGCCGGCTTCGGCGAGTCCGGCGGGCTCTTCTCCCAGCAGGCCAGCCCCGGATTCATCGAGCTGTGGAGCCTCCAATCGCGAATGGCGTACAAGATCCGAAATCGGGAAGAAGGGGACTCATGAACTCTCGTGGATACACCGTGCTCGGCTGGATCGTCTACCAGGTCGGCGTGCGTGCGGTCCGGCGCAAGGTGGCGCAGAACCGCGTGAAGTTCGGCGCGGCGGCCACCGTCGCGCTGGTGCTGGTGGGCGGCATCCTGGCCGCGCGCGCCAGCGACGGCGAGTAGGGCATTGACATAGGTCGGTAGACGATATATCGTCTGCCGTACTATGGAGCTTCGGCCCGCCAGCTACTTCGTCCTGGCCTCCCTGCTCGACGGGCCCCTGCACGGGTACGCGATCTCCGCTCGCGCCCGCGAGCTCTCCGACGGCGGGGTGCGCCTCACGGCCGGCACCCTGTACGGGTCGCTCGATCGCATGGCGGCCACGGGTCTCCTCGAGATCGACCGGGAGGAGACGGTCGAGGGTCGCCTGCGCCGCTACTACCGGATCACCGACGACGGCCGCGACAGGGTCGTGCACGAGGCGGACCGGCTCGCCGCGGCAGCCGGCGTCGTGCGGCGTATGGCACCACCCAAGCCCGCGGAGGGACTCGCGTGAGCGGCGATCGGCTGCGCGACGGCGCGACCGCGCTGGCCGCCCGCCTCTATCCGAAGCCCCGCCGCGCCGACGCCGTCGTCGTGCGCGACTGCGCCCGCGAGGCCATCGACGCATCCGGCATGCGGCAGCTTCCGCGGGAGTCCCTCGCGCTCGCGGCCGCGGGACTGCGAGCGCGAGCCGGAGTGGCGGTCCGGGAGCTCGGGGCGGCGCCGTGGCGCTCGGCGCTCGGGCTCGTGACCCTTCCGCTCGCCGCGGCCCTGCTCACGATGTGGACCTTCGGGTTCGTCCCGCGCTATGACCACTGGCCGCTCGGGGAGGGCTGGATGCTCCTCCTGGGCGGATCGCTGGCAGCGGTCGTGGGTGCCGCCGTAGGGGCGCGCCGGCTCGCGCTGGCCGGGTCGGTGGCCACGTTCGTGGCCGCGATCGCGCCCCATTTCGGCAAGGGAACCGAGTTCGCCTTCGCCAGCACGCCCTCGTTCTTCGACGCGGGCACCCTGGACCTCGCCGCGGCATCGCTCCTGCCGAACCTCCTGCTGATCGCGGGCTGCCTCGCGATGCCGCGCCGGGCCCCTCGCGCGCCGCGTTTGGTCCTCGGCCGCCTGGCGCTGGGGCTCCTTCCGGCGGCCGCCTCGCTGATCGTGCTGCTCCCCGCGCCCGAGCTGATCCCCGCCTCTGAGCTGGCGCCGCCCCGTGAAATCGCACCAGGAGTGTTCTTCGGCGGCGAGTCCAACTACTTCGCGCCCTGGGCCTTCGACGCGCCGATCTTCATGAGGGCCTTCGGGATCGTGCTCGGGGCCGCGATCGTGATCACTTGGTTCACGGCCCGGCGCCGGCGGGCGGCGGCGCTGGCCACCGGCCTCGTCCTGGCGAGCGTGGCGTATCCGCTCGTCTGGGCGCTCATGCGCCAGGACTTCACCCCTTGGTGGGGGTACCAGCTGCAGTACCGGCTGGGGCTGGCGCTGCTCCCGCTTCTGCTCGCCCTGGCGCTGATGCGCCGCGCGGGGCGGGCGGAGCCCGGACCTCCGCGCCGCGTCAGCGCGTAGTCACTGCGTGGTCGCACACGCCGAGCTCTCCCGGGCCGCCCGCCGGGACGTGCTCGACGATCTGACGGACCTGGCCGCGCTGGCGCGCTCGGGCTGTGCCCAGTTGGAGCGCTTCGGCGCGCAGCTCGCCGCGGCGCGTTCTCACCTGCCCGAGGCAGCCGCTCGCCTCACCGAGGGCGAGCTGCGCGCGCTCCTGTTCAGGCACGAGCGCTGGGCCCGGCAGCTCGACGATCTCCGTGTGGAGGCCGAAGGCTGGCCGGCGGCCGAGGGGCTCACGGCGCGGCTCCGCGACCAGGCCGAGGCCTACACGGCCATGCTGCGGGCCCAGCGCGGGCGCATCGCGGCCGTGATCACGGCCACCGATTGGCAGTCGCCCTCGTACCTGCACGCGCAGCGGTCCTCGGCCGGGCGCTTCACCGGGGACGTGGTGCCGCACGTGAGCGACTACAAGCGCGACCGCCACCACGACGCCGCGGCGTACGAGCACGCGTACCTGCGAAGCCACCTGCCCGAGCCGGCATGTGAGGTGCACGCGTTCATGACCGCATGCGGCATGGCGGCGGTGACCACGGTGCTCGCCTGGCTGCGCGAGGAGGGCGCCCTCGCGGGCGGGGTGGTGGTGGGGGGCGGCGTGTACCACGAGACCAGAGAGCTGCTCGAGCGCGCCATCGGCCGGCCCTTGGCCACGGTCGACGAGACGAGCGCCCGCGCCCTCGGCGGTGCGATCGACCGGCATGCCCCCGGCGCGGTCTTCCTCGACTCGATGGGCAACTCGAGCGGGGTGCCGGTGCCGGACCTCGATGCCGTGATCCGGCGCCTGAGCGCGACCGGCCGCGACGCCTGGCTCGTCGTGGACAACAGCGGCGCCTCTCCGCTCAGCCAGCCGCTCGCCCGGGCGCCCCGACGCCTCGGCAGGCTCCGCATCGTCGCCGTGGAGAGCCTCACGAAGTACGCGCAGCTCGGGCTCGACCGCACCACCGCGGGGATGATCACCGCCGCGGGCGCGGGCACCGAGCGCCTGTCGGAGCACCGCGAACGGCTCGGCACGAACGTGCTCGACGTGTCGGTCCACACTCTGCCCTGGCCCGATCGCAAGGCGCTGAGCCGCCGTCTGAGCCGGATCGAGCGCAACGCGACGTTCCTGGCCGAGCGCCTCCACAGCGCCTGCGGCCCAACGGCGAGGGTGTCGCACCCCACCCTGCGCCACCACCACGCCTACGGGCGCCCGCTCGCGTTCCGCGGGGGCTTCCTCACCATCGACCTCTGCCCCGACAGCCGCGCCGGGACCGAGGAGCGCTTCGTCAGGCGTGCGATCGCGCGCGCCGAGGCGGCGGGCGTGCCGCTCGCGGCGGGCACGAGCTTCGGTCTGGACGTGACCCGTGTGTATGCACCACGAGTGGCCTGGACGGAACGCGTCGGTGCGCCGCCGGCCGAGCCGGCGGCTTCCGCAACAGCGCGTGGGCGCCTCCTGCGCGTGGCGGCCGGCACCGAGGACCGCCTCGCGATCGAGGCCGTGGCGGCGGCGCTCGCGGACGCCGCGCGTGAGCTGGGCCGCAGGCCGGTCAGGGGCAGACCGCCCGCGCGCACGGCTCGCCCACGGGGCGCCGCGCGAACTGTCCGCAACTAGCGGGGCGGCACCCGGGAGCGGTCCGGTCCCGACCCTATATTCGGGGCCCTGTGACGTCGGTCCACCTCCATGTGCACTCCGAGTACTCGGTGCTCGACGGCGCCTGTCGCATCGACGCGCTGGCGGAGCGCGCCGCCGCGTTCGGCCAGCCGGCGCTGGGGCTCACCGACCACGGCGTGATGAACGGCGCCGTGGAGCACTACCAGGCCTGCCACAGGCACGGGATCAAGCCGATCATCGGCGTGGAGGCGTACCTCGTCGACGACATGAAGGGCGACGCGGTGCGCTACGAGCGCAACCACCTGACGCTCCTGGCGCGCAGCGACGAGGGCTTCCGGAACCTCGTGAAGCTCAGCTCGGCCGGCTATCTCGAGGGGTACCGGCGCGGGAAGGCCAACGTCGACCTCGAGCTCCTGAGCCGCTACTCGGGCGGGATCATCGCCCTGACCGGCTGCCTCCAGTCGCGCTTCTGCCGCAGGCTCGTCGAGGGCTCGCCGGCCGACGCGCGGGCGCACGCCGACGATCTGATCCAGGTGTTCGGCGCCGAGGACGTCTACTTCGAGCTCCAGCGCAACGGGATCGCCGAGCAGGACAGGGCGAACGAGGGGATCGCGCGCATCGCGGGCGAGCTCGGCCGGCCGGTGGTCGCCACCGCCGACGTTCACTACCTCGGGCGCGAGGACTACGACCACCATCGCGCTCTGCTCTGCGTGCAGACGAAGAGCACGATCGCCGAGCCGAAGCTGAGCTTCGACACGAACGAGTTCTACTTGAAGGACACGGCCGAGATGGTCGACGCCTTCTCCGCCTGGCCCGAGGCCGTTCCCACCTCCGTGGAGATCGCCGAGCGCTGCCACGTGGAGATGGAGCTGGGGAAGATGCTGATCCCGCGCTTCGAGACGCCCGACGGGGAGCCCGAGGCGGATTACCTGCGCCGGCTCGCCCACGAGGGCCTCCGCGCGCGCTACGGCGACCCGCCGCCCGCCGACGCGGTGGAGCGGCTCGAGCTGGAGCTGTCGGTGATCGAGAAGATGGGCTTCGCCGCCTACTTCCTGATCGTCTGGGACTTCGTACGCTTCGCCAAGGAGAGCGGCATCGCCGTGGGGCCGGGCCGCGGCTCGGCGGCGGGCTCGATCGTGTCGTACTCGCTGCGGATCACGGACGTGGACCCGATCGAGTACGACCTCCTCTTCGAGCGCTTCCTCAACGCGGAGCGGATCTCGATGCCGGATATCGACATCGACTTCTCGGTGAAGGGCCGCGAGCGCGTGATCCAGTACGTCGCCGGCAAGTACGGGCGCGAGTCGGTGGCCCAGATCGTGACCTTCGGCCGGATGCTCCCGCGCGCCGCCACGCGCGACGCCGCGCGCGTGCTCGGGTTCGACTACGGCACCGGCGACCGCCTCGCCAAGCTGATCCCAGAGCCCGTGATGGGGCGCTCGAAGACGTTCGACGAGTACCTCAAGGAGGAGCCCGAGCTGCGCCGCGTCTACGACACGGAGCCCGAGGCTCGCCAGGTGATCGAGACGGCGAAGGGCCTCGAGGGGATCGTCCGCAACTCCTCGATCCACGCCGCCGCGGTCGTCATCGCCGACAGGCCGCTCACCGACATCGTGCCGCTCCAGCTGGCGGAGGACCGCGCGGCCGGCGCCAACGCCGAGGGCGAGCGCTCGTACCGGACCGTCACCCAGTACTCGATGAAGCCGATCGAGGAGATCGGGCTGCTGAAGATGGACTTCCTCGGCCTGCGCAACCTCGACGTGATCGAGGCGGCGCTCGACATCGTCGAGGAGTCGGCGGCGGAGCGGCCCGACATCCCCGGCCTGCCGCTCGACGACGAGCGCACCTACGAGATGCTCCAGCGCGGCGACTCGGTGGGCGTGTTCCAGTTCGAGTCGGACGGGATGCGCGACGCCCTGCGCAAGGTCAAGCCAACGGAGTTCAACGACCTGGTCGCGCTCGTGGCCCTCTACCGCCCGGGCGCCATGCGCTACATCGACACCTACGCGCGCAACAAGCGCAACCCGGACGAGGTGCACTACCCGGACGAGCGTCTGCGCTCCATCACCGAGTCGAGCTACGGGGTGATCCTCTACCAGGAGCAGTCGATGCAGATCGCGAAGGCGATCGCCGGCTTCTCCGGCCCCGAGGCGGACGACCTGCGCAAGGCGATCGGCAAGAAGCAGCGCGAGCGGATGGCCGCGCTGCGCGACCGCTTCTTCGAGGGCGCGCGGGGAACCGGCACGGCCGAGGCCGTGATCAACGAGCTGTGGTCGGTCAACGAGGCCGCCGCCGACTACTCGTTCAACCGCTCGCACGCCGCCTGCTACGCGCTGATCTCCTACCGCACCGCCTGGCTCAAGGCGAACTATCCGGCCGAGTACATGGCGGCGCTGATCAGCTCGGTGATGTCGACCAAGGACAAGGTCCCGTTCTTCGTCGCCCAGTGCGAGGACATGGGTATCGAGGTCCTCCCGCCAGACGTGAACCAGTCGGGACACGACTTCAAGGTCGTGGAGGGGAACATCCGCTTTGGCCTCGACGCGGTGAAGAACGTGGGCTCGGCCGCCGTCGCGGCGATCCTGGTCGCTCGCGAGGAGGGCGGCCCGTTCGAGTCGGTCTGGGACTTCTGCCGCCGGGCGGACTGCCGTGCGGTCAACAAGAAGGCGGTCGAGTCGCTCGTCAAGTGCGGCGCGCTCGACTCCCTGCCGGGCACGCGCACCGGCACCGTGCACGTGCTCGCGCAGGCGCTGGGCGCGGGCCAGCAGGCGCAGCAGGACGCACGCGCCGGGCAGGGGTCGTTCTTCGACATGAGCGACTCGGGCCCCGACGAGCCCGTGCACCGCGATCTCCCCGTCCCGCCGCTGCCCGACGAGCGCGAGGACCTGAACGCCTGGGAGAAGGAGACGCTCGGCCTGTTCCTCTCGAGCCACCCGCTGAAGGAGGTCCGCCCGGCGCTGCGGGCGCGCGTGGACTGCTCGCTCGCCGACATAGGCCAGAAGAAGGACGGGGACTGGGTCACGGTCGGCGGCATGATCAGCGAGTGCAAGCGGATCCGGACCAAGAAGGGCGAGCCGATGATGTTCGCCACCCTCGACGACCTCGAGGGCCAGGTCGAGCTGCTCGTGTTCAACTCCGCCTACGCGAAGAACGAGGACAAGGTGGACGTGGACCGGGTCGTGCTCGTGCGCGGGCGGGTGGACCACAAGGAGGCGGGGGAGACCAAGCTCGTGGCGCAGGAGGTCGAGGCCTTCGAGCCCACCCCCGAGGAGGTGGCCGCCGCGGCCGCCCAGGCGGCAGCCGGCCCGGTGCTGAAACGACTGACCCTGCACGTGTCTCCGGGGGTCCCCGAGGCGTTCCTCCTGGACCTCCGCGAAGTGGTCACACACCATCCCGGCGACCACGAGCTGATGCTCGCGGTGGGGGAGCGCCGGCTCCTCCTCGGCGACGACTTCCGGGTCTCCGCGAACACCGCCTGCAGGAGCGAGTTGGGCGCTCTGCACGGGGCTGCGCGCGTAGTCGCCTGAGCGTCTGACTCGCTCTACACTTGCCGAGTGCAGTCACTCCCCATGCATACGGCGGAGCTTCACGAGTGCCGCCAATGCTGCGCGTTCTGCGACCGGGTGGTCCACCCCTCAGGCTGCATCGAGTCGGGTTGCAAGTTCCTCTACCTCTACGACGACGAGGACACCGGCCGCCGCTTCATGGGCTGCATGAACAAGGTCTTCCGCGGCGAGATCGACGTGGAGCTGTTCGAGCAGGCCGAGCGCACCCGCCAGGGGTTCGGCGGGGTCAAGATGAGCGGCCTGGCGCTACCCCAGTGCCGGGCTTCGGTCGAGCGTGCGTACGACGGGTACTCCGAGGCGTTCGACTGCGTGAATCCGGAGTTCTTCGACGTGCCGGTTGCGGAGGAGTTCGATCTCCGCGATCACCTGTAGGGACGTGTCGCCCAGGGCAGTGGGCTTGCGCTCCGGCGTCGGTCACCGCTCTCGCTCGCTTCGCTTGCTCGTTCGGTAACCGACAGCCGTCGCCGCCCCTGCACGGGCCGCTCGGGCTCGGGTCGGGCGTGGCTGGTTTGGCCTGGCCTTCCCTTTGTTCTTGAGGGGGTGCTCAGGCGCGGCGGCGCTTTCGCGACCGCAGGCCGTTCCGGCGCAGCTGCTTCATCCGTTGGATGTCCTCCTTCTCGGGCCCCTTTCCGGCGAAGCCCGGGCCCTCGAAGAGGGCCGGCAGGTTCTCGAAGCGGGGCTCTGACAAAAAGGCGGCGCAGCCGCGAGTGCCGAGCTCGCCGGTGCCTAGGGGGGCGTGGCGGTCGCTGTTCGAGCCGAGCTTGGTCTTCGAGTCGTTCACGTGCAGGCAGCGCAGGCGCTTGCGTCCCACGACCTTCACGCAGTCGTCGATGACCCGCTCCAGGTCGTCCGCGGTGCGCACGTCGTAGCCGCTGGCCAGCATGTGGCAGGAGTCGAGGCAGATCCCCAGTCGCCTGCTTCCGCCACCCACCTCGATCAGCTCGGCCAGCTCGTCGAAGCTGCGCCCGAGCGTCGCTCCGCTCCCGGCCGTGTCCTCCAGCAGCAGCGTGCAGCGGTCGGACTCCGCGAGCGCCTCCTTCACGGCCTTGCCGGCGCGTACGAGCGCCTTGTCCTTGGGCCCCTTCAGCGCGGAGCCCGGGTGCACCACCACCCCGTCGGCGCCGATGGCGTCGCCCATCTGGAGGGCGTGCACGAGCGAGGCGACCGATTTCGTGCGGATCTCCTTGACCTCGCTGGCGAGGTTGATCAGGTAGACGGCGTGGATGAGCACCGACTTGACGGGTCCGCCGTCCATCAGCTCGCGGAACTCCGCGATGTCGTCGTCCTTCCAGCGAGTGGGGCGCCACATGCGCGGCGATTGGTTGAACACCTGGATGGACTGGCAGCCGCGCTCGACCCCGCGCTTGTGGGCTTCCACGAGGCCGCCCGCCGTGGATACGTGGGCGCCGATTAGCATCGAGGCGTGACTTCCGGCGACAAGATGAGGGTCAGGTTCGCGCCATCCCCCACAGGGGTGCTCCACATCGGCGGGGCGCGCACGGCACTGTACAACTGGCTCGCGGCCCGCGGTTCGGGCGGCTCGCTCGTGCTCAGGATCGAGGACACCGACCGCGAGCGCTCGACGCCGGAGAACGTTGAGCAGATCCTGGACGCGCTCCGCTGGCTCGAGCTGGACTGGGACGAGGGCCCGTTCTCGCAGGCCGAGCGGGCGCCGGCGCACGCCGACGCAGTGAGGCAGCTGCTCGAGTCGGACCACGCCTACGAGGACGACGGCGCGGTGCGCTTCCGGGTGCCCGACGAGGGAGAGATCGCGGTCGAGGACCTGATCCGCGGCGAGGTGCGCTTCCCGCTCTCCTCGCTTCAGGACTTCGTGATCCAGCGCTCGGACGGCAGCGCGCTCTACAACCTCGCCGTGGCGGTCGACGACCGGGACATGGGGGTGACCCACGTGATCCGCGGTGACGACCACCTGTCGAACACCCCGCGCCAGGCGCTGATGCTCGAGGCGCTCGGCGCCGGCCGGCCCGTGTACGCGCACCTCCCGCTCCTCCACGGCCCGGACGGGAAGAAGCTCTCGAAGCGCCACGGAGCGGCCTCGGTGCAGGAGCTGCGCGAGGCCGGCTACCTCCCCGAGGCGGTGCGCAACTACATCGCGCTGCTCGGCTGGGGCGACACGGAGTCCGGCACGTTCTTCTCCACGGACGAGCTCGTGGAGGCCTTCGACCTGAGTCGCGTCTCGCGCAGCCCGGCCGTGTTCGACGAGCAGAAGCTGCGCTGGATGAACGGCCGCTACCTGCGCGAGCTGCCGGTGGAGGACCTGCGCGCTCGGCTCGTGGACACGCTGGGCCGCGACGTGCCGCTCGAGGCGGTCGCGATCAGCCAGGAGAAGCTCCAGACGCTGGCCGACTTCTGGCCGCTCGCCGGCTTTCTGGTCGAGCGCCAGGAGTTCGACGAGAGCGCGTGGGAAAAGGTGATGGTGAACGGTGGGCTGGACCGGCTGCGCGCCGCCCGCGACGCGCTGGCCGCCGCGGACTCCTTCGACGCCGCGGCCGTGGAAGCCGCGCTGCGAGCCGTGGTAGAGCGGCTCGGGGTCAAGCCGAAGGACGTGTTCCAGCCCGTGCGGGTCGCGATCAGCGGCACCACGGTGTCCCCGGGCATCTTCGAGTCGGTGGCGGCGCTCGGCCGGGCCGAGGCGCTCGAGCGCGTGGAAACCGCTCTGGAGCGGCCCGCGCCGCCCTCTTCCTAAGGCGCCTGCAGACTCAACCTTTGTCGCCTCGTTGCCGATAGCGGGGGGGATGGACGGGCCTCGCGCCGGATGCGCGGGCTGTCCCGTCGACACTTTTCCACGAGCTCTAAGGCAGGACGCTCAAGAGTGCGAGCTGTACCGATAACGCCGCCGAACAACGCCGAGACCGTCGTACCGAGCGCCGCAGAGGGGCACGGTCGGAGGTTGACGGTCGCGTTCGAGGCACTTGAGGCATTTCCGGCGCTCGCCGAGTCGCGCAACCGCGTGCTGCGGGTGGTCCGCGAGGACCACGCGTCCGTGGGCGAGGTCGTCGCCGCGGTGGAGTCCGACGTCGCGCTCGTGATCACGGTGCTGCGCATCGCCAATCGCGCGGTGCAGCGCAAGAAGGGCAAGATCGCGAGCATCCCCGAGGCCGTCGAGGTCCTCTCGCCCGACGGCGTGGAGCAGCTCGCGGCGCGGGCGGCCACATTCGACTTCTTCGAGCGCACGCCGGGCTGGGACCTCATGCCGGAGCGCTTCCGCCTGCACGCCGTGGCCACGCAGTCCGCCGCCGACCGGCTCGCTCGCGAGATCGACTACGAGGACCGCGACGAGCTTCTCTGCACGGCGCTCCTGCACGACATCGGAAAGCTCGTGCTCGCGCACGCCTACCCCGGCTACCCGGACCAGATCCACGGCGAGGCCCGGACCCCGGAGGCTCGGATCCGGCGCGAGCGGCTCGAGCTCGGTGTGGACCACGCGCTCGTGGGCGGCGTGCTCGCTCGCCGCTGGGGCCTGCCGAACCGGCTGGCCCTGGCCATCGAGCGCCATCACGCCGAGGACGCCGAGGGCGAGGCCGCGCTGGTGCGTCTCGCCGACATGCTCGCCCACTACGGGCACGCGCAGGCCGTCTCGCCGAATCAGCTTCTCAAGGCCGCGCAGGCATGCGGGCTCTCCACCGAGCAGCTGCGCTCGGTCATGTACGAGCTGCCGCAGGGCGGCTCGGGCGCCAAGCGCCACGTGGATCCGTGCCCGCTCTCCGGGCGCGAGGTCGAGGTGCTGAAGCGACTCGCCGAGGGCAAGGTCTACAAGCAGATCGCACAGGAGCTCGAGCTGTCCACCAGCACCGTGCGCACGCACCTCCACAACACCTATTCAAAGCTGGGTGCCGTGGACCGCGCACAGGCAGTCCTGATCGCCACCGAGCGCGGGTGGATCTAGGAAGACATCGGTGCGCAGCCGGCCGAGTCGGCTGCTTCCGCAACTGCCGCTGTGAAATGCTGGCGCGCGCCGATGGCGAGCGTGCGCGAAGCGACCCTGGACCTTCTCCGCGAGCGCGGGATGACCACCGTGTTCGGCAATCCCGGCTCCACGGAGCTGCCGATGCTCGCGGACTTCCCCGACGACTTCCGCTACGTGCTGGGCCTCCACGAGATCGTCGCCGTGGGCATGGCCGACGGCTTCGCGCAGGCGAGCGGGCGTACGACGATGGTCAACCTCCACACCGCGCCGGGCGTGGGCAACGGCATGGGCGCGATCTTCAACGCACAGGCCAACAAGACGCCGCTGCTGGTGACCGCCGGGCAGCAGGCGCGCTCGCTCATGACGCTCCAGGCCAACCTCACGAACCGCGATGCGGTCCGGATGCCGCACCCGCTCGTCAAGTGGAGCTACGAGCCGCCGCGCGCTGAGGACGTGCCGCACGCGCTGGCGCGCGGGGCGCACCTCGCCTCGCTGCCGCCGCGCGGCCCCGTGTTCGTGTCGATCCCGATGGACGACTGGGCGGCCGAGGTCGACCCCGTCGCCACGCCGCACCAGCTGGAGCGGACGGTCTCCGGGGCAGCGCAGCCCGACCCGGCGGCAGTTCGCGGACTGGGGGAGAGACTGGCCGGCGCGTCCCACCCTGTCCTCGTGGTCGGGCCGGACCTGGATTCGCGTCGTGGCTGGGACGCCGCCGTGGCGCTCGCGGAGCGGCTGCGCCTGCCGGTCTGGGCCACGCCCGCGACGGGTGGGGGACGGCTCGGGTTCCCCGAGGATCATCCGGCGTTCCAGGGCATGCTGCCGCCCGCCGTGGGCCCGCTCGCGGAGACGATCGCCGGGCACGATCTCGTGCTGGTGGCCGGGTCCTCGGTCTTCCCGTACTACCCCAACATCCCGGGGCCGCCGCTGCCGGACGGCGCGTCGCTCGTGGCGATCACCAGCGATCCGGACGAGGCGGCGCGGGCCCCGATGGGCGACGCGCTGGTGGCCGACCCCGTGCTCACGCTCGAGGCGCTGCTTGCGGTGCTCGACCAGTCCGAGTCCGACCCGCCTCCGCAGCGCCCCGCGCCGGAGCCGCCGGGGGAGGCCGATCCGATGAGCGGCTCGGCGGCGGCGGCCACGCTCGCGGAGGTGTTTCCCGACGACGGCATCCTGGTGCTGGAGGCTCCGTCGAGCACAGTGGCGATTCGGAACCGCCTGCGCATCTCGCGCCCCGGCAGCTACTACTTCGGGGCCGGCGGCGGCCTCGGTTTCGGGCTGGCCGCGGCCATCGGCGTCCAGCTGGCCCAGCCTGAGCGGCCCGTGGTGTGCGTGCTGGGGGAAGGGTCGGCCCAGTACGCGATCCAGGGCTTCTGGACGGCGGTGGCCTACGACGTCCCCGTGACGTTCCTGATCCTTCGAAACGAGGAGTACGCGATCCTGAAGTGGTTCGCCTCGATCGAGTCGGTCACCGGCGCGCCGGGCCTCGACCTGCCGGCCCTCGACGTCGCGGCCGTGGCCTCCGGCTACGGTGTCGCCGCGAGCAGTGTGCAGACGCGCGACGAGCTGCACGCGGCGCTCGGCGACGCCATCGCCTCCGAGTCGCCATCGCTGGTAGAGGTCCGGGTCGCGCCCGGCATGGCGCTCGCCTAGCCCGCGTCGGGGAGGGGAGCGCGGGCGGTCACGACGGTGCCGGCTCCCGAGGTCCGGATGTCGAGCTGACCGTCGAGCAGCTCCGCCCGCTCGCGCATGCTCGCGAGGCCGAGGTGTCCCGGCTTCTGGCCTGTCAGCTCGAAGCCCTTGCCGTCGTCGGCCACCTTCAGCTCCACCGCGTGATCGTCGCGGCGGAGGGTCACCCAGACCGTGGACGCGCCGGCGTGGCGCCCGGCGTTGATCACGGCCTCCTGGGAGATCCGGAAGAGCTCGCCGGCCACCTTCGGGGGCAGCAGCTCCGGGTCGAGCTCGAGGCGGATGTCGATCTCGTAGCGGCGCATCCAGGTCGGAACGGAGCCTTCGATGGCGGCCGCGAGCGTCACGTCCTGAAAGCCGTAGGGACCGAGGTCCACCATCTCGTCGCGCAGAGCCTGGACGTTGTGGGTGGTCAGCTCGCGGGCGTCCGTGAGCAGCTCGCGCGCTCGTGTCTTCCCGTCGCCCTCGAGCTCTCGTCCGAGCGTCGAGAGGATCATGTCCAGCCCGATCAGATCCTGGACGGGCCCGTCGTGGATCGACTGCGCCACGCGGCGGCGCACCTCGGCCTCCTCACGCATGGTGTGACGCGAGAGATCGCGCGCCTGGAGTCGCGAAGCCGTCTCGGCGGTGCGCAGACGGCCCACCACCAGGCCCGTCGAAATCGTCGCGAGCGCAAACAGCGTGTCGTGGAAGGCGACCACGTGGGAGTCGAGCGACGAGCCGCCGCGGATCACCGAGCCGGCCACGAGCACGGTGACCCAGACGACCGCGAGCAGCACCCCGCGCCGTTCCCCCTGGAAGTGGGCGTGGGCGGCGACGAGGAAGGTGGCCGCAGACCTGACCCCGCGGGAGGCGTCGGGTGTGACCAGTTCGACGGCCAGCAGCACAAGCAGGTCGCCTCCCATCACGACCAGGCCTAGGGCGGCCTCCTCGTTGCGCAGGGCGACCACCAGAACCCCCAGCGACCAGGGCACGACCAGGCCGCCGATGACGAGGGCAGTGCTCTCCCAGCCGTCGTAGCGGGTGATCGCCACGGCGGCCAGCCCGGCCACCGCCAGCGCGAGCCGCGCGGCGGCGAACACCAGCACGGGAGGGACCGACGCGATCGAGAATCGGTGCATCAGGCGGATACGCGACGGCGTTGCTCGAGCGTCCACAGCCGAGCGGCGACCACGAAGGCTCCGGCGGAGTCGATCAGCCAGTCGACGGGGGTGCCGTGACGACCCTCGACGTACGTCTGGTGCCACTCGTCCGTGGCCGCGTATGCCGAGGCGATGAGCAGCGCGAGCAGGATGGCCCGGTCCGGGCTCGTGACGGTCCGGAGCGCGCGCCAGAGGAGGAAGCAGAGCAGCCCGTACTCCATGAAGTGCACGATCTTCCGCAGCACGAGGTCCACCACGCCGAGCCCCGAGCTGAGGTCTGGCTGGGCCGAGAAGAAGAAGATGATCGCCATCAACGCGACCGGGGGGAGCCAGAGGCCCGCGCCGCGATTCAGAGACATGCGCATACCGTAGAGTGGGTCGCCGGTGCTGGTCATCACCACGAAGTCCCCGTACGCGGTACGCGCTCTCGCCGAGCTGGCCCGCCGCGGCCGCGGCGCGCCGGTTCCGATCGGAGAGATCGCCAGGGCGCGTGACATTCCCGTGCAGTTCCTCGAAGGCCTCTTCGCCACCCTGCGTCGTGCCGGGATCCTCCAGAGCCAGCGCGGAGTCAAGGGCGGCTACAACTTCGCCCGCTCACCCTCCGACGTAACCGTGCTCGAGATCGTCGAGCTGCTGGAGGGCGAACTGGGAGCGGACGCCGCCGAGTCCGGCCCGATCTGGACCGAGGCGGTGGAGGCGGCCCGCACCGTGCTGGCGGGCACGACGATCGCCGAGCTGGCGGAGCGCGAGGCCCAGGCGGCGGGCGCGCAGATGTACTACATCTGAACGCCGCCGCGGCCTAGAGCCTACCCCCGCATTCCTGAGCCGAACGGGTGCCGGTATGGACCCGTATCGACCCGTGCTGCTGGCACGCGACTGGCACGCCAACTGGCACGCGAGCCGGGACCGCCCGTCTACGACCTTGGAGGGGCACACGGCTCCTCCACGACCAGGGCCGGCATTTCAGCGTCGACCCCGAGAGGAGATCCAAGGCCTTTCGATCGCGTTGGACGATACGCCGTTCACCGGCCACGCCTCACGGCCGGCGGCAGGGTTGACGATGCCGATCAGCTGCACACGCTGCGGCTCGAGCCTGGGGGGACGCAAGCAACGGTCCCGCTGGGCCACGTTCGGCAAGGCCCGCTACATCCTGCATACCTGGACCTGTGGTTGCGGCAAGCGCCGCAGGATCCGCCGGCCGGCGGCATGACCCTGTGCGAGCACCCTCACCGAGGGGTCGACCGGTTTGCGCGATGACCCGTTAGTTGTTGGAGCGGGTGGTCGTGGTCGACGCCGCGTCGGCGCAGATCGAGAACGCTGTCATGTTCCAGAGGCCGTCGAAGCCGCTTTGGTCTTCGGTCGCTGCGACCGTTAGGTGGCCGAAGTGGACGTCGCTGAAGATGCCCCTGACTTGGCCTAGGCCTGCGTTGATGAGGCTGCCGCGGCCGAGCGTGACTTGACAGGGTGGTGCCCCGGCTTCGGAGGTGGGTGCGGAGCCGAGCTGAGAGGTTCCGGCGACGCGGTTGAGACCGGATGGCGGATACGAGCAGATTGCTATCGCGGTGATGCTCCACGGTTGGTTGAAGCCGGTTTCGTCCTCGACCCCTTTCGTCCGGACGTGTGTGAGATCGCCGGATGGATGGATGTCGTCGAGGACGACCTGGCCGATGCCAGCATTGATGGCTGCGCCGGTGCCGATCAGGCGTTTACTGGGCGAGCACCGCGCGACGGCTGTCTTGACGTTCGCCGAGTCGAGTGCGCTGGTGGCGGCCGCTCGCTCGAGGCCGGGTGGGGGTCCAGCACAAACGGCGTGCGCGACGACCTGCCATATGGTCGCTGCTCCGTCCTCGTCCTCCAGGCCTCGCGCCGTGACCGCCGTCAAGTTGCGGTTGGGCACGACGTCGTCTAGGCCGACCTCGCCGGGGCGCGAGATGCTCGCCCACGGTCCAACTATCCGCTTGCCTGCGGGGCAAGTGACTGTCGCAGTCTTGTTGTCGGCCGAGTCATGAGTGCTGCCAGCGGCTTGCTGACTGACATCTGTCAGGAAGAATGGTGCGTCCCGAATGGCGATGTCCCCCGTCGTGACTGGGGCGAGTGGCACGCCCTGCGGTGGGTCCAACGGACACGTTGTCGGCGGGAAGAAGACGCCCGTGGGAACGTGAAAGACGGCCCGATCGGTGCCCGAGTTGTTGTCTTCGACGAAGAAGTAGCCGCCGATCCCGGTATTGAGGACGTCGACGCCGATAGTCGCTCGTGTCCCCACGACCAAAAGACACGTTACGCGCGACCGGTAGCCATTTCCGCTGGACACGACTTCCCCGCTCGGGTGCTCGCCAGCGGGACCGCTGCGAGCGTCGAATCTGACAGCGGCATTCGGGAAGGTCGCGGTTCCCGTCACCGAGTCCTCGGCGGTTTGCGCCACACCCACACCGGGGACTGTCAGGCCCGCCCCAAACGCAGCCAGGGCAACCACAAGCAGCCGCTTCCTCATCGGGCACCCCTTTCGACCGAGTCCAATGCCGGCGTACTGCGTGGCCTAGCACCACCGGCTTCCTCGGTCAAGGCTCCCTGAGCGGGAGCATCACGACCGCCAGGCGACCGGAGATCGCCTCTTAGCGGTTTGGGAGCCTCACGGGGCAGTTCTTGGGCTTGGGCTCGAACCGCCCGCGCTGCCCGCACGACCGGACGACGAACATGACGCACTGCCCCTGGTTCTGGAACTGCGGGAAGTTGCGCCAGCCCCCGCGCTTGCACTGATCCTTGGAGGTGGGGAGTGCTGGGGCAGGAGCAACTACGAAGGTCCCATTGAACGTGCTGTAGAAGCCCCCGCCCGTCGACAACGGAAAGGGACACTGCGACGGTGCGCTTGCGACCGGCGTCAAGGCGACGAGATCTTCAATGGCCGGGTTGTCAGACGAGTAGTCCCCAATGTCGATCTGCACGGCGAACATGCCGCCAGACAGCGCTCGATCCAGACGTACCCCGACGGTGGCCATCGCACCCTTGACACCGACACACGTGACCGTGCCGGTTACGTCGCCATCCGGAGTTGCGAGACGGACGGTCCCGGCCGGGCTTTGGCCCACCGGCCCGCTTCGCGCGTCGATGCTCAGGCGGACTGGCTGGATTCCGAACAGCTCGAAGAGAATGATGTCCGCCGCGCCGGTAACGGCACCTCCGGGGACGGGCGGGTCAGCGCAGGGGTTCCCGAGGCTCGCTTCGACGCCGGGCTCCCCGGGGTCTTGCGTGGAGTCCTCGTCGACGTCGTGGTAGCCACTCGCCGTAACGAGGCCGAGCGGGACCCCGGATGCGAAACCTTGGTGGACCTGTCCATTTGCATCGGCACGCGCGACAGGCCCGAAACCGCCGCTGGCATACGTGATTTCGGCTCGGAAGAGAGCTCCAGACGGAAGGCCACTTACAACAACAGAGACTCCGTACGGCGCGGTGGGATGGCTACAGTCCGCCGTGATCGTGACCGTCGGGGCCGCGACCGCCGCGACAGGTGCCCCGCCGAAAACGGCCATCACGCCAAGCACTGCAAGGAGATCTCTCCGCATCGGGCACCCCCTTCGATCGAGTCCAGTGCCCTGTACTGCGTGGCCTACCATCACCACGCACCCGAATCAAGGAACCCAAAGGGTGGGGAGGTCCCACAACCACAGCCCAACCGGGACCGGGGAGACGGGCGGCTGTGGGAAAAGCCAGGAGCCGGGGTGACGGCTAGCGGGCTACTCCGACAGCCTCACGGCTTCGAGAGCGTCCCGTGGGTCTGTGTAGCTGACCATCCGCCAGACCTTCCCGTCCCGCCATGTCCATACCAGCCCCAGAAAGCTGTCAAGGGGGGCTCCGCTCACCTTCGCTTTCCGTGTCAAGCGCAACACCACAACGACAGACTCGTTGTCGGCGTCGTGGATCTCCGCAACGGTGATGTGGAAGTCGTCCCAGGTCGCCTGGACGTTCTCCCAGCGCCTCCGCTGGCCCTCGATCCCGCGGTAGACATCTCCTTCAACGGCAGCGAACACCGAATGGTGTTCCAGCTTCGGGTGAAAGATGTCGGCAAGCGCCTCGAAGTTCCAGGCGTTGAGCGCGTCGGTGGAGACTTGGACTTGTTCCCGTTTGTCACGCGGGGCTACCTGCGACATCGCCCGCCGAGTATCGCGCGGCCGGCTCGAACAGGCCCGACCGTCAGCTGCTGGACGACGCGTCGGCCACGACGAGGTCGCCTGCTTCGTTGACGAGGAAGGAGGTAGACGGCGGGTTGAACGACCGGCAGTCGGTTGGTGCGGACGGGGGTGGACCTCCGAACTCGCCGCCTCGATGGAAATACTCCCATCTGTCCTGGCTGGATCCCGAGCCGCCTCCATCGGTCACCCGGAAGCTCGCTGCCGCAGGGTAGTTGTCTGCCTCAAAGACGCCTCCGAAGCGGCGGCCCAAGGCTCCCACGACTGCGACGTTGCCGCTGACGTAAAGGCAGCTGAGCTCGCCAGTAAAGCCTGTCGCGCCGCGACTCCCAGAGCCATCAATGACTGTGATCGTGCCGGACGGGTCCTCCCCAGCCGGCCCGCTTCGCGCATCCACCTCGATGGTGTCGCGGGTCAGGCACGGCGGCTGTGGGGGCGAGGAGGATTCGCACTGGTAAGCCGACCCGGTCACCGAATCTGCCGCCAGATCAGGGTCGGTCGTGAATGTTTGGACCGGACTGCAGAACGGGTCTCCCGGGTTCTCGCTGTCCTCGGCACAGACCGCGACGTAGTAGGTCGTCGCGGACTTGAGCCCGTCGACCGGCTCGGACACCGGCTCCACTTGGCCGACTACGAAGTCGATTGTCCTCGTCGGCGTTCTCTCCGTGCGAGCCTGCGTGAGCCCGTACTCGAGGTACCAGCTGCCCGGGCCGCCTGTGGTCGAGAGCACCTTGCCGTTCAGCGTCGCGGTAGTCGCTGCGATGTTCGTGGCGGGCTGGCGAACACCGACCGCACAACTCGACACCACTACCCCCACGACAATCGCGGACAGGGCGAGCGCGAAGCGCTTCATGCGAGCTCCAAACGGTCTGGGCCGAGCCGGCCGGGTCCGTCGCCGGTGTACGGCGTGGCCTACCACCACCAGCTGCTCCGGTCAAGACAGCTTCAGGGGGAGGCGGACCAGCACGACCCTCTGCCGACCGGACATGGCCTCCTACCAGACCTCCCGTCTGTACGGATCTCAGCGGGTTTTTCGTCTCTCGACTGCCTAGCGGTACCGGTGTTCGCGGACGACTTCGGGCTCGGCGGCCCTGCGGCGGCGGTCGGCCCAGATCGTCTGCTCCAAGAGCGACACGATCAGTCCGATCACGCCTACGGCCATCAGGATCACGCCGGCCGTCTGGATGTCCAACCCGGCCACCGTGGCCGTCACGGCCCACGCGAGGATCGCGCCGACAGCGATGAGCAATATCGAGGTTCCGATGTACATGTCAGTCGCCCGCGTACCTACAGGACGCGGAGGACGAGGATGACGAGCAGGATCAGGACTATCAGCCCAATGATTCCGAGTCCTGTGCCGGCAATGGCAACGGGTAGCACCATGAACCCTCCTCTTGCGTCGTTGATAAGCAGCGAAGCCCCGGATGGTCGCTCGGGCTTCGCGGAGAACCCCATCGTGGGGGACGTCGTTCTGAGGCCCAAGGTACCCGCGATCAGACCGTTCAGTCTCAGCCTGAGCCGTTTCTCGTCCGCGCCGGTTTCCACACAGCCCCGACAACGGGCGAAGCCCCGCTGCCCTGCGGGGCTTCGCCATGGGGAACCGCATCGTCCCGGGGGGGATGCCGTCCGGAAAACCGCATACCCGAGCCGAAGCGGTTCACTCTGATGATCCGCCGGGCTGGCGCACCCAGTGTCGTCTAGTGCTCGAACACGAGCAGGTTGAAGTGGGTGGTGCCGTCACTGATCGAGGTAGGCCGTCGGAGGGGAGAGCAGCCCGGCTTGTAGGCGTTTGTGCGCCATCGGTCCGGGTAGCGGACCCTGCCGGGTGAGGATGTGCGCAAGGGGCCTCTGGGGTATCCGCTCCTCCCGGCGCGACGCGGCGATTGGTTCCCCGAGTCGTGCCTAGGTGGAGTCTTACTGAGGGACCCAGCACGTCCCGCCCGGCTCTAAGCCGTCCCGAGAGGCAGGGGGACCCACAACGCCGCCCCGACCCGTGTCACCCCCCGGTACCTCGCCGCGAAAAAGACTGCGCTTTTCTAGGGTTCGGTCGGTTTCGGCTCTGCAGATAGGACCATCGGTCGCCGGCCTGCTGGATGCGACGGGTCCTAATCAGCGGTCCGAAGCGTGAGTCGTGGCGGACTAGAACAGCCGGATCACGACGTTGATCAACACGGTGAGCCCCAGTGACAGGAGTAGGGAGCTCACCAGGCAGCCGGGCATGAACCGAAATCTCGCTTGCTCGCCCGGCCGCTTGGTGAAGAGGAACATCCTGGTGTTAGTGGTCGGCGTTGCGGTCGCCGCGCTCGTCCCAATAGGGGTCACGGACGCCGGACTTGGCGATGCCGCGGCTGAGCATGTAGCCGACGGTGAGGATCGTGATGTAGAGCCACACCTTGTCGGCGGCGAAGAAGTCGGCGCCGCCCTCCTCGCCCTCGATCGAGTTGCCGGCGATCAGGATCGCGATCACCATCAGCACGAAGGCGAAGAACTCGCTCGTCTTGAAGAACTGCTTCGTCTCGGTCGTCAGCCGCTTCGCGGCCTTACCGACACGGCCGCTGCTGCGGCTATCTGCACCGGCAGAACGGGTTGTCACGTCATGTGCTGCCATTAAGGAACTCCTTAGAGGTAGAACTGCGGGGACGTCCGTAGTTCCGTCACGAGCGCTGAGTCCCGTTAGGCCCTCCGGGCCGGCGAGCGAATAACCGGCTCGCCTGACCGCCCTCTGATGCCCGAGCGCGAACGCGCCAAACCTCTCTACTTCGTCCGCCTTGCAGCTTTGCGTTCGAGGTCCTTCCGCAGGCGGGTTGCGGACTCGAACTGCCGCCGCAGTCCGATCAACGACGCCGGTAACAACACCAAGACAGCGACCGGCACCGCCACGATCAGCCAGACGCCCCCCGTTGCGACCAGGACCGCGACGAGCGCAATGGCGAACAAGGCGACGATGTCTGCCCACATGGAACTCCGCGTCTCCCCGGCTCGATGAACGGCAAACCAGCCTCGTCGGTTCGGCGCGGGTTCGACCGGGTAGACGCGGCTTCATGCGATGGTGGCAGCGAGCCCCGTGGGCTGATCGTGACCGTGTTGGGGTGCAGCTGGCCTGGTCCAGCGTCCTTGTCGCGGTCGTCGTGGTGCTCGCTCTCCTGATGCAGGAGTTCGTGTTTTGACCGGAGGATCTGCGGCGGCTCTCGGCTTGAATCGGGCCGCGAGGCGACTTAAAATCGCGATCCGCCGAAGGTCGGTGTTCAAGGTGTTGTCGAGTCAGATGTGGGAGGTGAGCGATGCCCTTCCTGAAGTGTCCGCAATGTGAGGCGATGGCCTACTACCGATCCTCGTCCGCACCTGGCTCGCGCATATGCACGCGCGTTGTAGCGGAGCTCTAAGCGGGCCGGCGAAGCAGCTGTCGACCGCGGACTTGCGGATGCGCCGCAGGGCCAAACTTCCGGCGTGGTTGGTCGAGAGCTCGGACTCGCGGCCGAGCACGACACGCTAGGGGCGTTCGTCGGGGGGCGGGGCTCGGCCCGTAGGCCGGCCCGGCGCCCGACGCGGCTGGATGAGCCGCTGCGAGTAGGAGCGGCGTGAGCAAGAAGTTCGCCGCGCTGCCTCCGAAGGCTTACTGATTTGGATACGGGTCCTGGGTACTGTCGCCGCCGCTGATGGGTTGCCATTGGCCGTTGCCCCACTCGGGGCACGGCGGCATGTGCTTCGTCGATCCACGTCAATCTCGTTGCCGCAGCTTGTGCACCTGTAGGTGCCTGCCGATACGTCGCTACCGGCGGGGACTGGCTCTGCCATAACTCCTCCTTGGTCTATCTGCCTTCGGTCGGATACCCCATGGATGCATGCGTAACGCGGGTACCACAATCGGCCCTCCCAGGAGATGGCGCGGGCTGAGCGCTCTGAGGAGCCCGCCCGCGCATCAGGGTGGTTGAGCGCGTCTCTCCGGGGTAGACGCGATAGGCAAGGATGGATCGAGTCACCTGCCCACAGTGCGGATACAGAGTCGGACTCGGCACGGCCAGCGACCCGGGGACCTGCCCCAGCTGTGACGAGCCGCTGATGCTCACCGGCGAGTTGCGCGCCTACAGCGGCGACGACCTCAAGGCCGAAGTCGAGCGCCAGCGCGAACTCGCTGAGCAGCGCAGCGAGCGTCCGCTCATCTAGTCCGCGACAGCCACGCTGCGCTGGAAGCAGCCAGCGCGGCGGGCCGCGCACCATCGCGGCTTGCAAAGCCGGCAGCGGAACCAGTAGTCGGTAGGCCCGTCAACGTTCGAAATTGACGTTGGGGTTGAGCACGATGCTGGTTCCCGTCGGAGATGTCGGCGGCTGCGGTGCGCCGACCGCACAAGCCGACAGAAACAACGCGAGAGGCACGACGGCAATGGCAAGACGCTTCACCGCGGCTCCAGCCGGTCGTCGGCGCGCTTAGCGTCCCTGCGCGGCCGGTCTTCGTGCCCGGTCACTGGCCCCGACGCAAAGGCGCGCGGAGATGCTCCCAGGCCAGGCCCGGGATCTCGAATCGCGGCATCTCGCCCTCTAGGTCTGGGAACAGCCTGCGTGCCGCTCGGGCGCTGGGCCGGCGGTCCATCGAAGGCAGGGCCTTGAAGTCGAGCAGCAGCCGCACGCTCGACAGGATCTGGAAGTCGGCGGCGTTGGGCTCCGGGCCGCCTATCGTGCCCTCTCCGACCAGCGCGTCGGCGAGGTCGAGCAGGCCCGGGAGCCGGCGGATGTCTTCGGGAATCGTCTCCTCGCTGCCTCCCGAGTCCGCGCAGCGGACGACCGCCACCGGCAGGGTCAGTGCGGCGACGAGGGTGGGCGCTCGCACACGGGCGACGTCGGCGGCGATCCAGCGGCGCACCTGGACGTCGCGCATGGCGGCGAAGCGGAAGATCCGGCGCGGGATCGGCTGCAGGTGGTTGTGACCCCAGCGCTCGGCCCGCTCCACGGCGCGCCGCGCGACCGGCTCCGCGGGGAACAGCGGGCGCTCGGGAATCAGCTCGTCGAGTGCCCGCGAGATCCGCATCGAGCCCTGGACCCGGCGGCCGTCGGCGAGCTCGAGCGCCGGCACGGTCCGGCCCTCGAATCCGGCAGCGCGGACCAAGTAGGGATGGAACCCGGTGAGCAGGTCGATGCGGCGGTGGGCCAGTCGCTTGTGCGCGAGCATGCCCACGGCCGCGTACGACGGGTTGGACAGCGAGGTGATGTAGAGGCGGACGGTCATCGGCGGCGGCGCACCGAACGCGCGCACCGCACCATATCCGCCCCAACTTCACACGCACGCCATCACCAATGAGGAAGCTGACCGTCTCTGAGCCGACGGCCCTTTGGAGCGATGGTGACCTGGGCCCTAGGCGTTCTAGAGGACCGTGTCCACCAGGAGGAAGACGATCACCCCGGCCGAGACGAGGACGCTGGCCCAGAGCATCTGAATACCAGGCCGGTCGCGGTCAGCCCACGGAGTCTTGTCCCACCAGCTCATCCACAGACCTCGGTTGCAGCATGACTGTTAGTGGGCTACTCCGACAGGCCCACGGCCTCGAGGGCCTCCTGCAGCTGTTGGTAGAGGACGATGCGTTCAATCGCACCGTCACGGAACACCCACAGGTTGGTCGTGTTGGCCTTCACGTTGATTCCGTCCCTGCCGTGGAAGTGGATGGTCATGGGCATGACCACGCAGTCACCCGCATCGATGAAGTCCTGCGGCTCGAAGCGAACGGACTCGAAGGTGGCGTTCAGCTCCTCGAGGAAGCCCCGAATCTGCTCGCGCGGGTAGACGCCCCGATAGGGACCGAGGGCCCGCGAGAAGTCGAGCACCAATTCCGGAGCCCCGTGCGCGAGCGCGGCCTCGAAGTCTTCACGGTTGTACGCCTCCACGAAGGCGCGGGCAGTGGCGACGTTCTCCTGCGACATCGCCCCCCGAGTATCCCGACTCGCCTACTGGGCCTCGATCACGAGCAGGTTGAACCTCCAGCCGACCCTACCCCGCCCCGGCCCGGCGGGCAACGAGGGGTTAGAAGCTGTGCTCGTGGATCTGTTGCGACTGCGGCGGCGGCCCCGACTGCAGGTCGATCCCGTGCACGTCCTGGACGCGCTCCCGAAACCATTGGTGGAACGGATCGTCCGACGACGCGACCCCCTCCATAGCCCGCCCGATGTCGTCAGCTTCCATGTACACGACCGCGACCATGCCGTCAGGCGTCTGCTGATGCCAGACCGAGTGCCGGGTGACTCCGAGCTCCTTCCACGACGACTCGTAGTCCTCGCGGCGAGGACCGGTCATCTCTTTCATCCAGTCAAGGTCGGCCTGCTCCTTGCCAGGCAGAACCGGGACGACAAAGCCCACAGCTGGCATGAGTCTCTCCTCGATTGGGTTCGGCGCGAGCGTAACCGTTGCGACTCCCGCCTGCCACACGTTCTCCTGCGACATCGGCTACTCCGACAGCCCCACGGCCTCGAGGGCCAGACGGCGCTCGCGGAAGTCCTCCCACCTGAGAAGTTTTCCGCGCCTGAACGTGAAGATGCCGGCGACGGGAATGTCCGTCTCCACGGTGCTCCCTCGCGCCCGGATATGGATCGAGCCAACGGCCAGGATCCGATCCCCGAGGTCGCGCACCTCCCGGAAGTCGGGCTCGAACACGTCAAAGCTCTCGTCGTTGTCGGCGAAGAACTTTCGAAGGCCGTCGTGGCCGTGGTAGGCGCCCTCCACGGCACTTCGTGCCGCTATCCAGACGATGTCCTCGTCCACGTGCCGCAGGAAGGCCTCTATGTCACCGCGGCTCGCGGCGAGCATGGCCTTCTCGAACACCCGCATGTTCTCCTGCGACATCGCCTACTCCGACAGCCCCACGGCCACGAGGGCCTCTTGCTGGTCGGAGTAGAACTTGATGCGGCAGACGAGGCCGCGTTTGAGCGTGCAGAGTGCCGCGTAGTCCATCGGGGCCGGGACATGGCTGCCTTGTCCGAAGGCCCGCTGCCAGCACAGCACCAGCAGGCGGTCGCCATCGACCACGAGGTACTCGTCCGCCCCGGCTTCGAATCGTTCCCAGCTCGCAAGCCACGCCTCCAAGAAGCGGCGCACGCCGGCGTGCCCGACGTAGACGTCGTCCTCCGGCCATCCTTCGAAGCTCGAGGTGTCCCACTCCGCTGCTCGGTCGTGCGTTGCGGTGACGCCGTCGATGTCGCGTCTGACCCACGCATCCCAGGTCCGCCGCACGATCTCCATGTTCTCCTGCGACATCGCCCGCCGAGTATCCCCCGCCGGGCACCCTGGTCGCTAGGGGCCGGGCGCAGGCGGGGGACCGTCGGTTGTTCGCTTGATCGCGTCGGTGCTGCGGGACTCGCCGGTCTAGAAGAACCCGTCGAGCCGGATGATCATCATCTGGGCGTCGCCCAACGTATTGGAGAAAGTGGTGCCGTCCACGTACTTGCAGTGGACGCCGACCTGGCCGCCGCCTGCCGGGATCTGGACGCCGCCGTTCATCGAGAGCGACATCGTGCTCGGAGCATTGAACGGGCTATGTCGCCGATCGCGGCCGCCGCCGATGAACGCGCCGCTGTGATTGCGCAGCTCGCAGAACGCCTCGTAGGAGCCTTCGGCGACATTGACTGTGTTGGCCGTCTGGATGTTGGCCGTCGCCGCGATGGCGTAGCTACCCGCGGGCAGATTCCTGGTGACGATGGTCGTGAATTGGTCATTGTTGTCCAGCTGGACGTTCCCCTGACCTGCGAACGTGGCCGTGGTGGGAGTCTGTGGCAGGTTGAGGGTCGACTCGTTGATGTCGGCGCCGGTCAGCGTGTTATCGACCACGTCCACGCCTAGGAAGCTGTGCACGTCGAAGGTGTTGATCGAGTTGTCCTTGACGTCACCGCTCTGGATCTCGTTGTTGCCGATGTCGACCGACTTGACCTGGCCGTCGATGATGTCGGTGCTGCCGACCGTGTTCACGGCGTAGGCGGTGCCACCAAGCGCCACGAACAGCGCCATGGCAGCGCACACGTCGTAGACGGAGCGCGGACGAAGTTTGCGGAGCATGCGAGTCCTCCTCGAGTCCATGGAGGCGCCCGGCGCTCCCTCCCATCCGTGGGCCAGAGGGCAACGGGTGGCCCCCGGCTGTCAGTAGGAGCGACCCTACTTCGCTCAGATGCGCCTGAGCAACCCCAGGGGTAAGGGCGCTACTCCGACAGGCCCACGGCTTCGAGCGCTTCTGAAGAGCTCTGGTAGACCTCGCCGCGGATGACCTTGCCGTTTCGGAACACCCAGACGTGTGTAAGACGCGTCTCCAGCTTCGCTCCGCTGGCTCTCCCGCGGCCCGAGATCCGAACCGGAAAGGCAGCCACGCCCTCGAGGTCGACCTCCGCGAACAGTTCGTAGCCGCGGCGCACGATCTCCACGTTCTCCTGCGACATCGCCTACTCCGGGAGACCCATGGCTTCGAGGGCTTCGTTGCGGTCCGTGTACTCGATCACGCTGGCCGCCTTGCCGTCGCGGAGCGTGCAGACGTGAGCCAACTCCATCTCGAGGGGGATTCCGCTCGCCGCTCCTTGTCCCGTGAAGCGAATCCAGAGGAAGACCTTGTCGCCGCGTGCTTCGGCCTGCTGAATCTCGAGTCTCAGGTCGGGGTAGGCCTCGAGCCAGCTGGCGAACAGCTTGCCGATCGCATCGATCCCCCGATGCGCGGCGTGGTCCGGATCCTCCCGGGCGGTGTGGTACTCGGCATCCTCGTGCCAGAACCAGCGGCCGGGAGCCCGCTCGCCCGCGTTGTAGCGGGCGTACTGCTCGCGGACGCGCGCGAGGTTCTCCTGCGACATCGCCTACTCCGACAGCCCCACGGCTTCGAGGGCCTCCGCATGAGTCAGAAAGTCGCGGATGCGAACGATCTTCCCCGCTCGCAGGTCGAAGACTTCGCCGACCTCCTGGCTGAACTCGATGCCGGTCGTCCGGGCGGTCAGGTCCAGGTGACCGAGCGCGAGGACGGACTCGCCGAGGTCGCGGAACTCCTGGGGCCGATTGGTGAGGCGTTCCCACGCCTCGCCGCGGTCCTGCCTCCAAATCTCTCGCGCGCCGTCACGACCCCGGTAGGTGGTTGCCCCTCCCTCGAGGCCCGGCTGGATCGCAGGGTGCCACTCGACGTCAGCATCGAGCTCCGCCAAGAAGGCGTCCAGATCATCGGCATTCCACGCCTCGACGGCGCGTTGGACGGTCTCCACGTTCTCCTGGGACATCGCCTACCCCGACAGCCCCGCGGCTTCAAGGGCCTCTTCCCAGGAGGGAAAGAAGCGGGCCTTGCCGATCTTGCCGCCGCGGAAGTCCGAGGCGACGCTGCCCATCGGCTGGTGGACCGGCACTATGGAGCCCTTGATGCGGCCCGAGATCTCGCCCAGCCAGACGACCTTGTCGCCACAGTCGCGGATCTCGGTGGTGGCGACCGCGAACTCGTCGAAGCTGTCACTCCAGCCGGCCATCACCTCACGGATCCCGTCGTGGCCTCGGAACCCGTCGGCGCTGTCGGGCGAATCCGGAAACGGAAACCAGATCACGTCCTCGGGATAGAACTCCAGCAGGGGTTCGACTCCCTCCGAGTTCCAGGCCTCGACCGCCCTGCGCACCAGCTCCACGTTCGTCTGGGACATACCCGCCGAGTATCCCGCCTCGGCTACTGGGCGTCGATGGCCAGCAGGTTGAAGTGGGTGGGGGTAGCGCCGGCATCGCACGGCCGGGTACGCTCCGTGCGTCCTGACTGGTTAGGAATCCTTGATAGCCCCGGTGCTCCTGCTCTACGCGTTGGCTGTGGCAGCCGGCGCCATACTGATCGTGTGGCGGGCGCTACGCGACAGCTAGGTCCGGCTCGCGGGCGGATCCACCAGACCCGCGGCTGAGAGGGCCTCGGCGCGAGTTCCGTAGACCGTCCAGCGCACGCATTTCTCGTCACGCCACTCGGCCACATGCCATGAGCTCTGCTCGAACGGAGTGTCGCTGCCCGCGCCGCGACCGCGATTGCGCAGCTCCGCGAACGTCAGGTGTCCGAGGTCACGAACCTCCACGACCGTGGAGTGGAAGTCGGGAAAGGCGGCGCTGAGGCTTTCATACCAGCGGCGCACCCCATCGAGGCCGCTGTAGCCGCCCTCGATCGGGGCGAGTCGCGGGAAGGCCTCCACGTCGGGGTCCATCACCGCCAGCAGGGCGTCGAGATCGCCGTCGTTGAACGCCTGCGCCGCCCGGCGGTACAGGTCCACGTTCTCCTGCGACACCAGCTACTCCGATGGCTCCGCGGCTTCGAGCGCTTCGGAACGCTCTGTGAACTGGTCCATGCGGACTATCTTGCCGTCGCGGAGCGTGTAGACGTCGTAGAAGCGGGCGGCGATCTCAACCCCGCTTCCGCGACCGCGCCCTCCCAGGCGAACCGTCACGACGACGCGGTCGCCCATGTCCACGAACTCCTCGGCCATCAGCCTGTAGTCGTCCCATTCGGCTTTCCAATGGGCCAGGCTCGCCCGAACCGCATCGTGTCCTTGGGAGGGCAGCTCCTCGATCGGGTTCCAGACGATGCCGGGATCGGCGTCGGGCAGGGCCTCGTCGACGCCGGCGCTCAGGAATCTGCGGACGATCTCCACGTTCTCCCGCGACATCGCCTACTCCGAGAGGCCCGCGGCTTCGAGGGCTTCACTGTGGTGCAGGAAGTCGCGCTGCCGGATCACTCGGCCATGCTTGATCGTCGCAACGGTCGCGTACGTCTGGGCCAGCGGAACGCCGCTGGCCTGAGCCCGCATCGGCATATCCGCGAGCAGCACCATCCGGTCCCCAAGGTCGATCAGCTCGGTCGGCTCCAAGCGGACGTCGGCGCCCCAGACGTCATAGGTGGCCTCTATGTACCTCCGGTAGCCCGACGGTCCGTAGTAGCACGGATCGGCGAGTGCGGCCTCGACGAACTCCCGGTACGGGTAGTACTCCAGGTCGGGGTGGAAGGCGATCGACGCCGCCTCGAGATCGCGGCGGTTGTAGGCCTCCATCGCCAGCCGGACGGTTCGCCACACGACCGCCTGGCGGACACGCGAACCGGGCGGCAGCTTGGCGATCATGCGAGCGCTCGCGGCCGCTAGCCGCGGGAAGCGCAGAGCAATGCGCTCATCGAGGGTGCGGCTCAGTCCCTCATTCA
This sequence comes from uncultured Thermoleophilaceae bacterium, assembly GCA_963803245.1. Classification (GTDB taxonomy): domain Bacteria; phylum Actinomycetota; class Thermoleophilia; order Solirubrobacterales; family Thermoleophilaceae; genus JACVRW01. The sequence goes on along the minus strand of CAWDLI010000003.1, from coordinate 70,860 downwards.
CACGGATCGGCTTGCGGACGATCTCGACGTTCTCCTGCGGCATCGCCCGCGAGTATCCCGCCTGGCTCGGTTGGGGGCGGAGAGCGCTCCCTAAGGGGACTCGGCGCGGCGCAGAGCCACGGCCGTGGCGCCGTCCACGACGGTGAGGCCCACGAACAGCGCGGCTCCGGTCTTCAGCGAGCGCGGCGATGCGGACTGCGGCGCCACTCCGTGCAGGTAGGCGGCGAGCGCGACGTTGAATGCGGCACGGCCGGCCATCCAGGGCCAGCGCGGGCTCCCGCGCAGCAGGCCGGGGACCAGCACGAGGTCGGACAGGCCGATCGCGCGCAGGGCCGTTTCCTGACCGTGGAGACCGAGCGGGCCGCTGAGCCTCCCGGGCGCAACGAGGAGCGCGGCACCCGCGGCGAGCGTCACGCAGCCGACGAACACCGGGACCCGCTCCACGTCGGGTCTACTCGTCAAGGCCGGCGGCCTCGAGGGCCTGAGCTTCGTCGAGGTATCCATGCAGGCTGTCGGCCCTGCCGTCGGTCAGCGCGACGATCCAGCCCCACCGGTCATCGACCTCGGCTCCGCTGGCGCGACCGCGGCCGCTCACGTCACCAAGCACGAGAACGCGGTCACCGAGGTCGTGGAAGTCGGTGCCCTCGAACCGGAACGCCTCCCAGCTCTGTGCCACGTCGCGGAAGAAGTCCCGGATGCCGCTCGCCCCCGCGTAGTGGACGGGCTCGCCGGTCACCCCGATGAGGTGCATCTCGAAGTCCTCGGTACTGGCGGCGATCATCGCGTCGGGGTCGCCCGGGATGCTCAGCAGCGAGAAGGCACCCCGGACGATCTCCACGTTCTCCCGTGACATCGCTGCCGAGTATCCCCTCTCGGCTAGCGGGCGACGCGCGTGAAGGAGTCGGCGCACACGCCCGACGGGTGAGCGTTCGCGACCGCCTTGAGCACATCGAGGATCGAGAGCGGCGTCTGCGTCCCCTTCGAGTTGTGGCTCGCCGTCAGAGCCGCTTCAGCCAGCTGCGTGCGTGACTCCGAGCAGGCGCGCTCGAGGTCGTCCAGCAGCACGGCGTAGCGGTGCACCCTGCTCTTCTTCACCGATGCGCTCTCGGCGTCGATCACCGCGAGCGTGACCTCGGGCGGAGAGCCGTTCGTGGCCTCGACCTCGCCCGCTGGGACGCCGCCGGCAGACCCCTTGCTCCCGGCGTCAGGCTCGGGCGCCGGCGCGACCTTGGTGACCGCGCCCTTCGACCCGTCGGGCGCTGCAGGCTTGTCCTTTTCGGTCTTCCCGGGCGAGTCTTCCGCACGGGCCGCGTCCTTCGACTTCGCCTTCGCCTTCGCCTTCGGACGTGGGCACCGTCACGGTCACGGTCTCCTGGGAGGCATTGGATGACTTGTCGTCGTCGCCCGACCCGGAGCAGCCCGCCGGCGCCAGGGCCACGACCCAGAGTCCCAGCACGATCCCCATCCGCCTGCCCACGAGGCGACCCTAACCGACCGTCCGCTCCGCGCGTTCAAGCTCGGTCGCTGCGGCCGCCGCCTCCTCCTCGGCCTGATCCAGATCCGCCTGGGCCGCCGCCAGCCGCTCCTGGGCGCGTGCCGCTGCGTCGCTGCGCTTGTCGAGCTCGCGTCGTGCCGCCTCGGCCCGTCGTGCGGTCTCGCGCTGGGCGACCTGGGCCTCGCGTACGCGCTTGCGCGCCGCCACGTCCTGCTTGGGGGCGCGCTTGGGCGGTCGCGGGGCTGCCGGCGCGCCCGCCCCGAACGGGCCGAGGCCGACGGGCTCGTGGTCGCCGGTCAGGCGGCCGCTCTCGATCGCGGCCCGCACGTCGTCATCGCCGGCGGCCGCGTGCAGCGAGTTGCGGACCCGCTCCATGGTCGCCCTGCTCGCCTGTCCGCCGAGCACGCCCGATGCCTTCTCCACCGCGGCTCCCACGGCTTCGCGCTCCGCGGCGCCGGCGGTCCGCAGAGCCGCTCCCGAGCCGCCCCCGAGCACGGTCTCCTGGGCCTTGCGCAGCTTCCGGCCCGCCTCGAGCACGGCCTTGAGCGTCGGCCCCTCGCTCCGTGAGAGCTGGTTGATCGCCCATGCCGCGGCACTCGGCTTCCGCAGCCGGCCCACGTCCTCCGCGGAATCGCGCTCACCCGAGCCGCGCAGCTCCTTCGCGAGCTCGTTGCGAAGCGCGGTGAACTCCTCGAGCGGGGCCTCGTACAGCGCGTCGATCCGTCGCTCCAGGTCCCGCCCGCCTTTGTTGGACGCTCTGGCGATCAGCGAACGATAGGCGCCGGCACGCCCACCACGCGTTCGAGCCAGCGGCCGAACACGGCACGGGCCAGCGGCACCGTCGTGGAGGCGTGCTCAGCCACCTCCGCCACGAGCCGCTCCAGCGCCCCCGGGCCGAGGATGGCCTCGAGGCTCTGGGCGTACGCGGGCACCTCGCCCCACTCGTCCGCCAGCGTGGGGGAGACCTCCAGATGGAACTGGAGGGCGTAGGCGCGCTGGTAGACGAAGGCCTGGTTGGCGTACTCGGGCGAGCTGGCGAGGAGCGTCGCTCCGTCGGGCAGGTCGAAGGTGTCGCCGTGCCACTGGAGCGTCGGAAAGCTCCTGGGCGCCTCGCCGAAGACCGGATCCTGCGAAGCCGCCGCGGTCAGCTCGACGGGCAGGACGCCCACCTCGGCCTGCGGCCCCGGGTACACGTCGGCCCCCAGCGCCGAGGCGAGGAGCTGTGCTCCGAGGCAGACGCCCCAGACCGGGTGCCCCGCCTGCGCCGCCTCGCGGATGAGCTGCTTCTCGGCCGCGAGCCACGGGTGCGCCGCTTCCTCATAGGCGCCCATCGGCCCGCCCATGACCACGAGACCGGCGAACTGCCGCCACTCCGGCAGCGCGCCCCCCTCGTCGAGCTCCACCCGCACCAGGTCGAGTCCGCGTGAGCGCAGCTCGTCCTCGAAAGCAGCCGGCGGCTCGCAGGCGATGTGCTGCAGGACGAGCAGCGTCGGGTCCATGGTGAGACCGTACCTGTGCCGGACGCGGGCGGCTTTCGCACCCAACGTGTGCAAAGTCGCGTCTCCAGGTTCTGGGCAGGCTCTGGCTGCCAAAGTGCGCGGGCCGCCGTCCTTGCACCCGCAAGCACTTCGCCTATGCGCCGCCTTCTCGTCCTGCCATCCCTGGTCGTGTTCGTGCTCGCCACCTCCGGCTTCCGCGAGCCGCTGACGTGGCCCGAGCCGCCGATGTCCGCCGGGGCCGAGGTGATCCGCGTGCCCGCGTCCGGAGGCGTGTGGTGGGGAATCCCCGCCACCCAGGACTGCGACGTGCGGCTGCCGTCCGTGCCGGTGGCGGACACCGTGAAGGTCGACGGGTGCCGCAACGTGAGGATCGTCGGCGGGGAGATCGCGAGCGACGCCGCGCCCTGCTCGGCGGCGGCCGGCGGCACCGGCGCCTCGGCGGCCGTGTTCGTCAACAACTTTGCCGGCACCGCGCACGTGGAGGGATTGAAGATCCGCGGGTCCGGGTTCTCCGACGGCATCTGGATGGCCTCCGACCGTCCGGGCAGCGTCGGCCAGGTGGAGGGAAACTGGATCGGGGGCCTGGCCGCCTGCTCCGAGCCCGTGCCCACCAGCGAGGCGTGGACGCAGGAGCACCCGGACTGCTTCCAGACGTGGACGGGCCCGACGGTCCTGCGCTTCGACAAGAACACGTGCTGGACGCCGTATCAGGGCATCAACGTCGACACCGGCTCGCTTCCCGGTTCGGGCGGGGCCAAGGTGCCCGCCCGGGCGATCGACATCCGGCGCACGAACGTGCGCCTCGACGAGCGGAGCCCGAACGGGCGGGCCTGCTTCATGGTCTGGGACCCCGACTCCCCGCCGCCCACCCACCTCGAGCGAGTCCACTGCGCGCCGGGCACCCGCGACTACCGCGTGGCGTTCGCGCCGCGGCTCGATCTGACTCCCGGCGCCTGGGGACAGGTCATCCGTGGCGTGCCGGCTCAGGGGGATGAGGTACGCCCGGGCGAGGCCGGCATCGGGTACTCGCGCGTCCCGGCGCCCGCCGGCCCGAAGGGGAAGCAGGACCCACCCCGCAGCGGGCGGGCGGCATGGCTCGACCGGGACTCGGCAAAGCGCCTTGTGAGCGGACCGGGACGGGTGTTCGGCCTGCGCAGCACGCTCGCGCGCGGGTTGCGCTTGAAGGTGCGCTGCCTCGCCGCCTGCCGCGTCAGGGCAGGCGTGCTGCTGGGCCGCCGGCCCGCGAGGCGGCTGCGCCTCGGCCGGGGCGGTCGCGCCGTGCAGGTGGCGGGGGGACGCCGGCGGATCGCGCGCTCAGGCGCGCGGACGGTGGCGGTCGAGTTCGGCAAGCGGGCCAGGCGCCGGCTCCGGCACGCGCACAGGGTCGAGCTGACCCTGCGGGTGGTCATCGTCGCGGGTCGGGACCGAGGCGTCGTCTCACGCCGTCTCATTTTGCGCCGTCGCTAGCTCCCGAGCGGGCGGCCTGATCCCCGCGCTCGCGCCGCCCGTACGGGAGGCATGGTGCTCCCGGCCGTCCTCGTCAAAGCCACGCGCGGCTTTAGCTGGCGGTCAGAACGACCGAGAAGAGTCTTGATGGCCACGCGTCAACGGCCTCCCGCACCCGCGCTCGTCACGTCCCTGCCCGCCACCGGGACCAGAGGTGCGAGTGATGCTGAGCTGCGTGGCCTCGACGCCTACCGCCTGAACGCGTACATCCCCGAGCGCCTGGTGGAGGAGATGTGCGACGGCCGGATGCTGAGCCGCCTGCTCGCGCGCAAGCTCGGGCGCAAGGTCGTGCCGCGGCTGCTCGGCAAGCGAGACGCCGAGAGCGTGGTCACCTCGTACGGGGGGATCGCCGTCTTCGACCGCCCGGAGCTCCACAAGGGCGGCATGTCCTTCGGCCAGGACTTCCCGCGCGTGCTCAACGAGCTGGGCGTCGGGCGCTGCTCGAGGCTGTTCGAATTCTGCGCCGGGCCCGGCTACATCGGGTACTCGCTGCTGGCCGCGGGCTGGTGCGAGACGCTTGCGCTGGCCGACGTCAGCAGCGACGCCGTGTCCGCTGCCGCGCGCACGGCGGAGTACAACGGGCTGGGGGAGCGCGTATCGGTCTACGAGTCGGACGCGCTCGACCAGATTCCTGCGGAAGAGCGCTGGGACCTCGTCGTCTCGAACCCGCCGCACTTCCTTCCGGACGCGGCGGGCACCGAGGACATCCAGGTGTTCGACAAGGACTGGAAGGTCCACGGACGCTTCTACGAGTCAGTGAAGCGCCACATGGAGCCCGGCGGGCTCGTGGTCATGGTCGAGAACGCCGCCGGCTCCGACCCGCGGCTGTTCGAGCAGATGATTCGCGCCGGCGGCGGCAAGCCGGTGACGGTGCACCGCGGAACCGACGTCCACGGGCACCCGAACGGGCTGTACTACCAGGTGAGCGAGTGGTGAGCCCGATGCACGGGCTCCGCGCGCTCAGCCTGCGCATTTCCGCACGCCGCTGATAGGTCCGGCGGGCCGGGGGCACACACGCTCAACCGACCGAAGGACCTGAGCGCCCGCTCAGGCGCTCAGGGACTCAGCTCGGGGAACTTGGCGGTCATGCGCTCGGCCGCTCGCGCCGCCGCGGCGGTCTGCCCGTCCGCGTGGGCCAGATCGAGCGCCCAGTAGAAGTAGTACGAGGTGTGCGTGAACATCTGCGCGCCGAACTGCGCGTACGGCACGTGTCCCGCGCCCTCGTAGCGCTCCAGGAATGGGAGCTTGCCGACGTTCCGCAGCGCCTTGACCGTGTCGGCCGACCACGAATAGGGCACCGTCCGGTCCGCGGTCCCGTGGAAGAAGATCCCCTGGGTGTCGCGATCGTCCACGAAGAACCCGCCGATGATGCCGCCCGAGATCGAGGCGAAGGTGCGCACGTCCTGCGGGAAGCCCGGGTTGCCGCTCTCGCCGGCGTCGTTGGCGCGCAGGCCCACCAGCGTCGCGGTGATGCCGCCGGCGGACTCGCCGCCGATCGCGATGCGGTCGGTATCGATCCCATACGTGTCGGCGTTGGCGCGGAACCAGCGGACCGCTGCCTGCGCGTCGTGCTGGGCGTCGAACACCGCGGCGGCGCACTCGCCGCCGAACCCGGTGCCGGTGCAGCCGTTGGGTGCCGACAGGCGGTAGTTGATCGAGGCCGTGACGTAGCCGAGCCTCGCGAACTTGTTGGCGAGGTCAGGTGAGGGGCCGGAGCCCTTGTCACCGCAGCAGAAGCTGCCTCCGTGCACCCAGATGATCGCCGGGCGCGCGTCGGCGGTGTCGCCGGTCGGCTGATATAGGTCGAGGTTCAGGGCCTCGGTCTCGCCCTCGACGTTGGTGGCGCTGCCGTACTGGAGGTCCCGGGTGATGGTGACCTCGCTGAAGACCTGGTCGCGATAGCGCAGCGGCTCGTCGCCCGGCGGGCGCACGATCGCGCACCCCGTCAGCGCCACCACGGCCACCAGCAGCGCCGCCGGCGCCGCAAGGCGCCGCGAAGTGCCGCGCTTCAGACTGCCACCGCCAGCTCTCACCCTGAGTCCCCTCCCGTTTGGCCCGTCACCCTTCTGGAGCCGCATCATTGGCGATAGGGGTACTGCGGTCAACCCCCATCCGGGATTTGATCCTCTCAGCCGGGCCACGCGTAAAGAAGGGGCGGTCCTGACTCGAAATCCTCCGGGGGAAGTCTGACGAGCCAGTCCCACCCTGAAATGCGCCTACCCGTGGCCATGCTCCCTGAACCTCCGATGGTTACAGTCGGGCGATGCCAGCTTCGCCCGTAGCGCGCGCGGTGCCCGACAACCTCGCCGACCTCGTCGGGCAGACGCCGATGGTCCGCCTCGAGCGCCTGGCGCCGGATTGCGGCGCCGAGCTGGTGGGCAAGCTCGAGGCCTACAACCCGGCCGGCAGCGTGAAGGACCGGATCGGGGTCGCCATGATCGACGCCGCCGAGGCGCAGGGCGAGATCGACCCGGGCCGCACCACCATCGTCGAGTCGACCTCCGGCAACACCGGGATCGCCCTGGCATTCGTCTGCGCGGCGCGCGGGTACAAGCTCGTGCTCACGATGCCCCAGGGGATGAGTCGCGAGCGCGAGAAGCTCGTGCGCCTGTACGGAGCCGAGGTGCGGATGGTGGAGTCGCTCGGCGGGATGAGCGAGGCCAGGGACGAGGCCCGGCGCATCGCGTCGGAGCTCGGCGACGCCTTCATACCGGATCAGTTCTCGAACCCGGCCAACCCCGAGGTGCACCGCCGCACCACCGCCGAGGAGATCTGGCGCGACATGGAGGGACGGGTGGACGTGCTGGTGGCCGGTGTGGGCACCGGAGGGACGATCACCGGCTGCGGCGAGCGCCTGAAGGAGCTCAACTCGGACCTGCGGGTGGTGGCGGTCGAGCCACGCTCATCGCCCGTGCTCTCGGGCGGCGTCGCCGGACCGCACAAGATCCAGGGGATCGGCGCGGGCTTCGTGCCCGCGGTGCTCAACCGCGAGGTGATCGACGAGGTCCTGGCGGTGGACGACGAGGACGCGATCGATACCTCGCGCCTGTGCGCGCAACGCGAGGGCCTGCTGGCCGGGATCTCCGGCGGGGCGGCACTGTGGGGCGCGGTCGAGGTCGGGTCCCGCCCGGAGCTGCGCGGGAAGCGCGTGGTCGTGATCGTGCCCGACTCCGGCGAGCGCTACGTCAGCACGCCGTTCTTCGCTCCCTGATGCTCGGGCTCGGCACACTGGCGCAGGTAGCGCGCGAGCTCCGCGAGGACCTCACGGCGGCCGCCGAACGCGATCCGGCCGCGCGCAGCGTGGGCCGCTTCGAGATGCTCGCCACCTACGGGGGAGTGCAGGCGCTGCTTTCCCATCGCGTCTCGCACGCGCTGCACGAGGCCGGCGTGCCGCTCGTCCCGCGCGCGCTCGCCAATGCCACCAAGGTCGTGACCGGGATCGAGATCCACCCGGCGGCAAGCATCGGCCGGGGGCTCTTCATCGACCACGGCTCCGGTGTCGTGATCGGCGAGACCGCCGAGGTGGGCGACGACGTGACGATCTACCAGGGCGTGACGCTCGGCGGCACCGGGTTCCAGCGCGGCAAGCGCCATCCCACTGTGGGCGATGGCACGATCATCGGCGCGGGCGCCAAGCTCCTCGGCCCCATCGAGGTCGGCGCGGGCGCGCGCGTGGGGGCGAACTCGGTGGTGATCCACGATGTGCCGGCGGACGTGACGGTGGTGGGCAACCCGGGACATCCGGTGCGAGTGGGCGGGAAGAAGCCGCAGGGCCCGGATGCCGACTGGGCGCATCTGCCGGACCCGGTGGCGGACGCCATACGCGGCATGGCCAACCGGCTGAACGGGCTCGAGGAGCTCGTGGCGGAGCTGACGGGCCGCAAGCCGGAGGGCGGCGAGGTGCGCCCGCTCAAGCGCCGCCGCGGGCCGGACTCGACCGGGGGTTAGCCCCTGGGATCGGCCGGTTGCTCGGGACCCTCCGGGCGGCTAGGCTCGCGCCATCCGGAGACCACTCCTTAGCTCGATGGTGCTGATCGGGTGCGTGCTGTGCTCCGGATGCGCCATCGGCTTCGCCGGTTCGCCCACCGCGGTGTCGGTGAACGGGGCCGGGATCGCCGGGAAGGTCGTGAGCAACGAGGGCGGGGCCACCGAGTTCTGGCTCGAGTACGGGAAGACGGACAGCCTGGGCTCCGCGTCCGCACACCAGTCGGTCTCCACGCAGGCGAACACCCCGGCGTCCGTCTTCGTGGAGCTCTCGGGGCTCGAGCGGGACACCGCCTACCGGTACAGGCTCTGCGCCGAGGACTCGGAGGCCGGCGCCTGCGGCGCCGCCCGGGGCTTCCGGACGCAGGACGTGGCGTGCGGTGAGACGGTGACCGCCGACGTGAAGCTCACGGGCAACCTGAACTGCGGCGTCGACAGCCCGGGTCCGATCGCCGGGCCGAACGGGATCGTGGTCGGGGCCGACGGCCTCGACATCAACCTTGCCGGATACAGCGTCACCGGGCCGGTGTTCCTGGGCGGCGACAGCGTCAAGGGCGTCGACGACAGCGGTGGCTTTGACGACCTGACGATCCGCAACGGCACCCTCGGGGGGTGGGGAAGGGCGATCGCGCTCTCCGGCGCGAACCGCACCCAGGTGCGCGGGGTGAGCGCCGAGGGCTCGCCGTACGGGTTAGAAGTCACCGGCGGCTCCGGTACCGAGGTTCGCAGCAGCCGGCTGTTCGGACGCTCCACCGGCCTGCTTGTGATCGGCCACGACGGCCTCGTCGTGGCCGGCGGCGAGATCGAGGCCTCGTTCGGGCCGGTGGCCGAGATCGAGGCCGGCAACTCCCTCGTCTCGCGGAACGAGCTGTCCGCCGGGATCCCGACCACGGCGCTGAGGGTGACCGGCTCGGGCAACCGGCTGGTGGGGAACCGGTTCGGCGCTCTTGTGGGGACGGGAATCAACGTGCTGTCGGGCTCCGGCAACGTCGTCATCGACAACGAGGTGTCGGAGGCCATCCTCATCGACCCCACCTCGCCGGGCGGCTCCGGCGGGGATGGCATCTTCATCGGCCCGCTCGCCGCCGGCACGCTGCTGCGCGACAACTACGTGCACGACAACGAGGGCGACGGCATCGAGGTGCAGAGCGCCGATACCCGGCTGCGCGGCAACCGGGCCGATGCGAACGATGACCTCGGGATCCAGGCGGTAACGGGCGTGACCGACCTTGGCGGGAACTCGGCAAGCGGGAACGGCAACCCGCTGCAGTGCACGAACGTCTTCTGTCAGTAGTGGACAGAGCGCGTCCGGTGGCGCGGTAGCGCCTTGTAGCGCGGTTGCTGGCCGCGGTTCCACAGCCAGAGGTCGAGCACGCGCGGCGGCACCCCCGTGCGATCGGCGATCGACTCGCACGCGTGCAGCGCGCAAGCGCGCATCTCCCGTTCCTCCGGGCCGGGCGGGATCAGCTCTCCGGCGTCGATGCGGGCGGCCAGGTCCGGGTGGTAGCGCAGCACGCCGTCCACGCGCAGGACGTGGGGCACCAGGTTGTCGGCGAAGATCGTGAGCCGGTCGAGGTCGGAGAACCCGGCGAGGCCGGCCAGCGCCAGGTCGCTGGGCACGATCTGCGCGCGCTTGTAGAAGCCGCGGTCGCGGAAGAAGGGCATGCCCTCCACGAGCGCGGCCGCCAGCCGCTCGGCCGACCCGTCCGCCTCGCGGACCAGTCCGAGCGCCGAACGGTCGCCGAGGAAGCCGCCCAGCTGCCGCAGCGCCTCCGCGTACAGAGCCATCAGCTCGTGGTCGGGCGCCTGGCCGAGCACCGCGGCCACCTCGCCGGCGTCCAGCGCCGCCAGCTCCGCGTTCGACCAGGGCCCGCGCTCGCGGAAGCGGTCGGCCAGCGCCCACGCGACGGTGAAGTACCCCGAGCAGCCGGATCGCTTGTGGAGCGTCGGGAACCACCCCGAGCCGAAGTTGATCGCGTCGAGCGTGAGCAAGTAGGTGGCCACGTCCTCGTCCGGGCCCTCGAGGTAGTGGCGCTGGGGGTCGAGCGCCGGCGCGGGGCCGGGCTTGACCGTCGCGGCGCGGTCGAGGTCGATCGTCACCCAGCGCGCCTCGGCGGCGATCCGGGCGCACTCCGTGCGGACCTCGTCGAGCAGCGCGACCACGGCGAGCAGTGTCGCGCCCGAGACGACCCGTGGCGCAACTATCCTCGCCAGAGTGAGTGCTCCGGCAGCCACAGACAGCCTCCTCGAGGGCCTGAATGAGCCCCAGCGGGAAGCCGTCATGCACGGCGAGGGGCCGCTGCTCATCCTTGCCGGCGCCGGCTCCGGCAAGACGCGCGTGCTCACCCACCGGATCGCGCGGCTCGTGCGCGACGGGGAAGCGCGGCCCAGCGAGATCCTCGCGATCACCTTCACGAACAAGGCCGCCCAGGAGATGCGCGAGCGGGTGCAGGGACTGGTCGGCGGGCGCACCCGGGCGATGTGGGTCATGACCTTCCACTCGGCCTGCGCGCGCATGCTGCGCGCCGATGCCGAGCGGCTGGGCTACACGCGCGGCTTCACCATCTATGACGAGGGCGACACGCTCCGGCAGGTCAAGGCCTGCGTGGACGAGCTGGACGTCGATCCCAAGCGCTTCGCTCCGCGCGGCATCCGCCGCCAGATCTCCGACGCCAAGAACGCGCTGCTCGACGCCGAGGCCTACAGGCTCAAGGTGTCGACCTTCTTCGAGCAGACCGCCGCCGACGTGTACCAGCTCTACGAGCAGCGGATGCACGCCGCGAACGCGATGGACTTCGACGACCTGCTGTTCCGCAGCGTCAACCTCTTCGAGCTCTTCCCGGAGGTGCGCGACCGCTATCGGCGCGCCTTCCGGTACGTGCTCGTGGACGAGTACCAGGACACGAACCACGCTCAGTACCGCTGGCTCCGCCTGCTCTCCGAGGAGCACCGCAATCTCTGCGTCGTGGGTGACGACGACCAGTCGATCTATGCCTTCCGCGGCGCCGACGTCACGAACGTCCTCGACTTCGAGAAGCACTTCCCGGACGCGACCGTGGTCAAGCTCGAGCAGAACTACCGCTCGACCCAGACCATCCTGAGCGCCGCCAACGGGGTGATCTCGCACAACCGGGCACGCAAGGACAAGTCGCTCTGGAGCGACGTGGGGGAGGGCGACCCGGTCCACGTCCGCGAGCTGGAGGACGAGCACGCCGAGGCGCGCTTCGTGGTCTCCGAGATCGAGCGGCTCGTGGACGAGGGGGGCTCGCGCGACGACGTCGCCGTCTTCTACCGGACCAACGCCCAGTCGCGCGTGCTCGAGGACATCCTCGTGCGCTACGGCGTGGGCTACCAGGTGCTCGGCGGCACGCGCTTCTACGAGCGCGCCGAGATCAAGGACGCGCTCGCCTACCTGACGCTGCTCGTGAACCCCGCCGACACGGTCGCCTTCGGCCGTATCGTGAACTCGCCGCGGCGCGGGATCGGCCAGACCTCGCAGGGCCGCATCGTGGGGTACGCGAACACGCTGGGCGAGTCGGTGTGGGACGTGGCCGCCGCGCCCGAGGCCATTCCCGGCCTGGCCGCCGCCGCCGTCAAGTCGGTGGGTCGCTTCATGTCGGTGATGGAGCGGCTGAGAGAGCGGGCGGAGGCGGGAGCGGGCGTGGGTGAGCTGCTCCAGGAGACGCTGGACGAGACCGGCTATCTCGATGCGCTCCGGGCCGAGCGCACGATCGAGGCGGAGGGCCGGATCGAGAACCTCGAAGAGCTCGTGGGAGTGGGGCAGGAATACGACACCACCGCGGGCGGCCCGGCCGCAGCGGAGGGCGAGGAGCCCTCGGTGGAGCAGTTCCTGCAGCAGGTGGCGCTTTTCTCCGAGCAGGACCAGCTGCGCGACGACCAGGGCATCGTCACCTTGATGACGATGCACAACGCCAAGGGCCTCGAGTACGACACCGTGTTCATGATCGGCCTCGAGGACGGCGTGTTCCCGCACCTGCGCGCGATCGAGGCCGGCGACGTGGAGGAGGAGCGGCGCCTCGCCTACGTCGGCATCACGCGCGCACGCCGCGAGCTCTACCTCTGCCACGCCAGGTCTCGCAGCCTGTTCGGCGGCCGCGATTGGAACCTGCGCAGCCGCTTCATCGACGAGGTCCCGGCGGAGCTCACCGACCGCGAGGCTGACGCACCGAGGGGACCCGCCGCCGCGGCCACCTGGCGAGGGGGCGCCGCCGCTCCTGCGCCCGCTCGCCCCACGCCCATCCAGGGCGCCAGCTTCGCCCTCGGGGACGACGTGATCCACGCGAACTTCGGCGACGGATGTCGTCACCGGGCTGGAGCCGGGCGGCCTCGTGGTGGTGTACTTCAAGGGCAACGACGAGCAGCCCCCGTCGGAGCGCAAGCTGATGGCCGACTACGCGCCGCTCAAGAAACGTGTCTGAAGCCCAGATCATCGACGGGAACGCGGTGGCGGCTCGCCTGCGCGAGCGCGTGGCCGCCAAGGTCGAGCAGCTGATCGAGGCGCACGGCACGCGCCCGGGGCTCGCCACGATCCTCGTGGGCGACGACCCGGCCTCCGAGGTCTACGTGCGCATGAAGCGCAACGACAGCGCGGAGGTCGGCATCGAGTCGTTCCACCACGAGCCCGGCGGTGACGTGTCGGAGCAGGCGCTGGCCGAGCTGATTCTCTCCCTCAACGCCGATCCCCGAGTACACGGCATCCTGCTGCAGCTGCCGCTCCCGACCCACCTGGACCAGGCTTCGCTGGTGCCGCTGATCGATCCGGGGAAGGACGTGGACGGCCTCACGCCCGTGAACGCGGGTCTTCTGGCCCAGGACCAGCTGGGCGCGATGGTGCCCTGCACGCCCGCGGGCGTGATGGAGCTGCTCGGCGAGGCGGATGTGAACCTCGATGGCGCCCGGGCCGTGGTCATCGGGCGCTCGATCCTCGTGGGCAAGCCGCTCGTCCAGCTGTTGCTGGCCTCGAACGCCACCGTCACCCAGTGCCACTCGCACACGCGCGACCTGGCGGCGACCTGCCGTGAGGCCGACGTGATCGTGGCCGCCGCCGGGCGACCGGGACTCGTGACTGCCGACATGGTCTCGGAGGGCGCGGTGGTGATCGACGTGGGCACGAACCGCACGGACAGCGGGCTCGTGGGCGATGTGGACTTCGAGGGCGTCCGCGGCAAGGCGCGGGCGATCACGCCGGTGCCGGGCGGAGTGGGGCCGATGACGCGCGCGATGCTGCTCGTGAACACCGTTGCGGCGGCGCAGGCGCAGATGGCCGGCGGCGGGTAGCTCCGCGGGATCGCCGCCGTGCCGATGTCGGGGTAACCTGCCCGCCGAATGGATCTGCGCAGGCTTCGTGCCGGAGAAATAGGGCTCGCGCTGACCGGCGCGGCCCTCATCGTCTCGCTGTTCCTGCCCTGGTACGAGGCGGGCGCGACGGGCGACTCGCTCACGGGCTGGGAGGCGCTCGGGGTGATCGACGTGATCCTCGCGCTGATCGCCGCGTGCGCGATCTCCGTGACGATCGCCACCGCCGTCATGCGCGTGGCCGCGGTTCCGATCGCCCTCGACGCCATCGTCACGCTGTTCGGCCTCCTGGCGCTGGCGCTCGTGGTGATCCGCGTGCTCGACCTTCCGGACGGTGCCACCGGACGCGATGCGGGCCTATGGCTCGCCCTCGCCGGGGCGGCGGGCATCTTCGTGGCGGGCGGCTTCTCGATGCGCGACGAGCGCCTGTCGCCCGCCGGGAGCTACACGGACGCCAGCGGGCTCCCGGTACCCAAGCCGCCCGAGATCGAGCCCCTGCCCGCGCCGCCCCGCGGCACCACGTCGTGACCCTCGAGCCGGGGCTCGAGCGCGCCGACGAGTTCGTGGCGGAGGGACTGCTGCTCACCGACGTGGGCGGCACCCTCCCGGTGAAGGTTCTGTCCACACCGGGACTGGTCGGAGTGATGGAGCGCTGCGCGGCCATGCTGGCCTTCGAGCATCTCGGCGACGGGCGCGCCACCGTGGGATTCGAGGTCTGCATCAAGCACGTGGCCGCAGCCGGCGAGGGGGCCAACTGCACCGTCAGCGCCCGGCTCAGGGAGATCGTGGAAGAGCGCAAGCTGCGCTTCGACGTCGAGGTTCGCGAGGGCGACCGCACCCTCGGAGTGGGCACCCACGAGCGGCGGATCATCCAGCAGACCGGCTTCGGCGGCTGACGCGTGATCGACCGCGACCAGGTGCTCCACGTGGCCCGCCTCGCCCGCCTGAGGCTGACCGAGGAAGAGGTCGACGCCATGCTGGAGGAGCTTCCGAAGATCCTCGGCCACATCGAGACGATGGAGGGGCTCGACCTCGAGGGAGTGGAGCCCACCTCGCACGTCGTGCAGCTCGAGAACGTGCTCCGCGAGGACGTGCCCACGCCCAGCCTGCCGGTTGAGAAGGCGCTCGAGCCCGCGCCCGACCCGCAGCCGGGCGGGTTCGGCGTTCCCAGCCCGGGACGATCGTGAGCGAGGACCTGCTCGCGCTGAGCGCCGCCGAGGCGGGCGCCCGCGTTCGCGCCGGCGAGCTGTCCGCCGCCGAGCTCTTCGAATTCTGGCGCGAGCGCGCGGCAGGCGACGACCTGGGGTCCTACCTCTGGGTGGCCGACGGGGCGGAGGGCGAGCCGCCGCCCGGCTCCGCCCTCGGGGGCGTGCCGGTTGCCGTGAAGGACCTCTTCTGCGTGGAGGGCGTGCCCAGCGCCGCCGGCTCGCGCATCCTCGAGGGCTACCGGCCGCCCTACACCGCCACCGCCGTCACCCGCCTCCGCGAGGCCGGCGCGCCGGTGCTCGGCAAGACGAACCAGGACGAGTTCGCGATGGGGTCCTCCACCGAGAACTCCGGCTTCGGCCCGGTGCGCAACCCCTGGGACCCCGAGCGCGTTCCCGGAGGCTCCTCGGGCGGCTCGGCGGCGGCCGTGGCCGCGGGCACCGCCCCGTGGGCGATCGGCACGGACACCGGCGGCTCGATCCGGCAGCCGGCGTCGCTCTGCGGGATCGTCGGGCTCAAGCCCACCTACGGCGCGGTTTCGCGCTTCGGCATGATCGCCTTTGCCTCCTCGCTCGACCAGTGCGGCCCACTGACCCGTGACGTGGCCGACGCCGCGCTGCTGACGGCGGCACTGGTCGGGCACGATCCGCGCGACTCCACCTCGCTCGAGCACCCGGAGGGGATCCGGCTGCCCACGGCGGAGCGCCTGGACGGCGTGCGCGTGGGCGTGTGGGGGTTCCACGAGGAGGGACTCGAGCCGGGCGTGGCCGAGCAGTGCCGGCGAGCGGTGGCGCTTGCGGAGGGGCTCGGCGCGACCGTCGAGGAGATCGAGCTGCCGCACGCCGCCCACGCGATCGCCGCGTACTACGTGATCGCGCCGGCGGAGGCGAGCGCCAACCTGGCCCGCTACGACGGCGTCCGCTACGGGAAGCGCACCGATTCCGACGACCTGCTCGAGATGTACGAGCGTACGCGGCACGACTACTTCGGCGAGGAGGTCCGGCGCCGGATCATGATCGGGACCTACGCGCTGTCGTCGGGCTACTACGAGGCCTACTACGGCACGGCGCAGAAGGTGCGCACGCGGATCGTCGAGGACTTCCGGAGCGCGTTCGAGCGGGTTGACGTGGTGATCACTCCCACGTCGCCGACGGTGGCGTTCAAGCTCGGCGAGCGCACCGCGGACCCGCTGTCGATGTACCTGTCCGACTACTACACGACGCCGGCGTCGCTGGCGGGAATCCCGGCACTCTCGATTCCCTGCGGCCTGTCCGACGGGCTCCCGGTCGGGCTCCAGGTCGTGGGTCCGGCCTTCAGCGAGAGTCGCATCCTGGACGCGGCGCATGCGCTCGAGCGGGCGATCGGCTTCGAGGGGGTGCCGCGCCCATGAGCGAGGCGCGCCGGTACGAGCCGGTGATCGGCATCGAGATCCACGTGCAGCTGCGCACGCGGACAAAGATGTTCTGCGGCTGCGCCAACGAGTTCGGAGCCCCGCCCAACACGCTCACCTGCCCGGTCTGCCTGGCTCACCCCGGCACGCTCCCTGTGATCAACGCCGAGGCCGTGCATCTCGCGCTCATGATCGCGATGGCGTTCGAGTGTGAGGTGGCGGCGCGCTCGATCTTCCACCGCAAGAACTACTTCTATCCGGACAGCCCAAAGGGCTACCAGATCAGCCAGTACGACTTCCCGCTGGCCCTTGCGGGGCACCTGGGCGACGTGCGCATTCACCGCGTGCACATGGAGGAGGACGCCGCGAAGCTCGTGCACGCGGGCGCCTCCGGGCGCATCCACGGCGCCGAGCGCAGCGTCGTGGACTTCAACCGCGCCGGCACGCCGCTGGTGGAGATCGTGACCGAGCCCGACCTGCGCTCGGCGGAGGCGGCCGGGGACTTCGGGCGCCTGCTGCAGGCGACGCTGCGGCGCATGGGCGTCTCCGATGTGAACATGGAGGAGGGCTCGCTGCGCATGGACGCGAACGTGTCCATCCGGCCCGTCGGCGAGGCCACCCTCGGCACGAAGACGGAGCTGAAGAACATGAACTCCTTCCGCTTCCTCGAACGCGGGATCGTGGCCGAGATCGAGCGCCAGGAGGCGATCCTCCGCGACGGCGGCCAGATCGAGCAGGAGACCCTCCACTTCGATCCTCGCTCGGGCAAGCTCAGCTCGCTGCGCTCGAAGGAGGAGGCGCACGACTACCGCTACTTCCCGGAGCCGGATCTCGTGCCCCTGGCGCCCACCGAGGCGATGCTCGCCCGCGCCCGCGACGCCCTACCGGAGCTGCCGGCAGCGCGCGCCGAGCGGCTCGAGCGCGAGCTCGGCATCGCGACCGCCGACGCGCGCCTGCTCGCGTTCCGGGGCGAGCTGGGAGACCTGCTGGAGGCGGCCGCGGCCGCGGGCGTCGCGGAGCCGCGCTCGCTCGCCAACTGGGTCGTGAACGACGTGGCCGCCCGCATCGGCGACGCGGACGTGGCCGACACCCGTCTCGAGCCTGGCGCGCTGGCCAAGCTCGTCGCGATGGTCGCGGCGGGGGATGTGGCCCAGTCGGCCGCCAAGGAGGTGCTCGACGAGCTTGTCGAGAACGGCGGGGAGCCGGGCGCGATCGTGGAGGCGCGCGGGCTCGGCCGCGCCG
Organism: uncultured Thermoleophilaceae bacterium; assembly: GCA_963803245.1. Lineage (GTDB taxonomy): Bacteria > Actinomycetota > Thermoleophilia > Solirubrobacterales > Thermoleophilaceae > JACVRW01. The sequence goes on along the minus strand of CAWDLI010000003.1, from coordinate 53,222 downwards.
GGTCGGGCGAGCTGGAGCAGATCGTGGAGCGCGCCATGACCGAGAACGCGGACGCCGTCGAGAAGATCAGGGCCGGTAACGACAAGGCGATCGGCGCCGTGGTGGGCGCGGTGATGCGCGAGACGAAGGGCCGCGCCGACGGCGGCGAGGTCCAGCGCATGATCCGTGAGCGGATCTAGTCCCAGCTTGCGCGCCAGCGTCCGGCTCTGACGCACTCGAAGCGCAGCTTCGAGTCCTCGTGGTAGCGGTCGCGGCGCCAGTAGCGGCCCGTCACGACGCGCTCCTCCACATGTCCGCTGATGCGCCAGGTCACCCTGAAGTTGCCCTTGCGGTCCAGCGGCAGGTTGCCCGAGGTGAAGTTCCACAGGGCGTGGTGGCCGTCCGGCCGGCAGTTGTGCGTGCCCGCCGAGTTCACCCGCCACGACACGGCGCCGGGCAGCACCGCGATGCCGACCCGCATGCCCCCGGCGCCGCTCCCGCGGAAGGGGTACGAGCCTCCCACCGGTGGCGCGTCGAACTCCAGCCGTTCGTCGGCCCAGTCCCGCACGAGCACGAGTCCGATGGTCGCTCCGATGGCCGCCAGCACGATCGCGAGCGCGGCCAGTGCCCTGACCCAGCGCGGCGGACCCGTCTTGGGCGTGGATGGAGCCTGTGCGGCGGGCACATGGCTTTTATCGGCCGGCGGCTAAGGAACTTTTGAGCGGCGCGGCTTGATCCAGGCCTTCAGCTTCGGCTCGGCCTTCACCTGGGGCGCAGACGCGCTCTGTCCCGAGGTGAGGTTGTCGGCGGCACCGAGCAGCCCGTTCGTCGTGGCCTCGTCGAGGCCCGGGGCGAACGGGTTGGCGCAGACGTTCGCGGGCAGCCTCGAGACCCGGGCGGCTCCCGACTTGCCGGCGCCACGGTGGGAGACCGCATCCTCGAACGCCGCGAAGGTGACCGAGTCGAGCGCGGTGCCGATGTGCGTGGTGGTCCGCCCGGGACACACCTTCTGGATCAGGACGTTGGTCGCTCCCTCGAGCGCCGAGGTCGGGTGCTTGCCGCCCTGCGGCTGAACGGTTTCGTCGGTGAGGGAGCGCACCGTCGTGTAGGAGACCCTGCCCGGCGTCTCATCCGGGTACGAGTTGAGCGCCTTGAGCAGCTTCGAGCCGCTCCTCTGCTGCCAGGCCGCCGGGGTGCACGGGTTCTGTGCCGAGCACGTGTCGGTCGATCCGAGCCCAACCGTCGTGCCGTGCTGCGTTCCGGCGGCCGAAAGGACGTCGGACACCTTGGTCCGCAGGTCGGGCCAATAGGTGAGGGCGATCCGGGGAAGCAGGCCGCCCTGGCTGATGCCGAAGACCGCGACCTTCCGGCCTGACAACGCAAATTCGCGGCGCAGGCCCCAGACCAGGTACTGCACCGACACCTGGATGTCCGCCGTGGTGGCGTCGGGAAAGTCGACGTAACAGGACGGATGGCCGTAGTCGTCGATCGCGTCCCCGCCGATGAGGTAGGCCTGCTCGCCTGTGGCGCCGGTGCCGGTCACGAGCATCATCGGGGTGCTCTTCGCCTTCTTCACCGGGCGCGGGCAGTGGAAGGCCGCCGCCAGCTTCGCCCGCGGGACCGTCAGCTTCGGGCCGGTCGAGGACTTCGCCCCGGCGGGCGCGGCGCAGACGAGGGCGACGAGCGTCGCGCACGCGACGAGGCCGGCAGGGCGGAGGGAGGTCATGCGGGGGCACCCTATCCTGCGTGGCGGAACCGCCGAAAGGAGACGACATGGCGCGCCTGATCCGGATGGACGCAAGCGGCCACAGCACCCTCGCCGAGTGGACGGCCACTGACGACACCGCCTTCGCCGCGGCCACCGAGCAGTTTCGCGGCCAGCTGGAGAGCGGCTACATCGGGACGGTGCCGGACGGGCCCGGCAAGGCCACGCACGTGCGCGAGCTCCCGCGTGAGGCCGACCTGGTGATCATGCGGCGCCCGATCGCCGGGGGCTGATGGCCGGCGCTCAGGCGCTTCCCGAGCTGGCGTCGGTCCCCTGGCGCGCGCCCACCGACGAGCGCTGGCTGCGCCGTCGCGGGCTGGTGTGGCAGGCCTGGACCGCGCTCTACTCGGTCCCGTTCGTCGTTGCCGGCGTGCTGATCTTCATGCTCGAGCCGTGGGCGGCTGCCGTGTCGCTGGCCGCGTTCGCGCACGCGTGGGTGATTCCCGAGCTGTACGCGCACCGCGGGGCGAGCGTGCTCAATCCGAAGGGTCCCCGCAACGACGGCGCCGAGCCCGTGGCGCAGGGCCTGCTCGGCGACCTCCTCGACCATGAGTCGCGCGCCCTGCGGGCCCGCACCGGCCTGGCGCTCGAGCGCGGGACGCTCGGGACGTGGCTCGTGGGGGAGGCGGGCGCGCTGCTCGTGATGCCGGGAGGGCGACGCGTTCACTCCTTCTGCGTGCGCGTGACGGACCGCGACCTGCCGCCGTCCGACCGCGTGGCGCACCTGCTGCTTGCCCTGCGCGAGGACGAGCTCGGCTTCGCCACCGTTGCCAACCACGCCTTCGCCGGAGCGCCCTGGCGTGTCAAGCGCAGGCTGCCGGCCGCCATGCGCCCGGCGCTCGATCAAGCACGGCGGATGACATCGGTGCGCAGCCGGCTAAGCCGGCTGCTTCCGCGCTAGCCTCGCCGGGCGTGGCATACGAGGTTGTAATCGCCGGCGGCGGATTCGGCGGGCTCTACGCGGCGCGCCGCCTGGAGCGCAGGTTGCCGCGCCACAGCGCGCGGATCGTCCTCGTCAGCGCCGAGAACTTCATGCTCTACACGCCGCTGCTGCCCGGCGCGGCCTCGGGGTCGCTCGAGCCGCGCCACGTGGTGGTGCCGCTCCGCGAGGAGCTCGAGTGGACCGACATCCGCCTCGGCAGGGTCACCGGCGCGGATCCCGCCCTGAACGAGCTCTCGCTGCGAACGGTCGACGGGCGCGACGAGACGCTGCGCTACGACCAGCTGATCGTCGCGCTCGGCTCCGTGCCGCGCGTGCTGCACGTGCCGGGGCTCGCTGAGCACGGCGTGGGCTTCCAGAGCCTTGCCGACGCGATCGGGCTGCGCAACCGGGCGCTCTGGAACCTCGAGGTGGCGGAGGCGCAGCCGGATCCCGAGGCGCGGCGTGCCTACCTCACCTTCGTCTTCGTGGGCGCGGGCTACGCCGGAGTGGAGGGCGTGGCCGAGCTACAGGACTACGTGGCCGACGTGATCGACCGCTACCCGCGCTGCAGGCTCGAGGGCGCCCGCTTCATCCTCGTCGAGGCCCAGGACCGGATCATGCCCGAGATCCCGCCGAGCCTGGCCGCGTTCGCCACCCGCGAGCTGCGGCGGCGCGGCATCGAGATCCGCTGTGGAACGCTCCTCGAGGGCGTGGATGCGCAGACCGTCACGCTGTCGACGGGCGAGCACATCCCGGCCCGCACCCTGGCGTGGACCGCCGGCGTGAGGCCCTCACCCGCGGTCGCCTCGCTCGGCCTCCCGCTGGGCGACGACCGCCGCATCGTGGTGGACGCCACCATGCGCGTCCAGGGGCGTGAGAACGTCTGGGCGATCGGCGATGCGGCGGCCGTGCCCGACCCGGCCAAGGGCGGGAAGACGCCCTGCCCGCCGACCGCTCAGCACGCCCTGCGCCAGGGCAAGGTGGTGGGGGACAGCGTGGCCGCCGCCCTGGCGGGCCGGCCGCCGCGCCGCTTCCGCTACCGAACGCTCGGCGTGTTCGTGGACATGGGGCAGCACAAGGCCGTGGCGACGATGCTCGGCGTTCGCCTGCGCGGCTTCCCGGCCTGGTTCGCCGCGCGGACCTACCACCTGGCGAGCATGCCGGGCGTGGCCAGACGCGCGCGGCTCGTGATCGACTGGACCGTGGCGCTCTTCTTCGGACGCGCGGCCGCCGAGCTCGGCCAGCTCGGCAATGCGCCCTCGCTGGGCAGCCTGCTCGAGGATCAGGCAGGGGCGGAGTCGGAACGGTGACCGGCGAACGCGCGTTCAGGGAGGGACGCGCGACCGACCTCCGGGCCACCTACGAGCTCGCCGCCGTGTCGCTGCGCGACGCGATGGGGCGAAGCGGGGTGGTCTCGGCCGCCGCGGACCAGGCCTTCGTGGACCAGGAATGGCCGCGCCAGCGGCCGCTGCTGGAGTTCATCGCCGCGCAGCCCGGCACCGGCTTCTGGGTGTGCGAGGACGGTGACGAGCTGGTGGGTTACGTGCGTGTGGCGCGCTTCACAGGCATGGACGAGCTCACGGAGATCGCCGTGGCGCCGTCGCACGCGGGCGCCGGCATCGGCAAGGGCCTGCTCGAGCGCGCCTGGCCGGAGCCGCCCACGCCCCAGCGCGGCCGCGTGGTCGTGACCCTGGGCACGCCCGCGGACCTGACGCTCTACACGCGCTTCGGAGTGATGCCGGTGGCCGGGCACTGGCATCTCCGGCTCCGCGCCGAGGAGTACCTCGAGCGGCGCTCGCTCGAGAGGGACTCCACGGAGCCGGGCGTGCACGTGCTCACCCCCGAGCGCGCGGTGGAGGAGTGGAAGCGCCTCGAGCCGGTGGCCATCGGCCACGAGCGGCCGGCGCTGCACGATTTCTTCGCGCGCTCGCGCGGGTGTCTGGCGGTGCTCGACGGCGCCGGACGGGCCAAGGGCCTGTGCTGGATGAGCCCCGACGGCGACATCGGTCCGGCGGTGGGGGCCACCCCCGAGGACCTGATCCCAGTCGTGCTGGCCGCCCTCGATCGCGTGGCGAAGTCGCACGAGCCGGAGCTGCTCGGCGTGTACTGCACCACGGACTCCTGGTATCTGCTCGACCGCCTGCGGCGCCTGGGATTCCGCCTCCACTGGCCGAGCTGGGTGATGTCGTCGGTGCCGCTGCCCGGCCTGGATCGCTATTTGCCCACCAGACCCGCGCGCCTGCTCTGACACACTGAGACTCATGCGAGAAAAGGCGTCGAACCTAGGCCGCAAGACGCTCGCCCTGGTGGTGCTGCTGATTGCGGCCTGGATTCTGTTCAAGCTCGTGATCGGCGTGGTGGCCGGGGTCGCGTGGTTCTTGGTCGCGGTGATCGCGGTGATCGCCGTCGTCTGGGCCCTCCGCGTCCTCTGAACCGGTGGAGTACCTGGTCCTCGCGATCTTCTGCGGCCTCTCGGCGGGGTTCGTGGCCAAGATCAAGGGCGGCCCGTTCTGGATCTGGTTTCTCGTCGGTCTCGTCCTCCCACTGATCGGCACCCTGGCCGCGCTGTTCATGCGCTGGGACCAGGCCGAGCCGCGCAGGCGATGTCCTGAGTGCAACAACGTCGTGCCGATCCACGATCAGGTCTGCATGCGCTGCGGGCGCGACCTCGACTTCCCGGCAAGCCCTTCCGAGGTCGCCACACCGTAGGTAGACTCGGTCGCCCGTCGCTTCTCTACACCAGGGAAGTGGAGGACAACCGCCCCCAGAAAGGAGCGCTGGCCCGATGCGAGCCGTCGACGCGATCATGGAGTGCCTCAAGGCCGAGGGCGTCGAGCACGTTTTCGGGATCCCGGGCGGGGCCAACCTGCCCACCTACGACGCGCTGTACGACGCCGGCATCAGGCACGTGCACTGCCGTCACGAGCAGGGCGCGGGCCACGCGGCCGAGGGCTATGCCAAGGCTTCCGGCAGGGTCGGTGTGGCGCTCGCCACCTCGGGCCCCGGCGCGACCAACCTCGTCACCGCCATCGCCGACGCGCAGATGGACAGCGTGCCGACCGTCTTCATCACCGGCCAGGTGCGCACGGAGCTGATCGGCACCGACGGCTTCCAGGAGGCCGACATCAGCGGCATCACGCTGCCGATCGTCAAGCACTCGGTGATGATCCAGGACCCGCGCGACATCCCGCGCTACCTGCACGAGGCGTTCCACATCGCGCGCAGCGGCCGCCCCGGCGCCGTGCTCGTGGACGTGCCCCAGGACCTCTCGCGCGCGGACATCCCGTACGAGCCCGTGGACAAGCTGAACCTCCCCGGCTACCAGCCCACGACGGAGGGGAACACCAAGCAGATCCGCCTCGCTGCCAAGGCGCTCGCCAACTCGCGCCGCCCGGTGATCTACGGCGGCGGCGGGATCGTGAACGCCGGCGCCGCGAAGGAGTTCACCGAGCTCTGCCTGTCGGACAAGCTCCCGGTCACCTGCACGCTGATGGGCCTCGGCTCGTTCGCGGCCGACCAGGAGACGTGGCTCGGGATGCTGGGGATGCACGGCACGCGCACGGCCAACTACGCCATGGACGAGGCCGACCTGATCGTCGCGATCGGCGCTCGCTTCGACGACCGCATCACCGGCAAGCTGTCCGAGTTCGCGCCGCGGGCGAAGTTCATCCACATCGACATCGACCCGGCGGAGATCTCGAAGAACGTGCCGGCCCACATCCCGATCGTCGGCGACGCCAAGAACATCCTGCCGAAGCTCACGGCCGAGTACAGGGCGCTGGGCGCCGACCCGGCCCGGCTCGAGGGCTGGTGGCAGCGGATCCAGGGGTGGATGGAGAAGTACCCGCTCCACTACGAGGACAGCACCGACTCGGAGATCAAGCCGCAGTACATGGTGCAGGCGATGTACGAGGCCACGGGCGGCAACGCCGTCATCACCTCCGACGTGGGCCAGCACCAGATGTGGGCCGCCCAGTACTACGGCTTCACGCAGCCGCGCCAGTGGATCAACTCCGGCGGCGCGGGCACGATGGGCTTCGGCCTTCCCTCCGCCATGGGGGCGAAGGTCGCGCGGCCGGACGACGACGTGGTCTGCCTGGCCGGCGACGGCTCGCTGATCATGACCGTGCAGGAGCTCGCCACCTGTGTGACCGAGCAGATCCCGGTCAAGGTCTTCCTGATGAACAACGGCTACTACGGCATGGTCCGCCAGTGGCAGGAGCTGTTCTGGGACAAGCGCTACTCGTCCGTCGAGATGGGCGCCAGCCCCGACTGGGTGAAGCTCGCCGAGGCCTTCGGCGCGCGCGGCATGCGGGTGGACGACAAGGGCGAGCTGCTCGGCGTCTTCAAGGAGGCGCTCGCGGACGACGGCCCGGTGCTCGTCGATGTGCGCGTGACCAAGGAGGAGAACTGCTATCCGATGATTCCCGCCGGGCAGGCCGCGCGGGACATGGTGGGCTGAGCCATGGGTGAGCCAGGTACCAAGGAGATCCTGAACCTCGAGGACCTGCAGGTGGCCGGCAGCGGCCGCACCGGGCGCAAGCACGTGCTGTCGATCCTCGTGGAGAACCGCCCCGGCGTGCTGGCGCGGATCGCCGGCCTGTTCGCCCGGCGCGGGTTCAACATCGACTCGCTGGCGGTCGGGCCGACCGCGGACACGGCGCTCTCGCGTGTGACCCTCACTCTCGACGGCGCCGCGCACCCGATCGACCAGGTGACCAAGCAGCTGCACAAGCTCGTGAACGTGATCAAGATCCGCGACCTAGAGCCGTCCGACACGGTGGCGCGCGAGCTGGCGCTGTTCAAGATCTCCTGCCACGACGGGGACGCACGCGCCCAGGTGATGCAGTTCACGGAGATCTTCCGGGGGAGCGTGGTCGACGTGTCCAAGCGCTCGGTCACGGTCGAGGTCACCGGCACCGACGACAAGATCGAGTCCTTCGAGGACATGGTCCGCCCGTTCGGGCTGATCGAGATGGTGCGAACCGGCGAGATCGCCGTGGCGCGCGGTCGCGGCGCCACCTAGCCGCCGCCTCTTGATCCGCCATCCTTAAAGGCGTGACCGTGGGCGCGACCCATGAGGACCCGCCGTTCGCCCTCGCGGCGCACGCGGAGCGGCTCCTCGAGGAGCGCGCCGAGCGGGCCGCGGCGATGGCCCGCCGCCGTGGCCAGGTCGCGGTCGCCGCCGTCACGGTCCCCGTCCCGGCCACGCTGGACCTCTCGGCGGCCGTGCTGGCCGCCCGGCGCGCGACCGACCGCTTCTTCTGCTTCGAGCAGCCCGAGCGCAACGGCTTCGTGCTCGCGGGGCTCGGTGAGGCCGCGACCGTGGAGGCGAGCGGGCCGGGCCGCTTCGGCGAGACGGCCCGGCGCGTGCGCGAGCTTGCCTCCCGAACGGTTGCCGACGACCCTGGCCTGGACCCCGGGCGACCGCCCGCGGCCGGTCCCGTGTTCGTGGGCGGCTTCGCCTTCGCCCACGAGGGCGGGGGTTCGCCGGAGTGGTCCTCGCTGGCCCCGGCCACGCTCGTGCTGCCGGAGGTGAGCCTCGCGCGCTACAGCGACGAGGCGCGCATGACCGTCTGCGTCGCGGCCGGCCCCGACGACGAGCCGGAAGCTCTCGTGCGGCGCGCACAGGAGCGGGTGGCCGAGCTGGCCCCGGCGACCATGCCGCTGCTCGACCCGGATCCGGTGGGACGCGCCCGGGTGGCCGGCGCCGCCGCTCCATCCCATTACGAGGCCGCCGTGGGCCGGGCCGTCGAGCGGATCGCCGCCGGCGAGCTCCAGAAGATCGTGCTCGCCCGCGAGGTGCGCGTGCACGGACCGCGCGACCACGACCCCGCGCCGGTGCTCGACGCGCTGCGAGCGGGCTTCCCCGCCTGCTACTGCTGGTGCGTGGGCACGCCTGAGCTGGCGTTCGTGGGCGCGAGTCCCGAGCTGCTCGTGCGCCGCGACGGCGCCCGCGCCCAGACGGTGGCGCTGGCGGGCACCACCCGCCGCAGCGCGGACCCCGCGGTGGACGACCACCTGGGGGAGCAGCTGCTGCAGAGCACGAAGGACCGTGAGGAGCAGGAGATCGTGGCCCGCCGCATCGAGCGCACGCTCGACCCGGTGAGCCTGTGGGTGGCGGCGGGTGACGAGCCCGCGCTCGTGAAGGTGCAGAACGTGCAGCACCTCGCCACCGCGATCCGGGCCCAGCTGGCGCGCCCGCTCCACGCGGTGGAGCTGGCCGGGCTCCTCCATCCGACCCCGGCCGTGGGCGGCGAGCCGCGCGCGGCGGCAGAGCCGCTGATCCCGGCCCTGGAGGGGCTCGATCGCGGCTGGTACGCCGGGGCGGTGGGGTGGACCGACCTCGCCGAGGACGGCGAGTTCTGCGTGGCGCTTCGCTGCGCGCTCCTCCGCGGCCCGACCGCCCATCTGTACGCCGGTTGCGGGATCGTGCGCGACTCGGTGCCCGCCGAGGAGCTCGCGGAGACCGAGGTCAAGCTGCAGGCGCTGCTGCCGCTCCTGACCTGACTTTCCGCACTGTGAAGCGCTGTGTGCGATGGCGCACACAGTGCCGTTTGCCCCAGGCGTTACAACTTGTGGGTCGTGGGGAGCGCAGGGAGAGCGCCGGTCGCGGAAGAGGAGGGATCCAGGAGGACGCGGTTGCTGGTGGCGGCCGCCCTCGCGCTCGCGGTCATCGGCATCCTGGCGGTGATCCTTCTCGGCGGGTCGAGCTACCGCGTAACCGCGCGGTTCGACAACGCGGGTCAGCTGGTGCCCGGCAACGAAGTGCGCGTGGCCGGCGCGAAGGTCGGCTCGGTGAAGGAGATCGACGTCTCGCCGGACGGCCTGGCGGAGGTGACCTTCGAGCTCGACGAAGATGACTACATCCCGTTGCGGAGCGGCACCGAGGCGATCGTCAAGCTCGGCTCGCTCTCCGGGATAGCCAACCGCTACATCGACCTCCAGCTCGGCCCGGACGACGCCGAGGACATCGACGACGGCGGCCAGATCGGCCCCGACGACACCCGCGCGGCGGTCGAGCTCGACCAGGTGTTCAACATCTTCGACGAGCGCACCCGGCGCTCCCTCCAGGATGTCGTGGCGGGCTCCGCCACCTCGCTGGACGGGCGCGGCCGCGAGCTGCGGCGCGGGATCCACTACCTGAATCCGGCGCTGTCCACCGGCGCCCGGCTCTTCGGAGTCCTGTCGCGGGACGAGCGGCTGCTCTCGCGCTTCCTCGTCGACTCCTCCGACCTCGTGACGGCGCTGGCGCAGCGGCGCCGCAACCTGCGCGGAGTGGTCTCCAACCTGGGCACGACGTTCACGGCGCTGGGCCGCCAGAAGGAGGCCCTGGCCGAGTCGGTCGAGCGGCTCCCGCCGTTCCTGCGGCGGGCGAACACCACGTTCGTGGACCTGCGGGCCGCGCTCGACGACGTCGATCCGCTGGTGGAGGCCGCCAAGCCGGTGGCCGTCCGCCTCCAGCCGTTCCTCGCCCAGGCCCGCGGCTTCGCCCGTGACGGGGCGCCGACGATCCGCGACCTCTCGCGCACGATCCAGGCCCCGGGCGGTGCCAACGACCTGATCGAGGCATTCAAGAGCTTCCCGCCGCTCGCCCGCTCGGCGCTCGACGCAACCCGGGTCAACGGCGCGGTGCGGCGCGCCGCGTTCCCGGAGACCGCGGCGGCGCTTCGCGCGGCCGCCCCGACGATCGGGCTGGGCCGCCCCTACACGCCCGACTTCGTGGGGTGGCTCGACGACTTCTCGACCACGGGCGCCTACGACGCGCTCGGCGAGTACTCGCGGGCCTGGATCAACCTCTCCGAGTTCCTCTACGGCCCCGGGCCGAAGCTGGGCCAGTTCCGGCGCTGCCCCGGCGCCAACGAGCCGCCCGCTCCCGACGGCTCGAACGTCTTCTCGGCCTCCGAGCAGGCCACGCTCGGATGCGACGGCGCCCAGCGGTCGGTGGGGCCGTGAAGCGCGCCGCGATCGCCGCGCTCGTGCTCCTCGCGGTGGCGGGCCTTGCGCTCGCGATCGGGGCCACCGACGACGGCGACTCGGAGGGCAAGACCTACGAGATCGTGTTCGACAACGCCTTCGGGGTGGTCGACGGCGGCGACTTCAAGGTCGCCGGCGTGCGGGCGGGCACGACGAGCGGCCTCGAGGTCGTGACCGGCGGGCCGCGCCCGCTCGCGGTCGTGAAGGTCGAGATCACCGAGCCGGGCTTCGCCGACCTGCGCCGCGACGCGCACTGCGACATCCGGCCTCAGTCGTTCATCGGCGAGTACTTCGTGGACTGCCAGCCCGGCAGCTCGGGCGAGCGGCTTCCCGACGGCGGGCGCGTGCCCGTGGCCCAGACCAGCTCGACGATCCCGCTCGACCTGGTGAACAACATCGTTCGGCGCCCATACGCCGACCGCCTGCGGCTCATCATCGGCGAGCTCGGCGCGGGGCTGGCCGGCCGGCCTGACGACCTCAGCGCCGCGCTGCGCCGCGCGCACCCGGGGCTGCGGGAGACCACCCAGACGCTGCGCATACTGGCCCGTCAGACCCGGACCATCGAGCGCGTCGTGGCCCGGGCGGACACCGTCGTGGGCGCGCTCGCCCGGCGTAGGGGAGACGTGTCGCGCTTCGTGCGCGAGGCGGGCGGCACCGCCGCGGTGGCGGCCACGCGCAGCGGCGAGCTGGCCGCCGCGTTCGACCGGCTCCCGCGCTTCCTGGGCGAGCTCGATCCGTTCATGCTGCGGCTGGGCCAGCTCGCCACCGCCCAGCAGCCCGTGCTGCGCAACCTGCGCGCCGCCGCCCCCGGGCTCGACACCTTCCTGACCCGCCTGCCTCCGTTCGCGGAAGCCGGCCGCCCGGCTCTGGCAGCGCTCGGCGACGCGTCCGTCGTCGGCCGCCGCGCCGTTCGCGAGACGACCGACGAGCTCGACGAGCTGCGCCGTCTGGCCGAGGAGGCGCCGGCGCTCGCGAAGCCGCTCCGGCAGCTGCTCGAGACAATCGACGACCGCAAGCGAGCCGTCGAGCCGGACCCGCGGGCGGCCGCCACCGACCCGCCCGCGCCCGACAAGACGCACATCTCCGGGCAGGGCGGCTTCACGGGCATGGAGGCCATCTGGAACTACTTCTTCTGGCAGGCCACCTCGACCAACGCGCTCGACGACCTCGGTCACGTGCTGCGTCTGAACGTGTCGGTGAGCCCATGCTCCGGCTACTTCAACCACCGCGAGGGCCAGGAGGCCGTGTTCGACCAGTGCAGGCAATGGCTCGGCCCGAACCAGCCCGGGATCAACCAGCCCGATCCCACCGCGACCGCTGAGGCGAGCCGCGCGACGAGCGTCGGCGCTCCGGCAGCGTCGCCCGCGCCTGCCGCCCCTTCGAGCGAACCCGTCCTCGACTACCTGCTCGGCCCATGAAGCGGCGCCGCGGAGCCCTCAGCGCGAGCCCCGTCCTGGTCGGTGCGGTGACGGTGCTCGTGACGCTCGTCGCCGTCGTCATCTCCTACAGCGCGAACGAGGGGCTTCCGTTCGTGCCCACATACAGGATCACCGCCGAGGTACCCAACGCGTCGAAGCTCGTGGAGGGGAACGACGTGCGGGCCGGCGGATTCCGGATCGGCCAGGTCACGAGGATCCGTGGCGCGCGAAGGCGCGTGGACGGCGAGGTCCGCGCGATCGCCGAGCTCGAGCTCGAGCTCGACAAGAAGGTCGAGCCGCTCTCGGAGGACACGACGGTCAGGATCCGGCCGCGATCCGCCCTCGGGTTGAAGTACGTGGATCTGGTTCCGGGACGCTCTCAGCGCACCTACCAGGCCGGGGACACCATCCCGCTGCGGCGCGGTGACACGGCTCCGGAGGACCTCGAGGACGTGCTCTCGACCTTCCAGCCGGAGACGCGGGTCGACGCCCGCCAGGCCCTGCAGGGCTTCGGCAACGGGCTGGCCGGCCGTGGACCGGCGCTCAACAAGACGATCGAGGAGCTGAGGCCCTTCCTGACCCGCCTCGAGCCCGTGATGCGCGCTCTGTCGGCCAGGCCCACCGAGCTCCGGGGGCTCTTCCCGGCGCTGGGCCAGACGCTCCGGCAGGCCGCCCCGGTGGCCGCCGTCCAGGCTGCCTGGATCGCGGACATGGCCGACACGTTCGCGGCCATCGGCAGGAATCCAAGGGCTCTCCAGGAGACGATCGAGGAGAGTGCCCCGACGCTCGACGCCGCGATCGCGTCGTTCCAGGTCCAGACGCCCTTCCTGGCGCGCTTCGCCGACCTGTCGCGTCGCCTGCAGCCGGCCGCGGCGGCGCTGCCGAGGACGCTTCCGCCACTCAACAGCGCGCTCAGCGCCGGCGTGCCCGCCTTCCGCCGGACGCCGGAGCTGGCCGGTCGCCTGGAGCAGCTCTTCCGCGCGGCCGAGAACCTCGGCGAGAACCCCTTCACCCTGCTGGCCCTGAGGGACCTGCGCACGACCGCGCAGATCGCCCGGCCCGCGGTCGAGTTCGTCGCGCCCTACCAGACCGTCTGCAACTACCTCAACTACTTCTTCACCCCGCTGGGCACGCACCTGTCGGAGGCCGTGCCGGGCGGGACCTCGCAGCGCATCCTCGCCAAGCTCCTCTTCGGGGGCCAGCCCAACAACCTCGGGACGACGGAGTCGAGCCGGCCCGTGGATACCCCCGGCGACCCGCACGAGGAAAGCGTCCAGGCGCTTCACAAGCAGCCGAACAGCCCGGCGGTGGACGGCCGCGGCCGGGCTGATTGCCAGGCGGGCCAGACCGGCTACATCAGCCGCCTGGTGACCGACGGCCGCTATCCGCGGGAGACGGACGAGGAGGGGTTCCTCGGCGGCGGCACGCACGTGGTCCTCGATCCCGACACGCCGGGCCGGAGGGGCGGCACCTACAAGGCGCGCGAGCTCGGCATCGGCAGCGTGGGGGCGGTGCCGTGAGGCGCCGGCTCCGGCTCTCCGAGCTGCAGGTCGGCCTGCTGGTGATCGGGCTGACCCTCGTGTTCGTGTACTTCGCGTTCTCGAAGGCGAACCCGTTCGCGAACCCCTACGAGCTAAAGGCGACCTTCCGCGACGCCCGCAGCATCGGGGTGGGGTCGCCGGTGCGAGTGGCCGGCGTGGAGGTCGGGAAGGTCACGACGCTCGAGTCGAACGGGGACGGCGCGGCCACGGTGACCATGGAGCTCCGCGACGACGCGCTGCCGCTCCACCGGGACGCCACGCTGAAGATCCGGCCGCGCATCCTGCTCGAGGGCAACTACTTCGTGGACATCCAGCCCGGCTCGCCGTCCGCGCCCCGGCTGGACGACGGCTCCACGGTCCCCGCCACGCAGACCGCGACGTCGGTGTCGCTCCCCGAGATCCTGGCGGTGCTCACGACCGACACGCGCAACGACCTCAGGACGCTGCTGTACGAGTACGGCACGAAGGGGCTCGGGAACGGCGGCGCCGAGGGCTTCAACCAGGCGATTCCCTACTTCAGCCCGGCCTACCGCCGGACGGCGCTGACGAACGAGGCGCTGCTCGGTGTCCGGCCGAACCGGGACCTGCCCCGCCTGCTGCGCGGCCAGGCGCGGACCTTCGGCGCCCTGGCCAGCCGGCCGGAGGAGCTGAAGGACCTGGTCACGGACCTGGACGTGGTGGCCGGTGCGCTGGCGAGCCAGGACGCTGCGCTCGAGGCGTCGGTCCCCGCCCTCCGCGACACGCTGGCCGCCGGCTACCCGGCGCTCGGTGACCTGGACGCCGCCCTGCCGACACTGCGCGTGTTCTCCCGTGAGGCGCTGCCCGGTGTGCGTTCCACCGTCCCGACGCTGGACGTGGGCATCCCCTGGATCGAGCAGGCGCGGGCGCTCGTGCGTCCGGAGGAGCTGAAGGGGCTGGCGGCCGATCTGCAGGCGGGCGGTGCCCGGGCTCGTGAAGCTCAACAAGCGGCTGGTCCCCCTCAACGGACAGCTCCGCGCGCTCTCCTCGTGCACGAACAGCGTGCTCGTCCCGTTCGCCGAGTCCCAGATCCCCAGCATCGAGAGCGGGAACTCGGGGCAGGAGGTACGCCGCCAGATCCTCCGCAGCTTCGTCGGGCTGGCCGGCGAGAGCCGCGTACAGGACGCGAACTCGCAGATCTTCCACATCCAGGGCGTCATCCCGTCGAACCTGGCCAACGGACGCATCGAGCCCGCCGCCCCGGCCGACCCAAACACGCCTCCGGTGCACCGGCCGGACGTGGCGTGCGAGACCCAGGACCCGCCCGTGCTGGCTGCTCCCGGTGGCGCCGCCGCCACCTACTCCAGCGGAGGCGCACCGTGAAGCACGCGATCCGCACCCACTGGCGAGACTTCCTCGCGGTCCTCGGCGTGGTGGTCGTGGGCACCGCGGTGGCCATCGTGATCCTCTCCCAGCAGGGGCTCCGGTTCCCGCTCGTGGAGGAGTCGCCGAAGCGCATCGAGGTCGAGCTCCAGGACGCCCAGGCCGTGGAGCCCGGCCGCGGCCAGACCGTGCGCGTGGCCGGGGTCGAGATCGGCAAGATCGCGGGGGTCCACCTCGAGAACGGCGTGGCCGTGGTCGAGCTCGACATCGACGCGCAGTACGAGGACATGGTGCGGGACGACGCGACCGCCCTCCTGCGCCCGAAGACGGCGCTCAAGGACATGTTCCTCGAGGTGGACCCGGGACACGGCCGGGTGCTCCCCGAGGGCGGGCGAATCGGCGTGGAGGGGACGGCGCCGGATGTGGACCCCGACGAGATCTTCGCCGCCCTCGACGCGGATACGCGGCCGTACCTGACCCTCCTGGTGTCGGGCGCCGGCAAGGGACTGCGCGGCCGGGGCGACGACCTCAGCGCGGTGCTGCGCCGGCTCGAGCCGCTCCATCGCGACCTGGCCCGGGTCACGCGCGCCACCGCCCGCCGGCGGCACGCGCTCCGCCGCCTCGTGCACAGGTACAGCCTGCTCGCGGCCGAGCTCGGCCGCCATCCCGGCCAGCTCCGGCGCCTCGTGAGCGCGTCCGGTGAGGTATTCGGCGCGCTGGCCGGCGAGGAACAGGACATCTCGACGGCCACCGCGCGCCTGCCGGGGGCCCTCGAGCGATCGTCGCGGACGCTCGAGGAGGTCGGCGGGTTCGCCCGCGAGCTGAAGCCGACGCTGGCCGCACTGCGCCCGCCCATCCGCCGTCTCGAGTCGACGAACGCGGCGGTCCGGCCCTTCCTGCGCGAGACGACCTCGATCCTCCGCGATCAGGTCCGCCCGTTCGTGCGCGCCGCCAGACCGTGGACGGCCGACCTGCGCGTCGCGACGGTGAACGGCGCGAAGGCGGCGCCCGACCTGACGGACTCGCTCACCGGGGCCAACCGCTTCTTCAACATGGGCGCCTACAACCCCGGGGGCGCGCAGGGCCTCTCCGGGATGAGCGTCGCCGAGCAGCGCGCGCGCCAGGAGGGCTTTCTCTACTGGCTCGCCTGGACGGCCCAGAACGGGGTCTCGCTCTTCAACACCGCCGACGCCCAGGGGCCGTGGCGGCGGGTCACGATCTGCGGCCTCGAGCTCGCGCAGCTCCAGCCGCTGCTCGGCTTCACGCTCAGACAGCTGTCGCTGTCGAATCCGAGCCTGCTCCAGCAGGTCTCCGGCGCCGTGGACGGCAGCATCCTGCCCGGCAGCCCGGTCCAGAACCTGCTCGATTCGCAGTTCGGCACCTGCGACTTCACCGACCTGCCGACGGTGCCGTGAACAAGAAGGCTCCCTCCATAGGCGGCATGACGGCGATCGTCGGCTTCGCGCTCTCGGTCGTCCTGCTGCTCACGTTCCTCTGGATCGCGTTCGGCGGATCGCTTCCCACGGCACCGGAGGGATACCGCTTCAAGGCTGCCCTCCCCGATGCGGCGCTGCTGGTGGTGGAGGCTGACGTGCGGATGGCCGGTGTGAACGTCGGCAAGGTCAAGGGCAAGGAACTCGGTCCCAACGGGCGGCGAACGATCGCCGAGATCGAGATCGACGCGCGCTTCGCCCCGATCAAGCGCGACGCGCGGGTGATGCTGCGGCAGAAGAGCCTGCTGGGGGAGACCTACGTCGAGATCGCGCCGGGGAGCCGCGACGGGCCTGACCTTCCCGACGGGGGGTCGCTGCCGGTCACGCACGTCCAGCGGACCGTCCAGCTAGATGACATCTTCAGCGCCTTCGACGAGCGCACCCGGCGCAACTTCCAGGCCTGGCTCCACGAGTCGGGGATCGCGACCTCGGGCTCCTACGGGAGCGACTTCAACGACTCGCTGGGAAACGCCGCGCCGTTCTTCGAGAGCGGCGCGAAGGTCCTGCGCCCGCTCGCCGTCCAGGACGTGGCCCTGCGGCGGCTCGTGCGCAACACTGGCCGCGTCTTCGACGCCATCTCCGAGGACGGGCACAGCCTGCGCGCGCTGATCGAGGGGGGCGAGGCCACCTTCTCCGCTTTGGCGTCACGGGACGACGCGCTCGCCGACACGTTCGAGGTGCTGCCGACCTTCCTGCGCGAGACGCGCACCACGGTCGGCCGGCTCGAGCGGTTCGCGCGCGACACGGACCCGCTCGTCCGCGATCTGCGCGGGCCGGCCGACGACCTCGGGCCGACACTCGAGGACCTCGCCGAGCTCTCGCCGGACCTCGAGCGGCTGTTCCGGGCCGTCGGGCCGCTCGTGGCGGCCTCCCGCAACGGGGTTCCGGCCGCCGAGCGCGTGCTCCAGGGCATCCAGCCGCTGCTCGAGTCGGCTCACGTCTTCCTGCCCGAGCTCAACCCGACCCTGTCGTACCTGTCGTTCGCTCGTGAGCAGGTGGCGACCTTCCTCGCCCCGGGAGGCTCCGCGCTGGGCGGGAACGGGATCGGCGGCTACCGGTCGAGCCGCTTCGGGGAGCACTACCTGCCGCAGTCGGCGATCATCGACTCGCGCTCGCTGGCGCGCCGCACGACCCGGCCGTTCTGGGAGCGCGCGAACGCGTACGTCGCGCCGAACGCATGGGAGCGCTCCATCGGTCTCGGCGCGATCGAGGCGTTCGACTGCGGGCCGGCCGGCGGTGAGGTGCGGAACCCGAGCGGCTCGGGCGCCACCTCGGCGCCGCCGTGCTTCGTGGCGCCGCCGCTGCTCTTCCAGGACCAGCGCTATCCGAAGCTGCGTCGCGGGCGAGGGCGCGTCGTGCAGGCCCCGGAGGGCCGCGCCGGGAACTCGCCGGCCCGCCCCTAGAGCGACTCGGCCACGCGCCGCACCAGCTCCGCGTGCAGGTCCACGTTGGCGCCGCGGTCGGTCCGCACCTCCACGAGGCCCGGGCTGCCCACGGCGGCCTGGAGCTCGTCCGCTGTCGCGGCCGGGCGGTGCTCGAGCCCGGCGAGCTGCGCCATCGCCACGAGGTCCACGCCGTGCGGCGTGGCGATGTGGCGTTCGTAGGCGTCCCGGTCGGCGGTTCCGGCCACGGGCAGGAAGTCGAAGATCCCGCCACCCTCGTTGTTCACGCAGATCACGGTCAGATCGACTCCGGCGCGTCGCGCCGACAGCAGCCCGCCGACGTCGTGGATGAGCGCCACGTCGCCGGTGACGAGGAACGCGGGCCGGCCCGACGCGAGCGCCGCGCCGGCCGCCGAGGAGACCACGCCGTCGATGCCGTTGGCGCCGCGCCCGGCCAGGAACCGCAGTGGCTTCGGCGACGTGGGGAAGAAGGCCTCCACGTCTCGGACCGGCATCGAGTAGCTGAGCCACACGAGCGCGTCGTTCGGCAGGGCCGGCTCCAGGGCCGCCGCGACCCGGCCCTCGAACTGTTCGGGCATGGCGGCCAGCGCGGGTGGCACGAGCGCGTCGGCACGCCGCCAGGACTCGGCCCAGGCCGGGTCCGCCGTGCCGGGCCCGGCGGCGAGCGCCTCGATCAGAGGGCCCGGAGGGGCGGCGGCCACCAGTGCCGCGTCGCGGGAGGGGTCGTGCCAGCTCTCGTTTGGGTCGACCACGATCTGCTCGGCGCCCGCGAGCCATGCTCTTAGCGACTGGGAGACCGGCGGCTCGCCGATGCGCAGCACCACGTCGGGCCGCTGCTCCTCGGCGAAGCCGGGCACGCGCAGCAGCACGTCGTAGTGAGCCACCACGTGCGAGCGGTCGTGCGGCCCGCAGCGGACACCCGAGGCGGGGTCGGCCAGCACCGGCCAGCCGCGCGCGGCGGCCAGACGGGCGACCGCCTCGGCCAGGTCCTCGGACGCGTCGCCGCACACGATCACTCCGCGCGCGCGATGGCCTCCAGCGCGCTGCGCCAGGTCCCCGGTGTCCGGGGCGCCGCGGGGCCGGGTCAGCTCGGTCCAGGGCCGCCCGCCGGGGCGCCCCTCCCAGTCGGCGGCGTCGAGCGGCTCGTCCACCGGCGCGAGCGGCTCCCGGAGCGGGAAGTTGAGGTGCACCGGACCCGGGCGGCCGCCGACGGCCGTGGCCACCGAGCGGCAGGCCAGGGCGCGGTGGTGGACGGCGGTCCCGCGGCCGGGCTCGTGCGTCCCCACCTCGACGAACCACTTGGCCGCGCGGCCGTAGAGGTCGAGCTGGTCGATCGACTGACCGGCGCCCACGTCGCGCAGCTCCGGCGGACGGTCGGCGGTCAGCACCAGCAGCGGCACGGACGCCTCGCGCGCCTCGGCCACCGCCGGGTGGAGGTTGGCCGCTGCGGTGCCGGACGTGCAGGTGATGGCGACCGGCGAACGGGCCGCCCTTGCCATCCCGAGCGCCACGAAGCCGGCCGAGCGCTCGTCGATCACCGACACGCACTCGATCTCGTCGCGCTCCGTGAGCGCGAGGATGAGCGGTGCGTTGCGCGAGCCCGGACAGGTGACCGCATGGCGCACGCCGCAGCGGACGAGCTCGTCCACGAAGACCTGAAGCGGCGCATACGTGCGGTTCGCGGGAAGCAAGGGCGCTGAACCTATCGCGGCCGGGCGGGCATGATGCGTGCGTGGCGGCGATCGTGTTCGTTCCCGGGTTCATGCAGCGCGGCGACGCGTGGGCTCCACTGCTCGAGCAGCTGCCGGATCGGATCGACGCCCGTCCCCTGGAACATCGCGAGCACGACCTGAGCGGGCGACTCGACGAGATCGCCGCCGCGGGGGAGGGCGCCGTGCTCTGCGGCTACTCGCTGGGCGGCCGCCTGGCGCTGCGTGCTGCGGTGCGCGCGCCCGGGCGCTACCGCGGGGTGATCACGATCGGGGCCTCGGCGGGCATCGAGGAGCCGGTGGCGCGCGCTCAGCGCGCTGAGGCGGACGAGCGCCTGGCGGGGTGGATGGAGACGATGCCGATCGAGGAGATCGTGACCGTGTGGGAGCGCCAGCCGCTGTTCGCGGACCAGTCCGACGCGCTCGTGGACGAGCAGCGCCCAGGCAGGCTGAGCCACGATCCCCACGCGCTCGCGCTGCTCCTGCGCACGGCCGGCCAGGGCGTGCTGACCCCGGTCTGGCACGAGCTGGAGCAGCTGGGGCCGCCGCTCCTGGCGGTGGCCGGCGTGCGCGACGAGCGCTACGCCCGCGCCGCGGAGCGGATGGCGGGCCTGGCGCCCACGGGCCGGGCAGCCCTGGTGGAGAACGCCGGCCATGCAGCCCACCTGCAGCAGCCCGAGGTGGTGGCCGCCCTGATCGCCGAGTTCGCGGACGCGCTCGAAGACTGATCGGCCGTCCCTTCCCCAACTGTTCCGTCTTTCGACCGAGGGGTGGATGGAAAACGGGACAGTTCGTCCGACTAGAGCGCGATCTCCTCGACCAGCACCTCGGCGAGCGCGTCGTCGTCCACCGCCACGCCGAGCCCGGGGCCGCGCGGCACCGAGAGCGTGCCCCGCTGCGGCGCCGGCAGCGCCTTCGCCACCCGCGCGTCGAACAGCCCGAGCGTGGCCAGCCCGCAGGCGAGCGTGAGCTCCTCGGCCGCCGCGAGCTGCAGCGCGGCCGCGATTCCCCATGGACCGTCGAGCGTGCTCGACAGGAAGGCCTCCACGCCGTTCGAGCGCGCCTCGCGGAGCGCCTCGCGAGCAGGTGTGAACCCGCCGCAGCTGGCGAGCTTGACGTTCACCACGTCACAGGCGCCCAGCTCCACGGCGCGGCGCACGTCCTCCGCGCTCACCACCGCCTCGTCGGCGGCAAGTGGGGTGGACACGCGCTCGCGCACCTCGGCCAGCTCCTCCAGCGTCGCGCAGGGCTGCTCGACGAACTCGAGATCGTGCCCCTCGAGCGAGCGGATGGCATGCACGGCGTCGTCGACCGACCAGGCGGCATTGGCGTCCAGCCGCAACGCCGGCCAGGGTCCCACCGCGTGGCGCACGGCGGCCACGCGCTCGGCGTCGTCGGGAAGGCCGACCTTCAGCTTGAAACAGGCGTAGCCCTGGCTCAGGCCCTCGCGCGCCCGTGCCGCCACCTCCTCGGGCGGGCCCGCGGGCAGGGTCATGTTCACGGCCAGCGCGTCCTTGCGCGGCTCGGCGAGCGGGCGCCGCTCCTCGCGCGCCTCGAGGTCCAGCCGGGCGATCTCCTCTGCCGCGCGCGCCTGGGCCGGACGCGCGGCCGGCGCCGCCGCTCAGCGCCGCCACGGCGCGCTCCAGCGGCACCCCGTCGTATGGCTCGAACGGGGCAGCCTCGCCGTGGCCGGTCACGCCGTCCGCGCCCTCGAGGCGGAGCACCACCAGCTCGCGGGCGGTCACGACCGCGTTGGCGGTCACGAACGGCTGGAGCAGCGGAATCGACAGACGCAGCAGCGTTCGCTTCACGAGAGGAGGATGCCCGCAGACAGCAGCAGTGAAAAGACCGCCAGCAGCCGGCCGGTGGCAGCGAGCGCCTCGTTCAGGGCCGGCCCGTCCGTGCGAGTGCGAACCGTGCGCACGAGCGGAAGCGCGAGCGGCCAGGCGAGCACGGTCAGCGCCAGCCACCAGGAGAGCCCGCCGGCCGCCGCCACCCCGAGCGGAACGGCAAAGGCCAGCACCAGCATGGACACGAACAGGGCACGCGCCCGCTCGCGGCCCAGCTTCACGGCGAGCGTGCGCTTGCCGGCTCGGCGGTCGGTGTCCACGTCGCGCACGTTGTTCACCACCAGGATCGCCGCCGCCAGCAGCCCGACCGGCACCGAGAGCGCGAACGCCTCCCAGACGAGCTCCTCGGTCTGGACGTAGTACGAGCCCGTGACCGCCACGACCCCGAAGAACAGGAACACGAAGAGCTCGCCGAGCCCCTCGTAGCCGTACGGGCGCGGCCCGCCCGTGTAGAGCACGCCGGCCAGGATCGAGAGCACGCCGACCACGAGCAGCTGCCAGCCCGGCGACCGCGGCGAGGTAGGCGCCCGCGGCCACGGCCACGCCGAACGCCAGATAGGTGCCCACCAGCACCCGGCGCGGAGGGAGCAGCCCGCCGGCCGTCACGCGGACGGGTCCGAGGCGGTCCTCGGTGTCGGCGCCCCGGCGCGCGTCCGAGTAGTCGTTCGAGAGGTTCGTGCCGATCTGGATGAACACGCTTCCCACCAGCGCGGCGGCGAAGGCGAGCGGACGGAAGACGTCGTCGGTGAGCGCCAGCGCCGTGCCCACCAGAACGGGCGCGACAGCCGCCGGCAGCGTGCGCGGCCGGGCGGCCAGCAGCCACAGTCGGAAGGGGGTCAAGGCCGTCGCGGGAACTGCGCGAAGTCCGGTGGCCGCTTGTCGCGGTACGCGTCGCGGCCCTCGCGCGCCTCCTCGCTCATGTAGAAGAGGAGGTTGGCGTCGTGGGCCAGCTGCTGGATGCCCGCGAGGCCGTCCTCCGCCGCGTTGAAGCTCGCCTTCAGCAGCCTGAGCGCGAACGGCGAGAGCTCGAGCATCTCGCGGCACCAGCGCACCGTCTCCTCCTCGAGTTCCTCCAGCGGCACGACCGTGTTCACGAGGCCCATCGCCTCTGCCTGGCCTGCGTCGTACTGGCGGCAGAGGAACCAGATCTCCTTGGCCTTCTTCTGACCCACTTGGCCGGCGAGCACGCCGGCGCCGAAGCCGCCGTCGAAGCTGCCGACCTTGGGCCCGGTCTGGCCGAAGCGCGCGTTGTCAGCCGCGACCGTGAGGTCGCAGAGCACATGCAGCACGTGGCCGCCGCCGATCGCATACCCGGCGACCATGGCCACCAGCGGCTTCGGCAGGCGGCGCATCTGGATGTGCAGGTCGGTCACGTGAAAGCGGCCGATGCCTTTCCGTCCCGACTCGTCGTCAGCCAGGTAGCCGGAGTCCCCGCGCACGCGCTGGTCGCCCCCGGAGCAGAACGCGAGCGGGCCCTCGCCCGTCAGCACCACCACGCCCACCTCGGTGTCCTCGCGGGCGCGCTCGAGCGCGCCTGAGAGCTCCACCACCGTCTGCGGGCGGAAGGCGTTGCGCACCTCCGGCCGGTCGATCGTGATCTTCGCGATGCCGTCCGCCGTCTCGTAGCGGATGTCCTCGTAGTCACCGGCCGCCCGCCACTCGGCAGCGGGGCGGATGCGCCGCGCCGATTGCTCCTCGGTCCAGTCCCCGGTCGGCATGGCGCCGTACGATAGTTGCGCTGGACGAGTGGCTGACCTCCGCGGCGCGCGCCCGCCCTGACCATCCGGCCGTGGTGGCCGAGGGGCGCGTGCTGACCTATGCCGAGCTCCACGCTGCCGCGGACCGCTGCGCGCGGCGGCTGAGATCGCTCGGAGTGGGGAGCGGCGAGACGGTGGGCACGACGCTTTTGCCGGGACTCGCGTTCTGCGAGCTGCTGCACGCGCTGCCGCGCCTCGGCGCCGCTCTCGCGCCGCTCGACCCGCGGGCGCCAATGGCTTTTCCAGGCCTCGTGGTGGCGGCACCGCCCACGGCCCCCGAGGCCGATGCCGAGCTGCGCGAGCGCGTGGACCCGGACGCGGTGCACACGGTCATCCGCAGCTCGGGTACCACCGGCCGGCCCAAGCCGATCGAGCTGACCTTCGCCAATCACGTGGCGAGCGCCCGCGCGAGCGCCGACGCCCTCGGCGTGGAGCCTGGCGATCGCTGGCTCACACCGCTGCCGCTCCATCACGTGGGCGGGCTGGGGGTCCTCATCCGCTCGGTGCTCAACCACACGACCGCCGTGATCCACGAGCGCTTCGACGTCCAGCGCGTCAGGGCCACGCTCGAGGCGGGCGAGGTGACTCTCGTCTCGCTCGTGCCCACGATGCTCTCCCGCCTGCGCGACGCCGGGCTGCACCGCGCCCCGGGCCTCCGCGCGGTGGCGCTCGGCGGCGGCCCGGTGCCGCCCGGCCTGCTCGCGTGGGCGGCCGAGGCCGGCATCCCCGTCACGCCCGTCTACGGGATGACGGAGACCGCGTCCCAGGTGGTGGCGGGCAGCCCCGGCCGCGCCCTGACCGGCGTGGAGCTGCGCGTGGACGCCGACGGCGAGGTGCTCGTGCGCGGGCCGATGGTGGCCCGCGGCGCGGTCTCGGACGACGGCTGGCTCCACACCGGCGATCGCGGCCGCCTGGATGCCGATGGCCTGCACCTGGAGGGGCGCATCAAGGACCTGATCGTGACCGGTGGCGAGAAGGTCTCTCCGGCGCTCGTCGAGGGGACTTTGAGCGCGCACCCGGCGGTGGCCGATGCCGGAGTGGTCGGCCTGCCGGACCCCGACTGGGGCGAGGCGGTGACCGCGTTCGTGGTGCTGCGCGAGCCCATGGACCCGGAGGATCTGCGCGCGTGGTGTCGGGAGCGGCTGGCGCCGCACGAGGTGCCCAAGCGCGTGGTGCCCGTCGAGGAGCTTCCCCGCAACGCCGCCGGAAAGCTGATGCGCGACCGGCTGTAGAGTCTCGCCGCGATGATCTACGACAAGGACGCCGATCTCGGCAAGCTCGACGGCAAGACGGTGGCGATACTGGGCTACGGCTCACAGGGCCACGCCCACGCGCTCAACCTGAAGGACTCCGGCGTGAACGTGGTCGTCGGGCTGCGCGAGGGGTCGGACTCGGCCGCCAAGGCAGAGGCCGACGGCCTGCGGGTGGAGTCACTGGCCAACGCCGCCAGCCTCGGCGACATCGTGATGGTGCTCCTGCCCGACGAGAAGCAGGCACAGCTCTGGGAAAACGAGATCCGCGACGGGATCGCGCCCGGCAACCTGCTCCTGTTCGCGCACGGTTTCTCGATCCACTTCGGCCAGATCGACCCCGGGCCCGAGGTCGACGTGGGCATGATCGCCCCCAAGGGCCCCGGCCACCTCGTGCGCCGCCAGTTCGTGGAGGGCAACGGCGTGCCCGGCCTCGTGGCGGTGCACCGCGACTCGAGCGGCCTGGCGCGCGACCTCGTGCTCGCCTACGCGCGCGGCATCGGCTGCACGCGGGCGGGCGTGATCGAGACGACCTTCAAGGAGGAGACGGAGACCGACCTGTTCGGCGAGCAGGCCGTGCTCTGCGGCGGCGTGAGCGAGCTGGTGCAGGCCGGCTACGAGACGCTCGTGGACGCCGGGTACGACCCCCGGCTCGCCTACTTCGAGTGCCTCCACGAGCTCAAGCTGATCGTGGACCTGATGTACGAGAAGGGCATCAGCGGCATGCGCTACTCGATCTCGAACACGGCCGAGTACGGCGACCTGACCCGCGGCAAGCGCGTGATCGGCGAGCCCACCCGCGAGGCCATGAAGAAGATCCTCGGCGAGATCCAGTCGGGCGAGTTCGCCCGCGAGTGGATCGCGGAGAACGAGGCGGGCCAGGAGAACTTCCAGCGGATGCGCCAGGAGCAGCAGAGCAGCCAGATCGAGCGCGAGGGCAAGGAGCTCCGCTCGATGATGGACTGGATCGACCAGGACTTCTGAGCAAGCCGCGCCTGGCCTGACGCTATCCTCGCCGGTTCCTATGGCGAACCCCTATCTGAAGAAGTACCTCATGACCGCCGGGCCCACGCCGCTGCCCCCGGAGGTCTCGCTCGTGATGGCAGAGCCGATGCTCTACCACCGCGCGCCGGCCTTCGTGGACGTGTACGCGCGGGTCCTCAGGCGGCTGAAGTACGTGTTCGCCACCCAGAACGACGTGCTGATCTTCGCCGCGTCCGGCAGCGGCGCGCTCGAGTCCGCATCGGCCAATCTGGTGCGCCGCGGCCGGCCCGCGCTGGTGGCATCGTGCGGCAAGTTCGGCGAGCGCTGGGCCGAGCTCTCGGACGCGTATGGGGGAGACACCGTCCACTGGGAGACCGAGTGGGGCCAGAAGATCGATCCGGGCGAGCTCGACCGCATGCTGGGCGAGAACCCGGACGTCGAGTGTGGTCTTCACCACCCTGTCCGAGACCTCCACCGGCGTGATCAACGACGTTCGCGAGCTCGGCGAGGTGGCTCACCGCCACGGCGCCCTGATCGTGGTGGACGCGGTCTCGGGTCTCGGCGCCGTGCCGGTCCCGCAGGACGAGTGGAACCTCGACGTGGTCGTGTCCGGCTCGCAGAAGGCGCTGATGTCACCGCCGGGGCTCGCCTTCGCCAGCCCCAACCAGGCCGCGCTGGATTACGCCGCGGGCACGGACACCCAGCGCTTCTACTTCGACTGGGCCCGCACCGTGGCCGGCCAGCGCAAGGATCCGCCGGACAGCCCGTTCACGCCGGCCGTGGGCCTCGTGGCCGCGCTCGACGTGGCACTCGGGATGATCGAGGACGAGGGCCTCGATCAGGTCCACGACCGTCACCGCCTGCTCGGCCGGGCCTGCCGCGAGGCGGTTCGCGCGCTCGACCTGGAGACCTACGGGCCTGACGACGAGAACGCCAACGTGGTCACGGCGATCAACCTGCCGGACACCATCGACGGCAACCAGGTGCCCAAGCTCATGCGTGACCAATTCGGAATCACGATCGCCGGCGGGCAGGCCCAGCTCAAGGGCCGCATCGCCCGGCTCGCGCACTGCGGGTACTTCGGGGCCTTCGACATCCTCCTCACCCTCTCGGCCTTCGAGATGACGCTGTCCGAGCTCGGACACGACCTCGAGCTCGGCGCGGGCGTGGCCGCGGCGCAACGGGTGTTCCTCGAGGCGGGCGTGCCCGTCTCGGCTCCGGCGTGAGCGACGGCGCGACGGGCCCCGCACGAGTCCTGGTCAAGGAGAAGATCGGCGACTCGGGAGTGCAGCTGCTGCGCGACGCGGGGCTCGAGGTCGAGATCGGCACCGACTGGTCTCAGGAGGAGCTCGAGAGCCGGATCGGCGAGTTCGAGGGCATCCTGATCAGGTCGGCCACCAAGCTCACCGCCGATCTGATCGACAGGGCCACGCGCCTGCGCGCGGTGGGCCGCGCCGGGGTGGGCGTGGACAACGTGGACGTGGACGCCGCCACCAAGCGCGGCGTGGTGGTGGCCAACGCGCCCCAGTCCAACGTGATCACCGCCGCCGAGCACACGGTCGCGCTGCTGCTGGCGCTGGCGCGGCAGGTGCCCCAGGCCCACGCCTCGCTGATCGGCGGAGCCTGGGAGCGCTCGAAGTTCAGCGGCGTGGAGCTCTACGAGAAGACGCTCGGAGTGCTGGGCTTCGGCCGAATCGGCCAGCTGGTGGCTCAGCGCGCCCTCGGCTTCGGCATGCACGTCGTGGCCTTCGACGCCTTCGTGGCCGAGGAGCGCTTCCGCGAGGTGGGGGTGGAGCGGGCGGAGAGCTCCGACGAGCTCTATGACCGCGCCGACTTCGTGACCATCCACCTTCCCGTGACCGAGGAGACGCGCGACTGGCTCGACGCCGACGCGTTCGGCCGGATGAAGGACGGCGTGCGGGTGATCAACGTGGCCCGCGGCGGCCTGCTCGTGGACGCCGACCTCCAGGCCGCGCTCGACTCCGGCAAGGTCGCCGGCGCCGCGCTCGACGTGTTCCGCGAGGAGCCCGTGACCGACCACCCGCTGTTCGGATATCCCAACGTGGTGGTCACACCGCACCTCGGGGCCTCCACCACCGAGGCCACCGACCGCGCCGGGTACCAGGCCGCGGAGCAGGTCGTGGCGGCGCTCACCGGGGGCACTGTCACATCGGCCGTCAACGTGCCGTCGATCCCGGCCGAGGACCTCGAGGCGCTGGGCGGCTTCCTCCCGCTCGCGCGCGACCTGGGCCGCATCGCGACGGCGCTTGCGGAGGGCACCTCAGTCGACGCGCTGGAGGTCGAGTACCGCGGGCGCATCGCGGAGCGCGACACGCGCCTGCTCACCGTCCAGGTGCTCAAGGGCGCCCTCGCCGGGCACACCGAGGAGGAGATCAACGACGTGAACGCGCCGGCTCTCGCGCAGGAGCGCGGCATCGCGGTCTCGGAGACGAGCACCGCCGTGGCTCGCGACTTCACGGACCTCGTGCGCGTGGCCGTGGTCAGCGGCGGCGAGCGCACCAGGGTGGTCGGCACGACTCTGGGGAGCGCCCACCGCTCGCACCTGCTCGAGGCCTGGAACTCACGCTTCAACCTCCAGCTCGAGGGGCACCTGGCGATCTTCCGCTACGAGGACCGGCCCGGGATGCTCGGCCGCGTGGGCACGGCCCTCGGCGAGGAGGGCATCAACGTCGTCTCCGCCGCCGTCGGCCGCGGGTCCGAGGACGGCAACGGCGGCGAGGCCACGATGGTCGTGACCGCCGACTCCGCCGTGCCTCAGGAGGTCGTCGACCGCATCGCCTCCACCGACGGCTTCGTCGCAGGGCGCACGATCAGTCTCTAGCGATGAGGGCGCTCGTGATCACCGAGCACGGGCCGCCCGAGGTGCTGAAGGTCCAGGACCTCCCCGATCCGCAGCCCGGCCCCGGTCAGGTGCGCGTACGCGTGCGCGCCGCCGCGATCAACTTCGCCGACCTGCTGGCACGTGTCGGCCTCTATCCCAACGCGCCGGCGCCGCCCTGCGTGGTCGGGTTCGAGATCGCGGGCGACGTGGAGTCCGTCGGCGCCGAGGTCGAGGGCTTCCAGCCCGGACAGCGTGTGATGGGGGGCTGCCGCTTCGGGGGCTACGCGGAGCTCGCGGTCACCGGCCCGGGCGAGCTCATCCCGCTGCCCGACGACTGGAGCTATGCCGAGGGCGCCGCCATGCCGGTGGCGTACGCCACTGCCTACGCCGGCCTCGTCCGCTACGGCGGCCTGCGCGCGGGCGAGCGGGTGCTGATCCAGGCGGCCGCCGGGGGCGTGGGCATAGCCGCCACGCAGGTGGCCAAGCTCGTGGGAGCCGAGGTGTACGGCTCCGCCTCGCCCACCAAGCACGACGCGATCCGCGGCTTCGGCGTGGACCACCCCGTGGACTACCGCACCCACGACGTGGTCGACGAGGTGCGCCGGATCTCCGGCGAGCGAGAGCCGCTGGACCTCGTGTTCGACGCCATCGGCGGCCGCAGCTTCAAGCAGGGCTTCTCGCTGCTCCGGCCCGGAGGCCGGCTCGTCTGCTTCGGGGCCTCGGAGGTGCAGGCCGGCGAGAGCCGCAGCCGCGCCCGCGCGCTGCGCGTGCTCGCGCAGATGCCGCGCTTCAACCCGGTCAAGCTGATGAGCCAGTCCAAGTCGGTGATCGGCCTCAACATGCTCGAGCTCTGGGACGCCAAGGGCTCCCTCGACGAGTACGTCGCGCCGCTGGCCGGCTGGGTCGAGAAGGGCGTCGATCCGCCCGGTGGTGGCCGCGACCTTCCCGCTCGAGCAGGGTCCGGACGCCCACCGCTACCTGCACGCCCGCGAGAACATCGGCAAGGTGGTCCTGGAGCCCTGACGGCCCAAGCGATACGCTTCTTCGCGATGTCCCGCCGTAACGGCCTCCTTCTTCCCCTTCTTCTCCCCCTTCGGGGGGAATAACGCGTGGCGGCCGCCAGCCGCAAGCTCAAGGGGAACACAGGCAGGACGACGAAGAGGCGAACATGACCGATGGCCGTAGCGAGCAGGACCGAGTAAAGATCTTCGACACGACGTTGCGAGACGGCGAGCAGTCGCCGGGCATCGCGCTCAACCGGCAGGAGAAGGTCGAGATCGCGCATCAGCTCGCGCGACTCGGGGTGGACGTGATCGAGGCCGGCTTCCCGATCACCTCTCCCGGTGACTTCGACTCGGTCCAGGCCATCGCCCGCGAGGTCCAGGGCCCCGTGATCTGCGGCCTCGCGCGCACCTCGAAGCAGGACATCGACGCCGCCTGGAACGCGATCAAGGACTCCGAGCGGCCTCGGATCCACACCTTCATCGCCACCAGCGACATCCACATCGAGCGCAAGCTCCAGACCACCCGCGAGGACGTGAAGGGCCAGGCGCGGGCGGCGGTGGCACAGGCACGCCAGTTCACCGACGACGTGGAGTTCTCGCCGGAGGACGGCTCGCGCTCCGACGTCGAGTTCATGGCCGAGGTCATCCAGATCGCGCTCGACGAGGGCGCCACCACCATCAACGTGCCCGACACCGTCGGCTACACGATGCCCGACGAGTACGCGGAGATGTTCCGCCGCCTCTACGAGCTGGTGCCCGGCCTGCGCGACGTGACCGTGTCCGTGCACTGCCACAACGATCTGGGGCTCGCGGTCGCGAACTCCTTCGCGGGCCTGACGGCGGGCGCGCGCCAGGTGGAGTGCGCCGTGAACGGCATCGGCGAGCGGGCCGGCAACGCCTCGCTCGAGGAGGTCGTGATGCTGCTCCACACCCGCGAGTCCACCGTCGGGCTCTGGACCGGCGCCGTCACGCGCGAGATCGCTCGCACGTCGCGGCTGGTGTCGCGGCTCACCGGCTACGCGGTGCAGCCCAACAAGGCGATCGTGGGACGCAACGCCTTCGCGCACGAGGCCGGCATCCATCAGGACGGCGTGCTCAAGGAGCGCACGACCTACGAGATCATGGACGCCACCACGATCGGGCTCGACTCGAACTCGATCGTGCTCGGAAAGCACTCCGGCCGCCACGCCCTCCGCAACGCGCTCGAGGAGCTCGGCTTCCAGGTGGACGGCGCGGGGCTGAACGCGGCCTTCAAGAGCTTCAAGGAGCTGGCTGACAAGAAGAAGGTCGTCACGGCCGTGGACCTGGAGGCGATCGTCTCCGACGAGATGCGCCAGGCGCCGACCACGTTCGAGATGGTGTCCTTCGACGTGGAGGCATCGAACGTGCGCGCGCCGCTCGCCCGCGTCAGCGTGCGCCTCCCCGGGGGCGAGGTCGAGTCGGGCAGCTTCACCGGCGACGGCCCGGTGGACGCGTTCTTCAGCGCGATCAACGCGGCGGTGGGCCACGATGCCCGCCTACGCGAGTACCACGTGAGCGCTGTCACCGGCGGGCGCGATGCGCTCGGCGAGGTGACCGTGATGCTCGAGCTCGACGGCAACCTGGCCTCCGGCGTGGGCGTGTCCACCGACATCCTCGAGGCATCCGGCAAGGCGTACCTGCGCGCGCTCTCCACGGCACTGGCCAAGGCCGGCGACGACTGGTCCTCCTCGGTCAAAGAGGAAGCCGAGCCGGCGCGGCTGGCGTGACGGACTTCACCTGGCGCGACGGCGAGCGCCTGATCCGCTTCCGCCGCGGCGCGGTCGAGGAGGCGGAGTCGCTGATCTCCGCCGCCGGGCTCAGCGACTACGCGCTGCTCACGACCGAACGCGCCGTGGCGAGCGCCCCGGCGCTCGCCGAGGCTGCCGACGGGGTGGTGCACGTGCCTCAGGGGAAGGTCGACGAGGTGTCCGCCCAGCTTCTGAGCGACGTGGAGGACCGCGACCTCGTGGCGCTCGGCGGGGGACGCGTGGTCGACACGGCGAAGGCGATCGCCGGCGTGTGGGGCCGCCGCTGCGCCGCGGTGCCCACCACCCTGTCCGGCGCCGAGCTGACGCCCTTCCACCGCATGCCGGCCGGGGTGGAGGGAGCGCGCATGGTGCGCCCCGCCCTGGTGGTCGCGGATCCCGATCTGATGGCGTCGCAGCCGCCGGCTCAGCTGACGGCGAGCGCCCTGAACGCGCTCGCGCATGCGCTCGAGGCCCTGTACACGCCGTTCGCGAACCCGGTGGGCGACGCCGCCGCCCTGCGCGGGTCGGCGCTGCTCGCCGAGGGCACGTCCGCGGACCCGCCCGACCGCGACGCGGCGGCGCTCGGGGCACTGCTCGCCGGGTACGCGTCCGGCGCCGCGGGCTTCGCCGTGCACCACGCCGTGTGCCAGATGCTGGTGCGCGTGGCCGGTACCCCGCACGCGGAGACCAACGCGGTGATGCTCCCTCACAGCGCGCGGCTGATGGCCGGACGAGCGCCGGCGGCGCTGGGCGCGTTCGCCGCGGCTCTGGGCGATCCGGCCGCCGATCCCGCCGCGGCGGCGGAGCGGGTGGCCGCCCTCACGCGCCGCTGCGGCCACACGCGGCTGTCCGAGCTGGGGGCGGGGGAGGAGCACGTGGCTCCCGTGGTCGAGGCGGTCAGCTCGCATCCGGCCCTCGGGAACACGCCGGACCCGCCGGACGGGGCCGAGCTCACCGCGTTCGTGCGCGCGGCTCTCTGACCCGAGTAGGATCGCTTGCGATGGCCGGGCCACTCGACGGCAAGGTGGCTGTTGTGACCGGTGCCTCCTCCGGGATCGGCGAAGCCACCGCGCTGGCACTGGCGCGCGCGGGGGCCGCGGTGGCGCTGGGGGCGCGCCGCAAGGAGCGCCTGGACGCCGTGGCCGAGCGGATCTCGGGTGAGGGCGGCAGGGCCTGGGCCAGGGGCGTCGACGTGACCGACGAAGCGGACACTCGCGCGTTCATCCAGGAGGCACACGACGAGCTCGGCGGGCTCCACATCCTCGTGAACAACGCCGGCGTGATGCTGCTGGGACCCGTGGCCGGAGCCGATACCGCCGAGTGGCGCCAGATGATCGAGGTGAACCTGCTCGGACTGCTCTGGTGCACCCACGCGGCCTTCCCGCTCATGGCGGAAGAGGGGGGCGGGGACATCGTGAACGTGTCGTCCGTGGCGGGGCGGCGTGCCAACGCGGGAGGGGCGGTCTACAACATGACCAAGTTCGGGGTCCACGCCTTCACCGAGGCCCTGCGCCAGGAGGCCCTCCACGCCAAGGTGCGCGTGACCGTGGTGGCGCCCGGGTTCGTGGAGACAGAGCTCCAGGGCCACAACACCAACGCGCTGGTGCAGCAGGGCGTGGCGAAGATGCGCGAGCAGATCGGCGAGGTGCTCAAGGCCGAGGACATCGCGAGCGCGATCACCTTCGCGGTATCCCAGCCTGCGCACGTGTGCGTGAACGAGCTGCTCGTGCGGCCCACCGGCCAGCAGGCCTGACCGGCTGCCCGTGCAGAGCACCGCGGCCACCGTCGAGGACTACCTGGCCGAGCTCCCCGAGGACCGCCGTATGGCGATCGCGGCGGTTCGCGATGCCGTGAACGCACGCCTGCCGCCGGGCTACGAGGAGCGCATGCAGTACGGGATGATCACCTGGGTGGTGCCCCTCGAGCGCCATGCGGACACCTACAACGGGCAGCCGCTGGCGCTCGCCGCGCTGGCGAGCCAGAAGCGCCACATGGCCCTGTACCTGATGTGCACCTACTCCGAGGAGGCGCAGGCCGGCTTCCGCGCCCGCTGGGAGGCCACAGGACGCAAGCTCGACATGGGCAAGAGCTGCGTCCGCTTCCGCCGGCTGGAGGACGTGGCGCTCGACGTGGTCGCAGAGGAGATCGGAGCCAGCCCCCCTGAACGCCTGATCGAGGCGCACGACCGAGCGCACGGATCGCCCTAGCGCCGCAACGAGGGCGACGGGAGCGTCACGGCTTGCCCTCTTCTTCGCCGTGGCCGGGAAGCGCGGGCGGCGCTGTGTCAGCTAGGTGCCCTATATGGGCACCAAACCGCCACAGCCGCCGGCCGCGCGTCCGTGATAACGTACGCTCGTCCAATGGCTGCCGTGGCGCTCGAACAGGACCTCAATGTCGGCCCCAGGGTGCGCGCCCTGCGTGAGGCCATGGACCTGTCGCTACGTGACCTGGCCGCCCGCTCGGGCGTCTCCGCGCAGATGCTGAGCCAGGTGGAGCGAGGGGAGACGAGCCCCACGCTCTCGGTGGCCGCGCGGATCGCCACCGGGCTCGAGCTGACGCTCTCCCAGCTGCTCCGCCTGGACGAGGCCGGCACGGTGACCGTGGTGCGAGCGGGGGAGCGGCTTGCCGGCGGCGTCTCCGAGCGCGGTCACGGCTACGAGATCCTCACCCCGCCGCTTCCGGGTCAGCGCGCGGAGCTGTCCCTGCACACACTCGCGCCGGGCGCCGCCACCGGCGGGCCCAAGGACCCGCCGATGCACGAGCCCGGCAGCCGCGAGACGGCGGTCGTCATCGAGGGCGAGCTGAGGCTCGTCTGCGACGGGGCCGCGCACGGGCTCGCCACGGGCGACGCGGTCACGTTCGACGCGGACCTGCCCCATCACTTCGAGAACCCCGGGGGTGACCACGCGCGCTTCCTCGCCGTCGTGGCAGCCGGGCTGAGGAGGTCATGACCATGGCTAAGACGATGCTGGACAAGATCTGGGAGCGCCACGAGGTCCACGACGCGCTCCTCTACATCGACCTGCACCTCGTCCACGAGGTCACGAGCGCGCAGGCCTTCGAGTCCCTGCGGCTGGCGGGACGCGAGGTGCGCCGGCCCGACCGCACGCTCGCGACGGCGGACCACAACGTGCCCACGGACGGCGCGATGGCCCTCCCGATGGTCAGCGACCCGCTCTCGCGCAAGCAGATCGGGACGCTCGAGGAGAACTGTGCCGAGTTCGGCATCCCGATCCACTCGATCGGGTCGCAGAGCCAGGGCATCGTCCATGTGATCGGCCCCGAGCTGGGCATCACGCAGCCCGGCATGACGATCGTGTGCGGGGACTCGCACACCTCGACCCACGGCGCGTTCGGCGCGCTGGCGTTCGGCATCGGCACGAGCGAGGTGGAGCACGTGCTCGCCACTCAGACGCTCCAGCAGCGGAAGCCCCGCTCGATGCGGATCGCCTACTCCGGCGAGCTGCCGCCCGGCGTGACCGCCAAGGACCTGATCCTCGCCACCATCGGCCGGATCGGCGTGGACGGTGGCGTGGGCCACGTGATCGAGTACTCGGGCCCCGCCGTCCAGGGCCTCTCGATGGAGGGCCGGATGACGGTGTGCAACATGACCATCGAGGGCGGGGGCCGCGCCGGCATGGTTGCGCCCGACGACACGACCTTCGCGTGGGTGGAGGGCCGCCCGGGCGCTCCGGAGGACTTCGAGGAAGCCGTGGCGGAATGGCGAGGGCTGTCGAGCGACGAGGATGCCGAGTTCGATGCCGAGGTGGCCATCGACGCCGGCGCGATCTCGCCGCAGGTCAGCTGGGGCACCAATCCCGCGATGGTGGTGGACGTGACCGCCGCGGTGCCCGAGCCGCTCAGCGAGGGCGACCACCGCGCGCTCACCTACATGGGGCTCGAGGCCGGCACGCCGATCCAGGACATCCACCTCGACCGCGTGTTCGTCGGCTCGTGCACCAACTCGCGGATCGGTGACCTCCGGGCCGCCGCGGAGATCGTGAAGGGACGCAAGGTCGCCGGATCGGTCGCCGCGATGGTGGTGCCGGGATCGGCGAAGGTGAAGGCCCAGGCCGAGGCGGAGGGGCTCGACGAGGTATTCAGGAACGCCGGCTTCGACTGGCGCTCGGCGGGCTGCTCGATGTGCCTCGGGATGAACCCGGACACGCTGGAGCCGGGCGAGCGCTGCGCCTCCACCTCGAACCGCAACTTCGAGGGCAGGCAGGGCCGTGGCGGCCGCACCCACCTGGTGAGCCCTCAGATGGCGGCTGCCGCGGCGATAGAGGGCCACTTCGTCGACATCCGGGAGTGGGAGTGAAGGCGCTGGACGTCATCGAGGGCGGCGTGTCCGTGCTCGACCGCCACGACGTCGACACCGACCAGATCATGCCGAAGCAGTTCCTGAAGCGGATCGAGCGCACCGGCTTCGGCGAGTTCCTCTTCTATGACTGGGCCAAGGAGGAGGGCTGGCACCTCCCGCCGAACCCGATCCTCGCCACCGGGCGCAACTTCGGCTGCGGGTCGTCCCGCGAGCACGCGCCGTGGGGACTCGAGGACTACGGCTTCGAGGCCATCGTCGCGCCCAGCTTCAGCGACATCTTCTACTCGAACTGCACCAAGATCGGGCTGTTGCCGGTGGTGCTGCCCGAGGACGAGGTGAACGCGCTGATGCGCAGCGACAGCGCCCGCATCGACCTGGACGAGCAGACCGTCGCGCACGGTGACACGGTCGTCCGCTTCGAGATCGACCAGGAGACGAAGCGCCGCCTCCTCGGCGGGCTCGACGACATCGGCGTGACCCTGCAGCACCACGAGAGGATCGCCGCCTACGAGCGCGATCGCGAGCGCACCGGCCCGCACACGGGCGCGTGAGCGTGCGCTCCGGCT
Source organism: uncultured Thermoleophilaceae bacterium (assembly GCA_963803245.1). Classification (GTDB taxonomy): domain Bacteria; phylum Actinomycetota; class Thermoleophilia; order Solirubrobacterales; family Thermoleophilaceae; genus JACVRW01. The sequence goes on along the minus strand of CAWDLI010000003.1, from coordinate 17,331 downwards.
CCCGCGACTGGGACGCCGAGAGCTACGACCGCGTCTCCACGCCCCAGGTCGAGATGGCGCTCCCGGTGCTCGACCGCCTCCCGCTCACGGGGGGCGAGACCGTGCTCGACGCGGGCTGCGGATCGGGGCGTGTGACGGCCGTTCTGCTCGAGCGGCTGCCTCGCGGGGCGGTCGTGGCCACCGACGCCGCTCCGTCGATGATCGACCAGGCGCGTGAGCGCTTCGCCTCGGAGCCGCGCGTCGGCGTGCTCGACCCGGTGAGCCTCACGGAGCTCGAGCTCTCCGAGCCGGTGGACGCGGCCTTCTCCAACGCGGTGTTCCACTGGATCAAGGACCACGACGCGCTGTTCGAGCACCTCCACGCCGCGCTCCGCCCCGGGGCGCCGCTGGTGGCCCAGTGCGGGGGGAAGGGGAACATCGCCGTGTTCAGGCGGCTGGCCGACGAGGTCGCCGCCGAGCCGCCGTACGCCGAGCACATGCGCGAGTTCACGGGCCCCTGGAACTACGCGGCTCCCGGCGAGACGGAGGAGCGGCTGCTGAGGGCCGGCTTCCACGATGTGCGCTGCTGGCTCGAGCCGTGGCCCGTGACCCCGGACGAGCCGCTCGAGTTCGCGCGCACGGTCTGCCTCGGCAATCACCTCGACGAGCTCCCCGAAGAGCTCCGGGAGCCGTTCGCAGCCGAGGTGGTCAGCCGGTGCGGGGAGCCGCTGAGGCTCGACTACATCCGGCTCAACATCACGGCCCGCCGGACCTAGGCATCGTTTTATGTCGTTTCGGGTACTGCCCAGTTTGCGGTGGGGGAATCGTCGAACGACCAGTGGGGGGTCCGTACATGCCCAGAGCAAGGGTTCTCGTAGTCGCGGCCGTGTCCGCGCTCGCAATCGCAGCTTCGCTGCCGGCAGCCGCGAGCGCGTGGGCTCCGGCCGCCACGGCCACCATCCATCCGGGGGTCCAGACCTTCACGGAGGGCGGCCAGTGCACCGCCAACTTCATCTACACCGATGCCGCGGGCACCTACATCGGCCAGGCGGCCCACTGCGCGAGCACGGGTGCCGCCACCGACACCGACGGCTGCCTGGCGGGCACTCAGCCGCTCGGCACCCCCGTCGAGGTGACCGGGGCCAGCCGTCCCGGAACGCTGGTCTACAGCTCCTGGGTGACCATGCAGGCGAACGGCGAGAGCGACCCCGACACCTGCGCGTACAACGACCTCGCGCTCGTCAAGATCGATCCGGCCGACGTTGCCAAGGTGAATCCGTCGGTTCCCGGCTTCGGCGGCCCGACCGGCGTGGGCGGCGACTCCGCCACCGGCGACGCCGTCTACTCGTACGGCAACTCGTCCCTGCGCCTCGGCATCACGCAGCTCAGCCCGAAGCAGGGCATCGTCGTGACCACTGAGGGCGGTGGCTGGAGCCGCACCGTGTACACCGTCACGCCGGGCATCCCGGGCGACTCGGGCAGCGGCTTCCTGAACGCCTCGGGTCAGGCGATCGGGACCCTGTCGACCGTGGCGCTCGCGCCGCTGCCGGCCTCGAACGGCGTGGGCGACCTCGCCCGCGAGCTCGCCTACGCACGGGCACACAGCTCGTTCTCGGGCGTGCAGCTCGCGAACGGCACGGAGCCCTTCACGGCGAACGTCGTCGGCGCGATCCTGGGCGCCGGCTAAGACCCTGGCGACGCCGGGCCGCGGCCGGGAACTACGGTTCCCGACCGTGGCTCGGCGCATCGCAACCCTCCCCGGCGACGGGATCGGCCCTGAGATCACGGCAGCGGCGCGTGAGCTGCTGGCCGCGGTGGGCGATTTCGAGCTGGAGGAGCACCTCATCGGGGGCGTGTCCATCGACGCGCACGGCGAGGCACTCACGGACGCGGTCCTGGAGGCGTGCCGCGCGGCCGACGCGGTGCTGCTTGCGGCGGTCGGCGGGCCGAAGTGGGACACCACCGACCCCGCGAAGCCGCGGCCGGAACAGGGTCTGCTCGGACTCCGCAAGGGCCTCGGGCTGTTCGCGAACCTGCGGCCGGTGCGCCCGAGCCCCGCGCTCATCGACGCGAGCCCGCTCAAGCGCGACCGCATCGAGGGCACCGACCTCCTGGTCGTCCGCGAGCTGACCGGCGGCATCTACTTCGGCGACTCCGGCCGCGACGGCGACCGCGCCCACGACGACTGTGCCTACACCGTCGCCGAGGTCGAGCGGATCGCCCGAGTGGCGTTCCGCTCGGTGCGCCGGCGGGTGACGAGCGTGGACAAGGCGAACGTGCTCGAGACGTCGCGGCTATGGCGCGAGACGGTCACGCGCGTGCACGCCGAGGAGTTCCCGGACGTGGAGCTCGACCACCTGCTCGTGGACAACGCGGCCATGCAGCTGGTGGCCGCTCCGGCTCAGTTCGACGTGATCGTCACCGAGAACCTCTTCGGGGACATCCTGAGCGACGAGGCGGCGATGCTCACGGGCTCGCTCGGCATGCTCCCGAGCGCCTCGCTCGGCGACGGCGGACCGGGCCTGTTCGAGCCGGTGCACGGCTCCGCGCCCGACATCGTCGGCACCGGAACGGCCAACCCCTTGGCGATGTTCGGATCGGTTGCGCTGATGCTCCGGCACGGACTGGCTATGGAGTCGGAGGCCGCCGGGATAGAATCGGCCATCGATCTCGCGCTCGAGCAGGGTGTTCGCACTCCCGATCTCGGTGGCGACTCGACCACAGAGGACGTCACCAGGGCCGTCCTCGCAAGTCTCTGACTGGAAGGACGGGAGCACGTGGACACCGCCGACCTCATCTGGCTGAACGGGGAGTTCGTCGCCTGGGAGGACGCGAAGGTACACGTGCTCACGCACGCGATGCACTATGGGACCGGCGTCTTCGAGGGCATCCGTGCCTACGAGACCGAGCGCGGCACCGCGATCTTCCGCCACGACGACCACCTGCGCCGGCTCGAGGACTCGGCCAAGCTCTACTACATGGATCTTCCGTTCACTCGGGAGGTCCTGCGCGAGGCCACCCACGAGCTGATCGTGCGCAACGGCTTCAAGAGCTGTTACATCCGCCCGCTCGTCTACCGCGGTCACGGCCCGATGGGGCTCAACCCGCTGGACAACCCGGTGGAGGCCACGATCGCGGTCTGGCAGTGGGCCCCGTACCTGGGTGAGGACGGCAAGAAGAACGGCGTCCGGGCGCGCGTGTCGTCCTACCGGCGGATCTCGGCCGACTCGCTGATCCCGCACTCGAAGGCCTCCGGCCAGTACCTGAACTCGGTGCTGGCGAAGATCGAGGCCACCAAGTCCGGCTACGACGAGGGCATCCTGCTCGACGACCAGGGTCACGTGTGCGAGGGCACAGGGGAGAACGTCTTCGTGATCAAGGAGGGCACGATCTACACCCCGCCGCAGGCCGCGAGCATCCTCGACGGGATCAACCGCAAGTCATCGATTCAGATCGCCCGCGACCTCGGCCACGAGGTTGTGGAGCGCGACATCGCGCGCGCCGAGCTGGCGCTGGCGGACGAGGTGTTCCTCACGGGCACCGCGGCGGAGCTCACGCCCCTCCGCGAGATCGACGACATCGAGATCGGCCCGCCCGGACCGATCACGCGCGAGATCCAGCGGGTGTTCGACGACGCGCTGCACGGGCGCGATCCGCGTTACGCGGACTGGCTCGATCTCGTGCCGGTACCATCGCGGGCGTGAACGCCATGCGCGACGAGCGAATTAGGCGGGCGGCTTAGCAGCCGCCGTCTGTCCGCTCGTTCCCGTAAACCGAAAGGCGTTCCGAATGTCAGAGAAGGTCCTCGTCTACGACACCACCCTGCGCGACGGCATGCAGGGAGAGGGCATGTCGCTCTCGGCCGGTGAGAAGCTGCGCTTGGCCCACGCGCTCGACTCGCTCGGCGTGCACCTGATCGAGGCCGGCTTCCCCGCGTCGAACCCCAAGGAGGAGGAGCTCTTCGAGCTGCTCGCGAACGAGCGCTTCGTGAACGCGGAGGTGGCCGCCTTCGGGATGACCCGACGTCGCGACGTGAGCGCCTCCGACGACCCCGCGCTCAGGCTGCTGGCCGCCTCCTTCGCCCCGGTCTGCACATTGGTCGGCAAGACCTGGTCGCTCCACCTTGAGAAGGTCACGAAGGTCGACCCCGAGGAGAACCTGCGGATGATCGCGGAGTCGGTTGCGTTCCTCGTGGACGAGGGGAAGCGCGTGGTCTACGACGCGGAGCACTTCTTCGACGCCTGGCGCGACGACGCCGTGTACGCGTTGCGCTGTCTCCGCGCGGCCGCCGAGGCCGGTGCCGAGAACGTGACGCTCTGCGACACGAACGGCTCCTCGCTGCCCGCCGAGGTGGCCCTGGCGACAGTGGCGGTGGTCGGGGAGCTCGAAGGGGTCCAGGTGGGCATCCACACTCACGACGACGCCGGCTGTGGCGTGGCCAACTCGCTCGTGGCCGTCGAGGCCGGCGCGCGCATGGTCCAGGGCACCATCAACGGCTACGGGGAGCGCTGCGGGAACGCCAACCTCGTGTCGATCCTCCCGGCATTGGAGCTCAAGCTGGGCTACGAATCGATCGGCCGGGAGCGCCTGCGCACGCTCACGGAGACCGCGCACCTGGTGGACGAGCTCTGCAACGTCACGTCGAACCCGAATCAGCCCTACGTCGGCGCCAACGCGTTCGCCCACAAGGGCGGGATGCACGTGGCCGGCGTGAACGTGGACGCGCGCACGTTCGAGCATCTCGACCCGGCCGAGGTGGGCGCGGACCGGCGCGTGCTCGTGTCCGAGCTGTCGGGCAAGGGCACCGTCCAGGCGCGAGCGCAGGTGGACGATGGCACCGCGGCGCGCGTGGTCGAGCGCGTGAAGGAGCTCGAGAGCCGCGGCTACCAGTTCGAGGCCGCCGACGGCTCCTTCGACCTGCTCATCCGCAAGGAGACGGGCGAATACGAGCCGCTCTTCCGGCTCGAGGCCTGGCGCGCCATCGTCGAGAAGCGCGAGGACGGCCGGGTGCAGACGGAGGCCACGATCAAGATCTGGGTGGACGGCGAGCGCTACGTGAAGACGGCTGAGGGCAACGGCCCGGTGCACGCGCTCGACAAGGCGCTGCGCGCCGCGATCGGTGAGCGCTACCCGCACATCCGCGACATCCAGCTCGTGAACTTCAAGGTGCGCATCCTCGACGAGGTCAAGGGCACGGCCGCGGTTACCCGGGTGCTGCTCGACGCCAGCGACGGGCGCGACACCTGGGGTTCTATCGGAGTGTCCGAGAACATCATCGAGGCGAGCTGGGAAGCCCTCGTGGACTCGCTCGAGGCGGGCATGCTTCCCGCACGAGCGGGCAAGCCGCGCCCGCACGTGGTGGCGTGACCGAGCGGATCCCGCTTGCGCGCCCGCTGGTCGGCGAGCGTGAGGAGCGGGCTGTGCTCGAGACGCTGCGCTCGGGCCACCTCTCGCTCGGGCCGCGACTCCAGGAGTTCGAGACCGCCTTCGGAGCGCGGCTCGGTGCGCGGCACGTCTCCGCGGTGTCGAGCGGCACGGCCGGCCTGCACCTCGCGATCCGCGCGGCGGGCGTTGAGCGCGGCGACGAGGTCGTGACCACGCCGTTCAGCTTCGTCGCGTCGGCCAACTGCCTGCTCTACGAGGACGCGCGCCCGGTCTTCTGCGACATCGACCCGCGGACCCTCAACATCGACCCGGATGCGGCCGCGAGCGCGGTCGGGGAGCGCACCACCGGGATCCTGCCGGTCCACATCTTCGGCTACCCCGCCGACATGCCGGCGCTGGAGCGAGTCGCCGCCGAGCGCTCGCTCTGGATGGTGGAGGACGCCTGCGAGGCGCTCGGCGCGGTGCACGCCGACGGCGCCGCGGTGGGTGCGCGCGGCAACCTCTCGGTGTTCGGCTTCTACCCGAACAAGCAGCTCACGACGGGCGAGGGGGAGCGGTGATCTCCCCTCACGCCCAGGACAAGGAGCGCATCGACTCCGAGCGCAACCAGGGTCGCGCGCCGGACATGGGCTGGCTCGACCACGACCGGCTCGGGTTCAACTACCGCCTCGACGACCTCTCCTGCGCGCTGGGGGTGGCGCAGCTGGAGCATCTCGACGCGATGCTCACCGAGCGCGCCCGCCTGGCCGGGCTCTACTCCGAGGCGCTGGCGGGAGTGGAGGGGCTCGGGCTGCCCTGCCCGGACGCGGACGGCGACCGGCGCGGCTGGTTCGTCTACGTGGTCCAGCTGCCGGCGGGAGTGGACCGCGACGCCGCGGTGGTCGCGCTGCGCGAGCGCGGGGTGGACTCGAAGCCCTACCTGCCCGCGATCCACCTCTACAGCTTCTACCGCGAGCGCTTCGGCCACCGCGAGGGCGAGTTCCCCGTCTGCGAGGACGTGGCGCGGCGCTCGCTGGCGCTGCCGTTCTTCCCCGGGCTCACCGACGGCGAGATCGAGCGCGTGGTGGACGCGGTGCGCGCCGTGGCTACCGAAGGCGCCCCGACTTACCGATAATCAGAGGATGAGCTCGCGCTCGGCGAAAGATGCTCGCAACGCGCGCCTCTGGGGCCTCGTGGTGTTCGCCATGGCGCTCGCGGCTCCGTTCGCGCTCTGGCACAACGCAATGGCCGAGATGGCGGACGATTTCCACTTCGACGTGGGCTACCTCATCACGGGTTGGATGGGCTACGGCCTGATCGCGCTCGGTCTGTTGCTGCTCGTGCCCGTGGTCCTGTCGGTGGGCAGGTCCCCCGACAGCCGCCTCTACCCGCGCTCGCGCAACGTGTTCCTGGGCTGGGGCACCACGCTCTACCTGCTCGGCACCGCGCTGTCGAGCATCGTGGGCTCGGCCGTCGGCACCTAGACTGGCGGCCGATGGGCCGCTTCCAAGATCCTCAGGACCCGCTCTTCCAGGCGCTCAACTCGTCGATCGCCTTCGACTACCGGCTGGCGCCCTACGACCTCGAGCAGTCGCTGGCGCACGCGCGCATGCTGGCGCACAGCGGAATCATCTCGGAGGAGGATCTGGCCGCGCTCGAGCGCGGCCTGGCCGAGGTGCGCAAGGAGGTCGACGAGGACCGCTTCCAGGTGGCTGCCGGCGACGAGGACGTGCACATGGCGATCGAGCGGCGCCTGACGGAGATCGCCGGGCCCGTGGGCGGGAAGCTCCACACCGCGCGCTCGCGCAACGACCAGGTGGCCACCGACGTGGCGATGCTCGTGCGGGCGCACAGCCTGACCGCAAAGGAGCTGCTGCTCGGGCTGATGGGCACGCTCGTCGAGCTCGCCGAGCGCCACCTGGACTGGCCGCTTCCGGGCTACACCCACCTCCAGCGCGCCCAGCCGGTGTACCTCTCGCACCACCTGCTCGCGTACTTCTGGAAGTTCCGCCGCGACCTCCAGCGCTTCAACTTCTGCCTCACCGCCACCGAGGACCTGCCCCTCGGGGCCGGCGCCCTCGCGGGCGTGAACTTCGACACGAGCCGGATGTTCGTGGCCCAGGAGCTCGGCTTCTCCGGGATCGCCGAGAACTCGCTGGACGCCGTCTCGAACCGCGACTTCGTGCTCGACTACCTGGCAGCGGCGGCCACCTGCGCCACCCACCTCTCGCAGCTGGGCGCGGAGATCGTGCTCTGGTCGAGCCAGGAGTTCGGCTTCTGCGAGGTGGACGACACGTTCGCGTCCGGGTCGAGCCTGATGCCGCAGAAGAAGAACCCGGACGCCGCCGAGCTGCTGCGGGCCAAGGCGCCTCGCGTGGTGTCGAAGCTGGTGTCGGTGCACGGGGTGCTCCACGGCCTGCCGCTCACCTACAACAAGGACCTCCAGGAGGACAAGGAGCCGCTGTTCGACGCGATCGACACGGTCGAGCTCGGGCTCCGGGTGGCGCGCGACATGCTCGCCGGCATCGCCTTCAACCGCGAGCGGATGGCCGTCGCCGCCGCCGACGAGTTCACCGCCGCCACCGACGTGGCGGACGCGCTGGTGCGGCAGGGGGTGCCGTTCCGCGAGGCGCACGGGATCGTCGGCGGTCTCGTACGCACGGCGGTCGAGGCCGGGAAGCAGCTCTCCGAGCTGACCGACGAGGAGCTGCACGAGCTCGTGCCGCAGCTCGACGGCGCGTTCCGCGAGCTCCTCCAGCCCGCGTCGTCGCTCGAGTCGAAGGTCTCGGAGGGGGGAACTTCGCTCGCGCGCGTCCGCGACCAGCTCGTCCAGGCGCGCCATCTCCTGACCGAGGCCGCGGGGTGAGGCTCGACCGCTCCTTCTACGAGCGGTCGGTACACGACGTGGCGCACGACCTCGTGGGCTGCGTCGCCCGGCACGGGGAGACCTCCGGGCGAATCGTCGAGACGGAGAGCTACCACCAGGAGGAGCCCGCCTCGCACGCATACGTGGGCATCACCGGCCGCAGCCGGACGCTCTACGGCCCACCCGGAAACGCCTACGTCTACTTCTCGTACGGGGTGCACTCGCTCCTGAACGCCGTGGCCGAGCCCGAGGGCGTGGGCGCCGCCGTGCTGATCAGAGCGCTCGAGCCGCTGGACGGCGTCGACCTCATGCGCGAGCGGCGCGGAGTTGAGTCCTTCGAGTCGCTCTGCTCGGGCCCCGGCAAGCTCACGCAGGCCCTTGGGATCGGGCTCTCGCTCAACGAGACCTCACTGCTCGACGGACCGATCGAGATCCGTGCCCGGGCCGCGGGTGAGCGCTCCCCGCGCGTGGTCACCGGCGAGCGCATCGGCATCACGAAGGCGGTGGACCTGCCGTGGCGCTTCTGCGACGCCGACAGCCGGCACGTGTCGAGGCCGCGGCCGGCGGCCATGCGCGCGGCGTGAGCGGGCGCTAGGGGCGCTAGGGCGCTACCGCGCCGCCGTCACCGCCGCCGCCACCCGGATCGGGCGCGGGCGTGGCGGGCGGAGTGGCCGGCGCAGGCGTCTCCGGCGCGGGGCCGTCGAGCGGAGCAGGAGCCTCCGGTGCCGGGGTGGCCTCGGGCTGTTCGCCCTGCTGCTCGTCCTGAGGCTTCGCGCCGTCCTCGGTCCCCTCCTCGGGGGTGGTGCTGGGGGCGGTCGTCGCGGGCCCGGGCGTGACTGGGGTGGTCGTGGTCTCGTCATTCGCGTTCGGGTCCCTGCCCTGGTCCACACGCCGCTGGTCGCGGATCCCGATCCAGGACAGCATGAGGTCGTGCCAGATCTCGGCCGGGAAGGTCCCGCCGGCCACCGGCTCGCCGTGGTACTCGGTCTGCATCGGTGTGAGGCGGTCCGGGTAGCCCACCCACACCGCCACGGTCAGCTCCTTGTTGAACCCCACGAACCAGGCGTCGCCGTAGTTCTCGGTGGTGCCGGTCTTGCCGGCGGCGAACTCACCGATCTGCGCCGCCTTGCCCGTTCCGCTCGAGACCACGCCCTCGAGCATCTGCTGCGCGAGCGCGGCCACCTCCGGCGAGAACACGCGCTTGTTGACGACCGTGTTCTCCTCGTCGCGGCCCTGCCCCTTCACCCACTCGACGCCCACGGGACCGTCCTTGCCGGGGGCGAGCGTGCCCGACCTCCGCATGCCGTTGTTGGCGATGGTCGAGTACGCGTAGGCCATCTCGAGCGGGGTCACCCCCTCCTGCAGGCCGCCCAGCGTCATCGCCGGGTTCGTCGAGATCGGCGTGCGGATGCCCATCCGGCGCGCCATGCGGGCGATCCGGCGCGTGCCCACCTGCAGCCCGAGCTGGGCGAACACGGAGTTGTCGGAGGTCGTCGTGGCGGTCCGGAGCGACTCGACCCCGTAGTAGTTGTCGTCGTAGTTGTTCACCTCGAACGGCCCGCTGGCGAGGTCGAACGTCCTGGGCTCGGACACGAAGGTCGTCTCCGGGCTGACCCCGTCGGCGAGCGCGCGGACGAGCGTGAACGGCTTGAAGGCGGAGCCGGGCTGGCGGTGTCCATTGGTGGCGAGGTTGAACGCGCTCGACGCGTAGTCGCCGCCGCCGACCATCGCCTTCACCGCGCCCGTCTTGTTCTCGATGGCCACCAGCGAGGCGCTCGGCCCGTAGCCCGAGAGTCGGCCCGAGATCGCCTGCTCCGCCGCCGCCTGGAGCTCGGGGTCGATCGTCGTCTTGATCTCGAGCCCGCCGCTGAACACGATCCCCGGGCGGTACCTGTCCACCAACTGCTGCGTCAGCCAGGTAGAGAAGAACGGCTGGCTCGAGTCCACCGCCGGCGGATCGATGTCCGCCCTGGTGGGCAGGTCGGTCGCGACTCCCTCGTCGTACTGGGCGCGCGAGATCTTCTGCTGCTCGAGCATGCGGGCGAGAACCAGGTCGCGCCGGTGCTTGGCCTGGCGCGGGCTCTCGACCGGGTCGTACAGCGACGGCGAGGCGATCATGCCCGCGAGCAGGGCCGCCTCCGCGGGCGTCGCATCCTGGGCCACGTGGTCGCTCGCGTGGTAGACCTCGGCCATCGTGCCGTCGGCCTGGAGGGTCGGCGTCCCGAAGTAGGTCCGCACCGCCGACTCCACGCCGTAGGCCCCGTTCCCGAAGTACACGCTGTTCAGGTACTGGGTCAGCACCTTGTCCTTGGACCACTTGCGCTCGAGGTGGTAGGCAAGCGCCGCCTCGCGGAGCTTCTGGAAGACGGAGCGGTCCCCCTGCGCCGAGAGCGCGTTCTTGACGAACTGCTGGGTGATCGTCGAGCCGCCCTGGGCCGCTGCCTGCCGGCGGATGTCCTGCCAGAGCGCGCGGGCGATGCCCTGGTAGTCCACGCCCTCGTGCTCGTAGAAGCGCTTGTCCTCGATCGCGATGACGGCGTTCTTGATGTTGGGTGAGATCTGGGCCGGCGTCAGGAGGATGCGGTTCTGGTTGCCCGTGAGCCGGGCCACCTCGTCACAGGAGTCGGTGTCCGACTCCTTGCAGCTCCTGAGGCCCGCGTAGAGCACCGAGTTCCTGGCCGCGTTGTACTCGGCGCGGTTCTCCAGCGCCGGCAGGTCGCTCGCGACGGCCATGAGCATCCCGAACACGGTCGAGATCAGCGCCAGCACGGACAGGCCGGCGAGCACGAGCGCCAGGCGCAGCTTCTTCAGCTTCGGCTTCGGCGGGCTCGGGGGTGCGGGAGGCGCGCCGTTCGAGCGGCCGAAACGGCCGCCGGGATGCCCGGCCGGCGAGGTGATGGTGGACGTCGGGGGCTCCGGCATTCCTGTGGCGCCTCTGAAGAGGGCTTCGGTGCCGTGCGGTCGGTCCTCGTGGAGTTGTTGCGACCCCGCCCGGCACGGCGCGGACGCGGGGGCTCGACGAGCGGCTGGCAGTCTAGCATTGGGCCTATGCCGGACTCGCCGGGCGAGGCAGCCCGATTCCTCACCCGGAACGCCGTCGAGGCCCTGCCGGAGGGGGAGCTCGGGCGCCAGCTGAAGCAGGACCGGCCGCTGCGCGTGAAGCTCGGAGTGGACCCCACGACTCCCGACATCCACCTGGGTCACACGGTCGTTCTGCGAAAGCTCCGCGAGTTCCAGGACCTGGGTCACACCGTCGTCCTGATCATCGGCGACTACACCGCGCGCGTGGGAGACCCGAGCGGCCGCTCCGCGGCGCGGCCCGACGCCGATCCGGCCGAGATCGACCGCAACGCAGAGACCTACCAGGAGCAGGCCTTCAAGGTGCTCGACCGCGAGCGCACCGAGGTTCGCCGCAACGGCGAGTGGCTCGACATGCCGATGGAGGACCTCTTCCGGCTCGCGCGCACCTCCACCGTGGCGCAGATCCTCGAGCGCGACGACTTCGCCAAGCGCTACTCGGCCGGGCGCCCGATCGCCATCCTCGAGCTGCTCTACCCGCTCCTTCAGGGCTACGACTCGGTGGCGGTGCGCTCGGACGTGGAGCTCGGCGGGACCGACCAGAAGTTCAACGTGCTCCTCGCGCGCGACGTCCAGCAGGCCTATGGGCTCCCGCCGCAGTCGGTCCTCACCATGCCGATCCTCCCCGGCATCGACGGCGAGCAGAAGATGTCCAAGTCGCTGGGGAACTACGTGGGCGTGGACGAGCCGCCCGACGAGGTGTTCGGCAAGCTCATGCGGGTGCCGGACACCGCCATGCCGGTCTACTACGACCTCCTGGTCGACGAGCCGCTCGACCCGGGCCTGTCGCCGCGCGACCAGAAGCGCACCCTGGCCCGCGCCATCACCGAGCGCCTCCACGGCGCCGAGGGCGCGGCCACGGCGGAGGCGCACTTCGACCGCCTGCACGTGGAGCGGGGCGTGCCCGACGACGTCGAGGAGCACGCGTTCTCGAGCGACAACGGCACCGTTCACCTGCCCGCGCTGCTCGCGGACGCCTTCGGCCTGTCGCGCTCGGAAGGCCGCCGGCTGCTGTCCCAGGCCGGTGTGAGGCTCGACGGTGAGCCACTCGACGGGGACGCCGTGGACATCCCGGCCGCCAGGCTCGACGGCGCCGTGCTGCAGGTGGGCCGGCGCCGATTCAAGCGCCTTCGGCAGCGCTAGAGCGCCCTTCGAGACTGGTCGCGGCCCCCTCCGCAGTGCTACACTGCTCCGTCGCGCTCGGCACGGTCTGGAATCACCCGACCGACAGGGCCCGCGGTCTTTGAAAACTCAGCAGTACGCGCGACCGAAAGGTCGTGCCCAGGTTCGACCCCCGAGCCGGCGCAAAAGCGATCTCTGATCGCGGACCGCGTGGGCTAGGGGCCTGAACAGACCCGTCGAGTCCGCTCACCCGCCTGTGTACGTGGGGAGCATCTCGTCGAGGCGGCCCTCGGGCCGGCTCGCGATGACTTGACAGCTCTTCGATCTGACAGTGGACCGGAGCCGTCGCCAGGCGGTAACGGATTGATACATATCCACGCCAGACTTTCACGGAGAGTTTGATCCTGGCTCAGGACGAACGCTGGCGGCGTGCTTAACACATGCAAGTGGAGCGACGAACCAGGCTTCGGCCTGGGGCAGAGCCGCGAACGGGTGAGTAACACGTGGGTAACCTGCCCCGATGACTGGGACAACCCGGGGAAACCCGGGCTAATACCGGATGTGCTGCATTCGCATCAGCGAGTGTAGGAAAGGAAGCTTCGGCCTCCGCATCGGGATGGGCCCGCGGCCCATTAGCTTGTTGGTGAGGTAACGGCTCACCAAGGCTTCGATGGGTAGCTGGTCTGAGAGGACGATCAGCCACACTGGGACTGAGACACGGCCCAGACTCCTACGGGAGGCAGCAGTGGGGAATCTTGCGCAATGCGCGAAAGCGTGACGCAGCAACGCCGCGTGGGGGAAGACGGCCTTCGGGTTGTAAACCCCTTTCAGGAGGGACGAAGCCCGGGCGGTGAATAGCCGACCCGGGTGACGGTACCTCCAGAAGAAGCCCCGGCTAACTACGTGCCAGCAGCCGCGGTAATACGTAGGGGGCAAGCGTTGTCCGGAATCATTGGGCGTAAAGCGCGTGTAGGCGGTCCGGTAAGTCGGTTGTGAAAGTCCAGGGCTCAACCCTGGGATGCCGATCGATACTGCCGGACTAGAGTCCGGAAGAGGCGAGTGGAATTCCCGGTGTAGCGGTGAAATGCGCAGATATCGGGAGGAACACCAATGGCGAAGGCAGCTCGCTGGGACGGTACTGACGCTGAGACGCGAAAGCGTGGGGAGCAAACAGGATTAGATACCCTGGTAGTCCACGCCGTAAACGATGGGCACTAGGTGTGGGAGGTGTCGACTCCTCCCGTGCCGCAGCTAACGCATTAAGTGCCCCGCCTGGGGAGTACGGCCGCAAGGCTAAAACTCAAAGGAATTGACGGGGGCCCGCACAAGCAGCGGAGCATGTGGTTTAATTCGACGCAACGCGAAGAACCTTACCTGGGCTTGACATGTGAGTGACCGCCGTGGAAACACGGTTTCCCTTCGGGGCACTTTCACAGGTGGTGCATGGCTGTCGTCAGCTCGTGTCGTGAGATGTTGGGTTAAGTCCCGCAACGAGCGCAACCCCTGTCGCATGTTGCCAGCATTTAGTTGGGGACTCATGCGAGACTGCCGGTGACAAACCGGAGGAAGGTGGGGATGACGTCAAGTCATCATGCCCCTTATGTCCAGGGCTACACACGTGCTACATTGGCCGGTACAAAGGGCTGCGATACCGCGAGGTGGAGCGAATCCCAAAAAGCCGGTCTCGGTTCGGATTGGAGGCTGAAACTCGCCTCCATGAAGGCGGAGTTGCTAGTAATCCCGGATCAGCAACGCCGGGGTGAATACGTTCCCGGGCCTTGTACACACCGCCCGTCACACCACGAAAGCGGGCAACACCCGAAGCCGGTGACCCAACCCTTACGGGAGGGAGCCGTCGAAGGTGGGGCTCGTGATTGGGGTGAAGTCGTAACAAGGTAGCCGTACCGGAAGGTGCGGCTGGATCACCTCCTTTCTAGGGAGCTTCCTAACTAGGGAGCCCGTCTCGTCGGCCACATGGCCGGCGGGCGTCTCTAGCATGTCGACCGACCTGGTGGCCTTCGTCTTCGGACGGCTGCCTGTACTGCTGAGTTTTGAGAGACCAGGCGGGGAGTCCCCCCGCCGGGCCCTCATCGGACCTTGAAAACTGCACAGTTGGCCAAACAAGACGGGTAGTGAAATCACAGTACCGTCCGGACTTCGGTCCGGACGTTGCGATCACCGTCAAGATAGTAAGGGCACACGGTGGATGCCTTGGCATCAGGAGTCGATGAAGGGCGTGGACGGCTGCGATAAGCCGCGGTGAGCTGCTGAACAGGCTTTGACCCGCGGATTCCCGAATGGGGAAACCCGGCACCCGTAATGGGGTGTCACCGCGCGCTGAATACATAGGCGCGCGGAGGCAAGCGGGGGAACTGAAACATCTCAGTACCCCGAGGAAAGGAAATCAACCGAGACTCCCCGAGTAGTGGCGAGCGAAAGGGGATCCAGCCCAAACCCGGCGAATGTAAGCGGACACGCGTTGTCCGTCGGGGGTTGTAGGGCGTGCTGTCCGGATCGTGTCCGATCCGGCGGGAGTTACAAAGCCATCTGCTAGCCGAAGATCCGTGGAACACGGGCACCACAGCGGGTAACAGTCCCGTAGGCGAAAGCAAGTGGCCTCTCGAGCATGTCCCTGAGTAGGACCGCACCCGTGAAACGCGGTCCGAATCTGGGGGGACCACCCTCCAAGGCTAAGTACTCCCTGATGACCGATAGCGGACTAGTACCGTGAGGGAAAGGTGAAAAGTACCCCAGAAGGGGAGTGAAATAGTACCTGAAACCGCGTGCCTACAAGCGGTCGGAGCACCTTCGGGTGTGACGGCGTGCTTTTTGCATAACGAGCCGGCGAGTTACTCGTCACTGGCAAGGTTAAGCGATGAGCGGAGCCGCAGCGAAAGCGAGTCCGAACAGGGCGATTCAGTCAGTGGCGGTAGACCCGAAACCGGGCGAGCTATCCATGGGCAGGCTGAAGCGGGGGTAAGACCCCGTGAAGGGCCGAACCGACCTAGGTTAAAAACTGGGCGGATGACCTGTGGATCGGAGTGAAAGGCTAATCAAGCCCGGAGATATCTGGTTCTCTCCGAAATATATTTAGGTATAGCCTCCGGCAATGCCTAATGGCCGTAGAGCACTGTTTGGACTAGGGGCCCTACCAGGTTACCGACTTCAGGCAAACTCCGAAGACCATTAGTGTGTACCCGGGGAGTCAGCTTGCGGGGGATAAACTTCGTAGGCAAGAGGGGAACAACCCAGACCGCCAGCTAAGGTCCCTAAGTACTGGCTAAGTGGAAAACGATGTCCAAGTGCGAAGACAACCAGGAGGTTGGCTTAGAGGCAGCCACCCTTGAAAGAGTGCGTAACAGCTCACTGGTCAAGTGTTCGGGCGCGGAAAATGTAACGGGGCTCAAGCCAGTCACCGAAGCTGCGGGTGTACGCGTTCCTTCGGGTTCGCGTACGCGGTAGGAGAGCGTTCCCAGCGCCAGTGAAGCGGCGACGGAAGTCAGCCGTGGAGGCCTGGGAAGTGAGAATGCCGGCGTGAGTAACGAAAGAGAGGTGAGAATCCTCTCCACCGATTGTCTAAGGTTTCCTGAGCAACGCTCTTCGGCTCAGGGTCAGTCGGGACCTAAGGCGAGGCCGAAAGGCGTAGCCGATGGCCAACGGGTTGATATTCCCGTACCACGTCGCGTCCGTTACGACCGATGGGGGGACGAGGAAGGCTAAGGGTACCCGCCGACGGTTGTGCGGGGGTAAGCATGTAGCCAGGGCTCTCAGGTAAATCCGGGAGCCCGTTACGGTGAGGTGCGATGCCAGCTGGCCGGAAGGCCGGCGAGTCCCTGATGCCATACCTCCAAGAAAAGCCTCTAGGCAGGACGTGCGTGCCCGTACCAAAACCGACACAGGTAGACAAGTAGAGCATACTAAGGTGATCGAGATAACCCTCGTTAAGGAACTCGGCAAAATTGCCCCGTAACTTCGGGATAAGGGGCGCCCCGCTAGGGTGAAGCGCTTCGCGCGCAGAGCCTGAGGGGGCCGCAGTGAATAGGCCCAACCGACTGTTTACCAAAAACACAGCTCTCTGCTAAGTCGCAAGACGACGTATAGGGGGTGACGCCTGCCCGGTGCCGGAAGGTTACGTGGAGGGGTTAGCTGGCTTCGGCCGGCAAAGCTCCGAAACTAAGCCCCGGTAAACGGCGGCGGTAACTATAACCGTCCTAAGGTAGCGAAATTCCTTGTCGGGTAAGTTCCGACCTGCACGAATGGCGTAACGAGTTGGGCGCTGTCTCAACGAGGGGCTCGGTGAAATCGCAGTCTCGGTGAAGATGCCGAGTACCCGCGGCAAGACGGAAAGACCCCGTGAACCTTTACTACAACCTGATATTGGAGTCTGAGGCACCTCGTTCAGGATAGGTGGGAGGCTACGAAGCAGGGACTGCGGTCCCTGTGGAGCCAACCTTGAGATACCACCCTTGGTGTCTTGGGCTTCTAACACCACGCCGTGAATCCGGGTGGTGAACAGTGTCAGGCGGGTAGTTTGACTGGGGCGGTCGCCTCCTAAAATGTAACGGAGGCGCGCAAAGGTTCCCTCAGCACGGTTGGAAATCGTGCGTAGAGTGCAAAAGCATCAAGGGAGCTTGACTGTGAGACAGACATGTCGAGCAGGTGCGAAAGCAGGCTTTAGTGATCCGGCGGTAGCAAGTGGAAGCGCCGTCGCTCAACGGATAAAAGGTACTCCGGGGATAACAGGCTTATCGGGCCCAAGAGTCCACATCGACGGCCCGGTTTGGCACCTCGATGTCGGCTCGTCGCATCCTGGGGCTGTAGTCGGTCCCAAGGGTTGGGCTGTTCGCCCATTAAAGCGGTACGCGAGCTGGGTTCAGAACGTCGTGAGACAGTTCGGTCCCTATCTGCCGTGGGCGTTGGAG
>CAWDLI010000002.1:0-175173 GCA_963803245.1 uncultured Thermoleophilaceae bacterium | reverse complement strand
CCCGCCAGCGCCACCGTCGCGCTCTTCGACGAGCGGCAGCACGTTGCCGTCGTTCTTCAGCACGACCAGCGACTGCTGCACCGCGCGCCGCGCGACCATCCGGTGCGCGGCCGATCCGACGCGCGCCGTCGCCGCCGTGTCGATCACGCCGTCGCTGTCGAACAGGCCCATCTCGCACTTCACCGCCAGGATGCGGCGAACGGCGTCGTCGAGGCGCGACTGCGGCACGCTTGTTGCCCGTGACCAGCCGGCGGATGTGGTCTGGACCGTCGTGCCGGTACCGATCGGCTGCGGCGTGACCGCTGCCGCCGCCGAAGATCATGAACATGTCGACGCCCGCGTTGAGGCAGCGCCGGCGATGCCGCTCACGTCGGATTGACGCCCACCTGGGAGCAGCCGTTGTAGTCGGAGCCGACGAAGCCGGCGAAGCCGAGCTCGCCCTTGAGCACGTCGGTGACCATCGCCTTGTTGACGTGCATCTCGGTGCCCTGCCAGCTGCTGTACGACGCCATGATCGACCCGACGCCGCGCCTTGACCGCGCCCGATAGGGCTCGAGGTGCAGCGCGCGCAGCGCCGCCTCGTCGCCCGTGACGTGGGCGCCGTTCACGCCGTTCGCGGTGCCGCCGTCGCCGAGGTAGTGCTTGGCGTTGCGCGAGGATCGTGATCGTCGTCCGCCCGTCTGGAACTGCAGCCCCTTGATCAACGCGACGCCCATCGCCGACGCGAGCTCGACCGTCTCGCCGAACGCCTCGTAGGTCCGGCCCCAGCGCTCGTCGCGCGCCACCGCGACGACCGGCGCGAACGGGAAGTCGGCGCCGACGCCGGCCGACTCGTCGGCGACGGCGCGCGCCGACCTCCTCGACCAGCGCGGGGTCGCGCGTGGCGCCGAGCCCGATGTTGTGCGGGAACACGGTGGCGCTCGCGACCGGCCCCAGCGCCGTGCACGCTGTCGAGCCCGTAGATGATCGGGATCTTGAGGCGGCTCGCGCACGAGGCCGCGCGGAAGCCGTCGATCATCGTCGGCCCAGCCGGCCGGCGTGTTCGGGTGTCGGCCCCGAGCCGCCCTGGCTGTAGACGGAGCCGACGCCGTACTGGGTCACCTGCGCGTTGGTGATCTGGGCGCGCTCGGCCTGGATCGTCTGCGCGGCCTTCTCGTCCATCGTCATCTGCGCGAGCAACCCGTTCGCGCGATCGAGGCAGGCCTGCGTCGGGAACGGCAAGGCGCTGGCGCTGCCGCCGGCACCCGCTGCCCGCGCCCGCGCCGCTGCCGGCCACGCCGCTGCCGCTCCCCGCGACCCCGCTGCCACTCCCGGCGACGCCGCTGCCGCTCCCGGCGCTGCCGCTCCCCGCAACCCGCGCTGCTCCCCGCGGCCGCCGCTGCCGCTCCCCGCGGTGCCGCCGCCGCCGCTCGTGCCCGCGGTGCCTCCGTTGCGGGCGGGAGCGGTGCCACGACAGCTGCAAGAGCGCCCCCGTGGCCAGGAACGAAACGACCAGCTTACACGATAAGAAAACGATTTTTCATGCAGGCCATGTCCGCGAGAATAGGCCAAGTCGGCGGCGGCACCTGGCCGCGAACACCAGAACCGTCGCGCGATCGGCGTTACAATCGCGTCCCAGGAGGAAGGCGTCATGCAGCGCCACTGCGCCATCGTCGTCGCTCGTTGTTCGCGTGCACGCTGCTCGCCGCCTGCTCCGGCGGCGCGGGCAAGCCACCGCCCGACAGCTGCAGCAACGTTCCCGCCAGCGCGCTGGTCGACGGCGTGGACACGGCGATCCGCACTACTGCATGATCCGCTTCGCGGACAACCTCGACCGCGCCGCGCCAGCTCGCCGTCGCGCCCAACGGCGACATCTTCGTCGCCACCACCGCGCAGATCCATGGTGCTGTTCGACGCCAACGGCGACGGCGTCTCCGGCGCTGGCAGAGCGCACCGACGTTCGCCGCGCGTGCCCGCCGGCAATCACGGCCTCGCGATCACGCCGACGCACGTCTACGCGTCGTCGCCGACGAACGTCTACCGCTGGGCTTACGCGTCCGGCGATCGCATCGCCACGCGGCGCGATGGAGACCGTCGTGAACGCCATCCGGGCGGCGGCCACGCGGCGCGCACGCTGGTCATCGACGCGCAGAACCGCCTCTACGTGACCGTCGGCAGCGCCGGCAACGTCGACACGCCGGCCGCCCCGACCATGCCTCCCCGACGCAGCGCGCGCTGATCCGCCGCTTACGACGCTGGCGCGGTTCCGGCGGGCGGCTACCCGGCCAGCGCGGGCGAGCTGTTCGCCGCCGGCCTGCGCAACGAGACCGGCCTCTCCATCGACAGCAAGGGCCGCATGTGGGGCGTCGAGAACGGCCGCGACAACCTGATGGTCGGCGGCGACATCCACTTCGACAACCCCGCCGAAGAGGTGAACCTGTTCGACACCAGCCAGCCCCGGCCGCAACTACGGCTACCCGTTCTGCTGGAGCGAGGGGATCTGGATGGACACGGCGATGGCGAAGGGTCGCGGGACGCAGCACCTGGATCCCGATCAGACCGGGCGGCTTCACGGAGGCGAAGTGCCAGGACACGAACGTCGTCGTCCCGCCCGCGTTCGCGCTCGGCGCCCACCTCGCGCCGCTCGACATCGTCGAGTACCGCGGCGGCGGCTACCCGTCGGAGATGCGCGGCAGCCTGTTCGTCACCTCGCACGGCTCGTGGAACCGCGAGTCCGGACAGGTCGGCCGCATCATCATCCGCCTCAAGATGGGCGGCGGGGGACCGGCGGAGGCGGAGAACTTCCTCGGCGAGTCCGACGGCGCAGGCGGCTTGCGCCAGGGCGACTGGGGCGTGCGGCCGGTGTCGATCCGCGTCGACAACGCCGGCCTGCTGACCTGGTCGGACGACGCGTCCGGGACGGTCAACAAGATCGGCTATCGCCCGACGTGGTGACGGCGGGGTAAGCCCTGCGGCGCTAGCGCCACGGCGCGCGCCGACGGTGATCTCGGTGACCGCCGCGGCGTTGGCGCCGTTGGCGGCGCGCGCCTCGAAGCGGACGTAGCGGGCGGCGACCGGGCCGAAGCTGGCGACCTTCATCTTGCCGTCGGCCGGCCAGGTGCCGGTGGTGGCCTCGGTGAAGGTCGTGCCGTCGGTGCTGGTGAGCACCGCGTACGACGTGATCGCGCCGTCGGTGCTGGGCCCCTGTTGGCGACGTAGCGCGGCACGTAGCCGACGAAGCCGACGTCGGGACGCGACTGGCCCGAGGTCGAGGGTGACCGACTGCGGCAGCGCGCCGTGCGGCTGCCACATGGTGTAGTAGCCCGTAGTCGTTCATGCCGTCGATCGCGTTGGCGGCGGTGCCGCTGGTCGCGGTGGCGGCGACCGGCGTGTACGGGCTGCTCGTTCTGCGGGCCCTGCGCCGGCAGCGGCGGGCGCGACGCGTTCGGGCTCCAGGCCGCGCCCGACCTCGCGCAGCCGCGTGACGATCGCGGCGTCCATCAGGCCGTCGCGGTTGGGCGGGCAGTTGAGCAGGAAGTTGGTCCACCGCGGCTCGAGCATCCTGCAGGTGCCCGTCGACGATGTCCGCGACGCGTCATCAGGCCGCCGATGTCCGGGCGCCCAGAACCAGTCGTTGCCGCCGCTGGCGTTGATCTTCTGGCCCTGCGTGGCCGGGTAGGTGTTGTCGGCCGGGCGCGAACGCGCCCTTGCGGCTCCTCGAAGCTGACGATGTCGACGTCCCACGGGCTCGACCAGGTGCGTGTGATCGAGCATCAGGCAGTTCGGCTGCAGCGACTTCACCAGCTCGCGGATCTCCTGGTACGGCGATCGCCGTTGTGGCCCATCTTCCAGGACCAGCCGTCGAACACCAGGATGGGGATCGGACCGTAGTTGGTCAGCAGCTCGGTGAGCTGCGTCTTGACGTAGTCGATCTGCGCGCGCGTGATGGTCTGCCGTTGCCGATGCCCTGCGGTGGTGTCCCAGACCGAGTAGTAGAGGCCGGGCAGCAGGCCCGCGGCGCGGAACGCGTCGACGTACTCGCGCACGACGTCGCCCTTGCCGTTCCGCCACGGGATGTTGCGCGACGTTGAAGGTGCCGACCGCGCTGGGCCACAGCGCGAACCCGTCGTGGTGGCGCGTGGTGAGCACGCCGTACTTCATCTTCGCGGCGACCGCCGCGTCGGCCCACTGCCCGGGGTCGAGGTTGGTCGGGTTGAACATGCTTGATCGGCAGGTTCGCCTGCGACCACGACCCCGTGTACGTGAGGATGCCGAAGTGGATGAACATGCCGAAGCGCAGATCGATGAAGCTCGCGCTGGAGCTGCTCGAGCGGCGCGCGTTCGCCGCGGCCTCCGCCCGCCGCGCCGCCCGTCCCGCCCGCCGCCCCCGCGACCGGCCGCACCCGCGCCGCCGCCCGTGCCCGAGCCGCCGCCGCGCCCGGCCGCGCCGCCCGTGCCGCCGCCGCCCCACCGCGCCCCCCGCCGGCCGGCCGCTCCCACCGCTGCCCCCGCTGCCACCGCTGCCACCGCCGCCACCGCTCCGCGCGCCGCCCGCGCCGGCCGGACCCGCGCTGCCGGCGCTGCCCGCGTGCCCGCGCTGCCGGCGGCGCTCCGCCCGCGCGCCTCCGCCCGCGCCGGCGCGCCGGCGCTGCCGGCGCTGCCGCCGGTCCCCGCCGTCCCGGTCGCGCCGCCCCTGCCCGCGCCGCCTGTCGCGCCCGCGCCGGCGCCACCGCCCGTCCCCGCGGTGCCGCCGTCACCACCGCAGCCCGCCGCCGCGATCAGCAACAAGAGCACGCGCGGCACGAACCTGGCCGGGACGACATGCCCCGACTCTACCAAGATTCGGAGCCTTGGTGAGCCCAGAGCATCCCCAGGGCACCCATCTCAAGAGCTGGCCGCTCTCATCGATGGTCGTAACCGACTTCCTGCACCGTGGGGTTCCCTGGATAGGGCTCTTGGTCGAACATGGCCCCGGAGCGGCCCGCCTCAACGCGAGCACGCAGCACCGTCTGAGCGCTGCCTCCTGCGCGGGCGCGCTCGGGGCCGCGGCCACCGGCCACCGCCGGCTCGCCGCGCTGCTCACCGCCGGCTTCCTGCGGTTCAACCTGAGGTTCTACTCCTTGCTTCTTCGTCGCGGCGGCCCGCGTACTGCGCTCGCCGGTCTTGGCCTGCACGTCGTCCATAACGTCGTCGCCCTCGCGTCAGCGCCCGTTGGGTTGCTCCTGTTCTATTTCGGAACGCCCCGTCCTCTGGCCGTCGGGGAGCGCGACGCCGGCCACGGCGCGCCGCCTACCGTCGAGCGCCGAGGCCGCGTGCGGTTCAGCCGAGCGAACCGCGCGGATCCGCGCGGGAGCGACGATTCAGAACCCGTCCACCCCGCCCGCGCGACGTCGTCGTAGCGCGGATTCGCCGCTTCTCCGAACGAACTCGAGGACGGCTACCGGAGGCCGGCCCCTCCACACCCGGAGCTCGCTCAGCCGGAACCGCCGTTCCAGCCCCGCCGGCAGCGGGCTGCGGTCGCCCTGATCCCCCCACGGCTCGACGACGAAGATCCGGCGCGCAGCCTCGACGCTCTTCCAGAAGTCCCCGGACGTCGGAACGAACCCCCACTGGTAAAGGGTGTGAGAGCGCTTCAGGTTGATCTCCAAGTGACGCGTGAACAACCCCTGGGAGCTCAGGAACACGTACTCGACGATGGGATCGCCGGGGTCCGCTCTCGCATCGATGTAGCGAGCCGCCTGCTTGAGCGGCGGCCGGTTGCGATCCGGATCGTGAGCTCGAACAACCCCGACCGTCAGGGCAGAAAGGGCAAGCAGAGTCGTGACTCCGGCAAGGGGACGCGGAAGGCTCGTGAAGAGCCAGGCCAGGACGATCATCAACGCGGGGAAGGACGCGAGCAGGTGGCGCGGGATGTAGATGTCCCAACCGACCAGGCTGTAGAGCAAGATGGCTACCGGGGTGGCGAGCGCGAGCCCAACGGCGAGCACCAGTCCCTTCGGCGGCCGTTCCGCGAGAATCTTGGAACCACGGCCTGCAAGCCGTACCACCGCGCCGATCAGGGCGATGGCCACGGCGGCGATGAGGATCCACATCGCGAACCAACCAGGGACTTCGGATATGCCCATCCCTTCGTAGCCGGGGACGAGCCGTGCCGTGAAACGCGCGAACGATCCGAACGAAAGCGGGAACACGGCCTCTATGAATGCGAGGTTCTGTGTTCCGCCCTGCGCGGCCAACAGGGGAATCCAGGGCACGACCGATGCGGCGATCACGAGGTGGGACACGACGATCGGACGATCCGCCTCCCGGTGAGCCCAGAGCGCCCACGCGCCCTGGACCAGGAGCACCGGTAGGGCGGTGTAATGCGTGTAGAGGGCGGCGATCGATGCCAGCGAGAAGATGATCCACCAAATCGGCCGCCGCTTCTCGATCGCGACCAGCAGCATGAGCGTGGACAGCGCGATCAGGAACATCAAGGTCGCGTACGGCCGCGCCTCCGTCGAGAAGTACACAGCCTGTGGGCTCGCCGCGGTCAAAGCGGCGGCCACGAGCCCGGTCACGCGGCCGACCATTCGCTGCCCCAACAGATACACGAGTGGTACGAGGGCCGTGCCGAGAAGCAGGGAGGGCAGGCGTATCAGCACCGTCGGGTCGCCGAGCTTGGCCGACGCCCAAGCGAACACGAAGTACAGCGGCGGTGTGTTCTCCCCCCCGCCCGTCGTCACCCGGCGGACCACGTCGGCCAACCCGTGACCGTAGATCGCGTCGTAGGTGAAGAGCTCGTCTGCGAAGAGGCTCTCCCCGTACCCCGGAAGGCGCGCGACGGCCGCGAGGACGGTCAGAAGCCCGACGGCGACCCACACAGCGCGACCACGCCTAACGCGCAAGGTGGTCACAGAGTTGCTGAAACGACACCAACTCAAGTCCCAGCCGCTCGACCTCCAGCCGTACCCGCTCGTCGCACAGCGTCTCGACCTCTAACGCGCGCTCCTCACGGTAGGGCTCCGTGCGGAACGGGGGCTGGAGATCTCCCGGGTACCCGGGATGGCAACAGAGCTCGGTCACACCAAGGGGTAGCCCTTGGAGCAGACGGACGAGAGCGTCGACGCTGACCGCCTCGTGATTGGGCCGCGTCGAGTAGATGCGCCCGTAGGTCTGGCCATAGAAGTCGCCGCAATGGCGAACCGTGGCGCCGAGCTCGCGCGCCGGGACTCCGAGCCCCCGGGCGACCGTGGCCACAACGGATCGCGCCGGCTCGTGCCGATGACGGTGCCGGTGCGAGTCGACGTGCGTCGGATCGCGTCCCAGGAGATCGCGAAACCGGTCGAGCTGCCGGCGGACCTCCATCGTCACCACGTCGGCCAACCTCGTCTTCGAGGACGTGGGACGGCGAAGGGGCCCTGAGCGTCGCTGTGGTTTGGGGAGCTCGATGTGCAGACCGACCCCGAGCTCGGGATGCCGCCGCGCGTAGGCGGCGGCATCCTCAGCCGCGGGCCGATCGACCATCAAGCTCGCGCTCGTGACGATGCCCCGCTCGTGCGCCTCGACTATCCCGCGATTGATGCCCGAGCTGAAGCCGAAGTCGTCGGCGTTCACGATGACGTACTTCGAACCGCTCACGCAGCCCTCTCTGCGCGCACGGTCAAGAGCAGCGGGAAGTAGTCGTCGTCGCGATTGAGCCGCCGTTCCCGGAGCTCCTCGGCCGCGATCCCCGCCAGGAAGGATGCACAGGTGAGGACGTTGCCGTGCGATTTGACTGCCACGGCGCCGTCGAACGCGTCACCGAAAAGGCGGCTGCACGACGCGGCGGTGAACCGCCAATACTCGTTCTCCAGGGAGCCGGGGTCGATTCCAGACACCGACGGCACGGTGCACAGCAGCACGCCGCCTGGGCGCAGGATGCGATTGCAATGCGAGACGGCAGCTCGCACGTCGTACACATACTGCAGCGTCTGTGTGAGGATGAAGCAGTCGAACGAGCGGTCGGGTACCGAGTCGGCTTGGGCGAGGTCGGCCACAAAGTTCGCGCGTTCGTTCGCCGGGTCGATGTCGAGCACGCTCCGTGTTCGCACCCCGACCCCGAAGCGGTCCGTGTACATCGGATGCTTGACCTCGAGCACATCTCCGCGGATGGTTTGGCGGTTTTGATGGAGAAAGCGCTCGATGTAGTAGCGGTCGATCGGCGTTCCCCGGTCGGCCCCCCAGATGTCGCTCAGCGGCTTCGTCCGGCGGAGGGCCAGCCAGCGTGGACGAACGAGCCGGTTCTTGCGCTTGCCGAGAGCGTCTGTTCGCTCGCGCACGCGTCCGGGGATCCCGATGATCGACCTTGCCACTAGACGCTCCTGACGGCCTTCTCTGCGCGAACGGTCACGATGAGCGGGAAGTACTCATCGTCCTCGTCGAGCTGATCGCGGCGGAACTCCTCGCCTGCGATGCCGGCCAGCAGCGCGATGGAGGTCAGGACGTTCCCGCGGGCCCGGACGACGATGTTTTCATGCCCGAAGGCATCTCCGAAAAGGCGGCGGCAGGAAGCGGGGGTGAAGCGCCAATGCTCGCGGTCGAGGGATCCGGGCTCGATCCGGGAGACACAGGGAACCGTGCAGAGGAGCACACCTCCCGGGCGTAGAATGCGACGGGCGTGCGAGATCGCCGCCCGCGGGTCGAAGACATAGTGCAGCGTCTGCAGCAGGATGAAACAGTCGAACGAGTCGGCGGGCACGGCTTCGGCGTGTGCGAGATCCGCCACTATCGTGGCGCGCTCGTTCGCCGCGTCGATGTCGAGCACGTGCCGTTCTTCCACGGCTACTCCGAACCGGTTCGTGTACTCCGGCTGCTGGATCTCCAGCACCTTCCCGCGGATCGACCTCCGGTTCTCCATGAGAAAGCGATTGATGTAGTGACGGTCCACGGGCTGACCCCGGTCAGCACCCCAGCGGTCACAGAGCGGTCTTGTGCGGTGGAGCGCGAGCCAGCGGGGGCGGATGAGGCGGTTCTTGCGCTTTCGGAGCTGTTCCAGGCGCCACCGTGCTCGGGCCGCCGCCCGGGCCGCTAAATCCGAGTGAGCGTTCGGATGAGTTGCGCGCCGCAAGCCTAAGCGCCTTCCACGGCTTTATGCGCCCGAACGGTCACGAGCAGCGGGAAATAGTCGTCATCGTGATCGAGCTGTCGTCCCCGCAGCTCTTCCTGTGCAAGCCCAGTCAGAAACGCGATCGAGGTGAGGACGTTCCCGTGCGCTCTGACTTCGATGTTGCCGGCTCCGAATATCCCCCCGAAGAGGCGTGTGCAGGAGGCGCCGGTGAAGCGCCAGTACTCCTCCTCCAGCGAGCCTGGTTCGATACGCGAGACGCTCGGCATGGTGCAGAGCAGCACACCGCCCGGGCGCAGGATTCGGTGGCAATGCGTCACGGCAGAGTGCAGGTCATAAATGAACTGCAGAGTCTGAGTGAGGATGAAACAGTCAAACGAGTTGGAGGCAACCGCATCGGCGCGTGCCAGGTCAGTGACGATGGTCGCCCGCTCGTTGGTCGCATCCGAGTCGAGCACGTGGCGCTCGCCGACACCGCTGCCGAACCGGTCCGTGTATACCGACTGCTTGATCTCGAGAACGCTTCCCTGGATGGCGTGGCGATTCCGGGCGAGGAAACGCTCGATGTAGTAGCGGTCGATCGGCGTTCCGCGGTCGGTGCCCCAGCGCTCGCTCAGCGGCCTGGTACGACGAAGCGCCAGCGCCCGGGGTCGGCGGATCCGCCTGGCGCGCCTGCGGGCAGCCTCACGTAGGGACACCGGCCTGCCCAGATAGTCGACACCAACCTCTTTCTCGAGCAGCCGTGGGAGGGTGTTGAGCCTCGTACCCCTCGAGGCCCATACGCGCCTAGGGGTCCCGGCTCCGGCCTCCTCGGCCAGGGCCCGGGTCGCCGCTTCGCGCCGAGCGGACTGGAGCTTCTGTGCCTCTTCCGGACGCAGGTTGGGGTTCGCCAAGGTCCGGTCGAGCACCGTTACCCGCTCTCGGAGCGAGCGCACTCTGTCAGCGCTGAGGCTCCCGGGCCGCAGGCGGTACCGGAGGAGAGGCTCGGTGACGAGGCCCGCGCGGCCCCCCGCGAGGATGAGGCGGATCCATGCATCCCAGTCGTACGCGATCTTGAGCGACTCGTGGAACCCGCCCAACGCGACGAACCGCTCGCGGCGAACCGCCGGCCAGCCTACAAAGCACCCGGTCAGGATCGCCGTCCGCTGGTCCTCGGTCGCAAACCGATTCTCCTTGTAGAAGCGCCCGACGACTTCTCCCGCGACGTCGAAATAGGCGTCGGTCGAGAGCAGGTCGAGGTCGGGGCGCGCGCTCGCGAGCTCGCCGAGCGCCTCGAGATACTCGGGTAGCAAGACATCGTCGCTGTCGAGCGACGCTACGAACTCGCCCGAGGCGGCGCGTAACGCGCGGTTCCGCGCCGAGGCAGCCCCCCCATTCGGTTGCCGCAAAAGGACGACGCGCTCACGAAAGGGCGCCAACGCACCCTCCAGGTCGTCGGTCGAGCCGTCGTCGCAGACGATCACCTCACTCGGAGCCGTCGTCTGATCGAGCGCGGATCCCACGGCCCCTCCGATCGTGTCGGCGGCCTGATAGGCGGCGATGATCACCGAGAATGTCGGGGGCGGCCGAGCGCTGGTGTGCGCCGCTGGAGGTGCGAGGAACGACCTGCGGGACGCGCTCACCGTCCCGCCCTGACGACTTTCCAGAGGAATCGCCAGCCGATGTCGCGCCGCAGGATCTCGTTCCTCGGGATCGCGAAGGGATCCTGGCCCGGGCGGGCCGGGCCGGGCTCGACGGTGAAGGCGCCCGCCAGGCCTGCGGCGGCCGCCGCTCGCCTAACTTCCAGATCATGCTCGCCATGGGGATAGGCAAGGAACGACGGGTGTCCCAGTCCGAGCGACTCCAGGTCGGCGATCGATCCGTTGACCTCCTCTGATAGCTCCTCCGCGGACGCGCGATTGAGCACGCGGTGCGTCCGCGAGTGCGATTCGACGGCGATCCCGGCTTGCGCGAGTTCGCGCAGTCCGCCCGCATCGAGCAGGCGCAGCCTGGGCGCACCCAGGTGTGCGTCCCAGTCGTTCTCGCCCCCGAGACGCCCGGTGACGGCAAAGGCGATCGCCGGCATTTGCCGCTCCCGAAGCGCCGGGAGCGCCTGTTCCAGGAGATCTCGGAAGCAGTCGTCGAACGTGAGGAGAACGGCTCGCCTCGGTACGCCGGCGCCCCGGAGAAAGCGGCCGAACTCATCGGCGCCGATGACGCGGAAGTGCCGATCGAGCAGTTCGAGCTCGCGACGGAAGCGCCCGGGTGGGATGCCATAGGGCTCAACCACCTCGGCACCGGCCAGATCCGAGATCGAGTGGTAACACAGGACCCGAACGGCTCTCGGCCGCGGGATCCCTCCCGCGGCGTGGATGCCCTGAAAATACTCGACGTTCCGCACCCGGAAGAACCAGCGCGCGACCCTCGAGCTCTGCGGCCGAATGCGCGCCAGCGCCAGGACGAGCTCCCGAAGCGGCCACCGGATCCACCGCAACACGAGCCGATCGGAGATGGTCTGCCGTCTATGGAAGACGTGATCGGCCCGATCGGGGTGCTTGCGCGCCAGCAGCACGTCTCCTCCCCCTGCGTCGCGCCATTGGCGGAGGTACTGGCGAGGCGTCACCACGTACTGCTGCCACGCGATGGCGTCTGGATTGAACGCCACATCGCACTCAGCCGCGATCAGGCGCCACCCGAAGTCGAGGTCTTCGCCTCCGAATGTGCCACCGCGGGTGAACGAGCTGTCGAACCCGCCGAGCAGTTCGAATGTCTCGCGTCGCAATGACAACTGGCCCGTGAGCAGGTCGTCCGGCTCGAGGCGTCCGTTTCCTTCGATCCGTTCCCGCCGGCGCTCGGCCCAGGAGCCGACAGCCGCCGCCAGGAAGCTCGCCGGCGACTCGGGGTGCAGTGGGATGTGCCCCAGCACGACGTCGGCGCCCTCGCGATGGGAGCGCTCGTGTTCGGCGAGGAGTCGTGGATGTGCCTCCATGTCGTCGTCGAGGAAGAGGAGGAGCTCTCCGCGCGCCACGGCGGCACCCCGGTTGCGCGCGGCGGCGGCCCCGGCGCGGTCGGCCTGCTCGAGCACCGTGAGCGAAAAGGGCGTTTCGAGCTCGCGCAGCGCTACGGCAGAGCCGTCATTGGATCCATCGACGACCACGATCACCTCGAATCGACCGGCATCCTCCTGGTCCGCTAGGGCCCGAACGGAGGCAAGGACCACTTCTCTCCGTTGATGCGTCGGGATGACGACGCTGATCCTGTTGCGTTTTTCGGACACGACTCAGGCCCCTGCCGGCTCTCCGAGTGATCTCGTAGGAACGCTGGCATGGTATTCCGCACTCGGTTGCCCCAAGCCGGGTGCCCACGAGACCGCAGAACACCCGGCGCGGGGAGGACTCGCGGTCAGTAAGGTCGCGACGCGATGTCGGAGCTGGGCTGGGCGTGGCGGGTGCGCGGCGCCGGGGTATGGCGACGACTGGTTGCAGCTGGGTCGCTGCGTCCAGGTAAGTTCCTCCTGGCACTGGGGGTCCTGGCCTTGCTTGGGGCGGTGGTGTTCGGCCCGAACGTGCGCAACGGCGGCTTCTACAACGACGATTGGTGGTTGGCTGCCACTTACCGCCTCGGGCCGCCGCCGGGCTACGTCCATGCCGTCGAGGAGGTGCGCCACGCCGTCGGCGGTAGGCCGTTGCTGGCGTGGGCGCTGCCCCTTCCTTACGCGGCGTTCGGTTCGAATGCCGCGCTGCACATCGGCCTGGCCGTCGCTCCGGGTGTACTCGTTTCAACCGCCTTCTTCGCGCTGTTACGCGTGCTCGGGCTCGAGTCATTCCACTCGATCATGATCGCGGCCCTCGCGCTCGTGTTCCCCTGGTCAGATGCGGTCCGATTGTGGAGCATTGCCGGCTTCAACCAGCTGTCGGTTGTGTTGTATCTGGCGGGCGCGTCCACGGCCTTGGGCGGCATGCGCCTGCGAGGGAAACGGGCGGCCGTGGTCCACGCGGTTGCGATGTCGCTCTACGGCGCGGCCCTGTTGACGTATGAGGCGGTCGCCGGGCTGGTGCTCACGTCGGGGCTCCTGTATCTAGTGCTTGCGCGCGGAGCTTGGCGCTCAGTCTGGCCACGATGGCTGGCCGACATCCTGATCTCGGCAATCGTGCTGGCCTGGGCGGCGAACGCGACCGCCGGCGTTCGCGAGACACCGTCGGTCCGATCCATGGCCAGCGATCTGCCGTCGTTCACTCGTGAGGCTCTGACGCTGGTCGGTCACGCCATGAGTACGGATGGCCCAGGGCTCGTGCCGGCGCTCTTTGCGTTGGCCGTGGTGGTGTCCCTCGTCGCGCGGGGCCTGCCCTCGGATCCTGCGGCGCGGCGCGATTTGCGGCGATGGCTGGTGGTGGCCGTGGTGGCGTCGGTCGAGCTCGGCGCCGCGTTCGCGCCGTTCGTGGGAAGCGGGCTGTATCCGCTCGGCTCGGGCTATGGGAACCGCGGCAACATCGCCGTGGCTTTGCCGTTGACCGCGCTCGTGTACGCATTCGCGGCGGCGGCCGCCCTGATCGTCGCTCCGCGGCGTGAAGCCGCAAGGGCCCCGGCGCTCGTGATGACGGCGGTCATCGCAGCGGCGGTGACGTTCGGCTTGCGTCCCAGGTGCGTACTGACATCAGCCGCTGGGATCGCGCGACGGTCCTGCAGGATCGCGTCCTGGCCGCTCTCCGCACGACGGTGTCGCGGCCCTCACACGGCAGGGTCTTGTACGTCTATGGATTTCCGGCTCAGGTTTCGCCAGGTGTGGTTGTCTTCTCCCAGACCTGGGACCTCTCCTCAGCGGTCAAGCTGGTGTGGAGCGACCACACCATCACGGCCTACCCGATCGTGAAGGGCACCCGGTTTGCCTGCACAGGGTCGGGTCTCTATCCCTTCGCTTCGCCAGTGGGAGACGGTTACGGACGAGCCCAGGGCGCGCGCTACGGGAGGGCGGTCTTCGTCGATGCCGTCTCGAGACGCTTGCGACTGGGGCCGGAGGTGGGCAATGCGCTCGTCTCCCCGCGCTGACCTTCCGGACAGCGAAGGATCTGCGAACGCGCAAGACGTGCGCGCAGCCGGACGAGTCATTCGGCGTCCGGCGATCGTGGCTGCTCATGTTCCCGTTTGCGCGGTGGTCTCTTGACTGGGTCGAGCCGTGGTGCGGCCGAGCGATCGGTCGGAGGACGAGATCGGCAGGGGCGGGCTCGCGACTCCGGCAGGCTCAAGCTCCAGCTCGCCGGTGGGACCGCGCTGCTTCTCGTCGTGCGCTTGGCCTTGAGCGCACCGCGGGCGGGACCCGTGGTCATAGCCGACGAGATCGGCTACCTACTGAATGCACGGGTACTCGCGGGGGGCCTGCCCGGGGATATGGCGAACGCGCCGTTCTACCGAGGCGGGTCATCGCTCCTCGTCGCCCCACTGTTTTGGCTGAGCGGCGACCCTGAGGTCACCTACCGGTTGGCGCTGGGCCTGAATGCCGCGCTCGCCGCCGCGCTGTTCCCGTTGCTGTACCTCCTACTCACTCGCTGCTTCGAGGTCTCCCCGCGCGTGGCGGTGTGGCCCGCCTTCGCCGCCGCCAGCTTCCCGACCGTCACGACGTTGTCCGAAGTGGTGCTGGCGGAAACCCTCCTGTTCCCGCTTACCGTTGCCTGGCTGGTTGCCTTCGGACTTCTGTTCAAGGCCGAACGCGACGGGTCCCGAGCGGGCTGGGCCATGGCGGTAGGAGTCGCTGCCGGGGCGCTCTGGATCGTGCATGGCCGCATGCTCGTGGTAGTCGTTCTGACCGCGGCGGCGCTCGTCGGGTTGAGAGTGCGGCGCCGACTAACGATCCT
Source organism: uncultured Thermoleophilaceae bacterium (assembly GCA_963803245.1). Taxonomy (GTDB): domain Bacteria; phylum Actinomycetota; class Thermoleophilia; order Solirubrobacterales; family Thermoleophilaceae; genus JACVRW01. Next base: position 160,281 of record CAWDLI010000002.1, on the reverse strand, counting down.
GCCCGTCGCGCTGGGGCTGGGGATCCTGGTCGCTGCGTGGGTTTCGCAGCGGGTCCTCAACGACTTCCTCACCGACCGCAACTACGGGGGGCGCCACGTCGACGAGGCAGGAGAGCGACTCTCCGGCCTCACAGACCTGGACGGAGCGCTGTCCGCATTGCGGAGCCTCGTCGGCCAAGCCTGGTACGTGGCGGTCGCCTCCCTTGGCGTCGTCCTGCTGTTGGTCGTCACCGACGCTGCGCGCGCGGTGCGCCGGTCTGCGCGGGGTGAGGCCGACGTACCTGACCTCGTGCTTGCGCTTCTGCTCGGGGCGACGACCGGGCTGCTCATTGTGTCGGCCGTGTCCTTCACCGAGGTTTGGCGCCCCGACATGCTCATCTACGGTCGCTACGTCGAGCCCGTGGTCCCGCCACTGCTCGCCATCGGAGTCGCGCGCCTCGCCACGCGAAGAGCACCGCCCAGGCTCAGCTACGTGTTCGCGATCCTGGCGTCGCTCACGCTTGTCGTGGCAGTCTTGCGCGCCTTTGCCGACGTGCCGGAGCGCGTCGTCCGCTGGAACGTGGGGAGTCTGCCGTTCCTCACGCGGGAGCTCGTCCCGTCGTCCCTGGTGGGCGCGGCGATCGTGGCGGCGGCCGCCGCCGGCGTGCTCGTCGCGGTCGCGCGTAGGTGGCCGTACGCCACCGGCCCAGTGCTACTCCTGCTCTTCCTGCCAACCACCGCCTACGAGGGCACCTGGATCCTGCCCAGCCAACGCGACATCTACCCGGCGAGCTGGACAAGCCCCGAAGCCGCAGCGGACAAAGCCGGCGCCAAGGTCATCGCCTACGACCGCGCGCATGACGATGGTGTGAGCTTCTTCGTCTACCAGTGGTGGCTTCCCCACGCGCGTTTCGCTGCCTTCGACGGGCGAAGCCAGCCACCGCCGTCGCGGTTCGTGTTCAGCTCATCGGACTGGACGAGGGAGCACCCGGATCGTCCCGCAAGGGCGTTGTGGCGGGATCCGGGGCGCGATCAGACGCTGTGGAAGCTCCGCGAGCCCGCAGGGTGACTGCCTATCGCGTCGGTGCCACGCGTGGCCGCGGCCTGACGCGGGCGAGCGCCACATCGTCCTCGATCCACGCCGTGACGTCGGCCCTGGCGTCCAGGGCCCTCCGAACGCTGTGAGACACCACGTGGTTCCAGATGACGAGATCGCCGCCCCGGACGTCGAAGTTCCACTGGTGGAGGCCGACGTACCGCTCGTGCTCGCCCTCGTTGAGTCGATGCCGTAAGAGCACCACGCCATCCGGGCGCACGAGCGCGAGCATGTTCTGGATGATTCGCATTGGGTCATAACTGTGGTCGACTGCGTTTACCGCGTAGGCGATATCGAAGCTGGCCGGGGCGAACCGGCTGAGCAGATGCTCGCCATGAGCCTCGATGGTGCGAACCGGCGGCTCGACGCCGAAGCGCCGCAACAGGCGCTCGTATTGCTGGGCGAGTGGATCAACGGGCACGACCTCGATCGACTTTCCCGGATAGCGGATCCCGAGCTTGCTGACCGGTCCTGCGCCCACATCGATGATTCTGAGGTCGACACGGTCGATGCCGTCGAGCCAGCCCGTCACCAGCGGATCCTCGATCAACGGCGCGGCGGTCAGCCTTCTCGCGTAGTCCTCGCTCCAATCTCCGGCGCCCTCCGTCGCCAGCCAGGACGTCCAGAAGTCGAGCTCGTGGCCCCTGCCGCGAGAGCGCCACCAGAGACGCCTGCCGGCAGGCGTTCGAATCAGCGCTCGCCGGAGCCTCCAACGCAGCCGTTCCGGGAACCCGTGAGGGCCGCTCTCAGTGCGCTGGCAATTCAGCGAGATACTCCGCTTGCACGTCTGCGAAGGGACCCTGGGCTCTGAGCCTCCCGTGCGAGAAGTAGAGCGCGCGGTCGCAGAGGCGATCGAGCATCGGGTGGTCGTGACCGGCGGCGATGACCACGCCACCCCTCATGACGAGATCCCGAGCACGCTCTTCCAGGATCTCGCGGTACTCGTGGTCGAGCGCCTCGTGAACCTCGTCCAGGAGCATCACGCGCGGTTCCGTTTCGTCGGCCACCGCGAAGCCGAGCCGTGCCCGCATCCCCTGAGAGAAGCTGGATACCGGCCTTTCGAAGTACTCCTCGAGCCCGCTGCGCTCCTTGACCTCGTCCAGCGCCGCCCGCGACTGCGCCCGGGACAGCCCGGCCAAGACCCCCAGATGCAGAGCGTTCTCCCGGCCCGTGAGCGTTGACAGGAGGCCTGCCTCGATCGAGAGCAGGGACGCGACGTTTCCGCCGATCTCGATCTCCCCCTCGTCGGGCTCGTAAATGCCCGCGATGAGCCGGAGTAGCGATGTCTTCCCGGAGCCGCTCGGCCCGAGTAGGGCCACGCCCTCGCCGGGGTCGATCGTGAAGCTCACGTCTCGCAGCCCCCACTCCTGCGACCCGGCACGGCGGAGTCGCGCGGCGGCGCTCGTGACCACTCGCCGCTGGCGATCGAACAGAAAGCGGACGCCCACACCACGCGCCGCGATCAATCGACCACCTTCGCGAACTCGCGCTGGTCGCGCCTGTAGAGGGGAACGAACAGCGCGAGCAGAATCAAGCCAAAGGCGAGCGGGTAGAGCAGACTCCAGGCGGCCGGACTCTGGCCGTAGAGGAAGAGGTCCCGAAAGGCCTCGAAGAGACCCGTGAGGGGATTCAGGCGCAGATAGTCGCTCGCTCCCTCGCTCGTCTCGGAGAGCGGGACGAGCCCGGGGCCGATGAAGAACAGAACGCGCACCAGGCTGATCCCGAACGGGCTCATCTCCCAGAACCAGAGTCCGAAGAGCGACGCCGGATAGGCGAATCCGGCGGCCAACACGATGCTGACGAGAACTACCAGCGGCAGCCAGAGGAGGGCCACCGTGGGCGCCACGCCGTAGACCGCCATCATCGTCGCGATGATCCCGAAGCTCGCGAGAAACGACGCCGACTCCGTGATCACGGACGAGAGCGGGATCAGAGCGCGTCGAAACCCCATGTTGGTGACAATCGCCTTCCGCACGCTGACCGCCGTGATCGCGTTCGTGACGGAGAGCATGACAAGCTGGAATGGCACCACCGCGCATGCGAGCGACAAGCCGGCGGCGGGCTCCGAGCGGTCGAGCACCACCGCGGTCAGGACGAGATAGACGCCGACGAGGGCAAACGGCTCGGCCAGCCAGCGCACAACGAGCATCGGCCCACGCCCGTGCCGCGCGCGAAGATCCGAGGCGCTGAGGCTGGCCAGCAGATCGACCGTTGAGCGAAGCCACGCCAGCAGACCGCGTAATCCGGCCTGCGGAGCCTGCCTTCGCAATCCTCCCCCGGGATCGAGTCCCAGGGGCTGGCTTCGGGAGGCTGGCACGAAGACAGGCTATCGGCGGTTCGTTCAGGTCGGGACGGTTGCCGGGCGCTAGCGAGCGCCGTGCCGGGCCGTGCCCTCTCGCCACCGATCCCACCCCTCCCCCAGAAAGGGATCCGCCAGCCACGCCCCCGCGACGTGCTCGGTCCCGTGTATGGGCCCTTCCGAACCATCGGTGTAAGAGGCGAGCAGGCCGCTCCGGTGCACGTGGGAGAGCGAGTGGTGCAGCCAGCAGAGCGTGGCGATCTTCCCCACGGCTTCGACCGGCACGTCGAGCGCTGCGACGGCGCGACGGACCCACGCGAAAAGGATGGCCGACGACGGCAGTTCGCCGCGGAACAGCCGCATGGTGTGCACGTGGCGCTCGTCGCCGCTTGTGCTCCCGTCGAGCATGGCGAGCGCATCCGCCAGGAAATAGAAGAGGTCCCAGAGCGGCAGGCCCCGCTCTCGTGCCGACTCCCAGTCAAGGACGGTGAAGTCGCCCGGGTCGACCACGATGTTCCACGAGCCGAGATCGTTGTGCTGGATGACCGCCGGCAGAGGGGGGAGCGACGCGACGAGATCCGGGCTCGCCCCGGACACGCGCCAGCGCGGCACCACCTCCTCGTCGAGCCTGCGGCGCTCGTCGGCGAGGCCCTCCGGCCCGGTGGAGGTCGATCTGGCGAGGTCGAGGATCCAGTCGGCCACCCTGCCGAGGTGCTTGATCTTCAGCTCGTGGTGGCCGGGCCTCAGCAGGAGGTCGCGAAGCCGAATGCCCGGTGCCGCCGTTTCGAGCGAGGCGTGAGTGCCGTCATGATCGAAGCGCCCGATCAAACGGGGTGCACGGGCGGCCACCGGCCCGCCGGCGTGTGCCGCCATGTCCAGGCCGCGCTCGTCCCGCTCGAACGGCTCGGCGTAGCCCGGCACGCGGGCAAACTTGAGCACCCAGGCCGGCTGCGGGGATCCCTGGGGGAAGATGTGGAAGATGTTGCGGCTGAGCGCGTCACCCATCCCGAGGGCGAGCAGCGCTCTCACTCCCTGGGGCAGGTCCAAATGGTCCTGCGCGGCAGCCACGAGGTATGGCGGTCGGGCCCGGCGGACAGCGACCGTCACGGAGGCGCCGAGGCTGGGGAAGCGACCCCGGCGGAGCAGCTCCAGGGCAATGAGCACGCGGGCCTTCTTCCAGCGCCGGTCCATAACACTCCAGCGCTCCACCGCATAGCTCGAGCTGATCGGATCGTCCACGGGGAGCAGCAGCGCGGGTTCGTGGACGCTCGGTCGAGCCAGCAGGCGTTGAACCGAGCGAGCATCCGCTCCCGGTGGGAGTTTCATCCTGCCCTCGAGCACGATCATCTCAGCACCGCTGGCGAGCGCCCTGCTCGCCAAAGTGGCCGGCGCGACCACCAGGTCGGCCGCCTCGTGGCCATCGGCGGTGAGTAGTTCGACACCAACCTCGGCGAGGCCTTCGCGCCACCCACTGAGGTCGCCCAGGACGAGCGCCGTCTGAGGTGCCCGCGGCAGCAGGAAGCGCACGTCGATCCGGCGTAGGCTCACGAGCAGATCTCGTAGTACAGCGACTCGAAGCTCTGAGCCATTGCCGTGGCGGTGTACCGCTCGAGCGCAAGTGTCCGGCCGCGCATGCCCATGGCTCGCCGGAGCTGCGGGTCCGCGAGCAGGTGCTCCAGAGCGCCCGCGAGCGCCTCCGTGTCGTCCGGTGGAACGAGGATCCCCGTCTGGCCATGGAGCACCGCCTCCCGGACCCCCCCGACATCGCTCGCCACGACTGGCAGCTCGGCGAGCATCGCCTCGACCACGGCCAGCGGGAAGCCCTCGAAGCGAGATGGCAGGACCAGGACGTCGATCGTCTGAAGGAATCCGGTCGGGTCGTCGGACCAGCCCGCGAAGCGGAGGCGCCCGCCGACACCGAGACTTGCGGCCAGCTCCTCCAGGGAACCTCGCTCGCCGCCGTCGCCGGCGACGACGGCGGTTGCCTCAGGCAGGCGCTGAAGCGCGCGGATAAGGACGTCAAATCCCTTCTGGGGCTCCAGCCTTCCGAGCGCCCCGACGACCGGGGTGGCCTCCGACGGGGCGCGCCGGGACGGCAGATCGCTGTCCGGCACCCCGTTGTAGATCGTCCTGACCGAGCCTGACGGCAGGCCGACGATGTCCTCGATCTCTCTCGCCGAGCGCTCGCTCACGGCAATGTGGGCCGACAGCCGCCGCGACACAAGGCGCTTGAGTCGTCGCTGCTCTTCGGTCATGGGCGGAGAGGGCAATTGCTCAACGGCGACCACCCGCACGCGCGGAAGGGCGAGGGCGAGGAAGGTCGCCATCAGCGAGGACCACGGGCTGATCAGGTTCGCGTGAAAGACGTCGGGGCGCAGGGCGATCAGCGCCCGCAGGTGCGCCCAGACCGCGCGCACGTCCCGCCTGCTCGTGACGAAGGGGAGAACGACTGTCCGCGCATCCGCCCGGCCGGCTGCGATCTCATCGACCACCGCCTGCCGGACGCCCAATACCGAGACCTCAATGCGGGGGGTGAGCGCGCCCACCAGATTGGCCAGGCTTCGCTCAGCCCCGCCGATCTCGATCGCATCCGTATACATCGCCACGCGTAGGCGTCGTCGCCCTCCCCGTGCGGCTTCACGCCGGTCCACCCGGATGCCGCCGGCTCCGGTCCAGAAGCGCTCCGCCCGAGAGCGCTCCCTGCGACCGACCATGCCTGGCGCCAGTGCCGCCGCGGCGGTCGAGGCTCTCTGGCGCAACGCGAGCCCGGGTTGCCGTGCCAATCCGAGCGCGCGGAGGCGCACGCCAGGTTCGCGCCGGGCCAGCGACTGTCGCAGCTCGGCGAGCGCGAGCTCACGGCTGTAGCCGCCGAGCGCTTTGTCGACCACGATCCGCTCATCGCCCCGCAGGGCCGCATTGACGCGCGCTTTCTCCAGCGTCGCGATCTTGCCGCGCGCTAGGTCGTCACGCTGCGCCGAGAGACTCGTCTCGCGTAGACGGTACAGCGCGAGCGGCTCCGCCACCGCGCCTGCACGCGAACCCTGGAGCACCAGCCGCAGCCAGCGATCCCAGTCGGTCGTCCAGAGGATTTCCTCGTCGAACCCACCGTCGGCAACCAGTAGATCGCGCCGTACGGCCGCCAGCCCGAATATGAAGTTCCTCCGCAAGATCTCCCTACGCTGCTCTCGAATCGGAAACGTCCAGCCGGCTTCGTAGCAGCGACGAACCACCTGGCCATCCACCGTCAGGTAGGCGTCAGTCGTGAGGATGTCGAGGTCGGGCCGGGCGACCGCGAGTTCGGCCAGAGCCTCCAGACGCGTCGGGAGGAAGATATCGTCCGCATCGAGGATTACGACGAACTCACCGGAGGCGGCCGCCGCGGCCGCGTTCTTCGCCGATCCCTCGCCCCCGTGCTCCTTGCGGAGCAGCACGATCCGGTCACGGTAGGGCTCCAGGGCGGTGTCGAGCCCATCCGTCGAGCCGTCGTCGCAGACCACCACCTCGAATGGAGGAAGGGTCTGCTGCAGGGCGGACTCGATCGCCTCGCCGATGACGTCTGCGGCGTTGTACACCGCAATCAGCACCGAGAACGTCGGCCGGCGCCCGGGCCCGACTGCCGGCGTCGCCGGGGGGACGAGGAAGCGGGTCACTCCTGGCCTCCGATACCGCGGAACCGCAGCGTCGCCGTTCTGCCGGGGCGCGCGCGCATCCGGCGCGACCACGTCACCATGTCTGCCTCGTGTGCGCGAACGTAGCTGCTGAGAGACGGCACCCCTGAACCAGTCGATCGTCGCACATTCGGTCGTGGGCAAGCGAGGCACCCCTCTCGCGAAGCTCCTCGAGCGCCGGGCTGCCATCGTCGCGCGTATCTCCGGTTCCCCAGATGCCCTTAGCGCGGCATCCCGCGGACTCCCCGCGGGAGCGGCGCAGGCGGAGGCGGTCGCCGCGAGGTTGCGTCGTGAGGGTGGCCAGATCGCGTGGAGCGAACCGCTTGAGATGTCGCGCCACGAGCTGATCGGCTTCTGCCGGGAGCGAGGGGCCTCGTCGGTTGCGCTCATGCGCGCCGCCCCCGAGCTGATGCCGGATCTTCAGATCGGGAGCTGGTTCTCGGCTGGCTGGCAGCTCCGCGCCGCGCGTCGTCTGACGCATCGCCTTGGTCCCATGCGGCTCTCGACGACGTGGGGCGGCGGTATACGCGGCCTCGAGCTCAGTCTCGAAGCCGCCTTCTGGTCGGGCGTTCGCTCGGCGGCGACCGCGCGCGAGCTGGACCGGCTGACCAGGAGTTCCTACGTCGTGCTCTCCTACCACCAAATCTCGGGCAAGCCGGAGGACGAGCGGCTCAGCCTCTCGCCACGGCTGTTCGCCGCGCAGCTGCGGGTCCTCCGCCGTCTGCGCTTTCACGCCCTGGGGCCGGATGAGCTGCTTGCCTTCCATTCTGATCCTGGGACCCTGCTGCCGCGGCGCAGCTACGTCATCACCTCAGACGATGGGTTCCTGGACGCCGTGCGCGCCCTGGTCGCGGCCGAGGGGCATCGATCACAGCTCTTCGCGATGACGAGCCTCGTAGGGGGACGAGCTCCCTGGGCGCCGGACGCACCGCTTGCCCCCTGGGAAGAACTCGTGGGAGCGGCGACTCGGGGCGTCGCGGTGGGCTCACACACGAAGACCCACGCCGACCTCGCGGGGCTTCCGCCGGAGCGGCTCGAGGACGAGCTCGGGGGATCGCTCGCCGAGCTCGAGCGCCGCGTCCCACGGGCCGTCCCCATCCTCGCCTACCCACACGGGAGTCACGATGCCCCCTCGCGCCACGCAGCCGAATCGGCGGGCTATCGGGCTGCGTATACGACCACCCCGGGCCGCAACGGAGCGGGTTCCGACCCCTTCCGGCTGAGCCGAATCGGCATTAAGGCCTGGGACGGGCATCTCTCCTTCCTCTGGAAGGTGACGACGGGACAGCACCTGCCGAAGCCATGGGAACGCATCCGAGTCTCGCTTCATCGCCTTGGGCTTACCCGCGAGGCGCGAGGGCGTCGCGTCGGCGCGTGAGCATCCGCCGGTAGAGCGCCTCGTACTCCGCAACGGTCGCTCCCCAGTCGAGCGCCTTCAAAGCCCATTCTCTGGCACTCCTTCCGAGGGATTCGCGCGCAGCCGGATCGGCCAGTAGTCGCGCGGCCGCCTCCGCCATCTCCTCGTCGCTGTCGGCAAGCAGGAGGTGTTGCCCGTCGATGGCGTCGACTCCCTCCGCCGCGAGGCGCGAAGCGACCACGGCCTTGCCCGCGGCCAGCGCCTCGAGCACCTTCACCCGCGTTCCGCCTCCCAGTCGCAGCGGCGCCACGACCACTGCGGCCTTGTCAAGGTACGGAGTAACGTCGTCCACGCGCCCGGTCACGATCACATCCTCGCTCGCCAGCCGGGCGACGCTCTTCGGCGGCTTGTCGCCCACGAGATAGAGGACCGCGTCCGGGCTGAGCGCCCGGATCCGGGGAAAGATGCGCGTGGCGAGCCGCACCGCTGCATCCACGTTCGGCAGGTGGCCGAAGCCCCCGACGAAGAGAACCGCCGGTGGCCAGGCCCCCAACGGATCGAGCGACCGCTCCGGCAGGTCGACCCGGAGCGGAATCGTCTCCATCGTGACCTCCGGAACGGCCTGGCCGAGCTCCCGGCAGTCCCGGTCCGTGTAGCAGACCACGGCGTCCACCTGACGGAGCGCTGCGGGCTCGTACCGGCGCCAGGCACGAAGGTCGAGCGACCTCACGAGCTTCTGCCGCCCGTGCGCCGCACGCTCGACGTCCGCCGCTGTCCGACCTGCCGCCTCCACGGCCACGAGCACACGAGCGGCCTCGAGCCGGCCCAGCGCACCCAGGTGGTGCGCCATCCGCTCGAGCTCGAGATGGACGATGTCGGGTCGGTACTCCCGTGCGACCGCTCGAACGCGCTCTGTAAAGTCTCGGCTCGACGAATCGGAAACCTCAATCGGCTGCCCCCTCGCCAGGGACCAAAGCAGTCGAGCGGCCCGCCATGAGGGAGACACCGTGGCGAGCGCCACCTCCTCGACGAGTATGCACCGCTCTCTGATCACGGTGTCCACCGGCCCCTCGTCAGGGGCTCGGAGACAGATCAGCGCCGCGTCGTGGCGTTCGGCGAGTCGCGCGACGAGACCGGCCGTCGTTCGTCCCCCGTGTCGCGCGTCTAGCCGCGGGACGAAGGGGAGCAGGAAGAGCAGGCGGAGGCGCTTCGGCGACGACTCGGGATATTGCGCTTGACCTTGGGGAGTGATGCTGATGCCTGAGCTCTCTCTGGTAATCGTGTCGTACAACACGCGGGAGTATCTCGACCGTTGTCTTCGCGCCGTAACCGGCCACGGGTACGAGGTGATCGTGGTCGACAACGCGTCGACGGACGGCAGCGCTCGGCTCGTGCGGGCCGGCTTCGGCGAGGCTCGTCTGTTCGAGCTCCCTGTAAACCTTGGCTTCGGAGCGGCCGCCAACCATGGCCTCGAGCAGGCGACGGCACGCTACATCCTGCTGATGAACCCGGACGCGTGGCCACGTGACCACGACGCGATCGAACGACTCGTGGCCTGTGCCGAGAACGACCATCGGGCCGGAGTGGTCGGCCCGAGCCTCGTCGGCCGCGACGGCGGGTCGCAGGCGTCGCTCGTGGGCCTGCCCTCCCGCTGGTGGCTTGGCGCACCGGCGGTCAGCAGCACCACGCCGGGCCGGCTGCGCTCGCTGACTCTCCGCCCGCGGAGCCCAGGCCAGGCGTTTCTGGTTGGCGCCGTTCTGCTACTCCGCCGCGAAGCGCTGGAGGAGGTCGGCGGGTTCGACACGGACTTCTTCATGTTCGGCGAGGAGGTTGACCTCTGCGCTCGGATGCAGCGGGCGCAATGGCAGGTCCGCCTCTGCTCGGAAGCGGTCTTCGTCCACGTCGGAGGCGCGGCAACACGCTACGAGTCCGAAACGATGTATCGGGAGCAGGTGCGTGGCCACCTCAGGGTGCTGTCGAAGCGCGAAGGCCTCGGCAGCGCCGAGACCGCGCGCCGGCTCCTCCGAGTCGCGCTCCGATTCCGAGCGCTCCTCGCCGTGGGCAAGAGTCGCAACATGTATCGCGAGACGGCTAGCTGGCTTGCGTCGGCTGACGTGAGGACTCTGCTTGCGACTCCGGGTCGTAGCTCTCGGGGTCATAGGGGCGGGTCGGAGGATCGAACCAGCGATAGCGCCGATTGAGGCCCGCGACCAGCGGGATCCTGAGGATGACCTTCTTCGCGCGGTCCTTGCGCTGGCGCAGCCTCCATTCGTGGTCGTGGTAGTCGAGCTTGGGGCGCGACGCTCGCGAATGGAGCAAGCCCTGATGCCGGACCTCGAGGTCAGCGAGAAACGCCGAGTCGTAGCCGAGCTTGCGGATCGCACGCTGGTAGGGAACGTCGGGCCGCCAGTAGGCGTGCTTTCGGTTCTCCTTGACGCCGCCCACCCGCTCATAGAGCTCGCGTGAGGTCATGGTGCAGGCCCCCCCGACGGAGCCCGCAAGGATGCGGACCCCGTTCACCTCACGCTCCTCGTAGGCACCCACCTCCTCGCGCATGTACTTGAGGTACCGGCTCGCCGGATCGTCGGGGTCATAGGCGATGCTCGCGCACAGGAAGCCGATGTCGGGCAAGCGTCGGAAAGCATGAAGCAGCGTCTCGTCCCACCGATCAGGGGCGTCCACGACGTCGTCGTCGAGCTCCACGATGTACGGCGCGGATGTGAGCCGGATCGCTCGCGGCAGCGCATTCATCGCGACGTTCTCCGGGTGATGCACGACGGTGAGCCGCGCATCGTCGATCGCGTCGAGATACTCGGACGTCCCGTCGCTCGACCCGTTGTCCCAGACCACTATCTCCCGCGTGAGCTCCGACGTCCGGAGGAGGACCCTATCCACGCAGCTCCGCAGAAGGTCGAGCCGGTCGTGGGTAAGAACAACGATCGCGATCACGGGCTGGATGGCCGCTGCAGGACGAAGAGGTCCTGCGTCTGTTCGCCACCAACGGCCGGCACGAAATCGAGCACGGTCAGGGCGCCCGCCAGGCGCTCACGGACGTAGTCCTCAGGGTGGTACGCGGCGCACAGGTTCCTGCCGGCGTAGCGACCTGCCTGCACGACGAGCTCGCCGCGCCCGAAGCGCCGCCGCTCCTCCTCGTCGAGCGGTCCCAGGCGCGAGCGCCCCTTCGTCGTGATAACGAGAAGGCCCCCGGGGGCGAGGACCCGCTCGAGCTCCCGCATCCATGTGCCCTGGAGCTCCTCGGTGAGATGCGTGAAGACGGAGATGGCATACACGAAGTCGAACTCGCCGGTGCCGTACGGGAGCGGTGGCTCGAGCTGGTTGACGCGAAACTCGGCGAAGGTAAGCGATCCGCGACACCATGCCACGAGCCGACGGTTGTAGTCCGAGCCTCGCACATGTGTAGATGGCAGGTCGCGCCAGCGGCGTACGACGCGTCCGCAGCCGCAGCCGAAGTCGAGGAGGGAACGGAAGCGCTCGAGCTCGAACCCGTTATCCGTCAACACCCTCGCGAGCAGCTCGGCATGAGTCCGGCCGCTCTCGTAGTACTCCTCCAGATCGAAGTGGCCGGCAACCGCGTAGACGAGGCTCGGCGGGGGCAGCGGAAGCCCGTCGTGCCTACCGGACTCGGTGAAGCGCTTGTTCCGGGCACGCGTCTCGCGGTCCGCGAGGTAGCGGGCGGATTCGCGGACGTCGTAGAGAAACGCAACGAGACCCAGCGCGTCGAGCAGGCGCTTCAGCATGTTGCGACCACGGCTCAGGGGCACGCTAGCGGCCTGTTGGTTGCTCGAAGAGGACTGTTGCCCCCGACTCACCGAGCCCGCGACGTGCAAGTGCTCCTGGTCTCACGTAGCGTGGGCGAGCGGAGCGAAAGATTACGATCGTGAAGACACCTCCGAGGCGCTCGCTCACCTTGGCGAAGCCAGACCATGGAGGGATCGAGACCGGCCTGGGTGCCTGCGGCCGCTCACCTACCTTCCGGTAGGGAGCCGGCAGACCGACCAGGGCGATCTCTCGCACGGCTTCGCCCCGAGCCGGCAGGTCGCGCGCGCCCCGACGGTACAGCTGGAAGGCCGGCCCGCCGAGATCGGGAGACAACACGATTGCCCGTTTCACTCGAGGAGGGGTCAGGGCCTGTGCCGCTCCTCGCCAATCGTCGCGGTCGAACTTCGGCGCCCATGCCGACCCGACGTCGATCGCGAGGAAGAGCACGCAGATGGCTGCCGTCACGACCGGGCCGGCTCTGCCGGCGCCCTTTGTGGTGAGTCCGGCCGCCCCGATCGCGGCCAGTGGGACCCAGACGCCCACGAGGTAGCGCGTCGTCAGGCCGCTCAATTCGCCCGCTGCCGCCAGGAGCATCGGAAGGCCCACAGCGACGGCGCAGACGAACACCGCCATTTTCGCGGCTGACCGCTCACGAGAGTCTCCGCGGACCAAGAGCAGGGCGAGGCTGATCGCCGCCAGCGCCGCGGCCGCTCCTGCTGACACCAGCTGCAGTGGCGGTTGATATCCCACAAGGAGCTGGGCCGGAATCTGCAACAGCCTGGACTCGCCCGAATAGATCTGGGTCCACGATCCATCGCTCAGGGCGTCTCCCCCGCTTCGGTGCTCCTGAAGGAGGAGCACGCCCGCGCCCACCGTTCCGATCGCGGCGAGCACAGCCACAGCTGCGGCGCCCCGCCTCAACGTGAAGAGCAGCCAGACCACCTCAGCCAGTACGAGAAAGCCCACCGCGTAGTGCGCTGTCATCGCCAGCACGGATACGAGCGCCCACAACACGCCCGCCAATAGCCCCTGGTCGTTCAGGAACCGGACGAACAGGACGAACGAAAGACCGCCGAGCAGGGTGACCAGCGTGTACGGACGCGCGTCCTGGGAGTGCCATACCACCAATGGGCTCAGCGCTGTGAGCAGCGCCGCCACGAGCCCGGCGCGCCGCGAGAAGAGCGCTGCGGCGGCACAGTAAGCGACCGGGACGGTCAGCGCGCCGAAGATCGCAGGCAACGAACGAAGGCCAACCTCGCCTGCGCCGAACGGCTTCGCCCACGCCCACGCGAGCAGGTAGTAGAGCGGCGGCTGATCCAGCGTGTACTGGTCGAGCCGATCAACGACATCACCGAGACCGCCCGTGATCAGGTGGATGGTGATCGCCTCGTCGATCCAGAACCCGCGGGCATCGAGCGTCGCGATCCGCAGGGCGAGTCCGAGCGCGGTGAGCAGCGCAACGACTCGTACCGGGTGCTCGAGCAAGCGTGACCACACGACCTCCCGCCGTTCTGCCGCCAGCCCGTGCCACGCCGCGATCGACGGCATCTCTCTCAAGCGTAGTGCCGGCCTACGATCCGCGCGCGGGCTCCCGATCGCTGTCTGTCGCCGACACCGCCTCGCGGAGTGCCCCAACCGCCGTCGCCACCTGGGCCAAGGCCACCAGCATCCCTACCGTCGGACTACGGCGAAACCCGGTCCACAGGAGTCGCGCGTAGAAGCGCGGTGATTCGGTCTTCGCCTCATGATCACGGCGGAACCGGTAGGCGCCGCGTCCATATGCAACATGCTGGCGCCAAAAGCCACTGGCGTCGAGCCGGTGACGGTGCACCACGACCGCCTTCGGTTCGACGATGAGCGTGAATCCGCTCGCTGCCAAGCGGGCACACCAATCGCGGTCCTCCCCGCCGGCGCGGCGATAGCGCTCGTCAAACGGAACACCCGCGAACACCTCCGCCATGCAGGCGAGATTGTTCGAGGTCCCGAACGGCGTCCGCGCGGAATCATTGAGCGAGTTCTCGACGAGGTAATTGGCAACTATCTGGGAGGCCTCTGACAGGGGGTTTCGTGGCAGGCCGTTGATGGTCCGCCCGGCAGCGGCGTCGGCATGCACGCCGACGGCCGCGGTCAGCCGCGCGAGCCAGTCAGGCGCGGGCTCACAGTCGTCATCGGTGAACGCCACGAGCGAACTCGCGGCCGCCCGTGCCCCGCGGTTGCGAGCTGCCGCCGGTCCGACTCCGTCGAGGCGTAGGAGGCGGGCGCGCGGAGAAGCCGCAACCGCCCGCTCCACCGATCCGACGTCAGCCGATCCGTCGTCCACCACAAGGATCTCGAACCGAGCGACGTCCTGTTGGGCCTCAAGCGCGGCGAGGCAGCGCGTTAAGGACCCCGCCCTGTCCCGGGTCGGCACGACAACAGTGGCGTCCCGCGGACGCCGGGCCACGCTCAGACCAAGAACCGCCCGTCGCGCTGCAGCTCCTCGCCGTCCACCGTGAGCGAGCCGCCCTCGCGAAGGTCGCACACCATGTCCCAGTGCACGGCCGAGCTGTTCTCCCCGCCGCTCTCGGGGTAGGACATGCCGATCGCCAGGTGAACCGTGCCGCCGATCTTCTCGTCGAGCAGGATCTCGCGGGTGCCGTCCGAGATGCCGAAGTTCGTGCCGATCCCGATCTCGCCGAGCCGGCGCGCGCCGTCGTCGGTGTCGAGCATCTCGATCAGGAAGTCCTCGCCGCGCGAGGCGGAGGCGTCCACGACCTTGCCGTCCTCGAAGCGGAAACGCACTCCCTCCACCTCGCGGCCGCCGTATCCGGCGGGGAACGAGAACGACACCTCGCCGTTCACCGAGTCCTCGACCGGACCGGTGAAGAACTCCCCGTCGGGCATGTTGTGCTCGCCCGTGCAGGGGATCCAGGTGCGGCCCTCCACTCCGAGCGTGAGGTCCGTGCCGGGTGCCTTGATGTGCACCTCGCGCCTGCCGTTCATCCAGTCGGCCAGCCGGTTCACGTCATCGGACTGCCGCTCCCAGGCCGTGACCGGATCGGGATCGTCCGCCAGGCAGGCGGAGTAGAAGAAGTCCTCGTACTCGCGCAGGGACATGCCCGCCTCGCTGGCGTAGGCCTCGGTGGGGAACAGCGTCAGCGCCCACCGGTACTCGCCGTCGGCGGCGCGCTGCATGCTCGTCTCCATCAGCGGCTTGCGTGCCTTCTGGGCGCGCGCCTGCTTGGCCGGGTCGGCGCGCTGAAGCTCGCGCGCGTTGACGTCGGACATGACGGCGATCCGCACGTCGGCGTTCTCGGTCGCCCACCTCGTGACCGGCGAGACCCAGTCGAGCTGGGCGTCGGAGGCGTGCTCGTAGAACGCGGACTGCGCACCCGTCGTCGTGAGCTGGATGACCGGATGCCCGCCCACCCGCAGGATCTCCTCGTAGACCGCCTGCACGAGCACTTCCGCCACGGTCGTGGACTGGATCACGCAGACGTCCCCCTCCTTCACGCGCGTGGAATAGCGGACGAGGATCTGGGCGAGCGCCTCGGCGCGCTGGTCTCTCATTCGGGGGGTCCTCCGTTCGTAGGGACGACCCAGCGGTGTACGCGCCGGTCGTCGGTGAGCTCGGGGTGGAACGCCACGGCCAGGATGTTCGACTGGCGCACCGCCACCGGGTGCCCGTCCAGCTCGGCGAGCACCTCCACGCTTTCGCCGCGCGACTCTATCCATGGCGCGCGGATGAAGACGCCCGTGAGCGACCCCAAACCCGCCAAGTCGAGCTCCGCCTCGAACGAGTGCAGCTGACGGCCGAAGGCATTACGCCTCGAGCTCACGTCCAGCAGGCCGAGGTGGTCGCGGTCGAGGAGGATCAGGCCGGCGCACGTGCCGAGCACGCGCTTGCCCGATCGCACGAACTCGCGCAGCGGGTCGCCCAGACCCGCACGCTCGACGCCGAGGGTCATGGCGGTGGACTCGCCCCCTGGGATCACGAGCGCGTCGAGTCCCTCGAGCTCCTCCGGAGTGCGCACCGTGCGCGGTTCTGCCCCCAGCTCGCGGAGCGCCCGCGCGTGTGCCTCGAAGTCGCCCTGGATGGCGAGCACCCCGACGGTCGGACTAATCACCAGCCGCGGTTTTGAAGCAGTCCGCCGCCGCCCGGAGCCTCGAGCTCGCCGATCTCGATGCCGGCCATGGGCTCGCCGAGCTCGCGCGACGCCGCGGCCACGCGCTCCGGGTCCTGGAAGTGGGTGGTGGCCTCGACGATCGCCCGGGCGCGGCGCTCCGGATCGGAGGACTTGAAGATGCCCGAGCCCACGAAGTTGCCCTCCGCGCCCAGCTGCATCATCAACGCCGCGTCCGCCGGCGTGGCGATCCCGCCCGCGCAGAAGAGCACTACCGGCAGGCCGCCCCTCTCGGCCACGTCGCGCACCACCTCGAGCGGCGCCTGCAGCTCCTTCGCGGCCAGGGGCAGCTCGGAGGCGTCGAGCGTGGCCAGCCGGCGGATCTCGCTCGTGATCATCCGGATGTGGCGCACGGCCTCGACGACGTTGCCGGTGCCGGCCTCGCCCTTCGAGCGGATCATCGCCGCGCCCTCGGCGATCCGCCGGAGCGCCTCGCCGAGGTTGGTGGCTCCGCAGACGAAGGGAACCTCGAAGGCGTGCTTGTCGATGTGGTGCGCCTCGTCGGCCGGCGTGAGCACCTCGGACTCGTCGATGTAGTCCACCTCGAGCGCCTGCAGCACCTGCGCCTCGGCGAAGTGGCCGATGCGCGCCTTGGCCATCACCGGGATGGTCACGGCCTGCTGGATGCCCTCGATCATGTTCGGGTCGGACATGCGGGCCACGCCGCCGTCGCGGCGGATGTCCGCGGGCACGCGCTCGAGCGCCATCACCGCAGCCGCGCCGGCCTCCTCGGCCACCTTTGCCTGGTCGGCGTTGACCACGTCCATGATCACGCCGCCCTTGAGCATCTCGGCGAGGCCGGCCTTGACTCTGAAGGTGCCCGTCTCCATAGGGGCCAATGGTATCCGCCGGGCGCCGCGTGCCTATGTCCTACAAGGCGGGAATGCCCGACGGGCCGCGCTGCCTAGGGCCCGGTCCAGCCGGCCGCGTGGCATGGCGCGCTGCCGCACACGTCGATCACCTTGCCGTCGATGCGAAGGAACTCGGAGATCTGGCGGCGGATCCGCGCCTCGGACTGGATCACGAGGTCGTGCGGGTCCACGCCCTCGCGCGGCGGGACGTTGCCGATCGGCGGCGTGAGGGTGCCCAGGCACTCCGGCGCGCCCGCGGCGCCACAGCCGGCCGGCCGCAGCGGCCCGATGTCCCACACCACGAGCGAGGCATCGCCCTCGTACGGGAAGTGGCGGATGCGCGGGATGTCGTAGTAGGGCTCGCGGTCGGCGTGGCGTCCCGGGTCCACCGCGGGCACGCGCAGGCGCGAGCCGAGCGTGCGCGCCTGGACCTCCGTGGCCAGGTTCGCCACCTGGTGGTCCCCGAACGAGAGGAGCTGCAGAACCTTGTGCCGCGGCGTGTTCGGCGGCGGGTCGCTCGTCATGTGCCAGGCGTAGCCGTTCGGCTCCCCGCGATCCCAGAGCACCTGGATCATCGACAGCACGAGCTGGCGCTCGAGCGGGTTGGGGTAGTTCGGGTTGAGGATCAGCGCGTAGAGGTCGAAGTCCACGCTGCGGTTCAGCAGCAGGCTGTAGTTCATGGCGCCGACGTAGAGCACCGAGCGGTTGAAGTCGGGCGCGACGGCGGTGAGGGCGCCGCCCGCGATGCCGCCCTGGCTGTTCCCGTAGTAGAAGAGCCTGCGCGTGTCGATGAGCGACCGGCCGTTCAGCTGGAAGGCCGGGTTCGAGGCGAAGCCCGACTTGTGGATCATCGTCCGCCCGACGAACATGAAGTCGAGGAAGCCCTGCTGGAGCCGGTCGGCGAGGGTCGGGAAGTTCGACAGGTTCTGCAGGACGGTGATGGCGTTGCCCACGTCCTCGTCGGCCATGCCGATCCAGTCCACGGCACAGACGAGCACGTTGTTCTCGTTGCCGAGCTCCTCGACGTTGCGGGCACCCGCCTCGCCGACGTCGCCGAAGAGCCCGTGCCCGTACAGCGAGGGGCGCGCCGGCTTGTCGGGGCCGGCCGAGCGCGGGATGTTGCACACGTAGCGCGCGTTGTAGGTGTTGCCGGGGATCTTGCGCGGGAGGCCGTCGGGCCCGAGGTCGTAGCGCGACCCGGACGGGCAGCCGGTCGCGTTCAGGAAGCACGGGACGCTGACCGTCCCCTCCACCCGGCGGAAGACGTTCGGCTCCTGCTCGGGCGTGGCCTCGATGACCTTGTCAACCGTGAACTTGGGCGAGGCGCCCTCGACCTTGAGGTCGCGGAGGTTGCGATCTCCGAGCTCGGCGAAGGCGCGGTCGCGGATCGACACGAGCCGGCGCGACAGCGAGTTCCCGCTGGCGACGGTGAAGTCCCAGGCCAGGTAGAGGTCGCGGCGGTCGATCCCGGCCTTGCCCAGCGAGCCGAACAGCGACTCCATGTGCCGGCGCCGCGCCTCGAACTCCTTCGAGTTCGTGAGGATGCGGTCGCGGTAGAGCTTGAAGGCGCGGCCGCGTCTCGATCTTCTTCCCGCCGCCGTCCTTCAGGTTGCGCAGCGCGACGATGTAGCGCTCGCCCTCGCGCCAGTTCACGCCCGGGTGGATCAGCAGCGCGGTCGTCTCGGGCGTGACGCCGTTCGAGTCGATCTCGGCCCAGATCAGGTGGCGCTTGTGCGTGCGCGCGTTGATGACGACGACCGGGGCACGCCGGTCGTAGGCGCGGGCGAGATCGGTGACCGGCACCGGCCGCGTCTGCGCGAACGCCTCGGGCGTGTCGAGCCCCGGAACCTTGACCACGATCATCTGTCCCGGGCTGAAGCCGTCGGAGAGGTTGTAGTCGGCGGGCGCGATCGGCACCCCGCTCTTGTTGCGTGGCGTGGCGGTGGGCAGCAGGTTGAGCCTGCGCCCAGTGGCCGACCAGGCCGGCTTGGTGAAGTAGTCGTTCGGCCAGGGGAGCATGCAGTGCGCCGTGCCGAGCGGATCGCATCCGGGTGTGATCGGGGGTGCCTCCACACGGCCCCAGCTCGCCGCGCGCGGCGGGCGCGGCGAGCGCCAGCGTGGCGAGCGCCATCAATGCGGCGAGTGCCGCGCGGCGGGTCACGGTCCGGTCCAGCCCGCGGCGTGGCACGGAGCGCCGCCGCATACGTCTATGAACTCACCGTCGATGAACCTCGAGAACTGGAGCGATGCCGCCGGCTCCCGGCCCGTGATCCCGTGCGGGTCGCGGCCGAGGCGCGGTGGCGTGTTCGTGATCGGCGGCTGGCCGGTGCCGTCGCACGCCGGCGCCCCCGGCAGGCCGCAGCCGGCGGGGCGAAGCGGCCCGATGTCCCACGCCACCAGCGCGCTGCCGCGGTACGGGTAGCGGCGGATCGGCTCGATGCCGTAGAAGGGATTGACGTCGGTGCTGCGGCCCGGGTCGAGCGCAGGCAGCCTCACGCGCGCGCCGATCGTGCGCGCCTCGATCTCGGTGCCGATGTTGGCCACCTGGTGGTCGCCGTAGGCCATGTGCAGGAGCACGGTGTGCGCGGGCGTGTTCGGATACGGATCGTCCGTCATGTGCTGCGCGTAGCCGTTCGGCTCGCCGCGATCCCACAGCATCTGGATCAGGGAGAGGATCAGCGGGCGGTCGAGCTCGGCCGGATAGGACGGGTAGAGGATCGCCTTGAAGGGATCGAAGTCGATGCTGCGCGTGAGCAGCAGGCTGTAGTTCATCGCCGGGACGATCAGCACCGAGCGGGTGAAGTCGGGGGCGATGGCCGTGAGCGCTCCACCGGCGATGCCGCCCTGGCTGCCGCCCGAGAAGTAGAGCCGCTTCGTATCGAGCAGCGAGCCCCCGGCGTCGCGGAACGCGGCGTTGGCCGCGAAGCCGTCCGGGTGGATCATGGTCCGGCCGAGGAAGAGGAAGTTGATCATCCCCTGCTGGAGGCGGTCGGCGAGTGTGGGGAAGCGCGAGAGGTCCTGGAGGATCGTGACGGTGTTCGGCAGGTCGCCGCCCGACATCCCGATCCAGTCCGAGGCGCACAGCACGATGCGGTGCTCGCTGGCGATCGGCAGGCGGCTGATGCTGTTGACCTCGCCGGCTCCGCCGAACAGCCCGTGGCCGTAGAGCGAGACCCTGCCCGGGTGGGCCGAGTCCACCGAGCGCGGGACGTTGCAGATGAAGTTCGCCTCGTGGGTGTTGCCCGGGATCTGCTGCGGCAGCCCGTTCGAGCCGAGCTTGAAGCGAGATCCGGGCGGGCAGCCGGTCTGGTCGAGGTAGCAGGGCACCGTCACATGCCCCTCCACGCGCCGCCGGATCACATCGTCCTCGCCGGCCTGGCAGCCGTCGGTGCCACACGGCGCGAAGTCGGTCACCTTGTCGAGCGTGAACGCCGGCGACTTGCCGCTGACCTTGAGGTCGGCGAGCTTGCGGTCGCCGAGCTGGCCGAAGGCGTCGTCGCGGATGGCCCGCAGCCGGCCCGAGAGGCCCTTGGCGCTCGCGACGGTGAAGTCCCAGGCGCGGTAGAGCTCGTGACGGGCGATGCCGGCCTTGCGGAGCGACCGGAAGATGGACTCCATGTGCCAGCGGCGGCGCTCGAACGTCTTGGAACGGGTCCAGATGCCGTCGCGATAGAGCTTGAAGGCTCCGCTCGGCTCGAGCCGCTTGCCGTCGGCGCCCTTGAGGTTCCGCAGAGCCACGATGTAGCGCTCGCCCTCGCGGAGGTTCTTGGCCGGGTGGATGATCAGAGCCGTGCCCTCGGCCGTGGTCGCGTTCGAGTCGAGCTCCGCCCAGATCAGCTGGCGGCGAAGCGTGCGCGCGTTGATCAGCACCACCGGCTGGCGGCGGTCGTAGGTGCGGGCCAGGTCGGTGATCGGCACCGCACCGGTCTGCGCGAGCGCTGCGGGCGTGTCGAGGCCCGGGACCTTGGTCACGATGAGCGCCCCGGGGCTGAACCCGTCGGCGTACGAGTAGTCGGTCGGTGATACGCCCACGCCGCTCGCGTTCGCGGGCATCGAGCGCGGGTCGATGCTCACCCGCCGGCCGGTGACGGTGTGCCGGTCCGGGACCGTGTAGTGGTCGTTCGGGAACGGGTAGAGGCAGTTGGCCGGATCGATCGGATCGCAGCGATCGGCCGTCGCGAAGTCGACGCTCGACGGTGTGGCCTGCGCCGGGGTGGCCGCACCCAACGCGGCCGCAACCAACGCGACTGTCACAGCACCCCTCCTCACGGGTCGGCGAGCCTAACCGATCGGGGTAGTGCGGTGATGCACATCGGTGCGCAGCCGGCCGAGCCGGCTGCTTCCGCAGCGGCCTACTTCAAACGGAAGGCTTTGATGCGATCCGCGTAGGCGGACTCGTCGAGCGCGTAGACGCCGTAGGCGAGCGCCTGGATGACCCCGAGCAGCGCCGAGTGTGAGCGCACGTAGGCGGGGCTGTTCGACGAGTAGTACAGGCGGTGGTCAGCCAGCTTCGCGACCTCGGAGAGCGTGGCGTCCGCGATCGCGATCGTCGCGGCGCGGCGGTTGCGGGCAAGCTTCATGGCGCGCACCACGAGCGGGTGCGGGCGGCCGGCGGAGAACCCCACCATCACCGTGGTCTCGTCGACCCTGCCGAGCTTGGCGAGGCCCTCCTGACTCGGGCTCGCCACCACCTCGGCGCGCAGGTCGAGAAGCATCAGCAGGTGGCGCAGGTAGCTGGCGAAGAAGGCCATCTGGTCGGTGCCGCAGAGGACGATCCGCTCCGCGCGCGAGATGAGGTCCACCGCGGCGGTCACCTCGTCGCGATCGATCCGGCGCGCGGTCTCCGCGACGTTCGTGTGGTCGGCCGCGAGGGCTGCCTCGAACTCGGTCTGGTCGATCGGGAAGAGCGGAGGAGCCGAGATCTCCTGCTGGCCCTCGCCGCCGTCGCGTGCGCGCCTGTACTCGTCCCGCGCGGAGGCCTGAAGCTCGGGGAAGCCGTCGAAGCCGAGCGCCTGCGCGAAGCGCACGACGGTCGAGCTCGAGGTGTTGGCCCGCCGGGCGAGCTCCTCGGCGGTGTGGAACGCCGCCTCCTCGAGGTGGTCGACGATGTACTGGCCTACGTCCTTCTGCGAGCGCGAGAACTCGTCGAAGCGCTGGCGGATCTCTTCGGAGAGGCTGAGGGCGGTGGTTCCGGAGCGGCTCACGGGCGACTGATTCGCCCGCCGTGGAAAAGTTCCTTCTGAGGTAGCCGTGTCCCCCCCTCCGGTCGGGGCGTCCCGGCTACTCCCACATCCTCCACGGCGGACGGCCGTCCGCCCAGAGGTCGTTCAGCTCGACGGCGTCCTTGTAGGTGTCCATGCACTTCCAGAAGCCGCTGTGCCGGTACCCCCTGAGCTGGCCGCCCGCCGCCAGCGCCTCGAGGGGCTCGCGCTCGAGCACGCAGTCGTCCCTCAGGTAGCCGAACACGTCGGGCTCGAAGCAGAAGAAGCCCCCGTTGATCCAGTGGTCCGAGCGCGGCTTCTCCTGGAAGCCCACCACGAGGCCGTCGCCGTTCAGCTCGGTCACGCCGAACTGAAGCGTCGGCCGGACGACGGTCATCGTGGCGGTGGCGCCGTGGTCACGGTGGAAGCCGAGCAGGTCGGACAGGTCGATGTCCGCCACCCCGTCTCCGTAGGTCGCGCAAAAGGGGCGGTCGCCGATCCGGTCGCGCAGGCGGTGGATGCGCCCGCCGGTCGGAGTGTCGAGCCCGGTGTCCACGCACTCGACCGTCACGCCGGCCGGCCAGCTCTCGCCGCGCACGAACTCCTCGATCAGCTCGCCCTTGTACCCGGTGGCGACATAGAAGCGCCGGAATCCCTGGGCCGCGTAGATGCGCACGACGTGCCAGAGGATCGGCCACTCCCCCACCTCCACGAGCGGCTTGGGGATCTCCTTGGTCCGCTCCTGGAGGCGCGTCCCGCGACCGCCGCTGAGTATCACCACGTCTTCCACTTGGCTCGATTATGGGCGAAGGCAGCGCGGAAGCCGCCGCATGGGGCGGAGCGCCGAGGCGAGTCCGGCGTTTACCGGGCTGGGTGGGGAGCTGTGTCTTGGTGCGGCGCCGTCGTCCTCGTGGCGTTCCGGTTACGCGGGAGGGCCGGAGCCTGGAGTGTGGTCCGACTTATGCGCCATATGCGCGCATTTCTCGGACCACACTCCGGGCCGGGGCTTTCGTCGCGCACGCACCGCTCAAGGCTTGACCCCCAATCGCGCAACCCAATAGGGTCGCCGTCCCAATGGTTGCGCGTGCACTCGTCCTTTTCTCCGCAACGGCGGCCGCGCTCGTGGTCAGCGGGTGCACCCTCGGCCGCCCCACCGACCCGGTCGTCATCAAGGGCTCGGACGTTCCCGCCCTGCAGAGCGTCGCCGCCGGCGACGTGGTCGCGTTCTCCTGGGTGAACGAGTGGCATCAGGTCGCCGTTCAGGTGGACGAGCGCAAGCAGGTGGACCTGGGCACGGTCTACAACTCGGCCGCCAACGGCTTCGTCACGACCGTCTACGCCGATCCGAACACCTTCACCGGCGCCGACGCGAACGCGAACGTGGACGCCGACGACGAGATCGCATTCAGGGCGGTGGACGCCGGCCTCCAGGCTCCGGGCGATGCGACGGCGCCGGCCGGGACCGTGGCCGGCTCCGGCGTGAAGCTCAGCCTGAGCACCCTCATCGACGGGCAGACCAAGAAGGCCTGGATATACCTCTTCAAGCGCAGCGGGAGCCTGAGCCCCGGTGCCGGCAAGCAGTTCGTGGACTACGACTTCAATCTGCTCTCGGGCGCCTACAAGACGACCTACAAGCTCCAGGACGGCCCGAACCCCGAGGACTCGACGGTCACGACGCCCTACTACTCGGACCACTTCTCGGATCGCTGGCTCAACGATCAGATCAAGATCACGACCCCCGGCTCCTCTGGCGTGGACATCCTCGACCGCGCCAAGCCCCAGTTCGCTCCCGGCAACTGCGGCCGCACCGAGAACACCTTCAACGACGCCGAGGGCGCGTTCATCGCCAACAAGAGCGGCCCGGTGCGCGCGATCCGCTCCTACATCGGCGCCAACAGCGGCCCGCTGACCCAGCGCGAGCACGTCTTCTACGAGCGCCGTCAGGACATACGCACGTTCCTCCGGGTGCACGCGATCCCCGGGATCATGGACTACTTCGACTACGCGCCCGCGGCGAGCGGCATGACGTACAAGAACAACGTGAACACCGGCGGCGTGACCATCGACGGGATCCCCGGCGACAACGTGACGGCCGGATCGCTGGCGTGGGAGAGCGTGGACGGCGGCCAGGGCGGGCTCTCGATCGTGCACACGACCCAGACCGACATCGCGGGCTTCACGAGCAGCTCCTACTACTTCGACGACAGCACGCCCGGCACCGGTGCCGAGGTGCAATGCACCGGTGACGCCACGGCATTCGGCGCCAGCGGGCCGTGGATCACGCAGGCGATCCCCAACACCGATCCGCGCACCGCCGGATTCAAGAACCTGCTCGCCACGCGCACCCTCTACTTCGAGGACGCCGGCAAGGCCGACGGGGCCGCCCGCAGCACGCAGGTGGCCTCGCCGATTCAGGTCACCCCGACGACCTTCCCGTAGTCCGGGAGCAGCCGCCGGTCAGGCCGCGGCGTCGCCCGCGCGGACCACACCGGCCACGCGCAGGGCGCGCTTGATCACGCCGGCGCGGACGCCCGGACGGGCCAGCACCACCGACACGAGCGGGCGGCGGTCGGGCCACAGGCGGTTGAGCGTCTCGTTCGCCGGGTCGGAGCATGAGTCGACGAAGGCCCCTGTGGGGTTCGGGGGGTTCTCGGCAACCTCCACGATCAGCTGGGCGCCCGGGGCCTGCTTCCGGAACTCCTCGTTGAAGGCGAGCTTGAAGGCGTAGCGGCAGTCGCGCCCGGTGAGCATGGTGGCCATTGCCAGCGTGCGTCCCGCGCAGCGCATGGCGGTCAGCTCCAGGCGCCCGAGCCCGGCAAAGCGCCGGCAGAGTTCTCCGAAGAACTCGGCATGGGTGGCGCTGGCGGCCACCGCGGTGCCCGCGGCGCCCTTCCAGCCGGAGGCCTCCAGCTCGAGGAACTCGGCGATCGCGTGGTCGTCCGGCTCGAGCTGCTCGAACTCCACCTCGGCGCCGAGCCGCTCCTCGAGCCGGCGCCGGGTCCGCCGCAGGTCAGCCCTCCGCTTCGCGGACAGCGGGAGCGGCGCCTCCGGGGCCTCCGGGGCGAACGCGGCCCGGTCGAACTCGCGCCGGGCCACGGCCACCACGTCCCCGCGCACGATGGAATCCTCGAAGGCCCCCCAGGCGGCGCTGTCGAGCGGCACCTGGTCGAGCAGCGCGACGCCCGTCAGGCTGCCGCGCCGGCCGTCCATGAGCAGATCGGGAAGCTGCGCCTCAGCCCCCTTCGCCACCAGCGGCGTGCCGAGGAACGAGTAGGGCGTGCGCCACCCGGCGAGCACCGGGACCTGAAGCTTCGTGGCGCGACTCGTGACCGGTAGGCAGGCAAGCCACTCCCCCGCGTCCTCGATGATGAGCAGACCGCTGGAGCGCGAGCCGAGGTGGCGCGCTGCCGGGAGCACGAAGTCGGGCTCGAAGAAGGGGTTGACGTCGATGCTCCGGTCGACCAGCCGGCGCCAGGCCGACTCGTCGCCAGGCTCGAGCCTGGCGAAGGTCAGGAAGCGGGATTCCACTCCCATTTCTGTCGGCCGCGCAGCGGATGTCCTTAACGGCTAGCCGCCGTCGAGCCGCGGCCGCCCGGGCGTGTACACCGGGGGGTGCTCGCCCACGACGTGCCACTCGCTGCCCCCGCGCGTGAGCTCGTAGCGCCAGCCGCACACGCCGCAGCGCACGGCGCCCGCCGGACCGGTGCCCTCCGGCCGGCGGTTGTTCCACTTCCAGAACGGCACCGGCAGGTGTGCCCCGCAGTGCTCACAGGCGAGCTCGCGCATGTCGTGGCGTTCGCTGGAGGCTCCGGGCGACCTCCCGGCGACCGCAAGTTTGCATCGCGGGCGTCATCCGCGAGGGGGACCCGGCGTCGTACCCGGGGGCCAGACGGGGTCGCGTAGATCGGCTCGCCGGACGACCCAAGGATCGCCCGCCGAGCCGACGACGCGGGAGCCGATCGAGCCGAGCATGTCCGCATCGATCAAGCGAACGGAGCGGCCCCGCCGAGGGGTGCCCCGAAGGAGCAACGAACATGGAATATCCAGGACAGGTCATCGAGAACCCGGTCAGCGGCGAGCGGATCACCTTCCGCCGCACCGGAGCGGACACCGGCGGCGAGCTGCTGACCTTCGACCTCGAGCTGCAGCCGGACGGCGCGGTGCCCGGCAAGCACGTGCACCCCTCCCAGGAGGAGCGCTTCACGGTCGTGTCGGGCCGCATGAAGTTCCGCAAGGGCTTCCGCACCGTGATCGCCGAGGCCGGCGACGTGGTGGTCGTGCCGGCCGGCACGCCGCACAAGTTCGAGAACGCCGGCGACGAGGTGGCCCACGTGGAGGTTGAGGTTCGCCCCGCCCTCAACATGGAGCAGCTGCTCCGCACCGCCGTCAGGCTCGCGGAGGACGGCCGCACGCTGCGCAGCGGGATGCCGAAGCCGCTCGACCTGGCGCTCTTCACTCGCGAGTACCGCAACGAGGTGCGCGGCGCGTTCCCGCCGGCGTGGGTCCAGCAGGCCACCATGGCTCCTCTGGCGCGTATCGCCGAGCGGCGTGGCCGCGCGGCGATCTACACCGACCGCCCCGTCACGGCTTGACGGGTGTGTAGCGGCGGATGTCCGGGCGCGCGCCCTCCGGCACGGTGTAGAACGCGCGACCGTTACGGGCCAGGGCGAGCGACTCGCCCTGGCCCTCGTCGAAGAGGTCGGCGTCGGCCAGGCACGGGCGTCGTTTAAGCGCCCCGGCGATGGACTCCCCCCGTCTTCGGGACCAGGCGAAGGCCCGGAAGTAGCTGCGCACCGCGATCGTCCCCCCGTCGGCCGACACGTCGCCGGCGGTGACCGCGTCGCCGGCGCCGAGCCTCACCGTGCCCACCCGGCGAAGCGTGGTAGTCGACCCGACCCGGGGATGCTTGGTCAGGTAGACGCCCGCCCTGCCGCTGTAGTCCTTGGTCACGATGAACAGCGCGCCTCCCGTGGGCGAGACGAGCAGCGCCTCGGCGTCGTGGGCTCCGTCCGGGTAGCGCAGCACCAGTGCGCGCGCGGGGTCCGTGGCGCCCCCTCCCCCGCCGGCCACGCGCGGCTCCCTCGCGCGGTAGACGACCACCTCAGGCCGCTCCGTGGCGTTGTCGCCGATGTCCGCCAGGTAGAGCGCGGGACGGCCGCCGGGGTCCGGGCCGGCCGCGATGTCCTCCCAGTCCTGCGCCTCCGCGCCCGGCACCGAGAGCTCGGCCAGCAGCCGTCCACGGCTGGTGACCGCGAAGACGCGCGGAACGTCGCCGGAGTCGTTGTGCGTCCAGAGGACCCCCCGCTGGGACTGCGAGAGCGCGAGGCCGGACAGCTCGGTGGCGTTGGCGGTGGCGACCTCTCCCGTGATCCGCGCGCGCAGGCGGGTGCAGAGCACCGGCCGCGCCGAGCTCCGGGCCGGCGCCGCGGCAGGGCTCGGGGCATCGTCCCCGTCGCCGCAGCCGAGGAACCCGATCGCGAGCGCGCCCGCCACGAGCCCGCCGCAAGTGCTGAGGGCCAGCCTCACCAGGTCAATGGTGGCGCAACCCGAGGCCGTCCGCCCCGATCGTTGCCCGCGGACGGCCGACGGGCTATCACTACGGGGGTGACATTCGTGCGATACGGCATCCCGGCCCTGCTCGTGCTCGCAGGCGTCGTCTGCCTGTTCGTCGCCCCGTCCGGCTCCGGCGCCGAGGGGTTCGCGCTCTTCACGGGAGCAGGCCTGTCGGTGTTGCTCCTCAACCAACTGCACAGGATGGGCGTGAGCGGCGACGTGGAGCGCGAGCGCGAGGAGGCGGCCCGCGACCGCTTCGAGGAGGAGGGCGCCTGGCCCGACGAGGAGGGACCGCGCAAGCGCACCTGGCGACTCCCGGAGAACGTGGCTACGCCCGAGTCGGAGGCCGCCGAGCGCCGCGCGCGCGAAGACTGACCGCGGTTGGGGCCGGTCAGTGCCCCACTACGAGGTTGGGGAGCTGCGGCAGCCTCCAGGCGCGCTTACCGGACACCGCGACGATCGTCAGCTGCTCGGGCACGGCAAGCTGCTCCGCCCGGCCGGTCGAGACCTCGAGACCGAAGCCGGAGCGCAGCGCTCCCGGGAACTGCTTCTCGATGTCGGGCCTCTCGACCGTGGGCCGCGCGGAGCCGAGGAACCGCCCCTTGTAAAAGAGGAGGAGCTGGCGCGGAGGCCGGCCGGTCTTCTCGTCCACCGCCCACCCGGCCACCCGCAGCCGGATCAGCTGGGCGGCTATCCCCTCCAGGAAGCCGTCTCCCTGCGTTAGCGGTCGCGGCTCCTCGCCCGGCCGGACCAGGAGCTCGCGTCCGTCGCGACGGATCAGCCGCGAGCGGTCCCAGGGGCCCACCGGGTCGCGGCTGTACCGGAAGAGGCCGACCGGGGCAAAGCCCCAGTAGGAGCGCTGAGAGACGAGCTTGTAGCCACGTCCCAGGGCCGGCGGCGTGGGGCGCCGGTGGCCGATCACGCTCTGTACCGCCACCCAGAGCCGGCGACTCGGCTCCAGGTCGTGGAAGCCCTCGCGGTCGTCGACGGCGATCCCGATCAGGTTGGCCTGGTCCATGTAGACCGAGAGGGTCTGGAGGAACAGCTCGCGGTCCCCCACTCCGGGCGCGCCGAACTGGCTGCCGATGACGATCGGCTCACCGGGCGCCGCGTGGGCCTCCAGGTAGCTCGCCACCTCCTTCCAGGCGGGCCGCTCCCAGCGGGGCTTCGCCGCGATCACGAGTCCCGTCACGAGCGCCGCCGCCACCAAGGCGGTGGCCGCCACCATCAGTGGACGCCGGAGCCGGGCCAGCAGCGCGCCCACCAGGAGGCACATGAAGGGCGCCGAGGCGAACATGTTGCGGCCCGCGATGACACTGGTCGAGAGCAGGCTGTAGAGGACGATCCCGACCGGGGCGGCGAAGGCCGTGGCGACCAGGAGCAGCAGGCCGCGCGGAGCGCTCACCCGCCGCGGGCGGGCGAGCACCAGGCCGATCACGCAGATGACGGCGGCCGCGGCGAGCAGCCACCAGCCCACCCTGCCCGGCTCCGTCTCGATCCCGATCTGGGGAGTTCCGACGAGGCTCTGGGCCCAGTATTTGAGCGACCAGTCCAGCGTGAACGGATAGAGCGCCTCGAACGCCGCCGCGTGGCTGTCCGGCCGCGTGAGCATCCAGGGCGCCACCGCGGCGAGCACCAGCACGTACGCGGTGAGGAGCCGCTTCCACTCCCGGCGGTGGAACCCGAGCGCCCACGCCGCCTGAGCGGCCACGACGAAGAACCCCGTGTAGTGCGTGTACAGCGAGAGCACGGTCGCGAGCCAGAAAGCGATCCACCAGATCCGGCGACCGGGCTCCTCGAGCACTCGCACCAGGGCATAGGTGGAGGCGAGCAGCAGCAGGACGAGCAGGCTGTACGCGCGCGCCTCTGTCGAGAAGTGGACGGCGAAGGGGCTCAGGGCCAGGAGGCCGGCGCCGATGAGGCCGGCGCTCCGGCCCACGGTGCGCGCGCCGAGCAGGTACCCGAGGGGGATCGCGGCCGTTCCCGCGACCAGTGCCGGCACGCGCACCCATGTGAGCGGATCTCCGACCTTGGCCGCGAACCAGGCGACGAGGAAGAAGAACGGCGGTGTGTCCTCGTACTCCCGCACCCGCGAGAGCGACTCGATGAGCCGACGGTCGACGACGTCGTCGATCGTGTAGCCCTCGTCGCCGTAGAAGCTCTGATCCAGGCCTCCGACCCTGAGCGCGAACGCGAGCACCGTAAGGGCACCGACCGCGAGCGCCCAGCGGTGTGCACGCACCCAGTCGCCCACCGATGCCTGGAGGTTTCGCGGGACGGCGGCGTCCCGCGTGAGGTCCGAGGACACCGCGCTCCTACCGCCGGGCCGCCACGTAGTGCTGGGCGCCGGCGGGAAGCCAGCGCAGCAGCCGCTCGACGCTCGCCAGACGCGGGCCCTCCGCGGTGAAGAAGACGACGTAGCGGCCCTCGGCGGGCTCCAGGCCCGCCCCTCGGAGCAGGCGAGTGGCCGCGCGCCGCGTCAGCAGGATCGCGTCCTCGTCGAACTCGCACCGGCTCACCGCCAGGCGCGTGAACGGGTTGAACGGGTTGTGCTCGAAGATGACCACGAGGCCGCCGGGCCGCACCACCCGCCGCAGCTCGGCCGCGAGTGCGTCCCGCTCTTGGGGCGGCACGTGATGGAACACGCAGATGGCGAACGCCACGTCCACGCTCTCGTCCTCGTATGGGAGGCGATCGCCGTCGTAGGCGGAGTACGAGACGGCCGGGTTGTTCGAACGCGCGCGCTCGACCGCCTCGTGGGAGGTGTCCACCCCGAGGAGCGCGCCCACGCGCTCGACGAGAAAGCCATCCGTGACCCCCACCCCGCAGCCGACGTCGAGCAGCGTCAACTCTGCCGGGTCCCCCACTCGCCGCGACACCAGGTCGAGGAGAAGCGCCGCCTTTCGGCGGGCGAAGAAGTCGAGCTCGACGCCGGAGAAGCCGATCGAGTCCTCGACCGCCTGCCGGTAGGAGTCGGCGTGGCTGTCGAACGCCGTCCGGCTCACGCGCCGCCCTCGGCGCCGGTGACCACCGGCGGGGAGGGCACGCTCTCGAAACGGGCCGGAGCCGGCACCGCTCCCGCCGCCCCCAGCTCGTCGCTCACGATGTAGAGCGGCCGGCGCTTCACCTCGTCGTGGATGTGAGCGAGGTACTCGCCGATCACGCCCAGGATCGTGAGCTGCACGCCCCCGAGAAACGCCAGGAAGACCACGATCGAGGCCCAGCCGGGCACGGCGTACAGTCCCGCCACCTTCACGACGATCGCCGCGAACGCGGCCAGGAACGACAGCACGGAGACCATGAAGCCCACCTCCAGGGTGAGCCGGAGCGGGGCCGTGGAGAACGAGACGATGCCGTCGATCGCGAAGCGCAGCATCTTCCTGAGCGGGTACTTCGTGGTCCCCGCGAAGCGCGGCGCCCGCGTGTAGGAGACCCCGGTCTGGTCGAACCCCACCCACGCGAACATGCCGCGCAGGTAGCGGCGGTGCTCCCTCATCGAGCCGAGCGCGTCCAGGGCACGGCGATCGACCAGGCGAAAGTCACCGACCTCGGCCGGCATGTCGAACTCCGTGAGCCGGCCGAGCAGGCGGTAGAACCAGGTGGCCGTGAGCCGCTTGCCGCGCGTCTCCCCCGTGCGCTCGTCCCGAACCGCGTACACCACCTCGTAGCCGTCGCGCCAGCGCGCCGCCAGCTCGAGGGCGACCTCCGGCGGATCCTGGAGGTCGGCGTCCATGATGATTGCCGCCCGTCCGGCTGCGTGGTCGAGGCCGGCGGTGATCGCCACCTGATGGCCGAAGTTGCGTGAGAGCCTGATCACGCGGACCCGGGGGTCGCGCTCGGCGATCGAGCGCATCAGCTCGAAGCTGCCGTCGGTGCTCCGGTCGTCCACGAGCACGAGCTCCGCCGGTCCGTCGAGCTGGTCCATCACGAGCCCGACCCGCCGGTGGAGCTCCTCGAGGGACTCGCACTCGTTGTAGACCGGGACTACGAATGAGTAGTCAGGAATCATGCTCGCGGCGAGGGTACCCCTAGCCGCGCCCTGCCGCGCCACGAGACCCGTCCGTACCGGTTTGGTTTCCGGCTCCTGGGGGGATATCCCACCCGGTTCACGTGGGGGGTAGACGCTCGACCGGGGGAAAGGGCCTGTTCACGCGAGTGATCGCGCTCGTCGCGCTGTGTGCGCCGCCGGCGCTCGCCTCGACGGCCTCCGGGGCCACACCGGTGGCGCCCTACGACGGCCAGAACCCCTTCCGCTGCGCCACTCAGCGAGTGGGCACCGGCACGGCCTTCCCCGATCCGGGCGCCGATCCGTTCTGCGTCGAGTTCGACAAGCGCAGCCAGAACGTCACGGACCTCGGCATCGTCGACTTCCTCTCCAAGGAGCCGGCCCGGGTGGCCGCGGCGAGCCTCAAGTGCTTCTACCACCAGACCGACCACTGGACCGGCTCGGTGGTCCAGGGCCAGCCGCCCGAGCTGTGGCACTGGGACGGCCGTTACTTCTTCGACAAGGCCAAGGCCGTGGGCGGCGTGTCCCTGTCCAACATCCGCTTCGGCGGCATGTCGGTGGACCCGCGCCTCCTCCCGGGCTTCCCGATGCAGCTCTGGCCCTACTTCGGCCCGGGGCACGGCGGGGCCCGGCTCGTCAGCCTCGGCGCCGGCGAGCCGACCTGCGCGGCGAAGGTCGACACCCCGGCGGAGGCTCGCCGGGTGTATCGCCACCCGTAGCGATGGAGCCGCTCTCTCGCCGTCAGGTCCTCCAGCGCGCGTCGGCGCTGGGGGTGGGTGGCCTGGTGCTGTCCTCGCTCCCCGTCGCTGAGCGCATCCTCTCCGCGGCCGCGCCGGCCGCAGCGGCGCCGACCCTCACGGACGGAACGCTTCAGGCGTTCGCCGACACGCTGATCCCCGGCCGCAGGGCCGCCCGCACGGATCTCGGGAACGAGATCCACCCCAAGGCGATCGCCGGAGCGCATCCGGAGCCGGGCGCCGTACAGGCGGACACGCTGCTGCTCTACCACCACCCGCTGATCGGGTTCGACCTCGTGGCGCCGGCGTTTCTCGCCGACCTCGAGGCCCGCTCCGCCCTACGGCTCGGGCTGTTCCTCGACCTGCCGTTCGCGAAGCGCGTGGCGGTCTGCACCGACGGACTGGCTCCCTCGAACCCCACCGCCCAGGTCTGGGAGCTCGCGGCGGCCGTCCCGTTCGCGGCGTTCCTGTGCACCGCCGCCCAGAAGAACGCGACCATCGACAAGTCCTCGGGCCTCCAGGTGATGGGCCATCCCGGCATCGCGCCGCAGGGCTACGCCGACCACTCCTACCGGCGCGTCCTGGCGGCGGAGCGCACGACGGGGGGCAGTCTCCCGTGACCCGCGTGGACGTCTGCATCGTGGGCTCGGGCTTCGGCGGGTCGATCTCCGCGTTCCGCCTCGCGGAGCTCTACCGGGCGGCGAACCAGGACGCGAGCATCCTCGTGCTCGAGCGCGGCCAGCGCCATCTCCACACCGACTTCCGGCAGTCGATGGACATCGAGCATCTCGCGCGGGTGTACGGGCTGGTGCAGGGACTGGGCGCGCAGATCGTGCTGGGCGACGGCGTCGGCGGCAGCTCGAACCTCTACCTGGCCGCGTCGCTGCGGGCGCCTAGCGAGACCTTCGAGCGCCGCGACCACCGCCCTGACGACGGCCCCGATCGCAGGATGTGGCCGAGCGCGATCTCCCGCCAGGCGCTGAACCCGTACTACCAGCGCGCCGAGCAGGCCCTGCGCGTGCAGCGCCCCAGCTGGAACCAGGTGGCCAAGTCGGGCGGCCTCTGGGCGGCCTCGCTCGCCGCCGCCGGGCACACCTGCGACCGGGTGCCCCAGGCGATCGACCTGAGCCGCTGCATCCAGGCCAAGTGGTGCCACACCGGCTGCATCTTCGGCGCCAAGAACTCGGTCATCACGAACTACCTGTCCGCGGCGGAGGCGCTCGGCGTGGAGGTCCGGCCCAACTCGCAGGCCGAGGTGGTCCGCCAGAGCGTGGCACGCCCCTACCGCTACGTGGTCACCGCCTCGGAGATGGACAACGAGGGCGAGGGCGCCACGCGCCAGCCGTCCGGGACCACATTCGACGTGGAGTGCAAGGTCTTGATCCTCGCCGCCGGCGCAATGGGCAACTCGCCGCTGCTCATGCGGTCGAGGCCATTCCTGCCGGGCCTCTCGCTCCGCGTGGGCAAGCACCTCGGCGTCAACGGCGACCACATCGCGGCGGTCGAGTACGACGAGCGCAAGGTCCGCGAGGTGCTCGGCCTCCCCGGCTACGGCCAGATCTACAAGGGCAACCACATCACGGCGATGAGCTACGACTGGTGGGCCGGGAGGCAGGGCCACGCGAACGATGGCACGCGCTTCACGCTCCAGGAGATCTACCTGTCGCAGCTCGCTCACACGCTCTACGACGATGGCCGCGCGCCGGCCGGCGAGCCCTCCTGGTGGGGGCTCCAGAAGAAGGCCGCGCTCAGCACCTTCAACAACCACATCGAGATCCTCGCCATGGTCGAGGACACCCACGACGGCGAGTTCCTCGCACCGCCGCCCACGGGCAGCCACATCAGGCCGAACGCCGGGCCGGTCGGGATCGGTCCGTTCAACTACACGCTGTCCGAGCAGTCGCAGCGGGTGCGCGAGGCGGCCAACGCGGCGATCCGGAGCGTCGTCGAGCGGAACGGGCTCGGGCGGCTGATGCCGCCGACCTACCGAAACGTGAGCGCCGCGCACCCGCTCGGCGGGTGCCGCATGGCGGATTCGAAGGCGTTCGGCGTGGTGGACCATCGCGGCGAGGTGTTCGACTACCCGGGCCTCTTCTGCATGGACTCCTCCGCGATCCCGACCTCGCTCGGAGTGAACCCGTCGCTGACGATCTCGGCCGTCGCCGAGCGGTCGGTCGAGCAGCTGATCGCGCGCAGCGCCGACTACTCGCTCCCCGCGCGCCCGTCCGGCTTCCGGCCCGGCGTGCCGGGCGTGTCCATCGGCCCGCACGTGACGCCACGGCGCCGCAGCTCCGACGCCGACGTGGACGCGAAGGTCAGGAGCTACGCGTAGGCCGGCTCAGCCGTCGGCCAGCGCGATCGTCCCGCCGAGCACGCCCGAGTAGAGGACGCCGGTGGGGCTGATCGCGAGGCCCGCGTAGTGCACGTTGTAGAAGAGACCGGTGCCGATCAGGCGGCTCCACACGGTCTTCCCGGTGCGGAAGTCGATCGCGGTCACGTACCAGCGGTCGGGCAGGCCGGGCGGCTTCGTGTAGGCGTACATCAGGCCGGTGGCGAGTGAGAGCTTCGGCACGGTGCTCGGCGAGATCTCCTGGCTCTTCCAGACGGTCCGGCAGCCCTTGCCGTTCCGCTTGATGTCCACACGTTCGATGCCCGGCTGCGTGGTGTTGCCGCCCTCCGTAGCGGTTGGCGGCGGTGCGTAGCCGTAGTTGTTCTCGACGATCATCGAGGTGGGCGTCGCGATGATCGAGTTCTCGGTGGCACCGGCGCCCTTCTTGAACACGGGCTGCTCGCACACCAGCCGGCGCTTCCCGCGCGGGAGCTTCTTGGCCCGCCGCAGGACCACCACCTGCATGTGGTCGGCGTTGTCGGCTATCGACAGGTAGCGGCCGCCCATCAGGGTCGGCGTGGTGCCCGACCCGGCGTCGAACTGCCCGGGCTTCAGCTTGCGGATGTTGTCGTAGCGGAAGCGCCAGCTCAGCTTCGGCTTGCCGCGGCGCGTGGCGTCGAACCGGTACTGGGCGCGGTCGGTGACCACGAACACGCCGCCGGTCTGGTCCATCGCGAACGAGTTACCGATCGCCTCGCCGGTGCGGTACTTGCCGAGCAGCTTGCCCGTTCGCCGGTTCAGCGCCCCGACGATCCCGTTGTGGCGCGTCACGAACCAGAGGCGCCCCTTCCAGTCGGGCAGCGCCGAGTTGAGCTGATCGTCTGCGGGAACCCAGCGCGCGACGTTGTAGGTGCGGACGCGGCGCAGCGTATTGCCCTCGATGGCGACGACGAA
The DNA here is from genome assembly GCA_963803245.1 of uncultured Thermoleophilaceae bacterium. Lineage (GTDB taxonomy): Bacteria > Actinomycetota > Thermoleophilia > Solirubrobacterales > Thermoleophilaceae > JACVRW01. The sequence goes on along the minus strand of CAWDLI010000002.1, from coordinate 124,308 downwards.
GATCTTGCGGTTCATCGAGACGACCGCCCGGTCCTTGTTGTCGAGATAGAAGTAGGCGCCGCCGGGCGTGTCGAACGGGCTCTTGCCCTCCGGGATGACCCGCGGCGGCAGCAGGTGGGTGGCGACCGTGTCGAGCGTCTGCGGATCCATCAGGCGCAGCTGGACCGACGTGGCGGAGATGCACGTTGTGAGCAGGCGGCCCTGCTTGTCGAACACGATCGTGATGCCACAGCTCCCGAGGCCGCCGTAGGCCTGGGAGTAGGTGCGCAGGTCGCGGCCGATCGGGCCCGCGTTCCAGTACGTGTCGGTCTGGTAGGCGTCGTTGTGCACGTTGCTGCGCCCGTTCGCCGCCATGAACGGATGGCGCGGCGGCTTCGGAGCCGAGACGGGATGGGGCGTGGCCACCGAGCCGGTGAAGAGATCGAGGCCCACGAGCTCGGCCGGGTTCTGGGGAATGGGCGTCGCACCGACCGCGGCGGACGGGACGAGAAGCAGCGCAGCCACGACGATCGTGACTGCGCCTGAGCGAGCGAGGGCCATCGCGCCGCCGAACCTATCGCAGACGCAGGGGCCCGCGCCACCCCGCCGCTCGACACTGGGCCTCCGATTGCTCAAGGGTTGTGTTACTACACGGAACCATGCGCCGCCCCCTCGTCCTCCTCGCCCTGACCATCGCCGCGCTCTCGGCCGCGGCCGCCCCGGCCGCCGCTGAGCCGCTCGCCTGTGGTGACGTCGTGACCCACGACGTCACGCTCGAGAACGACCTTTCGGACTGCGGCGTCAACGGCCTGGTGGTCGGCGCCCCGGGTATCACCATCGACCTGAACGGACACACGATTGCCGGCCGCTTCGCCGGCTACGACTGCAGGGTCAACTGCCTCGGGCAGAACGGCGTCGACAACAGCGGCGGCTACGACCGGATCGTGATCAGGGACGGGACGATCAGCTCCTTCGACCACGCCGTCCACCTCGCCGGGACGAGCCGCGCATTGCTCGATGGACTGACCATCGTCGCCGGCGGCCCGTTCGGCTACACGCGCGTGGGCGTCTTCATGTCCGGCTCGCACGAGAACGCGGTCCGCAACACGTCGGTCGCGGGCGGCGGCCCGGCGATCCTCCTCTCCGGATCCGATCGCAATCGGATCGGCGACAACACGGTGAGCGGCGACGTGGGCCAGCACGCGGGCGATGGCGTCCAGTTGATCGACGGCTCCGACCGCAACCTGCTCATCCGTAACGACGTCGAGGCGAACGGCATCGCGTTCGCGGTCCGTGCCTCGAACCGAAACCTCGTCGCGGCGAACACGCTCGACACCGGACTCGCGACACCGGTGCTGAGCATGACCGGCGCGAACCGGAACGAGATCCGGGCGAACACCATCGCGACCGACGGCCCCGGCTGGGGCATTCGCCTCAGCGGCAACCGGAACCTCATCGGCGAGAACACCGTCGCCGAGGCGAACAGCGGAGGCATCGAGGTGGCCGGCGCGCGGAACCGGATCCGCGCCAACACCCTCGACCGGATCGGCCTCCAGGGAGACGGCATCGCAGTGATCGCCGGCGCGCGCGCGTCGCTGGTCGAACGCAACCTCGTCGCGGGTGCCGCCGACGACGGGATCGACGTCGACGCCCCGGGCACGCTCATCGGGCAGAACTCCGCCACCGGCAACGGCGACCTCGGCATCGAGGCGGTGGCCGGCGTGACGGACCTGGGTGGCAATACGGCGAGCGGCAACGGCAATCCGCTCCAGTGCCAGAACGTGTTCTGCCGGTAGCCGCGGGCGCCGGAACTTGTTAGATGCGCCCCGGTCAGACCACGACGACGAGCACAGGGGGAACCACATGCCGACCATCGCCTTCGCCGCACCACTGCTTCCCGGTAAGACCGACGCCGACCGCGAGGCCCTCGCGTCCTGCGCGCATGGCGACCGGCAGGCCGATCATGAGGCTTCACGCAAGCGCGCCGGCATCACGCGCGAGGCCGTGTGGATCCAGAGCACACCCGGCGGCGACGTGGCGGTGGTCGTGATCGAAGCGGACGACGTTCAGGCGGCGATGGGAGCACTCGCAACCTCGGACGAGCCGTTCGACCAGTGGTTCCGCGAGCACATCAAGGACGTCCACGGCATGGACCTCGCCGAGGAGTCTCCGCCCCCCGAGCAGGTGCTCGACTTCCGCGCGTAGGGGCCCCTAACTGGCGCCGTCGCGAGAGGTGGGCCTGGCGCCGTAACGGACCCGTAACGGCGGTCGGGGAATGTCGGATCGATGCTTTCCAGACTTTCCCGCCGGCTCAGCTACGCCAACGTCGTTGCGACCCTGGCCCTGTTCGTCGACATCGGCAACAGCGAGATCCAGAGCGGCGACGTCAAGGACAACACCATCAACACCTTCGACGTCCACTCCTTCCTCGGGGAGGACGTGGTCGACGAGACGCTCACCGGAACGGACCTGAAGAACGGGACCCTCAACGACGAGGACGTCGGCCAGGCGGCGTACGTCAGCTTCAACGCCAACGTCGGCACAGTGCCGGCCGACACCTGCATCTTCAGGACCATCAGCGGGATCGACGCCCAGGGAGACCATCTGCTGCTGACGCCCGACTTCAATACGAGCGTGTCGGTGCTCTTCTACAGCATCGCGTCCAGGTCCGACGAGGGGTCCGCGATGCTCCAGGTCTGCAACACCCTCCCCGTCGACGTCGCCGACGGCAACACCAAGCTGAACCTGCTCGTCTTCGACGCGCAGTGAGCGGTGAGCACCCCGTAACGGCTTCGTAACGGCGTTCGGAGAAGGTTGGAATCGAGACGGGTCCAGCGAGTCTCAAGCGGTCGTCAAGCGGCCGGCGTGAGGCTGGTCCCGTCGCTGTCCGAGATACCAATGCGGCCCGGCGGCCGCGGAGAGGGGCCGTATCCATGCGTCACAGACTGCTGAGCCACCTGGGCCGGAGCCTGATCGCGTCGCTGGCGCTGTTCGCGGCTTTCGGCGGCATCGCCTCCGCCGCGACCTGCCCGCCGAGCGCGTCGATCCTGAAGTCGCCGCGGGCCGGCTCTCACGAGGTTCAGGCGAAGGCGTTGAACGATCGTGGCGACGTCGTCGGATTCTCCGAAGGCAAGGGCGGGACCTACCACGCGATCATGTGGAAGGGCGGGAAGGTCTCGCGGACCGTCGATCTCGGCGTGCCGCGGCGCTACGTCTCCTCTGAGGCCTACGGCGTGAACAACCACCGCGTCGTGTTCGGCCTGGTCTACGACAAGAAGGAGCGCACGTTCCCGTTCCGGTGGCAACACGGGCGCTTCAAGGTGCTGAGAGGGCCGAACGGGCGACTGCGGCAGGCCGACGTGCCTGACAGGAACGCGATCAACGAACGTGGCGCGATCGCCGGGACGCTGCTCATCGCCGGCCAGCGACGCGCGGTGCGCTGGACACCGAGGGGTAAGGCGAGCTTCCTCCCGGCGCTGCCGGGACACACCTGGACGAATGCGTGGAGCATCGGCAACGACGGCACCGTGTCCGGGTGGTCGCGCAAGCTGCCCAACGACGACGGCGAGAACAACCCCGTCATCTGGACGAAGTCCGGCAAGGTGATCGCGCTGAAGACCCCGCCAGGCCGGGCCGACGGAGCAGCCGAGCAGACCAACCGCTCCGGCTTGACGGTCGGATACCTCGGCAACCTCGGCACCGACACGGACCCCGAGAGCGACCAAGCAGCGATCTGGCAGACACGGACAGCCGAACCGCAGCTGATAGGCGCAACCGGGCCCCTCACCTACGCGGAGCTCATCGACGTCAACGACCGCGGACAGGCCGCCGGGATGTCCGGCACGTTCACCGAGAGCGGCTTCCCCGTCGTCACCCCCGGGGTCTGGCAAAGCGGCTGGGCCGGCCTGCGCGCTCTGCCCGTCCCCGCACGGTCACGCGCCCACAAGGTCGTCAGCACCCAGCTCAACGACATCAACTCCAGGGGGACGATCGTCGGCGACGTCTACGGCCTCTCGGCCGCGGACTTCAGCAAGCTCGAGCGCATCTACCCCGTCGTCTGGAAGTGCGCGTTCGGGCGGTGAGCGTGGTTACTCCGGGCGACCCAGTAGGCCGGCTCAGGACGTGTTCAGTGCCACGGCGGCGCGAACGAGCGCCTTCAGGGCCTTCTCGTCGATCTTGTCGCCCTCATGGAGATCGATGGCACGCCTGGTGTTGCCCTCGAGGCTGGAGTTGAATAGGCCTGAGGGATCCTCCAGCGAGGCGCCCTTGAAGAAGGTCATCTTCACGACCTTCTTGTATGTCTCGCCGGTGCAGATGATTCCGGCGTGCGACCACACCGGAACCCCCCTCCACTTCCACTCCTCGACCATCTCGGGGTCGGCCTCCTGGATCAGCGCTCGGATCTGAGCCAGCCTCTCGCCGCGCCAATCACCCAGCTCCTCGATCCTCGCGTCGATCAGCTGAGAGGGAGAATCTCCCGCTTTTCCTTCCTTCATGGTCGTGTCGCTTTCCCCATGGCTTGTTGTCGCTCACCGGTCACCTGAGTATCCCCGAACGCGGGATACTCGGCGGGCGATGTCCCAGGAGAACGTCGAGGTCGTGCGGGCGCTGTACGAGGCTTGGAATGGGCCGGATGGTCGCCGTGCGGCTCTCGCGTTCATCGCCGACGACTTCGAGTGGGTCAACCCGAGCTATGCCGTCGAGCCCGGGACCCGGCGTGGTCATGAGGGCTGGTCGGCTGCCATGGACAGCTTGGAAGACGCCTTCCATTTCGACCGGAGCGAACCGGTGGAGATCCGGGATCTGGGTGGTCGGGTGCTGTGCTTCACGACCTTTACCGCGAAGACCAGCCCAGACGGCGTGGCCTTCACCCAGGACGAAACGCACCTGTGGACGCTGCAGGATGGCAAGGTCGTCCGCCTGGAGTGGTTCCACGACCGGCGAGAGGCACTCGAAGCCCTGGGGCTATCGGAGTAGCCCTCGGTCGACTGCGGCGCCTGGGAGTGCAACCCTGGTCATGCAGCGTCTGGCCAGAAGTGCGCTGCTTGGGGCGTCTCTTGGCCCGGCCCCCGCTGGGGGGCGTCTCTTTTCGCCGGCGACCCGAACGGGTTCGAGCTGCACGACAGCTTCAGGCGCTAGCGCGACGGCGCCCGTCGCGAGGGATACTCGGCGGCGATGTCTCAGGAGAACGTGGAGCTGAACCGGCGCGGATTCGAGGCGTTCAACGACCGCGACCTCGACGGCCTGCTGGCAGCGCTGGACGAGGACGTGGAGATCTCTCCGATCCTCGCCGCGATGGAGGGCAGCTACAAGGGCCATGACGGGGTCCGCCGCTGGTGGTCGGGCTTGCTCGACGGCTTCCCCGACATCAACGTCGAATTACTCGACGTGCGCGACCTCGGAGAGGTCACCGTCGCAGTGGTGCGTGTGCGCGGTCACGGGGCTGAGAGCGACACGCCCTTCGACGCGACGGTTTGGCAAGTGCACCGGTGGCGACACGGGAAGTGCCTCAGCTGGCACGCCTACTCCAGCGAGAGCGAGGCCCTCGAAGCCGTGGGGCCCTCGGAGTAGCCCGGCCCGTCTTTCTGGTTCTCCTACAGTGAACCGGACGCCGCCGAGGCGTCACGCGGCAGCCGAGGGAGTCACCGTATGAAAGGAGGTGGTGATGTCCACGCGCGTGGAATCCGAACGACTCGAAACTCGGCTCGGGCCGCTGGCTTTCCAGGCGTCCGGCCAAGGGCCGGCAGTCGTCTTCTTCGCCGGCGCGCTCGCGAACCATGATCTGTGGCGTGACGTCGTCAGCGCGCTCGAGGACCGCTACCGCTGCGTCACGATCGACCTCCCGCTGGGGGCGCATCCGTGGCCGCTGTCCACGGGAGCGGACCGATCGGCCGCCTCGCTGGCTCGCCTGCTGCTCGACTGTCTCGAACTGCTCGACGTGGACGACGCCACGGTGGTCGCCAACGACACGGCCGGTGGACTGCTCCTGCTGTCGCTGGCCACCAGTCATCCGGCGCTCGAGCGAGTCGGCCGTCTCGTCCTGACGAACTGCGACAACCACGACCAGTTCCCGCCGGATGCGCTTCGAAAGGGGGCGGCCTTGAGCCGCGCACTCCCCCGCTTCGCCCGAGCACTGCTTCGGCTACAGCTTCGATCGTCGACCGCCCGGCGCAAGCTCGTGGCCACCGTCGCCGCGAGCGGGCTGGACGACGAGCGCGCGGAATCCTTCTTCGAGCCGGCACGCCGTGATCGACGCGTGGCCGGCGATCTCATCGCGGCCTTGGCCGGCCTCCGCCCGCAGCTCCTCATGGATGCCGCCGAGGCGATCCCGCGGTTCGACCGGCCGGTCCTGCTGATCTGGGGCGAGTCGTGCGACTTCTTCCCGATCACAGACGCGCATCGACTCGCATCCGAGTTCCCTCGCGCAACGCTGGTCTCCGTTCCCGGAGCCAAGACCTGGGTGCCGATCGACAACCCGGCGGCGGTGGCCGACGCCATCATCGAATTCGTGCCGACTTCGGCCTCGTGACGGACAGCCCCCTGTCCTCCTGACTAGGCGGGATACTCCTCGGCGATGTCGCAGGAGAACGTGGAGGTCGTGCGACGCATGCTCGATGCCTTCAACCGCGGGGACGTCGACGGCGTGATCGCAACGTTTGACGAGGGCTGCTTGCTCGAGGAGCCGCGGGAAATGCCAGACCGCCCCTCGCGGGGCTTCCGTGGACATGACGGCATCCGCGAGTGGATGGCCAATCTGCGCGGCGTCGCCGGGGTTCGTTTCGAGCCGCGGAGCTTCACGACCGGCGGTGATGCCGTCGTCTCCGAGCTGGCCGCGCACGGCCAGGGGCAGGGCAGTGGCGTGCCGGTTGAATGGAAGACCTTCGCTGCCTTCCGGATACGCAAAGGCAAGATCGCGCGGGCGCAGGCCTTCCTCGGCAGAGAGGAAGCCCTCGGAGCCGTGGGGCTGCCTGTCTAGTCCGCCGCGCAGACGGCGTACGCGTGCACGGTCGTCGCGGCTGTACCCCCGGCCGGGTTCCGGTACGTGACGCGCCTGCCGTTGAACGTCTCGTCGTCGACAGGGTCAACCCCCGTACGGTCCGGAAGGCCTGCTCTCCTGGCCCACACGCAGAGCATCGGTTGCGCAGTCGCGTTGCTTGACCTGGAAGCCCGGGCGGTTGCCTGCGTGGTCTCGGCGGCATAGGCTCGCCGGTACCTACAGCCCGGGGGTGCCGTTGCCCTTTGGCCCATGGACGGGATCGAGCGCCGGACGCCTCCACACTTTCGAGGAGGACTCGCATGCTTCGCAACCTGTCCCGCCACATGCGTCAGAACGCTGTGGCGTGGTTGGCGCTGTTCCTGGCCCTGGGCGGCACCGGCGCCTACGCCGCGAACACGATCGGCAGCTCGGACATCATCGACGGCGAGGTCCGGTCCGCCGACATTCGCAACGACGACATCCAGAGCGGCGACGTCAAGGACAACTCGATCAACACCTTCGACGTCCACAGCTTCCTCGGCGTCGACGTAGCCGACGGGACGCTGACCGGCGCCGACATCCAGGACAACTCGCTCACCGGCACCGACATCGACGAGGCGAGCCTCAACCTGCCGGCCACCGAGACGCGCTTCACCGGCAGCCCAAGCGGCGGCGTTGCCCTGGGCCCGCCGCTTGACGACATCACCTCCACGTCGCTGACGACAGCGGGTAACTATGCGGCCGTCGCGACGGTGAACACGGTGCCCACCTCCGGCACCGGGGACGTGACCACGACCGTGTTCTGTGGTCTGTACAAGGACGGCGGTTTCATCGGCGGCGCTGAGAGCAAGGGCCTCAACAGGAAATCGCTGTCGATGAACGGCGGCTTCGCCGCCGGCGGTTTCACAACTCTCGAGGTTCAGTGCAACAGCCCGTCAGGGGGAGTCGAGATCGCCCGGGCACAGATGATGGTGACCCGGATCAAGGGCTTCTTCTGATCCGCCGGATTCCTTTCGCCGCGTTTCCCTGGCCCCTGGCGGGTCAGGGTGCGCGGTCGGGGATACTCGGCGGGCCATGTAGCAACCGGCCGTCGGCGCCGAGGCCGTGCTCGAGGCCGTCGGGCGCTGGACGGAGGTGTGGGACGGCGTGGAGATGACTGTCCGCGAGCAAGTCGATGCCGGCGACCACGTGGTCGTCCTGCTGCATTGAGCGGCCGGAGCAAGCCAAGTGGAATCCCTGCCGAACAGTCGGCCTACAACGTCTTCACGCTGCGGAGCGGCAAGGTGGTGCGGATGCGCGAGTACGGAGCGGACAGCCGTGCCGAGGCCCTTGAAGCCGCGGGCTTGTCGGAGTAGCCCGCGTCGAGCACCGTCACCCAGCACACCCAGTCCGGCCCCACGATCTCCACCCGAGCTCGGTCTCGCCTCACCGAGAAGAACCTGCCCACCTTGACCCCGTCGTGCTCCAGAAGCTTCCGCAGCTCCGAGGTCGAGAGCACCTTGTCCTTCGCCTGGCCCATCCCCTACCCAAGCGGTACGCAACCGGCCCCGCTGGAGTTCAAAAAGCCCAGCGATCCCTACTAGGGGGATACTCGGCGGGCGATGTCGCGGGAGAACGTGGAGATCGCCACGCAGGCGATAGAGGCCTTCAATGGGAGTGACATCGACGCCTTCGCCGCGCTCACGACACCGGACTTCGAGTGGTCCCCGTCGATGGTGGCCATCGAGGGCGAGACCTTCCGGGGACGCGAGGGCATCGATCGGTACTTCCGAAGCCTCCACAACTCCTGGGAGCAGTTCCACATTCACCGCAACCGGTTCCACGAGGCAGAGGGCCTTGTAGTCATGCTCGGGCGACTGGAGGGACGCGGAGTGGGCAGCGGCGTCCCGGTCGATGCGTCGCTCGGGATGGTCTTCGATTTTCGCGGCGGGATGATCTCGCGCATCCGCGGGTATCTCGATCACGCCGAGGCGATGCGGGCGGCCGGGCTGTCTGAGTAGCCACGCCGTGGGGCCTGTGGACTCCCCCTCCCCCCTCCGCGATACTCGCCGGGCGATGTCGCAGGAGAACGTGGAGATCATCGGGCGGGCCATCGCGGCCATCAATGCCCGGGACCTCGACGGCTATCTGGCGTGTTGCACGGCGGACATCGAGCTTCACACGCCACTCGCCGCCATCGGCGCCGTGTACGAGGGCCCCATGGGAATCCGGCGGTGGTTCACGGATCTCGAGGATGTGGGTCCCGACTTCCGACTCGAGCTCGAACGAGCGCAGACGATTCGCCCAGGCCTGGTGCTCGCCTTCCTGCTGGTCACCGGCAGCGGGCGAGCAAGCGGTTTGCAGGTCACGGACGCAACACCGACGACGAACGTCTACGACCTCGTCGAGGGCAAGATCAGGCGAGTTCGAATCTTCATGGAGCGCCGGGAGGCCCTAGAGGCCGTGGGGCTGTCGGAGTAGCCCGCCGGGCTTTTCTCCCGAGAACTAGACCTCCCCGATCCGTCTGTAAAGCGGGTCGGCTGCCCCCCAGGTAGTCGTTGCCGCTTTGCAGGACTTTTAGGTGGGCCGGCCAGGATTCGAACCTGGGACCGACGGATTATGAGTCCGCTGCTCTAACCGCTGAGCTACCGGCCCTGGGGGCATCGTAGAGCCGGATCGGGCGTTCGCGGCTCAGCGCGGGAACATCGTGTCCATCCCCTGGCGGAGCGTCGCCGCGCTGACCTGCGCCCGGGGAACCGGGACGGCCCGGTACGAAAAGACTCCGCTGAAGGTGAGCTTCGATGCGAGTGAGTCGTCCGGCGCGTACTGGGCAACCACCGGGTCACCGCCCCAGCTAAGCAGCCACTGACCCCCATCGAGCTTGCGCGCGCTTCCGCAGCAGTTCGATGCCGGAACGTCCGGGTCGGCGAGCGAGTCGACCAGCGTGGCCCTCCTCGCACTGGTGCTGATCCAGTAGCGGACCGCACGCGGCGGGCGACCGAGCCGCGAGCCGTTGTCGTGCACGCTGACCGTGCCGTCGGCGAGTCGACGGACATCGTGCTGGGCGTCGAACGGATTGGACGGATGCGGGTCGTTGACCACGGTCAGGCTCTCGGGCGTCGTCGTCCCACCCAGCTTCCACTCGACGTGTCCATCGGCGCGGCTGATGCTGTAGACGGCGTCGGTGTGCCGCATCGAGATCAGGATTGAGGCGCCGTCGGGCTCGATGGCGTTGATATGGACGGGGTCGTACAGCACACGTCCGTCCGACAGCGTCCTGGGATTGCCGATGACGGTGGGCCACCAACCGCCGGTCTCATCCAGTCCGATGTGCTGTCGGCTGTTCCAGGACCAGGCGAGCGACCCTCCGGGCGTGAGCTCCTGGATCTCGGCATCGACGACCGTCGCGTCACTCGGCCCGCCATGAGCGCTGAGGTCGACGTGGTCGCGCGGTCTGTACGTGAGGATCAGGTAGTTGCCGTTGGCCAGCAGCTGGATGTCATGGAAGTCGGTCGGCGAACCGACGGTCGCCAGCGTCCTGACGAGTGTGCCGTCGAACCGGCGGATCTCGTACGTCGCCGAGGGGTTGATCCCATAGCCGCCGCCGGAGTTCGAATACGCCACAGTGCCGTCGGACAGCAGTTCGGCATCGGCCGGGACGATTGGCGCCCTGTACCACCAGATCGGGGCCCCGTGGTCCCCGAAGATGGCGACGTAGCCACTGAACAGGCCGCCCCCGAGCGCCGGGGCCACGAGCGTCCAGTCGTCGCTCGGCTCGCCCGGGCGCGAGTAGGTGAAGGCCGGGAAGCTCGCCGGGAGGCAGCGAACGTGGTACGAGCTCGTCACGCCGGCCGTGGCGGTCGTGAAGCCGAACCGCTGACCCGGCCCCAGCTGTACGGCCTGCGAGAACTGCCCACCGCGAGGGGATCCGCCGTCGACGGCAACCTGCGTACCGGACGCCGCCGTCACATCCACCTGAACCGGGCCTCCCGTGCAGCGGGTTACGTAATCGCTGACGCCGGGCTCGAACTTCGGCTGGAGTCCCGGCGTGGTCGTGACGGACGCCGCCGCGTCGGTCCTGAAGCCGAGCAGGTCCCCGCACAGCGTGGGGACCTCCGGCTCAGACCCTTGGGCACACAGGCGATACTCGTAGCTGCTGTGCGGATCGAGGCCCTCAACGCGCTCCGCCACCTGCTGTCCGAGCTCCGGGGTAACCGAGACGGTGCGCGTCTCGGTCCTGCTCCCGACTGAGCCGGGCGGCCCGTACTCGAAGAAGTAATCCGCGTCCTCCGAGGCATTCGACAGGACCGTGCCGTTGAGGGTCGCGCCGTCGAGGACCGCCTCGGTTGCGGGGAACGTCCTACCGAGCGCGCAGCCGGACAGCGCCAGCGCCGCCAGGAGCACGGCGAGGAAGGCGATCCGGCGACCGGGAACCGAGGTGGAGGACCTAGACATTCGGTGAACCTCTTGGCTGGCGAGGGTCATCACAAGCTCTGCGAACCGCGATAGTCGCAATTTGCGGGAATTTGCCGTCCTCACGGCAGCGGTTTCCCGAACGCTCAGAAGAAGTTGCTGACCTTGGTGACCGTCATCTGAGCGTCGCGGACGAACTCGTCGGTGGTGATCGTGCCGCACAGCAGGGTCGCGTCGCCGGTGCCGGCCGCGGGCACGAAGACGGTCCCGAGCATGGTCAGTGACCGTTCCACGAAATCGTTGACGGGAACCGGGCGCCGGTCACGGGCACGCCCGCCCGCGTAGATCCCCCCACTCTGCAGCTCGCAGTACACGTCCCTCACGGCCGGCCCCCCACCGTTGAAGGACACCCCGCTCGTGGTCGCCGTTGCGCTCACCGCCCAAGCGCCGGGCGGGAGGCTCGTGGTGAGGACCTGCGTGAGCGACCCGTTGTCGTTCATGGCCACATTGCTCGCGGCCCTGAACGAGGCCGGGCCCGAGCTCGAGGCCGGCAGGCTGAGCGTGGACTCGTTGATGTCAGCGCCGGTGAGCGAGTTGTCGTCGACCTCGTCGCTACCCACCGATCCGGTCGCAAGGTCCGTGTCCACCAGCGTGTCGTTGAAGACCAGGAACTCCTCGTGGATCTCCTGGGGCCCGAGCGAGGAGGTGTCGGCCACGTCGTCGCCGGTGAGGGTGCCGTCGACGACATCTACTCCGAGGAAGCTGTGGACGTCGAACGTGTTGATCGAGCCGTCCTTCACATCGCCGCTCTGGATGTCGTCGTTGCGGATGTCGATGGACCGCACCTCACCGTCGATGATGTCGGTGCTGCCCACGGTGTTCACCGCGTAGGCGGTACCTCCGAGCGCGACGAACAGGGCCATCAGGCCGAGGACGTTGTTTCCCAGGTAGCGGACCAGCTTGGACAGCATCAGGCCTCCTTCCGCGGCCCACCCGGGCCCGGCCATCGGGGACGGCCTACCGGGCCAAGCGAATCGGACGTCCTGCCCAGCCACCGCACGTCGCGGGGCTCGCGGAACCCAACCTAGCCCCGTTCAGGGGCACGGGCAATCGAAAGGCGTACCGAGGTTTTCCAAGGGGGGTACTGAGATTTTCCCCCGGCTACTCCGAGCTCCCTATGCCAGGAGCGTGGCGATCAGCGCCGCGACGACCATGAACGCGACGATGCCGTACCCGATGCGGAGGTCCTGAGCCCCTTCCGCTTCGGCCTGCACTGGATCGATATCGGTGGGCTAGTCGCCCACGGGCTTGACCAGGCTGTGGAGGTGATCCACGCGGTGGTCGATGTTCGTAGCGCGCTGCTCGCCCACGACCTCGACGATCGCGGGGTGCAGGCGGCTCGTGGCGAACTCGTCGTGCGCCTCCCGAGAGCGCCAGATGTCGAAGACCCGCACCCGGCCCTCCTCCGTCACGGCGGCGGCGTGCATGATGAGCCCGGGGGGCGGTTCGTCATGAAAGCGGATCTTCGAGACGACCTCGTCGTATTCCTCGAGATAGACGTCGGCCGTGTACTGCACGACGATCAACACCAGCCGTCTCCCCTGCTTGAAGGTCAGGATCTAATACCGCGCGCGACCGCCCGGGAAACCTCCGGCCTCGCTAGCGGGGGAATCCGATGGTCCAGGCCCTCTCCAGCAGGTGGTGGACAGCCCGCGGGGATCGCGTGCGCGCCGCCGTCGCGAAGGGAACCTCCTGCGGGCAGACCGTCTTCCGCGCGGGCAGCAGGAGCTGCTCGAGGTATGCCTGTACCGCCGTGTCGATGCACAGGGAGTTGTCGCCGAACGACGCGGTGTGACCGTCGCCCCGCATCGTGAGCAGCCGAGCGTTGCCCAGGTCGGCGGTCAGCCGCTTCGCCCACACGTATGGGGTGGATGGATCGTGCGTGGTGCCCACCACCAGGGCGGTGGTGGCCTGCCGGGAGTTCTGCACCGGGCCCACGTGGCCGCCCCGGGGCTTAACCGGCCAGAGCCCCATCGCAAGCTCGCTGTAGCCGGCGTTCCACCAGAATTGGCCGAACCGCCTGTACGCGCTCCGGCCGTCTCGCAGGTAGGGCAGCGGCTTCGCCGGCCAATGTCCGTCGAGAGCGCTGATCGCGACGAATGGGTCGAAGATCCCCGTCTCCTCCCGCTCGTAGAAGACGTCGGCGACGATCCGCAGCAGCGAGCCGTCGCCGCGCTGCGCGCCGATGAGGGCATTGCTGAGCACCGCCCACAGCGGCTTCGACGGCAGCGTGGCCAACGTGGCCGCCCGCAGGTCGTCGCCACCCACGGGGGTCGGGTTGGCCGCTCCGGCCGCGGGGAGCGCCCGCTGGTCGAGGCGCTTCGCCAGGGCGTCGTAGGCGGCTCCTGGTTTGGCTGCGCCGAGCCCGCAATGGTCGGGACGGATGCGGCACCCCGCGAGGAAGCGATCGAAGACGTCCTCGAAGGACTCCGTCTGGCGGCGGAAGTCCCGGATCGGATCGTTCACGAAGCCCTCGGCGTCCACCGCGCCGTCGAGGGCCAGCGCCCGGACCCGGCGGGGAAAGAAGGTCGCGTAGGTCGCGCCGATCTGGGTTCCGTACGAGTACCCCAGGTACGTGAGCTTGCGGTCCCCCACCGCGGCCCGCAGGCTGTTCAGGTCACGGGCGGTGTTGGCGGTGTGGATGTACGGGAGCAGCCCCGACCGCCTGTTCTCGGCCATGCAGCGCCGCACGTAGGTCCTCGCCCTGCGAACGACCCGGCGCTCCGACGCCGGCGTCGGCCGGCCGAACGGCTGGGAATAGATCCCGAGCTTCAGCTGATCGACGCCACAGTCAACCCGGCCGGCGCTCGCTCCGACGCCGCGCGGATCCCACGCGACGAGGTCGAAACGGGCGTTGAGGGGCGCGAACACGCCCTTGGCGTTGCTACGCAGGAGATCGATCCCGGACCCGCCGGGCCCACCGGGGTTCAGGAAGAGTGATCCGATCCGCTCCGCCGGGTTTGCCGCCGGCAGGCGGACCAAGGCCAGCTTGATCTTGCGTCCCCGCGGCCGCCGGTAGTCGCGCGGCACCCGGACCGAGGCGCACTGGAAGCCCTCCCCGCAGTCACTCCAGGCAAGCGCGGCCGGGCCGGCCGGCACCTCGGCGCGCGAGCCGCCGGGACGCCCGCCGGCGGCCAGCGCGAGCAGGGCACCGGCGCACAGCACGAGTCCGAGGGCCATCCGACCGGTGCTCACCGAGCGACAATCTCAGAGCGCTCGAACGAGTGCAAGCAGATCGTCTCGGCCCTCCCTCCCGCCGGTACGATCCGACGCGGTGCGCCGGCTCGCATGCATCTCCGTCCTTTCGCTCGCCGCAGCCTTCCCTGCCATGGCGGAGGCCAAGCAGCGGATCGTGGCCACTCCGCCTGTCGTGCCTTTCGGCAAGACGCTGACGGTTCGGGGTGCCGGGTGGCCTGTGATCGAGTTCTGCAGCCGCCGGGTCCGGATCTCGCTGCGCACCTCGCAGAACGCGTTCAGGATCGGCGCCGCCACGGTGGACGCCACGGGGCGGTTCAACTTCCGCTGGGTGCCGCGGCGCAGCAGGGTCGGTGCGGGCGACTGGCTGGTGGTCGCTCGCATGCGCTGCGAGAGCGGCAAGGACGGGTCGGCGATCTACCGGCGGGCGATCGACCTGATCCGCATCGGCTCGGCGCCCTAGCCGTCGACGGCTTTGTCGATCGCGGCGTTCAGCTCGCGCGCGCTGAACGCTCCCTCGAGGCGTGCCGCGACCTTGCCATCGCCGTCGATCGTGAACACCCAGGGCTCGGACGGCAACTGCCAGGCGCGCACCTGCGGGCGATAGCCCTTGTTGATCTCGTTGTCCTCGAAGATCTCCATGTGGATGAAGTCGGCGTCCTTGCCGCGCTCGGACATCACCTCCTCGGCGATGTCCACCACCGGGCCGCAGACACGGCTCTGACAGAGGCGCGGCGTCGCGAAGAGCAGGACGATGGGCTTCTTGCCGACCACGTCCGCGAAATCCACGTCGTGCATGGGCGACGGCGGCGTCCGGGTGTCGATCTGTGAGAGGTCCCCGCCCACGTCCGCCGCGACCGGCGTGTGGATCTTGGGGGCGGGATCGCCGACCGCCGGCACCACGTCCTCCTTCTTCACCACGGTCGGCCCGCTCACCGGCAGCGCGGCCACGAGGCGATCGTCGAGGCGGGCCATGCCGATCACGTCGTAGTCACCGGGCTTCGGGAAGTCGATGTCGGCCACGTAGACGTGGCTCGAGGAGTCCGGGTCGAGCGACGAGGTCTGGCTCTGGAACTGCGGCTTGACGGCAAGCGACTCGTAGCGGGCCTTGATCGGCCCGATCGCCTCACCGCCGCCCACCGGGGCGATGTACACGACCGCGGACGCCCCTGTGATCGGCTTGCGGGAACGGTCGAAGAGCCCGAAGCCGTAGCGGTTCTTGCCCACCGTGAGGTCGGCCACGGACGGCGCCAGCACCGGGCCTCCCGGAGTCAGCTGCGCCAGCAGCTCACGGAGGGACTTGCCCTGGGCCGCCGGGAAGTCCTTCAGATTGACCTCCGGCGGTGCGCTCGGCTCGCTGTCGTCCGAGTCGCCTCCGCACGCGCCCAGCAGAGCACAGACCAGCAGCATCGTGGCGATGAGAGCGAGTCGCGGGCGCAAGGAGGGGCGAAGCGTAGGGAACGGCCCTGTCGGCCACGCCGGGTGACGCGTTCCTTAACGCAATTTCAAATAGCGTCCGCGCGGTCTTCAGGCCGATCGGGAGGAGCACTTGGACACGCGCGCTGCACTCATCACCGGTGGATCGAGCGGAATAGGGCTGGCCATCGCCCGGGCGCTCGGGCAGGACGGCTACGGGATCACGCTCTCGGCACGCCGGCCGGACAAGCTCGAGACCGCGGCCAGGGGGCTCTCGGACGAGGGCTTGGACGTGAACGCCGTGGCCGGCAACGTTGCGGACGAGGAGGACATCAAGCGCGTGGTGGCCGCCCACCGGGAGCGCTTCGGGCGCCTGGACGTGCTCGTGAACAACGCCGGCATCGGCATCGGCGCGCCCGTGGCGGACACCGAGACCAAGAAGCTCGACATCCAGCTCGACGTGAACCTGCGCGGGGTCTACCTGACGGCGCGCGAGGGCATACCGCTGCTGAAGGAGGCCGGCGCGGAGCACGGCAAGGCGCTGATGGTGAATACGGCCTCGATCGCCGGCAAGTACGGGCAGGGCTGGCTCGCCGCCTACTCGGCCACGAAGTTCGGCGTGGTTGGCCTGAGCCAGGCGCTCCACCGTGAGCTCTCCAACGACGGCATCCAGGTGACGGCGTTCTGCCCCGGCTTCGTCGACACGGCGATGACCGACTGGGTCGAGGGCGTTGGGCGCGACGAGATGATCCAGCCCGAGGACATCGCCGAGGCGGTGCGCTTCCTGCTGCGCACCTCCCCCGCGTGCATCGTGCCCGAGATTCAGTTCATCCGGCCGGGCGACACGCCGTAACGTCGCTGCGCAGCCGGCCACGCCGGCTGCTTGGGCGCTAGACCGGTTCGAGCTCGCGGGCGGGGCGCTCGCGCTCCAGGGCCTCCAGCTCGGCCAGCGCGCGCTCGTACTCGTCGAGGCGCCGGAAGGGGCGCATCCAGGCCCACCCGGCACGACCGCGGAGCTCGCTTCCACGATGGCGCTCGCCGGTGTCGGCGGGCACCGCCCGGCGCGGCGGGGGCTGGACGGTGGAGAGGTCGACGCCCTCGTCGAGGGCGATGCTCGCCTCGAGCATCGCGCGCAGCGTGTTCAGCTCGCGCGGGGTGGCGGCCCGGGCCCGGCCGCGAGCGCCGGTGTACTGGTCCCACGCCCGGGCGAAGCTCGCCAGGCTGGTGCGCCCGCCGTTGCGGTGGGCGGCGAGCATCGGGCAGACGCCGCCGCGCCGGTCGGTGTAGGCGCCGACGATGATGTCGTTGGCCTCGATTCCGCCGAGCATCGCCTCCCGGCTCCGGAGCGGCATGCAGTCGATGGCGTTGCGAAGCTCGCGGGCTGGTCGGCGGCGTCTCACTTGCAGTTCACCTCTCGCACTGCCATAGGATGCTCTTCCCGTCGCGGTCGTTCAAGTATCGACGCTCAGTGCCGGATCATTTAGACGAGCGCCGCGGACTCCCACAAGCGGCGAAAGGAGAGTTGCATGCGGTTGGGGCTGAACCTCGGCTACTGGGGCCTCGGGCTGACGGTGGACGAGCAGCTGGGTCTCGTCAAGACGGCTGAGGACGCTGGCTTCGACTCCGTCTGGGCCGCCGAGGCGTACGGCTCCGACGCCGCCACGGTGCTGGCGTGGCTCGCCGGCCAGACCGACCGCATCAAGCTCGGCTCGGCGATCTTCCAGATGCCCGCCCGCTCCCCCGCGATGACCGCCATGACGGCGGCCACGCTCGACCACCTGTCCGACGGTCGCGTGCTGCTCGGCATCGGGTCATCCGGTCCGCAGGTGGCCGAGGGCTGGCACGGGCAGCGCTTCGCCAACCAGCTCGGCCGCACGCGCGAGTACGTGGACATCGTGCGCAAGGCGCTCGCCCGCGAGCGCCTCGAGTACGACGGCGAGCAGTACACGCTGCCGCTCCCCGACGGACCGGGCAAGGCGCTGAAGCTGATGATCGGGCCGGTACAGGAGCGCATCCCGATCTACATCGCCGCGATCGGTCCCAAGAACATGCAGCTCACCGGGGAGATCGCCGACGGCTGGATCCCGATCTTCTTCTCGCCCGAGCACGTGGGCGAGTCGCGCGAGCTCCTCCAGGAAGGCGCCGCGCGCTCCGGCCGCGACCTCAACGGCTCGTTCGACATCGCACCGTCGGTGAGCGTCTGCATCGACGACGACATCGACCGCGCCCGCGACTCGGTGCGTCATCTGCTCGCGCTCTACGTGGGCGGGATGGGCTCGCGCAAGAAGAACTTCTACAACGCGCTCGTGCGCCGGTACGGGTTCGAGGATGCGGCGCAGACCGTGCAGGACCTCTACCTGGACGGCAAGAAGGACGAGGCCGCCGCGGCGCTGCCGGCGGAGCTGATCGACACGGTTGCAATCGTGGGCCCGCGCGACAAGGTGCGCGACCGGCTGTCGGTGTACCGCGACGCGGGCGTGGGCACCCTCATCATCTCGACCGTTGCGTTCGACCCCGAGCAGCGCAAGCAGATGGTCCGCGACATCGCGGAGATGCTCTGAGCGGAGCGCCCGCGCCGCGCAGGCGCCTGCTCCTGGCGGCGTTCGGAGACCCGGGGCACGCATTCCCGGCCATAGCCCTGGGTCGCGAGCTGGTGACCCGCGGCCACGAAGTCTGGCTCGAGACCTGGGTTCGCTGGCGCGAGCACGTGGAGCGCGAGGGGATGCGCTTCGCGTCCGCTCCGGAGTACCACCTGCTGGAGCAGGGAAAGGCCCCACTCGGGATCTACCAGGCCGCGGTGCGAGCCTGCGCACCCACCCGTGAGCTGATCCGCGAGGTCGATCCGGACGCCGTGGTGGCCGACATCCTCACCGTGGCCGCATCGCTCGCGGCACAGGCGGAGGAGCGTCCTTGGGGAACGCTCGTTCCGCACGTGTATCCGGTGGGGCGCCCCGGGCTGCCGCCCTACTCGGTGGGCGCGGTGCCGCCGCGCACGCGCGTCGGGGCGCGCCTGTGGGGCACGCTCCGCCCGGTGCTATCCGCAGGCGAAGAGCAGGGCCGCCGCGAGCTGAACGGCGCGCGCGAGCGCGTGGGGCTGGCGCCGCTCGAAAAGATGCACGGCGGCATCTCCAGCGACCTGGCGCTGGTGGCGACCTTCCCCCAGCTCGAGTATCCGCGGCCCGACGCGCCGGCGGGGGTGCACGTGAGCGGCCCGCTCCTGTGGGAGCAGCCGTTCGGCGAGGTGGAGCTGCCACCCGGCGACGACCCGCTCGTGCTCGTGGCGCCAAGCACCGCGCAGGACCCCGAGCACGAGCTGCTGCGCGCGGCGCTCGAGGGGCTGGCCGGGGAGCCCGTGCGAGTGCTCGCGACGTGGAACAGGCGCCCGCCCGCGTACCCGCTGCCCGACCCGCCGAACGCGCGGATCGTCGAGTGGGTGTCCTACGCGCGCACGATGCCGCTCTGCGACGCCGTGGTCTGCCACGCCGGCCACGGCACTATCGCCCGGGCGCTCGCCTGCGGTGTGCCCGTCGTGGCCTGCCCCTACGCCGGCGACCAGGCCGAGAACGCCGCGCGGATCCGCTGGTCCGGGCTCGGCGTCTCCGCTGCCGCGCCGCTTCCAGAACGCCCGCGGGGTGCGCCTGGCGGTGCGGCGCCTCCTGGCCGAGCCGACCTACACCCGGCGCGCCGAGGCGCTGCAGGCGTGGAACGACGAGCATCCCGGCCCGGCGAACGCGGCCGAGGCCGTGGAGGCACTGGCCGGGCGCTGAAGCTCCCCGGGGTGGATTCGAACCACCAAGAACTGATTAACAGTCAGTCATGTTGCCGTTACATCACCGGGGAACGGCATTGCGAGGATAGCGTCGAGGGTGGAGGCGCTCAGGCTTCGTCGGCCGTGCCGGCCAGCCGCTCGGCGCTTCCCGAGCTCTTCAGCATCGCGAGGGTCTTCGACTCGATCTGGCGCACGCGCTCGCGCGTCACGCCCACCTGGTGGCCGATGTCCTCGAGCGTGAGCGGGCCCTCGTCGCCGAGGCCGTAGCGCAGCTCGATCACCCGGCGCTCGCGCCAGGGCAGGGCTTCCAGCACCTGCTGAAGGTCCTTGTCGCGAATCTCGTTCGCCACGATCTCGAGCGGCCGGTCGCCCGCCGAGTCCTCGATGAAGTCTCCGAGCGACGCGTCGCCCTCCTCGCCGCCGACCGGGGCCTCGAGCGAGACGGGCTCCTGCCCCAGCTTCAGGATCTCCTCGACCTTCTTCGCCGGCATGTCCACCACGTCGCCGATCTCCTCGAAGGTGGGCTCCCTGTTGTTGCGCTGGAGCAGCATGCGCTTGGCGCGGGCCACGCGATTCATGCGCTCGACCATGTGCACCGGGATGCGGATCGTGCGCGACTGGTCGGCCAGCGCGCGCGTGATCGCCTGCCGGATCCACCAGGTGGCGTAGGTCGAGAACTTGAAGCCGCGGCGCCAGTCGAACTTCTCGACGGCGCGGATTAGGCCGAGGTTGCCCTCCTGGATCAGGTCGAGCAGGGTGAGGCCGCGGCCGGTGTAGCGCTTGGCGATCGACACGACGAGGCGCAGGTTCGCCTCGATCAGCGCGTTCTTCGCCGACATGTCGTTCATCTCGATCCGCTTGGCCAGGCGCACCTCGTCCTCGCGGGTCAGGAGCGGCACGCGGCCGATCGAGCGCAGGTACAGCCGTACGGCGTCCTCGGCCCCCTGCGACGGCGGTGCGACCGGCAACCCGGAGGTGACCACCCCGCCCTCGTCGTAGAGATCGCCGGACTCGACCTCGGCGCCGTCGAGCTCCTTGGGATCGCCCTCGTCCGCCATCTCGTACGCAGTGTCGTTCATGCCATCTGTCCCATCACGGCGTCCATCTCGCGCCTCACGTCCTGGCGCGCGACGGCCAGCTCATCCTGCCGCGGGCGGTCGGCGTCCTCGGAGGCCCTTCGAAGCTCACGGTCGATCCGGCGCTGCTCGAGCTGGAGGAAGCTCAGGCGAAGATTGGGCGCGGACGAGGGGTCCTGGCCGTCGGCGCGGGCCACCACGGCCGCCACGAGCTGGCCGAGCGCAGGCTCCCGGTCCTCGAGCCCCGCGAGGGGATCGTGGAAGCTCGCCGCGAGGTGCTCGCGCGCATGGCGCATCAGCTGGGATGAGAACACGTCCGGGGACATCTCGGAGAGCTGCTTCTGCCCCACCTCACCGCTGGCCAAGCAGGACGCCAGGAACGCCGTTTCGGGCTCCAGCGCGATCTCACCCGGCGAGCGCACGGGCGGCGCTTCGAGCACGGGGCGCTCCCGGCCCCGGGAGCGCGGGACCTCAGCTGTAACGAGGGTGGTGGGAAGGTCTAGGCGGTCGGCCACGGTGCGGACCAATTCGTGTCTCAAAGCAGAGCTTTCGGGTACGTCTGCGATCAGGCGCCTTGCCGAATCCAGGGCGCGATCTCTGCCTGCTGGCGTATCAAGCTCTGCATCGGCAAGTACCCGGTGGACCTGAAACTCGATCATGCCTCTGGCACGCTCCAGGAGCGCGTTCATAGCTTCACTTCCCCGCTCTGCAAGCAGATCTGCGGGGTCGGCGCCCGCGGGCATCTCCACGGCCGCCAGCTCCAAGTCCCTGTCCTTGGCGAGTCGCGCCGCCCGGAGCATGGCCTCCTGCCCGGCCCGGTCGGCGTCGAGGGCGAGTATTACACGTCTGGCGAGCTTGGCCAGCTCGATGACCTGTTCCTCCGTGAGCGCGGTGCCCATGATGGCCACCGTTTCCCGGATCCCCGCCTGGTGCATGGCCAGCACGTCGGTGTAACCCTCCACCACAACGATCCGACCGGACTTGGTGGCGTGCGGGCGCGCAACGTCGATCCCGAAGAGCTGGCGTCCCTTTCGGTAGATCCTGCTCTCCGAGCTGTTCAGGTACTTCGGGCCGCGCCCCTCCCCCATCGCGCGAGCACCGAATCCGAGCACCCGGCCACGGGCGTCCGCGAGCGGGAACATGATCCGCCCCCGGAAGCGGTCGTAGAGGTTGCCGCTGTCGTTGCGCTGCGCCAGGCCCGCGTCGGCGAGCTCCTGGGTCGTGTACCCGTCCCGCTGGGCGCCCACCAGCACCTTGTCCCACGCGCTCGGCGCGTA
Source organism: uncultured Thermoleophilaceae bacterium (assembly GCA_963803245.1). Taxonomy (GTDB): domain Bacteria; phylum Actinomycetota; class Thermoleophilia; order Solirubrobacterales; family Thermoleophilaceae; genus JACVRW01. Next base: position 102,168 of record CAWDLI010000002.1, on the reverse strand, counting down.
GCCCACCCGGAACTCCTTCAGCACCTCCTCGGAGAAGCCCCGCTCGGCGAGGTAGGCCCTCGCCTTGGAGGCCTCCCCCGCGCTCTCGAGGAACGACGCGTAGTAGCGCGCCGTGCGGTCGAGCAGACTCAGCAGCCGCTCCCGCTGCTTCCTGCGTTTGTCGGCCTCGGGATCGTCGTCCTCGCGCTCGACGCGGACGTTGTAGCGCTCGGCGAGCATCTCGACCGCCTCGGGGAAGTCGAGACCCTCAACCTCCTGCACGAAGCCGATCGCGTCGCCGCCCTTCTGGCAGCCGAAGCAGTAGTAGAGCTTGTCCTCGGGGTTGACCGAGAACGACGGCGTGCGCTCGTCGTGGAACGGGCAGAGCCCCTGCCAGCGGGTGCCGGCCCGCCGCAGGTCGGTCTTGGCGCCCACGAGCTCGACCATGTCGATGGCGTCGCGCACGCGGTCGATCGAGTCCTTCGTGAAGAGGGCCATACGCTCAGAAGCCCTGCGGCACGGAGAGCTTCTCGAAGGTCCGCACCGCGAACCGGTCGGTCATGCCCGCCAGCCAGTCGATCACGCGCTGCTCGTCCGAAGCGTCGGGCGTCAGCGCGGGCGGCGGCTCCTCCGCGAAATGGTCGAAGAGCGCGCGCAGCATCCGCTCGATGCGGGGCTTCTCACGCTGGGCGTCGGCGCCGAGGTACACGCTCGCGAACATGAACTCGCGGAGGCGCAGCATCGCGCCCCCTACCTCCTCGCCCTGAACGATGTCGCCGGCCTCCTCCGAGCGCTCGAGCAGGTCGCGCACGAGCGTCTCGATGCGGGCCGAGCCGGTGCTTCCGAGCAGCTCGATCTCCGCGGGCGGCAGCGTCTCGAAACGCAGGATTCCGCCGCGGATGGCGTCGTCGATGTCGTGGTTGATGTAGGCGATCCGGTCCACCAGCCGCACGATCCGCCCCTCGAGCGTCGCGGGCGGCTCCGGGCCGGTGTGCAGCAGGATGCCCTCCCGCACCTGATCGGTGAGGTTCAGGGCCTCGATCCGCTCCACCACCCTGAGCGAATGCTCGTTGTGCCGGAAGGCCCTCCCCCACCGCTCGCGCACGCAGGCGTCGAGCACCTCCTCGCCGATGTGTCCGAACGGCGGGTGGCCGAGGTCGTGCCCCAGGCCGATCGCCTCGGTGAGGTCCTCGTTCAGCCCGAGCGCCCGCGCCACGTTGCGCGCGATGCCGCACGCCTCCAGCGTGTGCGTGAGGCGGGTGCGGTAGTGATCGCCCTCGGGCGCGATGAAGACCTGGGTCTTGTGCTTGAGGCGCCGGAACGCCTTCGAGTGGACGATCCGGTCGCGGTCGCGCTGGAACGGCGTGCGGTGGTCGGAGTCGGGCTCCGGCCGCGCCCGGTGGGCCGGATAGGACGGCGTGGCGAGCGGCGAGCGGTGCGCCTCCTCGAGGCGCTCGACGCGCTCGCGGAAGGGGGCACGGGCAAGCTGGGGCATCGCCCGACGATTGTGTCAGGCCGGTGGATGGCCTGACCGGGCTCAGCGCTCCGGGATGGGCAGGAAGCCGGCGCCGTAGTCGATTCGCACCGGCCGCTCGGCGCCGCGCGGCACCCGCCAGGCGATGCTGAGCGGCGCGGTGCCGCCGGGATCGAGGCGCACCTCCTTGCCGAGGCGCTCGAGCTCGGACTCAGGCAGGCCTCCCGGCGGCGGTCGCGTCGGCGGGTAGAGCGCGTGGATGTATCCCTTGATGAAGGTGGCGTTGCCGCGCAGCGCCCTGCCGTCCTCGTCCACCGCCCGTACGTCCGCGGCAACGACCTTGAGACGGCGCAGCGAGTCGTTTCGGACCACGCCCACAAGCACCCGGTCGCGGGGCAGGTCGGGCTCGCGGAAGACCTTCGGGTCGCGCACCCAGGCGAGGTCCCCGCCCTCCAGGCCGTCGCCGTCCCCGCACGCCAAGGGCAGCGCCGCAGCCACGATCGCCGCCGCGAGCAACGGCCGTTTGAATCGCACTACCGCGGCTTGGAGGGCCGCGTGAACCAGTTGCAGCCCACGGGATTCGGGTTCGTCCTCGGATCCCAGGTGGAGCACGGGATCAGCTCGGCGAACTTCTTCGAGCTTCCGGTCCGGTCGGGGCTACCGCCCGGGCACGGGAAGAGCTTCAGCGGGTCGCTCGTGAACGCGCCGCCGGAGCGGATGCCCTTGTTCTTCGACCAGCAGTTCCCGTGCCCGCCCTCGTCCCACCAGAAGTCGACTCCGTTAGGAGCGCGGCGGCCGTCGGGCCTGATCCCCATCCGGTTGCCGATGTACTTGTTCTCGTGCGAGGTGTCGTAGGTGCTCGGCTTGGCCGATTGCCCCGTCGGATCGGTGCCGCGGATCTCCGCCGGGACCCAGAAGAGCATGGTGCCGCGGCGCCAGTTGTCGTAGATCCAGTTCTTCTTGAAGATGTTGCCGTTGCCGCCGCCCGTGAGGATGCCGGTGCCCACCGGCGCCTGGAACGTGGGGCAGACCTTGCGCGGGTCGCGCTCCTCGTTCGGCGTGGCCTGGCAGTAGGCGTCGCGCTTGTCGTTGAACAGGTTCGCGTTGTTCGAGTAGATCCTGTTGCGCTCCCACTTGGAGCAGTCCTGCGGCATTCCGGGATGGCCGCTCGCGAAGGAGTCCATCGTGATGCCGGTGGCGTTGTCGTGGAACTTCGAGTCGTGGGTGTAGGTGCCGTTGCCGGCCGTGCCCGACCAGCCGATCGTGTTGCCGAACGACTCCGAGTGGCTCACCTCGATGCCGTAGCGCTTGCAATGCCCCTCAGGCCCGGAGCCGGGATATATGCCGGAGTCGCCGGAGCCGGACGCCTTCACGCGGTTGTAGAGCCCGTTGTCCGACGTGAAGCTGAGCACGCCGTACTCGCGGCTCCAGCGCGAGCGGACGTCCTCCACGCGGAAGCCGTTCGTCTCGAGCACGTAGATGTTGTTGAAGTCCGAGTACTGGACCAGGAAGTTGCGGAGGTAGATGCCGTCGGCGCGGTCGGCCCGGAACACGTTCAGCTTCGCGCCGGGCTTGAGGCCGTAGCCGCCGCCGATCACCTTCACGTCGCTCGGCCGCGCGCCGGTGCCCTCGATCTGGAGGTTGCACTTGTCGTCGCAGCGGCGGTCAGGGTCGTCGTCGTCGCCCGTGATCGCGATCAGGTTCTGGGAGTTCGGGCAGTCGCGCTGGAACTTGTACGACTTCGTGCCCGGCTCCTCAGCCTGGTACTCGTCGCCGGTGCACTCACCGTCGTCGTTGGCCACCGCGCGGCTCGGCTCCTCCTTGTAGGTGCCGGGCAGGATCAGGATCCGGGTGCCGTTCTTCGCCGCGTTCACAGCCGCCTGGATGTGGCGGTACTTGCAGCGCGGCAGCAGCGCGAGACTCTTCTGGCGCGCCGCCTTGGACTTCTTCGAGCCGGTGGAGATCCCGCGTATGAGCTTTCGGGAATCTGCCTTGCAGACGACGAGCGAGGGGCCGGACTTCTTGTACTTCGGCACGTGCCCGAGCTTGTGGTTCGGGAAGTACGACCAGCGCTCAGCGTGACCGAAGGCCGACGCGGGGACGATGATCGCCAGCACCAGGAGTGCCAGCGGAGCGGTCAGCCAACGCACGGCGCCAGCATACGAGATCGCGAGGTCAATCCCCAATGGCGGCCTGCGCGGCCGCCACGCGCGCGATCGGCACGCGGTAGGGCGAGCAGCTCACGTAGTCGAGCCCCGCGAGCTGGAAGAAGCCGATCGAGTCGGGGTCGCCCCCGTGCTCGCCGCAGACGCCGAGCTTCAGATCGGGCTTCGCCTCACGGCCGGTCCAGGCCGCGAGGCGGACGAGCCAGCCGACGCCCGGCCGGTCGATCGTCTCGAACGGGCTGCGGTCCACGATCTTCTTCCGGATGTAGTGCGGCAGGAAGCTCCCCTCCACGTCGTCGCGCGAGAAGCCGAGAGCGGTCTGCGTGAGGTCGTTGGTGCCGAAGGAGAAGAAGTCGGCGTGCTCGGCGATGCGGTCGGCCACGAAGCAGGCGCGGGGCAGCTCGATCATCGTCCCGATCGTCACGTCGAGGTCCTCGCCGTTCTCCTCTCCCACGACCCGCAGCACCAGGTCGCGCATCAGCTCGAGCTCCTTCTCGTAGGCCACGAGCGGGATCATGATCTCGAGGCGGGGCGCCTCGCCGGAGCGGTCCGCCACCGCCCGCGCCGCGCGCACGATCGCGCGCGCCTGCATCTCGTAGATCTCGGGATGGAGCACGCCGAGGCGCACGCCGCGGGTTCCCAGCATCGGGTTGGTCTCCACCAGCTCGTGCACCCGCCGCAGCGTGCGCTCGAGCTCCTCGAGGTCGTCCGACCGCTCGATCCGCGCGCGCTCGGTCTCGCGCTCAACGTCGTCCACATGGGGCAGGAACTCGTGGAGCGGCGGGTCGAGCAGGCGGATCGTGACCGGCAGGCCGCGCATCTCGTGGAAGAGCCCCTCGAAGTCCTGTTGCTGGAGCGGCAGCAGCTTGTCGAGCGCGGCGCGGCGCTCGCCCTCCTCCTCGGCCATGATCATCCGGCGCATCTTCGGCTGGCGGTCCGCGGCCATGAACATGTGCTCGGTGCGGCAGAGCCCCACGCCCTCGGCGCCGAACTCGCGGGCCTTGGCGGCGTCCTCGGGCGTGTCCGCGTTGGTGCGCACGCCCAGGGTGCGCAGCTCGTCGGCCCAGGCGAGCACGGTCTGGAACTCCTCGCTCACCTCCGGCTCCTCGAGCGGCACGTCGTCCGTGGTGACCACGCCGGCGCTGCCGTCGATCACGATCATGTCTCCCTCGCCGAGCTGCGTCCCGTTCACGAGCATCGTCTTCGCGGCCACGTCGATCTCGAGCGCCGACGCGCCCGACACGCACGGCTTGCCCATCCCGCGCGCCACCAGCGCCGCGTGGCTGGCCTTGCCGCCCTCCGAGGTGAGGATCCCCTTGGCGGCGTGGAAGCCGGCCACGTCGTCGGCCTCGGTGAACGGGCGCACGAGGATCACGTCGCGGTCCTGCTCCGCCGCCGCCACGGCCTCGGCGGCCGTGAACACGATCGCGCCCTTCGCGGCACCCGGCGAGGCGGCCACGCCCTCGGCCAGCACGTCGTACTCGGCGTCGCGGGCGATCGCCGGATGGAGCAGGGCGTCGAGCCGGCCGGCCTCGATCGTGCGCAGCGCCCCCGCCTTGTCGAGCAGCCCCTCGTTCACGGCGTCGACCGCGAAGCGCACCGCGGCCTGCGCCGGGCGCTTGGCGTTGCGGGTCTGGAGCATGTAGAGCGACCCCTCCTCCACGGTGAACTCCGTGTCCTGCATGTCGCCGTAGTGGCGCTCGAGCTCGGCGAGGATCTCGAGCAGCTCCGAGTGCGCGTCCGGAAGCTCGTCCTTCAGATCGTGCAGGTCGCGCGGCGTGCGCACGCCCGACACCACGTCCTCGCCCTGGGCGTTCGGCAGGAAGTCCCCGCTCGGCCGCGGCGCGCCGGTGATCTCGTCGCGCGAGAAGGCGACCCCGGAGCACGAGGTGTCGCCCTTGTTGCCGAACACCATCTGCTGCACGTTCACCGCGGTGCCCCAGTCGTCCGGGATCCGGTTGATGCGCCGGTACTCCACCGCGCGCTCGCCCATCCACGAGTCGAAGACGGCCAGGATCGCCTGGCGCAGCTGCTCGCGCGGCTCCTGCGGGAAGTCCTCGCCCGTGTGCTCGCGGTAGATCTCCTTGAACGCGGCGGTGAGCTCCTTCAGGTCGTCCACCGACAGCTCGGTGTCGAGCTTCACGCCCGCCGCGGCCTTGCGCTCCTTGATGGCGTCCTGGAAGCGCTCCCCGGCGACCCCGCGGCAGACGTTCCCGAACATCTGCACGAAGCGCCGGTACGAGTCCCAGGCGAAGCGCTCGTTGTCCGTCACGCGCGCGAGCCCCTCCACCGCCTCGTCGCCCAGCCCGAGGTTGAGCACGGTGTCGAGCATTCCGGGCATCGACTCGCGGGCGCCCGAGCGCACCGACACGAGCAGCGGGTCGGCAGTGTCTCCGAGGCGCTTGCCCGCCTCATCCTCGAGGCGCCCCAGCGCCTCGGCCACCTGCTCCTCCAGCTCGGGCGGCGCCTCCTTGCCGGCCCGCATGTAGGCCACGCAGGCCTCGGTGGTGATCGTGAAGCCCGCCGGCACCCGCTCCACGCCGAGCACGCGCGTCATCTCGGCGACGTTCGCGCCCTTTCCGCCCAGGAGGTCCCGCATGTCACGCGAGCCTTCGGCGAACGGGTAGACGAGCTTTGCGGTGGTGGCGGCCGCCACGGCGTGATCCTAGTTACCCAAAGCGGGGACAGCCAAGCCGGCGTCAGGCCCCGGTCACACGCCGGAGACGAACGTGGGCGTGGTGCTCCAGGGTCTCGGCGAGCGCCCTGTCGGCCTGCGAGAGGGCGGGACCGGAGGCCTCGGGAACGTCGGAGAGCGGGCGCGCCAGCGCGGCCACCAGGAAGCCGTGGGCCTCCTCGGACAGCGGGAACGAGCCCGCCTCGCAGCCGGCGCAGACCACGCCTCCCGCACTGGGCGAGTAGCCGCCCAGGTCCTCGGCCTCGCCGCAGGTGGCGCAGGACGACAGCTCGGGGGCGAAACCGGCGGCCAGCAGCAGCTTGACCCGGAAGGCGAGCGCCTGCCCGCGGGTGGCCGCGGGCGGATCCGCGTCGAGAAGCGCCAGCTCGTTGCAGAGCAGGTTGTAGGCCGGGCGGTTGGGCTCGGACGAGTCGAACAGGCGCAGCACCGACTCGCAGGCCTGGCTAGCCCGCTCGAGCGAGGCACGGTGCTCGCGCAGGGCCGGGTGCGCGTGCAGCGTGTCCACCTGGCTGATCGTGGACAGCTCCCCGCGGCCCTCGTAGAGCACGAGCTTCACGCGGCTGAGCGGCTCGAGCCGCCCGCCCAGACGGGAGCGCACCCGCCTCACGCCCTTGGCCACGGCGCCCACGCGACCGCGATCGGCCGTGTACAGGTGCAGCACGCGATCCGCCTCTCCGTACCGGATCGAGCGCAGGACCACCGCTTCCGTCTTGTAAGTCCCGGGCACTTCCTAGACTCTGCCTCGCATGCCGGACGCGATACAGGTCACCGTCTACACCACCGAGCCCTGCGGCTTCTGCCGCCAGGCGAAGGCCCTCCTGAGCGCTCGCGGTGTCAGCTACGCCGAGGTGAACCTGGCCAAGGACCCGGTCGGCCGCACCGAGCTGGTGGCGCTCACGGGCCAGATGACCTTCCCCCAGATGCTGGTGGGCGAGCGCTCTGTGGGCGGCTTCCGCGAGCTGGTGGAGGCCGACCGCGCCGGCACGCTCGAGGAGCTCCTCAAGCCGAGCTCGAACGGCGGTCCCGCCTGATGCGCGGGCGCGGCTGGCAGCGCTCGCACACGTAGGTCCCGCGCCCGGCGGCGCGCATCTTCCGGATCGGGTTGCCGCAGCGCGGGCACGGCTCGCCCTCGCGGGTGTGCACCAGGAAGCGGTCCTGAAAGCTCCCCTGGGCGCCGTCGATGTGGCGGTAGTCGTCGATCGAGGCGCCCTTCGAGTCGATGCCGAGCTCGAGCGTCTCCACCACCGCGTCCCGGAGCGCCTCGACCTGCGGCCGCTTGAGCGTGCCCACCGGCCGCAGCGGATGGATCCTCGCCCGGAAGAGCGCCTCGTCGGCGTAGATGTTGCCCACCCCGGCCACGCGCTCCTGGTTCAGGAGGAAGGCCTTGACGGGCTGCTTCCGCCCGCGGGCCTGGGCGCGCAGGGCCTCGGCGGTGAAGTCGGCGCTGAGGGGCTCCACTCCCAGCCGTGACTGGAAGTACTCGGCCAGCGCGTCGGCTCCGAGCAGCACGTCGCCCGTGCCGAAGCGGCGCACGTCGACGAACAGGAGGCGGCGGCCGTCGTCGAGCTCGAAGACCACCCGCGTGTGCGGCGGGATCTCGTCGTCGTCGCGGAGAAGCAGGTTGCCGGTCATGCGCAGGTGCATCACGAGGTAGACCTCCTCCTCGAGCACGGCGATCAGGTACTTGCCGCGGCGGTCGAGCTGCTCGATGAGCCGCCCGCGCAGGGCGTCCGCGATCGCCTCCGGGGGCGCCGGGTCGGACCAGCGCGGATCGCGCACCTCCACGCTCACGAGGCGCCTGCCCTCGAGCGCGGGCGCCAGCTGGCGGCGGATCGTCTCGACTTCGGGGAGCTCGGGCATGGCTTCATGGTTCTAGCAACCCCGTGGCCGTGCCGACCCTCGAGCATTCCTGAGTTGTGGTTGCTATGCAACCCAAAGTCAGGAAGGCAGCCCTCTGCGCGAGGCCGGAGGACCCTCAGGCCATCGTCGCGCGCGGGTGCGCCCGGAAGTACACGTCCTTCAGGCGCTCGCTCGAGAGGTGGGTGTACAGCTGGGTGGTCGACACGTCGGCGTGGCCGAGCATCTCCTGGACCGAGCGCAGGTCGCAGCCGCCCGCCAGCAGGTGGGTGGCGAAGCTGTGCCGCAGGGTGTGCGGGCTCATGCGGTCGGCCAGCCCGGCGCTCAGGGCGTGCCTGCGGACGATCTTGTAGAGACCCTGGCGGGTGAGCTCGCCGCCGCGGAAGTTCACGAACAGGTGCGACTCGGGGCGCCCCTTCACGAGCGCCGCGCGGCCGTGCTCCAGGTAGGAGCCCACAGCCCGCGCCGCCACCTGGCCGATCGGCACGACGCGCTCCTTTGAGCCCTTGCCCCGCGCCCGCAGGACGCGGTCCTCGAGGTCCACGTCCGCCACGTCGAGCCCGATCGCCTCCGAGGCTCGCAGGCCGCACGCGTACATCAGCTCGAGCAGCGCCCGGTCGCGGCGCGCCGCCGGCTCGCTGCCGCGCGGCTGCGCGAGCAGCTTCTCGACCTCGCCGCGCGTGAGCACGTGCGGCAGCTTGCGGCTGCGCCGCGGAGCGCTCAGAGCCGCGGTGGGGTCCGATTCCCGGAGCCCGTCGCGGCGCAGGTGGCGGTAGAAGGAGCGCAGGCATGCGCTCTTGCGGTGGATCGTGGCCGGCGATGCCGGCTTGCCCCCGCCCGCGCCGGTGCCGAGCGCGGTGAGGAAGTCGGCCACGTCGGCGCTGCGTCGCGTCAAGCGCGGACACGTGGCGCTCCGTCAGGAAGCGCCCGTACTGGAGGAGATCCGAGCGGTAGGCCTCGAGCGTGTTCCGCGAGAGCCCGCGCTCGAACTCGAGATAGGCGAGGAAGTCGAGCACGAGCTGCTCGAAGCGCCTGACCTCGGGACTCGCCTCGATGGTGGCCACGGCAACGGGTTCGGCCCCCCGGCCACCCTCACCTGCACCTGCAACGGGGTGGTCAGAGCAGGTAGGTCCGCAGCCAGAGCAACCCGATGAGGGTCTTCGAGTCCCGGCATTCCTCGATTGCCTCGTCCAAACGCTCGAGCGGCAGCTCTTCCACCTCGATGCGCTCGTCCTCCTCCGCCTCGGCCTCCTCGTCGTAGAGGTCCTCGGCCAGGTAGATGTGGCATTCCTCGTCGGTGAAGCCGGGTGAGGTGTAGAAGCTCTTGACCGCCGTCCAGCTGCGGGCGCCCTTCCCGATCTCCTCGGCGAGCTCGCGCTTGGCGGTCGCGAGCGGGTCCTCGCCCTGGTCGAGCTTCCCCGCCGGTAGCTCGAGCAACGCCTCCTCCCCCACGGCCTCGCGCGGCTGGCGCACCAGCAGGATCCGCTCGCCGTCGCGCGGGATGATCGCCACCGCGCCGGGATGGACCACCATCTCGCGCTCGGCCTCCCCGCCGTCGTCGTAGCGGAAGCGTTCCACGCGCACCCTCGCGAGCTTGCCCTCCCACGCGATCCTCGAGTCGATCCGTTCGAAGCTGCTCACGGAGCGCCCTCTACCCGGCGCCGGCCACGACTATCGCGAGCGTCACGTCGAGCATCTGCTCGAGCGCCTCCACCGTCACGCTCTCGTCGGGCTGGTGGTTGCGCTCGGTGCCGTTGGCCAGGTTCACCACGGGCAGGCCGGCGACCACGAAGGCATTGGCGTCACTGCCCCCGCCGGTCGAGATGTAGGAGGGCTCGAGCCCGCAGGCCTCCGGAGCGCGGCCGTGGCCGCCTCAACCGCCGGCGCCGTGCGGGCCAGCTTGAAGCCGCGGAAGAGCCGCTCCACCTCGGTCTCCACGTCGCATTCGGCCTACGCGCCCGCCTCCGTCGCGGCATCCACCATGGTCTGCACCACCTCGGCGGCGCGGGCCTCGTCGAGGCTGCGCGCCTCCAGTTCGACGGTGCAGCGATCGGCCACAACGTTGGCCGCCGTGCCGCCCTCGATCAGCCCCACGTTCGCCGTGGTCTCCGGGTCCAGCCGACCGATCGGCATCGCGGCGATCGCGCGTGCGGCGGCGACGATGGCGTTCCGGCCCGCCTCGGGGCGGATGCCGGCGTGAGCGGCGTGACCCAGGAAGCGGGCCTCGAGCCGGTAGTAGGTGGGCGAGGCCACGACCACCTCGCCGATCGGCGACGCGTGGTCGAACACGAAGCCGTACTCGGAGCTAAGCCGCTCCATGTCCAAGGCCTTCGCCCCGCGCAGGGCGCGTTCCTCGCAGGTCGTGAAGAGCATCTCCACCCCCACCGGCGACCCCTCGGCCACGAGCGCCGCGCCGTGCCGAGGATGGTGGCCACCGCCGCCTTGTTGTCGGCACCGAGGATCCCCTCGTTGCGTTCCTGAGCGCGCCTCCCTCCTGCACCACCTTGATCGGCGCCGCTAGCGGAACCGTGTCCAGGTGGGCGCACAGCAGGATCGTCCGGGCCCCCTCGGGCCCGGCGATGCGCGCGAGGAGGTTGCCGGCGTCCGAGCCCGTGCCCGCGCCGCTCTCGTCCTCCTCCACCTCGAGCCCGAGCGCGCGGAGCTCGGCGGCCACCGCGTCGGCCACCGCCCGCTCGCTCTGGGACGGGCTCTCGATCTCGCACAGCCGTACGAAGTCGGCGACCAGCCGCTCGCGCTCGGGCGGAGCGGCACTGCGGACTGCTGCGCTCACCGGCGCAACTACTCGGGAGCGGGCTAGGCGGGCGACTCGGCCCGCATCTCCGGCTCCACCTCGGGAGCTCGCTGGCCGGCGCGCTCGAGCGCCGCGCCCACGAACTCGCGGAAGAGCGGCTGCGGGCGCAACGGACGCGACTTGAACTCGGGGTGGTACTGGGACGCGACGAAGAACGGGTGGCTCTGGCAGCTCGATCACCTCGACCAGCCGGTCGTCGGGCGAGGTGCCGCTGAAGACGAGGCCGGCGTGCTCCAGGCGCTTGCGGAGGTGGTTGTTGACCTCGTAGCGGTGGCGATGGCGCTCGTAGATCACGGCCTCGTCGTAGATCGCGCGGGCGCGTGTGCCGTCGTGAAGCTTCACCGGATCGGCGCCCAGCCGCATGGTGCCGCCCATGTCCCGCACCTCCTTCTGCTCGGGCAGCAGGTCGATCACCGGGTAGGGGGTCTCGGGGTCGAACTCGGTGGAGTTGGCGCCGTCCATGCCGGCAACGTGCCGCGCGAACTCGGCCACGGCGATCTGCATCCCGAGGCAGATGCCGAGGTAAGGCACGCTCTCCTCCCGGGCGAAGCGGGCGGCGTGGATCTTGCCCTCGATCCCGCGTACGCCGAACCCGCCGGGCACCAGGACGCCGTCGCAGGCCTCGAGCTCGCGCTCCGCCTCCTCGTCGTTCAGCCGCTCCGAGTCGACCCAGCGGATCTCCACCCGGGCGCCGTGGTGGGCTCCGGCGTGGTTGAGCGCTTCGATCACGGACATGTAGGCGTCCGACAGCTGGGTGTACTTGCCCACGAGGCCGATTCGCACGGGCGTGGACGCGGATCCGATCCGCTCCACGAGGTCCTCCCAGTCGGACAGGTCGGGTGGCGGCGCCTCGATGTCGAAGTGCTCCAGCACGCGGTCGGCCACGCCCTCGGCGTCGAACTCGAGCGGCACCTTGTAGATCGAGTCCACGTCCCGCGCCGAGACCACCGAGCCGACGGGCAGGTTCGCGAACAGCGCGATCTTCTCCCGGATGTCCCGGCCCAGGGCCTCCTCGGAGCGGCACATGACCATGTCCGGCTGGATGCCGATGCGCCGGAGCTCCTGAACCGAATGCTGGGTGGGCTTCGTCTTCAGCTCACCGGCGTGACCCAGGAACGGCACGAGCGTCAGGTGGACGAACATGCTGCGGTCGCGACCGAGGTCCGAGTGGAACTGGCGAAGCGCCTCGAGGAACGGCAGCGACTCGATGTCCCCGACCGTCCCGCCGATCTCCGTGATCACCATGTCGACCTCCGCCGACTCGGCCACCAGCCGGATGCGGTTCTTGATCTCGTCGGTGATGTGCGGGATCACCTGGACCGTGCCGCCAAGGTAGTCGCCGCGGCGCTCGCGCCGGATCACCGAGTTGTAGATGGCGCCCGCGGTGGCGTTCGATGAGCGCGAGGTGTTCACGCCCGGTGAAGCGCTCGTAGTGGCCCAGGTCGAGGTCCGTCTCGGCGCCGTCCTCGGTCACGAAGACCTCGCCGTGCTGGAAGGGGCTCATCGTGCCCGGGTCCACGTTGATGTACGGATCGAACTTCTGGATCGTGACCGAGAGGCCACGCGCCACGAGCAAACGTCCCAGGGAGGCTGCGGCGATGCCCTTCCCAAGCGCGGAGACGACGCCGCCCGTGATGAAGATGAAGCGAGTTTCTGGACGGCTCGGGGGCATCAAGTCTCTGGGAAGCCCAGTCTACCCGTCGCTCCTGCCGGAAAGATCGCCGGGCCTGAACGGCGGCCGGATCGGCGCACCCGGGAGCGCGGCTGGCAAGGACGCAGGGAGCGACGCGTGCTCCGCACGCGAGCGACCGAGGACGCCGCCCGACGTGTTCCCGGGTCGACGATCAGGCCGCCGCGAGGAGGTCGCGGGCATGCTGTCGAGCGGCCTCGTCGGAGGCCCCGGCGCCGAGCATCCGGCAGAGCTCCTCCACCACGCCATCGCCCTCCAGCGCCTCGACGGTGGTCAGCGCCGGCTCGGCGTCGACCGTCTTCTCGATGCGGAAGTGCGAGTCGGCCTGGGCCGCGACCTGGGGCAGGTGGGTGATGCAGAGCACCTGGTGCACGTGCCCGAGCGCACGCAGCCGCTCCCCCACCGCTCGCGCCGTCTGCCCGCCCACGCCGGCGTCCACCTCGTCGAACACCAGCGTGCGCGACTCGCCGGCCCCGGCCACGGTCATCAGGGCAAGCATCACCCGCGAGAGCTCGCCGCCGGACGCGGTCTCGCGCAGCGGGGCGGCGGGCACGCCCGGGTTCGGGGCGAGCAGCAGCTCCACGCGCTCGGCGCCGCTCGCGCCGATCTCGTCGCGCGGCTCGAGCACGACCTCGAACTCCGCTCCCTCGAGGGCGAGCGTCTCCAGCTCGGCGCCCACGCGCTCCGCGAGGCGCGGTCCGGCCTCGCTTCGCGCGGCGGTGAGCTCGCCGGCGAGCCGCTCCCGCTCGGAAAGGGCCTCCGCGAGCTCGGCCTCGGTCCGCTCGAGCTCGACCTCCACGGACTCGAGCTCGGCGCGCTTCTCGCGACAGCGCTCGGCGTGCCCCAGCACCGCCGCGACGCTGCCCCCGTGCTTCCGCCTCAGCCGGTCGTAGAGCTCGAGTCGCGCCTCCAGCTCCTCGAGTCGACCGGGCTCGCCCTCCAGGGTCGAGGCGTAGCCGCGCAGCTCCGCCCCCAGGTCGTCGGCCTCGATCCTGAGCGTCACGACCCTGGCGGCGAGCTCGTCGAGCGCCGGGTCGACGCCCTCGACGGAGCCCGCGAGCCGCTCGGCCTCCGCGAGGAGCGCCCCCACGCCCGACTCGCCGCTCTCGGGCGCGATCGCCTCGGCGCCCCCGCCGGCGGCCGCCACGAGCGCGTCGAGGCGCCGGAGCCGCTCGCGCTCGGCCATCAGGTCCGCCTCCTCGCTCTCGCTCGGCCCGACGGACTCGATCTCCTCGAGCTCGAAGCGCAGCAGATCGAGCTCGCGGTCACGGCTGCCCTCGCGCTCCCTGAGCTCCTCCAGCCCGGCGCCGAGCTCACGCACCCGCCTGTGCGCCGCGGCGAGCCCGCTGCGCAGCTCGCCTTGGGCCGCGCCGCCGAAGCCGTCGAGCAGCTCCAGCTGGGCCGAGGCCAGCGTGAGCCGGCGGTGCTCGTGCTGGCCGAAGAAGGCGATCAGCCGGCCGCCCAGCGCCCGCAGGTCGGCGACCGAGGCGGCGCGTCCCTGCACGAGCGCGCGCGTCCGGCCGTCCGCGCCGACCCGGCGCGCGAGAACGATCTCGTCGAGGTCGGGCCCGATGCGGTCGAGCAGCTCGGCCAGCGCGGGGTCCGCGAGCAGCTCCGCGGTCGGCTCGAAAACCCCCTCCACATAGGCCTCGCGGGCGCCCGGCCGCACGATGCCGCCGCGCGGCTTGCCGCCCATGAGGAGGTCGAGGGCGTGAGCCAGAACCGTCTTGCCCGCGCCCGTCTCGCCGGTGATGACAGCCAGGCCGCCGCCGGGCCGGAGCTCGGCGCGCTCGATCAGCAGCAGGTTCTCGATGCGCAGCTCCAGGAGCATGGAGCAGGTCTACCAGCGGGTGCCGACGGAGCGGCCGGGGCAGGCGCCTCAGAAGGACAGACGGCCGAACTTGTCGCGCAGGCGCGTGTAGAAAGTCGCACCCAGGGGCTGCGCCAGCAGCGCGGAATGGCGCCGCAGGCGGATGGACACGCTCGCCTGGGGGGCCACCGAGCAGGCGGTTCGCCCGTCGGTGGTGAGGTCGACCGCCTCGTTCTCGGAGCGGTTGGTGACCTCGAGGACGTCGCCGGGAGCCACCACCAGGGCGCGGGCCGTGAGCGTGTGCGGCGCGATGAAGGACACCACGAAGCCCTCCACCCCCCACGCCAGCACCGGCCCGCCGTTCGCGAGGTTGTAGCCGGTGGATCCAGCCGGGGTGGCCACCACGAGCCCGTCGCAGCGCACCTCGCCCAGGTCGTGCCCGTCCACGCTGTAGGCCAGCTCCGCCACGCGGCCGCTCTGGCGGCGGTGGAAGGACAGGTCGTTGATCCCGACCTGCTCGCCCTGGGCGGTCTGGGCCACGAGAACCGGGAGATTCATGACGTCGAACCCGCCGGCGAGGGCGTGCCTGAGCCCCTCCTCCAGCTCGTCCGGCTCCACGGTGGCCAGGAACCCGATCGCTCCGTAGTTGACGGCGAACACCGGGACCGAGCGCCCGGCGTAGTTGCGCAGCGCCGCGAGGATGGTGCCGTCGCCTCCGAGCGCGATCGCGAGGTCGGTGGGATCGGCCGGGTCGGCATCCAGCACCACGCCCTCCTGCGGCTCCAGACCGTGCTTCTCAGCCTCGGCGGCCGGGATCCGGACCTCCACCCCGGCCTCCCGCGCGAGCCTGATCACGGTCTCGAGCGCCTGGGCGGTCTGTGCGATGCGGCTGTGGCTGAACACGGTGACCGACCGCGGTCGCTCGTTCACGGCTCCGCCCTCCGCGCGGCAGCATCGAGATCGTCCACGCCCCCCGCTCGCGTCGCCTCGGCCAGCCAGATGAAGCTCTCGAGGTTGCCCGCCGGACCCGGCAGCCCGGACGCGGCGTAGCCCAGCACGGTCGCGCCGAGGTGTTCGCGGGCCTCGTGCCCGGCCGCCACCAGCGCGCCGCGGCGGTCGTCCGCCGAGTGGACCACGCCACCCTTGCCGACCCGGCCGCGCCCCACCTCGAACTGCGGCTTCACGAGCGCGAGACAGTCGTAGGCGGGCGCCGCCGCCGCGAGGACCGCGGGGAGCACCTTCGCCAGCGAGATGAACGACACGTCGACGACGATGAGGTCAGGCCGGTACGGCAGCGCGTCCGCGTCGAGCGAGCGGGCGTTGCTGCGCTCGATGACCGTCACGCGCGGGTCCTGGCGGATGCGCCAGTGGAGCTCCCCGTACGCGACGTCGAGCGCCGTGACAGCCGCCGCGCCGTGCTGGAGCAGGCAATCGGTGAACCCGCCGGTGGAGGCGCCTACGTCGAGGCAGAGACGGCCCTCCGCGCTCACGCCCAGGGCCTCCAGGGCGTTCTCGAGCTTGATCCCGCCCCGGGACACGTACCGGGCCTGGGTCGCCACGGAGAGATCGGCGTCGTCGGCCACGAGCTGTCCCGGCTTGGCCGCCGGCCGGTCTCCGACCTGGACGTCACCCGCCATCACAGCCGCCGCCGCACGCGAACGGCTCTCGTAGAGCCCGCGGTCGGCGAGCAGCGAGTCGAGTCGGACCTTCGCCACCGGCGCAGGGTACCCAGGGGGAATGGCATCGGTGCGCCGCCGGCCGAGCCGGCGGCTTCCGCCACGATCGCAATCGACAGTGTGAGCGACCTCACACAGGGCCCGCCCGGCGGCCGTAGCCTCAATCACGTGACCCTGGCCAGACTCATATCGCCCTCTCTCCGCGCAGGACTCCTGATGCTCGTCGGGACCTCCCTGATCGTGGCCCCCATCGGCTTCGGCCTCGGGATCGCGGCCGGGATGACCGGCGTCATCGTCGGCGCCCTCTGCGTGGCGCTGGCACTGGCGGGCACCGAGCCCGCCGGGCGCGGCACGATCCCGATCTCGGCTCACGCGGTTTACGACCGCGGGCTGGGAGTGGGCCTCGTCCTCTCCGCCGTCGCGTTCGGCGCGGTCGGCGACCTCGGCGCGATGGTTCTCTTCGGCGTCACCGGCCTTGCCGCGCTGGTGGTCACCGCGGTCACGCGGTACAGCTCAAGCGGCTACTAAGACTTCCTCTCCCAGATCACATATCGCATCACTCCTCCCTCAGGAAACGGCCCCGCTTCGGCGGGGCCGTTTCTCTTCTGAGGGTCAGTGAGCGGGCGTGGGCGGCCTGCCGCGCATCACCTGTAGGAGACCCCACGCCGACACGATCGTCCAGACGGTCTCGAGCAGGAGGAAGCCCCAGTCCTTCTCCGCCACGGCCACGTAGCCCAGGACCAGCCCGCCCACCAGGTTGAGCACCAGGTACGACCGGGCGTGGGGCTCCATCGTCCCGCGTTGGATGGCGGCGAACGCGATCAGGATGAACACGGCCCCGACGACTTGTAGTACCTCGGTCATGCCAGGATTCTGCCCGGTGACCCCGGACGCCCACCGTTACGAGGTCGAGCTGCGCTGGAGCGGGTCCACCGGACTCGGCTGGGAGGGCTACGACCGCGCCCACTCCGCCACGGCGCCTCCCGCCGAGCAGGAGGTCGTGCTCACGACCGGCGAGGCCAAGGGGGACCCGAGCCAGCTGAACCCAGAGCAGCTGCTCGTGATGGCGGCCTCTTCCTGCCAGATGCTGTGGTTCCTGCACCTGGCCGCCAAGGCGCGCATCGACGTGGTCGAGTACGAGGATTCCGCCACCGGGCTGATGCCCACCGACGTCGAGCCCACGAGCGTGACCGAGATAACGCTGAGGCCGAGGATCGTCGTGGCCTCCTCCGGCACCATTGAGGAGCGCGTGCGCAAGCTGCTCCACACTGCGCACGAGCACTGCTACATCGCGAACAGCCTGAAGAGCGCCGTCGCGATCGAGCCGCGGATCGAGCTACGCGGCGCCGGCTAGGCCAGCGCGCCGCTGGGCTCGAGCACTGCCTCGGCCACGCGCTCGGCCACCGCCTCGGGGGTGAGCCCGACCTCTTCCCGCAGCAACGCCGGCTTGCCGTGAGTCACGTAGCGGTCAGGCAGCCCGAGCCGCAGGACGCGCGTGCCGCCGAGCAGGTCGCGGTCGGCCAGCTCCTCCAGCACCGCGGAGCCGAAGCCGCCGGCCAGCACGTTCTCCTCCACGGTCACGAGCACGTCGTGGTCGGCGGCGAGCCGCTCCACGAGCCCCGTGTCGAGCGGCTTGGCGAAGCGCGCGTCGGCCACGGTCGCGTCCAATCCGTGGGCCTCGCTCAGCACGTCGGCCGCGCCGAGCGCCACGGACACGCCGTAGCCGTACCCGAGCAGGGCCACCCGCTCGCCCTCGCGCAGCAGCTCGCCTTGCCCGATCTCGAGCAGGCGCGGGCTGTCGGGCAGCGCAACGCCCTCGGCCTCGCCGCGGGGATAGCGCAGAGCCACCGGCCCGTCGTCGTACAGGAGGGCGGTGTGGAGCATGTCCCCGAGCAGAGCCTCGTCGCGCGGCGCCATCAGCACGATGTTGGGGAGGCAGCGGAGATAGGAGATGTCGAAGGCTCCGTGATGGGTGGGGCCGTCGTCGCCGACCAGGCCGGCGCGGTCCATCGCGAACACCACGTTCAGGCGCTGGAGGCAGACGTCGTGGACGATCTGGTCGTAGGCGCGCTGAAGGAAGGTCGAGTAGATCGCCGCCACCGGCTTGGCGCCCTCGAGAGCCAGCCCCGCGGCGAAGAGGATCGCGTGCTGCTCCGCGATGCCCACGTCGTAGTAGCGCTCGGGAAGCTCCTTCTGGAGGATGTTGAGGCCGGTGCCGGAGTTCATCGCGGCGGTGATGCCCACGACCCGGTCGTCGCGGCGGCACTCCGCCACGAGCGCGTTACCGAAGACGGTCGTGTACTGCGGCGGGACCGGCTTCGCCGGCTCCTTGTGCGAGAAGCGCTTGCCGGGCGCCGCGGCGCCGTTGACGATCGACCCCGGCTTGGCCGCGTGCCACTGCTCCATGCCCTCGAGCCCGCCGTCCTCGGCCGGGGCGAAGCCCTTCCCCTTCACCGTCTTGCAGTGCACGACGACCGGCCGGTCCGCCTCGAGCGCCTCGCCGATCGCCTCGCGAAGCGCCTTCACGTCGTGGCCGTCGATCACGCCCACGTAGGCCAGGTCGAGCTCCTCGAAGATGAGACCGGGCGCCCAGTAGGCCTTGAGCGACTCCTTCAGGATCGGGCCCAGGCGCTCGATGCGCTTGCCGATGCCGGCGGGCAGCCGCGTGAGCGCCACCTCTGCGTCCTCACGGGCGTGGTACAGCTTGGGATTGAGCCGCATGCGGTTGAAGTAGCGCGAGAGGGCGCCCACGTTGGGGGCGATCGACATGCCGTTGTCGTTCACCACGATCACGATCGGCACGCCCATCCCGCCCGCGTTGTGGAGTGCCTCGAAGGCCACCCCTCCCGTGAGCGCGCCGTCGCCGATCACGGCCACCACGCGGCCGTCCTCGGAAACGCCGCGGCACATGGCCTCCTTCATGCCGACCGCATAGGACACCGAGGTCGACGCGTGCCCGGCTCCCATCGGGTCGTGCTCGGACTCGTCGATCGAGCAGAACGGAGCGAGGCCGCCGTACTTGCGGATCGTGTGGAGGCTGTCGCGGCGCCCTGTGAGGACCTTGTGGGGGTAGGCCTGGTGGCCCACGTCCCAGAGGACCTTGTCGCGCGGCGAATCGAGCAGCGAGTGAAGGGCCACCGCCATCTCGCAGGTGCCGAGGTTGGCGCCGAAGTGGCCGCCGATCTCGCCGATCGTGTCGATGATCAGCTCGCGGACCTCCTGCGCCACCTGCTGCAGCTGGTCGTCGTCGAGGCTCTTCAGGTCGGCCGGGCCGTCGATCTGGTCGATGAGCTTGGTCATGTGGTCCGGGTGAGTATGTAGTCGGCGATCTGCCCCAGGCGGCGGGTGTCGCCCTCGGCCTCCGCCAGCGCCGCGCGGGCCTCCGCGTGCGAGGTCCTTGCCAGCTCTCTCGCCCGCTCGAGTCCGAACACGCTCACGTAGGTCGCCTTTCCATGGCGCTCGTCGGAGCCGCGCGGCTTCCCGAGCTCCGCCTCGTCTCCCGTCACGTCGAGGATGTCGTCGACGATCTGGAACACCACGCCAAGCTCGGCCGCGAAGCGCCGGTACGGGATTGTGGCAGGTCCCGCCGACCCCTCGAGCGCCAGGATCGCGCCGACCGACGCTGCGATCAGCGCGCCCGTCTTCAGCTCGTGGATGCGGCGGAGGTCCGCGCCGGTGGGCCCGCCGACGTCCAGGAACTGGCCGCCGACCATGCCCTCGACTCCCGCGGCCCCGACGATCTCCCGCACCGCCGCGAGCACCGCCCCGGGCTCGCCCTGCTGCTCGCCGAGCGCCAGGCGCAGCGCCTCGGCGAAGAGGCCGTCGCCGGCGAGGATCGCCACGTCCTCGCCGAACGCGACGTGGCAGGTGGGCTTGCCGCGCCGCAGTTCGTCGTCGTCCATGGCCGGCAGGTCGTCATGGATCAGCGAATAGGTGTGGATCATCTCGATCGAGGCCGCGATCGGAAGGACCTCCTCCGGGTCGCGGCCGAGCGCCTCGGCGGTGGCGAGCGCCAGCACCGGGCGGATGCGCTTGCCGCCGGCCAGCAGCGAGTAGCGCATGGCCTCCTCGAGCCGCGCGGTGTGGGCACTGGCCCCGAAGCGCAGACCCGCGAGAAAGCCGTCCACCCGCTGCTGCAGCTCCACCGGGTACGCCGGTGCCTCCACCGTCAGAGCAGACGCTCCTGGCCCTCGATCCGACCGGCCGAGCGGCCGCGAGCGTCGAGCTCCGAGCCGAGCCGGCTGGCGAGGTCGGCGCTGCGCTGCACGAGCTCGGCTGCCGCGTCGGGAGCGAGATCGCCGGAACGCAGCTGCTCGGCCACGTGCTCGAGCTCGGTCACGAGCTGCTCGAGCGCGTCGGGCTGGTTCACGTGGGAGCCACCTCCTCGCGGTGCACGGCCCCGAGGATGCCATTCACGAACCCCGGAGCGTCGGCTGAGCAGAGCTCCTTGGCCGCCTCCACCGCCTCGTCGATGGCCACCTCGGCCGGCACGTCGGGACGGTGGAGCAGCTCCTCCAGGGCCACGCGGAGGATGTTGCGCTCGAGCGGAGCGATCCGCTCGAGCGACCAGCCCTGAGCGTGACGGCCGATCAGCTCGTCCAGCTCGGGGCGATCGCGCTCCACGGCTTCCACCAGCTCGCGCGTGAACTGCTTGGCGTCACGGTCCAGCAGGTCCTCGGCGACCCTGCCGGTCACGTCCGCCTGGTAGAGGGCCACGGTCGCCGCTCGTCGCTGATCCGTGCGCCGCACCGTAGTACCGGGCTACGCCCGTGAGACGTATTCGCCGGACCGCGTGTCCACACGCACGCGGTCGCCCTCGTTCACGAAGAGCGGCACGCGCACCACCACGCCGGACTCGAGGGTGGCGGGCTTGTCGCCGCCGCCGGAGGCGGTGTCGCCGCGCACGCCGGGCTCCGTCTGGGTCACCGCCAGCTCCACCGCGCTCGGCACCTGGATGTCCTGTGGCGCCTCGTCGATGTAGAGGACCTCGACCTCCTCGTTCGGCACGACCCACTTGAGCGACTCGCGCAGTTGGTCCTCGGGGACCGCGATCTGCTCGTAGCTCTCGGCGTCCATGAGATGGGCGTCGGTGCCGTCGGCGTAGAGGAACTGCATGCGGCGCGCCTCCGTGCGCACGGAGCGGAACTTCTCTCCCGCGCGGAAGGTCTTGTCGATCACGGCGCCGTCCTGGGAGCGCTTGAGCTTCGTGCGGACGAAGGCGCCGCCCTTGCCCGGCTTGACGTGCTGGAACTCCACGATCTTGAAGATCGTGCCGTCAACCTCCACGTGCATGCCGTTCTTGAACTGGTTGGTCGAGACCACGGCTGGAAGGGTAGTCGCGCGCGGCCCTAGGTCGACCTCTCCTGCGACACGATCAGCGAGACTCCACGAGGTGCGCGGCATTCGCCCCGAGGACCTGAAACCTTGCCTGGAGATCGTTCGAGCGCTGCCGGACTTCTTCACCGAGGACGTTCCCGACCGGGTGCGACGCGATCTGGCACGCCATGACGGATGGGTCACGCTCGACGGCGAAAGGGTCGTTGGGTTCGTCGTCGTCGACCGGCGCTCACCGCGGGCAGCGGAGATCCTGTGGATCGCCGTCGAGCCTGGTCGTCGCAACGCGGGATTCGGTAGCCGGCTGCTCGATGACGTCTTCGCCACGCTGGGCGACCAGGGCGTCGCGCTGGTCGAGGTCAAGACGCTGGACCCGTCCGCGGACTATGAGCCCTACGAGGCGACGCACGCCTTCTATGAGCGGAACGGCTTCGTGCAGATCGACTGCATCGAGGACCTGCCCGGGTACGGGTCCGAGAACCCCGCCGCCATCCTCGTCGCCGCGCTCGAGACGACGAGAGGGCGCGAATAGCTACTGGGGCTCCGACAGCCCCACGGCCTCGAGGGCCTCCTCCACGTTCGCGTACATCTGCATCCGGATCGCCTGTCCGTCCCGGAACGTCCACACCTGGGCGAAGCGCATGTCGACGGGAATTCCCGTGGACTTCGAGCGGCCCCGCTGGTGGACGATCGAGACGACGCTCTCCCCGGCGTCGAGGAGATCCTCGACCTCGAGCTCCCAGTCGTCCCACACGTCCGCCCACTCGGCGTTGAACCGGTTCGCACCCTCGGCGCCGAGATAGATCTGCTGGTCGGGCCAGCCGAGCGTGGACACGTCCCAGACGAACTCGGGATGGGCGCGGATCTCACCGGTGGCGCTCCAGTGCTCGTACCCGCGTCTGATGATCTGGACGTTCTCCTCGGACATCGCCGGCCGAGTATGCCGCCCCGCGCTTGCCATGCCACCCCCGGAGGTGAGACAGTCGTCGAACTCGCAACCATTTCGGAGGAGAACGCATGGCCAAGTTCCTGATCGAAGCCACGTACACCGCTGACGGTGTAAGCGGCATCCGGAGCGCCGGCGGCTCGAGCCGCCGCGACGCCGTCGCCAAGGCGCTCGAAGGCGCGGGCGGGTCGCTGGAAAGCTTCCACTTCGCCTTCGGCGACTCCGATGCCTACGTGATCGTCGAGGCGCCCGACAACGTGACCGCGGCGGCCGTGACGCTGACGGTGAACGCCACCGGCGCGGTCCGGTGCAAGACGGTCGTGCTGCTCACGCCCGAGGAGGTCGACGAGGCAGCCAAGCAGTCGGTGAGCTACACCCCGCCCGGCGGCTGATCGCGGGGCCGGCTAGCCCCGGCGCATGAGGCGGCCGACGGCCGCCATCAGCTCGTCGGTGAGCTCCTCGGGAGTGCCCTCTGCCTGCCCGTCCACTACGCAGTGGCGGGCGTGGCCGTCGAGCAGCCCGAGCGCGACCTTGTCGAGTGCGGCCTGTACCGCCGAGATCTGCGTGATGACGTCGATGCAGTAGCGGTCGTCCTCGACCATCCCCTCGATGCCACGGACCTGGCCCTCGATGCGCTTGAGGCGCGTGAGGAGCTGGTCCTTGGTCGCGGTGTAGGGGCGAGTCTGCGAGGTGGTGGTCGTAGCCATGGGTGGGAGTATACCCCCAGGGGGTGTTAGACTTCCGAACCTATGAGCGATACCCCCAGGGTGTATAGCGCGACGGCCAAGCTTGCGGGCTTCGCAGCTGTGCTGCTGGTCATCTTCGGAGGCGCGGTCGCGGCCGGAAGCGCCATCGGCCCCGAGCGCGACGGCAACGACGCAGCGCCCGGCGGGGGCGCCATGTCCGCGCACGGCGGCGAGGCGGCAGGCGGAGAGGTCCCCGATCCGGTGCGCGGCCTCGCGGTGTCCGACGGAGGCCTCGAGCTCGCGCTCGAGCAGACGGAGCTGGGACGCGGCCGGCCGGCCGAGCTGCGCTTCCGCATCCTCGGCTCGGACGGCCGGCCGGTGCGCGACTTCGAGGTCGAGCACGAGAAGCGCATGCACCTCATCGTGGTGCGTCGCGACGGACAGGGCTTCCAGCATCTGCATCCCGAGCTCGGCGGCGACGGCGTCTGGAGCGTCGGGCTGACGCTGCCCGATGCCGGCGCGTACCGGGTCTTCGCCGACTTCAAGCACGACGGCGAGGCCCGGACGCTCGGGGCCGACCTGGCCGTGGACGGCGAGGCCGGCTACCGCCCACTGGACGCCCCTGCGACCTCGGCCGGCACCGGCGACGGCTACCGGGTGAGCCTGGACGCAGGCGCCCTTCGCACCGGCCGCGAGGCCCAGCTGCGCTTCAGCGTCAGCCGCGCCGGCAGGCCGGTCCGGACCCAGCAGTACCTGGGCGCCGGCGGACACCTCGTGGCGCTGCGTGAAGGCGACCTCGCGTATCTGCACGTGCATCCCGAAGGGCACGGCGAGACGGTCCGCTTCATGACCGAGTTCCCGAGCGAGGGGCGGTATCGCCTCTACCTGCAGTTCAAGCACGAGGGGCGCGTCCACACCGCGGAGTTCACGCAGGAGGTGACGCGGTGAGCGCCACACGCGAGCGCGTCGACCTGCCCATCAAGGGCATGACCTGCGCCTCGTGCGCCAACCGCATCGAGCGCAACCTCAACAAGCTCGACGGCGTCAGCGCGACCGTCAACTACGCCACCGAGAAGGCGAGCGTCGAGTTCGACGAGGTCGCTGTCGCACCGGACCGTCTCATTGAAGCCGTCGAGGCCGCCGGATACCGAGCCGAGCTTCCGTCGGCCACGCCGAGCAGCACCGACGAGGAGGACCCGAGCGCGCCGCTGCGGCGCCGGCTCATCCTCTCGGGCGTCCTGTCGCTGCCGGTGCTGCTCGTGTCGATGGTGCCGGCGCTGCAGTTCGACAACTGGCAGTGGCTTGCGCTCAACATGGCGACCCCGGTCGTGCTCTGGGGGGCCTGGCCGTTCCACCAGGCGGCGTGGGGCAATCTCAAGCACGGCGCCGCGACGATGGACACGCTGGTGTCGGTAGGCGTCCTGGCCGCCTGGCTGTGGTCGCTCTACGCCCTGTTCATCGGCGATGCCGGCATGCCGGACATGCGCATGGGCTTCGACGTCATCCCCGAGGCCGGCGCCGGAGCCGACGAGATCTACCTCGAGACCGCGTCGGTGGTCACGACCTTCATCCTCGCCGGGCGCTACTTCGAGGCGCGCGCGAAGCGCCGGGCCGGTGCCGCGCTGGAGGCGCTGCTCGAGCTCGGCGCCAAGGACGTGGCCGTGCTCGACGCCGATGACAGCGAGCGCCGTGTTCCCGTCGAGCAGCTGCAGGTCGGCGACCGCTTCCTCGTGCGCCCGGGCGAGAAGGTGGCCACCGACGGGATCGTCGCGGAGGGCACCTCGGCGGTGGACGTGAGCATGCTGACCGGCGAATCGGTTCCGGTCGAGGTCCAGCCGGGCTCCGCGGTCGCGGGCGCCACGGTCAACGCCGGCGGGAGCCTGGTGGTCCGTGCGACCAAGGTCGGCGCGGACACCGCGCTGGCGCAGATGGCCGCGCTCGTCACGGCAGCCCAGACCGGCAAGGCCCCGGTGCAGCGCCTGGCCGACCGAGTATCGGGGGTGTTCGTGCCCGTGGTGATCGGCGTGGCCGTCGCCACGCTCGGGTTCTGGCTCGGGACCGGGGAGAGCGCGACGTTCGCGTTCACCGCCGCCGTGGCCGTGCTCATCATCGCCTGCCCCTGCGCGCTCGGCCTCGCCACCCCCACCGCGCTGTTGGTCGGCACGGGCCGCGGAGCGCAGCTCGGCCTGCTCATCAAGGGACCACAGGTGCTCGAATCCACGCGCACGGTCGACACGGTCCTGCTCGACAAGACCGGCACCGTCACGACCGGCAGGATGGAGCTCCTCGAGGTCGTCTTGGCCGCTGGGGTCGACCGCGGTGAGGCGGTGCGCCTCGTGGGCGCGCTGGAGAGCGCATCCGAGCACCCCATCGCCCAGGCCATCGCCCATGCCGCCCGAGCCGAGCAGGGCCCGCTACCCGCGGTCGAGGCCTTCGCGAACCGCGAGGGCCTCGGGGTGGAGGGCCTCGTGGAGGGCCACGCGCTCGTCGTCGGTCGGCCGGCCCTGCTCTCGGACTGGGCGATGCATCTCCCCGCTGAGCTCGAAGCCGCGCGCCGGACCGCGGAGAGCCACGGCCGGACCGCCATCGCCGCCGGCTGGGACGGTGAGGCGACGGCGGTGTTCGTCGTCGCTGACACCGTCAAGCCGACATCGGCGGAAGCCGTCGCGTCGCTCGAGCAGCTGGGACTGCGGCCGGTCCTGCTCACGGGGGACAACGAGCGAACGGCGACGGCCGTCGCCGCCGAGGTAGGCATCACAGAGGTGATCGCCGAGGTGCTCCCATCGGAGAAGGCCGACGTAGTCAGGCGGCTGCAGGCCGAGGGCCACGTGGTCGCGATGGTCGGCGACGGTGTGAACGACGCGCCCGCGCTCGCGCTGGCCGACCTTGGCCTCGCCATCGGCGCGGGCACCGACGTGGCCATCGAGGCATCGGACCTAACGCTTGTCTCCGGCGACCTGCGCGCCGCCGCGGACGCCATCCGCCTCAGCCGGGCAACGCTTCGGACCATCAGGCAGAACCTGGCCTGGGCCTTCGGCTACAACGTGGCCGCGCTACCGCTCGCCGCCGCCGGCCTGCTCAACCCGGTCATCGCCGGAGCGGCGATGGCCCTCTCCAGCGTGTCCGTGGTGGCCAACGCGCTGCGCCTGCGCCGCTTCAAGGCCCGGCGCGATCTCTCATAGCCGTCGCATGGCGGACAATGGGTGCGTGTCCGCCTTCCGCCACCAGGCCCATCTCGATGTTCCGATCGAAGAGGTGTGGGGCCTCGTGGCCACACCCAGCCGCTATCCGGAGTGGTGGCCGCGCGTGATCGAGGTGCGCGGTGAGCGCTTCGAGGAGGGCGACGAGTGGGCCCAGGTGACCGAGAGCGGAAACCGTCGCGTGGAATCGAACTTCCTGCTCGAGCGCCGCGAGGACATGCGCGAGATCCGGATGAGCTGCCAGCTGACCGGGGCCTATGCCGACTGGACCCTCACGCCCGCGCAGGGCGGCACCTTCGTCGAGCTCGAGATGGGGATGCAGCCAAAGCGGCTGGGTCACCGTCTCATGGACATCGCGATCGGCCGGAGCTACTTCCGCCGCTGGAGCAAGGAGTCGCTCGACGGCCTCGCGGACGCCGCGACCCCCTAGGCCGCGTTCAGCGAGATGCCGCGCCGGGGCACGGGCGAGGACTGCACGATCGAGGTCGTGGTCTGGCCGTAGATCACGAACTGGTCGATGACCTCCTCGAGGTGGTGCACGTCGCGTACGTGGGCGCGCATGATGAAGCAGTCCTCGCCGGTGATCCGGTTGCACTCCACGACCTCGGGCGTGCGCTGGGCCAACTCGGCCACCTTGGCCAGCTGGCGGGGAGCCGGCCGGATCCTGATCACGGCGCTGAGCGAGTAGCCGAGGGCGGCCGGGTCGACCTCGGCCCGGTAGCCGCGGATCACGCCGGTCTGCTCCAGGCGCTGTAACCGCTCCGCCACCGCGGGCGAGGAGAGCCCGACGCGGCGCCCGAGCTCCGCAAGTGACAGCCGCGCGTCGGTCTGCAGCTCGCCAAGCAGGCTGCGATTGGTCTCGTCCAACCCACCATCGGTGATCTGGCCGTTCCGGCTTTGATTCGTAGCCATGTCGGGC
Source organism: uncultured Thermoleophilaceae bacterium (assembly GCA_963803245.1). Taxonomy (GTDB): domain Bacteria; phylum Actinomycetota; class Thermoleophilia; order Solirubrobacterales; family Thermoleophilaceae; genus JACVRW01. The sequence continues at coordinate 74,925 of CAWDLI010000002.1, read as the reverse complement.
AGCATAGCTTGCTTTCACCCTGTCGCAAGCACGTGAGGCCGGTCATTCTGTCTCGCATGGTTGCGAATCAAGCCGCGCCTCGAGTCACGGCCACGGTGCCACCGCACCTCTACTTCGTCGTCAGCGCGGTCTTCCACTACCTCGGCCCGGCGTTCGCGGTACTCCTGTTCGCGCGCGTGGACGTGCTGGGCGTGGCCTGGCTGCGGATCGCCTCGGCCGCCCTCATCTTCGCCGTCTGGCGGCGGCCCTGGCGCGTGTTCGCGCGGCTCGACAGCGAGGCGAGGCGGCTGCTCCTGGCCTGGGGGGCCGTGCTGGCGCTCATGAACTGCTGCTTCTACCTCGCCATCGACCGGCTGCCGCTCGGCACGGTCGCCGCCATCGAGTTCCTGCCGGTGATCGCGCTCGCGGCGCTGGGCGCGCGCTCACCGCGCAACCTTGGCGCCCTGGTGCTCGCCGTTTCGGGCGTGTACCTGCTCACCGACGTCCAGCTGGCCGCGCGAGCCGCTGGGCATCGCGCTGGCGTTCGCGAACGCGGTGCTCTTCGCCCTCTACATCGTGCTCGCCCATCGCGTGGCGCGCCACGGCTCGGTGAGCGGGATCGACGGGCTCGCCGCCTCGATGCTGATCGCCGCCGTGGTCGTGACCCCGCTCGGCGGCTGGGAGGTTCTCCCGGCGCTCGCCGACCCGGTGGCGCTGCTCGCCGGCGTGGGCGTGGGCGTGTCCTCATCGGTGATCCCCTACGTGTCCGACCAGCTGGCGATGGCCCGGCTCCCGCGCGCCACCTACGCGCTGATGGTGGCGCTCCTGCCGGCCACCGCCACCGTTATCGGGGTGGTCGTGCTCACCCAGGTGCCGAGCTGGATCGAGGTCACCGGCGTGGCGCTCGTGATCCTCGGGGTCGCGGTACACCGCGAGCTGTCAGAGCCCGCCGCCGCCTGAGAGCGGACTCTCGACGTCCGCGGGCAGGCGGCCCTCCTCCTCGAGCTTCTCGAGATGGGCAGCCAGCGACATTGCCGCCGCGGGCCGCAGGTGCGCCGGCGCGTCGGCCCACGCCGCGTCGAGCAGATCGTCCGTGGAGCGGTGGCCATCGGCCAGGGCCGCGAGGAGCCTGCGCTCGCGGTCGAGCCGGTGCTCGATGTATTCGGTGAGCTTGGCCCGCGGGTCCCACACGTAGGGGCCGTGCCCGGGGCAGAGCACCTCGAGATCCAGCTCCCGCAGGCGCTCGAGTGAGCCCAGGTACGCGCTGAGCGATCCCTCGCCGGGCGAGATGAACACGCTTCCGGAGCCCAGCACCGTGTCACCCGTGAAGCAGACGCGCCCCGCCACCAGGCACACGCTGTCCAAGGAATGCCCGGGGGTGGCGAGCGCGCGGAAGGGACCCACCTCCTCCCCCTCCCCCGGCAACGTGACCGGCGCGCCGAGCGCATCCGCGCCCTCGGAGTGGTCCAGATGGGAATGCGTGAGCACGACGCCCTCGATCGCCCCCGCCACTGCTGCTCGCACCGCCTCGAGATGAGCCGGATCCGCCGGCCCCGGGTCCACGACGTACGCACCGACCACGTAGGTGTTCGTCCCGTCCAGCGTGAGCGGCGACGGGTTGGCAGCCCGCACTCGCCGAACGCCGCTGGGATCTTGGTCCCAAACCTCCACGCCGGCATTCTCGCGGAGGTAAGCTCGAATTCGTTTGGATGCGAACTCGCAGGGGTGGTCCGTGCCGGATGCGCGGGGGACCTTTGTACTTGCACTGGGGCTCGTCACGGCACTCGCCGTGCTCGATCTCGTGCTGGGCGAAGAGGCTGTGCTGGTGGAGCTTCTGGCGGCGGGACCGCTCGTCGCGGCGACAGGCGCAGGCCCGCAGCGCACGGCGATCGTGGCCGGCTACGCCGTGGTCCTTTCGGTGCCGCTCGGCCTGGTGGGTGACGCCTTCGGCTCCGTCCAGCACGTGGTGGGCATCCTCGTGGTGGGGATCGTCGGAGCGCTGGCCGTGGCGCTCAGCGGGCACCGCGCCCGGCGCGAGGAGCTGCTCGAGCGCGAGCGCGGCGCGCGAGAGGACGCCACGCGGACCCGCGACGAGCTCCAGGCGATGCTGAGCGGCATCGCCGACGCAGTGACCGGACAGGCGCCGGACGGCAGCCTCATCTACGCGAACGACGCCGCCCTCACCACGCTCGGATTCGAGTCTCGGGACGAGTTCCTGAACACCCCGCCCGGGGAGATCCTCGCCCGCTTCGACCTCTACGAGGAGTCGGGCGCGCCGTTCCCGCCCGAGCAGCTGCCCGGGCGCCGCGCGCTCACCGGCGAGGGCGTGGCCGAAGCGATCATCCGCTTCCGCGTGCGGGCCACCGGCGAGGAGCGCTGGTCGGTCGTGAAGTCGACCCCGGTCCACGACAACGACGGCTTCCTCCGAATGGCGATCAACGTGATCGAGGACATCACGGCACACAAGCGCTCCGAGCTGGCCGAGCACTTCCTGTCCGAGAGCAGCCGCCTGCTCGCATCCTCGCTCGACCCCGACGAGGTGCTCGAACGGGTCGCGGAGCTGGCCGTGCCGGAGGTGGCGGACTGGTGCGCCGTGGACGTGCTCCGCGTGGACGGGGAGCTCGAGCGCGTGGCGCTGGCACACGCCGACCACGGCGATGCTCGAGAAAGGGCTCGAGGTCAGTCGCCGCTACCCGCCGCGCGCCGATCAGCCGAGCGGTCCGGCACTCGTGATCCGCACCGGGCGCTCCGAGTTCGCGGAGGAGGTGCCCACCGAGCTGATACGCCGTGTCGCTGAGGATGAGCGGCATTTCGAGCTGATCACGGAGCTCGGCATGCGCTCGGCGATGACCGTGCCGATGGTGGCCCGAGGCGGACCGCTGGGCGCAATGACCTTCGTGACCGGCCCATCCGGGCGGCGCTTCGACCAGCCGCGACCTCGAGCTGGCCGAGGAGCTCGGCGCGCCGCTGCGCCACCGCGGTCGACAACGCCCGCCTCTACGGCGAGCGCGCCTACATCGCACGCACGCTGCAGGAGAGCCTGCTGCCGTCCGAGCTGCCGGAGATCCCCGGCATCGAGGGCGCCGCCCGCTTCCGGCCCACCGGCGAGGGCACGACATGGGCGGAGACTTCTACGACCTCTTCGCCAGCGGCGGGCGCGGCTGGACGCTGGTGATGGGCGACGTGTGCGGCAAGGGCCCGGACGCCGCCGCCGTGACCGCGCTCGCGCGCTACACGCTGCGCGCCGCGGCCATGCGCGAGCGGCTCCCGAGCCGCGGTCTGCCGGTATTGAACGAGGCCCTGCTGCGCCAGCGCACCGACCGCCGCTTCTGCACCGTCGCCTACGCCTACCTCGAGTCGGTCGAGAGCGGAGTTCGGCTCGGGTTCGCCAGCGGCGGCCACCCGCTGCCCCTGCTGGTGCGCGCCGGACGGCGCCGTGCGAGGCGGTGGGCGCCCCGGGCACGCTGCTCGGCGTGGTGCCCGACCCGAGCTTCGAGGACCGCTCCGTGGAGCTGGCCCCGGGCGACGCCCTGGTCTTCTACACCGACGGCGTGATCGAGGATCGGGGCGACGGCGGGCTCGAGGAGGAGCAGCTGATGGAGCTCCTCGCCGGCTGCGCCGGCAAGGGCGCCGACGCGATCGCCGCGCGCGTCGAGGAGGAGGCGGTGAGCTCGCAGGGCGGGCACCCGCGCGACGACATCGCGGTGCTCGTCCTGCGTGTAGCGGACCGCGCAAGCCCCGAATCGTGTCCTTCAGATGTTTCGGATAGGCGCCCTGTGGACAATAACGCAGGCAGGAAGAAGTCGTGCCGAAATAGATCACCGGACGGAGCGGCTTCGTATCAGGGTCAGCCCCCTCAACGGAGGGCGCCAAGACGCGCTCCAGGCAGTTCCGTGGGTGCTGGCGCCTGAGCCCATCCGGAGCGCGGCCTGGGGTCGACGATTCGCTCAGCCTGCAGCTCGCCGGCGGCCCCGAGGCCGCCGCGACCGCGCGCGGCGCGCTTGGCCGGCTCCGCGGAGATATCGACCCGCCGCTGATGGAGACGCTCCGTCTGCTGGTCACCGAGCTGGTGACCAACAGCGTCAAGCACGCCCGCGCCGACACGCGTCGAGCTGCAGCGTGCTCGTGCGCCGGCCGCCGTTTGGACCGAGGTGACTCGACGAGGGCCCGGGGTTCGACCCCGACAACACCGGCGCGCCGCGCGAGGACCGCGCCGGTTGGGGGCTCTTCCTCGTCGAGCGGCTCGCCGACCGCTGGGGCGCCTACCACGAGGACGGCTCCACGCGGGTCTGGTTCGAGCTTCGGCGCGGCTAGCGCCTGCGCTTCGCCTTCGGCGCTTGGGCTTTGAGAGGAGCTGTCCGCTTGCGCGCTGCCCGGCGCGCGCACGGCGACGGTGACCCTCAGCCTTCGGCCGGATTCGCCGGAGGTCACCTGCGCGTGACACTGCACGATCACACGGTCTCGGCCGCTGGCCGCGCTGAGCCGGAAGCTGGCCGCTGTGCGAGCGTGTCCGTGCGGGCGCGCTGGTGCGGCCGCGCCGGACCCTCAACGTGAACTGATCGTTCCCCGTGCCGCCTTCGGCCCCGTGAGCTTCCAGACGAAGCGTCCGCCGCTTGCTCAGCTTGGCGTGTCTCGTCAGGAACGTGAGCTTCGGGTCGGGTGGCGGAGGCGGCGGCGGGGGTGGAGGCGGCGGCGGTTGACGGTCGGCAGCGCGCGAACACCTGCACCTCCGCCACGTCCATGAACGGCGAGGGGTCCTGAGAGCTCCGCGCCCGCAGCTTCACGAACGCGCCCCCCGGATGGGCGGCCGAGCGCCACGGCATTGGTCCTGCCGACGTTCCGCCGCGCCGAACGTGCCCGACCCGAGCCGTCCAGGCGCTGCCGTCGCGGACACTGCACCTCGTAACCCGCGAGCGCCGCGCCCGCGGGATCGCCGCAGCCGCGCTGGGTCGATCCTGACCTCCCCCAGTCGATCGGCTGCCGGCGGGCGGGATCAGGCTCCTTGGGCCCCGGCCCGGCGCGGTCGGGCGCGGACGTGGGTGCTCCACACCCCGCGCCGGCTGCCGTCGATCACCGAGCCCGGCCCGCAGCCGAACGCTTGAAGTCCGGTCCGGTGAAGGACCGGAGGCGCGCCACCCGAAGCCAGCGCCCAGTTCCGCCGGAGCATGCGTTGCGCGTGGCGACCGCGCCGGGGCGACCACGACGCTCGGAATGGCTCACGCGGTCGTAGCCGCCCGCCCCCGCCACGGTGACGTGAAGTCCACACGCGCGGGGCGCGGGCACGCCGTCGATGCGGTAGGTCCGCCGGTGCGGGTGTGGGTCGACAGGTCCTCGCCCAGGCCGCTGTCGTGGCCGGCGAAGGCCACGAGCGCGCCGCCACCGGCGCGCCGGTGTTCACGTCGCGCACGGTCCCCGCGACGCTGCCCATGGCCGCCGCCGAGGCCGCCGGCGGCGTGTGAAGTCCTGGAGCGGGATGCGCGTCGTCCGTGCCGCCGTGGAGGCGGAGTATCCCATCCCCCTTGCCGCGAAGACGTCCCAGATGTCCGCCCGGTCGCCGCCGCCCATACCCCGCAGCACGTCCGCGAGCAGGATCGCGTTTCGCATGTCCAGGAACGTCGGGTTGGCCGGCGCAGAGCCGCAGCGCACCTGTCACGAGCGTGCGCGTGCGGGCGATGCCGAGGGCCGAACCCGTGCCTGTGATCATCCGCTTGCGGAGATCCCAGAGCGTCTGAGCCCAGATCTCGCCGTCGTCGTGAACCTCGGCGCCGCCGCGGACTTGCCGAAGTCACCGTAGGTGTACCCGGTCCCGCCGGCGCTCCGCTCCGGCATCGGGACAGGAGGGGTCGTTCTCGCCCACGGGGCAGTCGATCGCCTGCGTGCGCAGCCCCGTCGGACCGTCCACCTGGTAGCTCGCCAGCGTCACGTCCGGGTCGGTCAGGTCGTCCGGCATGTAGGGCTCCGACCCATCGCCCACGAGGTAGTCGAGGGCGTACCAGTCCGCGGTGCCCTCGTCGATCGCCCCGGCCTGCGCTCCATTCAGCGCCCCGAAGCCCTGCGCGTCGGTCACCAGCCGGTTCGTGAGCCCGTGCGTGTACTCGTGGAACACCATTGACGGATCGTCACCACCGTGGACGGGCCGGAAGCCCGGCTCCTCGTCGAGGTCCGGATCGCGCGTGGGATCCCAGAGGTACATCTGCATGAGCCCCCCGGGCGCGGAGCCCCTGGGGAGCGTCAGCATGTTGGCGTTGTTCGCGTGCTGGGCGCCCGGGAACCCGGGTGTGTCGCCGGCCACGTCCTGCTTGTCGGCGCCATCCTGAGCCTGGGCGACCACCCGGCCGCTGCCCTCGAAGTTCTCGGGCGCCGTGAAGCCGATGCCCGGCGCGTTCTCCAGATGGTCGTGGAACAGGTTCACGTAGTAGAAGAGCTGCGTCGCCGCCTGGTCGCTGTCCGCCGACCAGCTCAGCGGCGTCTTCGGGTCCCAGCTGCAGCGGAACGCCGCCCCGCAGTCGTAGTCGGACGTGATCTCCTCGTCGAAGGGGTAGATGAAGTCGGTGCCCGAGCTCGGCCCGGTCTCCTGGCCCGAGGGCGGCGCGAAGACGTTGAAGCCCGGCCCGGGCACGACGTCCTCGGTGTCCACGAACGCGTGCGCGTTCGGTCCGATCAGCCTCGTCGGGTTCGACACGAGGTAGGGAGTCAGGGACCGAGTAGCGGCAGTGCCGCCGAACTCGTCGCCCGGATAGTTGTCGAACACCTGCGCGCTCCCGGCGAACTTGACGAGGTTCGTGCGGCGCACGACCTCCCCGCTCGCGGCGTCCACCAGCGTGTCGTAGTGGCCGGTGGACGCGGCGTTCACCAGCACCCGCCACGCCAGCCGGAGCTCGTCGCCCGCCGTGTATGCCACGAGACTGCCCTCGTAGGCCGCGTCCGGCGCCCCCACGCCCTCGGCGGCCGCGTCGAGCGCCTCGGCGTGGGTCACCTCGGGATCGCTGTCCACGAGCGTCGGGTCGGGCACCAGCCCGCCCGTGATCGAGAGCAGGCGCCCGTCCTCGTCGAGGTGGGCCTCGAGCGACGAGTCGACGATCGGCACGCCCTCCACCGTTTGCATGAACTCGACGCTCTGCATCCCCTCCGTTGACTCCTGGCCGGTCACGAGCAGGGCGCCCATGTCAGGGCGCTCCACGCCGAAGACCTCGGCCTGGTCGGCCAGGTACTCGCGCGCGGCCGCCGCGGGGTCGTCGTTCGGCGTGCTGTCGAGGAACCCGTCGAGCTGCGCCAGGAAGCGGACCGCGCCGGTGGAGTCGTCGACCGCCAGGAGCCCCTGGGTCCCCAGGTCCTTTTTCAGCTCGTCGCGAGCGTCGTCCACCGCGGCCGGCACCTCGGCAGTGGCGTCGGCGCCGGCCTCGAAGCTGTCGCGCTCGGGATCGGCGGCCAGGGCCGGCCCGGCGCAGGCACAGATCGCCAGCGCCGTCAGAGCGAGCCCCGCCAGCCTCCGATCGCTCCTACTCAAGGGTCAGCTGCTCCTCCACGGAGGGCTCCTGGCCGAGCAGGGCGCGGAATCGGAGCGCCGCGGTGGGCGCGTCGTCGTCGCGGTTGTTGTTGAACATCACGTGTACGTCGCCGGCGCTCTCCGCGAGCCCGAGCGTGCGCTCGCCGATCTCCTCGAGCTCCCGGTCGTCGTAGCGCCAGCCGAAGCGCTCGGCCACCGTCTTGCCGGTCATGTACCCGTCGGTGTTGCGCCCGTGGATGCGGACGTAGGCGAGGTCGTCGCGAGTGACGGCGTCTATCGACGGCATGATCGGAACGTGCTCCCCGGGGGGCGCGTCCACGCACACGAACGCCACCCCCCGCTCGGTAAACCAGCCGAGGGTCGCCTCGATGCGGTCCTTCGAGACCCAGGCGCGGTGACGCAGCTCCACCGCCACGGGCCGCGAGCGCAGCCTCGAGACCAGGTTGTCGAGCTCGCTCAGGTCGTGCTTCCCCGGGGCGAACGCCGGCGTGAGCTGCACCAGGAACGTGCCCAGCTTTCCCGCCTCCGCCAGCGGCGTCGTCTCCTCGACAAGGCGATCGGCGAGGGTGTCCTCGAGCTCCTCGGTGAGCAGCACGCGGCCGCGGTCGGTCGTCTTCACGTCGTCGCGCAGGTCCGGCGGCAGCGAGTCGATCCGCGCCGAATGCCGCGACAGGGCTCGGTGGACCTTCACGTCGAACACGAAGTCGTCGGGCGTCGAGTCCACCCAGCCGCGCACCACGTTGCGGTCCGGGATGGCGTAGAAGCTGGAGTTGAGCTCCACCGCCTCGAAGCGCTGGGCGTAGTAGGGCAACCGCTCCTTCGCGGCGAGCTTGGGCGGATACCACTCCTTGACGAAGCCGGGATCGGCCCAGCTGGAGGTGCCCACGATGATTCGGCCTGCCATCACCGGCGAATGGTGACGGTCTGGGGTCGTCGGCGCGCGGGTAAGGTGGCAGGGTGACCCAGCCGGAGCTCGCCTGGAAGCTGCCGAAGATCTCGCCGCGGGCCTACCAGCACCCGGCGGATCGGGCCGCCACGGCCGCCCTCGCGAAGGTTCCCTACCTCGATCAGGTGGTGCGGAAGCTGGTTTCGCTCGGCTACGAGCGTGCGCTGCGAGCGGCCTCGCTGGGATCGGCCGTGCGGCTGGGCCAGGAGCAGTTGCCGGGGATCTGGGTGCTGCACCGGCAGGTGTTCAACACGCTCGACCTCGAGCCGGTGCCGGACCTCTACATGACCCAGTTCCCGCTCGCCAACGCCTTCACGTTCGGGACCGACAAGCCGATCGTGGTCCTCAACTCGGAGCTCGTGCGGATCCTCGACGACGAGGGACGCCGGGTGGTGCTCGCTCACGAGGCAGCCCACATCCACTCGGACCACGTCCTCTACCGGACCGCGCTCCTGATCCTGTTGCGCCTGGGCGGGGCGGTGCGGCTGCCGATCCTCGCCGGGCTGCCGCTGCTCGCGATCCGGCTCGCGCTGCTCGAATGGGCGCGGGCGGCCGAGTTGTCCTGCGACCGCGGTGCCGCGATCGTCACCCGCGATCCGCTCGCGGTCTGCCGCGCGCTGATGGTGCTGTCGGCCGGCGAGGCGGCCGACGACCTGAATCTCGACGCCTTCATCGCCCAGGGAATGGACTACTCCGAGAGCGGCAGCGGGCTGGAGCGCATGACACGGCTGCTCCAGGACCTCCAGATCACTCATCCGATGCCGGTCCGGCGGGTGCGGATGCTGCTCGACTGGGTCCACGAGGGCGACTACGACGCGCTCGTGCGCGGCGAGTACGTGCGTCGCGGCGACGAGGCCTCGGCGCGCGAGGAGGCCGACGCCGCAAGCGCCTTCTACGGCGATCGGATCTCCGGCGCCTTCCAGGCGGCCGGGTCGTCGATCGGCGACGTGGGCCAGCAGCTGGGAGATTGGCTCAAGAAGACGCGCGGCAGCGGGGACGGCGAGGGCTAGCCGCGCCTCCCAAAGCTGTTCGCCGCCGGCACCACGGCCCGCAGGTCCGCCTCCTCCTGGGTCTCGGTGCTCCAGGACCGGCGCGGCTCGATGTGCTTGATCTCGGCGCGCGGCAGGTCGGGGCGCTCCAGGCGCTCGATCCGGTCCACCACCACGTTCGTCGTGCCCTCGCGGCGCTCGAGGCGGCCGGTGGCCAGCAGCAGCGGCTCGGCACGCACCGCCAGGCGGAAGCGCTCGTACACAGGCGGAGGGATGACGAGGTTGACGGTGCCGTGCTCGTCCTCGAGCAGCATGAAGGTGACCCCCTTGGCGGTCGCCGGGCGCTGGCGGGCCACCACCAGGCCGGCCACCCTCACCCGCCTCCCGTCCGGGTGGCGCTTCAGGTCCTCGCTGGTGCGCAGATCGCCCGGCAGGCTCGGCCGCATCAGCTCCAGCGGATGCTCGCGCAGCGTGACGCCGGTGGACCCGTAGTCGGCCAGCATCCGCTCCCAGGCGGATAGCGCTCGCAGCTCGGGCGCTTCGTGCGGCTCGAGCGGAAGGGCGAGCTGCGTGCCCGCCGGCACCGAGCTTCCGGGCACGGCCACCCCGAGCTCCCACAGCGCCCGCCGGCGCCGCGACGCTTCCGAGCCGTCGAGCAGCTCGTCGCACGCCCCGGCCCAGGCGAGCCGGGCCAGCGTCTCGGAGAACGCCCCCGAGCGCCCGGCGAGGTCCCCAAGCGAGCGCCACCCCCCACCCCGCTCCCGCTCCTCGACCATCGCCCGCACCTCCTGCTCCCGGACGCCGTTGACGTAGCCGAGGCCGAGGCGGACCGCGAGGTCCGGACCCTCGGCAGTTTCCCGCTCAAACCCAACCCCCGGCCGGACAGGCTCGTCAGCCGCGGCGCCCCTCGCGCGGGTGGCGACGGCGGCGGTTACCGGATGAGTGAGCTTGCGAGCTCGAACGGTGACCGCTGCCGGAGACAGGCCCCGCGGGCCAAGGCGCTCGACCCGGCATTCGGCGCTACTTAGAACCACGCTCGGCGGCAGCACCTCCAGCCCTCGCCGCTGTGCCTCATGCACCAGCGTGTCAGGCGGGTAGAACCCCATCGGCTGTTCGTTCAGGAGCCCGCAGAGGAACTCCGGTCCGTAGTGCACGCGCAGCCAGGTGGACTGGTAGGCGAGCAGGCCGAAGGCGGCCGAGTGGGCCTTGGGGAAGCCGAAGCCGGAGAAGCCGACGATCTGCGACCACACGTGCTCGGCCACCTCGCGCGTGGCGCCGCTCGCCATTCCGCCGGCCACGAACTTCTCCTCGTAGGCGCGGATGGCGGCCTCGGAGCGGCGCCGGCTCATCGCCCGCCGCAGACCCTCGGCCTCGCCGGCCCGGAAGCCCGCGAAGGCCATCGCCACCTCCAGGACCTGGTCCTGGAAGACGATTGCCCCCAGGGTGTCGCGCAGCACCGGCTCGAGCGAGGGGTGCAGGTAGGGGACCTCGTAGGCGGGGTTCTCGCGCAATCGCTTGCGGCGCTCGATGTAGGGGTGCACCGCGCCGCCCTGGATCGGCCCGGGTCGCACCAGCGCCACCTGGACGGTGAGGTCGTCGAGGTTCTCCGGGCGGGTGCGCACGAGGCTCTGCATCTGGGCCCGGCTCTCGATCTGGAAGACGCCCATCGTCTCCGCCTCCTGGATGCTCCGGTAGACCTCCTGGTCGTCGTAGGGGATGCGCGAGAGGTCGATCCGCTCGCCCCGGACGCGGGCGATCTCGTCGACGCAGCGCTCGACCGCCGAGAGCATCCCCAGGCCGAGCAGGTCGATCTTGAGGAAGCCCGCGTCCCCGCAGGAGTCCTTGTCCCACTGCACCATCTGGCGTCCCTCCATCGACGTCGGCTGGACGGGACAGAGATCGATCAGCGGCTGCGTGGAGATGACCATGCCGCCGGGATGCTGGGACTGGTGGCGGGGAAGGCTCCAGGCGTCGCGGGCGAGCCGCACGAGCGCCTCCCAGCGCGGCGAGCGGCCGCGCGGCACGTCGCCCTCGATGTCGTTGCGGGTCTTCCACGGATCGACCGCGCGGGCGAGCCGCTCGATCTCGCCGGGCGGCAGCCCCAGCACCTTCGCGAAGTCGCGCACCGCCGAGCGCACCTGGAAGGTGGCGAACGCGGCCACCAGCGCGCAGCGGTCACGCCCGTAGCGGTCGTGCACGCGCGGGATGAGCACGTCCCGCACGTCGCGCGGGAAGTCGAGGTCGATGTCCGGCAGCGCGGTGAGCTCCTCGTTCAGGAAGCGCCCGAGGAACAGCTCGTTCTCCACCGGGTCCACGTGCGAGAGGCCGGTGAGGTAACAGACGATCGAGGACACGCTCGAGCCGCGGCCGCGGCCGGGCGGCAGCAGCCGGCGGGCGGACTCGGGCCCGCGGACGTCCACAGCCACCTCGCGGGCCAGCTCGAGCAGGTCGCGGTGGAGGAGAAAGAAGCCCGACAGCCCGAGGTGGCGGATCACGCGCAGCTCCTCCTCGAGCCGGCGCTCGGCCTCCGCTCGGATGCGCCGGCCGCCGTAGCGCTCGTCCATTCGCGACCCGCACAGCTCCGCGAGGCGCCGGTCGGCGGTCTCGTCCTCCGAGCCGGGATAGCGGTAGCCGAGGTCCTCCGAGAGGTCGAACCGCAGGCGCTCGGCCAGCCGGCCCGTCTCGGCCACGGCGTCCGGATGCTCGCGGAAGCGCTCGGCCATCCGCTCGGGCGGAGCGAGCACGTGGGAGGAGTTGCCGCGCCGCCGGGGCTCCGACTCGTCGAGCGTGACGCCCAGGCGAACCGCCACCATCGCGTCCTGGAGCGGTATGCGCTCGAACGCGTGGACATGCACGTTGCCGGTGGCCACGCACGGCACCCCGAGCCGCTCGGCCAGCTCGCCGAGCAGGCGGTTGCGGCGGCGGTCGTTGCGGGCGAAGGGCCGCTGGAGCTCTATGCGCAGGCGCTCCGGCCCGAAGGCCCGCAGCAGCCTGCGCGCGACCGCGGCCGCGCCGGGATGGTCGCCCGCCTCCACCCGGCTGGCCACCGCACCGTCACGGGCGCAGCCCGAGAGGCACACGAGCCCCTCGGCGTTGTGCTCGATCTCCTCGAGCGTCACGGCGGGCTGGTCGTCGAGCGGGTCCTGGGCTGGCCGCCTTCCGGCGCGCACGCCGGGTGCCGGCTCGGTCCAGCCCTCGCGCGCCCAGCGCCGGGTGCGCCAGTGGGCCGAGGTGATCAGCCGGCAGAGGTTCGTATACCCCTGGCGCGTCTCGCACAGGAGCGTGAGGTGGGTGCCGTCATCGAGCGTGAGCTCCGCTCCGGTGATCGGGCGCACGCCGAGAGCGCGTAGCGCGCCCGCCATCTCCATTGCGCCGTGAAGGCCGTCGTGGTCGGTCAGCGCGAGGGCGCTGTGGCCCTGTTCGGCGGCGACCCCCGCAAGCTCAGTCGGATGCGAAGCCCCGTCGAGGAAGGAGTACGCCGAGTGGCAGTGGAGCTCCACATAGGACACGAACACATGTTCGCATCCGGGTCAAGCGCCCGAAGTGCCGTCAGGCCGCTGACGCGCGTCTGCGCTTGTCCCCGTAGAGCGCCTCGTCGGCGCGGGCCATCAGCTGGTCGGGCGTCTCGCCGCGCTCGTGCACGGCGATCCCGAAGCTCGCGTCGATCGCCTTCACCGGCTCCGCGGCGCAGGCGGCGGTGGCCTCGCGCAGCCGCCGCGTGACGCGTTCCGCATCCAGGCGCGAGGCGCCGGGCAGCACGACCGCGAACTCGTCCCCGCCGAGCCGGTAGGCGTTGTCGGCGCGCCGGAGCCCGCTGCGCAGCGCGCCCGCCAGCAACTTCAGCGCCACGTCCCCCGCCTCGTGGCCGAGCGTGTCGTTCAGCATCTTCAGGTTGTCCATGTCGCAGAGCACGAGCGAGAAGGTGCCCTGCGTGCGCTCGCTCGCCTCGACCTCCTGGGGCAGACGCGCCAGGAGCGCGCGCCGGTTGGGGAGCGAGGTGAGTGGATCGTGCGTGGCCTCGTAGCGCAGCTGCACGACCTGATCGGCCGAGTGGAGCGCCGACATAGCCTGGTTGGCGAACAGCCGCAACGCCTGCAGCCGCGTGCGCGAGGGCAGCAGCCGGTCGCGCGGGTCGTCCACCCAGATCAGGCCGATCCGGCGACCGTCCGGCTCCGACAGCGGCACCAGCAGCCAGTGCCTGTTCCAAGCGTGCGGCCCGCGGCCGTTCAGCTCCGACTGGTACTCGACGCTCTTCGGACCGAGACGGATCTCGGCTGCGTCGTGCGGAACGAGGTAGCACCCGGCGATCTCGAACTCGGGGGTGAAGAGCGGCGCGAAGGAGTCCATGCTCATGCCCGGGTTCACGGCCGGGGCGTCCACCATCCAGCCGGCGGCGGCCACCGGCACGAGCGTGCCGCGCGGCTCGTCGGCCAGCTCGATCACGACCTTCTCGAACGCGAGCGCGTCGCGGATGCCGTCGCAGACCGCCTGCAGGAGCGCGGGCACGTCGCCGGCCTGCGCGAGCCGGGCCGAGACCTCGAGCACGTGCTCGAGCATGCGCTGATGCTGGGCCGCCGTGGCCACGTCCTGCGCGATGCGGATCGCCAGGGCCGCGTGTCTTGAGCTCGCCACGAGGGCGTCGATGTCGGCGTCGCTCGGGCGGCGACCGCTCTCCGGCTCGTCCACGGACACCACGCCGAGGAGCTTCCCGGTCGTTCCGCGGAGCGGCACGAACAGCGCGTCGTCGGCCTGCCAGGCGTCGGGGTCGTCCGTGGGCTCGATCGCCGGCGTGTAGGTCGGGCCGGGAATCTGGTCCCAGTCGAAGCCGCCCTGCGGGACGAAGTAGGCGCCACGCCGCTCGAAGCGGGGGGCGAACAGCGGCATCCAGGTCTCGCGGAGCGACGTCTGGCCGAGCAGCAGCTCGACCGAGTCGTCCGAGCCCACGGCCGCCGCCGTGAACATGTCGTCGAACGCCGGCCGGTGGATGTTCACGACCACGGCCCGGTAGCCGAGCGTCTCGCCGATCGTGTGCGCGACCTGCCAGAGCACGTTCTGGAGGTCTTCCTCGGTGCGAACCGAGGCCGTGCGCTCGAACATCGCGCCGAGCTGACCGATCACCGTCAGGGACCCGGTGTTCAGCACTGGAATCCACCCAGCGGACAGCGGATGACTGGCAGGTGCGAGCGCCCCGGCATCTCATTCGTTATCGGCGAGGCGGCTTGCGGTATTTAGCTCAGGCCCGTTGGGAAAGCCATTTCCCGGCCACGAGATCGCGGAAAACGACTGCATTGCGCCCGTTGGCGAGCACGAGCTCGAAATAGCGCCGCCGCAGCGGGCGCGGCGTCCACCAGCGATCCTCCACCACCCATTCCTCCCTGACCCCCTCCACTGCCACGCCCGCGACGGCCGTGGGCACGCCGCGCTCGTCCGCCAGGACCGCCACCGGCCGGGGGGCGCCGAGACGGCGCGCGCCGCTCGGGTTCACGGGGTCTGCCACTCGGGAAAGGGCGCGAGAACCGAGCGGCGTTCCGGGATCCGCGAGTCCGGGTCCACGTCCAGCACCCGCAGGGCGGCGTCCGTCCCCGCCGCCTGACGTGCCTGGCGGACCGCCTCGCCCAGTCGTGCGCGCCGGACCGCGCCCGCCTCGTCGAGCAGCCGCTCCTGGTCATGCGCCGGCGGGCCGAATGCCTCCACCTCGAGCGCGAACGACTCCGCCGGGGCCGGCAGCTCGGCCAGCCTGGGAGCGAGGGCGAGCTGGATCCGAGCCGGATCGGCACTCGCCCTCCGCAGGGTCACCGCCAGCCGCCAGGTGCCTCCGGCCACGAAGCGCGCGGACATCGCGAGCGCCCTGAGCGAGCGCCCCCGTCGCTCGCGCCGGGCGAGCACCCGGGCCACGAGCAGCTCGAGGGCGCGCTCGAGCTGCTGCCCCGAGGCCGCCTCCGGCAGGTCGAGCCGCTCGCTCACGGGCTCGGGCGGTCGCCGCGGCTCCAGCTCCGTGTCGCGGCCCCGGGCCAGGTCCAGCGCCAGAAGCCCGGGGTGCCCGAACCGCTCGGCCAGTGACCGCGACGGAAGCGCGGCGAGCTCGCCCAGCGTCCTGATCCCGAGCTGCTCGAGGATCTCCGGCAGCGCCTGCAGCTCGGGCCGGGTGCGCAGGAGCGAGACCGGCAGCGGGGCGAGGAACTCGCGCGTGGCCTGCTCCTCGACCACGACCGCCCTCCCCGGAAGGCCGCCGCCGCGCCGGCGCGGGCGGGCCCTGAGCGCCGCCGCATGCGAGGCGAAGCGGCTGGGCGCCGCCCCGAAGCGCGCCCCGGGCCGAGTGCCCGCCGGGCGGCCGCCAGCACCCCGTCGAGGCGAGCTCCGTGCATGCCCTCGAGCGGGCCCGCATCGAAGAAGGCCGCCCCCGCGCGGTCCGACTCCACCGCCGCCCCGATCCCCTCGAGCCGGTCGAGCACGTGTCCCCACAGCGAGCGCGAGCCCTCGGGGTCGGGAGGCACGAGCCGGAGCGCGGGACAGCGCGCGAGCGCCTCGCCCAGCCGCATGCCCCGGACGACCCCGAAGGCCTCGGCGGGCGCCGACACCTCCCCCACCATCTGCTCGCGTCCGGCCTCCGGCGCCAGCGCGGCGGGCTCGGAGAGCAGCGCCCTCCGGTCCCCGAGAGCGGCCAGGAGCTCGAAGCGGGGATAGAGAACGCAGACGACCATCTATACGAACACATGTTCGCATCGAGAGCGGCGCGGTGCAAGCGCCGTTGCGCCGGGTTCTCGGAGTGTGGCCCGAGTTACGCGCCTATATGGCGCAAAAGTCGGGCCACACTCTCGGGACTGAGCCGCGCCCTAAAGCCCCGCCAGCCCCGCCACCAGGCTGGCCAGCCCGGCGCAGACCACCAGGCCCAGGGCCACCATCGAGAAGCGCGGCCCCGCGAGCCGGCGGAACGCCCGCATTCCGAGCGCGTGGCCCACCAGCGTCAGCACGAAGAGCGGGGCGAGCACGTCGAGGCGCACGGCGCCGGTGCCGCCGGCCACCACGACCGCCACCCCGCCGGCCAGGTTGAGGGCGAGGAAGGACGCTGCCAGCGAGGCGCGCAGCTCGGCGGGACGCAGCCCGAGCGCCTCCAGCCACAGCACGATCGGGGGACCGCTGATGCTGATCGAGGTGGTGAGCGCGCCGCTCGTGAGCCCGGCCGCCCAGGCGACGCCCCTGCCGCCCGCCGCGTGCGCCACGGAACGCGCCCGGTGGCGCATCTGCCACGCCGCCGCCAGTACCACCGCGCCGCCCACCGCCACCTGGAGCGCCGGCTTGGACAGCACCTCGAGCGCCAGCACGCCGAGCGCCAGTCCCGGCACGGCCGCCACCAGCATCGGCGCCAGCCGCGACACGTGCACCTCGTGGCGACCCGAGTCGAG
Source organism: uncultured Thermoleophilaceae bacterium (assembly GCA_963803245.1). Lineage (GTDB taxonomy): Bacteria > Actinomycetota > Thermoleophilia > Solirubrobacterales > Thermoleophilaceae > JACVRW01. The sequence goes on along the minus strand of CAWDLI010000002.1, from coordinate 58,101 downwards.
CAGCACCAGCACGTTCAGCGGTGGCCCCAGCAACAGCATCGTGGTCACGGCCTCGTAGGGATCCAGAACGGCGAACAGCGCGGGGCTGAGGACGAGCGCGAAGCCGAACCCGGTTGCCGACTGAACGAGCGCGCCCACCAGGGCGGCCGCGCCTGCGAGGACGATCAATCCGTCGTTACGAGGCCCTTGGGAAACCCGGTGAGGACCTCGGGCTCGCCGTCGGTCACGATCACGAGGTCCTCGATCCGCACGCCCAGCTCCCCGGGGATGTAGACGCCGGGCTCCACCGTCACGGCGTTGCCCACACGGAGACCGCCGCTGGCCGTCTTCGCCACCCGCGGCCCCTCGTGCACCTCGAGCCCCACCCCGTGACCGAGACCGTGTCCGAAGTGCTCGCCGTGTCCCGCCGCCTCGATCATCGCGCGGGCCACGCCGTCCACGGCGGACACCTCGGCGCCGTCGCGCGTGGCGGCCAGCGCCTCCTCCTGCGCGCGCAGCACGAGCTCGTAGACCTCGGTGGCCTGTCGTCCAGCGGACCCGTCGCGAACGTGCGCGTGCAGTCCGAGCAGTAGCCGTCGACCTTGGCGCCCATGTCCACCACCACGAGCACGCCGCTCGGGATCTCCACGTCACGCGGCACGGCGTGGGGCAGGGCGCCCGCGGCGCCGGACGCAACGATCGGCGGGAACGACGGCTCCTCCGCGCCCAGGTCCACCATCGTCCGCGTGGCCGTGATCGCCACCTCGCGCTCGGTGCGGCCGGCCAGGCCGCGCTCCTGCATGTCCCTGTAGGCCGCGTCGGCCAGCTCGGCGGCCGCCCTCATCGACGCCACCTCGGAGGCGTCCTTCACCTCGCGCAGGTCCTCCACCAGCGTGCCGGCGGCCACCAGCTCCGCTCCCGAGGGGAGCTTCTCCCCCAGCTTCGCGTGCTTGGCCACGCTCATGTCCGAGTCCTCGAAGCCCGCGCGGCCGCGCAGCCGGCCGGCGAGGTCCGCGAGCATGTCGCGGCTCGCCTCGATTCGCTCGTAGCCCCGCACCTGGGCCTCGGCCTGCTCGACGTAACGGAAGTCCGTGACGAAGAGCCGCTCGTCCGGGGTCACGATGCACGCGCCGTTCGTGCCCGTGAATCCGGTGAGGTAGCGCACGTTCAGGAGGTTCGTGACGAGCAGGCAGTCCAGCCCCTGCTCGGCGAGACGGGCTACGAGCCGGTCCGTGCGCGCCTCGACCGCGGCTGCTCCCGGTGCCTGCACGTTCACGTGTCGATCTTCTCCTTCAGCATCACCAGCGCCTCACGGTACCCGTCGGCGCCCTTGCCCTGTACGCAGCCCACGCACAGGTCGCGGATCACGGACAGGCGCCGCCACTCCTCGCGCTCGTCGATCGCCGACAGGTGCACCTCGACGGCCGGCAGGGCGGCCACCTCGAGGGCGTCGCGGATCGCGTACGAGTAATGGGTCCACGCGCCGGGATTGAGCAGCAGGCCATCCGTCTTCTCCCCGGCGCGGTGGAGCCATTCGCAGAACTGGCCCTCGTGGTTCGTCTGGAAGAACGCCACGTCGATGCCCAGATCATCCGCGAAGCGCTTGACCTTCACCTCGAGCTCGGTGAGCGTCAGCTTGCCGTAGTGGGACGGGTCGCGCCGGCCGAGCACGTCGAGGTTCACCCCGTGGAGGACGTCCACGCGCGGGTTCATCCCTCGCGCACCTCCTCGACCGCCGCCCGCAGCCGGTCCGGCTCCACGTGGTGCCCCGGCGTGACCTCGCCGGGCGCCTCCACGAGCACGAACGGCACCCGTCCGCCCGCGCGCTTCTTGTCGCGCTCCACGAGCGCGATCACGTCGTCCACGCTCGCGCCGCCGAAGCTCAGTGGAAGGCCGCGCGCGCCGAGCAGCTCGGCCACCTCGGCGCGCAGGGCCTCGCGATCCGAGAGCCGCAGGGCCACGAGCAGGCCGATGCCCACGGCCTCGCCGTGGCGGTAACGGGCGTAGCGGGTGGCCGACTCGATCGCGTGGCCGACCGTGTGGCCCAGGTTGAGCACCTGCCTGCGCCCGGCGTCGCGCTCGTCCTCGGCCACCACGGCCAGCTTCGTGCGCGCGCAGCCGATCACGGTCTCGAGGTCGGCCTCGCCGCCCTGGCGCACCCGCGCCCAGAGCGATCCGCCCGCGATCAGGGCGGTCTTCACCACCTCCACGTGCCCGGCGGCCAGCTCGGCGGCGTCCAGGGTGGCCAGCGCCGCGGGGTCGCACAGGACCGCCGCCGGCTGGTGGTAGGCCCCGGCGTAGTTCTTGCCCTCGGGGAGGTCCACGCCGGTCTTCCCGCCGTAGGCCGAGTCCACCTGCGCCACGAGCGTCGTGGGCACCTGCACGTGGCGGATCCCGCGCTGGTAGACGGCCGCGCAGAACCCGGCCAGGTCGCCCACCACGCCGCCGCCCACCGCCACCACGAGATCGCCGCGCTCCGCCCCTGAGCGCGCCAGCCAGCGCAGCACCTCCTCGGCCGCGGCGAGCGTCTTCCGCTCCTCACCCGGCTCGACCGCGAGGCGCTCCTCGCCCTCCACCGAGTGGTGGCGGGCGACGTTTGAGTCGGTGACCACGTAGCGGCGGCCGTCACGCGGGTACGAGAACCCGGAGGCGATCAACCCGTGACCGAAGAACACCGGGTAGGCGCCCGACGCCGAGCCGGCCCAGACGAGCTTCGTGTCCGGAGGCGCCTCGGCGAGGGCCACCAGCGCCGGGAGCGCGGAGCGGATCGCGTCGCGCCCGCCCGGTGGCAGCACCGCGTCGGCCACGCCCGCGTAGAGCGGCTGGCGGTCGCGCTGGAGCTGCTCGAAGCGGCTCTGGTCGCGGGCGAGCGGGCGCCCGCCCCCGGAGGCCCGCCGCCAGGCATCGACCGGATCGACCTCGAGCTGGACGACGGTATGCGCGCCCAGCGCCTCGCGCACGGCCTCGGACTGGACGGCGCCGCCGCCCAGCGCCACGACGGCGCCCTGCGGGCGCGCCAGCAGCTCCAGCACCACCTCCTCCTCGCGCGTACGGAAGGCGGCCTCGCCCTCGCGGTCGAAGAACGACTGGATCGGCTCACCCAGGCGCCGCTCGAGCTCCTTGTCCGAGTCGAGCGCCTTCACGCCCAGCTCCGCCGCGGCCGTACGGGCCGCGGTGGACTTGCCGGCGCCCATGAAGCCCACCAGCACGAGCGCCCGCTCCCTCGCGGGAGCTCCCGGCGCCTGGTCCGCCGCTACCCGCGCCTCCATCCGATCCGCTCGATGTAGGCGGCGAGCGCTGCGCGCACGTCGTCGATGTGGTCGCCGCCGAACTTCTCCCTGTACGCGGAGGCCAGCACGAGCGCGACCATGGACTCGCCCACGACGCCGCCGGCGGGCACGGTGCACGAGTCGGTGCGCTCGCGCAGCGCCTGCGCCGGCTCCTTCGTCTCGATGTCGACGGACCGCAGCGGCTTCGTCAGGGTCGGGAGCGGCTTCATCGCCCCGTGGACGACCACCGGATCCCCGGTGGTCATGCCCCCCTCGATGCCGCCCGCGCGGTTCGTCTCGCGGTGGTAGCCGCGCTCCTCGGACCAGAAGATCTCGTCGTGGGCCTTGGAGCCCACGCGCCCCGCCAGGTCGAAGCCGTCGCCGATGCTCACGCCCTTCATCGACTGGATCGACATGACCGCCTGCGCCAGGCGGCCGTCGATGCGCTCCTCCCAGGACACGTGGGAGCCGATCCCGGGAACCACGCCGAACGCGCGCACCTCGAACACCCCGCCGAGCGACTCGTTCGCCTTGCGGGTCGAGTCGATCTCGGCGACCATCGCGGCGCTCGCGTCCGCGTCGAGGCAGCGAACCGGCGACTCGTCGACCGCCTCGAAGTCCGCCGGCGACAGGTCCACCGGCTCCGGCGCGGTGACCGACCCGATCCGGGTCACGTGACTCAGAACGGTCACGCCCAGCGTGTGGAGAAAGGCCTTTGCGAGAGTTCCCGCCGCCACGCGCGCGGCGGTCTCGCGAGCGCTCGCCCGCTCGAGGACGTTGCGGACGTCGGTGAACCCGTACTTCTGAACGCCGGCCAGGTCGGCGTGGCCGGGGCGGGGAAGGTGGACCTCGTCCACCTGCGCCTCCACCGGCCAGGGGTTCATCCGCTCCTCCCAGTTGGCGTAGTCGCGGTTGTCGATCCGGAGCGCCACCGGGCTGCCCAGGGTGCGCCCATGGCGGATCCCGGACGTGACCTCCGCGCGGTCCTTCTCGATCTTCATCCGGCCGCCGCGGCCGTGGCCGAGCTGGCGCCGGGCGAGGTCCTGGTCGAGGTCCTCGGGCCGGAGCTCGAGGCCCGCGGGCAGGCCCTCGACGATCGCGATCAGGCCTGGCCCGTGGGACTCACCCGCGGTCGTGAAGCGCAAAGACATAGCGCCCACACCCTACTTGCGAAGGGTGCGGGCGCCGGTCTCGGAGGAGGACTTAACCGCCGATCGGCTGATAGCGATCGCAGGTCCGCGATGTGGTCGGCGCACACGGGTTGAAGTTGTTGACGAACCGCATGGTTCCGCCCCCAACGTCGATCTGCCCGCCCGCGTTGTACAGCTCAGTGGCGTTCGTCCAGTCATCGAAGTCCTGATCGTCCTCACCGTCGAGGAGCGTGTCGCCGTCCACGTCCGAGTCGGCGAGATCGAGCGACTGGTACGGACGCTCGTCGAAAGCCCCGTAGTACGGGTCCGGCCACGGGGTGACGGACTGGTCAGCCCAGTACGCCGGCCACCAGCTCACCTGACCGGGGCCGCGGACCGACTCGATGAAGTTCCCGAGCCCGTCACGGTCGGCGTCGCGCTCGTCGTCGGTATAGGTCCCCGACGCGTCGGTGTCCGGCACCGGGGGCACCTCGCCCAGCCGGCTCGACTGCGTGCCGTCGCTGTACCCGAGGGGCGACGCCGCGTCCAGCCCGCCGATCGCGGCCGAGTTGAACGAGCTGCCGGAGACGCGCCAGGCGCGGTACTCCTCGTAGGTCTTGAGACCATCGCCGTCGAAGTCCCAGGCGCTCGCGATACCCGCCTTGCCGTCAGACGGGTCGAGCGCGTTCGGGTAGGGCCGCTTGCCCGGGTAGGGCACGGCCTTGCGGTTCAGGTCCTTGGCGGCGTAGTACTCCCAGCCGTCGACCATGCTGTCCGAGTCGGTGTCCTCTAGGCACGGATCCGTTCCGAGGCTCTTCTCGAGCGAGTTCGACAGAAGGTCGTTGTCGTGGTCGGAGTCGCTGTCGCAGACCGTGCCGCCACCGCCACCGCCACCGCCACCGCCGCCACCGCCGCCGTCGCCGCTCAGGCCGACCACGACCGGCGAGAGCCGCCGCGAGGTGAAGGCGCTGAACTTGCCGGCGAGCACGCGCAGCTTGAGGCGCGTGGGACGCTGCGAGCTGTTCCTGACGGTCAGGAGCCGAGCGACACGGGCCGTGACGGTCAGGACGAGCCTCTTCGAAGAGGCCCGGCGCGGCTTGACGAACGCGGAGCGCCCGTTCGACGCGCGGAAGACCACGGTGTTGCGCTTGGCCTTCGACTTGAAGTGGCGACCCTGGATGGTCAGCGTGCCGCCGACCTGGATGCGCATCGGAGAGACCTTGGTGATCGCGGGCGTGGGCGAGGACTTCTTCGCCATCGCACTCGGCGCGGGCAGAGCCACGGCGGCGAGCGCGAGCACGCAGATGGTCAGGTTCCTCCGAGACATCACGGTCACGTACCCCCTAGCGGCCGGTCTGGCCGTCGTCTGAAAGTTCATCCGAGTCGCCCGTCACGCTCACCAGGTCGGTGATGAACGGGGGCACGAACCGGCGTGCGGCCGGCTCGCTTCCCACTGCCGCGTTCGCCTCGGTGGCGCCGTCGGCCTCCTTCTCGATCCTGTTCCCAGGAGTTGCGTCGTCCCCGACCTTGACCCTGCGGATCTGGTCGACGCGGAGCGTGTATGAATCGCCCTCGTCGTTGGTCAGCTCGTGCTCCGAGCCGGCGCCGAGGTAGAGGAAGGCGCAGTCCGACTTGCTCGGCTTGCACTTGCCCTCGCCCACGGCGGTGAGCGTGGAGTCCACGAGGAACACCGCGTTCGCGCCGTTCTTGCTCGCACCGAGGAAGATCAGCAGCGGGTTCGCCTGACTGGGCAGCACCTCGAGGCGCTCCAAGCCCTTGATCTTGCGCTTCTTCCCGTTCGACGTGAACGTCACGTCGATCACGTAGCGGTACACGACGGTCTTGGTCTCGGGTGCCGGCGCGGGCGTGGTCTCGCCGCCGCCGCCACCGCCGGTCGTGTCGGTGCCGCCGCCGTCCGTGGCGCCGGTGTCCGTGGTGCCCGAATCGCCGGGGGCGCCCTCATCGGTCGACTCGTCCGAGTTGGCGATGATGTCCTTCGGCGGCTTGAACGGGTTGCTCGGATCGAACACGTCGAGCGTGGATCCCGTGCCGGGCTCGTCCTCGGCGACGGTCAGCGCCGTCAGGCTCTTGGATACCTCGGGGCCAGGCGACTCGGGCGCGACGACCGCCACGGCCGCCGGCTCCTTGGTCGGCTGCGAGAGCACGACGGGCACGGCGATCAGGGCGACGAGCAGCACCAGGGCCACCGGCCACAGCCGCTTCTCGCGCAGGTCGTTCCAGAGATCGATCAGAAAGTCGTTCATGGCTGTGTCAGGGGGTCGCGGTGGCGGTCGGGAGCGGCGACGATCCGGAGTCGGCCGTCGAGGTGCCCGCCGGGGTGGTGGGATCGGTCGCGGGGCCCGCGGGCGTGGCGCCGGCGGTGGTGCCCTCGGCCTTGGGCGCGAGGTACACCGTGGCCTTGATCGAAGCGGTCAGCTTCGGGAAGAGCTCCGTGTCGCTCGCCCAGGAGACGCTCTCCACGGTGACCAGCCGGCCGCCCACGAGGACGTTCTGGTTGGCCACCCGGACGAAGCGCTTCACGTCGTGGAAGAAGTCGGCCAGGTTGAAGAAGTCGCCGACGAACTCGAGCTCGAGCGGCACGGTCTCCAGACCGGGGCTCGCGGGCGCCGCGGTGCCGTCCGTGGTCGCGGCCGCGGTCGGATCGACGCCGCCCGTGGAAGTCTGGGTGTCGGTCGGGGCCACGCCGGACTGCTCGGCGTTGGCCGCGTTCTGGTTGGCCGTCGCCTGCGCGTTGTTCGCCGACTCCACGGCCGTGCCGGGAGCGCTCTGCGTGGTCTCGCCTCCGGCCGCGGCCGGTGTGCCCGTGGTGGTCGAGCCGGTGCTCGGGGCTGCGGCAACCGGTGCCGCCGCGGTGGCCTCGCGCTCGCCGGTGGCGATCTTGGTGAAGGTGATGCCCGTGCCCGCCGCCGCGCGGTCGAGCTGGACGATGAGGCTCGGCATGTCCACGTTGGACGGGATGGCCTTGCCGAGGCGCACGACCTCGGTGAAGTCGGACTTGAACGCGTTCTCGGCGTTCTTCGCCTGGTCCGCCGCCGCCTTCGCGGTGTCGAGGCGCTGCTCCTGCACGGCCAGCTCGTCGGCCGCCGTCGACGCCTCCTCGCGCTTGGGGCTGAGGATCAGGAACCAGTAGCCCGCGAGGACCACCAGGGGGATGATCAGCATCAGAATCTTGCGGTCGCGCTCCGAGACGGTCACGATCCACCTCCGAGCGAAGCCGGCACCCGGGTGGCTCCACGCGGCGCCTCAGACGCGGGCGGCGTGGGGCTGAAGGTGACCGAGATGTCGTACTTGTAGTAGCTGCCGCACGCGTCGGCGGTGATCTCGTTGTCGGCCGACTTCCCGCCGATGGCCTCCACCGAAGACTCGTTCAGCTTCACGTCGCTGACGCGGTAGAGGTTGCGGAGACGAACCATCATCGTGGCCGTGTCCGACTGCCCGGGCGTGCAGCCCACGAGGTTGGCGGTCGGCTCCACTGCCGCGCCGGTGGCCGCGGCCGCGCTGGCCGCGCCGGTGTTGGTCGGATCGCCGGACACGGAAGCGTCGGCGGTCTGGATCCAGCTGCGCTCGGGCATGATGCGAGCGAGCTCGCGCATGAAGCGCTCCCAGTCGAAACGGGTCTGCGCGACCGAGCTGACGCTCAGGAGGCGCTGCTGCTTGATCTGCGCGAAGTTGGCGAAGGCGGCCTTGCGCTGCGCCTCCTGCTCGAGAGCGGTGGCGGCGGCGTCGGCCTTGGCGGCGGCGTTGTTCCGCGAGGTGGCCTGGTTGGACACCACGACGTAGCCGAGCACCATCAGGAGAAGCGCTCCGAGCACGCCGACGACGACATAGGAGCTGCCCGCGCGCCCACCTGCGGGACGCCGGCGCGACTCCTGGGGAAGAAGGTTGACGGGCCTCATGCCGCCGCTCCGAGCGAGAGTCCCGCGGCCACGGTGTAGCGCTGCGGATCCTCTTCGGTCCCGAGGGCCGAGGTGTCGAGGCCGCCGAGCGGCCAGGCCACGCGAACCGGCAGGCCGAGGTGCACGCCGAGGCTCTCCACGAGCTGCTCGTCGCCCGACCCGGGTCCGGACAGGACCACCTCGCCCACAGGCTGTGCCTGAGGCTGGGTCATGTAGTAGTCGATCGAGAGGCGCACCTCGTCAGCGAGGCGCGAGCCGGCGTCGGGCTCGTCCCAGACCGCCGAGAGCGGCCGGGTGAAGAAGCACGCCGATCCGACGGCGATCGCAAGATTGGTGACTCCGGCGAGGTGGCAGAAGACCCGGGCCGACTCGTCGGCGCCGTCGCCTCCACTCACGAGCGTGCGAACGAGCGCGAACGCGTCCAGGTCGACGCCCTCGGTCTTGAGCCCGGCGCCCTTGACGGCCTCGAGCAGCGACTCCACCATCGAGCGGCGGGCCGCGACGAGCACGACCTGCATCCGCGGGGTGCCGTCGGCCGCCTCCGCGTAGCCGGCGACCTGATGGTCGAGGATGGCCTCGTTCAGCGGCATCGCGATGGCCTCTGCGGCCTGGAACCGGACGGCCGCCTCACGCTGCTTCTCGTCCTCGATGCGCGGCAGCTCGATCACGCGAACGACGATCTGCTGGTTGGCCACGCCGAGGCGCACGGTCTTGGGCAGCCCCTCCGTCGCCACGAACTGCCGGAGAGCGTCGGACAGCGCGGCGGTGTCGATGACCTCGCCGTCGTTGACCACACCCTCGGGGAGGTCCTGGCTGGCGGAGCGCACGAGCCGGTTGCCGTCGACCTGAGCAGCCGCCAGATAGCGACCGTCGATGTCGAGGCCCACGGAGCCGCGCTCGGAAGTCTTTCGGAGGGACATGGCCATACGTGCTCCCCCGCTCTATCGGCCAAGGCGGGTGAGGCCTTAACCCCTAAAAGGAACTAGTCGCGCTCCTGCAAGTCAGCTCAGCAGATGGTCCTTGTAGAGGTCCACGAGCTCCGGCCCCGCGAGCACGCCGAGAATGCCGCCGAGTGCCAGGAAGAGGCCGAACGGAACGGCCTTCTTGCGAGCGCTCGCGCCCTCACGGGCGAGGATCACAACACCGACGATCGTCCCGGTCAGAAACGCGCTGAGCAGCGCAGGCGCCACGGACAGTCCGAGGTATAGGCCCATGACGCCCGCGAGCTTCACGTCCCCCATCCCCATACCCGCCGGATAGACCAGCGCGGCGATTAGGAGAAACGAGAAGGCGGCGGTACCGGCGATCAGGTGCTCCGGCAGATCGCCGCTGTCGGTGAGCACCGTGGCGATCACCCCCCATACCGCCATCGGGTAGACGATCTTGTTCGGCAGGAGCCGGTGGTCCAGGTCGATGCCGGCGAGGGCGATCAGACAGGCCACGAACGGCAGCTCGAGCAGCAGGTCGTTGTCGAACCCGCGCGTCGCCACCACCGCGGCGAACGAGACGGCCGTGACCAGCTCGACGATCGGGTACCGCGGCGAGATCGGGGCGCCGCAGTGCCGGCAGCGTCCCCGCAGCACCAGCCAGGAGACGAGCGGCACGTTGTCGTAGGGAGCCAGCGGCGTGCCGCACGAGGGACAGCGCGAGCCCGGGGCCACCAGGGACTCCCCGAGCGGGACCCGGTGGATCACCACGTTGAGGAAGCTTCCGAGCACCGCTCCGAACACGAACGCGAATGCGATCTCTACCGCCATCGCGGCTGGAAGCTACTCAGGGGCCCGGAAACGACGACGGGCGGGCCGTGATGGCCCGCCCGTCGCGGATCTGCTTGTTCAACCAGCTGTGACTACCAGGACCCCGATGTGGGGCAGGCGCCGCTGCCGGTGGTGGTGCAGGAACGCGTGATCGAACCGGACGCGGGCTTCGTGATCGTGAAGCTGTTGCCCGACTCGGACTTGGCCACGACCTGGAAGTTGCCCGAGGCCAGCGTGGCCAGGTTCACCTGGCCGTTGCCCGTACCGGTCGTGATTCCGGACTCGGTCACGTCCTGGGCGGTACCGCAGCCCACGTACGTCTGCGAGTTCGTGTAGCACGACTCGAGCGCCGAGACCATGTTACGAGCGTTCGACTTCGCGCTCGCGTCCTGGCCCTTCTGACGCTGTCCGAGGAATGCCGGCAGCGCGATGGCGGCCAGAATTCCGATGATAAGGATCACAACGAGGAGCTCGATAAGGGTAAATCCCCGCTCCCCGGAGTGAACACGCTCACTCAGCTTCCGCAGCATTTGTCTCCTCCTTTTGAGGTGACGTCTGGATGGTCTGGTGCCGGCCGCCGCGGAAACCGAGGCAACCTGGCCGTTCGCGGATAGATCGACAGATGGGCCTGCCGCTTTAATCCGTAATGCCTTCTGTCTCGGGCATCCGTCCACCAAGACGGGGCCCTACCAGCTCCCCGAAGAGGGGCATGCGCCCTGGCCGGTTGTGGTGCAGGTGCGGGATACAGCCCCGCTTGCCGGCTTCGTGATCGTGAAGTTGTTGCCCGAGGCCGACTTGGCCACGACCTGGTAGTTGCCGGACGCGAGCGTGGCCAGGTTCACCTGGTTGCTGCCCGTGCCGGTGGAGATTCCCGAAGCCACCACGTCCTGGCTCGTGTCGCAGCTGGCGTAGCTGCTCGAGACGGCGAAACAGGACTCGAGCGCCGAGACCATGTTGCGAGCGTTCGACTTCGCGCTCGCGTCCTGGCCCTTCTGACGCTGTCCGAGGAACGCCGGCAGCGCGATGGCGGCCAGGATCCCGATGATGAGAATTACGACTAGGAGCTCGATCAGGGTGAAGCCCCGATCCCCCCTATGAACTCGTTCCCTGAGCTTCCGCAGCATTGTCTCCTCCTCTGTTGAGGTGACTGGTCTGGATGGTCTGGTCGGTCTGGGTCCAGCCGCCGCGGATTCCGGGGCACCTGGGGTCTCATCCCAATATCGGCGGAGGTGGTGCGTCCTTTAAACGGGGGACGCGACCCTTGTCGCCTGGGTCGGAGCCTCGGCCACCTGGCCGGGCTCCTGGGCGCGGTACGCCCCGAACATCGCGAGCAGCGCGAACGGGGTGAACCACGGGATGTAGAAGTAGAACCAGTGGTTCACGCTCAGCTGCGTGGCGATCAGAGCCGCCGCGCCGAGCGCCGCCACCTGGCGGAGGTCACGGCGGCGCGGGACGAACGCCAGCGCGCCGGCGAACACCAGGCCCGCGACCTTCACGACGTCCTGAAGCCAGCCGAGGGATGGATGGAGCCCCCACAGGCTGAACACGGAGTCACGCCCGAACTGGAAGCCGATCGTGCAGTCGTAGAACTCCTGCAACCCGCCGTCGGGCAAGTAGAGGACGAGTGGCAGCGCCACGATCGCCACGAACGCGGCGGCAAACGAGAGCCAGGCCCGCGAGCGGCGCTCCTCCCCAGTGCCCGTCGCCATCAGCGGCGCGAGCACGATCGGAGCGAACTTCGCGGCGGCCGCGAGGCCCACCATCAGCCCGCGCTTGGCCGGAGAGCTCAGGGCCAGCAGCGCGAAGACGAGCAGGGCGGCCACGAGGCCGTCGTTCACGTTCGCCTGCAGCCCGAGCAGCGTGAATGGATAGGCGGTCCACGCGAAGGCGAGGGCCACCCCGAGCCTGCGTCCCTCCGCACCCGACCGCAATCGGGTTCCCAGCAGCATCAATCCGATCACGGTGGCGAGGTCGAAGGCCAGCGACGCCGCGTGCGCGGCGGGCACCTCGGCCCACTTGCCGTCGTTCGGGAAGAGGATCTCGAACGGCACGTACGCGAGGTAGGTGATCGGGCCGTAGGTGTCGCCGTGGATCTCGTTGTCCACGTAGAGGTCCTGCTTGTGCGCGATCCGGTCGGCCCCGATCACGCTCGCGTAGCCCACGTCCATGATCACCGAGTTGGAGACGTTCAGGCCCACCCGGAACACCATCAGGAGCACGAGTCCCACCACGAGCCAGCTGGTGCGCGCGTAGGGCATCAGCCGCTCCCCGCGCGGGCGTGGCCGGAACCCGGCCAGCGCGAGCCTGATGAGGAGATAGACGAGCAGCGGGTACACGAGCGGCACCGACACGCTCACGTTGCCCTTGTTGAAGAAGTACTCGGACACGCCGAAGGCCAGCAGCACGAGCAGGTCCAGGTGGAGCAGGCGGAAGGGCCGCCGCGGGTCCACGAACGGCAGCAGGAAGAGCAGCGCCAGCGGCAGCCACACGTACCAGCGGTTGAGCGCGCCGCCGACCGACGGGGAGTACCCGCGCGCGAGCAGCATCGCGGCCTGCGGTCCCGTCCAGTTCTCGATCACCTCGCCGGTCACGCCGTCGATGTGGATGTCCGCGACCGACGTCTCGCCGCGGTTGTACGTGACCTCGTAGCGGACCGGGTGCTTCACGTAGTAGAGGGGCACCAGCACCTGCTTGCGCACGGGCCCGTGCTCGGCGACCGCCCGCTTCACCTCCGGGAGGCGGTCCGCGATGCGCACCGCCTGCTCGGGCCGCACGCGGAATCTTGGTGGCGGGCCGTCACCGGGCTCCAGGCCGATGGCCTGCGGCTCCAGAGGGGCCTGCTGCGCCAGTACGGGCGCGGGCGCGGCCACGAATGCGAGCGTCGCCAAGGCAAGCGCGGCCAGCACGCGAACTGCGCTGCGGATTGGGAGGGCGGGGTTCATCGGGACTTGGGGCCGGTATCGGCCCGCGGCGGCGGGCACTTGACCGCCGCAGGCGGCTTAGCGGACGACCGCTCTACGATCGGGCGATGCACCTGCGCCGCGCCCTCCTCCTGTTCGCGATCGTGCTCGGCCTGGCCGCGCTCGCGGCGGGCCTGTCGCAGCCCGATGACAGCTCCGAGCCCGAGCAGCAGACGACGGCCCCCTCGACCTCGGCGCCCGCCGCGACGGAACCAGGTGGGGAGACCGATCTGGTCTTCGAGGCCACCCGACCGCGCCGGCGTGCCCTCGAGGCGGGACAGGCGGCCGAGGTGCTGGTCGAGGTGCACCTTCCCGGTCAGGTCGTGATACCGGGACTAGGCCTGAGCGCGACCGCCGACCCGGTGACGCCCGCTCGCTTCGACGTGCTCGAGGAGCGGGCCGGGAGCTACCCGATCCTGTTCGCTCCGGCCGCCGGCGACGAGGCCACCGACGCCCAGAGGGCCGGGACGCTCGTGATCAAGGCCGCGGCGCCGGAGGCGTAAGGAGGGGTCCTACTCGGGCAGCTCGTCCGCGCCGTGCCGGGCGCGCCCGAACACCCGCTCGACGATCGGCCTGAAGTGCTCGAGCGGCAGCGAGTCGTACTCGGGGTCGAAGCAGTTCTGGTCGAAGTGCTCGCAGAACTCCACGCAGTCGTCGTAGAACGGGTGGTCGCGGTACTTGTCGCGTGCGTTCCGGTCCGCGCCCATCAGATGCGCGTAGTAGTAGCTCTGGAACAGGGCGTGCTTCTGCACGATCCAGCAGACCCGCTCGCTCACGAAGGGTCTCAGCACCGCACCGACCAGCTCTCCGTGGGAGTACGGCGCTAGCGCGTCGCCGATGTCGTGGACGAGCGCCGCCGCGACGTACTCGTCGTCCTTGCCCGCGCGCAGCGCCCGCGTGGCCGACTGGAGCGAGTGCTCGAGGCGGCTCACGAGCAACGGGCCCTGGAAGTGCTCCAGGTCGGCCACCGCCCTCATGAGCCGGTTCGGCAGCTCCCTGACGTCCTCGTCGGCGTCGGCGTTGATCAGCGCCAGGTCCGACTCGGTCATGTCGGCCATGCGGGTGTACGAGACGCTCGCCATCGCGGCGAGCCTACCCCAGCGCCGCTACTTGATCGAGTCGTAGACCTTGAACATCGGCAGGTACATCGCGATCACGATGAACCCGACGATGCCGCCCACGACGATGATCATCACGGGCTCGAGGATCGAGGTGAGCGCCTTGACGGCGGTCTCCACCTGCTCCTCGTAGAAGTCGGCGACCTTCGACATCATCGTCTCGAGCGCACCGGTCTCCTCGCCCACGCCGATCATCTGGGTGACCATCACGGGGAATGCCTCGGGCACGGCCGCCATCGGAGCCGTGAGCGAGCCGCCCTTCTTGACGGAGTCGCGCACGTCGTCCATGGCCATCTCCACGACCTTGTTGCCGGAGGTCTTGCCGGTGATCTCGATTGCCTCGAGCATCGGCACGCCGGCGGCGATCAGGCCGGAGAAGGTGCGTGAGAAGCGCGCGAGCGCGACCTTCTGCACGATGTCCCCGATCTTCATCGGGAACTTCAGCTTCAGGCGGTCCCATTGGACCTTCCCGGTGTCTGAGTTCTTCCAGTATTTGAAGAGCCAGACGATCCCGAAGACCACGGCGATCAGGATGTACCACTGCCGCGTGACCAGGTGGGAGAGAAATACGGTGAACTTCGTGATCGCGGGAAGCTCGCCGCCGAAGTCCTTGAAGATCTTCTCGAACACGGGCACGAGGAAGGCCACGAGCGCCACCAGCACGATCAGCGCGAAGCTTCCGATGAGAAGCGGGTAGATCATCGCCGCCTTCACCTGGCGGCGGAGCGCGGCGTCCTTCTCGAGCTGCTCGGCAACGCGCACGAGCGTCTGGTCCAGGATTCCTCCGGTCTCCCCGGCCTCGACCATCGCCACGTAGAGCTCGTTGAAGGTGTCCGGGTGCTTGCGAAGCGACTCGGAGAGCGACTGGCCGCCCTCCACGTCCTTGCGCACCTCGATCAGGATCTCGCGGAGCTTGTCCGACTCGGTCTGCTCCTCGATCACGTAGAGCGCGCGCAGCAGCGACATGCCCGACTGCACCATCGTCGAGAGCTGGCGCGAGGCGATCACGAGATCGTCGGCCTTGACGCGCCTGAAGCGCGAGAAGATGTCGCCGGCGCTGGCCTCGGCCTGCTCCTCGATGTCCACCACGATCAGCCCGCGCGAGCGGAGCTGCGAGGCGACGGCCTGCTGGTCGCCGGCCTCCATCTCCCCCTTCGTGGTGGAGCCGGAGAGGTCGAGCGCCTTGAAGGCGTAGGTGGCCATGGCGCTACGCGACCCTCACAGTGCCCATGAGGCGACGGAGCTCCTCGGGCGTGCCCGAGCGCGACTCGGCGAGCTCGCGCGAGATCTTGCCCTCGCGCACCAGCTCGGCCAGCGAGGTGTCCATCGTGCGCATGCCGAACTGCGCGCCGGTCTGAAGCGCGGAGTAGATCTGATGCGTCTTGCCCTCGCGGATCAGGTTTCGCACGGCCGGCGTGGGCACCAGCACCTCGGTGGCCACGCAGCGGCCCTGGCCGTTCGCCAGCGGGAGCAGCTGCTGGGTCACGATGCCCTGGAGCGCCACCGACAGCTGAACGCGCACCTGCTGCTGCTGAGCGGGCGGGAACACGTCCACGATCCGGTCCACGGTCTGCGCGGTGTCCTGGGTGTGAAGGGTGGCGAACACGAGGTGCCCGGTCTCGGCAGCGGTCAGCGCGGTCGAGATCGTCTCGAGGTCGCGCATCTCGCCCACGAGGATCACGTCCGGGTCCTGGCGGAGCCCAGCCTTCAGGCCGAGCCCGAAGCTCTGGGCGTCGGCCCCCAGCTCACGCTGGTTGACGATGCACTTCTTGTGCATGTGCAGGAACTCGATCGGGTCCTCGATCGTGAGGATGTGCTCGTGCCGCGTGTCGTTGATGAGGTCGAGCATCGCGGCGAGGGTGGTGGACTTGCCGGAGCCCGTGGGGCCTGTGACCAGCACGAACCCGCGCGGCTTCTTGGTGAAGTCCACGAGCGCCTGGGGCAGCCCGAGGCTCGCCAGCTTCGGCATGTCCTGCGGGATCAGCCGGAACGCGGCGCTGAGCGACGCGCGCTGGAAGTATGCGTTCACACGGAAGCGCGCCTTGCCCGGGATCGAGTAGGCAAGGTCGATCTGCCAGTCGTTCTCGAGGCGCTGCCGCTGATCGTTCGTGAGGATCGAGTAGATGACCTCGCGCGTGGTCTGCGGAGTCATCGGCGGGTAGTCGAGCGCATGCAGCATCCCGTGATGCCTGATCATCGGCGGCGAGCCCGCGGTCAGGTGAAGGTCGGAAGCCTCACGCTCCATCACCTGCATCAGCACGTCTGCGAAGTCGAACTCCATCGGGGCTCCTATCGGCTCGACATGACGTTCACGTGACCCTTGCAACCTCGGCAATGGACGTGACGCCGTTCTTGACCTTTTCGAAGCCGTCGGCGCGCATTGGGCGCATGCCCTGGGACACCGCGACCTTCCTGATTTCATCGGCAGAAGCCCGCTCGACCGTTAGATCTCGGGTCTCCTCCGTCATGACCATCACCTCGTAGAGCCCGGTCCGGCCCTTGTAGCCGGAGCCGCCGCAGCGGCTGCAACCCACCGGGTCGTAGGCCTCCAGGTCGAAGGCCACGTTGAAGCCGGCCCGCTCGAGCGACGAGACGCTCAGGAGCGTGCGCTGCTTGCAGTAGGTACAGAGCTGGCGCACGAGCCGCTGGGCCACGACGGTGCACACCGCCGACGCCGTGAGGAACGGCTCGATTCCCATCTCGGTGAGCCGCGTGATCGCCGAGGGCGCGTCGTTCGTGTGCAGCGTGGAAAGGACGAGATGGCCGGTGAGCGCGGACTCGATGGCGATCTTGGCGGTCTCGGCGTCCCGGATCTCGCCGACCATGATCACGTCGGGGTCCGCACGCAGCATCGCCCTCAGGCCCGCCGCGAACGTGAGTCCCGCCTTGAGGTTCACCTGGAGCTGGTTCACGCCCTCCAGCTGGTACTCCACGGGGTCCTCGATCGTGATGATGTTGCGCTCGAGATCGTTGATCTCGTTCAGCGCCGCGTAGAGCGTCGTGGACTTGCCCGAGCCCGTCGGTCCGGTCACGAGCACCGCACCGTAGGAGCGCCGGAAGCCGTCCTCGAACATCACCTCGCCCTGACTGGCCATGCCGAGCTGGTCGAGGCCGATCAGCGCCTGGGTCTTGTCCAGGATGCGCATCACGACTCCCTCGCCCTCGACGTGAGGCATCGTCACGACGCGCAGGTCGATGGCGTGGCCCTCCACCGTGAGCCCCACTCGCCCGTCCTGCGGCACCCGCTTCTCGGAGATGTCGAGGTTCGCCATGATCTTCACGCGCGAGATCGTGCCCGGCACCATCCGGCGCGGGATGTGAGTGCTCTCGCGAAGCACGCCGTCCACCCGGAAGCGCACGCGCATGTCGCGCCCCTCGGGCTCGAAGTGGATGTCGGAGGCCCCGTCCTCCACCGCCTGGTGGATGATCGAGTTGACGAGCTTGATCACCGGCGCGTCGTCCGCGGACTCGCGGATCTCGGTCACCTCGGTGATCTCGTCCTCGCCCTCCTTGACGGCCGCGGCCACCGCGTCGTCGAGCTTGCTCATGCGGCCGATCAGGCCGTGGATGTCGTCGGCCGCACCCACCACGGGGAGCACCTCGTGGCCGGTCATCAGCTTGAGGTCGTCGAGCGCGAGCACGTTCGACGGATCGGCCATGGCCACCAGCAGGGTGCCGTTGTCGTCGAACCCGATCGGCACGGACTCGAGCCGGCGGGCGGCCCCCGGGCTGATCAGGTTGAGCGCGGCCACGTCGGTCTTGAACACCGACAGGTCCACGTGCTGGAGGCCGAAGCGCTGCGCGACCGCGCGCGAGAGCTGGTCCCCGGTGAGCACGCCCGCCTCGACCAGCAGCTGCTCGGGCGGCCGTCCGATCTTCTTGCCCTCCTCCACCGCCGCCTTCACGCGCTCCTCGGAGGCGAACTCCATCTCCGCGATCACGTCGCTGATGTAGCGCGATGCGCCGCGTCGCTGTGGCGGGGTGAGTCCAGTGCCGACCGCCGCCTTGGCGGCCTCCTCAGCGGCCCGATCGGGCACGGCGCGCAAGGCGGCCGGACCCGGTTTGGGCTCGCTCATCGGGCGTCGGCGACTTCCTGAGCGAGGGCGCGTGAGTCGATGTAGCCCTCGATGAGTCGTGCCTTGCCGCGGCGGTCGATGATCACGATCGACGGTCCCTGGTTCACGCCCACGTCCTCCACGATCGGACCGAACCGGTCCACGCTGCGGATGTCGTCGACGAAGACCTTCGCCTTGGTCTGGGCGCGCAGGGCGCGGACCGATTCGGCGGTGGCCTGGTCGTCGAGGCCGCGCGGGTTCTGGAAGAGGATCACTACGCGCTGGTTGTTGCGGACCGCGCGGGCGACCTTGCGCGGGTTGTTGGTGATGGGCGCCGGGCTCGTCACGTCACCGATCCTGAAGCCGGCCTGGCGCGCGGCGGCGAGGCCGGGCGGCGGGTCGATGGCCAGCACGCCGACACCGAGCACCGCGCTCGAGAAGCCGGCGGCCTGGGACCCGGGGGCTCCGGGGGCCACATTCTTGGGGGCGACGATGTTCTGCGGCTCGTTCACGTCACTGAGCTCGAAGCTGAAGTCGACCTTGGCGCGACCGGCGTCGCCGCCGGCGTTCCCGGTCACCTGGTTGAAGTCGAGGTCGAGCGACACCTGGAGGCGCCGCAGGATGCGGTCGTCCTGGCCGACGAACACGTCCACGTCGGCCTGCTGCACGACCTTGCCGATCTGCTGACCGAGGTCAGCCGGCAGTGCGCCCGCGGCGCCGCCCTGGCGCGCCAGCGGGAGAAGGTCACGGGCGAGCTTGGGGGCGTCCACGGAGGCGGACACGTGCTTGGTGGTCACGCCGTCCACCTGCGCCTCGCCCTCGTCCTTGACGTCGGTGAGCCAGGAGCGCGGGTCGAGGCCGAGCACTCCGGGGTCGTCGTCGCTCGATCCCTGCGCGAACGAGGCGATCTGCTGGCGCGACTGCTCAAGCTGGGTCCAGAGGGCCTCGGGCACGCGGTAGGCGGTGTCGCCCTGGATGAGGAAGCCGCGATCGCCCAGCGATACCGCGCCGGCGTTCACGCCCTCGCCCCCCGCGTCGGCCTTCAGCCGGATGTCGAAGAGCGGCATCTGGTTCTTGGCGCGACTCTGGAACGCGCCGTTCACCTTCACGTCGAATCCCTGGCCCTCGCCGCCCACCTGGGTGAAGGCGATGCGCGCGTCGATCTTCGCGCTGTCGACCGATCCGGAGCCGGAGAAGGCCGCGCCGACCGTCTGGTCCGCGTTCAGCTGTCCGCTGGTCTCCGCGACCTGCTGCGTGGTGCCTCCCCCGGAGGAACCGTCGCTCACTTCGCGTGCGTTCTGGACGGCAAACGCCGTGGCACCCAAAAGGAGGGCGCCGAGCAATACGAGGAGGACAGGGCGGGAGATGGCCATTGCTCCGCATATCGGCAGCGGCGCCGCAGGGGTTTAGAGGCGAAAGATCGCTTCTCGACGAGCGGCCGTCGCCCGGCGGCTAGGCGCCGCTCGGCGACACGGCGTGGCGCATCGCATCGACCGGAGCCGGGCGGCCGGTCCACAACTCGAGGCTCAGGGCGCCCTGGCGCACCAGCACCTCCAGGCCTCCCACCACGCGCGCGTCGCCGCGCGAGGCCCAGTGCCAGAGCGGTGTGGGCGCGTCTCCGTACACCAGGTCCACGACGGTTGCGGGCGGTGCGACGCCCGTGAGCTCGAGGGCCGCGAGCGCGGCGTCCTCCCTGGTGTCCGGCGCGAGGCCCACCGACGTCGCGTTCACGAGCAGGTCGGTGGGGCCCGGTGTCTCCGCATGGGCCACGTCGAGCTCCGCGGCGAGCGCGGCGGCGCGCCCGCGCGTCCGGTTCCACACCGCCACCTCGGCCCCGGCCTGCCGCAGCGCCCACGCGGCGGCCCGGCCCGCGCCCCCGGCGCCCAGCACGAGCGCCCGCCGGCCCGCCACCGGCTCCTCGAGCGCGGCGAGCAGGCCGCCGGCGTCGGTGTTGTCGGCCCTGATGCGACCGTCGGCGAAGCTCAGCGTGTTGGCCGCCCCGATCGCCTCGGCGGCCGGGCTCACCTCGTCGGCCAGGGCAAGAGCCGCGAGCTTGTGCGGGATCGTCACGTTGGCGCCCACGTACCCCGAGGCCGGCAGCGCACGGACCGTCTCCACGAACAGCTCCGGCTGCACGGGCAGCTTCACGTAGCGCCAGTCGAGGCCGAGCTCGAGAAAGGCCGCGCTCATCATGATCGGCGAGCGGCTGTGCCCGACCGGGTATCCGAGCACTCCGGCGAGCGCCATCAGCAGTTGGTGGGCGAGCGCCCGCCGGCCTCTTCGCGGGCACGCTCGTAGCGGGCCACGTTGCGCTGGTGCTCGGCGTCGGTGGCCGCGAACGCGTGCCGCCCCTTGCCGCAGGGCTTGACCACGAAGAACAGGTAGTTCGTCCGCGCCGGCCGGGCGGCGGCCTTGATCGAGTCGATGCCCGGGTTTCCGATCGGGCCGGGCGGCAGGCCCGGGTTCACGCGGGTGTTGTAGGGCGTCGGCGCGTCGAGCTCCGACTGGCGCAGCGGCCGCTTCCAGTTGCCGGTCTCGTAGCGGAGGGTCGCGTCTATCCCGAGCGGGATGCCCTCCTTGAGCCGGTTGTAGATCACCGAGGCGATCAGCGGACGCTCGCTGGGCACCTGCGCCTCGCGCTCCACCATCGAGGCGATGGTCAGCACGTCGTACGGAGTGAGGTTCTTGCTGCGCGCGTAGCGCTGGTCCACGGTGGCGAAGCGGTCCTTGAACGCGGTGAGCTGGCGGTCCACGAGCCTGCCCACGGGCACTCCGCGACGGAGCTCGTAGGTGGCCGGGAACAGGAAGCCCTCGAGGCTCTTCGCCCCCTTCGCCCCGTAGTCGCGCGGGTCGAGCCCGGGCGAGCTGCGGGTTGCCGCGAGGTAGCTCCCGCGGAGGCCGGGACCGAGCGTGTCGGCTATCTCCCGGCGCGACAGACCCTCGGGGATCGTGACCTGCACGATGTTGGCCGGCACCCCCTCCTCCAGCGCGTCGAGCGCCGCCGCGAAGCTCATGTCCCTCCGCAGGGTGTAGGCGCCGGGCTTGAGGTCGCCCGTCCGCCCGGCGAGGCGCGCGCGCAGCTGGAAGAACGAGGAGCTCGACACCACGCCGCGCTCCTCGAGCAGCTCAGCGATCTGCTCCAGGCTCGACCCTCGCGGCACCACGACCCGCACCCGCTCGCCGCCGTCGCCGGCGAAGGGCTGGAAGAGCGACAGCAGGAACCACGCCAGCCCGGTCGCCACGATCACGGCCACCAGCAGGGCCACGAGCCGGCCCCAGCGCGGGCGACGCCGCGGCGGCAGCGGCGCCGGCGGCTCCGAGGTGGTGTGCGCCTGCGCCTCGGCGAGCCAGTCGCGGGGATCGTGCTGCGGGGGCGCTTCCTCGGTCACGCCGTCACGGCGCGCATCGCGGGCACGGCGCGCGGCCTCGCGCTCCTCGGGCGAGCGGCGGCCGCCCGGGACCGGCGGGGGTCCGTCGGTCACTCCGGCAGGCCCGCGCGGGTACGGGTCAGATAGCTCTCGAGGAGGTGCGCCGCGGCGCGGGAGTCGAGGTCGCCACGGCCTCCCGTGCGCTCGGCCAGGCGAGTGGTCAGCCGTTCGTCGTGAAGCTCCACAGGTACCGACAGCCTGCCCGCAAGGCGCTCGGAGAATGCACGCGCCTCCTGCGCCTGCATGCCCTCCTCGCCCGAGAGCGTGAGCGGCAGCCCCACCACGACCCGCTCCACCTCCTGGTCGCCGACCAGGCGGACGAGGGCGGACATGCCCGCCCGGGTGTCGGGCCGCTCGATGGCAGGGAGCACGCTTGCGAGCGTGCCCGACGGGTCCGACACCGCGCAGCCACAGCGCGCGGAGCCGTGGTCCAGAGCGAGGATCCGCCCCATCAGGCGAGCGCCCGCTCGATCTCGAGCCGGCCGGTGGCGAGCGCGTCGGGAAGCTTCTCGGGATCGCGCCCGCCGGCCTGCGCCATCGTGTCGCGACCACCGCCGCCGCCGCCGACCACCTCGGCCGCGGCGCGCACCACCGCGTCGGCGCGGAGCCCCCGCTCCACCGCCGCCGGCGCGAAGTTCGCAACCAGGTGCACACGGCCGTCGCCCGCCGTGCCGAGCAGCACGGCCGAGTCGCCTAGCCGCTGGCGCACGGTGTCGGAGAGCTCGAGGAGCGCCCGCGCATCCGTGGCCGCCACCGCCTCCACGACCACCTTCAGCCCGCCCACGTCCTCGGCGCCCGCCGCCAGCTCGTCGGCGATCCCGTGGTCGGGACCCTTCTGCGGCGACTTCTCGAGCTCCTTGACGCGCCGGCTCAGCCGCTCCACGGCGCTCACCACGTCCGGCTCGGGCACGCGCAGCAGGGCAGCCAGATCGCGCAGCTGCCGGCTCCGCTCACGGAACAGCTCGGCGCCGCGGTGACCAGTCACCGCCTCGATGCGGCGCACGTTCGACGCGCTCGAGGTCTCGCTGAGCAGGTGGAACAGGCCGAGCTCCGCCGTGTTCGCCACGTGCGTGCCGCCGCAGAGCTCGCGCGACACGCCCTCGATCTCGACCATGCGCACCCAGTCCCCGTACTTCTCGCCGAACAGCGCCATCGCGCCGAGCGCCTCCGCCTCGTCGCGCGTGGTCTCGAGCGCGTGCACGTTGTGCGCCTCGGCGATCCGGCCGGCGACCCACGCCTCCACGTCGGCGAGCTCGGCATCGCTCAAACGCTCGCCATGGGTGAAGTCGAAGCGCAGCTTGTCGGGACCCACGTACGAGCCGGCCTGGCGCACATGAGTGCCGAGCCGCTCGCGCAGTGCCGCGTGAAGCAGGTGGGTGGCTGTGTGGTTGCGCATCGTGGCGAGCCGCGTGTCGCGCTCGACGAGGGCCCGCACGGCCTCGCCCGCCCCTATCTCGCCCTCGAGCGGCTCGAGCGCGAGTGCCTGGTCGTCGCCGACGCGGTAGACGTCCACGACCCGCGCGCGTCCCGACGCCGCCTCCACGATCCCGGTGTCGGAGACCTGGCCGCCGCCCTCCGGGTAGAACGGGCTCTCCTCGAGCTTGGCCAGCACCCGGCCGTTCTCGGCCTCGGCTGCGAGCAGCACGGTCTCCGCCTCGGTCGTCTCATAGCCCACGAAGCGCGTGGTGGAGTCCGTCCCACGAGTGAAGCGGAGCACGTCCTCGTGATCGGTGTGGACCTCGTTCCCCGCCTCCGCCCGCGCGCCCGCCCGGGAGACCTCGCGCGCCCGGTCCATCAGCTCCTCGAAGCCCTGGTCGTCGACCGACAGGCCCTGCTCGGCGAGGAGCTCCTTTGTCATCTCATAGGGGAACCCGAAGGTGTCGTGGAGCTTGAAGGCGTCCTCCGCGGACACCCACGACGTGCCCTCCTCACGCGCGGCATCCACGAGCTCGGCGAGCAGGCGCTCGCCCTGCGCGAGCGTGCGCCCGAACCCGTCCTCCTCCGCCCGCGCCCAGCGCTCGATCGTCGGCCATTCGCGTCTCAGCTCCGGGTAGGCGTCCCCCATCACCTCCAGCGTGCGCTCGGCCAGCCGCGGGAGCAGTCCCTCCTCGACCCCGAGCACCCGCCCCTGGTGCATCGCCCGGCGCATGATCCGGCGCAGGATGTAGCCGCGGTCCTCGTTCGACGGCACCACTCCGTCCGCCAGCAGGAAGGTCGCGGCGCGCCCGTGGTCCGCGAGGATCCGCAGCGCGCGGGTGGTCGCCTCGTCCTGCCCGTAGCGGCGCCCCGACAGCTCCTCGCCCAGATCGATCAGCGGCCGGAACTGGTCGGTCTCGAACACCGACTCGACGCCCTGGAGGACCGCCGCCATGCGGTCGAGGCCCATCCCAGTGTCGATGTTCCGGCTCGGCAGCGGGGTGAGCGACCCGTCGGCGCCCAGGTCGTACTGCATGAAGACGAGGTTCCAGAACTCGAGGAAGCGCTCGGTGTCGTCCCCCGGCCGGTCCTCGTCGGAGCCGAACTCAGGCCCGCGGTCGAGGTAGAGCTCCGAGCAGGGACCGCACGGCCCGGTGGGCCCCGACTGCCAGAAGTTGTCCTCGCGCCCGAGGCGCACGATCCGCTCGTCCGGCACGCCCACGGCCCGCCAGCACTCGATCGCCTCCTCGTCCGGACCCAGCCCGAGCTCCTCGTCGCCGCCGAACACCGAGATCCAGATCCGCTCGAATGGGAGCTCGAAGCCCTGCGTGGAGAGCTCGAGCGCCAGCTCCACGGCCCGCTCCTTGAAGTAGTCGCCGACCGAGAAGTTGCCGAGCATCTCGAAGAACGTGAGGTGGCGGTGGGTGCGGCCGACCTCCTCGATGTCGGTGGTGCGAAACACCTTCTGGCAGGACGTGAGCCGCGGCGACGGGGGCTCCTCCTGGCCGCTGAAGTAGGGCTTGAAGGGCTGCATCCCGGCGGTGGTCAGGAGCACCGACGGGTCGTACGACGGCGGCACCAGCGATGCCGATGGCATGCGCAGGTGGTCGCGCTCCTCGAAGAACGAAAGGAAGCGCTCGCGGATCGCGGCGGCCTTCATCGCCCGGAGTCTAGGGCGGCGTAGCGGCGGAGAGACTCTCCTCCATTCCGGCAGAAAGGCTGCCCCGGCACTGCAGGTTCGTGGTCAGAACGTGTGCATTCGGACGTCCTTCCGCTAGCTGGGCGCGGTTCCGGCCGACGATTTCCCCAATGCTCGTAACCGAGGAACTGGTCGACCAGGCGCGCACCCGCCGGACCGAGCGCATGTCCCCGCGCGAGCGCGTGGTGCTGGGCGTCGCCTCGGTGCTGTTCCTCGTGGTGGCGGTCATCATCGCCATCACCATCCCCGACGAGCGCGGGGTCGACTGGCCGGTCGTCGCCATCCTCGTCGTCGGCTACCTCGTGGCCGGCCGTGTGCGCTTCGAGTTCGCGGGCCACTACGGCACCGCCGAGCAGCTGCTGATCATCCCGATCCTGGCGCTCGCGCCGCTGCCGTACGTACCGCTCATCATCGGGCTGACCGCCGTGCTCCAGACGGTGCCCGAGGTCATCAGGCACCGCGAGCACGGAGAGCAGTTCGTGGCCCACCTCGCGGACAGCTGCTTCTGCATCCCGCCGGTGCTGGTACTCGCGGCGCTCGCTCCGGGCCAGCCGGACCTGAACGACGCCGGCGCCTACGCGATCGTGTTCGGCGCGCAGCTGTTCGGCGACCTCTCCTGGACGCTCGTGCGCAACGCGCTGCTCGACAAGCTCCCGCTCCGCGCCCTGGCCACCGTCTGGGCCGGCAGCACGCGGATCGACGCCACCTTCGCCCCGCTCGCCTTCCTGATCACGATCGCCGCGGTCAGCGAGCCGGTGGCGCTGCTCACGATCGCCCCGCTGATGTTCCTGCTCCACAGCTTCGCCCGCGACCGCGAGGAGCGCTGGGCCAACGCCGTCGAGCTCCACCGCGCCTACCGTGGCACCGTCATGCTGCTCTCGGACGTCGTCGAGGCAGAGGACAGCTACACCGCCGAGCACTCGCGCTCAGTGGTCGAGCTCGTGAACGCCGTGGCGGACGAGCTCGGTGTGGCCGAGGAGGACCGCCGCGAGCTCGAGTTCGCGGCGATGCTGCACGACGTCGGCAAGATCGCGATCCCCAACGAGATCCTCAACAAGCCCAGCACCCTGGAGCCCGAGGAGTTCGAGGTCATGAAGACACACACGATCGAGGGGCAGTTCCTGCTCGACCGCGTTGGCGGCCTGCTCGGCCGCGTCGGACAGATCGTGCGCTCCTGCCACGAGCGCTGGGACGGCGGCGGCTACCCGGACGGGCTGGCCGGCGAGACCATCCCGTTCGCCTCGCGGATCGTGTTCTGCTGCGACGCGTACAACGCCATGACCAGCGACCGCGTCTACCGCAAGGCGCTGCCCGTCGCGCACGCTCTGCGCGAGCTCGAGGACAACTCCGGCAGCCAGTTCGACCCGACCGTCGTGGCCGCTCTGATCAGGGTCATCCGCGACGGCAGCCCCGTCTTCTCCGGCACGGACGAGGTCCGCGCCATGCTGGCCAGCATGCCCACGCGCGCGGTCGTGCGCGAGGCCTGACCGAAGCGCCGGTAGCCGGCTAGACCTCGACCTGGGGTCGCTCTACGGTGACCACGGGCCCGCGCGGATCCCCCTCGGGCACGACCGTCGGCGGCTCGGAGAAGGCGCCGGCCCGGCGCAGCTTCACGGCCATCACCAGCGATACCGCGAGCACGCCGGCACCGGCTGAGATGACCACGGCCCTCGGGCCGAACAGGGTCACGAGCCCGCCCGCGGCGAGGAACGAGAGAGCGAACGCCCACGCCGTGAGGGCGTCCTTCACCCCGAAGATGCGTGCGGTGAGGCGATCGGGCACCAGCTCCTGCACGATCAGCCGCTCGTAGACGAGCATGAGGCCGTTTCCGAAGCCCGCCGCGGCGAAGGTCACGAGCAGCAGCTCGACGCCGGGCGCGAGGCCGGAAAGGAAGAAGCCGATCCCGATCACGAACAGTCCCAGCAGGTAGCGCCGGCGAAGGGTGGCCGGGCTTCCGCCGGCGCCGCCCGCGAGCGATCCCGCGGCGATGCCGAGGCCGGCGAGCGCCACCACCGCCGAGAACGCCGCGTCACTCCCCTCGAGCGTCTCGGTCACGAACGGCAGCTCGGCCACGTTCACGAGGCCGCCGAAGAAGAGAGCGACGGCCGAGGCCAGCAGCACCGTCCAGAGCCCGGGAATGGAACGCGCGGCGCGTATCCCCTCCATTGCGTCCGCGATGAGCGACGAACCGCCCTCGCCCTCCTCCGCCTCCACCGGCGCGTGCCCGAAGTCCAGGCGGACCAGGACCGCGGCCGAGATCGCGAACGTCGCGCCGTTGGCGAGCAGCACGAGGTCCGTGCCACCGCCCACGAGCACGATGGCCGCGAGCGCGGGGCCGGCGGCGAGGCCGAAGTCGCTGATGGCGCCGTAGAGCGACGTGGCGGCGGGCAGGCGTTCCTTGGCCACGAGGCTGGGCAGTGCCGCGAGCGTGGCCGGTGTGAAGAGCGCCGTGCCCGCACCCGCGAGCAGCGCGAGCGCCACGGTGGGCACGAAGCCGTCCACGAAGACGATGCCCACGAACGCCCCTGCCCGGAGCAGGTCGGCGACGACGGCGCACATCCGGCGCGACCAGCGGTCGGCGATGGCGCCGAACAGCGGGCCGAGCAGCATCGGCGCCACCAGGTCCGCGACCAGCACGATGCTGATCGCCCAAGCCGACTCGAACCGCTCGTAGGCCACGAGCAGGAGCGCCACATAGCCCGCGCCGGTTCCCCAGGACGACTGGGTCAGCACGGCGAAGAAGATCCGGGCTCGGGATTCCGCCCGCAGAAGATCGATCGTGCGTCTCATGACTCCACCCTGCCCCCAAAAAGGGGGGACCGCGCCGGAGCGCGGTCCCCGAAAAACTGCTCTAGCGCTTCAGGGGCATTGGAGGATTCCTTCCTGTCCCGGGACGGACCCGGCTTACAAGGCCGGGCTCTGCATAGGTACACCTACCGGGGCTTGTGCAAAGCCCGCGCCAAATATCGCAGAACTCCCGGTCCTTGTCACCTCATGTGCAAGAAGTTGTGCAAGTGCAGGGAGGACGCGCCTCCGGACGGGCATTCCAGAGCGATTCGGAGCAGGCCCGATGGGCCGCTCGCAGGGATACCTCTGGCGCCCCCGACGAGGCGAGCGCCGGGCGGCTACTGGAGGACAGCGGTGGGCTGCGGCAGCTCGTCGCCGCAGCCGTGCGGGCTCGTGTCGTCCCGCTTCGCAGCCTCGATCTCTTCGTCGCTCACGTTCATCGGGTGATGACACGCGGCCAGGTGCCCGCTCGGGTAGCGCGCCAGCGGCGGCTCGACCTCGCGGCAGATGTCGGTGGCGCGCGGGCAGCGCGGGTGGAAGACGCACCCGGAAGGCGGGTTGATCGGGTTGGGCGGCTCACCCGAGACGACCACCCGCTCGCGCCGGCGGTTCTCACGTGGATCCGGAATCGGGATCGCGGCGAGCAGGGCGCCCGTGTACGGATGGATGGGCTTGGTGTAGAGCTCCTCGGCGGGGGAGACCTCCATGAGCTTGCCCAGGTACATGACCGCGATGCGGTCCGACACGTGGCGCACCACCGAGAGGTCGTGCGCCACGAACAGGTACGTCAGGCCGAAGTCGTCCTGGAGGTCGTCGAGCAGGTTGATGATCTGGGCCTGCACCGACACGTCGAGCGCGGACACGGGCTCGTCGAGCACGATCAGGCGCGGTTCGAGCGCCAGTGCGCGTGCCACGCCGATGCGCTGCCGCTGCCCGCCCGAGAACTCGTGCGGATAGCGGTGTAGGTGCTCGGGATGAAGGCCCACGCGGCGCAGCAGCTCTCGTACGCGGTCAAGGATGCCGTCGCGCTCGGCTCCGTGCAGGCGCAGCGGCAGGCCGATGATCTGGCTGACTCGCTTGCGCGGATTGAGCGAGGCGAAGGGATCCTGGAAGACCATCTGCATCTCCTTGCGGAGCGGCTCGAGGGCCTTACGGCGGGCGTGGGTCACGTCCAGGCCACGGAAGCGGATACAGCCCTCGGTGGGCTCGAGCAGCCTCATGAGCGCACGCGACAGGGTGGTCTTCCCGCAGCCCGACTCCCCCACGAGCCCGAGCGTCTCGCCCTCCTGGAGATCGAAGGTCACGTCGTCCACCGCATGCACGCTCCCGACCTGGCGGTCGATAAGGATCCCGTCGCGGATCGGGAAGTGCAGCTTCAGGTGCTCGACCTGGAGCAGCGGGCCGCCCGGGCTCTTCTCCGCGTCGCTCATACCGCCACCCCCTCCTTGGGATGCAGGCCGATCTCACCCGGGCGCACCTCGCGCAGCTGGCGCTTCTGCTCGAGCGACAGCCAGCAGCGGTCCAGGTGCCCGGGCGAGTCCGGCGTGCGCCCCTCGAGCGGCGGGACCTGCGAGCACTTGTCGAACTCGTGCGGGCAGCGCGGCCGGAAATGGCAGCCCTCCGGCCGGTCGGCCAGCGAGGGCGGGAGGCCCGCGATCGCCGGAAGGCGCTCGGGGCGCGGCCGGTCCACCCGCGTGATCGACCCGAGCAGGCCCCAGGTGTAGGGGTGCTGCGGGTCGTAGAAGAGGTCGTCCAGCGTGCCCTGCTCGACGATGCGCCCGGCATACATGACCGCGATCCGGTCGGCGATGTCGGCCACCACCCCGAGGTCGTGCGTCACGAGGATCACGGCGGCATTGGTCTCCTCGCGGAGCTGGCGGATGCGCTCGAGGATCTGGGCCTGAATCGTCACGTCGAGCGCCGTGGTGGGCTCGTCGGCGATCAGGACGCTCGGGTCGCACGAGAGGGCCATGGCGATCATCACGCGCTGGCGCATGCCCCCCGAGAACTCGAACGGGTACGACTCCATCCGTTCTCCTGCGCGCGGGATCCCGACCTTCTCCAGCAGCTCCACGACCCGCTCCCGAGCCTGTGCGTCGGGCAGGGCCTCGTGGGCCTGGATCTGCTCGATGATCTGATCTCCGACCTTCATGACCGGGTTCAGCGAGCTCATCGGGTCCTGGAAGATCATCGCGATCTCGGCTCCGCGGATGTCCTGGAGCCGCTCGTCGCCGGCGTTGATGAGCTCTTCGCCCTTGTAGTGGGCGCTACCGCCGAAACGCGCGTTCGGAGAACGCGTGAGCCCCATCAGCGTCATGGCGGTCACGGACTTCCCGGAGCCGGACTCGCCCACCACCGCCAGCACCTCGCCGGCATCGATGTCGAACGACACGCCGTCCACGGCCTGCACCACGCCCTCGTCGGTGGTGAAGGAGACCTCGAGGTCGCGGACGCTGAGGAGCGGCTCGGCCATCAGGTGAGGCGGATGCGCGGGTCGAGGGCCGCGTACAGGATGTCCACGATCGTGTTCAGCAGGACGATGAAGAACGAGCCGAAGAGGGTGATCGCCAGCACGGGCGGCACGTCCAGCTGCCCGATCGACTCGGCCGCGTACTGGCCGACCCCCTGGATGTCGAAGACCGTCTCGGTGAGGATGGTGCCGCCGCCGAGCACGGCCCCGAAGTCGAGGCCCCACAGGGTCACGATCGGGATCAGCGAGTTGCGCAGCACGTGCTTGAAGAGAACGCGCCGCTCGGAGAGCCCCTTGGCGCGGGCCGTGCGCACGTAGTCCTCGTTGATCGTGTCGAGGATGTTCGAGCGCAGCACGCGCGAGTACACGCCGATAAACAGGATCGACAGGGCCGTCCACGGCATGATCAGGTGGTAGAACCACTGCCAGGGATCGTCGGTGAACGGCACGTAGCCGCCGTTCGGGAAGATCCCCCACTTGAAGCCCAGGTAGTAGTTCATCAGCGCCCCGACCCAGAAGACGGGCATCGAGATGCCCACGAGCGCGAGGATCGTCAGGAAGCGGTCCGCGAACTTGCCCGCCTTCACCGCCGTGTAGAGCCCGAACGCGACGGCCACGATCATCCACAGGATCGCTGCCCCGATCGCGAGCGCGAACGTGCGCGGGGCCCGCTTGCGCAGCTCGTCGATCACGTCGATCTGAGTGGTGTAGGAGAAGAGGTCGCCGGTGAACGTCTTCTGCATCGTCTTGTAGTACTGGACGTAGATCGGGTCGTTGAAGCCCCACTCCGCACGGATGATCGCGAGCTGCCCGGGGTCCGGCTGCCGGCCCGCCATCCGGAGCGCCGGGTCGCCGCCCGGGATCACGTTGAAGATCAGGAAGGTGAGCGCCGACACCGCGAACAGCACGAGGATCATCTGAGCGAGCCGGCGGACTATGAAGCGGGCCACGTCAGTGCTCCAGGTGGATCTTCGCGCGGGGATCGAATGCGTCGCGCACGCCGTCGCCGAACACGTTGAGCGCGAGCACGGTGATCACGAGCATCACGCCCGGCACGATCGCGAGGTGCGGGCCCGACAGGATGTGCTTCACGCCGTCGCCGATCATCGTGCCCCAGGACGGCTCCGGCGCCTGGACCCCGACGCCCAGGAAGCCGAGCGCGGCCTCGAGCAGGATCGCGTTGGCCACCATCAGCGGGAAGAAGACGATCACGGTCGACGACAGGTTGGGCAGGATCTCCGAGAGCATGATCCGCAGCGACCCGGCTCCCTGTGCGCGCGCGGCCTCCACGAACTCCTTCTCGCGCAGCGAGAGCACCTGGCCGCGGATCGGGCGTGCCATGTAGGGCACATACACCACGGCGATGATCAGGGTCGGGATCAGCTTGGACTTCCCGCTGACGCTGATCGGGCCGATGCTGAATCCGGACAGCGTCAGGGCGGTGCCGAGCGCGACGCCGAGCAGGATCACGGGGAAGGCCCAGATCACGTCCATCGTGCGTGAGAGCAGCGTGTCGGTGAAGCCGCGGAAGTAGCCGGAGAGGATGCCCACGATTATCGAGAGGAAGGTCGTGATCAAGGCGGCGGAGACTCCGATCAGCAGCGAGTTGCGCCCGCCGTAGAGGAGCCGTACCGCGGTGTCACGCCCGTTGGTGTCCGCGCCCAGGAAGAACTCGCCCTGCCACGTTGGGCCGATCGGCACCCCGTCCAGCGAGACCACGTCGGTCTTCTTCCCGTCGATCACGATCTGATCCGACAGGTGGTTCTTGAGCGGCGTCGTGTGCGCCACGTGATCTGCCCACAGCGGCGCGGCCAGGCAGACCAGCACGATCAGCACGAAGAGGACCCCGAACGCGACAGCGACCCGGTTGCGCCTCAGGCGCCGGAGCGCGAGACGCCAGGGGCCGAGGCCTGCCGTGTCCTGGCGGCGGGACTCCGCCTCGAACGACGCCGGACCGTCCAGCGCGAACTCGGTGGCCGGCTCGATGGCCATGCGTGGAGGCTAACGCGCGCGGGCGGCCGCAGGTGGCCGCCCGCGCGCGATGTCGCCTACTTCTTGCAGAACAGCAGCCAGTCGTTCTTGTAAACGGGGTGCTCGCCGCCGCAGTTCTCGGAGTCCATGCGCTCCGAGAAGAAGGAGCTCGACTCCTCGCTTCCGTAGACGGCCACGTAGGCCTTCTCGTTCACGATGTAGTTGTCGAGCTCGGCCCACTCGTCGGCGGCCTCCTCAGGCGACTGGCCGCGCAGCTCGTCGAGCTTCTTGTCGAGCACGGGGTCGCTGACGAAGCCCTGGTTGAACGTGACCTCGGACTGGAGCGCCCGCGTGCTGAGCAGCGACTCGATGAAGTCGCCCGGGTGCGGGTAGTCCTGGAACCAGTCCGTGAAGCCGGTCTGGGCCTTGGTCCGCTTGAGGCCGATCTGCTCGAAGTACACCTGCTGGTCGAGCGTCTTGATTTCGGCGTCGAAGCCGATCTCGTTCAGCATGTCGCGGAAGTAGTCCGCGATCGCCGGGCGCGGGTCCTTGTTGTTGACCCAGTAGGTGACCTTCTCACCCTCGTAGCCCGACTTCTTCACGAGCTCCTTGGCCTTCTCGATGTCCGGCTCGCCGGCCGGGTCGCCGTAGGCGCAGTCGGCCTCCTTGTAGCCGACGACTCCGGGCGGGATGAAGTTGCAGCCCGGCGTCAGCCGGCCGCCGAACACGCGGACGAGAGCGTTGCTGTCGATCGCGTAGTTCACGGCCTGACGCGCTTCCAGCTTGTCGAACGGCGGGAGCGTGACGTTCATGAAGTTGTAGTAGACGTTCGGCGGGTTCGCCGTCTCGGAGTAGCGGTCGGCGTACTTCTGCCGCACCTCCGGCAACTGGTCGCCCGTCGGGTCCTCGGTCATGAAGTCGAGCTTGCCGGTGATCACGTCCTGGGTCATCTTCGTGACGCTGTCGGTGACCACGCCGGTGATCTTGTCGAAGTTGCCCTTCGGGATCCCGGGGATGTCGGTCCAGTTGGGATTCCGCGTGAGCTCGTACAGCCGGTTGAAGTCCTTCACGTCGAGGATGTACGGCCCGACGCCGGGGGGCGGCTGCTTGAGGCTCTTGCCCGGTGACTTGGCCGCCGGGGTGGGAGCCGCGTAGGGCTCGGCGAGCGCGAACAGGATCTTGGTGTCCGGCTCGGTGAGAGTGATCTTGATGGTGCCGGCCTTGTCGTCCGTCTCGATGCCCGAGATGTCGCCCTTGACGTCGGGCTTCTTCTGGAACTCCTCGGTGCCCTCGATGATCGGGCTGTAGAAGAATGACCAGCCGCTGCCCAGAGCGAGCAGGCGCTTGATCGTGTTCTCGAAGTCGCTGGCCTTGACGGGGCTGCCGTCGCTGTACTTGAGGCCCTCGCGCAGGGTGAACTCGTAGGTCTTGCCGCCGTTCGTGGCCTCGGGCACCTCGGTGGCCAGGCCGGGAATGATCTCGGAGCCGGCCTCGCCCTCCTTGTGCGCATAGGACAGCAGCGGCACGTAGGCGAGCTGGAAGGGCTGTACGGCCTGCGTGGTCTGGAACATCACCGGATCGGCGTTGTCGAGACCCGTGGTCCCGACACTGATCTCGCCGCCCGTCTCTCCGCCACCACCGCTGCTACTCGAATCGCTGTCGTCGTCGTCGCCGCAAGCGGCCACCACGAACATCGCCATTACCGCAAGTACCAGCGCGAGTACGCGCCCAGCGCCCAGCTTCCCCATCTAACCCTCCATAGTGTCCGGTGATCCGGTCCTAGCTTGCCCGTCGCTCCGGCAATCTACTCCCCCCTATTGGGGTACACCGGATCTGAACAAAGGCCTAACACGTGGGAATTCGGCTGGAACGGGCCCTTTCCTTTAGCGCAAGCAGAGGTCGGTCAGGTCCACTCCGTAGACCGGATGGAAGCGCGCGCAGTTCGCCGCGTCGATCCGATCCGACAGGAAGAGCGTCCTCAGCGAGTTCGCGTAGGGGACGATCACGGCGCTCGCCACCAGCTGGGCATCGAGCTTCTCGGCCAGCTTCGCGCGCTCGTCCGGATCGTTGGTGCTGCCCAGCTCGTCGGCCGTGAGCAGGGTCTCGGCATCCACCACCAGGGGCACGCGATCGGCCAGCGGGACCAGGAAGCGCGCCGAGTCGGGCACCGGAGCACGCGCCGTGAGGAGGATCACGTCCGCGCCACGGCGCGGCTCCCGCGTGGCGGAGAGCCCGATCTTCCGGAGCGTCGACGTGTACATGCGGGCCACGGGCGCCGCCTGCGGCGACGTCGACACGGCCACCGGCCGCCCGACCTCTCCCGCCTCCTCCACCAGCTCGCGAGCGCGAACGAGATCGGGGTGCTCCGTCGGGTCCCCCCAGGGGCACGAATCGGGCTCGTCATACCCGGGCAATAGGGGCGGCAGCACGTTGCAGGTGGTGCGGACCAGGCCGCCGAGGCGGCGCGCCGCCTCGGGCTTGTCGAGCGCCCGCGCGAGCGCCTCGCGCAGCTTGGGCTTTCCGAACGCGTCGCCCCGGCCGCGCACCGCGAGGTACATCGTGTCGAGGTCGGGATGCTCGGAGTAGCGCTCCCGGAGCTCCGACCTCAGCTCCGGCAGCCGGTCGGCCGGCGGCGGGGTGATCATCACGTCGAGCGTGTCGCCGATCACCGCCTCGGTCTGCTCGGCGGGGGTTCCGCCGGCCTTGACCACGATCTCGTCGAGCCGGCCGTCTGGCACGCCCGGCAGGCTGAAGTCGCGGTTGCGAGTGAGCACGAACCCGCCCCCGGACCGCGGCGACTCGATGCGATACGGGCCGATCCCCGCCGGCGGGCGGGCTCGCATCGGCCTCATCGGGGTGCTCGCGGGCACCACCCCGGCCTGTACCGCCGCCAGCGCATGGGGGAACGAGGGGTCCGGGCGTCGCAGCACGATCCGGACCGTCCGCTTGCCGTTGTCGCTGGACGTGTTCGAGATGCCGTCGAACAGGCGCCTGCCCACCGGACCTAGCGCGCGGGCGCGGAGGATCGAATGCTCCACGTCACCGGCGCGGACCGGGCGGCCGTTCGTGAAGTGGAGGCCATTCCGTATCCGCAGCGTGTAGGTACGGCCGTCGCCCGAGGCCTCCGGCACGCGCTCCGCCACGCCGGGCACAACGTCGGTGCCGTCGCGCCCCTCGGAGCGCCGGTAGGTCAGCGGCGCGGTGTAGACCGCCCAGAGCGGCTCGGCGTCGCCCGGGCCGAGCAGCGCCGGGTCGAGCACGACCGGCGCCCGGCCGAGCGCCATCGACGCCGTCCCGCCCTGGAGCGCGTTCCCCTGGCGCTCATCGTCTCCCAGGCACCCGCCCAGGGCGAGGGCGAGCAGCAGCGGGCTCGCGGTGCGAGCGGTCCGCCGGAGCGCAGACCTCAGGTGAGCTCCTCGCGCATCTCGGACAGCGACTTGCGGATGAGCCGCGAGACGTGCATCTGCGAAAGGCCGACCGCCTGCGCGATCTGGGTCTGTGGAAGCCCCTCCTCGAATCGCATCCGGAGGATCTCCCGCTCCCGGTCCGGCAGCCGATCGAGCGCCGGCTCGAGCGCCACGCGGTCCTCCGAGCGCTCGTAGCCCTGGTCCTCTTCTCCGATCGTCTCGAGCGGGTCGAGCTCCTCCTCGCCGCTGGGTCCGGTGGAGAGCGAGACAGTCGAATACGCCGAGCCCACTTCCATCGCCTCGAGCACCTCCTCGGGAGTGGTCTTCAGCTCCTCGGCGATCTCCGCGATGCTCGGCGAGCGCGCCAGCTTCCCCGTCAGCCGCTCGATCGCGCCCGACATCGAGGCGTTCAGCTCCTGGAGGGCACGCGGCACACGGATGGCCCAGCCCTTGTCCCGGAAGTGGCGCTTGATCTCACCCACCACGTTCGGGGTGGCGTAGGTGGCGAGCGACACGTCGCGCGAGAGGTCGAAGCGGTCGATCGCCTTGATCAGCCCGATCGCGCCCACCTGCTCGATGTCCTCGAGCGATTCCCCGCGTCCGGAGTAGCGGCGGGCCAGCGATCGCACCAGCGGCAGGTGGCGCTGGATCAGCTCCTCGCGGGCCGAGGTGTCGCCCTTGCCGTGATAGCGGGTGAGCAGCTCGCGGTCCTCGTGGCGCGCGCGTTCCGGGGAGGAGGAGCGGTGCGGGGCGGCGCTCATGCGTACGCCTTCCGCTTCTCGAGACGCACCATCACGCCGTCGCCGTCCACTTCCTCCACGCCGAACGAGTCCACGACCGTGTTGAGGATGCGCCGGAGGGTGAGCTGACCCGGGCGGACGTCGCCGTCCTGCAGCGCGCTGGTGATCGCCCGCTCGTCGAGCGGCCCGACGCGCGTCCGGATCGCCTCCTCCCCCACCTCGAACCTCAGCTGGACGGTGTCGCGCGCGCCGGCCTCGGCCAGGAGCCGCTCGACGGCCAGCTGCAGGTCGTCGATCTCCTCGAACGCGAAGTCCACTCGCTCCGCGATGCCCCCGATGATCAGCCTGATCACCGGCTGGAAATCGGCCGAGAGAGGCGCGTCGAGGTCGATCAGCTCCTTGTCGATTGTCACCGTGAGTCCGCGATCGTCCCATAGCCGGTGACCCGGTCCCCCGAGAGCAGGCAGGCCAGCTGTCCGGGGGCCACTGCTTCGGCGGGGCGCGAGAGCTCCAGCTCGAGCGCGCCGTCCGCGGTCTCGACCGCGCGGCAGGGGATCTCGGCGGACCCGTAGCGCAGCCGGGCGGCCTCGACCCCATCGACGCCGCGATGCAGCAACGGGCGCTCGAGTCTCACCTGCGTGACCGCGAGCGCCTCGCGCGGGCCGACCGTGACGGTGGCGGTGCCCGCGTCCTTGGCGAGCACGTAGAGCGGCCGGCCGCTCGCCACGCCGAGGCCGCGGCGCTGGCCGACGGTGAAGCCGTGCTGGCCGTCGTGGCGGCCGAGCTCGTGCCCGTCGGCATCCACGATCGGCCCGGAGCGCCGCAGCCCGGCGGGCCCGTGCCGGCGAAGGAACGCCTTCGTGCCGAGGCCGGCGGCGAAGCACAGGTCCTGGCTCTCGCGGCGGTCGGCCACGGACAGGCCCGCCGCCCGCGCCAGGCCGCGCACCGAGTCCTTGGTGAGGGCGCCGAGCGGGAAGGAGAGCCGCTCCAGCTGAGCCGGCTCGAGCCGGGCCAGCATGTAGGTCTGGTCCTTGCGCGCGTCGACGCCCGCCCGGAGCAGCGGACCCTGGTCGTCGCGCGCGATCCGCGCGTAGTGGCCGGTGGCGAGCCGCGCCGCGCCGAGCGCGTCCGCCAGGGCGAGCATCGCGTCGAAGCGGACCTCGCCGTTGCAGCGCACGCAGGGGTTCGGCGTGCGGCCGGTGGCGTACCCGTCCAGGAACTCGTCGACCACGGTGGAGCGGAAGCGCTCGCGCAGGTCAAGTGTCACGTGCGGGATGCCCATGCCATGGGCCAGCTCGCGCGCGCCGAGCACCGCGCGCGGGGAGCAGCAGCTGCGCTCGTCGTCCGTGGCCGGGTCGGACCAGAGCTCGAGCGTCACGGCCAGCACGTCGTCGCCGGCGTCGATCGCCAGCTGCGCCGCGGCGGCGCTGTCCACGCCGCCGCTCATCGCCACCAGCGTCCGCCGCGGGTTCGCTCGCAGGCGCGGCGTGCCATCGCGCGCGGCCGCGCCGAGCGCGCGGTGCAGAGCGTCCACGGCGAGGTCCGCGGCGTGCCGGGCGGAGGGCAGCAGCCCACCGAGCTCGGCGTCCACGTCGGCAGCGGTCAGCCGCGCGGCGTCGAGGAACGGCGTTCCCTCGACCAGCTCCACGACAGCGCTGCCGGCGGCCATCGCCGCGGAGCAGCCGCTCGCGTCGAAGCCGGCCTCCACCACTCGCTCTCCCTCCACGCGGACCGCGACTCGCACGAGGTCGCCGCAGGCGCCGCCGCCCGCGGCGCCGGTGTGTCGCCAGTCCGGCAGCGCCCCGCTGCCGCGCGGGGCGTCGAGATGGTCCTGGAGGCTCACGCGGCAAGCCTGACACATGGCGAACGGCGGGCAGCCGGGAGACAAAGGTGGCCCCAGCCTGCCGCTGCCCCATCCGAGAGTTGGGCCTGCTGTCCTAGCAAACGTGGGTGTCCTCCGCAGCGGACCACGGTCCTACCACGAGTCGGACTCCCATCTCGGTGGTGTTCGGCTCAACGTATACGGCAGGCTGGCGAACAGGCTCGAGCCGTGATCAACGCTACCAGCGATCCGCCCGTCGGACGCGATCTGCAGGTCAGCGACCGGGAGCGTCGAGCCGCAGCCCGAGCTCGCGAAGCTGGCGCTCGTCCACCGGCGCGGGCGCGCCGGTGAGCGGGTCCGCCCCGCTGGCCGCCTTGGGGAAGGCGATCACGTCCCGGATCGACTCGCGCCCGGCCAGGATCGCGACCATCCGGTCGATCCCGAACGCGATGCCGCCGTGGGGCGGCGCGCCGTAGCGAAGCGCCTCGAGGAGGAAGCCGAATCGCTCGGCGGCCTCCTCCGGGTCGATGCCGAGCGCGCTGAAGACGCGCTGCTGCACGTCGGGGCGGTTGATCCGGATCGAGCCGCCGCCGATCTCGTTGCCGTCCAGCACCACGTCGTAGGCCCGGCTCCGCCAGGTGCCCGGATCGGCGTCGAGGTCGCCGCTGGGAGAGGTGAACGGGTGGTGCATCGCATCCCAGCGCTGCTCGCCCTCGTTCCAGTCGAACATCGGGAAGTCGGTGACCCAGAACAGGTCGTGGCCGGTGGGCTCGACGTCCGCGACCTCGACCCGCAGCGTCCCGAGCACGCGCGCTGCCACAGCCGCGCTGTCGGCGACGATCAGGATCGCCTCGCCCTCGCGGGCGCCGAGGGCCTCGGTGGCCCGCCGGATCTCGTCCTCTGACAGGAACTTCGCGATCGGCGAGCGCCAGCCGTCCGGCTCGACCACCGCCCAGGCCAGGCCCTTGGCGCCGAGGGACTGGGCGCGCTCGGTGAGAGCGTCGAAGCGGCTGCGCGGCCACTCGCCGCCCGCCTTGATCGCACGCACCACGCCGCCGGACTCCACGGCGCCGGAGAAGACCTTGAAGCCCGAGTCGCGGAACACGTCGGTGAGGTCCTCGATCTCCACTCCCAGCCGGCGGTCGGGGCGGTCCGACCCGTAGCGAAGCATCAGCTCGTCGTAGTGCACGCGCTCGACCGGCACCTGCACCTCGATGCCGCCGAGGGCCAGCACCTCCCGCAGCAGGCCGTCGATGAGGTGGTGCACGTCCTCCTCCTCCACGAAGCCCATCTCGAGGTCGAGCTGCGTGAACTCGGGCTGGCGGTCGGCGCGGAAGTCCTCGTCCCGGAAGCAGCGGGCTATCTGGTAGTAGCGCTCGGTGCCGCCCATCACGAGCAGCTGCTTGAAGAGCTGCGGCGACTGCGGGAGCGCGTACCAGTCGCCCGCGCTGAGCCGGCTCGGCACCAGGAAGTCGCGGGCGCCCTCGGGAGTCGAGCGCGTGAGTATCGGCGTCTCCACGTCGAGGAAGCCGCGTTCGTTCAGGTGCTGGCGGATGGTCCGCACCACGTCGTGCCGCAGCTCGAGGTTGCGGCGCATGGTCTCCTTGCGCAGGTCGAGGTAGCGGTAGCGCAGGCGCAGCTCCTCGCCGACCGGCTCGTCCTCGTCGATCTGGAACGGCGGGGTCTCGGCGTCGGCAAGCAGGTCGACCGCGCCCACGGCCAGCTCCACCTCGCCCGTGGGCAGCGCCGGGTTGACCGCGCCCTCCTCGCGCGCCACGAGCTCGCCCTCGGCCGAGATCACGTCCTCGGACCGGAGCGCCTCCGCGGCCGCGTGCGCCTCGGGCGCCTCCTCGGGGCGGAACACAAGCTGGAGCAGGCCGCTGCTGTCGCGAAGGTCGATGAAGATCAGCCCGCCGTGGTCGCGCCGGCGGTGCACCCAGCCCGCCACCCGGACGCGCTCGCCCACGCTCGGAGCGCGAAGCTCCCCGGCCCAGGCGGTGCGGTAGGAGTTGGGACGGAGCTCGGTCACGACTCGAGTGTGCTCTCCACCAGCGCCAGCGCCTCCTCCGGCCCCGCCGCCGCGGTCTGCTCGCCGGTGCCCATGTCCTTCACCTCGATGTCACCGCCCACGATCACCGTGGCCCGGGCGCCGATCCGGTCGGCCTGCTTCAGCTGGCCCTTGAGGGAGCGCCCGGCCTGCTCGATCTGCACCCGCATGCCGCGCTCCCGCAGCTGCCGCGCGAGCGCGAAGGCGGAGCGTGCCGCGTCCGGGTCGGCCACGGCTACGAACACGCCGCCGGCGCCGGGCTCGTCGGGGGCCTCCGCGGCGAGCAGGATGCGCTCCACCCCGGCCGCGAAGCCCACGCCGGGGGTGCTCGGGCCGCCCAGCCGCTCCACCAGCCGGTCGTAGCGCCCGCCGCCGCCGAGCGCGTTCTGGGCTCCGAGCGCGCCCGATTCGACCTCGAAGACCGTGCGCGTGTAGTAGTCGAGTCCGCGCACCAGGGTGGTGTCCACCTCGTATGCCAGCCCAGCGTCGTCCAGCAGGGCGCGCACCGCCGCGAAGTGCTCGGCGTCCTCGGCCCCGAGCCGGTCCAGCAGTCGCGGCGCTCCGTCCATCACGGCGCGCGTACCCGCGTGGTCTGCGTCGAATGCCCGCAGCGGGTTGGTCTCGAGCCGGTCGCGCACGTCCTCGGAGAGCTCGGACTCGTGCGCCCGCAGGTAGGCGCCCAGCTCCTCGAGGTACGCCTCGCGCGTCTCAGGCGTGCCGAGGCTCGACAGCCGCACGCGGAGGTCGCGCGCCCCGACCGCCTCCACCAGCTCCACGAGCAGGAGCACGATCTCCGCATCGAGCGACGGGTCGTCGGAGCCGAGCGCCTCCGCGCCCAGCTGCGTGAACTGGCGATAGCGACCCGCCTGCGGGGCCTCGTGGCGGAAGAACGGCCCCCAGTAGCGAAGCTTCACCGGCTGCGGCAGCTTGTGCATGCCGTGCTCCACGTACGCGCGGCAGACCCCCGCGGTGCCCTCGGGCCGGAGCGTGAGCGACCGGCCCGCCTTGTCCTCGAAGCTGAACATCTCCTTGCGCACGATGTCGGTGGCCTCCCCCACCCCGCGCGCGAACACCTCGGTGTCCTCGAACACCGGGCTCTCGAACGGCTCGTAGCCCGCTCGGCCGAGCAGCTCGTCGGTGGTGCGCGCCAGCACGGCGCGGCGCCTGCCGTCCGCGGGCAGGACGTCGAACGTCCCCCGCGGGGCCTGGAGCTTCGCGGCCATGCCTATCGAGCCAGCTCGGCGAGGAACGGGTTGGACGTGCGCTCGGCGCCGAGGGTCGTGGTGCCCATGTGGCCCGGAAAGACCGCCGTCTCGGGCGGGAGCGAGTCCACCAGGAGCCGGATCGACTCGAGCAGCGTTCCCCAGTCGCCGCCTGGCAGGTCGGTGCGGCCCACGGAGCCCTGGAAGAGCACGTCGCCGGAGAAGACCGCCGCCTCGTCCGGGATCGAGAAGGTCACGTGTCCGGGGCTGTGCCCGGGAGTGAAGAGCACGTCGATCTCGAAGCCCGCAAGCTCGAGCCGCTCGCCGCCCTCCAGCACGTGCTCCGCCTCGTAGGACTCGAACGGGCCGAAGTCCGGCCAGGGCACGTAGCTGTTGATGTCCGCCAGCACGAAGCTCTCGAGCTTCGGCACCCACACCTCTGCCCCGGTCGCCTTCGCCACCGGCGCCACCGCCCCCACATGGTCGAAGTGGGTGTGAGTGAGGAGGATCCCGTCGAGCGTAACCCCGAGCGCGTCGATCGCCGCCAGCAGCTTGTCGGCCTCGTCGCCCGGGTCGACCATCAGCGCGCGATCCGACCCGTCCCGCCGGATGAGGAACGCGTTCTCGGCCACTGGCCCGACGGTGAACATGCGCACGTCCATCGCCACGAGCCTACTTTCTCGCAGGCGCCTGCCGCCGCCGGCGGAAGCGGTAGATCGCCGTGTCCGTGGCGTATCCGAGCGGGATGTAGAGGAGCAGCATGAAGGCGGCCAGCACCGCGCCCTGAAGCACGCTGCGCCCGAACGCCAGCACCACGAGCACGCCGAAGACCGCCGCGGCTATCGCGGCGCGGTTGATCGCCCCGCGCCAGGTGGGCGGCTGCGACATCCGCTCCATGCGGCGCTGGCGCGAGATCTGCTTGCCGTCCTCGCGCGTGCGCGGACGCCCCGTTCGGCCGGCGCGCTCGATCGTGCCGGCCGGCGTGCCACGGTGCTTGCGGGTGCGCTTTCGCTTCGCCTGGGCCATGGCGGCGACGTTACAGGACTGCCGAGCGACCGCACCGCCGAATCACTCGACGGCGTGCAGCGCCTCCTCGATCACGTGACGCTCAGGCGAGAAGCCGCGCAGCGGCACGTCGTCGGGGAATCCCTCGAGCGCCGCGCGCGGCGCGAGACCCACCAGCTCCGCCTCGGCCACGGCGGCCTGGGCGCGCACGCGCGCCACGATCTTCGCGAGCGGCGCCGCCCGGTGGTCGTGCACGTTCGTGGACACCTGCGCACAGCCGCGCTCGGGAAGGAAGAGCCCCAGCGCGCGCACGCCGGGCGGGCCGCCCCCCGACTCGCGCAGCGAGGCGGCGATGGCGATCGCCACCTCCACGTCGTCGGTCTCGAGATCCAGGTTGAACGCGATCAGCGGCGGCCGCGCGGTGACCAGCACGGCCCCGGCGGTCGGGTGCGGCGCGGCGGGCCCGTAGTCGGGCGCAAGCTCGCCCGACGCCATGCGCGCCGCAAGCTCCCGCGGTCCGCCGCGACGGAGCTGGGCACGTTCTACGTGCTCGGCGCGCGTGGCCAGCTGGCCGTACAGGAACACGGGAAGCTCGAGCTCCTCGCCGACGAGCGCCGCCGCCGTGAGCGCCTCGGCGCAGGCGGCGCCGCGGGCGTCCTCGTCCAGGTACACGACCGGGGCCACGTCGAGCGCGCCGACGTACGGGTGGAGGCCGTCGTGCCCGCTTAGATCGATGCCCTCGAGCGCGGCGCCGGCGATGCCGAGCAGCGCCGGCGCCAGCTCGCCCTGCCGGCCGGCGATCGTGAACACCGAGCGGTTGTGATCGGGGTCCACGTGGAGGTCGAGGAAGCGCGCCGGCGCGAGCCTCCGCTCGATGCTCTCGAGCACCCCGTGGTCGCGGCCCTCGCTGACGTT
This sequence comes from uncultured Thermoleophilaceae bacterium, assembly GCA_963803245.1. Lineage (GTDB taxonomy): Bacteria > Actinomycetota > Thermoleophilia > Solirubrobacterales > Thermoleophilaceae > JACVRW01. The sequence goes on along the minus strand of CAWDLI010000002.1, from coordinate 15,007 downwards.
CGGGACCGCGAGCAGCAACGGCCCCGTCTGTGGCTCTTCCATGGCGTCAGTATCGCCGCTCCGGGGGCGCTACTTCAGGCAGAAGCTCGAGTAGTCGTTGCCGAAGACAGGGTGGAAGCGCGAGCAGTTCTCGAAGTCCATGCGGTCCGACAGGAATGTCGTGCGCGTCGGATTGCCATAGACGGCCACGTAGCCCTGGTCGATCACGCGGCGGTCGAGCGCCGCCCAGCGGTCCGTCGCTTCTTGGACGTCCGGCTCGCGGCTGAGCCGCCTCAGCCCGGCGTCGATCACGGGGTCGCGCACCTCACCGACGTTGAAGTTGCCGGTCTCCGTGATCGTCCCGCTGTCGAACTGGCGGAGGAACGCGAACGGATGCGGGAAGTCGCCCGCCCAGCTCAGGAACCCGATCTGAGGGTGGGTCCCCAGGTTGCCCACCGTCTGCGAGTACACGGCGAAGTCCACCAGGTTGAGCTTGGGGTCGAGCCCGATCTCGTCGAGCACGTCCGCGAGATAGCTCATGACCTGCGGCCCGGGGTCCTGCTGCGGGCCCCAGACCTTGACGTCGGCTCCCGCCGCCCCGGCTCGCCGGACCAGGCGCTTGGCGCGGGCGATGTCCGTGCTCTTCCCGGGTCGCCCGTACGGACAGGGATCCAGCTTCTCGTAGCCGGGAATGTCCGGCGGCAGGAAGTTGCACGTGGGCTCGAGGAGGCCGCCGAACACTCGCGCGAGGGCATCCTCGGCGATGCCGAGGTTCACGGCACGCCGCACGGCCAGCTTGTCGAAGGGCGGAACGCTCGAGTTCATGAAGAAGTAGCTGATGCCAGCAGTCGGCTGCTCGCGGTAGCGGTCGGCGTGCTTGGAGCGCACCTCGGGCAGCATGTCCGGCGGCGGCGGGTCCTGCATGTAGTCGAGCTTGCCGCGCAGCACGTCCTGCGCCGCGCGCGGCGAGGCGACGATCTTCACCGTGATCTTGTCGACCTTGGCCGCCGGCACCCCCGGCAGCTCGAAGTCCTTCACGCGCTCCAGCACGAAGCCGCTGTTGGACGTCGTACGAGCGATCCGGAACGGCCCCACGCCGGGCGGTGGAGTCTTCGTCATGTTCCGGAACGGCGTGTCGCCGGGGACCACGCCTGAGTAGATCGTGGCCAGCACGTTCGAGAAGGTGCTGTCGGGAGCGTCGAGGCCGATCACGATGGATCGGGACGCGTCGTCCGTCTCGATCCCGGCGATGTCCCCGTCCGGATCGCCCGTCTTCGCGTAGTCGGCGGCGCCCTGCACACCGACGAAGAACCCGGTGGCCGCAGACTCGAGAGCGAGCAGCCGCTTGACGGTCTGCTCGAAGTCGGACGCCTTCACCGGCGTGCCGTCCGAGTAGGCGAGCCCCTCCCTCAGGCGCAGGCGGTAGGTCCGGCCGTCCGCCGAGATCTCCGGGAGGTCCTCGGCGAGCCCGGGAATCAGCTCGGTCCCGTCCTGTCCGTCGACGCGCTTGTACGTGAGCAGTGGCGTGTACACGAGCCACGTCGGCTCCCACGCGTTGAGAGTGTTGCCCAGCGCCGGGTCGAGGGCGTCCGGCTGGGCCGACTCCGCGATCGTGATCGAGCCGCCCTGGTCGTCCTCCCCGCCCCCGCATGCGGGCAGCGCAAGCGCGAGCACCGCGAGCGCCACCCCTGCACTCCATCGTCGACATCTGAGCGAGTCCAACGGGGGCCACTCTGACGCTCCGCGGAACTCCGCGTCAAGCACCTCCGCTCGCGATCGACGCCCAGCCCAGGCGGCTATCCTCGCTCGACCCGGCTCCGTAGCTCAGCGGTTAGAGCGCACGACTCATAATCGGCTTGACCGTTTGCGGAGAGTTGCGGCTCTTAGTCCACGCGCGGGTTACTGCGGTTCATCACGCAACGCGGCTATGGCCTTCTGCGGGCAGAGGGTTGCCCCCAGGTTGCCCTCCTGGGTCATAGGCCCGCACCCTTCGTCCGGTTGCACGTCTCACACATAGCCGAAGCGCCCGAAATCGAAGTCCGTTTCGGGCTCGGATAGAGACCAAAATCCAGCGCGGCTCGATGCCGGAGCAGCGGTTTCGCGGGACGTACGACGGGGGTACGAGAGTAGGCATCGCTGCTGATCGCGCCACCCTCTTGCTCACCGGGGCCACAGGGTTCGTCGGCGGGGAGTTGCTCCGTGTCTTGCGAGCGCGTGAGCAGGTGCGATGCCTCGTTCGGGACGCATCGAAGCTGCAGGACTCCGACGGTCTTGACACGGTGGAGGCCGATCTTGGAGAACCTGACTCCTTGGAGCCCGCGCTCGAGGGAGTTCGCGAGGTCTATTACTTGGTCCACTCCATGGAGCCCGGAGTGGAGGGTGGGTTCGCCGAGCGCGATCGACAGGCAGCCCAAAACTTCTGCGAGATTGCGGGCAGCTGTGGCGTGAAGCGCACGATCTACCTCGGGGGCGTGAGCGGCTCTGGCGAGCAGAGCGAGCACTTGAGTTCGCGAAATGAGGTCGAGGACATTCTGCGCGAGTGCAGCGATGAGTTCGTCGCCTTGCAAGCCTCGATGATCGTCGGTGTCGGGAGCGCCTCTTTCGGCACCCTGGTGCAGTTGGTCGACCGGCTACCGGCATTGCTCTTACCGACGTGGCGCGAGCACCGGGTGCAGCCCGTTGCAATCGATGACGTCGTCGCGGCTTTGGTCGCCGCCCGTGACGTAGCGCCAGGGTCTTATGAGATAGTCGGTCCCGACGTCCTCACGTTCGAAGAGATGACGGAGATTGTCGCTGAACTGCTCGGGCAAGACCACCGCTCGCTTTCGCTGCCATTCAGCAGCTCCAAGCTCGAAGCGGCTGCAGCATCCGCAGTCGTAGACGCCGACCGCGAACTCCTGCAGCCGCTACTCGAAGGACTTCACACGGACCTCTTGGTCGAAAACAATGCGCTTCAAGCTGTCTTCGGCGTCGAGCCCACCCCTTTCGCCGATGCCGCCCGGTCCGCGCTGGAGGAAATGGAACTCCTAGGCTCGACGCACGATTGAGTCCGGCGGCGCGACTTTCCCTCGCCTGGCAATCGAAACCGCGGTGAGAGGCCCAGTGCGCCCGCAAGCAGCAGACCGCGCAGCCTAGACCGCCCGAGCCAGCTCACTGCGGGGGACTTCTGGGGTCCGCTGCGTTGAGCCGCTCGCGCCCACGGCTTCGTCTAAGAAGTCCGCGCTGCCGACTCCACCGTCCATGAGGTGGATGTACGTCCGCAACGTGAACCCAGGGTCCGCATGGCCGAGCCACTCCTGAACCTGCTTCACGTCGCGGCCCGCCTCGAACAGCAGGGATGCGCACGTGTGCCTGAACGTGTGGAACGTGACCCACGGCAGACCGGCACTGATGGTGGCGGGGTCGAGCACGCGGCAGCGTACGTTCCCGTCGGACAACGGCCTTCCACGGCTCGACGTGAACACCCGGCCGTCCGGCGGGCTGCCTCGCCTCGCGGCCCAGAGTCGGCGGGCCATCCCCGGCGACAGCGGAATGTCCCGGCGTGATCGCTCCGTCTTGAGGGCGGCCACCTCGCCGCGGCGGTCCTGGTGGCGAACCTTGAGGCGCGGCCGGTTGCCGAACTCCACGTCGCGCCACTCGAGCCCCACAGCCTCACCGATCCTCAGCCCGGTGTGGGCCAGCAGCTCGAAGAACAGCCGCCAGTCCTCCGGGATCTCTGTCAGTAGATGCCCGAGCTCCTCGCGTGTGAGCGCACGCACCTCGCGCCCCGCTCCGTCGCTGTCGGTCCCGGAGATTCGAACCCGGGCAGGTTCTGGGTTGCCCGACGCGAGGGAGACTTCACTCCCGACGAACTCGAAAGCCTCAGAGAGGCCGGGTTGCCAGACCCCGGCATGTTCGGGGGCAAGGGCGACCTTCCCGCCCCAGGAGAAACGGCCACGAGTTGGGTCCTAGTCGACGCGAACAACCAACAGGACGCGCTCAGCCGTGTTGCCGCCGTCCTCGAGATCGACACCGGCGAGCTGAAGGCCATCGAACGAGGGCATTAGCGACGGCTAGTTGAGGCCGGCGGTTACGGCCTGCCACTTCAGGTCTCGCCACAGCCAGATCAGCTCCGCGAGCGCCGCCTTCGCGTCCGCCTCCTGAAGCCTGGCGGCCTCGTTTTACACGCGATTGAAGCCATCAGTCTCGGCCAGCTTGAGCATGCGCTCGCAGACGGCGTTCTCGGTCGAGTAGCGAACCGGGGCATCCCTGTTGCGCTCGATATGGAACATCGTCGCCACGATCAGCCCGGCTTGCGCTTTCGCTGGCCTCAAGCCCTGGACCGCGTCTGTCAGTTCGTCAATGCCCTTGACGGCCTCGTCGATGAGGCGCTCGACGATGACCTGGCCGCCGTGAACGACAGCGGTCATCTGTTGCTTGACCCGCTCGACCTCGTTCGGCTTGCTCATCCGCCCGCGCCCTTCAAGGCGTCACCGAACGGGTGGCGAGGATCGTCCCGGACCGGGAAGCCCCTGCCGGCGTCGGCGCTTCCCATGGGACGAGCGGGCCGCTCCCAGTGCGGGTGTTGCTCAGCCAGCACGCCGACGCGCTCACGCACCCGCTCGACGTCAACCGTTCCGTCCTCAGACAGCAGGTCTCCAAGCTCGGTCCCGTCGCGGAACAGGTCAGCTCCGTCGGCCAACCCGCTGAACCCGCTGTCCGCAGTCGAAGCGATCCGCTCCGCCTCGGCGCGCTGCATCGCCTGGAGGCGCTCCGCGAGTCCGTCGCGCTCGGCCTCGACCTCGCGCAGCTTCACGCGCCGGGCAGCCGCCTCCTTGCGAGCCCTTGCGAGCTCATCGCCCTCGTGGGAGGCCTCGGCCTCCGTGGTCTCCTCAAACCCCTCGGCGGGGATCTCCTGTGTTGGGTCGCTCATCTGCGGCCCCTCCTTTCGCGCCGCACCTGGCGGCGCCTCGAAACCTCTGGCGTATGGCGCGCGCTGTGCAAAACGTGGATGCGTACATCTGACGAGCGCCTCCCCTCACCGGTCCCCACCTCCGACCGATCCGGGGGTCCGCCCCCTCCGCTCGGCGAGCTCGTCGAGCTCGTCCACCGCATCCGGCCCCCGACCCTGCCGGCGCTCGCGGTGGTACGCCAGCAACTCCTTCATCGCGGACACAGAGCCCGCACGGGCCGCCTCCGACAACAACTCCAACACCTCGCGCTGGTCCGGCACGCTCGAGCCGCCCCCCGTCCGCATCGACGCCTCCACGATGGCCGCCTTGATCGCAGCCGTCCACGACGAACCCCGCGCCGCCGCAAGCTCCTCGACACGCCGCATCAGCACCGGACTCACCCGCAAGGTGAAGTTCTTCGATGGCTCATGCATTGCTACCCGCGCCTCCGGCGCGCGCCGAGGCTGCTCTCCCCGGTCCTTGGTTGGCTGTGGTCCTGGGGATCCCCCACGTCTCCGGGGGTGTCCAGACCGGTCAGCGTGTTTCTCAAGTTGTTGTGGGCTTGGCCCGATCTGGTTTGCAAGCAAGTAGTCGATAAAGGCAAACCCGTCGTGAGGCGGGGACGCAAAGCCAGAGGTCTCTAAGCACGATTGCAGTGAGATAGCTCGGCCGCCGACTCGGACCACACCTTCAAGGAGATTCGAGTCATGGCATTCCTTTCCACTCTTCGCGGTCGCGCTCGTGCGCCGCGTGCATTCGCAGTAGCAGCAGTTGGCCTGATGGCCTTCGCTGGTAGCGCCTCGGCCAAGGAGGCCGAGACCACCGCTGCTTCGCGGGCAACCTGTGAGGCCCCGCTGATCGAGCAGCCGTTTCTGTCGTTCAAGGACAAGCGCGAGTACGTTCTCGCGCCGGGCGGATCGTTCGAGGACGGCTCGCACGCTGGCTGGTCGCTCGACGCCGGTGCCCACGTCGCTGCCGGTAATGACCCGTTCAACCTGCGCGGCGATCTGGGCGCAGCCGACGACAGCTCGCTCGTGCTCCCGGCCGGTGCGTCGGCGACGAGCCCGATGATGTGCGTCGACTTGAACTGGCCGACGATGCGCTTCGTCGCCATCCAAGACGAGGAGAAGGACTCCGAGCTCGAGGTCGAGGTGCTCTACCCGGAGGCCGAAGAGAAGAAGGCCACTTGGCACGGGGCGAAGAAGTTCAAGGCCAAGCGCAAGGATGGATGGCACGCAACCGACGACGTAAAGCTCTCCCCCGACCGAGGCGGCAAGCTCGCAGGGGGCCGGCCCGTCGCGCTGCGCTTGACCAATACCGATGATCGCGGCTCCTGGCAGATCGACAACGTCTACATCGACCCCCACCGCCGCTAGCCCAAGAAGCACAGCAGCTGGACTCGAATTGGAGGCCCGCCACCAGGCGGGCCTCCACTCTTTCTGAACCCTCCCGCGACCAGGCGGGATACTCGGCGGGCGATGTCGCAAGAGAACGTGGAGATCGTGCGGGTGCCTTCGAGGCGTACAAGAGGGGCGACGTTGCGGCGGTCCTCGCGGCGGTTGACCCAAGCGTCGTCATCGTGCAGCCGCTCGAACTCGGCGGCAGCACGCGACATGGCCACGCCGGAGTGATCGAAGCGCTCGGAATGTGGCCGGAGGAGTGGGACGACTACGAGACCGACCTGGTGCGGATCATCGATGCCGGCGAGCACGTGGTCGTCGTCGCCGAGCAGCGCGGCCGGGGCCGAGGGCGGGCCTGGAGCTGGATGCCCGCTTCTCGTTCCTGATGACGCTTCGAGAAGGGAAGATCGCCGGCTGGCGACTGTTCGTCCACGAGCACGAGGCTCTCGAAGCCGTGGGGCTGTCGGAGTAGCCCACCGGGCTTTTCTCGCAGCCGCTGCCCTCCCCGGTCCCGCTTGTCATCTTCGGTGGGGTGGCCCCCGCGTGGCGCTCGGACTTCATGGCCGCTTCCTCCTCCGTCACGGACCCAGCGGTCGAGCTCGGAGCGTCGAGCGACCAAGGCCGAGCCGTCTTTGAGCACACAGGCCAGTCGGCCGGCGGAGTGGAGGGCGTATACGCGGGAGGCCGGGGCTCCGAGGTAGCTCGCGATGGCCCCAGCGCCTCTCAGCCACCCGTCGTCGACCTCGGAGGGGTGGCGCTCGGCGAGACGTTCAGCGACGCGGTCCGCGATCGCGTCGAGCAGCTCGTCCGACAGCTCGAGCGCGAGGGGCCGGGGGTGGTCATGCCAATCCCTTCGCTCGTAGCCGCTCGAGTTCGGCGTCGGCGGCCTCGACGTCGTCGGGGCACGACGACTGTTCGAGTTGGGTGTCCTCGTCATCGTGCCTCGTGCCGTGCCCCCCTATAGGGGGCGGGCACGTGGGCACGGTGGACTCGGACTGTGCCTCGGGCACGTTTGGGGCACGGTGGGGCACGTGGGCACGGTCGGGTTCGTCCGTCCCTTCACGGAAGGGCCTGAGCGAGTGATGCGCGTTCGCGCGGCCGTCTTGGCGCTGCTCGACGAACCCTTCGGAGACCAAGAGCTCGAGCGCCAGGTCGATGACGTCGTTGCGCCCCGAGATGGCGGCCCGGATCGCCCGCTTCGATAGCCCGGGCTCCTGCTCGACCACCTTCGAGACCCGCTCCATCTGACCGGTGGGCCGCAGCGCCGCGCCGGCCTCCATCGGCGGCACCAACTCGACCGTGACCCCTTCGCCGTCCGAGCCGAGGCGAAGGTCGGCGATGCGGTCGCCTTCGGCGTACCGACGAACGTGGCCGGGCCGGTCCTTCGTGACCTTGACCTTGACGAGCCCCTCTCGGCCGCGGGCGAACGGCTCGACAACCTCGAGCCGGTAGGCGACGTCGGTCGCCGACAGCTTGACCTGCGCCCCGATCGCGAACCGTCCGCGCGACTCGCGGTCCTTGGTCACGTGGTCGAGCAGCACGACCACCGCTCCGGCCTGGGCCGCCTTGCGCGGCAGGCCCGACATGAACCCTGCGACCTCCACGTTGCTGTTCATGTCGATGCCGTGGAGGGCGAGCGCCTCGGTGACGCCGTCAAGGATGACCAGGCCAGACACGTCGAGAGCTGGGGCGATAGCGAGATCCCCGAGCTCGCCGCGGGGCTCCTCGGGACGGACGTAATGGAAACGCTGCCGCAGCGTGTCGTCGCCGACACCGAGGGCGACCAGCCGCGCGACTGCGGTCTCGGCGCTGTCCTCGAAGTCGATCAGCGTCACGTGCTCGCCCCTTGTCAGGTGCTCGCGGGCGGCAGACAGCGACAGCCAGCCCTTGCACCCCTCGGGCTCGCTGAAGACCGAGTGCACCTTGCCGGCATACAGAAGGCCGACGTCATCGGTTCGCATCAGGCTTGTCGGGGGCTGCTCTCGCTGCGTCCCGGCGAGCACCGTTGTCAGGTCGACAGGGGCCAGCTACTGCCCTCAGCCAGCAGCGATGACGCCGGGGCGGCTCCGTCCATATCCGGTCGATCCCGAGCACGTCGAGCACGTCGTCCTCTTCGCACTTGCGACCGTGGCACCGCAGCGACACGTCATCGGCGCCGATACGGACGATGTGGAGCGCCCGTTCCTCGTTGCAACGCGGACACTTGGCGTGCCAAACGCCCTCACGCTCCGGCGCCGGTGTTCAGTCGATGTCGCGGCGGCGCAGGGCTCGCTCGAGGTGCAGGTACGGGAGGTGGGCGCTCACGCCGCTTCGCCCTCGTCGAGCATGAGCTGGCGGACCGGGAACTCGACCACGACGGACTCCGGCTCCTGGTCCTCCCAGCCCGCGGCGACGGCGTCGAGCTCGGCGGACCTGGCCGCAGCCCATTCCGCCCACTCGCGCCTCAGCTCGAGAGGTCGGATGCGTGGAGTAGCTTGCTCTCTGTCGCCACGGTGCGGGCGAGCCTTTCCTCGCGCCCGGTTTGCCCGCCGGGCTCGAGTTGTCTAGGGAGTGCTCGGCGATGGCGGCGAGTGCCGCTTCGAGCACGCGGCTATGCCGAGGTACCGCGCCCTGCTCGATGTTTGCGAGCGAGCCGAGCGACAGCCAGAGAGGCCGCTAGCTGGGCTCGCGTCAGTCCGACACGTTCCCGAGCAGCCCAAGGTCTTGACCGCCGCTGGTGGTATTCGTGGTCGGCATGACAGCGATGGTCCCGCGCGGCGCCCCGGCGCATAAGGACGAGAACGACCCAGACTGCTCCCCCCGCGCTGCCCGGGGAGGAGTTGGCGAGTCAAATCGCGGACCTCGTCGACCGCGGGCGGCCCGCGTGGAACCTGGGCTCCGGCCTACGGCCCCGGTCGCTTGGTAGTGCCTCGGCTTGGCTTGATTTCCGACCTCGCTCCGGACGGCACCCATGGGCGCTACCTAGTCCCTCGTCAGCAACCTCGTGCCGTGCTGCGCCACCGAGTCGCCCTCGCCCTCGAGACCCACCACCCGGTCGCGGTCGAGCAAATGCAGGAACAGGACCGACCCGAACGGCGCAGACTCGGAGCAGCCGCGCTGAAAGACATTCTGGCGTTCGCCGAGAGCACGATTGCCGAGCACTGCGGTTACGAGTACGAGCGGTCCGCCCGTGACGCGGTGTCGAGAGGCCGCAAGCTGTTCGTCGGCCTCTATGCCTGGCCGTGGTGGACTTCGGGCCCAACGGGCGACCGCCGCCCGAGTGGCGCGAACATGGCGGTGGATTGCGGCTCACTGCCGGGTTCGCGACATTGGCAACCGGAACCCTTCTCCATAGCGGCAGTTTCGACGGCGCCGCCTAACGCGGGTTTCCGGCTGTTCGCTGTTGGGGTTGCCCAAAAGGTTGCCCCGCTGACCGTCGCGGGCCGCCCACCGCGGAGGCGCGGGGCGAGGATTCCGCTCCACGGCGGCTATCCTCGCCCTGCCCGGCTCCGTAGCTCAGCGGTTAGAGCGCACGACTCATAATCGTGAGGTCCCTGGTTCGAATCCAGGCGGAGCTATCGCTCTGGCAACGGTATTAGCCCGTCGAACTGGGCGCGAAAGACCTTGGCGCCCGTGTCCTTCCTCGCCCCCATTGGTGCAGAAGGACCAGAACGGATTCGCCGGCGTCGACGATTTCGTCGGCCTCGAACCCAAAGTCGTCGAATCCGCTGGCCCATTCGCGAAGGAATTCGGCGACCTCCTCAGGCCCGTGATAGGTCACCTCCTCGGGGAAGGCGCCCACGTAGTCCCATTTGACTTCTTGTCGAGGACTGCGAGCAGAGCCGGCGGGCCCGAAGCGATAGCGGTCCGCACTGTCTCCACGTTCTGCTGCGACATCGGCCTGCCTTGTTTTCCGACAGCCCCACGGCTTCGACGCGTTCGCGGTCGAAGTAGAGGACGAGCCTGGTCACCTTGCCATCGCGAACGTGGAAGAGCTTTGCGCCTGGATTGTCCAGTTGGCCCAGGTCGAATCCGCTTGCCTTTCCGCGTCCGCTGTTGTGCATCAGCACCAGTACCCGCTCGCCGTCGAGCGGGATACTGCTGGACCTCGACGTCGAGGCCCTCGAATGCAGTCAGGGCTTCGCGCCACGCGTCGTTCATTGCGTCGACTCCGGTCCAGGTGCCGGGCGTGGGGCCGTCGGCGAACGCGAACTCGATTTCGTCGTGGGCCCACTCCACCGGACCGAAGTCGCCGCGCTCCCACGGGACGCAGACTGCCCCCGCGCGATCTACCACGTTTTCCTGCGACATCGCCCGCCGAGTATCCGCCTCGGCGGCGGGCTGGCCCTGGAATTGGGGGGATCGTCGTCAGGCCGCCGTTCGTCTAACGCCTGCTCGTGGGGAGGGGTTGGGGTCGGTGACGACGATGTCGCCGTCCCTCACGGGCATCGAACACAGCGGGTCGAAAACGGCGGAGCAGTCCTGGGGAGTGGTGAACCCGCTAGCCACCGCGCAGTCAGAACTGGCCCCGAAGGGCATTTAGATCGCGCTCGCCCGGTAGTGGGTGTAGCCGAAAGAGTTCGGTTGAAGCGTCCCAGCGTCAGGTGGCGCTGTTGCCACTAACCGGCAAGGCCCAGTCGACCGAGCTCGTCTCAATCACCTCTCCGCCACCGAGCGTGACCGATGCCTGCCCTGTCCGGATTCTCGCCCGAAGGCCCGCTCGCAACATCGACCTTGGAAGCAAGGAAAAGCCCGAAACTGCCGCTCCCAACTATCGGATCGCCGGCTGATCTGGCTTCGTGGTGAAGGGCTGGTCCGGGCTCCAGAACGCATCGCCTGGGTTCTCGCTGTCCTCGGCGCAGACAGCGAAGTGGTAGGTGGTGCCCGGCTCGAGTCCGTCGACCGGCTCGGACACCGGCTCGATTTCGTTGGTTTCGAAGTCGATCGCCCTCGTCGGCGTTCTCGTTCGAGCGGAGTAGGTCGCCGTTTCGATTCCAGCTGCCAGTGCCGCCGGTGGTGGAGAGCACCCTGCCGTTCAACGTGGCGCTGGTGTTCGTGACCTCCGACGCGGGCTGGCGAACGCCGACCGCACAACTCGACACCACCACCCCCACGACGATCGCGGACAGGGCGAGCGCGAAGCGCTTCATGCGAGCTCCAAACGGTCAGGGCCGAGTCGGCCGGGTCCGTCACCGGCGTACTGCGTGGCCTACCACCACCAACCACCAAGGTCAAGGCACCCTGAGCGGCGGAGGTGCCATCAACCGCGGAGCCCACCGCCGAAACGGTCTCCTGTGGCGGTTCGGCGGTCTTGACCGGGCAGTACTTCGGCTTCGGCTCGAACCGGCCGCGCTCACCGCACGTCCGGTGAAGAACAGGTTGCACTGCAGCTGGTTCTGGAACTGTGGGAAGTTGCGCCAGCCGCCGTTCTTGCACTGGTCCTTGGAGGTGGGCGTCGGTGGGAGCAAATAGGTCTGGAAGCGGAGGTCAAACCCTTCGTCGGCGTAACAGGCCCAGGCGAGGCCGTCGTCAAAGCTGTAGCACTCGTCACCACCCGGGTAGCGGTTGCCGGTGACTCGTTCCATGCGGCTTGGGCAAAGCGCGGGGGATCCTCAAGGTTCACGACGATCGCGTACTGGGTTCCCGATCGGATCTGCACTGCCTGCGGAAACGTGATTGCCTGCGACAGCGGAGCGATTGGCGAGGCCAAGACGGTCTCCGCGAGCACCGTTTGCCCGGGCAAGCCATTCTCGGCGTTGCGAATGCTAACCCGCAATGGCACTCCGGCGAGCGCCGAAGTCGTTCGCCGCGTACGTATCGATCCTGACCTCCGCCAACAGGCCATCGCGACCGGCCGTGAACGTCTGGCCGATGTAGTTGCAGCAATCGTTGATGGCGGCGCCGAGGTCGCTCGGCGACACGAGCGACTGATCGAGCTCCGGCGTCGGCGTAGCAGCAGGTGCGGGAGCAGAGCCCAGCACAGTCGCGGCGCACGCGACCGACACGACGCCAGGCCGGCTTCGGCCGCCTCCGCTTAGACGCTTGAAGGCCCATTGGGCACCCTTTCGGCCGAGTCCAGTGCCCTACTGCGTGGCCTACCACTCGTAACGACCCCGGATCAAGGGACCCAAAGGGGTGGGGAGGTCCCCAGAAACCCAGCCCCACGGGGACCGGGGAGAGCACCTCTCGCGCGGGCCGGAAAGAAAGCCGGGGTGAGCGGTGAGCGGATCCCAGTTCACTGAGGAGGCCCGGGCGGGGTGTTGGCCCGCCTCGAGCTGGGTGTCACGTTCGGTGATGCGGCGCTGGCGGCCGGTGTGCGGCCCGAGACGGCGAGGTCTTGGCTAACCCGCGGCGGGCGCGAAGGGCACGGTCCCTATGGGGAGTTCGCCCGGGGCGGTCGACGGGGCTCGTGAGCTCGCTCGGGCGCCGCCGGCTGCCGATGGATGATGTCGAGCTGGCGGAGGTGGTGTCGGAGCTGGCTCGGGCCGGGATCGGTGCAGGCGGCGAAGTTGCGCTGGCAGATGTTGCGGGCCGAGCAGCCCGACCCGGTAGAGCGCCGATGTGATGGACGAGCTCGACGAGCTCGGTCGCCTGTCGGGGCTGAGGACCTACCAGCGAACGGCCCAGGCGGGACCGGATGGCGGCGCGACACCCGCTAGCGCCAGGCGACGCGTATCCGGTTGCCCGCGGGGGCCCATCAGGTCGTGCACGATTAACACCCCGGCCGCGTTCCGTCCGTGCCCCGGCGGGGTCCCGCCCTCCCACCGCCCATTCCCCTGTTCTGGTAACGGCCTAGCCCGGTCGACCGTTCGGCTGGACTTGAGCAGCGTCGGCCCGGTAGGAAACGGTCTCCACCCCCGTTGAAGGAAGTGCCCGTGCCTCGCCTCATCCTCTGGCTGGCCGCCATCGTCGCGGCCGCCTGCCTGTGCCCCGCCGCTGCGGGCACAATCGCCATCAAGCTCGAGGCGATCGAGCAGACAGGAGAAACACGGCAGGTTCGGGCTGGCCGGCGGGAGCACCTGCACAGGGCCCTCTGGTGGGGAACATCTCCAGGGCCTCGACCCCCTCAGGGTTGGCCTTGATGGACGAAGGCGTCGGCGACGCCGCGTTCCTCGACACCGTGTTTGACGCTCCCCCTTGGCGTCTAAACCACGTCGAGCGTGGGCACGTGCAGACCGTCTAACACGGTCACCTCGCGAAGCGACCGCGCGCGGAGTGAGCGGAACGCCGCGCGAACCTCGCTGGCGAACAGATCGGGCTCTTCCCAGGCGGCGAAGTGGCCGCCCTTGTCGACCTCGTTGAAGTAGGCGAGGCCGGGGTAGACCGCCTCGACCCAGCTGCGTGGGGAGGCCCAGATCTCGCCAGGGAACGTCGTGAAGCCGACCGGAACGGTGACCGCCGGAGGAGGCTGGCCGCTCGCAAGCGCTGCGGCCAGCGCTCGTGCGTCCTCCCAGTACGACCGGGCCGCCGACGCAGCGGTGCCGGTCAGCCAGTACAGCGTGATGTTGTCGACGATGCTGTCCCGAGTGAGACTGCCCACGGGCTCGCCGTCGACGAACGCGCGGGAGATCTTGTAGTAGCTGTCCGTGTCGTGGTCGAGCAACCAGGCCGCCAGCGCGACGGGTGAATCCAGCAGGGCGTAGCCGATCGTCTGTGGCCGCGTTGCCATCTCGAGGAAGTAGCCGAAGCCGTCCTGCCTGAATGTCGCGACCGCCTCGGCCGCTGCGCGTTCCTGTTCGGATTCCCTGGGCAGTTGATCGCCGATTGCGAGCACCGCCGTGAGCAGGTTCAGGTGGTAGCCGACCAAACCCTCGACCGCCTGGCGGCCCATCAGGTCCGTGACGAGCGCACCCACGTCGCCACCCTGGGCGACGTAGCGGGTGTAGCCGAGGCGGGGCATCAGCTCCGCCCACGCGCGTGCGGTGCGGCCGGCGTCCCAGCCGAGCTCGGTCGGCTCGCCCGAGAAGCCGTAACCAGGCAAGGACGGCAGCACCAGATGGAATGCGTCCTCGGCGCGTGCCGCCGTGACGCGGTCGGGTCGGTCAGCGGGCCGACGGTCTCGAGCAGCTCGATGACCGAGCCGGGCCAGCCATGCGTCATGATCAGCGGCAACGCGTTCTCGTGCCGCGACCTGACGTGGATGAAGTGGATGTCCACGCCGTCGATCTCGGTCGTGAACTGCGGCAGCGCGTTCAGCCGCGCCTCGCACGCTGCGCCAGTCGTACTCGTTCGTCCAGTAGCGCGCGAGCGCCTGGATCGTCGCGAGCTGCACGCCCTGCGACCGGTCTGCGACGAGCTCCTTGGTGGGCCAGCGCGTCGCCGCGATCCGGCGGCGCAGCTCGGCGAGCTCCTGCTTCGGGAATCTCGACCTGGAACGGACGTACGTCGGCGCCAGTCTGGGTGACAGTTCCCACGACAACCTCCGCTTCGGGAGTGGACGATGAGCTCAAGAGACTCTGTCGGACGCCTTCCCCGCGACCTTACTCCTCAGAGGCGCCACATTGACGTCACCCTCACGGGGGAGGCTGCTGCTCTCTATGCGGGGCAATCGCGATTGTGGTCGGAGCGCGACGCGTCTCGGGTTTTTGTGCGGCCCGGGGGCAAACGCGGGGGCGACCCTGGATCCGCGAACAGCAGGCAAAGCAGCGCTGACGGAGCGAGGGCGGAAAACCGCTCCACGCCTAGCAGCCGCAACCAGCCGCAACCCCTGGCCTCTAC
>CAWDLI010000001.1:0-252861 GCA_963803245.1 uncultured Thermoleophilaceae bacterium | reverse complement strand
GCGCCGACCGGAATCGAACCGGTGTGAACGGCTTTGCAGGCCGCTGCGTAACCACTCCGCCACGGCGCCCGGAGCGGCCCTAGCGTAGCGGCGGGTCCGGGGCCGTCGATTGGCGCCCCAAACCGCCGTCAGAGGGCGTATCGTCCCCTGTCCGGACGATGGGGGTTACGACCGTTTCCTTCCTGGTGCCGGGAGGCAGGGCAGCCGCAACTGCCGCTCGTCATTGGGTGCTCCTGGCAGGGGGCGACATGTCGCGAGATGTCCGCGACAACCTTGCGCTGCTCTTGAGCGAGATGGTCAACAACGCCGTCCAGCACGGCGGCGCCGACGAGCGCGAGCGCATCGAGGTGCGCCTCTCCTGGCCGGCGTGCCGGCTTCGGGTAGAGGTCGTCGACCCCGGCACCGATCGGCCGCGAATCGATCGAGCGGGTCACGCGCGAGGGCGGCTGGGGCCTCGTGCTGGTGGACAGCCTCGCCGACCGCTGGGGCCTCGAGAGCGCGCCCGAGGGGGGCAGCGTCGCCTGGTTCGAGCTGACCGTGGGCGGCCGGCACAACTAGCCGGAGGCGCCGAGAGGCCGGGGCTATACTCGCCGTTCGCGCGGCTGTAGCTCAGTTGGCTAGAGCGTCTGCTTGCCATGCAGAAGGTCGTGGGTTCGAATCCCATCAGCCGCTTCGCGCGAAGGCCCCGCCCCGGCGGGGTTTCCTGCTTCTTCGGGGCCGTCCACGGGCCGCCCGGATTCTGTCCCTGGAGACTGGATTTTTCCCATTGCTGCACCCATCTGGTTACCAACGAGAGGATCCAAGGCTCCGTGGCCGCCCTGAGCGCCGATGACCTGGGCGTAAGTGGCGAGCGTCATCTTGGGATCGCGGTGACCGACCTAGCCCGATATTGCTCTCGCACCGGCGGGTAGCCGCTTCTCCAGCGCGTTTGAGGGCAAAGCCCCCAGCCACTAGAACGGCCCCCAGGGCGAGAAATGCCAGGTCCCACCAAGGGGTGCGCCTACGTCATCGCGGACGTGGTGGATGGTCAGGATGTGGTGGTCGACGATGCCCTCGACGAGGTCTGAAGGCACCCCAACCGATCATCAACAGCCCGAACTGCTGGCGTGCAGTCCGCTCGGTAGCCAGCTCGCATGGCTTGGGTCAACACGAGGATGCCGACGAACGCGGCAATCCAGGTGGAGACGTGAAAGAGGCCGTCCCAAAGCGTGTTCGCCTCGAGTCCAGCAACTGTTGTGGCGGGGTGATCCCCGGTGCTAGTGAGCATGTGATGCCACTGAAGCAACTGGTGCAGGACGATCCCGTCGACGAAGCCGCCGAAGCCGATCCCGAGCAGGATGCCGCCGGTGGTGAAGCGACGCTCTTCACGCTCGACTGAACCGTCGAGCTGGGTGCTATCGATGGTTGCCATCGGGCCACGGCTGCCCGCCTCGTGCGCTCGCAAACGTTTGAATGGATGACCATCTGGTTATATAGAGACCATGGAACATCCGCTGCCCGACCCTCTTGTGGAATTGATCGCCGAGCGTTTCCGCGTTATCGGCGAGCCGATGAGGATCAAGTTGCTCGACCGGCTGCGCGACAGTTCCGCGACAGTGCAGGAGCTGACCGAGGCGACGGGCGGGACCCAGCCGAACGTGTCCAAGCACCTGACGGTGCTGTATCGGGCGGGCATCGTTGGGCGGGAGAAGGACGGCATCTACGTCCGCTACGCGATCATCGACGCCTCGGTGTTCGAGCTGTGCGAGCAGGTCTGCGGCGGCCTGAGGCGCCGCTTCGAGGCGCTCGACTCGACGCTGTCAGCCCAAGCGGTCTAGGTCTTGGCACCGGTCGGTCCGATCGGGCGCCTTGGGCGCTGGGTGGCCACTCATGTACGCGCCGTGGTCGTCGTCTGGCTGGTGCTGGCTGTCGGCCTCGGAGTGCTAGCGCCGCGGGTTGAGCAAGCGCTATCGGGAGCAGGCTGGGAGGCCAGCGGCTCGGAGTCCGTTGACGCCCGCAAGGCCATCGATCGCGACTTCTCGGGCGGGGGGAGCTACGCGCTGCAGGTGGTGGTCAGCTCGCCCACTCAGAGATTCGACAGTCCAGACTTTCGAGCGACGGTAAGACAGGTCGAGGGGTTGCTCGCCCATGACCGGCGGGTCGGTCAGGTCGCGCCCCCACGGCCGCCCGCGGCGGTCTCGCCTGACAGGCGCACGGCCCTGGTGGTGGCCGGTGCGCGTGCAGCTCCCGACGACATGGTCCGTGCCGCTGATGACTTGAAGCAGCCGGTCGAGGCGGCGGGCACGGGCGACGTCCGGGCCGCTCTGAGCGGGTCGGCGGGGATGTGGTCCGACTTCAACGAGGCGAACAAGAGCGCGATGCTGAAGTCCGAGGTGATCTCGTGGCCGGTCACGCTCGCGATCTTGCTGCTCGCCTTTGGGTCGCTCGTGGCTGCTGGCTTGCCTTTGATGCTGACGGTCATCGGCCTGATCTCCGCCGCCGGCATGCTGTTCCTTGGAGCCCAGGTGTTCGACATCTCGATCTGGGCGATGAACTTCGCGCTGATGTTCGCGCTCGCGCTCGGCATCGACTATGCGCTCTTTATCGTCGCGCGCTTCCGGCAGGCACATGTCGACGACGGTCTCCCCCCGGTCGAAGCGGTGGCAGAGGCGATGGATACCGCTGGTAAGGCGGTGCTGTTCTCGGGGGTGACCGTCTTGATCGCGCTCTCGGCGGTGCTGCTGGTTCCGAGCCCGGCCTTTCGCTCGATGGCGGTCGGGATCATGTTCGCGGTCAGCTTCGTGCTTATCGCCTCCCTGACCCTGCTGCCAGCGGTGTTGGCCAAGCT
The DNA here is from genome assembly GCA_963803245.1 of uncultured Thermoleophilaceae bacterium. Taxonomy (GTDB): domain Bacteria; phylum Actinomycetota; class Thermoleophilia; order Solirubrobacterales; family Thermoleophilaceae; genus JACVRW01. Next base: position 250,034 of record CAWDLI010000001.1, on the reverse strand, counting down.
CGGCGGCCGGGTGAACCGTCTGGCGTTGCCCTGGACCAAGAGAGGCGGGCAGCGCTCGCCGCTGCTGGCCGCGTGGGCCGCACGGGTCTGGCGGCGCCCCTTGATCTTCGGGCTCGCGGGAATGCTGGCCGTGGCGGCGCTCGCCTGGCCGGTCTCGCAGCTAGACACGGGGATGCCGTCGATCACGGTCGTGCCCCCCGAGGACGGCTCGCGCCAGGGCTACGAGGAGGTCGCCCGGGCCTTCGGTCCGGGCGCACCGGGCATGTTGCAGGTGGTGGCACCGGCCAGCCAGGCTGGCGAGGTCACGGACATGCTGCGCGACGAGCCCGGCATCGCCCGCGTGCAGCCCGCACAGCCCGGCGCAGGGCAGAGCGTCCTCTTGCAGGCGTTCCCCGTCGGCGCCCCCTCGGCTGATTCGGTGCGGAGGACGATTGACCGGCTGCGCGCCGAAATGCCGCCGGCCGCCCTGATCGGAGGGGCGGTAGCGGAGAACTACGACCTGGAGCTGGCGCTCGCCGACGCCACGCCTCTGGTCATAGGCGTTGTGCTGGCGCTGGGCTTCCTGCTCCTGCTAGTGGCGCTGCAGGCGCCCGTGATCGCGCTTGCAGGAGTCATGCTCAACGTGTTCGCCACGCTCGCCTCGTTCGGAGTCGCCAAGTGGATCTTCCAAGACGGCGTCCTGTCCGGGCTGCTCGGCTTCGAGTCGCAGGGCTACCTGAACGCCTGGGCGCCCGTGTTTTTCTTCGCGATGCTGTTCGCGCTTGGGATGGACTACACCGTGTTCCTGCTCGCCTCGGCGAAGGAACGCTGGGACGCCACCGAGGACGCGCGCGAGGCGGCCGTCGAGGGAATCGCAGTGTCGGGGCCCGTGATCACCGCCGCCGCCGCGGTGATGGTCGCCGTGTTCTTCACCTTTGCCCTGTCAGGTCCGCTTCCGCCTAAGGAGATGGGCGTCATCCTCGGCGTGGCCGTCCTGATCGACGCTGCGCTCGTGCGCCTCGTCTTGATGCCCGCCCTGCTGCGCCTGCTCGGGCGCGCCGCTTGGTGGCGTCCGCGCTGGCTCGGTCGCCTGCTGCCCAACGTCCGCTTCGGCCATCACCCCTCGCCCACATCCGCGATAGGAGCCCCAAAATGATTTTCCGCCAGGTGACACATGACGATCTTGGGTGCGCGTCATACCTGATCGGCGATGAGGGGGCCGGTGTGGCGGCGGTCGTGGACCCGCGGTTTGACATCGATAGATACCTGACGCTGGCGCGCTACTTCGGAGTGTCGATCGAGCACATCATTGAGACCCACAACCACGCCGATCACGTCTCGGGCCATGGTCGTCTCGCGGCCGCCACCGGCGCGACGATTCACATCCACCGTGACGCCGAGCCGGCGTACGAGCACGAGCCGTTCGACGACGGCTGGGAACTCGAGCTCGGCGCGCTCAAGGTGCGCGCGCTTCACACCCCGGGCCACCGCCCCGAGCACACGGCACTGGTGCTCGTCGACAGCAAGCGCGGCGACGACGCGCCCTGGGCGGTCCTGACAGGCGACTCGCTGTTCGTCGGCGACATCGCGCGGCCTGATCTCGCGATCGACAAGGTGGACGGCGCGCGCGCGATCCACCGCTCGTTGCACGAGCGGCTGCTGTCGCTGCCCGCCCAGGTCGAGGTTTGGCCTGGCCACCTCGGCGGCTCGATGTGCGGAGGCCCGGGCATGGACCTCAAGGTGTCTTCCACGATCGGGTTCGAGCGGGCGCACAACGCTTCCCTGCGCATCGACGACGAAGACGAGTTCGTCGACAAGGTAATCGGCGGCCTCGGCCCCCAACCGCCGAACTTCGAGCGGATCGTGGCGCTCAACCGTGGCCCGCTCCGGCGCGACGGCGTGGAGGCGCACCCGCTCGCGCCGCGCCAGGTTGACCAGCACCGCGAGGGGGGTGCCCTGCTGATCGACACCCGCACCGACCTGCAGTTCGACGACGGGCACATCCCTGGGTCGGTGACGAACACGATGCTCCGCGCCGGCTTCGGCAGCAAGCTCGCATGGCTGGCCGACATGGACCAGGACGTAGTCCTGATCGGCCGCGACGACGAGGACGGGCGCCGCGCAGCCGAGCTCGCCGCGGCCGTCGGCATCACCCGCATCGCCGGCTACCTCAGTGGCGGCATGACGGCATGGCGAGAGGAGAAGCGCGAGGTCCAGCGCACCGAACGGCTCCCACTTCACGAGTTTCACGAGCGCTGGGCGGCAGACCCCGGCGCAATCCAGGTACTGGACGTGCGCGAGCAATCCGAGTGGGCCGCCGGCCACATCCCCGGGTCGGTCCACGAGCCGTATCACGACATCCGCAAGCTTCCTGACGGGATCGATCCCCACCAGCCGGTAGGCGTCGTCTGCGGCTCAGGTCAGCGCGCCGCGGTCGGCGCGAGCCTCGCGCAGCGCTACGGCGCCCGCGAGGTCATCCACGTGGTCGACGGCGGCGTTCCCAAGTGGAAGCGCCAGGGCTGGCCGATCGAACAGCCCGACACATCACCGGCGCCCTAGCGCGTGCTGCTAGCGATCGTCTTCGGGCTCGCCATCGGGGCCTCGGTGGGGACGCTCGGAGGCGGCGGCTCAGTCCTCGCCGTCCCAGTCCTCGTCTACTTGCTCGACCAGAGCGTCCCGGCCGCGACGACCAGCTCGCTCGTCGTGGTCACCGCCGGCGCGCTGGCCGGCGGCTTCAGCCACGCCCGCGAGGGCCGCGTCTGCTGGCGCCACGCTGGCTCGTTCACCGCCGCAGCTCTCCCGGGCGTGCTGGCCGGAACACTGCTGGGCGAAACGCTGAGCGACGAAGTCCTGCTCGGGGCCTTCGCCCTGATCATGCTCGCCGCCGCTGTTGCGACGTGGAAGAAAGCCGAGGGCCAGGACGAGCCACTCAACGATGGCACGTGGGAAAGCGGCGGCGCATGCCCGCCCCTGCGGCTTCCGCGTGACCTCGTGGCCGGGGTTGCGATCGGCTTCCTCACCGGCTTCCTCGGCGTCGGCGGCGGCTTTCTCATCGTCCCCACCTTGGCAATCGCGCTTGCCTTCACCATGCGAACCGCTGTCGGCACCTCGCTCGCGATCATCACCGCGACCTCCCTCCTCGGCCTAGCCGTCCACCTCCTCGCCGGCCGCTCCATCGAGCTCGACATCACCCTGGCCATGACCGCCGGCTGCACCGCGGGTGCGTTCGCCGGCGGCGCTCTCGCTACGCACATACCCCAACGGCTGCTTGGCCGTGGGTTCGCGATCCTCGTTACGACGGTCGCCGCCTACCTGCTGATCTCCGCCGCCTTCCTCGGGGGACCGCCCGGAAGCTGACCGTCGGCGGGCACACGTCTTAGGGACCACACAACACCTCGGAACCAGCCACGAACGCTCGCACCTCGGGGCACCGTCAATGGGCAGAAATGCGGATCTTCTGCCCAAATCCCGCGAAAGCCCTGCTAATCCATCGCCATCTCCCCTCCCCCGCCGTCCCAGCGTGTATTGCGGGAATGCGGTCATGGAGCGCGATCACGCACCCCCATCCGCTCACTGGCCCAAGGCTTGCCATGCAGAAGGTCGTGGGTTCGAATCCCATCAGCCGCTTCGTCCGAAGGCCCCGCTCCGGCGGGGTTTTCTGCGTCCTCGGGCGACGCCCAGTAGCCCAGGCGGGATACTCGGCGGGCGATGTCGCAAGAGAACGTAGAGCTCGTTCGGCGCCTGCACGACGCGTGGAACCGGCGAGACCTCGAAACCCTGCTCGGGCTCTGTGATCCTGAGGTCGAGTTCGTCAATTCCCCGACCGCGGTCGAGCCGGGTACGAGACGCGGTCTCGACGAAGCTGCGGCTGTCGTCCGTGCGCAGTGGGAGATCTTGCCCGATGGGCGTCAGGAGATCGAGCAAATCCACGACCGTGGCGACGAGATCATCGTCTTGGGACGGGTTTCCAGTCGCATGCCCGGAAGCGAATCCCGAATTGAAGATCGAGTCCTCAGCTTGTTCCAGGTTCGCGATGGGAAGTTCACCCGGGTGCAAGCCCTCGGCGTTGGCGCCACCGAAGTGCGAGAGGCCCTCGAGGCCGTGGGGCTGTCGGAATAGGCGATCTGGGGTAGGGTCGGCCGGTTCCCCGAGGTGAAGGAGTTCGCATGGCGATCGTGGTCCGGCACAAGCCGGTGGGGCTGACCAAGGAGAAGTACGACGCGACCACCCAGCAGTTCGAGGAGGCCGGCGTGCCGTGGCCGCCTGAGGGCCTCGACTATCACGTCTGCTTCGGCGAGGACGGAAGCCTCAACGTCAGCGAGATCTGGGACTCGCGTGAGCAGTTCGAGGCTTTCGCGGCGAAGCTGTTCCCGGCGCTCACCGACGCCGGCATCGAGGTCTCCGGCGACCCCGACGTGTTCGAGCTGCACGAGAGCTTCAGGCGATAGCGCACCCGCGCCCCGGCGGGGGATACTCGGTGGGCGATGTCGCAGGAGAACGTGGCGTTGATCGAGCGCACGCTCGGGGAGGCCCGGCGAAATCCGCCAGCTCTCTGGGAGATACTCGACGACGACGTGATCTGGCAGGTGGAAATGCCCGACCATCCGCCGACGTACCACGGCCCTGAAGGCGTTAGAGAGTTCTTCCGGCGCTGGGTCGGCACCTTCGATGAGTGGGACTACGAGGTTCCCGAGGTGATCGATGCCGGGGACTCGGTCGTCTCCCACATTCATCAGTGGGGACGTGGCAAGGGCAGCGGGGTAACCGTCGACCAGAACTTCTGGCAGGTGTGGACGATCCGCGACGGGAAGATCGTTCGAGCGGCCGTCCATTCCGAGAAGGCCGAGGCCCTCGAAGCCGTGGGGCTGTCGGAGTAGCCCATTCCCCCGCTCCGGCGGGGTCTCCACGTCCGCGGGTCAGGGCTGGACGGTCAGCGTCCCGCGTAGCTGCGGGTCGCCTTCCTCCAGCGAGCTGAACCGCGCCACCCCGCTGGCATTGGGCCGAAGCGGGAACCACTTGTCGTGGACGAAGTCGGTCAGGATCGGCGTGTCGCCCTCGGACGCGCACTCGCCGCCGGTCTGGGTCGACACCCGTACGGTCGGAACCTCGAGCTCGGCCCTCAGGTTGGAAATCGTGAGTGCGCCACCCCAGTCCCACACCCTCACGGTCAGCCCGGTGCCCCGCGGCTCGTCGATGACGCGCGTGTCGAGGATCGTCTCGGGACAGTCGCCCGGCGCCGCCGGCGCGAGCGTCGCGTTCACCGTCCAGCGCTCCGGGCCGGCCCACCAGACACCGCGCCCGTCGCTCGCGAGCTCCTGCGTCGCCAGCCCGATCGACGTCCCCATGCCGGGAAGGGAGCTCGTGGCGCTCACTCCGGCTCGCATTGAGAGCAGCGGGCCACGCACGTGGATCCGCCCGATCGCACGGCACTGGCCGGCCTTGGCCGGGTAGCGCCCCGTGGCGCAGGCCACCAGCTTGCCCTCGAAGCCGCGATGCACTCGCGGCACCTTCCAGACCAGCTTGGCCTTCCCGGCCTGGCCCGGCTTCAGCAGGCTGCGCGGGCCATGGCCGGCGGCGGCTGAGCGGGTCCCGTAGGCCGGGTTCGCCTTCTGCGAGAACGGCAGCGGGGACGCCGGCTGGAGGTGGAGCTCCCCGTGGACGTAGTCCTTGCGGCGGCTCTGGTTGCGGATCTTGACCCGGATCGTCACCCGGGCGCCGACCTTGACCTGCGCCGGCGGCTTCGTCGCGCTGACGACCTTGAGCGGCGTCCGGGCCGGAGCGGCCGCGGGGACGAGGGCGGTGCACAGCATGGCCGCGAGGCAGGCGACCATGGCGCGGCGCGGCATCGCTCCATCCTACGCGGGACGTCGCCCCTCCCCTGCGCGCCCGCCGTCCGGGCCAGGCGTCACGCTGGCCTCGTGCGGCAAGCTGGCTGGTGTGGCGGATAGGCCGCGGGCGCCGCGGCTCGACGATCTGTCGCCTCGCGAGCGTTCCCGGAACTGGGGGCTTCGCTTCAAGGTGCGGGAGTGGCTCTCGCGGAGCCTCGTCCTCGTACCGAGCCTCTACATCGCCGCCGCGCTCGCGCTCGGCGAGCTCGTTCCACGGGCCGAGGGCGAGCGGGACCTCCTTTCGCTGGGGCTCGACCCGGACAGCGCGCGGACGATCCTGTCTGCGGAAGCCAGCGGCATGATCGCCTTCACCGGGCTGGTGGTGTCGATCGGCGTCGTCGTGGTCCAGTTCGGCGCGAGCCAGTACACGCCAAGGCTCGTCTCGCGCTTCACGCGCGATCCCGTCGTGAAGCATTCGCTGGGCATCTTCATAGCGCCCGCGATCTTCGCCCTGGTGTCGCTCCGCTCGATTGGTCGCGATGGCTCGGAGGTCGTGCCGAGCCTGACGATCGGCGTGAACCTCGTCCTGCTGATCGCGGCGGTGCTCGCGTTCTTCGGGCTCGTGAGCCGCCTGCTCGATCTACTGCGTCCGCGGCGTGTGATCGCGCAGACGGTCGGGCAGGCCAGCCGGGCGATTCGACAGGTCTACCCCTTCCCGCTGGGCGAGGCGCCAACGGTCGATGCGATTGCCGACGCTCCGGTGACAGCGGTGGTCTCCCACGCCGGGGGCTCGGGCGTCCTCTCGGCTCTCGATCGCGCGCGGCTCGTCCGAGCCGCCGCTGAAAGGGGAGCCGTCGTAGAGGTGGCGATCGGCGTCGGCGAGTACGTCCCACAGGGCGCCCCGCTGTTCATCGTCCGAGGTCCGGTGGACGACCTCGACGAGCGCGAGCTAAGACGCGCGGCGATCGTCGCGGAGGAGCGCACGATCACGCAGGACCCGGCCTTCGCGATTCGCGCGATCGTGGACATTGCCCTGCGCGCGCTCTCCCCCGCCGTGAACGATCCGACGACCGCTGTCCAGGTCCTGGACGGGCTCGACAGAATGCTCATCGAGCTCTCCTCCCGGCGGCTCGAGCGCGGACGGATCTCGGACACGGACGGCCGGCTGCGCCTCGTGTACCCCACCCCGGGCTGGGACGAGCTGCTCGACCTCGCGCTGACGGAGATCCGCCACTACGGCGCGAGCTCGCCGCAGATCGCACGCCGCATGCGTGCTCTCATCCTCGGCCTGATCGAGCAAGCCCCCGAGCTGCGCCGGCCCGCGCTGGAGGACCAGCTCCGGCGACTCGACATGGCGATCGAGGCCGACTACCGCGACCCCGTCGAACGGGCGCACGCCATGGTGCCCGACCACCTGGGTATCGGCGGCACCGCGGCCTGATCAGGCGTCGACGCGAGGCATCGCCGCGACCTGCGCGTCTCGCGCGACCTGCCGCACCTCGCGCGGGACCTCGGCGAGCCGAACGCGCCTGATGAAGTCCTGAGGCCGTCCCAGTGGAGAGAAGAAGTTGTCGTAGTGGGTCGGCACGACGATGCGCGGATCGAGCTTGGGCAGGATCCGCTCCCAGTAGTGCGGCGTGACGCCGCGTCCGGCCACGCCCGCCAGGAACACGTCGACGGGACCATCCCGCAATTCGCTGTCGTTGAGGTCGGCGCTGCCCTGGTGGTAGAGCGAGGCGCCGGCCACGTCGATGCGAATCCCGTACACCGAGCCGCACTTGTACCTGCCGGGCGCGAGGCCATCGAGGTGCTCGCAGGTCAGCTCCCCGTCCATGGGCACCTTGCGTCCGAACAGCAGCTTGGAGTGCCTGCTGGGGACGAACCGCACGACAAACGGCCCGAGCTCATAGCGCTGATGCGCGACCACCTCGACCGCCAGGTCGCCCACGCCGTGCAGCCGCATGAGGTGCGCCAGCGAGGCCGAGCCATAGGCCCTGGCTCCGTGGCGACGCGCCAGTGCGGGAGCGTCGACGGCGTGGTCGAAGTGCGTGTGCCCGACCAGGATGCCCGCCACCGGTCCCGGGGCACCGGCGTAGCGCTCGAGCATGGTCGCGTCGGGCAGAGTCGGCCGGCGCAACACGAATGCCCGCAGAGGGACCCGGGAGACATACGGGTCGATGAAGATCGACACGCCCTGGTAGGTCAGCCGGTAGCCCGACACGCCCAGCCACGCCACGTCCAGGCCCGCTGGGAGCTCCAGCGGGATTCGTTCCAGCTCGCGGGCGGCCTGCGCATCGTCTACACCGTGCTCTGGCATCTCCCGTCAGTCGAACACGAGCGCGGTGACCACGGCTCGCGACTCGGGAGCGGGCTGATCCTGATTCGAATAGGGCCGGTTCAGCAGGTGCCCGCGATGGACGAGGGTCGCGGAGCCGCCCCCGTCGAGGTTGATCGCCTCCTCCGCCCCGAAGGAGATCAGGAGCCGCGCAAGCTCGCCGAGGCTCAATCCCCCATCGACTCCCGAGCGGCGGCCGTCGCAGCAGACCGCCTGCAGCTCAGTGTCGCTCAGCCCCAGCGCGCAGCGCGGGTAACGGCCGACCGTGATGTCGGAGTCGAATTGACCCGAGCCCGCCGAGAAGCCCTCGGGGTCGCTCCCGTCGATCAGGGAGCGCCCGCCCGAGACCAGCAGCGGCCCGGCCTGCAGGAGGTCGCCGGCCGGGTCCTCGGGGAGCTGCCCGCGGCGCGCGATCCGCACCTGGCCGTCCACGTTCAGGCAGCCACGCTCAGAGTCCCACGGCGGCGCGGCCGGCTCGTGCTCCACCACCTCGCCGCCGATGCGCACCTCGCCGAGCGGCCGGTAGGGATCCCGGAGGAAGAAGCCGGCGACCATCGCCTCAGGGTGTCCATGCGCGGCGCACCAGTGGTCCAGCCGCTGGGGCTCGGGGAAGCAGACCACCCGCACGGTGGTGGTGGCCAGCGGATGGCGCACGAGGTAGACCGTGGTCTCCGACCCGTCGCTGAGGCCGACGCGCGCCAGCTCGTAGGTGGGCGTCCCGCTCATCTCGCGTTCATGTCCCGCGCGATCTCGACCACGTCGCTGTTCTCGTAGAAGTCGACGGCCACCAGGTTCGGCGGCCGGCCGCGCTCCCGCTCACAGCGCTCCAGCCGCCGCTCGAGGAACGCGCCGCCGATGCGCTCGTTCCGGGAGGGTGACGGCGGGAAGGAGTCGATCCAGTGGTTGACGAGCAACAGCGGGCTGTCGGGCTCCCCGCGAAAGCGGTCGCAGCGCAGCTCGGACCCCGCCGTCGCCCCGAGCGGCGTGTCCTGCGCGAACGAGAACCCCGGCAGGTACCACGGACGGGCGCCGCCGTCCTGCTCAGCCAGGACGACGAGACGGGTTCGGCCCCGGATCAGCCTGCCGAGGGTCGGGAGCGGGCGGTCGCTCCGCATCGTGGCCGCCTGGTCGAGCAGGCCGGTGGCCCGCAGGCCCTGCTCGATCTCCTTGACAGGCACGTACGGCTCGACGAAGAGGACGATCACGTCGCGCGGGTTGGCGTCGAGGAAGTCGGCGAACAGCCGGAGCTGCTCGTCGAGCGGCTCGGCCCCGAGCTCGCAGAGCGTGTGGCAGAGATACGGACGCGGCTCGCCCTCTGCCTGGCCGACGCCGGCACGCCCCACCAGGCGCTCCGCGGTCGCGAGGGCTCTCGGACTCAGCTCGCGCGCGACCTTGTTCTGCGACGAGCCCTCCGCCTGCAGGTCGGTGCGTATCCGCCCGCTCCCCGGGTCCGGCGCGCCGTAGTGGATATCGATCAGGAAGGCGCGGATCCCGTCGCGCAGCTGCCGGGCGATCCCGCGGCGCTGGTTCGCGAAGTACCAGCCAGGCTCATCGGCGGCCGAGTACGAGTTGTGGGTTGCCGGGAACACCACCTGGTCGAGCCGCCGCGTGCACAGGACGCGCGAGCCGTTGCACGCGCCCGCCAGACCGGTGCTCTCGACAGTCGCGACGCCCGGCCCGGGCAACAGCAGCACGACCACCAGCGCCGTGACCGCGAGCACGCCGGCCATGACGCCCGCCAGGAGCACCGGCGACGCGCCGCCGGGCTTGCCGGCGCCCGGCACCGGTGTTCCCTCGCCGGCGAGTTGCGAGATCCCGACCAGCACCACCAGCACGCCACCGGCGACCACGAGGACCCGGCCGAGCAGCGCGGGCTCGACCACTAGGGCGGCGCCGACCACGATCAGCAGAGCGGCACGCCCGAAACGTGCGGCGGGCTCGGGCGAGCTCGCCGTGCGCCGCGCCCAGCGCCAGCCCGCCGCCGGGTCCACGGCCGGCGCTCCGCGCGCGGCCAGCGCCGCGACCACGGCGCCCCCCAGCGCCGCCACCAGTCCGGCCCTGAGGAGGTCGGAGAAGAGGCCCATCCACAGGCCGCGCACCGCTCCACGCTCGCGCTCGTCGCTGAGGTCGGCCGCGTGGGCGGCATGCGACACCACGAACTCGCCGAGGCCGGCGACGAGCGCCGCGACGATCAGGCCGGCCCCTGTGACGGCGATCCCCACGTAGACGAGCGCGCGCCGCAGGCCTCCCGCGAGGACGGCGCAGCCCGACGCGGCCAGCAGCGCGGCAACCAGCAGCGGCCAGCGCCACCTCGCCACATCGTCGATCACGCGCGCCGCGTCGAGCTCGAAGTCGCGCGGATCAAGACGCACCACGGGCACGTTGAGATCCCGCGGGATCCTGGCGGCGACGCGCGGCACGACCCGGTCGAGCGCGTCGAACACGAGGCCCTGGCCGATCGGGAGCTCGAGGCTGAACGTCGTCTCGCCGGAGACCAGAGCACGGTGCCGGGCCCTGATCACGCGCGCGAACAGCGCCCGGAACCTGGCTGTGTCGGCCAGCGACGCAACCACCGGAACCACGATCGGCCGAATTGCCAGAGCGTCGGGTGCGACGGTCCGCGTGAGAGCGCCGACCACCCGGTCGGCCACGACGATGCGCAGGTCCGGATCGTCGAGCGCGGCGGTGGCGCGAGCGCTGAACTCCCGTTCGTCGACGATCGCCGAGCGCAGGTACCACGACACGGCGGCACCGGCGAGCAGCAGCGCCGTGAGAACCACGAGGGCCACCGCCAACTGTCGGCGCCGTCGGTCCGGCAGCCCGGTCATGGCGGCGAGGCTACCGGTCGGTCAAGGCGCACCTCTGGCCTGTCGATAGGCCCTGTAGCAGGGGAAACATGCGAGCCGAACCCGAAACGCCCGCGGTCGACGACGGCTCCGAGGCCGCGCCCATGACGCGCCGGCCGGCATCTCTGCGCCGGCGCCTGCTCGTGTTGGCCGTGGCGGTGCTCGCCCCGGTCCTCGTGGGCGCGCTCGCGAGCGGGCTGATACTGCTCCACTCGGCCGCGACCTCGAACCGGCTGGCCGAGGAGGTCGTGGTCGAAGCCGACGCGACCGTGTCCCTTTTCCAGGCCCTGGAGGAAGCCAGGGTCGCGGGGAGCACCTACATGGAGGAGGGCGAGCGCGACGACCTGGCGGACTTCCGGCAGGCGGCGCGGCAGGTGAACATCAGTCTCGACGAGACCTCGTACGACGAGGAGGGCGAGCGTGAGCGGCTCGGCGCGGTGACCGCCGCGTGGCAGGCGGCCGTGCGCCAGCTCCGGGCAAACCGGCCGGCGGACAGCTCGCCGACGGACAACGCCGAGGACCCCGAGGACGTGTTCGAAGACCGCATGAACCGGGCGATCGGCGGCGTGGAGCGTCTGGTGCACTCCTCGCAGAAGGAGATCGAGGCGGATCTGACGGACACTCGCGACCTCCAACGCACCCAGGGCCTCGTGGCACTCCTTGCGCTGCTCGCCTCGGTCGCGATCGCAGCCTTCCTGCTGCGTCGCCTGACCGGAGCGATGTTGCGGCCGATCCACCGGCTCACCCGCGCCGCGCGGGCCTTCGGCAGCGGGCATCTCGGCCACCGTGTGGCGATCAGCTCGTCGGCCGAGCTGCATGAGATGGCGAACACCTTCAACCGCATGGCGGGCACGCTCCAGGAGCACCATGACCAGCTCGAGCGCCAGGCGTTCCTGGATCCGCTCACCGGGATACCGAACCGCTCGCTGCTCGAAGACCGGATCGGACATGCGCTGGATCGCAGCTCGGGCACGGATGAGCGCATCGCCGTGCTGGTGCTCGACCTGGATGACTTCGCGCTGGTGAACGACGGGCTCGGGCACTCGGCCGGCGACGAGCTGATCAAGGAGGCGGCCGCGCGCATGACCGCGGCGGTGCGCCCGTCCGACACGGTGGCCCGGCTGGCGGGCGACGAGTTCGCCGTCCTGCTGGAGAGCGTGCGCGGGCTCGATGACGCACTCGGCGCCGCGGAGCGCCTCCGCGGCGCATTCGACGCCCCGTTCCACGCGGGCGGCTCCGACCTCGTGGTCACGGCGAGCATCGGAATCGCGCTGTCGCGCGACGCGGCCGACGCGGACGAGCTCCTGCGCCGCGCGGACCTTGCCATGCACCGCGTGAAGGAGCACGGCAAGAACGGCTCCGAGTTCTTCGATCCGGGCATGGAACGCGCCGTCGGGCGGCTCGCGATCCTCAACGACCTGCGCAAGGCGGTGGAGCGCGACCAGCTGGTGGCCCACTACCAGCCGATCGTGAGCCTCGAGACCGGCGAGGTCACGGCCGCCGAGGCGCTGCTTCGATGGCAGAGGCCGGGGCATGGCCTGGTGCCGCCCCTCGAGTTCATCCCGCTCGCCGAGGAGACGGGGATGATCAAGCCGCTCGGGGCCTGGATCCTCGAAGAGGCCTGCACACAGGCGCGCGCCTGGCGGAGGGACGGCGCGCCCGACGTGCGGGTGGGCGTGAACGTGTCCGCCCGGCAGCTCAACGATCCGAACTTCGAGCGGATGGTGAGCGACACCCTCAGGGAGACCGGACTGGAGCCGGACGGCCTCGTGCTCGAGGTGACCGAGTCGTCGGTCATGCAGAACGCCGAGCTCGCGATCGCCAAGCTCGACCGGATCACGGGGACCGGGGTGCGCCTCACGCTCGACGACTTCGGGGAGGGCTTCTCCTCACTGAGCCACCTGCGCCGCCTGCCCGTTCACGGCCTCAAGATCGCTCGCTCGTTCGTCCATGAGCTCGGCGACCCCGAGGGCGACCCGGCGATGGTCCGGGGGATCATCGAGCTCGCCAACAGCCTCGGCCTCCGGCTCGTGGCCGAGGGGATCGAGTTGCCCGAGCAGCGCGACACGCTTCGCCTGCTCGGATGCCCGCTCGGACAGGGCTTCCTGTTCGCCCGGCCGCTGGAGCTGACCGCGCTCCACGCGCTCCTTCACGAGCAGCGGCGCTCGCCGGTCCACTAGCGGCGGCCTTCGGCCACAATCCCGGCGGCCGATGAGCGCCCAATACACAGGCCGCACCGCATGGGCTCGCAACCTCGCGGCTCCCGCCAGGGACTTCCTGCGCACTGAGACCGGCGGCGCGGTGGCGCTCCTGTGCGCGACCCTGGCGGCCCTCCTGTGGGCGAACTCGCCGTGGTGGAGCTCCTACGAGTCCGTCTGGGACACGGAGCTGTCGATCCGCCTCGGGGGGGACGGCATCTCGATGGATCTCCGGCACTGGGTCAACGAGGGGCTGATGACGTTCTTCTTCCTCGTGGTCGGGCTCGAGGCCAAGCGCGAGCTCGACATGGGCGATCTGCGCGAACGCAGCCGTGTGGCGATCCCCCTGATCGCGGCGGCCGGCGGCATGCTGGCGCCCGTCGCCATCTACCTCGCCTTCAACGCCGGGGGCCCGGGTGCTGTGGGCTGGGGCGCGGCCATGTCCACGGACACGGCCTTCGCCCTCGGCGTTCTCGCGCTGGTGGCCTCGGGCGCCACGCGGCTTCGCGTGCGCCTGCTCACGATCGTGGTGATCGACGACCTCGTTGCGCTGCTCGTGATCGCGACCGTGTACACCGAGGACGTCTCCTTCCTGCCGCTGGCGGTCGCGCTCGCGCTGTTCGCAGCGCTGGTCGCGCTGAGGTTCGCCCCGACCACCTGGCGCATGCCGGCCGCGCTCGGGCTCGGCCTGGCGCTCTGGGCTGCGCTCCACAAGTCCGGCGTCGACCCTGTGATCGCCGGGCTCGCGGCCGGGCTCGTCACGAGCGCGTACCCGCCCGCACGGAGCGACCTCGAACGGGTGACCGAGCTGACGCGCTCGTTCCGGGAGCAGCCCACCCCCGAGCTGGCTCGATCCGCCCAGCTCAGCGTCGCGTCCGCCATCTCGGCGAACGAGCGGCTCCAGCACAGGCTCCACCCCTGGACCGGCTTCGTCATCGTGCCGCTGTTCGCGCTGGCGAACGCGGGCATCCACGTGGACGAGGAGCTGCTGCGGGACGCGGTCACGTCGCCCATCACGCTGGGGATCGTGTTCGGCTACGTGATCGGCAAGCCGCTGGGCATCGTCACCGCCGCCTGGCTCGCGTCGCGGTCCTGGCTCGGCGGGCTGCGCCTGTCGCTCAGCTGGCCGACGATCGTCGGCGGCGGCGCCGTGGCGGGCATCGGCTTCACGGTCTCACTGCTCATCTCGACGCAGGCGTTCACGGGCCAGCGGCTGGACGAGGCCAAGCTGGGCGTGCTGGGCGCCGCGATGCTCGCGTCGCTCGTGAGCTGGATCGTGTTCCGAGCGATCGCGAGGCTGCCCGCCTCGGTCAGGGCCCGCCAGCTGGCGGGCACCGCGGACGAGCTGCTCGACCTGTCGGACGACGTCGAGGAGGAGCGCGACCACGTTCGCGGTCCCGAGGACGCGCCCGTGACGCTCGTGGAGTACGGCGACTACCAATGTCCCTACTGCGGGCAGGCGGAGGTGGTGATCCGCGAGCTGCTCGACTCCTTTGGAGACGACCTCCGCTATGCGTGGCGGCACCTGCCGCTGAACGACGTGCACCCGCGCGCGCAGATGGCGGCCGAGGCGGCCGAGGCGGCCGCAGCCCAGGGCAGGTTCTGGGAGCTGCACGACAAGCTGCTGGACAACCAGGACGCGCTCCAGCCTCCCGACCTGGGGCGCTATGCCGGCGAGATCGGGCTGGACGTCGAGCGCTTCTGGGAGGACCTGAGGCGCCACGAGCACGCACCGCGGGTGAGCGAGGACGTGGCGAGCGCCGACGCCAGCGCCGTGGCCGGCACCCCCACGTTCTTCATCAACGGGAAGCGCCACCAGGGCGCCTACGACACCGCGACGCTGACCCGCGAGGTGAACGCGGCGAGGCTACGCGCCGAAGCCGCCCGCCTGCGCTGAGCTAGCTCTTCTCCGCGTCCTCGGCCCGCTTGAGCCGTGCGGCGGCGCCGTCAGCGCCGCGCTGCAGCTCCCTCAGCTTGGTGTCGCTCACCGCGCGCCCGCCGTACATCTTGGCGCGGTACAGCTCGAGGCGCTCGCGCTGGTAGCGCGCCTCCTGGCGCAGGGCGTCCAGCTCGTGGCGGCCGTCGCCGCCGCCGTCGGGCCCGGAGCGCCGGCCCGCCACGCTGCGCTCGAAGTCCCCCACCGCCTTGGCCGTGACCGCGTCAACCCCACCCCGGCGCGCGTAGTCGAGCGCCTCCAGCACCGCGGCACGTGCCCGGTGGGAGCGCTCGTACGCCTCCACCTCGGCCAGCTCGTCCCGCGACAGGTGCGTCAGCTGGGCGATGACCCTCCGCTCCCCGAGCCGGTCGTAGTGGGCGATGGCCAGCTGATCCGCGGCGCTCTCGGCCTGCGGGTCGGCCACGGGTCGGACGCGCGATGCGCGGCGGCGAACACGTCCGAGAAACCTCATGACAGCAAGCGTAGTCGCCATCGAACCGCCGCCAGGCCGTACGCGTACACCCTCCCACCATGTCCCCTGTGGAGGAGGAGCGCTGTGAGGAATGCTCGCGTGAAGCTCGCCATCGCCGCGGCAGTGGTGGGCGCCCTTACGGTCGGCGCGGTCGCGGTGGCGACCGGCGGACAGAAGATCAGCGAGTCGCTGACCGGCTACGAGGAGGTTCCGGCACTGTCGACGCCGGGGACCGGTGAGTTCCGTGCGTGGGTGAACCGGTCGGGCCAGGACATCCGGTACCGGCTCAGCTACGACGACCTCGAGTCGCCGGCCACGCAGTCCCATATCCACTTCGAGAACGCCACCAACAACGGCGCGATCGTCGCGTTCCTGTGCACGAACCTCGGCAACGCGCCGGCCGGCACCTCGCCGCCCCCGTGTCCTGCCGATGGTGGGACCGTGACCGGCTCGCTGCGGCCGGGAGACGTGGGCCCGGGTGCTCAGCCCCAGGGAATCGCCGCCGGGGAGTTCGCGGAGTTCGTCGACGCCATCCGCGCCGGCGCGACGTACGTGAACGTTCACTCGGTCGACCGTCCGGGTGGCGAGATCCGCGCGCAGATCGACCTAGGCAAGCACCGCTGACCCAATCGGCGCTCCGCCGCACGGATTGCGGCGGGGCGCCGACGTCTGCCGCCGCCTCGGGCGGCTAGCGCACGAACAGGATCTCGCTGTACTTCGGCAGCGGCCAGAGGTCGTCGGCCACGAGCTTCTCGAGCCTGTCCGCCACCTCGCGGACCTTGGCCATCGCGACCAGCTGGCTGTCGCGGGCGTACACAGCGAGCTCGAGGCCCTCCACACCGTCCGGATAGCCGTTCGCGCTCTCGAGCCCCCGGATCGCCTCGACCAGCTCCTCGGCGGCCGGGCGCACCTCCTCGGCCAGGCTCGGCACCTCGGCCGCGTCGATCAGCGCGAGATGGCGCAGGACGGCCGGTAGCAGCACCGTGCGCGCGATCGCGGCGCTGGTCTCCGCCTCGATGTTCGCCCGGATCACGTACTGCTCGACCCAGACCTCGTAGCGGGACTCGAGCTCGCGCTCGGAGAGCACCTCGTACTTCTCGAATGCGGCCAGCGTGGACTCCGCCAGGACCTCGGGCAGGGCGTCCGGCGTCGTGCGCAGGTTCTTGAGCCCGCGCTGCTCCGCCTCGGCATGCCAGTCGTCCGAGTAGTTGTCGCCGCCGAAGAGCACCTGCTTGTTGGCGAGGTAGGCGTCCTTCACCACCGCGGTCACCTTCTCCGCGATGTCCGCCCCGGGCGCGCGTTCGAGGTCGTCGGCCAGCTCGTCGATCGCCTCCGCGACGATCGTGTTCAGCACCGTGTTCGGGAAGGCGAGCGACATGCTCGACCCGAGCGCGCGGAACTCGAACTTGTTCCCGGTGAACGCGAACGGCGAGGTGCGGTTGCGGTCCCCGCCGTGCAGCGGGAGGGGCGGCAACACCGGCGTGCCGAGCCCGAGGAACGACCCCGGGGTGTGCGGGTCGCCCACACCGGATGCGATCGCGTCGAACACCTTCTCGAGCTCGCCGCCCAGGAAGATCGAGATGATCGCCGGGGGTGCCTCGTTCGCGCCCAGGCGGTGGTCCTGGCCGATGGCCGCGACCGACGCCCGGACCAGGCCCTGGTGCTTGTTGACGGCCTGGATCACGGCCGCGCAGAAGAACAGGAAGTTGATGTTCTCCGACGGGCTGTCGCCGGGCTCGAGCAGGTTCCCGCCCGTGTCCGTGCCCATGGACCAGTTGTTGTGCTTGCCGGAGCCGTTCACGCCGGCGAACGGCTTCTCGTGCAGCAGGCACACGAGGCCGTACTTGCGGGCCACGCTCATCATGAACTGCATGGTCAGCTGCTGGTGGTCGGACCCCACGTTCGAGTTCTCGAACACCGGCGCCAGCTCGTACTGGCCGGGCGCCACCTCGTTGTGGCGGGTCTTGACGGGGACGCCGAGCTTCGCGAGCTCGAGCTCCACCTCCATCATGTAGGCGAGCACGCGCTCGGGGATCGACCCGAAGTAGTGGTCGTCCAGCTCGTGGCCCTTGGGCGGCTGGGCGCCGAACAGCGTCCGGCCCGTGGTCACCAGGTCGGGGCGCTCGAAGTAGTACTGCTCATCGATCAGGAAGTACTCCTGCTCCGGCCCGACCGTGGTGAACACGCGCTCGGCGCTGTCGTCGCCCAGCAGGCGCAGCGCCCGGATGGCCGCGCGCGAGAGCGCGTCCATGGAGCGCAGCAGCGGGATCTTCGCGTCGAGCGCCTCACCGGTCCAGGACGCGAACGCGGTGGGGATGCAGAGCAGCGCGCCGTTCGGGTTCTCGAGGATGAACGCCGGGCTGGTGGGATCCCAGGCCGTGTAGCCGCGCGCCTCGAAGGTCGCGCGCACGCCGCCCGTCGGGAACGACGAGGCGTCCGGCTCGCCCTGGATCAGCTCCTTGCCCGAGAACTCGGCGAGCGCGGTGCCCTCACCGGCGGGGTTGAAGAAGGAGTCGTGCTTCTCGGCCGTCAGGCCGGTGAGCGGCTGGAACCAGTGCGTGAAGTGGGTGGCGCCCTTCTCGAGTGCCCAGTCCTTCATCGCGGCCGCCACCGCGTCCGCGAGCGAGGGGTCGATGGCCTCGCCCTTCTCGAGCGTGCGCTGCAGGCGCTGGAAGACGTCCTTGGGGAGCCGCTGGCGCTGGACAGCCAGCGAGAAGACGTTGGCGCCGAACGGGTTGTTGCCCGGCTGCGAGAGATCGGCTACGCCGAGGGCGGCGCCGTTGGGGCTCCACTGGGCGGCGGTGACGTTCTTCTGACGGATGGTTGCCATGTTGCGAGACGGGCCTCCTACGGGCGTGCGCGCGAGCACGCAAGATCGACCGGATTGATAGCGGGCGACTCCAAAGCTAGTCCGTGCCCGGACGGAGGGCATTATCCCCCTGTCCAAGATTCCGCGGCCGTCTTTCTCCCTCGGGTCGCACGAGCCCGGACGCGTAGGGTGCGCGCCCATGTCGAGCCCCGCGCCGCCCAAGCCCCTGCGCTCGTCGCGGATCGTCCTGATCCTCGGTGCTCTCTCGGCATTCGGGCCCGTGTCGATGGACACCTACCTGCCCGGCCTGCCCCAGCTCAGCCGGGACATCGGTGCCTCTGCCTCGGAGGCTCAGCTCACGCTCACGGCCTGCCTGTTCGGCCTCGCGGCGGGCCAGCTGCTCGCGGGCCCGGCGAGCGATGCGCTCGGGCGCCGGCGGCCGCTCCTCGCCGGTCTGGCGGGATTCACCATCGCGTCGCTGCTGTGCGCCGCCGCGCCCGACGTGTGGTCGCTCATCGGCGCCCGGCTGCTCCAGGGCGTGGCGGGGGCGGTGGGCATCGTCCTCGCGCGGGCGATCGCGCGTGACCTCCACTCCGGGGACGCCCTGGCGCGCTTCTTCGCCGTCCTGATGCTCGTGAACGGCCTGGCGCCGATCCTGGCTCCGATCGTGGGCGCCCAGCTGCTCCACGTGACCGACTGGCGCGGCGTTTTCGTCGTGCTGGCCGCGGCCGGGCTCGTGCTCCTCGCGGTGGCGGCGGTGGCCCTGCCCGAGACGCTGCCGCGCGAGCGCCGCCACGGCGGCGGGCTGGCGACCACGCGCCGGGCCTTCACCGTCCTGCTGTCCGACCGCCGGTTCGTGGGCTACGTGCTGTCCTGCGGGCTGGTGTTCGCGGGGATGTTCGCCTACATCGCGGGATCGCCGTTCGTGCTCCAAGAGATTCACGGCCTCTCGGCCACGGAGTTCAGCCTCGTGTTCGGCGCCAACGCCGCCGGGATCATGGCGATGAGCGCCGTGAGCGGCCGCCTGGTCGGCCGCGTGGGCCCGGCGCGCCTCCTGGCCGCCGGGCTCGCGGTTCAGGCGATCGGTGCGCTCGTGCTGCTCGCCAGCGTGCTGGCTGGAGACGGCCTTCCCGGCGTGCTGCTCGGGCTGTTCCTCGTGGTGGCGAGCGTGGGCCTGGTGTTCCCGAACGCGTCGGCACTGGCGATGGCGGACCATCCAGACCGCGCCGGCAGCGCCTCTGCGCTGCTCGGCCTCTGCCAGTTCGTGTTCGGCGCGCTCTCAGCCCCGCTCGTCGGGGTGGCCGGCACCGGCACGGCCGTGCCGATGGCGATCGTGATCGCGGTCTCGGCGGCCGCCGCTGTGCTCGCCTACGTGACCCTCGCGGGCCGGCCGGCGTTCCCCTAGAGTCCCGCGTCGTGCTCCCGGGCCGCACCGCCACCCTCGTCTGCTGCATGTTCACGCTGGTGGCGCTGCTCGTGGCCGGCACGTCGGGTGCCAAGGAGCCCAAGGCGCCGGCCACCCCCGCGCAGATCGTGGCCTACCACGACTCCGGCGAGTGGAACGCGGACACCGCGAAGCAGGTGACCAAGGCCAAGAGCTTCGTGAAGAGCTGGCTCACGTCGCATGAGAAGCCGCGTCCGAAGAAGCCGGCGATCGTGCTCGACATCGACGACACGTCGGTATCGCTCTACGCCTGCGCGAAGGCGCTCGACTTCGAGGGCGCCACGTCGTGCGCGGTGCAGACCGACCTCCCGGCGATCCGCCAGGTGCGCTCGCTGTACAACTGGGCGCGAAAGCAGAAGGTGGCCGTGTTCTTCATCACCGGCCGCCCGGAGCCGCTGCGGGCGCTGACCGTGACCGGCCTCCGGTACGCCGGCTACAAGGGCAAGCTGAACCTCGACCTGAAGCCCACGAGCGACGACAACCACTCGGTGGTCCCGTACAAGTCGGGTGCCCGCAAGCGCATCCAGCGGAAGGGCTACCGGATCCTGGCCAACCTGGGCGACCAGCGCAGCGACCTCAAGGGCGGCTACTCGCTCAAGACGTACAAGCTGCCCAACCCGATGTACTTCACGCCCTAACGGCGCGTTGAGTCCAGGACCTCGTTCACGAGCTCGTCGGCGCGTTCGTTGTGCTCGCGCCGCACCGATCGCACGGCCCAGGCGTCGAACTCGCGCAGCGTGCGCATGGCCTCCAGGAACAGCGGCTTCAGGCCGGCGTTCTTGACCTTGTACTCGCCGCCCACCTGGCGCGCGACGAGCTCCGAGTCGTTCACGACCTCGACCTCACGAGCGCCCAGCTCGCGGGCGAGCTCGAGCCCCAGGAGCAGCGCCCGGTACTCGGCCACGTTGTTGGTCGTCTCGCCGATGTAGGCCGAGCGCTCGGCCAGCTCGCCGCCATCCGGCGCTGTGGCCACGGCGGCCGCCGCCGCGGGACCGGGGTTCCCACGCGCGCCCCCGTCCACGTGCACGACGACCTTGTCCAGCAAGACCGTTATTCGGCGGTCGGCGCCTCGATCACCGGGAAGCTGCCCTTGGGGCGGCGCCGGCGGCGATCGGCGTGTGACGGATGGTCGCCCGGGTTCCCGCCCTGCGCGCGGCGGTCGATGATGACCTCCACGTGCGGGTCATCGCGGTAATAGTCGGCGAGCTTGTCGTAGAGCTCACCGGCAAGTGCTTGGGGCACGACGCAGTAGATCAAGCTTCCGAACCTCCATCGGTGGCGGTGTGTCCCGCGAGCACCCGACCGCTCTGGTCGAGCGAAGCGTTCCACTCGCGTAGATATTCGTCGATCTGCTCGATCTCCTCCCCCTTGTCCAGCATCGTGACCGGCTGGGACTCATCGCCCAGGTCCACCCGGTAGCGATACCAGGACAGCTCCCACGCCACCACGACGGACACGGCACTGGCCTGATCCTCGTCCGGGAGCGCGCTGATCCAGGGGTCGCCGAGCGTGCGGCGCAGGCCGGCGATGGTGCGCTGGTGGTCGGAATCGTTGAAGAGCTCCAGCGCGCGCTCGACCTTGACCTCGGCGGTGGTGGGCACCGCGTGCACGCGGCGCGGGTCCTTCGGGCGCGAGCGCGCCCGAGGCGGAGCGACGGGCTCCTCCACGCCGGCCGGGTCGTCGCCGTTGGCCTGCTGTGGCGGTTCCACCTCGCGCGGCGGGCGCGAGGACGCCTGGTAGGAGGGCTCCGGGCGCCTGCGCCGGAGACGCGTGAGGAACGAGCGCCGCTGCTCCTCGCGTGGCAGCCGCGTGGGCAGGCTGCCCGCCGCCGACTCGCGAATCCAGCCGGCGTTCTCGGCGCGTCCTGAGCACAGCTCGCAGACCAGGTTGCGGTGGCCGCCGGGCGCGAGATAGTTCTCCGTGCGCTCCCCCTTGAGGATCGTGCGACCGCACACCTCGCAGTTGAGGGCGTCGTGGACGGGTCGCAGCTCCTTCTTCACCGGCTGTCGATCATAGGGGCCTGTGGCCCGACTGCTCAGGCCCTGACGGCTTCGCGCGCCTCCTGGGCGCGCGCAACAACCTGCTGCGCCACGTGCGCGGGGACCTCCTCGTAGCGCGCCAGGTCCATCGAGTACTCGCCGCGCCCGCCTGTGATCGCGCGCAGATCGGGGGCGTACTCGAGCAGCTCTGCCATCGGCACCTCGGCCTTGATCTCGGTGACCGTGCCCTTCGGCTCCATGCCCAGCGGACGCCCGCGACGCGAGTTCAGATCACCGATCACGTCCCCAACGCAGTCCTCGGGCACCAGCACGCTCACGGTCATGATCGGCTCCATCAGCGCCGGCTGAGCGTGCTGCATGGCGTCCTTGAACGCCATCGAGCCGGCGATCTTGAATGCCATCTCCGACGAGTCCACTGAGTGGTGCTGGCCGTCGAAGAGCCGCACGCGCACCCCCTTCACGGGGAAGCCCGCGACGACCCCGGCCTGCATCGCCTCTTGCACGCCCTTCTCCACTGCCGGGATGAAGCCGCCGGGGATCACCCCGCCCTTGATGGCGTTCACGAACTCGAGCGTCTCCTCGTGGCCGACCGGCTCGATCTCGATATGGCAGTCGGCGAACTGGCCGCGACCGCCCGTCTGCTTCTTGTAGCGAGCGTGCGCCTTCGCGCTCCCCTTGATCATCTCGCGGTAGGGCACGCGCGGCGGATGCAGCTCCACCTCGGCGCCGAAGCGCTCCTTCATCCGGTCCACGATGACCTCCACGTGGATCTGGGTGAGGCCGGCCACGATCTGCTCGCCGGTCTGCAGGTCGCGGTGGAAGTCGATCGTCGGGTCCTCTTCCTGGAGGCGGCGCAGGGCGGTGCCCATCTTCTCCTCGTCGCCCTTGGCCTTGGCCTCGATCGCGAACGCCATCACCGGCCTGGGCATCTCGGGCATCCTCAGCGGGATCTCCGCGTCCTTGGACGAGAGCACGTCCCCCGCGCGGGTCTCCTTCAGCTTCGCCACGGCGCCGATGTCCCCCGGGCCGAACTCCTCGGCGTGCTCGGAGTCCTTTCCCTGCGGCATCAGCAGCTGCCCGACGCGCTCCTTCACGTGCGCCCTGCAGTTGTGCACCTGGCTGTCGTGCCCGATCACGCCCTGGTAGACGCGGAACAGGTTGAGGCGGCCGGCGAACGGGTCGGCCAGGGTCTTGAAGACGAAGGCCACCATGTCCTTCGACTCGTCCGGCTCGAGCGTCATCCCGTCGAGCTCCACCGGTCCCTTCTTGGCGGGCGAGGGAAGGTCCTCCACGAACGCGTCGAGCAGCCTGTTGATCCCGAGGTTGCGGGTGGCGGCGCCGCAGGTGACGGGGAAGATGCGCCCTTCGGTGACCCCGGTCTTGAGCGCGCTCACGGTCTCCTCGTGGGAGATCTCCTGCCCGTCGAGGTAGCGCTCCATCAGCTCGTCGGAGACCTCCGCCACCTCGTCCATCAGCTTTTCCCTGTACTCGTCGGCACGCGCGCGCAGGTCCTCGGGGATGTCGATCTCCTGCGCGGCGCCGGGCCCGGTGCCGTCATAGCGGTAGGCCTTCATGTCCACCAGGTCGATCACGCCCTCGAGCTCGTGCTCGGAGCCGATCGGGATCTCGGTGGCCACCACGTGCTGGCCGAATGCCTGCTTCAGCGACTCGAGGCTGCGGAAGAAGTCCGCGCGCTCGCGGTCGAGCATGTTCACGAAGATGAGCCTGGCGAGGCCGAGCTCGTCGGCTCGTTCCCAGAGGCGGTCGGTGGTCACCTCCACGCCCATCACCCCGTTCACGACGAACACGGCTCCCTCGCACACGCGCAGCGACGCCAGCGCATCGGCGAGGAAGCTCGGCTCCCCGGGGGTGTCCACGAGATTGATCTTGCGGTCGTCCCAGCGGAACGACGAGAGGCTCGCGGAGATCGACATCTCGCGCGACTTCTCGTCCGACGCCGCGTCGGAGACGGTTGTGCCGTCAGCCACCGAGCCCAGCCGGTTGATCGTGCCCGCTTCGAACAAGAGCGCCTCGTTCACGGACGTCTTACCGCTGCCCCGGTGGCCGAGCAAGGCCACGTTGCGGATCCTTTTCGGCGATTCGTGCGCCATCCCGCTCCTTCCCTCGAGGTTCGAGGGCAGCCTATCTCTCCGTGCGATACGCGCAACTGGCGGAATTTGGCCCTGCCCCCGCTTGCTCCCTCCAGCTGCTGGGGTTACGTTTGCCCTGGACTCGCATCCCACCGCCGGGGAGGTTCGCAAGTGTCCCTTCGCCGCTCGCTCCGTGCCGGATTGCTGTTGCCCTGCCTGCTCGTCCTGGGGCTGACCGCGTGTGCTGTCGGCGAGCCGCTCGAGACGAGCGACGTGACAGACACGGGCGCGACGCTGCACGGCAACGTCTACTCGAATCTCGACGGTGACACCGAGTACTGGTGGCGCTACGGGGTGACGGAGGCCTACGACTCCGAGACGCCGCACGGAACGATCGCCATCAGCGACGAGGAACCGCATCCGGTCTCCGAGCCGGTCACCGGTCTGACCGCGGACACCACTTACCACTTCCAGTTCTGCGTCAAGGACGCCCAGGAGAGCCCACCCAGGATCTGCAGCAACCACCGGACCTTCACTACCGACCCGGCGCCGGACGGCTCGCTGATCGCGTTCGTCTCGAACCGCGACAACACGAGCTACGACATCTGGGTCATGGACTCGAGTGGGAACCACGCCGAGAACCTCACCAACAGCGAGTCGGAGGCCGAGGCAACGCCCGCGTGGTCGCCCGACCGCAGCAGGATCGCGTTCTACCGTGACGGCCAGATCTGGGCGATGGACCCGGATGGGACCGACCAGACCAACCTGACCGACGACCCGGCCGGCGGCGGCGATCCCGCCTGGTCCCCGGATGGCGATCAGATCGCCTTCACCCGCTGCGGCGAGTTCTGCTCGATCTGGGTGATGGACGCCGACGGCTCCAACCAGTCGCCGCTCACCAACCAGGTCGGGACCGACAACGTCGACTCCCGCCCAGCGTGGTCGCCGGACGGCACCAAGATCGCCTTCAACTCCAATCGGGACAGCACTCCCGAGCTCGGGATCGATGACATCTGGGTCATGGACGCGGACGGCAGCAACGAGACGAATCTCACCAACACCCTGGACCCCGCTGACGGTGAAGGCAAGCCCGCCTGGTCCCCGGACGGCGACAAGATCGCCTACAGCGCCCTCCCTGACGGTGGCGACTGGGAGATCTACGTCATGGACGCGGACGGCACCGACCAGACCAATATCACCGACAACGAGGAATTCGACGTCGATCCCACCTGGTCCGCGGACGGCAGCAAGATCGCCTTCCACTCGCTCCGCGGCGGAGACGATGCGGGTGAGATCTACGTGATGGACGCCAACGGCAGCGGGCAGACGAACCTGACCGAGCACGAGGCGAACGACACGTCTCCCGACTGGTCGACGATCCCGTAGGGAACCGGCTCGCCTCTAGTCCGGCTCGGTCAACGGGTCGCCCTGGAGGCGGGACTTGAGCCTCAGGACGGCCTTGGTGTGCAGCTGGGAGACGCGGGACTCGGTGACTCCGAGCACCTCGCCGATCTCTCGGAGGGTCAGGTTCTCGTAGTAGTAGAGGGCGACGACGAGCTTCTCCCGCTCCGGCAGCCGCGCGATCGCGTCGGCCAGCCGGTCCTTCATCTCGGTCGTGTCCATCTCCTGCGCGGGGTCCGCCGCATGGGGATCCTGGATCGTGTCGAGCAGCGACACCTGGTCGCCCGACGCGTCCGACACGGTCCAGAGCTCGTCGAGCGCCACCACCGAGGAGTTCGAGATCCGCACCAGCGACTCCTGGAACTCCTCCACGGTCGTTTCGAGCGCCGAGGCCATCTCCTTGTCGGTGGGCGCCCGGTGGAGCTCGTGCTCGAGCTTCGCGTTGGCCCGCTCGATCTCACGCGCCTTGGTCCGGACCGAGCGCGGCACCCAGTCGAGGGACCTGAGCTCGTCGATGATCGAGCCCTTGATGCGGGTGACCGCGAAGGTCTCGAACTTGATCTCGCGCTCCGGCTCGAAGCGCTCGATCGCCGAGATCAGGCCGAGCAGCCCGTAGGAGATGAGGTCCGACTCCTCCACGTGCGAGGGCAGGCCGCTCGACATGCGGCCGGCGACGTACTTGACGAGCGGCGAGTACGCGATAACGAGGCGCTCGCGCGCCTTCTCGTCGCGCTCGTCCTTGTAACGGCGCCACAGGTCTCTTAGCTCGATCGCCTTGAGGTTCGTCTCCACGAACGGTCTTTCCGGTTAGGCGCGTGGGTGGGCGCGCGAGTACACGGACTTGAGGCGCTTCGACTCTACCCGAGTGTACGTCTGGGTCGTGCTGACGGATGCGTGGCCGAGCAGCTCCTGGATGGTCCGGAGGTCGGCGCCTCCCTCCAGCATGTGCGTGGCGAACGAGTGCCTGAGCGTGTGCGGGGACACACCGCCCTGGAGCGCCACTCGCCGTGCCTGGAGCCCCAGCCGGCGGCGTACGTCCGAGGTTGAGAGCCGGCGGCCGGTCTTCGACAGGAACAGCGCTCGCTCGCCCTCTCCGGCCTCGGACAGGGCAGGTCGCGCGCGTTCGAGGTAGCGCTCGAGCGCCCGCCACGCGGGCTCTCCGGCCGGGATCACCCTCGTCTTTCCGCCCTTGCCCTCCACACGCACCTCCTCGGCGTCCGGGTCGATCGCGTCCACGTCCAGATCCACGAGCTCCTGTGCCCGCAGGCCCGCCGAGTAAGCCAGCTCGAAGAGCGCACGGTCACGGACGTCGAGAGGCCCGATCACGGGCACGCGCTCGAGCAGCTCCGAGACCTCCCCGCTCCTGAGCACACGCGGCAGATACGAGTCGCGCCGCGGTGACGCGACGAGATCGCCGGGGTTCGCCTCGAGGCTCCCGCGCTCGACCAGGTGGCGGTAGAAGGCGCGAAAGGCGGCCAGCTTGCGTCCGATCGTGGAGCGCGAGGAACCGCGCTCCGACAGCACGCCGGCGAAGCGGCGCAGCTCGCGATGGCCCAGTACCTCCGGCGCCAGGTCCTGCGCGGCCGCCCAGTCGGCGAGCTGCGCCAGGTCCACGCCGTACGCGCGGCGGGTGCGCTCGCCCATGCCGCGGGCGCGCTGCCAGGCGTCGAAGCCGGCCAGCGCCGCGGCCCAATTAGCCTCTGTGGAAGTGGGAGTGTTCTTCGTCAACACGCAGGACGGAAGGGTGGCCACACGGAATCAGCTGGCGGAGGCCGGACTGACTGACCCGACCCACCGTCCCGTCGCCCCCTGGCATGCGATCCAGGGACCCAGCGACGCCTCCACGATGTGGTACGCGGTGCTGCGGAAGCCTGTGCGCGGGATATACATCGGCACACTCTGCATTCGACACATCGGTCGCCAGACCCTCTTGGAAGAACAGGGCTGGGAGGAGGTCCCGATCGACCAGATCGGCGTGGACGGCGCTCAGGCGATGTAGATCGGTGCGCCGACCGGAACCTGGTCGTACAGCTCGATCACGTCCGGCACCGCCATCCGGATGCAGCCGTGCGAGGCGGCGCTCCCGAGCGAGTAGGTCTGGTCGGTGCCGTGGATGCCCGCGCCGTCGAAGATGCCCATCCAGCGTGCCTTGAGCGGATTGTCGGGCACGCCCCCGGGAACCACGGTGCCGGCGAGGTCGCCGGCCCAGTCGCTCTGCGGAACGTGCCAGGCGGGGTCGATCGCCTTGTTCTGGATGTGGTACATCCCCGCCGGGGTGTCGAACCCGAGCGCGCCGACCGCCACGGTGTAGGTGTGCGAGAGCCGCAGCTTCTTGTAGAGGCGCAGCTTGAAGTTGTTCCTGTCGGCCACGAGCAGGACCGGGTACTTCCGCGCGAGCTGCGCGCGGGTCACCTTCGGCTGGAGCCGCTCCACGGGGGCGTCGACCCGCCGATCCACGCCAGGGACGCTCAGCGCCTGCTCCACGCGCTGCTCGAGCGCGGCCGCGTCGACCTTCCAGCCGGGCTGCTCCTTGACCCGGTCGAGCGACGGGAACTCGATCTTCGCGTCCTGAGGCGGCCGGTTCACGCGCGTGACCACCCGCTCCACCAGCTGTTCCACGGCCGCCCGCGAGTAGGTGACGCGCGGCGGGATCTGGGCGTTCTCGTCGCCGCCGGTGAGGTCGCGGGCCACCCGGCTGACGATGCTGCCCTCGCGGCTCGCCTCGAGCGCCTCGTCGACCATGCCCTGAACGTCGGCCTCCACGCCGGCCTGGCGCGCGCTTAGCTCGAAGCGCCAGTCGCCGTGCATCACCGCCACGGGACGGCTGAGCGGAGCGCGCAGCTCCCGGGCGATGATCCTCTGCGCCTGGCGGGCGCGCATGCCGCCGACATCCACGCCCGCGACGGTCACTCCGGAGGCGATCAGGTCGTCACGCGAGCTGTCGTAGGCCACGGCCGCGACCGTGCCGCCCAGCAGGGCGACAACCAGCACGACAACGAAGATGAGCGACCTCTGCTTCATGGCGACAACGCGGCGTCGATGCCGCGTCTGCAGAGTCTAGGGCGCGGTCAGGGCGCCAGACGAGCCTGCAGCCGCGCTTGCGCGCCAATGTCCTGAGGCGGAAGGTCGGCTTCAGCTTCCCGAGTGGCTGGGCGCGGGTGGCGGTGGCCGGAGTCGTACGTGAGTCCGGCGAGGTCGCCGACGACCGTCACGCACGTCCAGACGCCGGGAAGGTGCGCTCGAACTACCGCCTAGGGCATTAGGTGAGGGGTCCGGACCGGGCCAGGACCGAGTCGATCGCCGCCAGCACCCCGTCCCGTTGGGCGTGATCGCGCTCGTGCTCGCGCAGGGCGGCCAGGTCGTCGGCCTCGAGCGACCCGAGCAGCGCGATCACCTCTTCGGCGGCCAGGTCGTCGTAATGCTCCACCGGCGCGCCGGGGGCGGCCACCGGAGGCGGCTCCTCGACCGCCACGGGAGCGGCCGGCGGCGCCGGCTCGCGCGCGGTTTGGGCCCGCTCGCGCGGGTCTTCGAGCGCTTCTGCCACGCGGCGCTCGGCCCTGGCAGCCCGCTCGATCGCCTCGTCGGCCACGCGCCGGGCCTCGCCCGCCTGCTCCTCCACCACGGCCTGACGGCGCTCATGCTCCTCGGGCCCTTCCCCCGGGTCGGCATCGAGGTCGAAGCCGGCGAGCAGGCGCTGGAGCTCCACGAGCTGGGAGCGGCTGAGCGCCTGCCCCTGCGCGTCGCGGGCGCTGCGCACGTGCGGGCTCCAGCGCAGGAACTCCTCCACCTCGCGCTCGTACCGGTAGGGCTCCGGGCCGCCGCGCATCAGAGGGGTGAGCCGAAGGTGCTCGCCGAGCTTGAGCACCGCCTCGCGGCTTGTGTGCTGGTAGTGGAAGCCCGCTGCCTTGTAGCGGCGGTTGTCGAGGCCGCGGCCGAAGCGCAGCTGATTCATGGCCTCTGGGGGGATCCGCACTCCCACGCGCCGCAGGGCCGCGGCGGCGAGGCCGGTGCCCCAGGGGGGCAGGATCGGGGCGTAGGGCTTGCCCAGAAGCCCCGCCACCTCGCTGAGCGCGAGCACGCCGTCGCCCGCCACGTTGTACACGCCGGGAATTCCGCGTCCCACGGCGTGCTCCAGCGCGTGGACCACGTCGTCCTCGTGCACGAACTGGTAGCGAGGGTCGAAGCCCAGGATCATCGGCACGGCCGGAAGCGAGAAGAGCCCGATGTGCGAGGTCCGCACGCTCGGGCCCAGCACGTTCGCGAAGCGCAGGACCGTCACGGCCACGTCCGGGTTCTTCTCGGCGAAGTCCCCGATCGACGCCTCGGCCTCCACCACGTCCCGCTCGATGCTCGTGCCCGGCCGATGCGAGCGCGGCATGCTCTCGTCGAAGAAGGCTGGATCGTCCTGCTCGCATCCGTAGTAGTGGGCCGAGGACTTGAACACCACCTTGCGCACCGGCGAGTCGGCGCCGCTGCAGGCGGCGAGGATGTTCATCGTCCCGATCACGTTGTTCTCGTGCGCCTTGGCGGGCGTCGTGGTGCTCGAGTCGACCACCAGGCGGGTGTCCACCACGGTGTCGATCTCCGCGGCCTCGACCACGCGCCGGAGCAGCGCGTGCTGCGTGCCGACCTTCACGTACTCGGTGCGCTCGAGCTCGACGTGCGGCTCCTCGTTGTCCACGCCGATCACGGCCTCCACCTCGTCGAAGGCCTCGAGCGCTTGGGCGAGCCGTCCGCCCCAGTAGGTCGACAGGCCTGTCACCAGGATCCGTCGCGATGGAGTCATCCGAACCAGACCGACTTGCGGGTGGCCAGCATGTCCCAGAGGCCCTCCTGGATTCGCGCTCGAACCTCGTGGGCCATGGTCTGCACGAGCGCCTTGTCCTCGTGCAGGCCCTCCTCGTCGAAGCGGATCGGCTCGAGGAAGCGGATGCGGAACTTGGCGGGCAGGTAACCGAGCATGCCGAGCGGCCCGAGGTGCGGGAACGTGGGCGTGATCGGAAAGTAGAGAAGACCGGTCACGCGCCTGAGGAACCCGGAGCTCGCGAACACGGGAGCGGCTTCCTCCGCGCCCACCACGCACACCGGCACCACCGGCACCTGGGCGCGCATGGCCGCCTCCACGAAGCCGCCGCGCCCGAAGCGCCGCAGCCGGTAGCGGTCCTTGTAGAGCTTCTCGGTGCCCTTGCGCCCCTCGGGGAACACGAGCACAAGCTGCTCCTCGTCGTAGAGGAGCCTGTGCACGTTCGCGGGGTGCGCCGGCACGCACCCGATCTTCGGGATCAGCATCGAGAAGCCCGGGTAGCCCTTGAAGAAGTGCTCGACGGTGATGTTCAGCGGGCGCGGGTGAGCGTGCTCCTCGCGGATCGACTTGGCGATCATCGCCGCGTCGGGCGGTAGCGCGCCCGAGTGGTTCGACACGAGCAGTGCGCCGCCGGCGGACGGCACGTTCTCGATCCCCTCCACCTCGGCCCTGAACCAGTAGCGGTAGAAGAAGTCGTAGAGGGTGCGGTCCATCAGGCCCTCGATACGTTCCGAGCGCCCCCAGTCGGTGAGGCGGCGGTCGGGCTCGACGCCGGGGAGATGGCGCCTGAGCTCCTCCTTGCGCACGGCCGGGAGCCGAGCGCCCACCGGGCTCGGGGGCTCCGGGTCTCCCATCGAGAGCGGCGTGCGGGTGGACTCGGGCATCGGGCGATTGTGTCAGGGCCCGAGCGGCACCGACAGTACGATCACGCACGCATGCGCTCCAAGGACGAGGTCCGCGAGGACGTCTGGCGCGCCATGGAGCGCGAGGGGGTGGCGCGCTTCCCCGGAGCCGAGGGGCGCATCCCCAACTTCGCGGCCGCCAAGGCCGCGGCGGAGCGGCTCGCACGCCATCCCACGTGGCTGGCCGCCACGACCGTCAAGGTCAACCCGGACTCGCCCCAGACCCACGCCCGCCGGCTCGCGCTCGAACAGGGAAAGGTGCTCGTGATGGCGGTCCCGCGCCTGCGCGACCAGCACCCGTTCCGGCTGCTCGACCCGCGCGGCCTCTCCCCCCACGCGCTGCGCGACGCCGCGACCATCAAGGGGGCGCTCCGCCACGGCACCGTCATCGACCTCGACCAGGTGCCCGAGCTAGACCTCGTGCTGAGCGGCTCGGTCGCGGTGAACCTCAAGGGTGCGCGCCTGGGCAAGGGCGGTGGCTTCTCGGACCTCGAGTACGGCCTCCTCTCGGAGGCAGGCAAGATCGACCGCCACACCGTCGTGGCCACGACCGTGCACCCGATCCAGATCCTGCGCGAGAACCTCCTGATGACGGCTCACGACATCCCGGTCAACCTGATCGCCACCTCACGCGCCGTCATCGAGGTGGACGGGGCCTACCGGCGCCCCCCGGGCATCCTCTGGGACCACCTACAGCCGCCGCAGATCCACGAGATCCCGGTGCTGGAGCGCTTCGGGTACGTGGGCTAGGCGGCTAGACCAACCGCTCGACGGCGACGATCGTGTCTCGTTCGGCGAGGATCCTCCAGCCCGGCGGATCACCGGCGCCGAACAGCTCCGTCACGACCGAGGTCGGCCCCGGATCGCCCCCGCGGGCGCCGTGGAAGGCCACCACCCCGCCGCCGCGCACGTGCGGGCTCCAGAGGTCCCAGTCGAGCCGGCAAGCCTCGCGCGCGGGGTCGCCGTCGATGAAGACCAGGTCCACCGGGGTGCTCCAGCCGCCCGCGATGTCCGGCGACGTACCCACGTGCCAGTGGAGGCGCGGACCGCCGCGGCGCCGGGCGGCGCGGCCCACCAGCGCCTTCACCGCATGCTCGTCGGCCGGCTCCCACCCACTGCGTGGGCTCGCCGAACGGATGCACCAGGTGGAGGTCCGCCCCCTGCGGCAACCCGGCCACCAGCACGAGCGATGCCGCACCCTCGTGCACGCCGATCTCCACGGCCCGCCGGCGGCCCGCCGCAAGCCGGTGTAGCAGCCCCGACTCCTCGGCCGAGTGCGTCGTGCGTGGAGGCACCAGCCCGGCACGGAGCGCGAGCTGGCGCAGCCCGCGGCTGCGCCGAAGGCGCTCAGGGGCCTTGTTGCGGAGGCCGTCGGGCAGTGCCATCACGCTCAGCCGATCCGGTCGAGCACCGGGTCGAGCTGCGCCCGAAGACCGCGCCAGTCGGGGGCGCCGATCACGCCGTCGCGCTCCACCAGCTCGACGTTCCAGGGGTGGACGATCGTCGCGGCGACGATGCCGGCCTTTCGAGCCCGCGCGATGTTCACCGGGCTGTCGTCCACCAGCACGTGGATGCCAAGCTCCTCACAGCGCGTGATCTTGTCGAACGAGCAGTGCAGGTCGTCGTAGGGAAGCCCGATCTGCTCGAGCCAGCGCTCGGTGGCCGGCCGCGTGGTCCCGCGGCGGTGGCTCGTCACGTGTATCCAGTGGCCGCTCGCGTGCCAGTCGCGCACGGTCTCCACAGCATCCGGATAGGGCTCGCCGGCGGCGATGTTCTCGTCGGAGTGCGTTTCCTCCACGCAGTGCACCAGCGCGTCGCGCTCGAGCGCCGTGATGCCCCAGTCGTGCTGGTCCTCATAGGGCAGATGTACCCCGTAACGCTCTTGCACGATGCGCTGAAGGAGGTCCCAATACGGGTGGAGTGTGGAGTCGATGTCCAGCGCGATCCGAGCCACAGGCGCACTACAGTAGGCAGATGGCCAGAGTGCTTGCCTCCCACGCCGTTCCGGCCTCGCCGCGAAGCGCGCGCAGGGCGGGACAGGACTACGGCGAAACCGCCGAGCCGAGCTGGAGAAACGTGGATTGGGGGGCACTTCTCCGGACCCACCCGTTCGCCGGCACGAAGGTCAACTACATCGACCTGATCCCCGAGGATCCCGCCGCTCACGATCGCAAGCCGGTCGTGTTCATCCACGGGCTCGGCGGCCAGTGGCAGAACTGGATCGAGAACATCCCGCGTGCCGCGCTCGAGCGCCGCACGGTGGCGCTCGACCTGCCCGGCTTCGGACTCTCCCCCATGCCGGGCGAGCGCATCTCCATCTCGAGCTATGCCGAGGTCGTAGAGGCTGCCTGCCAGGACCTAGGGCTGGGGGCCGTCGCGGTCGTCGGCAACTCGATGGGCGGCTTCGTGGGCGCCGAGCTTGCCATCCGCCACCCGGAGCGGGTGGAACGGCTCATGCTCGTGTCGGCCGCGGGTATCACCACCACGGACCTCTACAGCGCGCCGGCGTCCGCCGTCGCGCGAGCCGCCTCCATGGTCCTCGGGTACACAGCCGCCCGTCACCGCGCCGTTGCGCGGCGGCCGATCTCGCGGCACCTGGCGCTGGCGCTCGTGGCCCGGCACCCGAGCCGGCTGGCTCCCGACCTGGCCTACGAGGCCATGATCAGGGGCGCCGGAAAGCCCGGCTTCCAAGACGCCCTGCGCGCCTGCCTCGACTACGACTTCCGCGAGCGCCTGCCCGAGATCGCCTGCCCGACCCTGGTCGTGTGGGGCGAGAACGACGCGATCCTCCCGGCCGGCGACGCCGACGAGTTCGAGCGCCTGATCCCCGATGCGCGCAAGACCCTGATGCGCGACACCGGCCACGTGCCGATGCTCGAGCGGCCGGCCGCGTTCAACGACATGCTGTCGGAGTTCCTGGCCGAGACCGGCCCCGCCGAGGCCCGCGAGGTCGTGCCCGGCGCCACTCAGATCGCCTGAGCGCCTCGCGCGGGTAGGGTCCCGAGCGTGAGCTACACGATCAAGAACCTCAACGAAGTCGAGGACTCGGCGGTCAAGCACGGCTACTCCGAGACCCAGGAGGCGCGGTTCCCGCGCGAGGACCTCGAGGCCGAGAACACGGGCCTCGCCTACATAGTGCTGCGACCCGGGAAGCAACAGCCGTTCGCCCATCGCCACGACCAGGCCGAGGAGATCTACGTGGTCCTATCCGGAAGCGGGCGCCTCAAGCTCGACGACGAGATCATCGAGATCGGCACGATGGACGCCATCCGCATGGCCCCGAAGGTCACCCGCTCGCTCGAGGCCGGCGACGAGGGGCTCGAGGTGCTCGCCTTCGGCCCCCGGCACGGCGGCGACGGCGAGATCGTCAAGGACTTCTGGAAGACGTGAGCGCCCGCTCGGGCGTTCAGGTCGTGATCGCGCCGAGCGCCGCCGACTCGACGTGGCGCGCGTACTTGCCGAGCACGCCGTTCTCGTAGCGCGCGGGCGGAGACTCGTAGGCCTCCACTCGCTCGGCGATCTCGTCGGCCGAGAGCTCCACGTTCAGCTCACGCCGGGCCACGTCGAAGACGACCGTGTCGCCGTCGCGCACCGCCCCGATCGGGCCGCCGTGGCGCGCCTCGGGCGCCACGTGGCCGGCCATGAAGCCGTGGGTGGCGCCTGAGAAGCGGCCGTCGGTGAGGAGCGCCACGGAGTCGCCGAGCCCCTCCCCCACGAGTGCGGCCGTCACGTGCAGCATCTCGCGCATGCCGGGACCGCCGGCGGGGCCCTCGTTGCGGATCACCACGACCTCGCCGGGCTGGATCGACTTGGCCACCACCGCCGCGAAGGCATCCTCCTCGCGCTCGAACACCCGCGCGGGACCGCTGTGCTCCATGCGGTCGTGGCCCGAGAGCTTCACCACGCAGCCGTCGGGGGCGAGGTTCCCTCGCAGGATCGCGAAGCCCCCGTTCGGCTTGATCGGGTTCGACACCGGGCGGATCACCTCCTGGCCCTCCGTCTCCTCGGCGCTGTCGGCGATCTCCCCGAGCGTCTTCCCGGTCACGGTGATGGCGTCCTCGTGGAGCAGGCCGGTCTCCTTCAGCCGCTTGATCACGAGCGGCACGCCGCCGGCTCGATAGAGGTCGGTGGCCACGAAGCGGCCGCCGGGCTTCAGGTCCGCGAGCAGCGGGGTGCTCCACGCGATTCGGTCGAAATCCTCGAGCTCGAGCGGAACGCCGGCCTCGTGCGCCACCGCGAGCAGGTGCAGCACCAGGTTGGTGGAGCCGCCCGACATGGCGCCGGCGACGATGGCGTTTTCGAGCGAGTCCTTGGTGATGATGCTGCTGGGCCTCAGGTCGCGGGCGAGCACGTCGAGCACGAGCCGCCCGCACTCGGCCGCGACCGCGCCCTTCTTGCCGTCCTCGGCCGGCACCATCGAGCTGCCGGCGGGCGAGATGCCGAGCACCTCGAAGGCCATCGCCATCGTGTTGGCGGTGAACTGGCCGCCGCAGGCCCCCGCACCGGGCGATGCGTGATTCTCGAGGTCGGTCAGCTCGTCGTCGGTGAGATCCCCGGCGGCGTGGGCGCCGATGCCTTCGAACACGTCCTGGATCGTCACGTCCTTGCCGCGCCAGCGCCCCGGCGCGATCGAGCCTCCGTAGAGCATCAGGCTCGGCACGTCGAGCCTGGCAAGCGCCATCACGCAGCCCGGGATCGTCTTGTCGCAGCCAGACAGGGCGATCACCGCGTCGAACATGTGGCCGCGCGCCACGAGCTCGATCGAGTCGGCGATCACCTCGCGGCTCACGAGCGAGGCGCGCATGCCCTCGGTGCCCATGGTGATGCCGTCCGAGATCGCCACGGTGTTGAACTCCATCGGCGTGCCGCCTGCCTCGCGCACGCCCTCCTTCACCTTCTCCGCCAGGCGCCGCAGGTGGAAGTTGCAGGGCATCGTCTCGGTCCAGGTGTTGGCCACACCGATGATCGGCCGCTTGAGCGCGTCGTCGTCGAAGCCCACGCCCTTCAGGTACGCCCGTGCCTGGGCCCTGTCGGGCCCGTCGAGGATCACCTTGCTGCGACTGCGCAGGTCGCCGTTCACTGCGCGCCCGAGGGCAGCTCGCCGCGGCGCTGGCGGCGCCGCTCCCACTCCGCGAGGCGCCAGAGGTCGCGGCGCACGCGAACGGGGTCGAGCTGCCGGCCCACGAGGTGCATGTTGGCGCGGCGGATCACGCGGTCCTCGTCCGAGGTCAGCGCCATCCACTTGGCCAGCACATCATCCGACGCGGGCAGGCGAGCGGGGCCGCCGTCGCCGCTCAGATCCGGGAACTCCACGCAGTACTCGCTCAGGAGGCGGCCGGTGGCGGGCAGGTACGCCACGATCGGCTTGTGGGGGTAGACCAGGTAGGCGTACGCGGTGCGCCCGCCGCGGTCGGCGTCGCGCCGGGTGTGACGTCCGGCCACGCGTATGAAGCCGAGGTCGCGATACATGCCCCACTCCTCCCCGTTCACGCACGAGCGCAGGAGCTCACGCGCACGGAGCTCGGCCCGCCGCTCGCGACCAGGGTCGTAGAGCGTGAGGTCGAGCGGGTCGTGCGCCGAACCGCGCTCGGCGCGGCGCTCGCGCCATGCCCTCAGCGGGGGCAGCACGAGCGGAGCGGCGAGTGCCGCGGCCACCAGCGCGAGGACCAGCAGCGCGAGCAGCATCGCCCGGCCGTCAGCCGCCCGACGCGCGCGGGAAGAAGATGACCCGCTCGGCGCCGTCGGGAATGTCTGTGTACTCCTTCACCATCTGGGCCTCGCGCCGGCCGCTGCCCGCAAGTGTGGTCGGCACCGCCGCCCACATCCCCTCGTCGAGCTGGCGCCGGAACTCCTCGACGAGCCGCTCCTCGTCCTCGCGCATGCGCGGATCGCCCTCGGCGAGGAGGACCTCGCCGTGACCCGGCTTCATGCGCAGGAACTTGATGTCGGCTCCAATCGGCGGTGACGGTGGTGACTCGCCGCGGTCACGACCACGGCAAAGGGCCAAGCGATTATGCCACTTGGGCGAGTGCTGCCCGGACCCTTTGCGTACAGAGCGGCCGGCCGCTGGGCAGCGGCGCCGATGGCCCGTCAGCCGGGCCGGCGTGCGCCGATGCCGAGCACGTCGACCGGACCCGGCCCGCCGCCGATGCCGCGCAGCCCGCCCGCAACCGCGGCCGCCGCCATGACCTGCGCGCGGCGAGCCGCCTCGAGCGGGTCGAGCCCCAGCGCAAGGTGCGCCGCCAGCACGGACGAGTGTGTGCACCCCGACCCGTGGGCGGCCCCGTCGGGATGGCGCTGTCCCGGGATCTCCACGAGCCGCTCGCCGTCGTAGAACAGGTCGCCGCCCGCCTCGCGGTGACCTCCGGTGACCACCACCGCGGCAGGACCCAGCGCATACACCCCCCGGGCGAGGTCGCCGGCGTCCGCTGAGGCATCCAGCCCGGCCAGCGCGGCGGCCTCCATCACGTTCGGCGTGACCACGGTCGCGCGCGGCACCAGACGCTCCCGCAGCGACCGCTCGGCATCGGGCTCGAGCAGGCGCCCGCCGCTCTCGGCCACCATCACCGGGTCGAGCACGACCGGCACGTCCGCCGGAAGCAGGTCGAGCGCGCGGGCCACGGCCTCGATCGACTCGGAGGTGCCGACCATGCCGATCTTCACGGCGTCCACGCCGATGTCCTCGACCACCGCGCGGACCTGCTCGACGATCGCCTCGGGGCGGAAGCGGGTAGACGGCACTCACGCTGAGGGTGTTCTGCGCCGTGATCGCCGTGATGGCAGTCATCCCGTGCGCGCCGCAGGCAGCGAACGCCTTCAGGTCGGCCTGGATCCCGGCGCCGCCACCGGAGTCGGATCCGGCGATCGACAGCAGTCGCGGCGGCGTGTGAGCGTCGGGGACCATCGGGCCGGGAGGATAGGCCGCCCTCGTGGCTTCCGGCTCGGATGTCGCGCGCGCTCACATGGCGGCCCGCTCCCACCCGCCGAGCACGCCCCGCACGACGTGCCCCTCCGCCTCGAGGCGACCCAGCGCGGCCCGCACCTCGGCCGCCGAGGAACGGGTGCGCCGGACGATCTCGTCCACGCCTGCCCCGGCCTCGACGGCGTCGAGCACCGCCCTGAGGGAGCCGTCGAGATGCGGCGGCCCGCCGGCGCGGGCGGCCGGCTCCGGCCGCAGGCCGACGCCGTAGAGCTCGTCCAGCACGTCCTCGGTCGACGTGACCGGCACGGCGCCGTCGCGCAACAGCCCGTTGGTGCCGGCGGCCATCCTGGCCGTCACGCGCCCGGGCACGGCTGCCACCCCGCGGCCGAGGTCGCGGGCGAAGTCCGCGGTGATGAGGCTCCCGCTTGGGTCGGCCGCCTCGACGACCAGGGTCAGGCGCGCGAGCCCGGCCATGATCCGGTTGCGCGCCGGGAAGCTCCATCGCTGCGCCTGCGTGCCAGGCGGCAGCTCGGAGAGCACCACGCCGCGCTCGGCCACCTGCTCGTGGAGGCGCCGGTGGCGGCGCGGATAGGCGCGCTCCGGTCCGCACGCGAGCACCGCCACCGCCGTACCCGAGCCGTCGAGGCAGCCGCGGTGCGCGGTGGCGTCGATCCCGAGGGCAAGCCCGCTGACCACGGTCACGCCGGCGGCGCCGAGCCCCCGGCCCAGTGCGTAGGCGACCTCGGTTCCGTAGGGCGACGGCCTGCGGGTACCGACGATCGCGACCGCGGGCGTGTCGCGCAGCTCACGCAATGGCTCCGGCTCGCCGACGCAGAAGAGCGCGGCGGGCGGATCCGGGAGCTCGGCCAGCTGGGGCGGATACGAGGCCGAGTGCCGGCAGACCGCGAACGCCCCCGCCTCGGCGAGTCGCGAGCGCTCCGCCTTCGCCTCGAAGCCGGTCAGCTGGTCCCATGCGGCCTGCTTGCCGCGACCACCGGCGGCTGCGATCAGGTCCTCGTCGGGCAGCGCGAGCAGCCCGGCCGCTCGGCTGCCCCTCCGTCCCAGCAACCCGGTGATCCGCGGTGCCAGGTGGGCGATGAGCCGCGATCTCCGCAGGCAGCGGTCGCAGACCTCGATGTCGTCCCGTCCGCTCATGCGGCCAGGCGCTCCCAGCCGTCGAGCCGGTAGGAGAGCGCCTCCTCGATGTCGCGCGGGGCCACCTGCTCGCGGCCCTCCAGGTCGGCGATCGTGCGGGCCACGCGCAGCACACGGTCATGGCCGCGCCCGCTGAGTCCCGACCGCTCGCGCGCGCCGAGGAGGCCCGCGGCGCTGTCGGCGTCCAGGGTCACGCGCCGTCTCGTGAGGCGGCCGTCCATGTCGCCGTTGCAGCGCGCTCCGGTTCCCGAGAGCCGCGACAGCTGGCGCTCGCGGGCGGCCGCCACCCGTGCCCTCACGGCACTGGTGGACGGACCGCTGGTCGCTCCCACCAACTCGACCGGCGCGACGGGCCGGACCTCGCAGACGAGATCGAGCCGGTCCAGGAGTGGGCCGCTCAGCCGCCGTAGGTAGCGATCGCGCTCGCCCGCCACGCAACGGCAGCGATCCGCCGAGCGCCCGCACGGGCAGCGATTGCAGGCCGCCACCAGAATCGCGTTGGCCGGGAACTCGAGCATGCGCTGGCCGCGCATGATCTCGACCCTCCCCTCCTCCAGCGGCTGGCGCAGCGCATCGAGCGCAACCCGGGCGAACTCGGCCAGCTCATCGAGGAAGAGCACGCCGCGGTGGGCGAGCGTGAGCTCGCCGGGACGCGGCACGGCGCCGCCGCCGACCAGCCCCTGCGCCGAGATCGTGTGATGCGGTGCCCGGAACGGGCGCTCCCGTATCAGCCGCCCGGACGCGAGCCCCGCCGCGCTCTGCATCTGCGTGATCTCGAGGGCCTCATGGAGGTCCGGTGGGGGCAGCAGACCCGGAAGCCGGCGCGCCAGCATCGTCTTCCCCACACCCGGCGGCCCGACCATGAGCAGGTTGTGACCTCCGGCCGCCGCGATCTCGAGCGCCCGCTTGGCGTCGTCCTGTCCTCGGACGTCGCGGAGATCCGGCGCGTTGTCTCCCACCTGCGCATCGCCCCGATCCGGCGTGGCCGCGACCGGCTCCTCCTCGCCGCGCAGCACGCGCGCGATCCCGTTCAGGGTCGGCGCTCCGATGACCTGGAGGTCGGTTACGAGCGCGGCCTCGCCCCCGTTCGCGGGCGGCACGATCAACCGCTCGTGCCCCGCAGCCCGCGCCCCGAGCGCCGCCGCGAGCGCGCCGCGCACGGTCCGCAGCTCGCCGCTCAGGGACAGCTCCCCGCAGAGCGCGCTCCGCTCGAGCGCCTCGGGCGGCACCTGCCCGCTGGCGGCGAGGAGGCCCACCGCGATCGCGAGGTCGAATCCCGGGCCGGCCTTGCGCACGTGCGCGGGCGCGAGGTTCACGGTGATGCGCATCAGCGGGAACTCGAGTCCGGAGTTCTGAACCGCGGCGCGCACGCGCTCGCGCGACTCCCGTACCGCGCGATCGGGCAGGCCGACGAGCGTGAACGCGGGCAATCCGCGGCGCACGTCCACCTCCACGGTGACCTCGTGGCTGCGAACGCCCTCAAGGGCGAACGTGGAAACGCTGGCGAGCACGCGGATGAACCTAGGTCGGGGCAACCGACCCGTGGGGACGCGTGTGTGACGACTGTGCGCCAACGAGCCGCTCATGGCAGTCCGAGCGACCCTGGCCACAGGCGTCTCACCGGCGTCGGCCTGTTGTAACCCTCGTCGCACACGCGTCAACCGGGCGGTCGTAGCTTCGTGCCCATGGAACGCACTGACCCACGCCGAGCCCTGGGTACCCGGGGCGAGCAACTCGCGGCCGCGCACCTCGAGGCGCGTGGATTCCGGCTCCTGGACCGCAACTACCGCACGCGAAGCGGCGAGCTCGATCTGGTGGCGGCCGACGAGCGGTTCCTGGTGTTCTGCGAGGTCAAGGCACGCGTGGCACGGTCGGCCGCGGGCCCGCTCGACCCACTCGCGTCGGTGGACTGGCGCAAGCGCCGCCGCCTACGCCGGATGGCGCGCGAGTGGCTGGCCGCGCGCGCGGACGGAGGACCACACCCGCCCGAGCTCCGCTTCGACGCAATCGGGATCACGCTCGACCCGGCGGGCGGCCTCCTGGCCCTGGAGCACGTGGAGGAGGCGTTCTGAGTGCCCTGCATCGTCAGTTCGAGCGCGGCTTCCCGGCGTCTGAACGCGGATGTCCCCCGTCACCCAGGCCCAGCCACTCGGGAATCCGAGGCCGAACTTCCGACTCAGGGCACGGGTGTGTACGTCAGCCGAGCGCGAGCTGCGTGTAGGCGATCGACTGGAACGACATCCGGTGCAGCGGCGACACGCCGTTCTCCGCGATCGCCGCTCGGTGCTCGGGGGTCGAGTAGCCCACGTTGGTCTCGAAGTCCCATCCCGGATGCCGTTCGGCAGCCTTGTGCATGAAGCGATCGCGGCTGACCTTGGCGAGCACCGACGCGGCCGCGATGGCCGCGCTGCGGCAGTCGCCGTCCACCACGGCGCGCTGCTCGAAGCCGAACTCCGGAACTCCGAACCCGTCGACGAGGCAGACGGTCCCCTCGCGGGCCACGCCGAGCAGGGCGGTGCGAAGCGCGTCCAGGTTCGTCACGTGCAGCCCGCGCGAGTCGATGCCGCGTACGCAGCGGGACACGATCACCGATCGAGCGGCGGAGCGCAGCACCAGCGGATAGAGCTCCTCGCGCATCTCGCTCGTGTGCTGCTTCGAGTCGTTCAGCCTGCTGAGCGCGCGCCGGTCGGACAGCGTCAGGCGCTCGAGGTCGAACAGAACCGCCGCCGCGACCAGCGGTCCGGCGAGGGAGCCGCGTCCGGCCTCGTCCGCGCCGGCCACGTAGCGACAGCCGAGCTCACGGTCGAAGGCGAACAGGCGGCGACCCGCGGTGGCGCGTCGGCGCCTGGACCGGGCGTTCCGCCGTTCGGCGGCATTGGAGCCTCGGCCTGGTTCGGTGTCGGCGTTGCTCCGTCTCCCCACGCTGGGGCGATGATAGGCAGACACCCGGCGGAAGTGGCGCCCGCAGGCCGGCTAGAGGGTGCCGATGCGGTTCGGCGGCCAGTAGGTGGCGAAGGCCTTCCCGATCATCGCGTCCTTCGGGATCGGGCCCCACTCGCGACTGTCCGCGCTCTCGCCGCGGTTGTCGCCCATCATGTAGTAGTAGCCCTTCGGGATCTCGATCTCCTTCGGCAGGTCGCAGAGCCCGCATTCGGAGTCGAGGCGGGCGAACGACTCGTCCTGGCGCTTTCCGTTGAGGATCACCGATCCGTTGACGATCCTTATCCGGTCACCGCCCACGGCGACCACGCGCTTGATGAAGTTCGTGTCCGACCGCCCGTCCGTCGGGCGCGGGCAGGCCGAGTCGGGCGGATGCTCGACGCCACACGTGTTGGTGTCGGCCCCGGCCGGCGGCTTGAACACCACGATGTCACCGCGGTCCGGGTCGCTGAAGCGGAAGCTCACGCGGTCGACGAGCACGCGCTGGCCGATCTCGAGCGTCGGAACCATCGACTCGCTCGGGATGCGGAACGGCTTGACGAGAAAAGCCTGGATGCCGAGCGCGAGGCCGAGCGCGACCGCCACGATCGTGACGAGCTCGACCAGGGATCCCCCGGCGCTCTTCTCCTTTGTGCCCGCCACGACGCCGCGCGACCGGGCCTAGCCCGAAGTCTCGTCCCGGGCTTCCCCGTCGGCGTCGTCCGGTTGCTCGGCGTCGTCCGGCTGGTCGGCGTCCTCGCCAGCGTCGGCAGCGGCGGGTTCCTCCGCCTCGGCCGTGCCGGCATCGCCCTCGGCGACCGCGTCCTCGGGAGCGGCGGCCTGCTCGGCCGCTTCGCCCTCGGGTGCCTCGCCCTCGGTCGCTTCGATCTCGTCGGCCTCCGCGCGCGCCTCGCCCAGCTCGTCCTCTCCGGGCCGAGGAGCCTCGTCCGGTGGCATCGCGCCGGCCTCGAAGGCCTCCTCGGCCGGGCCCGTCCAGCGACGCTCGCGCACGCGGGCACGACGGCCCACGCGGTCGCGCAGGTAGTAGAGCTTGGCGCGCCGCACGTCGCCGCGGGCAGCTACCTCGATGCGCTCGATCTTCGGCGAGTGCACCGGGAAGGTGCGCTCCACGCCGACGCCGAACGACTGCTTGCGAACGGTGAAGGTCTCGCGCAGACCGCTGCCCTGGCGCTTGATGACCACGCCCTCGAAGACCTGGGTGCGGCGGCGGGTGCCCTCCACGACCTGGAAGTGGACGCGCACGCGATCACCGGCCTGGAAGACCGGGACGCGGCGCAATTGAGCGCGCTCGATGCTGTCGATTACACCGGACATGGAGAGTGGACTGAGGCCGCTGGGCCAACCGGGGGCACATGAGAAGCGCGTGCTCCCCCGGGGGCTGCGCGCACCGCCGCATGGTAGCGAAGCACCCGACCGCTGCCCCGGTGGGTTGCTCAGTCGGGCTCGGCGCGAAGCCGACTCTGGTCCAGCCGCCAGCGCTTGACGCGGGCGTGGTCCCCGGAGAGCAGGACGTCGGGAACCTCGTGGCCGCGCCAGTCGAAGGGCCGGGTGTAATGCGGGTACTCGGGGGCGCCGTCGAGCGCCGGGCTGAAGGACTCCTCGACGGCGCTCTCCTCGTGGCCGAGGGCGCCGGGGAGCTTCCGCATCACCGCGTCGCAGACCACCATTGCCGCCACCTCCCCGCCCGAGAGCACGTACGGGCCGATCGACACGACGTCACTGGCCAGGTGCTCGTGCACCCGCTCGTCGAAGCCCTCGTAGCGGCCGCAGAGCAGTGTCAGCGCCGGCTCGGCGGCGAGCTCGGACGCCAGCGCGTCGTCGAACCGGCGGCCCCCGGCGGACAGGGCGATCACGCGCCTGCTGGATGGAAGCTCGACCGGGTCGACCTCGTAGCGTGCCCGCAGAGCCGCCTCGACCACGTCGGCCCGGATGACCATGCCCGCGCCGCCTCCGTAGGGCGTGTCGTCCACCTGGCCCGCCTTCAGCGGGGTGGTGGCACGCAGATCCACGAACGAGAGGCGGTGACCGAGCGCCTCGGCGTTCCGCACG
Organism: uncultured Thermoleophilaceae bacterium; assembly: GCA_963803245.1. GTDB lineage: Bacteria > Actinomycetota > Thermoleophilia > Solirubrobacterales > Thermoleophilaceae > JACVRW01. The sequence goes on along the minus strand of CAWDLI010000001.1, from coordinate 205,924 downwards.
TGGCGCTGGTCGGCGAACCACTGGAACCACGCCGGGAAGAGAGTGAGCACGTCGATCTCCATCAGAGCCCCAGGAACCGCTCGTCGATCTCGATGCGCCGCTCGCCGGGGTCCACCGAGCTCACGGCGTCCGACACGAGCGGAACCAGGGTCCCGTCGTCGAGCTCGAGCACCGAGCACGACGGACCCTCGAGGACCCGTGCCACGCGACCGCGCCCCCGGACCTCACAGCCCACCAGGTCGGCCGCGAGCCATTCGTCGTCGGAGAGCTCGGCATCCACCATCAGCGGGTGCCGCGCAGCGGGCGTGGGTCGGTGAGGTCGGTGAGCCTGATCAGCGGCCGCTGAGACGTCCCGGCGCGGCGCTCGACGCGGCGCTCGCGACCGTCGACCGTCAGCACCGTTCCCTCCGTGAGCTCGTGCCCGGCGGCCTCGACCCAGAAGCTGCCGTCCTTCCCGTGTGCCCGTCCGACGCGTCCCGCGGTTACGAGGGTCAATCCACCACGTCGACGAGCACGCGCCGGTCGTGGCGCACCGCGGAAGCCTTGACCACCGTCCGCAGCGCGGCGACCGTGCGGCCGCCGCGGCCGATCACCTGGCCGGCGTCGTCTTCGGCCACGCGCAGCTCGAGGACCACCGTGCCGTCGTCCTCCTCGAATGACTCGACCGAGACCTCGTCCGGCTCATCGACCAGCGAGCGGGCGAGATACTCGAGCAGCTCCTCCACTAGGAGCTCGGTTCGTCCCCGGTGGCGTCGGCCGGCTCGTCCGTGGTGGCGTCGGCGGTCTCCGCCGCGTCATCCGCGGGAGCCTCCGCCGCCGGCTCTCCGGGAGGCGGGGCGTCGGCCTCGGCGGGAACGGGAGCGTCCACCGCGTCGGCGCTCACGGCCGCGTCCGCCACGACCTCGGCGGCGGCGTCCTCCTCCACCGTCACGGTGGGAGGCGGCGCCGGGGTGTGCTCGGGCGTGGGTCCGCCGCTCTTCACCTGTGCCTTCATGAGCTGCTTCACGGTGTTGCTCGCCTGGGCGCCGCGGGCGACCCAGTGCTCGAGCCGCTCGGCGTCGATGCGGATCGTGGACGGGTGGGTCTGCGGGTTGTAGTGCCCGATGGTCTCGATGAAGCGACCGTCGCGCGGTGAGCGCTGGTCGGCGACGACCACCCGCCAGATCGGGTTCTTCTTGCTGCCTACGCGTGTGAGCCGGACTCTGACTGCCATGAGGCGGGAGAGGTTAGCGACCGCCCGCCAGCTGCTGCAGTGAGGGCATCTTCCCCTGCGACAGCTGGCGCATGACCTTCTTCATCTGGCCGAACTGCTTCACGAGCTGCGACACGGCCTGGACGGTGGTCCCGGAGCCGTGGGCGATGCGCCGCCGGCGCGACCCGTCGATGATCTGCGGGTTCGCGCGCTCGGCGGGGGTCATCGAGAGGATGATCGCCTCCAGCCGGTCGAGCTCCTTCTCGCTCACCTGCAGCTGGCCGAGCTGCTTGCCCACGCCGGGCATCATCCGCAGAAGGTTCTGGATCGGCCCCATGTTGCGGACCTGCTTCATCTGGTCGAGGAAGTCGTCGAGCGTGAACTGCTCCTTGCGGATCTTCCGCTCGAGGTCCTGAGCCTGGCGCTCGTCCATCTGGCGCTCGGCCTTCTCCACCAGGGTCATCACGTCGCCCATCCCAAGGATGCGCTGCGCCATGCGGTCGGGGTGGAAGCGCTCGAAGTCGCCGAGCTTCTCGCCGGTCGAGACGTAGATGATCGGCTTGCCGGTGATTGCCTTGACCGACAGCGCCGCACCGCCGCGGGAGTCGCCGTCCAGCTTGGTGAGCACCACGCCGTCGAAGTCGGCCGTCTCGGAGAACTGCTGGGCCACGTTCACCGCGTCCTGGCCGGTCATCGCATCCACCACCAGCAGCACGTTGTGCGGCTTGGTGCGCTTCTTGACCTGCGCCAGCTCCTTCATGAGCTCCTCGTCCACGTGGAGCCGGCCGCTCGTGTCCACGATCAGGGCGTCGCGGCGATCCTGCTTGGCCTGGCCGAGCGCCCACTCGGCGATGTCGACCGGGTCGCGCCCGGTGCCCTGCTCGTAGACGGCGGCCCCGGCCTGGCCGGCGACCTTCACGAGCTGCTCCACCGCGGCGGGGCGATAGACGTCGCAGGCGGCCACCGCCACGTCCATTCCGTGCTCCTCGCGCAGGTGCACGGCGAGCTTCCCGCAGGCCGTGGTCTTGCCCGAGCCCTGGAGCCCGGCCATGAGGATCACCGTCGGCCCCGGCTTGGCGAATGCCAACTCGCGCCCCGAGCCGCCCATCAGGGAGGTGAGCTCCTCCGAGACGATCTTCACCACCTGCTGCCCGGGATTGAGCGAGTCGAGAACCTCCTGGCCTAGGGCGCGCTCCTTCACACCGGCCGTGAACTCCTTCACGACCTTGAAGTTCACGTCCGCCTCGAGCAGCGCCAGGCGCACCTGGCGCATGGCCTTGCTCACGTCGTCCTCGGTCAGCTTGCCACGCGAGCGGACGTCGCCGAGAGCCTCCTGCAGCCGGTCGGAGAGGGTGTCGAACATGGGCGATTGAGGCTACTCGTCGGGAGGGTGCGGCGGGCGGCCAGCCTCGAAGTCCGCGATCGCCCGCTCCACGTTGATCAGCATGGTCATCCGGATGATGCGCCCGTCCTCGAAGCGGTAGCGCTGCGCGATCGTCTCGGCGAACTCGACGCCGCTCGAGCGCGCGCGCATCGGCGTCGTGCTCAGCTCGAGGACCTCGTCGCCGCGCTCGATGCGGCGGTGCACCTCGGTCTCGCCGTACTCCCAGAGCTCGGTGATGTCCGCGGCGTAGCGCCAGAGCCCCTCGTAGCCCAGGTACACCTCCGGGTTCATCACCCGGACGGTCATGTCGATCTCGATCTCGGGGTGCAGGAGCTCCTCGACCGCCGCGCGGTCGTCGCGGGCCCAGCGCACGGCCAGCTCGGCGAGCAACTCGGTCTGCGAGCGCGCCAAGGACCTACTCGGGCGGATGCGGCGGCGGTGGCGGCGGTGGCGGCTTCGGTGGCCCGGGCAGCGCCGACCCGAGGTTCGCCAGCGCCTGCGTGATCTCGCTGGGGATGATCCAGACCTTGTTCGACTCCCCCTGCGCGATCTGGGGAAGCACCTGGAGGTACTGGTAGGCGAGCAGCTTCGGGTCGGCGTCGCCGCGGTGGATGGCGTCGAAGACCGTCTCGATCGCCTTCGACTGGCCCTGGGCCTCGAGGATCTGCGACTCGCGCCGGCCCTCCGCCCGCAGGATCGCGCTCTGCTTTTCGCCCTCCGCGGTCAGGATCTGGGACTGCTTGACGCCCTCCGCCGTGAGGATCGTCGCGCGGCGGTCGCGCTCCGCGCGCATCTGCTTCTCCATCGCCTCCTGGATCGAGATGGGCGGGTCCACGGCCTTCAGCTCCACCCTGTTGACCCGGATGCCCCACTTCCCGGTCGCCTCGTCGAGCACGATCCGGAGCGCGGCGCTCACCTTGTCGCGGGACGTCAGCGTCTCCTCGAGCGTCATCCCGCCGATCACGTTCCGCAGCGTCGTGACCGTGAGCTGCTCGATCGCGGCTATGTAGTCGGCGATCTCATAGGTCGCAGCCTTCGGGTCGGTCACCTGGAAGTAGATGACCGTGTCGATCTGGATGACGAGGTTGTCCTCCGTGATCACCGGCTGCGGGGGGAACGAGACCACCGTCTCGCGCAGGTCGATCAGCGGCTTGACGCGGTCCACGTACGGGACCACGAGCGTCAGGCCCGCGTCGAGCGTCCGGTGGTAGCGGCCCAGCCGCTCCACGATCCCCGCACGCGCCTGCGGCACGATGCGAATTCCTCGCGACAGCGTGACCAGCACGACAAGCGCGACTACCACCAGCACGATTAGCGTTGCCACGTCCCAGTACCTCCCTATTCCGAGACGAGCGCGGTCGCGCCGTCGATCTTGAGCACGTCCACCCGCGTTCCGGGCTCCATCACCTCATCCTCGTCGTACGCACGCGCGGACCAGACCTCGCCGCCGATCTTCACACAGCCGCCGTTCGAGTCCACCCGCTCGAGCACGAGCGCGCGTGTGCCCACCAGGGCCGCCACGCCGGTGCGCAGCTGCGCGGGGGTGTGCAGGTGCCGCTTCGCTATCGGCCGCAGGACCGCGACCGACGATGCCGCTACCAGCGTGAACACGACCAGCTGGAGCCCCACACCTCCGCCGGCGAGGGCCACGATCGCCGTGACCAGCGCGGCGACGGCGACCGGGCCGAGGAAGAAACCGAGCGTGGCGATCTCGCCCACGGCCAGCACCCCGGCGGCGATCATCCATAGAACCCAGTCATCCATGCTCAACACATCTTGACGGACGGCGCGCGCGGTCTTGCCTATTGAGCGCCGGGAGCCAGCCGCTCGCGTGCGCCGCGCAGGCGGGTGCGCAGCAGCCGGGCCGCTCGCGCGCTCGTCAGCGTGCAGTTGCGCGGCCTGGTCAGGCCCGACTCCACGATCGACGCGCGCCGGACCAGATCCGTCGGGAGACCCTCCGCGGCGGCCACGAGGCAAGCGAACTCGTAGCGGCTGACCACCTCGCCGCCGCCCACGTTCAGCACGCCCGACTCGCCCCGGTCCACGAGCTCGAGCACGGCCGCCGCCAGATCCTCAACCGCCACCGGGCAGCGCATCTCGTCGTCGAAGAACGCGAGCTCGCCCTCGCCCCGCGCGGCCTCGAGCGCGAGCCGCTCGTGCCGGCTGTGCCCGTGGCCGTAGATCAGCGAGGTGCGTACGAGCAGCGCTCCCGGGTGCGCCTCGGCGACGGCGTGCTCGGCATCGGCCTTGGCACGCCCGTAGTCCGTGATCGGCGAGGGCGGGTCGAGCTCGTCGTAGGCGGTGGTCTTCGTGCCGTCGAAGATCACGTCACTCGACATGTGGACCAGCCGGGCGCCCACGGCCGCCGCGGCCCGAGCCACGGCCCCCGCGCCGTCCACGGTGGTCTCCCGCGCACCCTCGCCGTCCTGGCGGTACGCCGTGTGGACCACCGCAGCCGGCCGCACCCGCTCGATCGCCGCGCGAACGCCGGCGTCGTCGCGGACGTCCAGCTCGATCCAATCAACGGCCTCGTGGCCATCCGGCGCGCCCGACAGGTGTGTGGCCGCCAGCGGGCGGTCCCGGGCCTGCCGCAGCAGCTCGCCTCCGAGGAAGCCGCTGCCGCCCGTGACGAGTAGCGGACCCGCCATCTACGGAGCAAGGATCGCCGCGGCGAAGTCGTCCGCGTCGAACGGGCGCAGATCCTCGAGGGCCTCCCCCACTCCGATCAGCTTGACCGGCACCTGGAGCTCCTGGGCGATGGCCAGCGCTATCCCGCCCTTGGCGGTGCCGTCGAGCTTCGTGAGCGCGATGCCGGTCACGGCCACGGCCTCGCGGAACAGCAGCGCCTGGCGCAGGCCATTCTGGCCGGTGGTGGCGTCGATCGTGAGCAGCGTCTCGTGCGGCGCGTCGGGCATCCGCCCGGCGATCACCTTGCGGATCTTGCGGAGCTCGTCCATCAGGTGCTGCTGGGTGTGGAGCCGGCCGGCCGTGTCCACGATCACCACGTCGTGGCCGCGCGCCTCGGCGGCGTCCAGCGCGTCGTAGACGACGGCGCCGGGGTCCGAGCCCGCCTCGCCGCGCACGATCTCGCACCCCGCCCGCTCGGCCCAGAGCGTGAGCTGCTCGGCCGCCGCCGCGCGGAACGTGTCGCCGGCGGCGAGCAGCACGGAGCGGCCGAGCTCCTTCTGCAGGTGCCAGGCCATCTTGCCGATCGTGGTCGTCTTGCCGCTGCCGTTTACCCCGGTCATGAGGATCACCGTCGGCTTCGCCGTCAGCGGGATCGTGTCGCCCTCGAGCCGTGCCGTGTCGGCGAGCAGCTCGCGCAGCCGGCGGGTGAGGTCCTCACCACCGCTCAGCTCCCCGCCCGCGGCCTCGCCCTCGAGGCGCTCGACGATCCGAGCGGTGGTGGGAGCCCCGACGTCGGCGTAGATCAGCGTCTCCTCGAGCCGCTCGAACGCCTCCTCGTCGAGTGACTGGAACATCGTGGCCTGGAGCTCCGCCCCCAGCGCCTCGCGGGTCTTCGACATGTTGTCGCGCAGGCGGCGGAAGAACCCGCCACGGCGCTCACCGTCCTCGGTGGTCGCGGCGGCCTCCGGTTCCTCGCCGGTGGCGAACAGCTCCTGCCAGCTTCGGGCCATGGCGCGCTGAGGATAGGCGCCGCGGGAGAATGCCTACTAGGCGGCGGCTTCCTCCACCGTGCGCCCGCCGAGCTTGCGCGAGACCACGCGCGAGACCCCGTCACCGCCCATGCTCACCCCGTAGAGCGTGTCGGCCGCGTCCATCGTGCGCTTCTGGTGGGTGACGACGATGAACTGCGCGCGATCGGCGTAGCGGCGCACCAGCTCGAGGAAGCGGTCGATGTTGATGTCGTCGAGCGCCGCCTCCACCTCGTCCAGGATGTAGAAGGGGCACGGCCGGGCGAGGAACACCGCGAACATGAAGGCCAGCGCCACGAGCGACTTCTCGCCGCCGGAAAGCAGCGACAGGCGCTTCGTGGACTTGCCGGGCGGGGTGACCTCGATCTCCACCCCCATCTCGGGCTCCTCGCTCTGCTCGGGATCGTCCTCGGAGGCCTCGTCGTCGCCCTCGGGAGCCTCACCGCCGACCACCGAGCGCGGCACCTGGTCCGCGCGGACCAGCCGCAGGGCGCCGCGCCCGCCGGGGAAGAGGTGCTCGACCACGTCCTCGAAGTTCCGGGCGGCTGCCGTGAACGTCTCCTCGAAGCTCTCCTTGATGCGCCGGTCCGTCTCCTTGATGAGGCCCTCGAGCTCCGCCAGCGCCGACTCGAGGTCGCGTCGCTGCGCCTCGAGCTCCTCTACGTGGGTCACGGCCTCCTCGTACTCCTGGCCGGCGAGCGGGTTGACCGGCCCGAGCTGCTCGCGTCGCGCTCGCAGGCGCACGACGCGCGCCTCGAGGGCAGCGCGCTCCTCGTCGGGCAGCGGCTCGGCGGCCGGCTCGGGCTCGAGTCCGAGCCGCCCCGCCAGCTCCACGAGCTCGCGCTGCACGTCGGCGGACGCGTCACGCGTCTGCTGGGCCGTGACCTCGCTTTCCGTGACCGCCTCGCTGGCACGCCTCAGCCGGCCCTGCAGGTCGGCTTCCTCGTGGGCGCAGGCACGCAGCGCCGCGGCGGTCTGGTCGCCGGCCGCGGCGCCCGCCTCGAGCTCTGCGGTCAGGACGTCGCGCCGGGCCTCCACGGCCGTGAGGGCGGCCTCGAGGGCCAGGGCCACGCGCTCGGCCGCACGGGTGAGGTCGGCGTCGGCCTCGATTCCGGTCCTGAGCGCAACCAGCGCGTTCGCGCGTTCGGTGCGCTCGCGCTCGGCGCGCTCGGCCATCCGCCGCTCTGCCCGGAGGTCGGCGATCAGGCCCGCGCGGCGAATCCCGTCGGGTCCCTCGTCGGCGCTCTCACTCCTGCGCTCGAGCAGCCACTTCGCCCGCTCTGCCTCGTCGCTCGCCTCGGCGTGGTCGCGGGCGGCACGGCGAAGGGTCGCCTCGGCCTCCTCGCGCGCGGCGTCGGCGCCCACCACCGCCTCGGCGGCCACCCCCACCGCCTCCCGCGCCCGCTTCTCCTCGGCCGCCGCGGCCTCCGAGTCCGCCACGAGCTGATCGCGCCGGCCGAGCTCCTCGAGCAGGCGCTCGCCGCCGCCCGCCGCCGCCTGGGAGAGCTCGCCTGTGGCGGCGTCGAGAAGGCGGCCGGACCGCGTGACGGCCACGCCGCGGAAGGAGCCCGAGACGGAGTCCAGCGAATCCACCACCCAAACGTCACCGAGGAGCCGCTCGGCCAGCCGCGCCGTCTTCTGCACGGCGGTCACGTGCGCCAGGAGCCGGGTAGCGCCCGCCACCGGCGCCTGGCCGGCCGGGCGGCCATGGGCTCGTGACGAGACGAGCGCTGTGGCGCCTCCCTCACCGGCTCCATCGAGCAGCCGCTCCCCGGACGCCAGGTCCTCGACCACGGCGGCCGTGAGACGTGCCCCGAGAGCGGCGGAGAGCGCCGGCTCGAATCCGGCCTCTGCCTTCAGCCCCTCCACCAGCGCCGGGCCGCCCCCGGGGGCGCTGCCGGCGCCCCGCACCAGCCGGTTGAGCGCGGCAAGCTCGGCGCCCACGTCGGCCGCCCGGGTGCGGGCCGCCTCCACCACGCGCTCGGCGTCGCGCCGCTCAGTCCTCGCCTGCTCCGCGGTGCGCTCCGCCGCGTCGAGCGCGGCGCGCCGGTCTGCCACGGCCGTGTCGAGCTCGCCCGCTCGCGCACGTGCCGCCGCCAGTGCGGCCTCGAGCCCGGCCAGCTCGCGCGAGCGGCGCTCCTCGGCGTCAGCGTCGAGGCGCTGGAGCTCGAGCTCGATCGCACGCATCCGCTCGCCCGCGGAGAGCGAGTCCCAGGCCACGCGCCCGGCCTCGTCGCCCTCGTCCGGCAGGCGCGGCAGCTCCGCGTCGGGCAGCTCGTCGGCCTGATCCGCGGGCTCCGCCGAGTCGGCCTCGAGCACCTCGAGCTGCCGCGTGCGCCGCTCGCGCCGATCCTCGGCCGCGGCCGCCTGGTCGCGCACCCGCTCGAGGCGCATCTGAATCCGCTCGGCCGCGGAGCCGGCGTCGAAGCGGCGCGCCTGGATCTGCTCGCGCTCCCGGCTCTGGGCCGCGAAGGCCTGCTCGGCGGCCTCGCGCCGCCCGGCCACCTCCGCGAGCAGCCGCTCGGCCTCGTCGCGCTCGGCGCGGGCCGCCACGGCGCGTGCCTCGGCCGCGGCCAGCGCGGCACCGGCGGTGCGCGCGGCGTCGGAGGCCAGCGTGAGCCGCGCCTCGAGCGACTGGCGTTCGATCCGCTCGTGCAGCTCGGCCGCCTCGGCTTGGCGCTTGAGCGGCCGCAGCCGCGAGCGCGCCTCGCGCTCCACGTCCAGGGCGCGCGAGAGGTTCTCCTCGGTGCGCTCGAGCTTCAGCTGAGCGCGGCGCCGGCGCTTACGGTGCTTCCCGAGCCCGGCAGCCTCCTCGATCATCAGGCGCCGCTCCTTGGGACGGGAGAGCACGATCTGCTCGACCTTCCCCTGCGACACGACCGAGTGCATCTCCTTGCCGAGCCCCGAGTCCGAGAGCACCTCGAGCACGTCCACGAGCCGGCAGCGCGCGCCGTTCAGGCGGTACTCGCCCTCGCCATCTCGATCGAGGCGGCGCACGATCGAGATCTCGGAGAAGTCGGTCGGCAGCGCGCCGTCGGAGTTGTCGATCACGACCTCGACCTCGGCCGCGCCGGAACCGCCCACGCCGTGCCCCCCGGCGAAGATCACGTCCTTCATCGTCTGACCGCGGATCGCCAGCGGGCTCTGCTCGCCCAGCGCCCAGAGCACGCCGTCGGTGATGTTCGACTTGCCTGAGCCGTTCGGGCCGACGATCACGGAAACGCCCGGACCGAACTCGAGCTTCGTCCGTGACGGGAAGGACTTGAAGCCCTTCATCGCGATCGACCTGAGGTGCATCAGCCTGCGACCCCTTCTTCGAGGGCGGTAAGAGCCTGAAGTGCCGCTTCCTGCTCCGCGCCCTTCTTCGTCTTTCCCTCCCCGCGTCCGAGCTCCTGCCCGGCCACCTCGGCCACCACCACGAAGCTGCGGTCGTGGGCCGGGCCCTGCTCCGCGACCGTCCGGTAGTCCACCAGCTCGGCACGGCGGGCCAGCAGCTCCTGGAGCACTGACTTGTAGTCCACGGGGTGCTCGAGCGCCTCGTCGATCTCATCGGCGAACGAGGCCACCACGGCCGGTCCCGTGCGCTCGAACCCGAACTCGAGATAGGCCGCCCCGATGATCGCCTCGCACACGGAGGCCAGCACGCGCTCGGACTCCACGAGGGTCGCGGCGCCGCGACCCGCCCCGCCCTGGGGAGCGGCCTCGCGCAGGGCGTCCGGGACGCCCAGCTCGCGCGCCACGCGGGCGCAGGAGGCGCCGCTCACGGCCTGGGCGCGCACCTTGGTGAGGCGGCCCGCGCCGTAGCGCTCGAAGCGCGGGAACAGATGGGTGGACACGGCGAGGCTCAGGACCACGTCCCCGAGGAAGGCGAGCCGCTCGTAGGACTCGGCCCGATGCTGCACCCAGGAAGCGTGGGTGAAGACCTGCCCCCGGAGAGTGTCCGGCAGCCCGTCGAGCAGATCGCGGAGCGTCTCACGCTTCTGCGGCATGGGCGGCCACGAAGTCCGCTGCCTGGCCGACGGTGAGGATCTTGGCCGCCTCCTCATCGGGTATCCGGATCCCGTAGCTGTCCTCGAGCTCGACCACCAGCTCGACGAGATCGAGAGAGTCCGCCTCCAGGTCCTCCCGGAAGCGGGTGTCCTCGGCGATCCGGTCGGGCTCGACCTCGAGCTCCGCCGACAGGTGCCCGCGGATGCGCTCCAGTACCTCTTCGCGTTCCATGCCGGTCTAGGCGCCGCCGTCGGTCTCGCGCGTCACCTCGGCGACGCTACCAGCGGGCGCGGATCGCAATGCCCCTGCGGCCTCGAGGGCGGTCGCCGTGCGTCCCACCATGTCCTCGTCCACCGCCCGCCTGGCCAGGCCAACGGCGCTGGCGATCCCTCGTGGCCCGAAGCTGCCGTGGGCCACCACCACGGGCTTGCGCAGGCCGAGCAGGATCGCGCCGCCGACGGCCTCGGGGTCGAGCTGCTCGCGCAGCTTGCCCACGCGTCCACGGATCAGGAGGCCGCCGAGCGCCGAGACCGGGCTCGAGCGCACGGCGTCGGAGATCGACTCGCGCACGAGTCGCGACGTGCCCTCGAGGACCTTGAGCGCCACGTTGCCGGTGAACCCGTCGGTGACCACCACGTCGGCGCCGGCGCCGGGGAGGTCGAAGCCCTCCACGTTTCCCACGAAGTCGAGCCCGCCCGCCTCCTCGATGCGCTCGCGTGCGGCGATCACGGTGGGGGTGCCCTTGCCGGACTCCGCGCCCACGGACAGGATGCCCACGCGCGGGCGCCGGTGGTCGTAGACGGCCTCCATGAAGCACGCGCCCATGTAGGCGAACTGCACCAGGTGCTCGGGGCGGGCCTCCACGCTCGCGCCGGCGTCGAGCAGCAGCACGGGGCCGCCGGGGATCGGCAGCAGGACGGCCAGGGCCGGGCGGTGCACGCCGCGCAGGCGCTTGATCTGCAGCGTGGCGGCGGCGAGCGTCGGGCCTGTGCTGCCGGCCGAGACCAGCGCGTCGGCACGGCCGTCGGCCACCGCGCGTGCCGCCTGGACTATCGATGCTTCGGGCTTCGAGCGGACGGCCTGCGCCGGTTCCTCGTGGCCGCCGATCGTGGATGGGGCGTCGACCACCTCGACCTGGCCGCCGTCCTCGCCGAGCGTCGCGCGGGGTCCGAACAACAGCACCCTCAGCCCGGAGAGGCGCGCTCCCTCGGCGACGGCGCCCGGCCCCTGGTCGGCGCCGTTCGCGTCGACCGCGATCACGGGGTCAGGAGTCGTCGTCTACGGCGTCCGGACGGCGCACGACCACCTCGCGCCCGGCGTACGTCCCACAGTTGGGACACACGCGATGCGGAAGGCGCGGCTCGTGGCAGCGCGGGCAATGGCGGAGATGCGGCTGCTCGATCTTGTGCTGCGAGCGGCGCTTGTTGGTCCGCGAATGCGACTGTCTCTGCTTGGGGACGGCCATAGGGCGAGGCAGTCTAGCGGGGGGTCAGTCGAGGCGTAACTCGCGGAGAGCGGCCCAGCGCGGATCGGGCTCGGTCTCGTGAGCGTGATCCGGGCCGGCCTCGTTCAGGTTCTCGCCGCAGATCGTGCAGAGGCCGAGGCAGCCCTCGGAGCACACGATCTGCGTCGGAAGGGCGAGCGCCAGACCGTCGCGTACCCACGCCGAGACGTCGAGGTCCTCGCCCTCGACGTACGGGGAGCTCAGCTCCTCGCCGCCGCCCGGCTGGTCCACCTCGCGGAGGTCCACCGCGACCGCCTGCTCCGCGGGGCCGAGGCAGCGCATGCACGGTCCCTCGAGCGCGGCCTCGAAGCGCACACGCAGCGAGTACCCGGTGGTCGTATGGTCGACGTTGAGCAGCGCCTCCACCGCCCCGTCGCGGACGCCGTAGCGCTGACCGCCGAAGTCGAAGCCCGCGACCGGCACCTCGAGGCGCAGCTGCCTGCCCTCGCCCGACCCGAGCATGAGTCGCCCGAGGTCGAGAATCTCGGTGCGCTGGCCCATGGCCCGAGACTAGCGCCGCGGATGGAGCGGGCCGCGCTATCAGCCGACGACCGTGACCTGCTCGCAGTCCGCGGCGACGGTGTCCAGCGCGTCGGCACGAACGACATCGCGCCCGCTGCCGCACGCGATGGTGTCGGCCCTGCCATCTGCGGCCGCCTGGATGAAGTCCGGCCCGGCGCCGCCCGCGATCACGTCCGCGCCGCCGCCAGCGACGACGTAATCGGCTCCGTCGCCCCCGTCCAGACGCCACGATTCGTCGCCGCCGGGCGGGGACGTCACAACGAGCGCATCGGGGCCGGAACCGCCGGACGCGAGCGGCGTGGTCTTCGACACCCCGCAGTTGGATCCATGCCCGAGCAGCGTGTCGGCGCCCCCGTCACCGAAGAGGATGGCGCAGTACGCGATCGTGCCCTGCACGAGGAGATCGTCTCCGCCGTCGCCGTGGACCTCGTTGTAGATCCCGGCGCCGCCCGTGAGTTGATCGTCCCCCGTCCCGCCGTAGGCGTAGCCGACGTGGGCCGTGACCCGGACGTGGTCATCGCCCGGGCCGCCATAGCCGTAGGCCGTCTCTCCGTCGCTGTGGACCGTGTCGTCACCGCCCTCGCCGTAGATGTAGGCGTAGACGATCTGACTGCGCATCGTGGCTCGGTCGTCGCGGTTGCCCAGGAACAGGGACGTGGGGCCGGACGGGCACGTCGCGGGCTCCCCCGCCACGCAGTCGGGACCGAGCACCAGCGGCGCCCCGAGATCGACGATCGACCTCCAGAGGACATTGCCAACACGCCTGTCGTCGAGCACGGTCACGTCGTTCGTCTCCCCCGGCGCGGCCCTGAACACCAGGCCCTTCCCGGGTTCCACGTCCACGGTGCCGGCGAGTGCGGGCGAGCCCAGCGAGAGGGCCACCGCAACACAGGCGGTGGTGGCACTCAGCACACGACGGGCGTCGGGCATGCGTCCTATCAACGCACCTGCCCGGCTGAACTTGCGACCTACCGCTTGACCTCGATCAGTTCGATCCGATAGCCGTCCGGATCGCGCACGAAGCAGATCATCGGGCCCTCGGTGCGTCCCCCCGGGCGGTACGGCGGCTTCTCCGGCTCGATGCCGTCCGTGCTGAGCGCCCCGAGGGTCTCCTCGAGGTCGTCGACGGCGATCGCGATGTGGTTGTAGCCGGTGCCGAGCTCGTAGGAGTCGACGCCGTGGTTGTAGGTCAGCTCGAGGCGCGGGTCCTCGCCCGGCAGGCCCATGAACACGTTGATGGCCTCGTCGCCGATGGGCATCCGGGCGGCTTCCTGGAAGCCGAGCTTCTCGTAGAAGGCGACCGAGCGATCGATGTCGCCGATCCGGTAGCACGTGTGGAGGTATGAGGGCACGGGCGGAGGCTACCGGCCCCGAAACTGCGAGAGCCGCGCCCCTCCCGTAGGAGAAGCGCGGCTCGACAGTACGTCGTTTCGCTCTCTTGGTGAGCTGGCCCTACTTAACCTCGGTCCGCGGCCACCCTCCGTAGACCGGTTCCGAGGCCCAGGAGTCCGACTGCGACGACCAGAAGCAACGGAGTGTGGCTGCCGGTGAACGGCAGGCTCTCCGCGGTGGTCGACTCGGTGGTTCCGGCAACGCCGCCGGTGGGAAGCTCTGAGCCTCCACCGCCCGGCACTTCCACGCCACCTTCGGACTCGGGGAGAACTTCGCCCTCTTCGCCTCCTGGCTGCTCGCCGCCGTTCGGGGGCGTCTCGCCACCGTTAGGGGGCGTCTCGCCACCGTTGGGAGGCGTCTCGCCACCGGGCGGGGGTGTCTCCCCACCAGGCGGAGGCGTCTCGCCGCCAGGCGGGGGTGTCTCCCCACCAGGCGGAGGCGTCTCGCCACCGGGCGGGGGTGTCTCCCCACCAGGCGGAGGCGTCTCGCCACCGGGCGGGGGTGTCTCCCCACCAGGCGGAGGCGTCTCGCCGCCAGGCGGGGGCTGTTCCCCACCAGGCGGAGGCGTCTCGCCACCGGGCGGGGGTGTCTCCCCACCAGGCGGAGGCGTCTCGCCGCCAGGCGGGGGCTGTTCCCCACCAGGCGGAGGTGTCTCCCCACCGGGCGGGGGCTTATGCCCACCCGGAGGTGTCTCCCCACCGGGCGGGGGCTTATGCCCGCTCGGTGGTGGCTTGTGCCCGCCACCCGGAGGCGTCTCGCCGCCGGGGGGCTGCTCTTCCTCGCAGGGCTGCTCCTCATCGGTTCCTTCCGACGGGGGCGGCCCGCCACCCGGGGTGTGTCCCTCGGGCGGTGGAGTCCCTTCCGGGCCATGCCAGCCAGGGCTTCCGTGGTCGGACCCCGAACTTCCGTGGTCCCACCCGGAGTCTCCGTGATCGGACCCCGAACTTCCGTGGTCCGACTCGGAGTCTCCGTGATCCGACCAGGACTTGCCATGGCCGGATCCAGAGTCGCCCTGAGACGAGTGGCCGCCGCCGGCGAATGCATCGCCGGCGCTCACCAAGAAGAGCCAGAGCGCGATGGCAAGCACGGAGAGGGCCATAAGCCCCCGCCGCGTGCCAGCGGCACTCGGCTCGGAAAGGTGCATAGATACTCCCTTCGCGGGTTTCATAGGCGGCAAAAGACGAGATCGAGCCGAACCCACCCGGCAGCGACCCCGCGGAGGGGACGAGTGAAACAGCAACCTCGGATGTTTTCCCCAGGGAACCGGAACAAATGCTCCCAATTTGCGTGCGAAACGCTCTGACTGCGCACGTTCCGAGGTTGTTTTCAGCGCGTCCCCCGTGAAGCCGCCGGAGCATATGCGCTCGCCGGACGTACACGCGGAAGCACGGGCCCGGGGCGCCTCAGAGGCAGCAGACAGCCCGGTTACACGGGCGGTTACACGGGCGCAAGCCCGCGCTGGTAGTCGAAAGAGGCCGGGAAGCTAGGAGACTTCGGCTTCTTCGCGGCCCTGAAGGCGGTCGCGGCCGCGCTGGACGGCCGCGATGAACTTCGTGAGGTTGACCTCGAGCGTGTTGAGGATGTCGTCGGCGTAGTCCTCGGCGCCGAGGCGGATCTCGCGCTCACGGGCGCGAGCGTCCTCGATGATCTCCTCGGCCTGGCGCTCGGCCTGCTTGACGATCTCCTCCTCGCCGATCAGGCGCACCTGCTCCTCGCGCGCCTCGCGGACGATCCGCTCGGCCTCGCGCTTCGCCTCGGCGAGCATCTCCTGCCGCTCCTTCACGATCCAGCGCGCCTGCTTGATCTCCTCGGGGATCGTGGCGCGCATCTGGTCGAGGATGTCGTAGACCTCCTCTTTGTCCACGCGCACCGTGTCGGTGAGCGGGACGACCTTCGCGTTGTGGATCGTGTCGTCGAGCTTGTCGATCAGGACCAGGACGTCCATGCGCTTCCTACCTCCACGAGGCCGGTGGCCTCGCGCTCCGGTTGATCGGCTGTGACGTCACGTTCTCAGGTCCCCCAGTTCTTCAGCGCTTTAGCTCTTCCTGCAACCGCGCGGCCACCGAGTCGGGCACGAGCCCGCCGATGTCGCCACCGAATATCGCCAATTCCTTGATCCCGCTGGATGACAGGAAGCTGAACTGCGGCGCGGCCATCAGGTAGATGCTCTCGATGTCGGGCGCCATCCTTCTGTTGAGCTGGTTCATCTCGAACTCGTACTCGAAGTCCGAGATCGCCCGCAGCCCCTTGACGATGGCCTTGGCCCCGTGCTCACGGGCGAAATCGACGAGGAGCGTATCAAAGGGTTTTACCTGCACATTGCCCAAATCCGCGGTGCCTTCTTCAATGAACGCCACGCGCTCCTCCGCGGAGAAGAGGGTCTTGCTCTTGCGGACCGGCTGGTTGACCACTCCGACGATCACGTTGTCGAACACGCCGGCGGCGCGGCCGATGATGTCGATGTGGCCCATCGTGACCGGGTCGTAGGAGCCCGGCAGGACGGCGATGCCGCCGTAGCGCTCAGCCATGGATGGCTATCCGGGTGTCGCCGTAGGTCCGCTCACGGAGGAGCGGGAGCGAGAGTTCTAGCGGCATGCGCTTGCTTGATTCGGTCACGATCAGGGAGTCCTGGGTGAGCACCGCCGGCAGGGCCGTCGAGAGCGGCCCGGCGAGGCGGGAAGCGGAATCATATGGCGGGTCGACGAACACGAGGTCGAAGGAGCCCTCGAAGCCGCCCAGGAACCTCAGCACGTCCTGCCTGCGGACCTCGGCGCCGAGCACCCCGACAGCGTCGAGATTGCGGCGTATCGCAGCCGCCGCGGCGTGATCCCGTTCGACGAAGACGGCCGACTCGGCACCACGCGACAGGGCCTCGATGCCCAGCGCCCCCGAGCCTGCGAAGAGGTCGAGCACCCGCGCCCCGGAGACCTCGCCCAGGATCGCGAAGAGCGCCTCACGGACCCGGTCCGACGTCGGGCGCGTGGCGCGTCCTCGCGGCGCCTGCAGCCTGCGCCCGCCGAACTCGCCGGCCACCACCCTCATGCGGGGATCGGATCGAGCTCCGAGCCGAACCGCGACGCCACCGCGTCGCGAAGCAGCGCGTTCTCGGGCTCGCTCAGCTCCGGGTCGGCACGGAGCAGCTCGTCGGCGCGGTCGCGGGCACGGACGAGCAGCTCGGTGTCCTCGGGAAGCCGCGCCACGCGCAGCTCGGGCAGGCCGTGCTGGCGGGTGCCGAGCACGTCGCCCGCCCCGCGGATCTCGAGGTCCACCTCGGCGAGCCGAAAGCCGTCGTCCTCGTTCGCGATGGCGTCGAGCCGCGGCAGCTTCGCGTCGCCGAACAGGATGCAGAGCGAGCTGTGGCCGCCGCGACCGACGCGTCCGCGGAGCTGGTGTAGCTGGGAGAGCCCGTAGCGCTCCGCCGCCTCGATCAGCATGACCGTCGCGTTCGGCACGTCGATGCCCACCTCGACGACGCTGGTGGCCACGAGCACGTCCGCCTCGCCGCTCGCGAACGCCTCCATGGCGGCCTGTTTGGCCTTCGACGGGAGCTGGCCGTGGATCAGCTCCACGCGCTGCTCCTGGAACTCCGTCGTTCGCAGGCGCTCGAACTCCGCCGTGGCCGCGGTCGCCTGGAGCGCCTCGGACTCCTCCACGAGCGGGCACACCACGAAGCACTGACGGCCCGCGGCGATCTCCTCGCGGATGCGCTCGTACGCGCGCCGTCGCGCCCGTGCGCCGTCGACCACGAAGGTCTCCACCGGCCGCCGGCCCGCGGGCAGCTCGCGCAGCGCCGTCGCGTCGAGGTCGCCATAGGCGGTGAGCGAGAGCGTCCGCGGGATCGGGGTGGCCGTCATGTGCAGCGCGTGCGGCGCGAGCCCCTCGGGCGCCTTCGCGTCCAGGGCGGCTCGCTGGCGCACGCCGAAGCGGTGCTGCTCGTCCACCACCACCACGGCGAGGTCCCTGAAGGCCACCGGGTCCTCGATCAGCGCGTGCGTGCCGACCACGAGCTGGAGCGCGCCGGACTCGAGAGCACCCAGCAGATCGCGCCTGCGCGCGGCCGGGGTCGATCCCTTGAGGAGCTCGACCGGGATCGTTCCGCCGAGCAGGCGGTCGAGTGTCCGGTGGTGCTGCTCCGCGAGCGTCTCGGTGGGCGCCATGAGCGCGGCCTGGGCGCCGTTCTCGACGGCGCGGAGCATGGCGTGCAGCGCCACCACGGTCTTGCCCGCGCCCACCTCGCCCATCAGCAGCCGCTGCATCGGCCGCTCCTCGCCGATGTCGGCGTCGAGCTCCTCCATCGCGCGCTTCTGGTCGCCCGTCAGCTCGAACGGGAGCGACCAGCGCCAGCGGTCGACCACGACCCCGCGCGCGGCCAGCGCACGCGCCCGGCGACCCTCCCTGCGCGAGCGCCGGCGACCGGCCACGGCGAGCTGGAGCAGGAGCAGCTCCTCGAACGCGAGCCGGTGGCGCGCGCCGCGCTCGTCCTCCTCGCTGTCCGGGAAGTGAGCTCCCGCCAGCGCCGCCGCGCGCTCGGCGAGCGCCTCGTCCACGCGCAGCCGCGCGGGCAGCGGCTCCGGCGTCAATAGGAAGCGCCCGCGCGCCTCCCACACGAGCTCCCGCAGGCGCCCGGCACTCAATCCCTCGGTGGCCGGGTGCACCGGCACCAGCCCGACGGTGTGCACCGGAGCCTCGCCCCCGCCGAGCGGCTCGTGCTCGGAAACCCAGAACTCACCGCGGCGACGGAGCCTGCCGTGCAGCAGCACCTGCGTGCCCTCCCCCAGCTGGCGGGCGAGCCAGGGCTGGTTGAACCAGACCGCCACGAGCGGACCGCTGTCGTCCGCGGTGCGCGCCTCGACCCGCTTGCGGCGCCGGTCGCGCATCGGCCGGACGCTCACCGAGCGCACGGCCACGGCCACGGTGGCCTCCTCCCCCAGCACGAGGTCCGCCACCCGGCGGACGTCGCGCCGGTCGCGGTGCGAGTGCGGGAGATGCTCCACGAGGTCCCCGTACGTCTCGATGCCCAGGCTCGCGAGCGCCTTGCCCGCCTGCCCCGCCAGCTCCACGCGCTCCTCCAAGGGCTCGGGCCGCGGGTAGGAGCGGATCGGGGCGGAGCGGATCTGATCGGCGGTGAGGGCCGCCGTCGATGCGAACCCGGTTACTCCGCGCAGAGCAGCCACCACCAGGCGGGTTGTCCGCCTTCGTGGTACTCGACCTCCACCCCATCGGGCACGTGCGACTCGACCCGCTCGCGGTCGAGCGGGGCGCCCGCCCCGGCGAGGCACGTGACGAGCTCGCTTCCGCCCGCCAGCTGCTCGAGCGTGGCCGCGAGCGTCCGCTCGGGGTCTCCCCAGGCCACCAGCTCGCCGCCGGCGTAGCCCACGGCCTCTCCCGCGGCGAACCGCCCGCGGGCATCGTCGCGGGCCGCCGGTGCCACGCCGCCCACGCGCAGCGCGTCGGCCGCGCGGCCCACCGCCTCGGCATTCGCCTCGGCGCCGTTCTTGGGGTCGAACGCCAGCAGCGCCGCGAGCCCCTCCTGGGGTGCCGTGGTGGGGACTACGCGGGCGGGCTTCTCGGACAGCTCCGCCGCGCGCTCGGCGGCGAGGATCACGTTCGGGCTGTTCGGCAGCACGAGCACCTCGTCGCCACCGGCGGCGTGCACGCCCGCGAGCAGCTCGTAGGTGGACGGGTTCATGGTGGCGCCACCGTCCACGACGAGCACGCCGAGCTCCTCGTACAGGCGCCGGACCCCCGCGCCGCTGGCCACCGCGACGACGCTGCAGGTGGCGTTCGAGACGGGCGTCCGCTCC
Source organism: uncultured Thermoleophilaceae bacterium (assembly GCA_963803245.1). GTDB lineage: Bacteria > Actinomycetota > Thermoleophilia > Solirubrobacterales > Thermoleophilaceae > JACVRW01. The sequence continues at coordinate 186,480 of CAWDLI010000001.1, read as the reverse complement.
GCCAGCCGGGCCGCGCGCTCGGCCACCTGGTCGTGCATGTCGGCCACGTCGAAGCGGGAGACCTCACCCGCCTTGTCGAACACCGCCACGGCGCGCTCGGGATCGTCCGTGTGGAGGTGCACGCGAATCGTGCGCTCGTCGCCCACGACGAGGACGGAGTCGCCCATCGCCTCGAGGCTCGGCACGAACGACCCGGCGTCGAGCCCGGCGCCGGTGACCGCGAAGTTGGTGCAGTAGCGGAAGCTCGAGGACTCGTGCTCGGGACGGTGGAGCGCCGCCGGCGCGAGCTGGTGCTCGAGCTCCGGAGCTGAGCTCCCCCGCAGCGCGGCGAGGCAGCCGGCCACGATCACGGTGAGTCCGTAGGCACCCGCGTCGACCACGCCCGCCTCGCGCAGCACCGCCAGCTGCTCGGGCCCGCGCTCGACGGCCTCCTTGCCGGCCTCGAGCGCGTTCTCGAGCACCTGCGCGAGCAGGTCGTCCTGCTCGGCGGAGGTGGAGTTGGGCGCCAGCCGCTGGGTGTCCATATGGGCGAGGTCGTGCGCCACGCGACGCGCCATCGCCCGGATCGCCGAGAGCATCGTGCCCTCGGCCGGGTCGCGAACGGACGCGTAGGCGGCGTCCGCGGCTCGCGCCAGCGCGGCCGAGACGAGCACCGGGTCGACCAGCTCGCCGTGGCGGCTGGCGAGCTCCTCGGCGGCGCCGCGAACGATCTGCGAGAGGATCACGCCGCTGTTCCCGCGCGCGCCGAGCAGCGCCGCGCGGGCGACCGCGGCCACGATCTCATCCCGGCCCTGAACGTCGAGCGGCTGGCCGTTCATCATGTTGAGCTCATCGAGCACGGCGCGCATGGTGAGCGCCATGTTGTCGCCCGTGTCGCCGTCGGCTACCGGGAAGACATTTAGGTCGTTGACCTCCTGGCGGCGGTTCTCGAGCTCGGCCAAAGCGGCCGCCACCACACGCCGAAACCTGACCAGGCTTTCCTCGGGCACGTCAGCTTTGTACACCGCCGGGCGGCGGTGTTACCGCCCCAGACGGCCTTGGTAGCGGTGATCGAAGGGCACCAAGATCCGGCTGGGCCGCTCTGGCAAGGACGTAGGGAGGGAAGCGTGCATCGCACGCGAGCGACTGAGGACGCCGCCGGGGTGGGTCAGACGGCCTTGGTGACCTTCGAAGCCTTCAGGCAACGTGTGCACACGTACTCGCGTCGGGGCGTCCCGTTCACCGAGATCCGCACCTTCTGGAGGTTCGGGTTGAAGCGGCGCTTGCTGGCAACCATCGAGTGGCTGCGGCTGTGGCCGAACGCGGGGCCTTTCCCGCACGAGTAACAGACCTTGGGCACGGCGGCTGAGGCTATCAGCAGCCCGCGGCGGTCCGGGTTTACGAACGTGTACGGACGGGTACATCATGGACACTCCAGCGCCGGTGTGGTGCTGATCGGGCCATATGGGGGGAAAGACCGGATGAGGACTCGCGTTGGAAGGGCGGCTCTGACCGCCGCCGCTCTCTGCTTCTCGCTGCTCGCACTCGCTCCGGCGGGCGCCGGAGCCACCACGACCCGCTACAGCCTGGCGAACGGCTGTTATGCGCTGCGCGCCGTCAGCGGGGGCCAGTACGTCGTGAAGAGCGGAAGCTCGTACTTCGCGAACGGGGCCACGCTCGCCGCGGCCACGCCGTTCCGGCTGCAGGCGACAGCCCTCGGCCGCTACCTCCTCTACGGGCCCGACGCCACGATGCCGTCCGTGGGCCTCCTGAATCAGGTCAGCCCGACCCCCACCCCCGGGCAGGCCGCCGACTGGACCGTGGATGCGGGAGCCGGAGGCTTCACGCTCAAGGCGCTCTCGACCGGCCAGGGCGTCGCAGCGGGGATCGCCGGCAGGCTCGGCCTCGTGGCCGGCGCCGCCGCGCACGGCTTCAGCTTCGTGGCCGCGCAGGGGTGCGCCAAGTTCCCGGAGATCGAGGTCAACGTGACCGGGACGCCCATCAAGGGATCCAGCCCGACCGCCAAGGTGCGCGGCTTCCTCGACGACCACATCCACCTCGGCGCCTTCCAGTTCCTCGGCGGGCGCTTCCACTGCGGCCGGCCCTGGAGCCCCTACGGGGTGAAGGTGGCCCTCACGGATTGCCTGGACCACCAGCCGAACGGCGCGGGCGCAGTGGTCGAGAACTTCATCAGCACGGGCAGCCCGGTGGGAACGCACAGCACGGAGGGCTGGCCGAGCTTCGCCGGCTGGCCGCGCGACGAGTCGCAGACCCACGAGGGCACCTACTGGAAGTGGATCGAGCGCGCCTGGCGCTCCGGGCTCCGGATCATGGTCAACGACCTGGTTGAGAACCGCGCCCTCTGCGAGCTCTATCCGCTCAAGAAGAACAACTGCAACGACATGGTCAGCGCCTACAAGCAGGCCGAGGACATGCACGCGCTGCAGGACTACATCGACGCGCAGTACGGCGGACCAGGCAAGGGCTTCTTCCGGCTCGTCAAGAGCTCGGCCGAGGCACGCCGGATCATCAACGAGGGCAAGCTCGCCGTCGTGCTCGGGATCGAGGTGTCGGAGGTGCTCGACTGCGGGCAGCTCAACGGCACGCCGAAGTGCAACACCAGCAAGATCGACGTCGAGCTCGACAAGCTCTACGGCATCGGCGTGCGCTCGCTGTTCCCCGTCCACAAGTTCGACAACGGGCTCGGCGGCACCAAGTTCGACAGCGGCGGCACGGGCGTGCTCGTCAACACCGGCAACAAGTGGGTGACCGGCCAGTTCTGGGCGGCCGACCACTGCGACGACCCGGACCACGACAACACCCCGACGCCGATCGGGAACGAGCAGGCCCAGCTCGTGTACACGCTGTTCGGGCCCGTGCTGACCCAGCCGCTGTTCCAGGGACAGCTCCCGGTGTATCCGCCCGGCCCGCACTGCAATCCGAAGGGTCTGACCGCACTGGGCGAGTACGTGATCCGCTCGATGATGAAGAAGGGCATGATCGTCGAGACCGACCACATGAGCATGAAGGCGCGCCGGCAGGTGCTCACGATCCTCGAGGGATCGAAGTACCCCGGCGTGATCTCGAGCCACTCCTGGGGCGACCCCGGGAGCCAGAAGCGTCTGCAGAAGCTCGGCGGAATCGTGGGCCCGATCTCAACCGTGGCCACCAACTTCGTGGAGGAGTGGCGCGCGGCCCGGGCGAACCGCGACACGCGCTTCCTCTTCGGCACCGGCTTCGGCTCGGACATCAACGGGCTGCACTCGCAGCCGGTCCCGCGCGCGAACAATGCGGCCAACCCGGTCAAGTACCCGTTCCGCTCCTTCGACGGGGGCAGCGTGATCGACCGCCAGCGCTCGGGCACGCGCGTCTACGACGTCAACACCGACGGCGTGGACCACTACGGCCTCTATCCGGACTGGATCGAGGACCTGCGCAAGGTCGGCGGCCAGCAGATCGTGGATGACATGGCGAATGGCGCCGAGGCGTACCTGCAGATGTGGGCGCGCGCCGAGGCGGCCGCGCGCTGAGAGCCGCCGCAGGCCGGTACCGTGCTCCGGCGATGGCCAGAGCGCGAAGTCGTTGTTCGGGAGCTCTTCGAGCGCCTCGCCGCCGGGCGGCTCGACGATTCGCTGGCGCTTCTCCACTCCGACGTCGTAATCGTGATCCCGCCCTCGATGTCGGCGGAGCCCGACACGTACACGGGGCTCGAGGGCGCTCAGCGATACATGGACGGCTTCACCGGACTCATGGACGAGGTGCGCTTCGTCCCGAGCACGATCGTCGAGGAGGACGGGCGCGTGCTCGTGGAGTTCACCCTCGCCGGTCGTGGCGCATCGAGCGGCATCGAGGCCACCCAGCACGCCGCCGGGGTGCTCTGGGTCGAGGACGGGCTGATCACCCGGATCGAGTCCCACCCGGACCTCGACACCGCGCGTTCGGCTACGCGCGGCCGCTAGCCGCGGGCTATGGTCAGCTCATGCGCAGACTGACGATCGCCGGACTGGCCCTGACCGCTCTTCTCTGCACCGCGGTACCGGCCCACGCGGCCAACCGCTGGATTCAGAAGCGCGCGCCGCTCAACATCGCGCACCAGGGCGGCGAGGACGAGTTCCCGTCCAACACGATCTACGCCTTCCGCAAGGCGCTCCGCGTGGGTGCGGACATGCTCGAGCTGGACGTCGGCGTGACCAAGGACAACCAGGTGATCGTCATGCACGACACCACCGTGGACGGCAAGACGAACGGCACCGGCAACGTGTCCTCGCTGACGCTCAGGCAGATCAAGCGCCTGGACGCGGCCTACTGGTTCGCCCCGAAGGCCGAGTCGCACTACAGCCACAGCCTGCCGGCGTCGGCGTACAAGTTCCGCGGCATCGCCACCGGCAAGAAGCGGCCGCCGCGGCGGTTCAGGGCCAAGGACTTCCGCGTCCCGACGCTGCGCCAGGTGATGCGCGCTTTCCCGCACACGCCGATCAACGTCGAGATCAAGGGCCGGACGCCGACCGAGGACGTGTCCGAGTACGTCCAGAACGCCGAGGTGCTCGCGAAGCTGCTGAAGAACACGAAGCGCCGCGACCTGATCGTGGTGTCGTTCCAGCAGGCCGCCGTGGATCGCTTCCACGCGCTCGTGCCGAAGATCGACGTGGCTCCCGGCATCGCCGGCGCCGCGGTCTGGATCTTCGGGGGCAGCTCGCCCGGACCGGGCGTGGCCGCGTTCCAGGTGCCGATCACGTTCGGCCCGACCGCGATCACGACCGCCGAGCGGGTCGCCCGCGCTCACAGCGAGGGCTACGCCTGGCAGAACTGGTTCTCGGGCGACGACAGCGACTCCGCGGACAGCTGGCGGAGCCTGATCGACATGTGCGTGGACGGCACGATGACCGCCCACCCGCGTGCGTACGAGCGCGTGCTGCGCTCGCACCCGCGGCCGAAGACCTGCAAGCTCTAGACCGTTAGCCCTCGGCCTGCTGCTTGAGCCCGTCGGCGGCGTTGCCGAGCAGGAAGTCGCGCACGGCCGTCTCCGCCGGGCCGCGCAGCAGCATGCCGAGCATCCGGCCGGGGTCGGCCTCGAGGGCGTAGGTGGCCCGCGTGCGGCCTGAGCCCAGGTCCTCGAAGGCCCAGGAGCCCACCAGCGACTTTGTGTCGCCCTTCTCCTGCACCCAGCTCAGGCCGGTGGGTGGGTCGTAGGAGAAGCGAAGCACCGCCTTGACCGTCTTCACCTTGGCGTCGGACTCTGTGGCCACGAGCAGCGCCCGCTTCTCGCCGTCGCGCTCGAGCACCTCCACGTCCTTCAGCGAACCCTGCCACTCGGCCGAGTTCGCGATGTCTGCGGCGATCTCGTAGACGCGCTCGATCGGCGCCTCGATCTCCACGGTGCGGTCACCCTTGATCGTTCCCATTGGCGCGACTCTAACCGTGCGCGGGCAGCGGCGGCGCGAGCGCATGCCGGCCGCCGGCCACCACGGCCGCTCCGCCCAGCCCCACGGCCACCGCCACGCCGACCGCAGCGCTCCAGGAGCCCGCCTCGACCACGACGCCGGAGACAGCCGCGCCGAGGGCGACGCCGGCCACCAACGCGGTGAGCGGCCAGGTGAAGGCCTCGGTGGCGGTGCCGACCGGCGCCAGGCGCTCCACGAGCTGGTTGCGCGAGGTGATCAGCGGAGCGATCGGCAGCCCGGCGAGGAGCGCCAGGACGATCATCACCGCGGGCGAGGTGGCGAACGCGAGCGGCGCGATGGCGAGCGGGAGCAGCACTGCGAGCCGCATGTGCGATCGCAGCAGCGGGAGATGCGCTCCGCGCGCGCCCCACGCCAGCCCGGCGACGCCGCTCGCAAGCGACCAGGTCGCGAGGAGCACCCCCGCCAGCTCCTTCGACCCCTCCGCCTCGCTGAACGCGGGGAGCACCACCTCGATCGACCCGAGCGTGAAGCCCACCGGCACGCTGGCGAACACGAGCACACGCAGACCCGGGGCGGCGAGGGCCCCGAGGCCGCGCGCCGAGCTGCCGGGGTCTGCGAGCTCCGGGCCCGGCCGGGTGCGGAGCGCCCTCAGGAGCAGCGCCGTGCCGGACAGGACGCACGCGGCGGATGCGATCAACGCGTACTCCGGCCCCACGGTGGCCACCAGGACCGTGGTCAGCAGCGGTCCGAAGACGAACACGACCTCGACGAGCACCGAGTCGAGGGCGAAGGCGCTCGGGATCAGCTCGGGCCGGTCGGCGAGCAGGTAGGGCCAGCGCGAGCGCAGCACCGACGTGACGGGCGGGATCGCGGCGCCGGCGACGAACGACGCGAGCACCAGCAGCGCGGTGCCCGCACCGGCCGCCCCCGCGGCCCACACCCCGATCAGCCCCGCGGCGTGGACAACCGCCAGCGGCAGCAGCATCGCCAGCCCGCGCCGGTCGACGAGCCGTCCCTGGAGCGGCGCGCCGACCCCGCCGCCGAGCGCCAGCGCGCCGGCCGCGGCGCCCGCCGCCGCGTACGACCCCGTCACGTCGCGAACGTAGAGCAGGATCGCGAGCCCGCTGATGCCGATCGGGAGGCGCCCGATCAGCGTCGCGAACACGACCGCGCGCCACGCCCGGCGTGCGGAGAATGCGTGCATAGACGGCCACCCGTCGAGGATGGCAGCCGCCTGAGAAAGCGTGACGGCACGTGCCTTCCTGCCCAGTGGTTGCATAGCAACCACAAGTCAGGAAGTCAGAAAAGCCCGAGCACACGAGAGCGCACGAACGTGACAGGACGGTGACGAAACAGCACCGCACCCAGCCGCAGTAGACGCCGGAGCCATGCCGGCGCCGCGCCCGGGCTAGCTCTCGGCCAGCACCTTCCCGAACGCCTCCAGCGCCGTGTCCACCCCGGCCCGGTCCACGTCCAGGTGCGTGACGCAGCGGATCCGGCCGCGTCCCGCGGAGCTGATGCGCACGTCTTCCTCCGCCAGCGCCTCGATCACCGAGGCGGGGTCGTCGACCGACGCGATCACGATGTTCGTGTCCTGGGGCAGGACGTCCATGCCGAGCGCGCGCAGTCCGTCGGCGAGCGCGCGCGCGTTCTCGTGGTCCTCCGCCAGGCGCTCGACGTGGTGGTCGAGCGCGTACAGGCAGCCGGCCGCGAGCACGCCTGCCTGGCGCATCGCGCCGCCCAGCATCTGCTTCCAGCGCCAGGCCTCGTCGATCTGCTCGCGCGATGCGCAGAGCACCGCGCCCACCGGCGCGCCGAGACCCTTCGAGAAGTCGAGCCACGCGGTGTCGAAGCCCGACGCGTAGTCGGCCGCGGGCACCCCGGCGGCCACGACGGCGTTCAGGAGACGCGCTCCGTCGAGGTGAGCGCGCATGCCGTGGCTGCGGGCCACGTCGAGCACGGACTGGATCTGCTCGAGCGGCCAGATCCGGCCGCCGCCCATATTGGTCGTCTGCTCGACCGAGACGAGGCGCGAGCGCGGCATGTAGCGGTCGTCGGGCCAGAGCGCCTCCTCCACCTGCTCCGCCGTGAACATGCCGCCGTCGCCGTCCAGCCGGTTGACCATCGCTCCGGCCAGCTCCGCCGGCCCGCCGGCCTCGGCCACGATCGGGTGCGACCAGCGGTGGAGCAGCACCTCGTCGCCGCCGGCGCGCACGTGCAGCCGGAACCCGATCCCGTTGCACATGGTGCCGCTCGGCAGGAACAGCCCGGCCTCGTGTCCGAGCAGCTCGGCCACGCGCTCCTGCAGGCGGTTCACGCAGGGGTCCTCCTTGCGCTGCTCGTCCCCCACCTCCGCCCCGGCGATCGCCGCTCGCATCCCGGCGGTCGGCCGCGTCTGCGTGTCGCTGTAGAGGTTGACCAGCGCCATCAGAGGAGCTCGCGCCGCAGCGCGGCCATCTGGAGCACCGCCCGTGCCGCGTCCTCGCCCTGGTGGCGCTTGCCCCCGCCCGTGCGGGCCAGGGCCTGCTCCATCGAGTCGACGGTGAGCACGCCGAAGGCACAGGGCACGCCCGTGTCGAGCGACACCCGCGCAATCCCGTTGGCCGCCTCCTGGCAGACGTAGTCGTAGTGGTCGGTCTCGCCGCGGATCACGGCTCCGAGACAGGCCACACCGGCGTAGCGCCGCGAGTCGGCGCAGTACTTGGCCGCCAGCGGGAGCTCGAACGCGCCCGGGACCTCGTACACGTCGACCTCCACTCCGGCCTCCTCGAACACCCTGCGCGCCCCCTCCTCGAGCCGCGCGGCCAGATCCTCGTAGAAGCGGCCGACGCAGGCCGCGTAGCGGTCCCGGACTACTGACGTCATTCGTGTGCGCGGGGCGCGGGGCCCTGGCCGTAGAGGTCCGCTTCCTCGTTGGCCCGCTCGCGATCCTGGATGCGCTCACCGAGGATCATCTCCTCGTCGAGCGCCAGCCCCTGATGGTGGAGCAGGTGGCCCATGCGCTCCTTCTTCGCGCGCAGGTAGTCGCGGTTGTGCTCGCCGGGGGCGTGCTCGATCGGAACCTGGTCGGTGACCCTCAGCCCGTAGCCCTCGAGGCCCACGATCTTCTTCGGGTTGTTGGTGAGCAGCCGGATCGAGCTGAGGCCGAGATCCACCAGGATCTGGGCGCCGATCCCGTAGTCGCGCAGGTCGGGTGGCAGGCCCAGCCGCACGTTGGCGTCCACCGTGTCGAGCCCCTCCTCCTGCAGGCGGTAGGCGCGCAGCTTGTTCAGGAGCCCGATGCCGCGGCCCTCCTGGGCGAGGTAGAGCAGCACGCCGCGGCCCTCGTCGTGGATGCGCAGCAGCGCGTCCTCCAGCTGCTCTCCGCAGTCGCAGCGCAGCGAGTGGAACACGTCGCCGGTGAGGCACTCGGAGTGCACGCGCACGAGCACGTCGTCCTGGCCGTCGATCTCGCCGCGGACCATCGCCACGTGGTGCTTGTCGTCCACGAGCGAGCGGTACCCGACGACGTTGAACTCGCCGAACTTGGTGGGAAGCTGCGCCTCCACCACGCGCTCCACGAGCTTGTCGTGGCGGCGCCGGTAGGCGATCAGGTCGGACACCGTGATCATCTTCAGATCGTGCTCGGCGCAGTAGCCGACGAGGTCGTCGACGCGCGCCATCGTGCCGTCGTCGTTCATCACCTCGCAGATCACGCCCGACGGGTTGAGCCCTGCCAGGCGCGCCAGGTCCACGGCTGCCTCGGTCTGACCGGTGCGCTCGAGCACTCCCCCGGCCTTCGCCTTGAGCGGGAAGATATGGCCGGGCTGGACCAGGTCGCTCGGGCGCGCTTTCGGGTCGATCGCCACCTGGATCGTGTGAGCGCGATCGTGAGCCGAGATGCCCGTGGTGATGCCCTCGCGCGCTTCCACGGACACGGTGAAGGCGGTCTGGAACGGAGACTCGTTCTTCGCCGCCATCAGGTCCAGGCCCAGCTCGTCGCAGCGGGTCGGGGGGAGCGCCAGACAGATCAGCCCGCGCCCGTGCTTCGCCATGAAGTTGATGGCCTCGGGAGTGGCGAACTGGGCGGCGAGCGTGAGGTCGCCCTCGTTCTCGCGGTCCTCGGCGTCGCAGACCACGACCATCCGTCCGTCGCGGACGTCCTCGATCGCCTCCTCGATGGTGCTGAACGGCGAGCTCACGGCGCGTCACCGTTCCCCGGCCGGGCGCCCTGCCATGACTTCTCCACGTACTTGGCCAACACGTCCACCTCCAGGTTCACGGTCCGCCCGGGCTTGGCGGAGCCCAGGGTCGTACGCTCGAGTGTCTCCGGGATGAGCGACACGGAGAACCCGGCGTCGTCCACCTCGGTCACGGTAAGCGAGACGCCGTCCACGGCGATCGAGCCCTTCTCGACCACGTAGCGCAGGAGGTCGGAGGGCGCCGTCACGCGGACCACGCGGGCGAACCCGTCCTCGGTCACGCTCTCGACAGCCCCCGTCCCGTCCACGTGGCCCTGCACGACGTGTCCGCCGAGCGGGTCGCCCGCGCGGAGCGGCAGCTCGAGGTTCACCTCGTCGCCCTCGGCGAGCGGCCCGAGCGAGCTGCGCTCGAGCGTCTCCGCCATCAGATCCGCGCCGAACGAGCCGGCGTCGGGGTCGCGTGCGGTCACGCACACCCCGTTCACCGCGATCGACTCGCCGCCGGTGAGGTCCGCCGCCAGCGGCGTGCGCACCCGCAGCCGCGCGCCCGTTCCGGCGCGCTCTATCGCCTCGACGGTGCCCTTGTCGGCCACCAGGCCGGTGAACATCAGGGCGTCACCACTCGGTGAGCCTCGCCTCGATCAGGACGTCGTCGTCGATCCGCTCGGTCTTCACGGAGATCGCGTGGGCGGCCCCGGAGATCGCCTCCGCGCCGATTCCCTCCACCACGGTGCGCGCGTCGCGGCCGCCCGCGAGCACTGGTGCCACGAAGATCCGGGCCTCGTCGATCTCGCCGGCCTCGAGGAACGCGCCGGAGAGGTGCGGGCCGCCCTCCAGGAGCAACAGCTGCACCTCGCGGGCCCCGAGCTCGTCCAGCGCGTGCGCCACGCGCGCGGCCTCGTTCTGGCCCGTGGCCACGATCACGTCCACATCGGCGGCCTGGAGCGCCTGCAGGTTCGTGCGCGAGGCGGCCCGAGAGGTCACCACGGTCACCGGGACCTCCGGCACCCCGCGGACGAGGGCCGAGGACACCGGCAGCCGTGCCTCCGAGTCGAAGACCACGCGGCGCGGCTGGCGGGAGACGCCCTCCAGGCGTGCCGTGAGCTGGGGGTCGTCTGCCAGCGCCGTGCCGATGCCCACGGCCACCGCGTCGGACTCGGCGCGCCAGCGGTGCGAGCGTGCGCGGCTGGCCTCGCCCGAGATCCACTGGGAGTCTCCGGTGCGGGTGGCCACCTTGCCGTCGAGCGTCATGGCCGACTTGAAGACCACCAGCGGCCGCCCGGTGCGCGCGTGCTTGCGGAAGGGCTGGTTCAGGAGGCGGGCCGCCGAGGCCACCGCGCCGTCCATCACGTCCACCCCGACGCCCTCGTCGCGGAGGATCCCGAGGCCGCGGCCGGAGGCCTTGGGGGTGGGATCGTCCGAGGCCACCACAACGCGCGAGATGCCGGCCTCCAGGATCGCCTCGGTGCAGGGTCCCGTGCGGCCGTGGTGGGCGCAGGGCTCGAGCGAGACGTAGAGAGTCGCGCCCGCCGGATCCTCCTCGCACGCGCCGAGCGCCACGCGCTCCGCATGGGCCTCGCCCGGCCCGGCGTGGAAGCCCTCGCCGATCACGCGGCCGTGCTGCACGATGACGGCGCCCACGAGCGGGTTGGGACTCGTGAACCCGCGCGCCTCTGAGGCGAGCTCGATGCTCCTGAGGAGATGGCGCTCGTCGCGCTCTTTGGCCGCTGTTTCGGGCATTTTCGCGAGGTCGCGCGAGCCCGGTTGACTCGCGAGTCAACAGTACCAGCGGCACGCTCCCGCGCTGCCGTCCGGGCGACCGGCACCGCTGCTCTCCCCACTACGCTGCGCGCGTGCCTCGGCTCCTCCTCGGCCTGATCCTCGTGGCCGGCTTCGCCCTCCGGATCTGGAACAACGACTACGGGCTCCCGTACGTGTGGAGCATCGACGAGGGCTCGCACTTCGCGAACCACGCGATCGAGATGTTCTGGCAGGACCTCGATCCCGGCTACTACGAGAACCCGTCCGCCTACACGTACCTCCTCTACGCCCTGCTCCGCGTGATGTACGGGCCGCTCGGGTGGCTCTTCGACCTCCCCTTCGGGAACGTGACCGAGCAGTTCAGCAAGGACCCGACGCAGATCTGGGTGGCGGCGCGCACGCTCGCGGCCGCGCTCTGCATGGTCGGGGTGGCGGCCACGTACTGGGCAGCGCGGCGGCTCTGGGGAACACGCGAGGGCCTGGTGGCCGCCGCGGTGCTCGCGTTCGCGTTCCTGCCGGTGGCCTACTCGCGCGTGGCGGTCACCGACGTGGGCTCGCTCACCGGGATGGCGATCGCCCTCTACGCATCGGTGCGGGCGTACGAGGACGGCCGGCTGGGGCACTACGCGCTGGGCGGCGCGGCGGCGGGCCTGGCGGCCGGGTTCAAGTACACGGCGGGGCTGGCGCTGCTCCCGCTGGCCGTGGCCGCCCTGGCTCGGCTACCCCGCGATCGCCTCCGCGCGGTCGGGGGCCTGCTGCTCGGGGCGGCGCTGGCCGCCCTCGTGTTCGTCGCGCTGAACCCCTACCTGCCGAGCTCCTTCGACGCCTGGTGGAACGACCTGCGCGACCAGGCCGACGTGGCCTCCGGCCAGCCCAAGCCCGGCCAGGAGGACGGCGGCGCCGCCTACTACCTGGACAGCCTCACCTGGGGCCTCGGGTGGGCGGCCGCGCTCGCGGCCCTGGCCGGCGCGGCGATCGAGCTGCGCAGGAACCTGGTGCGCGGCCTGATCCTCGTCGCGGTACCGGTGGCGCTGTTCGTGTACCTGAGCCTCCAGGCCCGCTACTTCGGCCGCTGGCTGCTGCCCGCCTATCCGGCCCTCGCGATACTCGCGGGGGTCGCGCTGGTGCGCGCGGTGGAGGCCCTCCCCGCACGCCGCGGCCGGGTGCCGGTGCGCGCCGCGGCGCTGCCGGCCGTCGTGGCGCTGGTGCTCGCGCAGCCGCTCGCGGCGGACGTGCGCAGCGCACTGGTGCTCGGTCGCGAGGACACGCGCACGCAGGCGCGCGACTGGCTCGAGGACCATTACCCGCCCGAGCTGCGGGTGGCGATCGAGCCCGCCGTGCCGGGCCGCTACTACCGCTCCACTCCGGCCGGCCACCTGCCGGAGTGGCTCACGCGCTGCGCGGCCCGCGACGGCTGGACCTCCGCCGGATTCGCCTACACCGGAGAGGGCGGTCGCAGGGTGTGCGCGCGCTTCAAGCCCGGCCAGTTCGCGCGGCCCGACGGCGGCGTGCGCGCCTCGGCGTACCACATGGTGCTCTCGCCCTCCGTCATCGACGACTACCGCCGCTACGGCTACTGCCTCGTCATGACCCTGGACGTGGTGCGACGAGCGCTCGCTCGAGACCGGGGACCCCGACGTGGCCGCCTACTACCGGCGACTCGAGCGCGACGGCGCGCCTGGTGCGCGAGTTCAGCCCCTACGACCCGGGCTCGGAGCCGGTGCCGTTCAGCTTCGACCTCTCCTACAACTACTACCCCACCGCCTACCGCCGGCCCGGGCCGACGGTGCGCATCTACCGGCTGCGCGACTGCCGGCAGGGCATACGGCGCGCCGTTGATCCGGATTCCGAAGGTGCGCGAGCTGCCGCCCTTCGCGCCACGCGACGAGGGCGTCGCCGGCGAAGAAATCTAGGGCCCGCCGAGGGCCCGCAGCGACAGCCGCTTGTGGAATCCGTACTGGTGCCCCGGGGCGGAGAGAGCCAGTTGGTGGCGTACTTCGCGTACATGAGCGCGCGCTTGGGCCACCACGTGCCGACCGGCGTGGGGCCGCCGTTGCAGGCGCCGGCCGAGTAGCCGGGCCGGTTGAGGTACAGGTAGGCGTCCACCTTGGGGTGCGCGGTGGCGGTGGTGGGCGCCGGACCGAGCCCGCGAAAGCCCGGATGGCACCAGACGTTGATGGTCCGCCACTTGTGGCGGCTGCGGTCGATCCACCTGCGGTAGTGCACCGGCGCCGCGTCCGTTGTAGGACGTGTTGATCACGAACGGCTTGCCGCCCACCCGGCGCGAGATGTCCAGGCCGTGCTGGATGTTCGAGCGCGTCCAGTCGTGATGGGTCACGTTCAGCATGAAGCCGCGCACCTTGTCGATGCCGATGAAGCGCAGCTGCTTCGCGGTGCGCTTGGCGGGCTCCCAGTCGGACGCACCGGCCTCGAGGTAGATCGTGGCGTTCGGGAGCTGCGACAGCGCGTTCACGCCGTAGCGGAGCGTGCGCAGGCGAGCGCCGCGGCGGCTGGCGCCAGGCAGTCGAGCGTGCCCAGCGAGTCGGGCTCGAACCCGATCACCACGCGCGAGCTGCCCGATCGCGCGTACGAAGTCGTCGTACCAGTCGCGCGTGCGCGCGTCCTCCTTCGCGCCGCCCGCCGAGGTAGTCGTGCGCGCACCCGATGCCCTGGTGGCGCATGACGATCATCTGCGGCATCGAGCCCGGCTGGTCGCACTGCACGCGGTCGAGAAAGCCCGCGCATCTTCTTCACCATGTGCGGGCGCGTGAAGCGGCCGAACCAGCGGAAGCGCGGCTCGCGGGCGAGGCGCCAGATCAGGTCCGCCTTCCCGCTCTGGCCGCTGCGCCTGTACTTCGCCCAGTCGCCGTAGGCGGGCTCCATGCGGTCCACGAAGAAGCGTCAGGCCGAGCAAGCGGGTTGGGCGACGATCGGGTCCACCCCGCGCGGGTCGATGCCGGCGGCACGACCGGCTGCGAGGGATGCTCGGCCAGGCACTCGAGCCCAGTCCTCCGAGTACTTCCCCTTCGGGCCCGGGCGGCACGCGCTCCGGCGCCGGTGGCGAAGTCGGGCGGCACGAGCGGCCCCCGGAGCGGGCAGCTGGGCGCTCGCGGCGGCGGGCACGAGCAGCGCGAGCGGCAAGCGTCAACAGCAGCGGGCGGCGAATGCGGCATCACGATGTCGGCACCTCGGAAGCGGGTTGACCCGTGCGCGCCCAGTGAGGCTTCTGGCGGTACGCTAACCTCCGGACCATCGTGAAGCGCCTTCCGCTAGCCTCCGGCTCGGCTGCCCATGCGCCTGAGCCGACGCGGATTCATCAAGGCCGGCGCCGCCGGCGCCGCGGGCGCGGCGGCGCCTCTCGGCGACCGGGCTGCGACCTCCCCGCCGCCGAGGGGTCCACGGAGCCGAAGAACGTGCTGCTGCTGATCGTCGACAGCCTGCGGCCCGACCACGTCGGCGCGTACGGCTCGCCCCAGATCCAGACGCCGACCATCGACTCGCTCGCTGCGCGGGGCCTGCGCTTCAACCGCGCGTTCCCGGAGGCGATGGTCACGCTGCCCGCCCGGCGCTCGATCTTCACCGAGCAGCCGGATCTTCCCCTTCCGCAACTTCAAGCCGAACCCGGAGCTCGGGATGCAGCCCCGGCTGGGAGCCGATCCAGGACCCCGAGCACACCGGACCTTCACGTCGGAGCTCAAGCACGCCGGCTACTGGACGGCGCAGGTGAGCGACAACCCGTTCCTCGCCTTCACCGGCCCGTACAAGCCCTTCCGCAAGAGCTTCGACCGCTGGGACACGATCGTCGGCCAGTCCGGCTTCGTGCAACCCGCCGAGCTCGGTGCCGCTGGAGACGGTCGACGCAGTGGCTCCCGCCGGTGCTGCGCGACGACCGCTACATGCCCGGGCATGCGCAAGTACCTCGCCAACACCGGGCGCGGGCGTGAACGAGGAGGAGACGTGCGCGGCCCGGGTGTACAACAAGGCGATCGACGTTCTGGACGAGCTCGCCGATCCGCGCAGCCGTTCTGCATGACCGTCGACTGCTTCGACCCGCACGAGCCCTGGAGCCCGCCGCGCAAGTACATCGACATGTACGGCGACCCCGAGTACGACGGGACCGGAGATCGGCGTCACGCGCTACGGCAACTCGAGCTACCTGACGCCGGAGCAGCTGCGCCGCCTCCACGCCGTCTACGCCGCCGAGGTGACGCATGACCGACCACTGGCTCGGCAAGTTCCTGGAGGCGTTCCGCGAGAAGGGCTGCACGAGAACACGGTGATCGTGCTGCTGAGCGACCACGGCTACCTGCTCGGCGAGCGCGGGCTCACCGGCAAGGTGCCCTCGCAGCTCCACCCCGAGCTGGCGCAGGTGCCGTTCATCGTGGCCCACCCCGACGGCAGGGCCGCCGGCGAGGTGAGCTCGCACTTCGCCTCCACCCACGACGTCGGGCCCGACGCTCCTGTCGCATGGTCGGCGTGGACCGCCCGAGCTGGATGGAGGGCCTCGACCTCTCCCCGCTGCATGGACGGCGAGCAGCCCTCGGGCCGGCGGCCGTTCCACTACGGCGGGATGTACAACCGCTTCTTCATCCGCACCGACGAGTGGCTCCTGATCGGCGACAACCGCGGCGCAGGAACGCACGCATGTACGACCTGAAGCGCGACCCGCACGAGTTCTTCGACGTGGTGAAGGAGAACCCGAAGCTGAGCGAGGAGCTCTACCAGCAGGTGCTGGAGGCGGCCGGCGGGCCGCTGCCGTACTACGAGGGCCGCCCGACGACGCCGGGTGGCGGTTGACCCGAGGCCCGCGCGGCTCATAGCATCGCCTCGAGTGGACCGATGACGTGGACGGGCAGGAGAGCAGCGCTCATCGCCGCATTGACGGCCGTCTGCGTGTGCTTCCTTCCGGCGATCGCGGCCAGGGCGTGGGCTGGAGTGGTGGGCCTCGCGCTGGCTCAGCAGAACGTGGCCTCCTCGAACGACGTCAACTCCGCGGAGGCCGCCTGTCCCGCCTCGAAGGTCGCCCTCGGCGGCGGCGGCTTTGACACGGCCAGCGGCAGCGTCATCCTGGACGATCTCAGGCCGCTCGCGGGCTTCGCCGGAATGCGGGTCCAGGTTGTGAAGGACGAGACGGCGCCCGCCTCTTCCGGCATCACCGCACTCGCCCGCTGCGCCGTGGCCCTCCCCGGCCTCGAGCGCGTGACCGCCACGAGCCCGTTGAGCTCGGCCAACAAGGAGGTCACGGCCACGTGCCCGGCCGGCAAGCGCGTGGTGGGCACGGGCGCGGAGATCAACGCCGGGGGCGGCCAGGTCGTGCTGGATGGCATCATCCCCGACGATGCGCTGACGAAGGTCACGGCCCAGGGGGCCGAGGACCAGACCGGCTACGCCTCGTTGTGGAGTGTTACGGCGCACGCGATCTGCGCCGACCCGCCCAGGGGCCTCGCGCTGGCGAGGACATCCGAGCGCCCCAACGTCTTCGGTCAGCTGCCCCTGGAATGCGGCTACTCCGGGGCCTCCCTCGTCGGCAAGGCGATCGTCGGCGTGGGATACGACGTACAAGGCGGGTCCGGCGAGGTGCGGATCGCGACGCTCGGCTCGTCGGAGTCGCCGACACCCCCCTCCCAACGGACAATCTTCCGCTTCCTCGCCGATCAGGACGGAGTCTCCACCTCGTGGAGCGTCACCGGCTACGCGATCTGCGCGGACTGGCTGGTTGGACGCGGCGGCGAGACGCTCCCCTCGTCCTCGACGGCGAAGACGCTGAGCGTGACCTGCCCCGGCCAGCTCCTGCTCGGTGGAGGCGGAGACACGACAGGAGCGCTCGGCGAGGTCGCGCTGCGGAACATCTCGGCAAGCGCGTTCAACGGCCTGCGCGTGGACGCGGTCGAGATCGCTCCGGGAACCCCGACCAGCTGGAACCTGCGCGGATCGGGCATCTGCTCGTCGTCGCTCCCGGGCACCGAGACGGTCACCGCCACGAGCCCGTCGAACTCATCCACGAAGACCGCGAGCGTCACCTGCCCGGCCGGAAAGCGCGTGCTGGGAGTGGGCGGCGGCGTGAGTGCCGCCAACGGGCAGGTGATCCTCGACGGGCTCGGTCCGAACACCGGCCTCACGGCCGCATCGGCGACCGGGGTCGAGGTCCAGGGCGGGTCCGCCGGCGACTGGACCGTCCGCGTGGACGCCGTCTGCGCGCCTCCGCTGCCCGGGCTCCAGCTCGTGAGCGCGGTCAGCGGGCTCGACTCGAACGACAAGAGCCTCATCGCCCAATGCCCGGGACTCAAGAACCTGGTCAGCGCCGGTGGCGACATCAGCGCCGCCGGCGGGCAGGCCGGGCTCAACCGGGTTCTGCCCTCGGCAGCGCTCGACGCGGTCACCGTGCGCGCGAACGAGGATGAGGACGGCTACGCGGGGCCCTGGGGGCTCACCGCCTTCGCCGTCTGCGCAGCGCCCTAGGGGACGGGGTCGAGGTCCACGCGCACGGTCAGCAGGTCCGTCTGCATGAGCCTGACCGTCGCGGCGTTCAGCCTTGAGCCCGATCGCCGCCGGACGATCTCCCTCAGCCGCTCGCGGGGATCGTCCTCCGGGAGCGGGTGCGCGGTCCCGGTGCGCCAGGCCCGCCCGAGCTTGACCCTCACACGCGGGTCGGCCTCGATGTTCCGCACGTAGGCCGCGCGCCGGCCGTGCTCCGCGACGATCCAGAACGTATCGCCGTCCAGTCCGTTGGTGACCGGCGTGCGCCGCGGCTCACCCGAACGCCGGCCGGTGGTCTCGAGTATCGCCGTTCCCGGTGGGGCGATACCGACCCTGAACAGCCCGCGCGCGACAGGATTGACGACGTACCGCGCGAGCGCCGTCGTGAAGCTCCGCTTGTCCACGCGGCTACCGGTAGCTGCCCGTGGCGAAGGCAGCGAGTTGCTTGTCGTCCACGCCGGTGGCCCCGAACGGGTCGGCGGCGCCATCGGCGAACGCATCGCCGTTGAAGCGCCGCCCGTTCGCCCGCGACCGCCACCCGAACCTGGCCACCTGGCTGTCGCCGCCGGACTGGATGCCGATCCAGTACACGCCCGGAGCGAGGTTCGGAACGGGCGCCAGCCAGAACGGCACCCACCTGCCCGACATCCCGGCAGGCACCGTGAACTCGAAGCTCTGCGTCACGTACGCGCCCGGGCCGCCGCCGGTCCCGTTCCGGTACAGCACCGCCCGGAGCCCCTGCGATCCCGACGGCGCGCCCTTGCCGTCCACATAGGCGATCACCTTGCGCACCGTGGACGGCATGAACAGCGTGAAGGGCGACACGCGCTTGGTGTCGGCCGTCATCACGGTGAACGACCGCGGCACGGCGTGGTTCCCGAAGAGCACCCGCTCAGCCGACGCCGCCGGGGAGTCGAAGCTGAGGCTCACGTCGTACCACGGCGGGCTCAGGTGCTGCTGATCGACGGTGAACGTGGAGGTCCCCGCGTCCGTGAAGACACCACCGTCCGGCGTCGTGATGATCGCCCGGTACTGGAGCGGGACGGTGCCGATGCCGCAGTACGTCACCTCCGTGGTCGGCTTGAGCCACTTCACTCCGGTCACGTAGCCGCGGTCCGAGTCGATCGTGAAATCGGCGGAGGCATCGGCCAATGGATAACCGAACAGCTCGGAGTCGTACGGCCCCAGTTCGTACTGGCCGCTCTCGATCCAGCGCCCCGGATAGGGGAAGCCCTCCCCTGTCCCGCTGTAGACCGCGTACCCGCCGCGCTGGGTACCGCTTTCGCCGTCGCATGCGTAGGAGACGTTCTCGCCGAACGGCGAGGTCGTGCCGAAGAAGGAGAGTCCGTCGAGCGTCGGCGGGGCCGCGGCGACCGCGGTCGCGGAAAACGATGCGACGAGGAGTCCCACGAGCACCGCGACTACGCCTGGCCTGCCCACGGGCGCCAGCCTAACCGCCCGGCTGGCGCTGCGTGCGGCCAGCGCGGTCACTTGAGATGATCCGAGCGGTGTCCATCACGCGCACACTCTTGACCCTCGGCGCGCTCGCGGCCGTCGCGCTCGCGTCAGCCGCCCCCGCCGCCGGCGCGGAGCCGCTTCCGGGCCAATACGAATCGCCGCCTGACGTCATGGTGGAGAGTCGCGGCATCACGGTCCAAGCCGGTAGCGGGAGCTACTGCTGGTCCACCTGGTACGACGACCACACGGGACGGTCGCTCTGCGTGGACAAGGTCGGACCGATCGGCTCGGACCCGCTGCCGGTCCGCGGGAAGCGGATCGTGCGCATCGACCTCGGGATCCCCGCCAAGGACCTGACCGCGAGCCTGTCGGAGAAGACCCTGCGCATCCGGCGTGGCGACCCAAGCGGCCGCTACTGGGCGCTACGCCTCCCAAGACGCATGCCCCCCACGAGCCTGCTCTCGCTGGGGGCCAGCTTCGGCCAGGGCGGCCTGGGCTACGGCGTTTCGCTAAGCCGTGTGAAGCGCTAGCAGAGGCGCCCGTGGAAGGGCGGCGACGGCTGTCGGTTACCGAACGACCGAGCGCAGCGAGGAAGAGCGGTGACCGACGCCGGAGCGCAAGCCCGACCCCTGGGCGCAATCAGGAGTGCAGCGGCTCTTTCATCGAGTCCGTCTCCGGAGCCTCGATGTAGGGCTGCTGCTCGTCCTGCTTCTCCTCCTCGTGATACGCCGACTCGGCGTTCACGGCCCAGATGTCGTGCTCGGTGCCCTTCACGAGGTTGTCCACCGCGCGCATCGCGGTGAGCATCGAGTGATCCGAGTTGTTGTACCTGTGGAGGCCGTTGCGGCCCACCTGGATGAAGTTGTCGAGGCCGTCGAGCCAGGAGCGGATCGCGTGCACGCGCTCGGCGTAGTCGGCGTCGTACATCGGATACGCCTTGGGCACGCGGACGACGAAGCCGAACTCGAGCTGGTCCTTGCGCGCCAGGCCCAACTGCTCCAGCTCGCGCATTCCGAGCTCGACGAGCTTGTCGTCGTCCATCTCCCACATCTTGTCGCCGGCGAAGCAGAAGAACTCGAGCCCCACGCAGGCCTTGGTCGGATCGGGGACCATCCACGGGCTCCAGGAGCGGAAGTTCTGGATGCGACCCACGTTCACGTTCGGGTCGTGGATGTAGATCCAGTTGTCCGGGAAGAGGTCCTCCCCGTCGAGCACGACGGAGACCGTGAGGAAGTCGCGGTACCGAAGTCCGCGCGCGGCCGCCATCACCTCGTGCTTGGGAGCCGGATCGGCCATGCCCACCGTATTGCGCAGCGGCAGTGAGGAGATGACCGCCGAGGGCTCGAAGGAGGTGCCGTCGCTCACGTGCACGCGCACGCACTTGGAACCGTTGAACTCGAGCCGGCTGACGCGCTGGTTGAGCAGGACCTTGCCGCCGAGCTGCTCGATGTCGGTGGTCATCTGCTCCCACATCTGCCCGGGGCCGTAGCGCGGGTAGTTGAACTCGGAGATGAGGCTCGTGACCTTGTCGCCGCGGTTGCCGAAGAACGCGGACCAGGCGGCGCGGAAGAACGACAGGTTCTTGATCCGCTGAGCGGCCCAGTCGGCCCGGATCTCGGACGTGGGCACGCCCCACACCTTCTCGGTGTAGGACTTGAAGAACTGGTTGAAGAGGAACCGGCCGAAGCGGTTCGAGACCCACTCCTCGTAGGTCTCCTCCTTGCCCTTCGGCTTGACGGCGGCCCAGAGGTAGGAGAGCAGCGCCCTCGTGAGGTCGATCGGGCCGAGCTTCTTCATCACGTCGGGGCCGCGCAGCGGGTAATCGAGGAACTTGGCCTCGCCGTGGCGGTCGCGCCAGTAGATGCGCGACATGCGCGGGCGCTTGAGGAACTCCTCCTTCATGATCTCGTGCCAGAGGTCGTCGACCTCCTCGACCTTGGTGAAGAAGCGGTGTCCGCCGAGGTCGAAGCGGTAGCCGTCCCGGACCGCCGTCTTGGCGATGCCGCCGACCTGGTCCTCTGCCTCGAGGACCACGACGGGCAGGCCCTGCTTCGAGAGCAGGTACCCGGCGGTCAGGCCGGCCGGCCCGGCGCCGATGATGACCGTCGGCTTGGTACGGAGCTCGGGGTTCGCAAGCTGGGGCTGTCGGCTGTCGTGGCTCATCCGCTCTTTTCGTAGATAACTCCGCGAACTCCGATTCGGGTGGCCCGGCGGTAGAAGGGAGGCACCACCGCCACGCGCTCGAAGCGCTCGTCGTTCGCCAGCGCTGCTCCCCATTGGGCCGAGCGACGCCTCACAAGCTCGGTCCAGGGCGAGTCCCAGTCGTCCACCCGCGTCGTCACCGGATGCACGATCAGGACCCGACCGCCCTCCGGGAGCCTAGCAAGCAGGGGCTCCAGGTTTTTCGCGGTGGTGGCGTCCTTCATCCGGTCGTAACCGTCGGTCCAGTCCATCACGCGGTCGTTCTCCACGGGCCCCATCGCGTTCGCGAAGGTGAGCTTCGGCGCACCGCCGAGGCGCTCCAGGTGGTACTCCAGCAGCGGCCCCTGCTCGGGTTGCATCGAGAGCACCAGGTCACCCTTGTGGAGCTCGGGCACGGACGCCTCGCGCAGGTCGGCGGCATTCGACTTGTTCGTGAGGCCGAACGTGCGCGGAATCGCCCAGATGCCGAGGACGATCACCAGGGCGACGATCCCCAGCTTGCCGGCCCGGGCCAGCCCGACCGCGCTCACGAGGAGGAGCGGTCCCAGGATCACGCCCAGGTAGCGGGTCGTCCAGGCGGGCGACACCTGCGACACGAGCCATGCGACCGCCAGCGTCGCCAGCGGGACGAGGAGGCCGGCCAGGACCGCCGTGCGCTCCCTGTCGTCCACGCGCCGCTGGAGGATCACAGCGATTCCGGAGCCACCCGCCAACAGCAGCGCCACGGTCGGCGTGCCTCCGCCCAGCAGGCCCTTGGAGATCTGGACGGGCGCGCCGAAGTTGGGTGAGTTGAGCCACGGCGCGCCGGTGTGCTGGATCTGGTGCAGCAGGGTGGGCACCCAGGGGAGGTAGAGGATGCCGACGCCGCCGAACCCGATCACGGCGTCCCGCACGAACGCGCGCCGGTCCTCCGACACGTACCAGCAGGGGATGAGCGCCACGAGCGAGCCCGCGGCCATGAACAGGCCCCAGTTGTGGGTGTACACGAGCAGGGCGAGGAACGCGACGAACGCGGGCAGGTAGCCGCGGTGGCGGAACGCGAACACGTGCAGGAACGCCGCCGCCGTAAGCAGTGAGAGCAGCAGCATGAGCGAGTACATGCGCGTCTCCTGCGCGTAGTTCGTGAGGAACGGGTTGACCGCGCAGAGCGCGGCGCAGATCAGTCCGGCGCGCCGCCCGAAGAGGCTCCAGCCGGCCCACATCCCGCCCGGGATCGTGAGCAGCGCGATCGCCATGGAGAGGCTCTGGGTGTCGGCGGGGCCGTCGCCGAAGACGTCCATCCAGACCGACAGCAGCATGTAGTAGAGCGGTGGCGATCCATCCACCCGCAGCACTCCGGGGATGTCGAAGAGCGGCTGGGAGGCGATCCCGATCGACAGCCCCTCGTCCATCCACAGCGACTCGCCGAGCGACTTGGTGCGCAGGTAGAGCGACCCCGCGAACAGCACGGCCAGGACCGCCGCAGGGACCAGCACACCCGCGGAAAGCGGGCCTACGCTCGGGAGGGCACGGGCGCGAGACGCGACGCTTGCCACCGGGCGATCGTAGTGACTCGCTCGGGCGATTCGACGCCCGGCAGGAAGATCAGGACGGCGGCGCGGGGGCGGTGGGGGCGTCCCTGTCGGCGCGTGGGCAGGCTGCCCCGCCGGGCACCTGCGGCGCGGTGAGAAGCCGCCACTTGCCCTTGGTGGCCACGAGCCGGAAGCGGTCGTCGGTGGGCTTGACCACGAGCGGGCCGTCGGGCACCGTCCGGGTGCGGAACAGAGCGCCCGGCGCGGGCGTCACGATCGACCCCACATCGATCCCGTGGAGGTGCAGGTGGTAGGCGACCAGCTGCGTCTGGAACGGCCCGCTGAACGCGGTCCCGCAGGACACGATGCGCTCGCGGCCGCCCGCCTCGTCGATCAGTCCCTTGAGGTCGTGCCACAGCTGCGCCTCGTGGCGCAACCCGCCGGACACGCGGCCGGTGTTGTCGGCCTTCTCGACGATGAACGGGGAGAAGATCGCCAGCGACAGGAAGAACGCTCCCGCCGCCGTGAGCGCCCCGGCGCGCTCGTCATTGAAGACGCGCGCCCCGAGCCAGCCGACGCCCTGGAGCACGCGCGCCGCGCCCAGGCCGCCGAGCACACACGCGCCTGCCGTGGACACGATCAGGTAGCGCTGGTTGCCTGCGAAGCCCGCCTCGGTCATTCCGGCCACGACCGCGAACCAGGCGAACGACCCCGCCGCCACGACCAGCGTGAGCCCCTCGCGCCGGCTCCGGATCCACATCACGAGGGCGTAGACGAAGCCGATGATGATGCCCGCCTTGACGGGCGCGATCACGACCTTGCGGAAGCGGCTGACCAGCTCGAGCGCCGGGTGGTCGGCGAACGCCGCGCTGCCCGGGTTGGGGTTGTTCGCGCGCGCACCCGCGCGGAAGGGGTCGCCGGAGCCCCACCACTCGGGCAGGAACCAGAGCGCCGGCACGAGTGTCCCGAGCACGACGAGGCGCGCGCGCAGGCGCGGCTCGGCGAACCACAGCCAGAGTCCGTACAGCCCCAGGAACGGCCAGACCTCCGGTCTCAGCAGCGCGCCGGCGAACGCGAGGTAGAGCGCGTGGTCGCGGCGACCGTCCAGGTGGCGCTCGAAGGCCCAGAGCACCAGCGCCGCGAGCAACGCCTCCGAGTTGCCGAGTGCCGCGTCGCGCACGAACTTGAAGCTCGAGAACAGCGCCAGTGCCGCGAACACGCCGGCCAGCACGCCGTACCAGCCGCCGCCGATGAGGCGCCGGGCCACCCTGTAGGTCATCACGCACGCGAGCAGCCCGCCAGCCCGGGCCACGATCAGCCAGAGGTAGGGCGCCACGTCGTCCCCGAAGATCGAGAAGGGGGTGGTGAAGAGGATCGGCAGCGGCTTCCAGGACGGGCCGCCCTCTGTGACGAGATCGAGATGCGCGACCTCGCGGCCCCACATGATCCAGGCCCACGGGTCGTAGGTGGGAGTGGACGGCGTGACCAGGCTGATCGCCGCCACCAGGAGACAGACCGCGATCAGCACCGGCATCGAGCCGGCGCGCCGGACCACCGCGCGGATCAGGGCCGCCCGGCGGTCCTCCGCCTCCGACCGCGGCCGGGCGGGGTCCGAGTCCCGCCGGCGCAGCGGGCGGAGCTGTGCGGCGGGCGCCCGCATCAGGCTGGGCTAGACCGCTGTGTCCGTGGCCGCGCGGGCTCGGGGCGCCGTGGAGTCCGCGACCTCGCCGACGCCGCTCGACTCGAGACGGATGACCGAGCGCAGGCGAGACCAGCCGCCGTAGCGGGTGACCAGGATCACGAGCCCGACGATCGTGATCGGGATGTAGAGGACGAAGCGCAGCAGCAGCATGTAGGACACCGCCTCCGAGCCGGTGGCCCCGAGCCGGCGGGCTCCGAAGGCGACGGCCGCGTCGAAGGTGCCGATCGACCCCGGAGCGGCGGGGAGGGCCGCGACGAAGTTGGTCAGCGCCACGAGGTAGAGCGCACCCGTCACGCTGAAGTCGAGACCGACCGCGCGGGCAACGGCCAGGTACACGGTCGCCTCGAACGCCCACAACACGAAGGTGCCGGCCAGCAGCAGCGCCCCACCGCGTCCGAGCAGCGCACGCGGAGAATCGGCGAGCGGCCTCAGCCAGTCCCGCGCGCGATCGAAGACATGGTGGCTGCGCATGAACCACAGCGCGATCGCGGCGGCCACCAGCAACACCACGCCGGCTCCGGCCATGATCACCGGCCGGTCCGTTGGAAGCACGCTCGAACTGAGCGCGCCATAGACCACGGCGACGAAGATCACGGCCAGCGCAAGCAGGTCGAGGATCCGCTCGGCGACCACCGACCCCAGCAGCGTGCGCTTGCTCGCGTCGCAGCGCCCCGAGAGCAGCACGACCTTGAGTGCCTCGCCGGCGCGCGCGGGGAGCACGTTGTTCCCCATGTAGCCCACGACGGTGAGCGAATAGGTGTCGACGCGCGCAGGCCTCACACCGGTGAGTTGCAATATGCGCTGCCAGCGCTCCCCGCGCATGAGCGTCGCGATCGCGTAGAGGAGGAGGGCGGCCACCAGCCACAGGTAGGAGGAGGCCTCGTGCGGGAACGTGGGCGCTTCCTGCCGCGACGCCCACCAGATCACGGCGGCGAGCGCGACCAGCGAGATGACTGCTTGGATGAGCGCGAAGCGTCGGTTCATGGAAGGGACTCGGCGCCCGGACTGCTCGAAGGGCGAAGTACCTGCGCAGCCGCAACCGGCCGCGGGAAGCCGATCGGCGGGCTTCACGGTAGCAGTAGGCCCCGTCTGCCGGAAGCCCTTGCAAAGGGGGTTCGGCTGCCCCTGACGCTACGCTCCGCCGCCGTTTCCGCGTCGTGCGCACCCTCCTCTCCTCCACTCTGGCCCTGCTCGCGCTGACCGCCGCCCTTCCGGGCGCGGCGCTCGCGCAAGTCGGCGCGCCCACGCCCGGACCCGGCGAGCCGGCGCCGGAGCTCGAGGTGCAGCAACCGACGAAGCGCGTGCTGATCCGGGAGGGCCAGGACGGCCGGCTGCTGCTCGGAGGCAGGTGGTACTTCCGCCAGGACGACCTGTTCGTCGGGGAGGACCAGGGCTGGTACCGGCAGCGCGACCTGGCCGGCTGGAGCCCGATACGCGTGCCGCACAGCTGGAACGCCGAGGACCTGCTCGAAAACCGCGCGACGGTCGGCTGGTACCGCAAGGAGTTCACGCTGCCCGAGGCGCCCGCGGACGTCCAGCGCTTCTGGAAGCTGCGCTTCGAGGGGGTCAACTACCGCAGCACGGTGTGGCTCAACGGCCGCCGGCTCGGCAGCTTCGTGGGCTACTTCCCGTTCGAGCTCGACCTCAACGGGCTCCGCCGCACCCGCAACACGCTGGTGGTGAAGGTGTCGTCGCTGCGCGGCCGGACGGACCTCACGCACTGGCGTCCCGCGCCGTTCAACGGGTTCGGCACCGGCGGCTGGTGGAACTCGGGCGGCATCCTGCGCGAGGTCTACGTGCGGCCGGTCGACACCGTCGACGTGGAGGACGTGCGTGCCCTCCCCCGGCTTCGCTGCGTGCGTTGCCCGGCGCGCGTGGCGGTCCGGACCACGGTGCGCAACCTCACCTCAAAGCCACGCGATGTGGCACTCACGCTGCGCGTGCGGGGCCCGGGCCTCGACGAGCGCATCGAGCTGAAGCCGCAGAAGCTGGCGCCGCGCACGCGCAGGGAGATCGGCACGCGGGTGGACGTCGAGCGGCCGCGGCTATGGCAGCCGGGAAGCCCTGTCCTCTACAACCTCTCGGCCTCCGCGGCTACGGTCGAGCGCCCGCCGAAGAGCCGGGGCGACGACGCCAAGAGGGAGCCCAAGCTCGTTCGCAGGGGCACCTACCGCCTCAGCCTCGGCCTGCGGAAGTTCGAGAGCCGGCGCGGCGTGCTCTACCTGAACGGCCGCCGGCTGCGGCTGCGCGGCGCGAGCATCCACGAGGACGACATCCAGACGGGAGCCGCGCTCACGCCGGCCACGCGCTCGTACATGGTCCGCAGGCTCGTGGACCTCGGCGCCACCGTCACGCGTGCGCACTACCCGCTCCACCCCGCCTTCCTCGAGTCCTTCGACCGGCTCGGGATCCTCTACTGGGCTCAGGCGCCGGTGTACCAGCTGCCGAACTCGTTCTTCGGGCTGCCCGCGGTCCGCAAGTCGGCCGTCCGGGCCGTGCGGCTGACCGTCGAGGACAACCTCAACCACCCCTCGATCTTCGCCTGGTCGCTGGTGAACGAGCCGGCGGGCAGCCGGTCGGAGCTCGGCGTGATCGGACCGGGGCTCGAGTCCTTCATCCGCGAGGGCGCCACCGCGGCGCGCGAGATCGACGACACCCGCCTGATCGCCATCGACCGCCAGGCCCGGATGGGTGAGCCGCTCACCAGCCCGGCGTTCCGCTACCTCGACGCGCTCGGGGTGAACGAGTACTTCGGCTGGTACGACTCCTACCGTCCGGACCAGCCCCGGCCGCCGACGACCACCTCCGAGCTCGGCCCCTACCTCGACTCGCTCCACCGGGCCAACCCGAGCCTCCCTCTGGCGATCACCGAGTTCGGCGCCGAGGCCTCGCGCAGCGGTCCCGTCACCCAGCCGGGCACCTACGAGTTCCAGACGAAGTTCATGATCGATCACCTGCGCATCCACAACTCGAAGCGCTACATCGCGGCCTCGATCGCCTGGGCCCTGCGGGACTTCCGGGTCGAGCCCGGCTGGCGCGGCGGTGCGCCGCTCGCCTACGCGACGGTCCCGTGGAACAACAAGAGCCTCATCGAGGAGACGAACAAGCTGAAGCCCGTGTACTCGGAGCTGCGCAAGCGCTGGCGGCGGACCAAGCCGCTCGGGTGATGAACCGGCCACTACGCTCCGCCGCCTTGAAGCGCCTGCTCCTCATCGCGGTGGCCGCCGCGGCGCTGCCCGGGTGCACGATCGGCTCCGGGAACGGCGAGCCCGGCGACGACGACGCCGACAAGCGCGGCGCCGCGATCACCTGCCTCACCGAGGACAAGGGCCTCACCGCCCGCGAGGAGGGCGACAACGAAGTCAGCGTCGGCGACCCGGAGACCGGTCCGCGAATCGTCTTCTACCTGACGAGCGGCCAGGCGGAGGCGGCGCAGTTCGAGGGCGACGGAGAGGGCGCCGAGCAGATCGGCAGCGCGCTGCTCTTCGTACGGCAGGGGAGCGAGGACGAGCTGGAGGACGTGGAGGCGTGCCTCACCGACCTGTGAGCGCGCGCCTGGCCGGCCACTTGCGCGGCGCGCAGGCTCCAACGCTTACTGCAGCTGGGTACGGATGCTATTGGCGCGGGCCGCGCCGTTAACGGACCGGCGCCACCCAGCCGCGCGAACTGTTCCGTCTTTCATCCGAGGGGTGGATGGAAGTCGGGTCAGTTCGTCAGATGCCGCCCAGGCGCTCCAGCGATCCGTCGGCCGCGACCTCGAAGACGTCGATCCGGTTGCGGCCGCGCTGCAGGGCCGACTCGGGCACCATCACCGAGAAGAGCTCGCCCGGCTCGCCCTCCGCGAGGCTGAACGTGTTGCCCACCGCCGCGATGCGGCCGTTCAGCGCCACGGCGACGTCGCGCGGACCGCTTCCGTCGTCGTCGATGCGGCCAACCGGATGGGTGGGCACGAAGTCCGAGTCCGGGTTCACGTTGGCCCAGTCGGAGGAGTCGAAGATCTCGACCGAGCCCTTGCCGCCGCCCTCCTCGACCCGGCGGCCCAGCAGCTCCTGGTGCGGCCCGATCTGGAACATGCGCAGGGGGCCGTCGCTTCCGCTGCCGAACAGCGCGTGGTTGCGGGCGCGGACCACGGCCTTCCTGCGCTCGAACTCCTCGGTCGAGAAGCGCAGCGGCTCGAAGCTGTTCCGCTGGAGGATCCGCAGGGTGCGCCGGCGCTTGACCGTGTCGCTGAACGCGGAATGGCCGTCCATCTTGACCTTCGGGTCGATCTTCAGGATGTCGAGGATCGTCGGCAGGATGTCGATCGTCTCGACGTATGCGTCGTTGACCCTGCCCTCGCGCTGGCCGGGCGCCTTGATGAACAGCGGAATCGGCGCGATCTCGCCGTAGTTCTCCGCGTCGAGCCGGCGCCGGTCCCGGCGCCCCTTGATGAACGCGACGCCGTGGTCGGCGGCCACCACGATCAGCGATTCGTCCCAGAGCCCCTCCTTCTTGAGATGGGTCCAGAGCTCCTGGAGAAGCAGATCGGCGAAGCCCGTCTGCAGGAAGTGGCGCTGGAGCAGCACGTCCAGCTGGCCCTGATCGTTGTAGGCCTGGTTCGACAGGCCGGGGACCACGTCATTCGGCTGGCGCCGGTAGCGGCGGCCAGAGGGCATGAACTGCCACGGCACGTGGGGCATCAGCGTGTGCTTGAAGTTCAAGCTCGGCCGCTGCCCGGGCTTGATCTGGTCGACCCACTCCTCGAAGCGGGCCCTGCGGCCACCGGCCAGATTGGAGCGGGTGTTGGTCCTGTTGTTGTCCGACGAGCTGTTGCCGCTGCCGCTGCCACCCGAGCCGCCGAAGTCGCCCCAGTTCTCCGAGACGGAGTTCAGGTCCTCCTCGATGCCGGGCGGCGACACCACGTGGAGCCACACCAGCCCGAGGTCCTCGCTCATGGAGGAGATGCGGTCGCCGTACGGCTCGTCCGTGCGCGTGTCCTCGCACAGGTCGCGCGAGCAGACCGTCGTGGCCTCCTCGGAGACGTTCAGCCGGTGGGTCTTGGCGAACAGCGAGAAGATGCTGTTCGGGTGGTCCGCCGAGATCGGCAGGCGGTCCTTGGCCGGCAGGTCGCCGTCCATGATCGCCGGCTGTGCGCGCTCGGTCGAGTCGTAGATGGTGAAGGCGTTCTTGAACCAGGTCCCGGTGCGCGCGAGCTCCGCGAAGCCCGGGTAGCGCGCGGTGTCGAGCTCGTCGTTCTCGTCCACCAGCGTGTTCGAGGGCAGCTCGTCCAGCAGCACCATCACGATCGGCGCCCGGGTGACGCCCCCCACGGTGACCGCGCCCGCCTCGTCCGGGAAGGCGAGCTTCGACACCGGCGACCCCAGCAGGAACAGGAGCAGGAACACGAGCGGAGCCGGTGTGAGCACGTTCAGGAACGAGCGCAGCGGCTCGGCGCGCGCGTAGAGCGTCGCCACCGCGATACCGATCGCCGCGGAGAGCCCGATCAGCACGACGTCCGAGCCGTCGATCGCCTTCTTGAGCGCCTGCGCCGCGATCAGCGTCACGAGCGCGCCGATGAACACCAGGTGCGCTCCCTTGAAGGCGGTGCGGCCGAGGAGGCGCAGCAGCAGCTCGATCCCGAGGAACAGCAGCGGCGGCAGCAGCACCAGCAGGACCGAGAAGGAGATGATGTCGAAGCCCGTGGAGCCGCGGGCGGCGAAGAACTCGGGGTTGTCGCCGAGCAGGTCGAACAGCGGCTGGGCTACGGCGAACGTCCAGAGCACCGCGAGGTTCGCGAAGTGCCACAGGGCATCCTTCGCGAGGCTCGGCTCCGGGCGCGGCTCCGCCGCTCCCTCGGTGGCCATCAGCCCTTCGGGCGGGCGTGGTACAGGACCCGGGTGCCCGACTCGAGGCGCTCGGAGCGCTCGATCACGAAGGCATCGCCGAGGCAGCGCTCGAAGAAGCTGAGCTCGTAGTCCGGGTGGAGCCCGTCGCGCTTGGGCGCGAGCAGCTTCTTGACCATCGGGTCCTCGAGCGTCGGGAACTCGATGACCAGCTCGGAGCCGAGGCTCGCCAGCCAGTCGACGAACTCCTTGACCGGCACGTTGGCGCTGATCGCGACGTGGTGGATCAGGGCGAGCGCCAGAACCAGGTCCGGCTTGCCGCGGTCCGGCATCGACCTGCGCTCCAGTCCGCGCCAGCCGAGACCCGGCGACGGGTCGGCCAGGTTCATGGTGAGCGTGAGGATCTTCTCGTCGCCCTCGCTGCGCAGGTCCCGGTAGAGGAGCTCCATCGGACCCTGGTCGGCGTCGACTGCCACGACCGTCGAGGCCCCCTCCGCGGCGATTCGCGAGTAGCGGCCGTTGTTCGCGCCGATGTCCCAGACCAGGTCCCAATGGCGCGACGTGGCCACCGCTCGCACGAACTCGTCCTTGCGCCCGGCGTCATCGTCGGTGTAGCTGTTGCGCTCGCCGTAGGCGGTCCAGACCCCGTCCGGGGGGCTCCAGTCGAGGCGCTCGACCATCTTGCGCATCTTGCGCACGTTGGCCATCACGATCTCCCGCTTGAGCCCACGGCGCTTGACCTGGTCCTTGACCTCCTGGGGGCGGTCCGCGTAGCGCTTCTCGAGCCTCGCGTGGAGGAAGACGTTTGTGAACACGCCGCGCCGGAAGCGGTCCCGGAGCGAGAGCAGCGACGCCATCTCGGCCGGCCTGATCCCGTCGATCGACCCGCGCATCCAGGGATGGAACGGCACGTCCTTCGCCGCCTGGAGCAGCAGCGGATACAGGTAGAGCATGCAGAACTGGCGATAGCCCACCCACGGCTCGCCCTCGCGCAGCCGCTCGTAGGAGCCGATGTCCACGAACACCGGGCGCGCCCCGCGGAACTGGACGTTGTAGGGCGTGGAGTCCTTGAGGACCATGCCCTGCTCGAGCGCCGCGAGGAGCAGGTCCAGCTGGACGAGCGCGGCGTCCTTGAGCATCGAGAACGTCCACTCGTAGGGATACGAGACGAACGGGATGCGCTCGTGCCGGAGCACCGCCGCCGGCTCGTGGACCAGCAAGCCGCGAAGCGCCTCTGTGCCCTCGGCGCGCTCGGTGCGAACGATCCGCTCGTCCTCGAGCAGACCGGCCTCGACCAGCGCCTCGAAATCGGTCAGGCCGTCGGCGGAGAGGGCTCGGTAGACCTCGCCGTCGCTGTAGAAGACCCGGCTCTCGGGGTCACGAAAGCTGCCGGGCTCGAGGCCGGAGTCGGCGCTGATGTGGGCGGGCGGCCGCACGGGCGGCGCCGAATAGTAGAGACGGATGCCGGATGGCCGCGGGCGGCCGTCCGGCCGTCGCTAGACGGAGTCGGTACTCCTGGCCGCGGGCGTCTCGGCGGTCTCGGGCTCGTCCTTGCGGATTCGCAGGAAGCGCAGCACGCGGTTCCAGTAGAGCTTGGCAGTCACGGCCACCGCGGCAACTCCGCCGGCGAGGATCTGGAGGATCATGCTCCCGCTGCCGGGATCCAGATATGCGAGAACAGTGGTCATCGTCGTGGTCGAGCTCCGTAAGTTCGGGAAGCGGAGGAGGCTAGCAGAGTGTTGCCGACGTGTGACCCGATCGGCCGCCATTCGGAGACCGTCGACGTCGGATGTGAAAGCCCTGCAAAATCCCCGTAAACGCGGCTGTACCGACGACCCGTTCGTGGGGCTCCCGCGTACCCGGTTGGGGGGTACTCCGGCGTGCCGCCGCCCGTGCGGTCTTTACGCTACCGCCAGCACATGAAGCTGATCATCCAGATCCCCTGCTTCAACGAGGAGCAGACCCTTCCGGGCACCCTGGCCGACCTTCCCCGGGAGGTACCCGGGATGGACTCCGTCGAGTGGCTCGTGATCGACGACGGCTCGACCGACCGCACGGTGGAGGTCGCGCGCGAGCACGGCGTGGACCACATCGTGCGCCTCACGAACAACCGCGGCCTTGCCGCGGCCTTCCAGTCCGGCCTCGACGCCTGCCTCAAGCTCGACGCCGACGTGATCGTGAATACCGATGCCGACAACCAGTACCAGGGCGCCGACATCGTCCAGTTGGTCGCGCCGATATCCGCGGGCAAGGCCGACATGGTCATCGGGGACCGCAAGACCGACACGATCGAGCACTTCTCGCCCGTGAAGAAATGGCTTCAGCGCTTCGGGAGCGCAGTCGTGCGCCGGGCGTCCGGGACCGACATCCCCGACACCACCTCCGGGTTCCGCGCATACAACCGGGAGGCCGCGCTCCAGCTGCAGGTGGTCTCGAAGTTCACGTACACGCTCGAGTCGCTCATCCAGGCCGGGAAGATGCTCGTGGCCGTCGAGCACGTGCCGGTGCGGACCAACGAGCAGACCCGCCCCTCGCGCCTGTTCCCGTCGATGTGGTCGTACGTCCGCCGGAACGGCATCTCCATCTTCCGGATCTACGCGCTCTACGAGCCGCTGCGGGTGTTCGTGGCGGCGGCGACGGCCGTGGCGCTGGTGGGGATGGTCCTCTGGGTCCGGTTCGCGTGGTTCTTCATCGAGGGCGAGGGCGACGGGCACATCCAGTCGCTGATCCTCGGCGCGACCCTCTTCATCGTCGCGGTCCAGCTGCTGGCGCTCGCGGTGGTGGGCGACATCCTCGCCGGCAGTCGCGTGCTGCAGCAGCGGATCCTCGAGCGTGTCCGGCGGGTGGAGCTCCAGCTCGGCGTCGAGCCCTCGCACTACGAGCCCGGCGCGGCGCAGGAAGACCGCCAGGCCACGACCGGCGCGCAGGCCGGCGCGGCCACGGGCAAGGCCGGCTCGCCGGAGGATCCCACCGACCCGGCCCGCGAGGCGGTCAAGCTGTGAGCGGCGCCGCGGTCCCGAGCGCGGACGTACCGACCGGGAACACCTTCGACAAGTACGGGTCCACCAACCCGGTGGTCAGGCGGCTGATGGCCGGCTTCCACTCGAGCCTCGACGAGCTCTGGTCGGTCGCGGCGCCCGAGTCCCTCCTCGACGTGGGCTGCGGCGAGGGAGTGCTGACCGTCGAGTGGGCGGAGCGCCTCGGCGACCGGCGCGTGGTGGGCATCGACCTGGAGGACCCCAAGCTCGCGCAGGAGTGGGAGCGGCGGCAGCGGCCGAACCTCGAGTTCCGCACCGCGGACGCCACGGCGCTCACGTTCGCGGACGACGAGTTCGACGTGGCCACGGCGATCGAGGTGCTCGAGCACGTGCCCGACCCCGAGGCCACCGTGGCCGAGATGGCGCGCGTGGCGCGTCGCAGGCTGCTCGTGTCGGTGCCGCGGGAGCCCCTGTGGCGCGGCCTCAACATGGCGCGCGGCGCGTACCTCCGGCAGCTCGGCAACACACCGGGGCACGTGAACCACTGGTCCCGGCGCTCGTTCGCCTCGCTGCTCGCACGCCACGGCACGGTCGAGCAGGTGCGCTCGCCATTCCCGTGGACGATGCTCCTAGTGCGAGTCGACTAAGCGATGCCGCAGGCGGCCTCCGCGGGTCGCGGCTACGGCCGGGGCGCCGCGATCCTCTCGGTGGGGATCGGCGCCACCGGGCTGATCACCTTCGCGTACTTCTCGCTCGCGAGCCATGCGCTCACCGCGGAGGAGTACGGCGGCGTGGCGCTGCTGTGGTCGGCCATCTTCATCACCGTCTCGGTGCTCTACAGGCCGGTCGAGCAGCTGCTGTCGCGCACGATCGCCGACCGCGAGGCGCGCGGCGTGGAGGGCTCCGAGCACCTCCGGGTCGCGGCCACGATCCAGCTTGCGCTGGGACTGCTGTTCGCCGTGGTGGCGCTCGTGTTCCGAGCTCCGATCCAGGACGACCTCTTGAACGGGTCGGCCACTCTCTACTGGATCCTGATCGTGGCGGTGCTGGCGTACGCCGCCAGCTACTTCGCCCGCGGGTTCCTCGCGGGCCATCGCTACTTCACGCTCTACGGCGGGCTCGTGCTGATGGAGTCCGTGTCGCGCTTCCTGTTCGCGCTCGCGGTGACCGTCGGAGTGGCGGAGGGCCAGGCGGCCGTGGCGCTCGGCATGGCGGCGGCGCCGATCGTGTCGCTCACGGTCGTGGCCCCGGCGCTGGCGCGCCACCTGACACACCGCGACCGTGGGCCTTCACCGGACCCGCCGCCGCCGGACCCGGACGCGCCCGTGATTCCCGACGAGCCGGTGGAGCCCGAGTTCACGCTCTCGCACGGCAGCGGCTTCGCCCTCGCGGTGCTGGCGATCATGCTGGCCGAGCAGACCTTCCTCAACGCGGGACCACTGCTCGTGCGCGCCACGGAGGGCGACCGCGGCGCCGCGCTCGCGGGCTTCGTGTTCAACGTGCTGCTGCTGGCCCGTGCGCCGCTCGTGCTCTTCCAGGCCGTCCAGACCTCGATCCTGCCCCACCTCACTCGGCTGTGGGTGGGAGCGGGCGGCGGCGCCGAGGGTGACGTGGACCCCTTCCGCCGCAGCGTGAACCTCACGCTCGCCGCCATCGGAGTGTTCGCGGGCTCCGTCGCGCTCGTGATGGCGGTGGCGGGGCCGGCCCTGATGGGCGTGGTGTTCGGCGGGGACTTCGACTACGACCGCGGCGGCCTCGTGCTCGTGTCGGTCGCGATGGGGCTCTACCTCTCCGCGGCGACGATCAACCAGGCCCTCCTTGCCCAGGGCCGGGCCCGCCAGGCGGCCATCTGCTGGGTGGGATCGGCGGCCGCCTTCGTGGCGTTCCTGCTCGCGTCGCCGGTCAACGACCCGGTGCTGTCGGTCGAAGTCGGGCTGCTCGGCGGCGCGGCCGCGCTTTGCGCCCTCCTCCTCGCGCTGTACCGTCGCGCCTGACGGTGGCCGAGTTCGTGGTGATACCCGCTCGCTTCAACGGTCCGCCCGCGAGCGCCAACGGGGGCTACACCTGCGGCGTGCTCGCGTCGCTGCTCGGCAGCGACGTGGCCCAGGTGTCCTTGCGCAAGCCGCCCCCGGTGGGACGACCGCTCGCGGTGAGCCGCCACGACGGCCGGGTCGAGCTCCACGACGGAGCCACGCTGGTCGCGGAGGGCGAGGGCTCCGAGCTTCTGCTGGACGTGCCGGAGCCCGTCCACCCCGACGACGCCGTAGCGGCTTCCGAGGCCGGGCGCCGGCAGTGGACCTCCGAGCACCCGTTCCCCACCTGCGTGGTCTGCGGGCCCGACCGCGAGCCGGGAGACGGCTACCGAATCTTCCCGGGAGCGCTGGCGCGAGCGGACGGCACGTTCGCCGCCGACTGGACCCCCCACGAGTCACTCGGGGACGGCGATGGTTACGTGCGGCCGGAGTGCCTCTGGGGCGCGCTCGACTGCCCGACGAGCGCGCCTGTCGCGAACTTCGGCGAGGGGCCGCCGATGGTGCTCGCCCGCCTCACGGCGCGGATCGGCTGCGCCGTGCGCGTGGGCGAGCGTCACGCGATCGTGGCCTGGCCACTGGAGGCGGACGGGCGAAAGCACCACTCGGCGTGCGCGCTCTTCGACGAGGGCGGCCGGCTGCTCTGCGCGTCGCGGGCCCTCTGGATCGAGCTGCGCGAGACGACCCCGGCGTGAGCCCTTGCGTTGACATACAGCCTGTATGTATGATCGGTCGCTCGTCGTGACCGAGCGCATCCACCACCGGACCTGTCCGTTCTGCGAAGCCACCTGCGGGCTGGAGGTAACCCTCGACGGCGACCGCGTGACCGCCGTGCGCGGTGACCGCGACGACGTTTTCAGCCGCGGGTTCATCTGCCCGAAGGCACACGGGCTCAAGGAGCTCCACGAGGACCCCGACCGGCTCACCACTCCGCTCGTGCGGCGCGACGGCGAGCTGCGCGAGGCCACCTGGGACGAGGCCTTCGAGGAGATCGACCGCCGCCTCTCCCCCATCCTCGAGGAACACGGCCGGAACGCCGCCGCCGTGTACATCGGGAACCCGACGGCCCACAACCTCTCGTTCCTGGCCTACAACCCGGTGCTGCTCCGGGCGCTCGGCTCGCAGAACGTCTTCACGGCCAGCACGGTGGACCAGATGCCCAAGCAGGTCTCGGCCGGGCTCATGTTCGGCCATCTGCTGAGCGTGCCCGTGCCGGACCTGGATCGCTGCGACCACCTGCTGATGCTCGGCGCCAACCCGCTGGTGTCGAACGGCAGCCTCCTGACCGCGCCCAACATGCGCGGCCGCCTGCGGGGGATCCGCGAGCGCGGCGGCAAGGTCGTGGTGGTGGACCCGCGCAGGACGCGCACCGCCGACGAGGCCGACGAGCACCACTTCATCCGGCCCGGCGGCGACGCGCTCCTGCTCGCCGCCATGGCGTGCACGCTCGTCGAGGAGTCGCTGGTGGACGTCGGGTCGCTGGCGGAGCACTGCGAGGGCCTCGACGAGCTCTGCGAGCTTGTGCTCGGCTATACGCCCGAGGATGTGGCGCCCGCCACCGGCATCGCCGCGGGCGAGATCAGGCGGATGGCCCGCGAGCTCGCGGCGGCCGAGCACGCCGCCGTGTACGCCCGCATCGGCACGACCACCCAGGAGTTCGGGACGCACGCGAGCTGGCTGGTCGACGTTCTCAACGTGCTCACGGGCAACCTGGACCGCGAGGGCGGGGCGATGTTCACGCTCGCCGCGGCCGGCCAGCGCAACTCCAACGGCACGCCCGGCCAGGGACGCGGCGTGCGCCTGGGCCGGTGGCAGAGCCGGGTCCGCGGGCTCGGCGAGGCGTTCGGCGAGCTGCCGGTGGCATGCCTGGCCGAGGAGATCGACACGCCCGGCGAGGGCCAGGTGCGGGCGCTGATCACGATGGCGGGCAACCCGGTGGTGTCCACGCCGAACAGCGGCCGCCTCGAGCAGGCGGTCGAGGGACTCGAGTTCATGCTGGCGGTGGACATCTACGTGAACGAGACGACGCGCCACGCGGACGTGATCCTCCCCGGCCCGGGGCCGCTCGCCAAGTCCCACTACGACCTCGCGCTCTACCAGCTCGCGGCGCGCAGCGTGGCGAACTACTCGCCGCCCGCGCCTCGAGCACGACGGCCCCGCGGAATGGGAGGTGCTCCTCAGGCTCGCGGGCGTGGTCTCGGGTCAGGGCCCCGACGCCGACGTGGATGCGCTCGACCGACTGGTGATCGACACGCTGATCGGGCGCGAGCTGGCCGACCCCCACTCACGCGTGGCCGGGCGCGACGCCGCCGAGCTGCTCGAGGAGCTCGAGCCGCGCCGCGGACCGGAGCGGGTCCTCGACTTCATGCTCCGCGCGGGACCGTTCGGCGACGGCTTCGGGGCGGATCCCGAAGGCCTCACGCTGGACGTGCTCGAGCGCAACCCCCACGGCGTGGACCTCGGTCCCCACCGCCCGCGGATACCCGAGGTGCTTCGCACGCCGTCCGGCAAGATCGAGCTCGCTCCGGAGGCGATCGTGGCCGACCTTCCGCGCCTGACCGCCGCGATGGAGCGGCGCCGGAACGGCGGCATGGTCCTGATCGGGCGCCGCCAGCTGCGCTCGAACAACTCGTGGATGCACAACCTGCCCGCGCTCGTGAAGGGCAAGGACCGCTGCACGATGCTCGTGCACCCCGACGACGCGACCCGGCTCGGGCTCGTGGAAGGCGGCGCGGCGCTGGTGCGTTCCGCCGCGGGCGAGCTCGAGGCGCCCGTGGAGCTCACCGACGAGGTGATGCCCGGTGTGGTGTCGATCCCCCACGGCTGGGGACACTCCGCCGCAGGCTCCCAGCTCAGCGTGGCGAGCGAGCACGCCGGCGTGAACAGCAACCTGCTGGCCGACGAGACGCTGGTCGAGCCGCTCTCCGGGAACGCGATCCTGAACGGGATCCCCGTGGAGGTCGTGCCGGCGCCGGTGCCGGCAGCCGCTCAGATCGGCTGAAGCATCGACGAGCCGCAGTTGCGGCACTCCGCGTCGGCGGTGTCGGACATCCGCGCGATCGTCGAGTGGGCGCCGCAGTTGGGGCACGCCGATCTCAGCTCGAAGCGGCGCAGGCAGTTGACGCAGCGGTAGCGCCCCGCCAGGTTGGTGCCGCGCAGGGCGGGTTCTCCGCAGGAGGGGCACTGTGGCCCCGCGCGGGCGGTTTCGTGGGCGGCCGCGGGCATCTAAGGTCGTGACAACCGTATCCGCTCCGCGTTTGTCTCAGCCGAGGATGGAGGCGCCGCGCCCGCGCAGGTAGTCGCCGGCGTCCATCGGACGACCGCCCGGCGGCTGGACCTCGAGTAGCTCCAGGGCCCCGGAGGAGGTGCCCAGCAGCAGCCGGCCGTCCTGCACCGAGAGCGAGCCCGCGTCGAGGTCGGCACCCTCGGTCACCGGTGCCGCCCGCCGGATCCCGAGCCGCTCGCCCGACGCCAGCTCGAGGAAGGCCCCCACATGCGGAGTGAGCGCGCGGATCCGGCGCTCGAGCTCCTGCGCCGGCCGAGTGGGATCGACGCGCCGGTCCTCGGGGCCGATCTTCTCCGCGTACGTGACGCCCTGGTCGGGCTGCTCACGCCACGGCGGAGGATCGTCGAGCGCCTCGACGAGCAGCTCTCCGCCGAGGACCGCCAGCCGGGCGGCAAGCGTGCCGTAGTCGTCGTCGGAGTGGATCGGCTCGCCTCGCTGGAGGCCCATCGGCCCGGCGTCGAGCTCGGCGGTCGGTCGCATGATCGTCACGCCCGTCTCCTCGTCGCCCGCCTCGATCGCCCGCTCGACCGGCGCCGCGCCGCGCCAGCGCGGCAGCAGCGACGGATGGACGTTCACGAGCTCGTGCTGTGAGAGCAGCGGCTCCTTGATCAGGGCTCCGTACGCGCAGATGCACAGCACGTCCGGCTCGGTCGACGGCGATCCGCTCGCGCGTCTCCTCGTCGTTCACGTCATCAGGC
Source organism: uncultured Thermoleophilaceae bacterium (assembly GCA_963803245.1). Lineage (GTDB taxonomy): Bacteria > Actinomycetota > Thermoleophilia > Solirubrobacterales > Thermoleophilaceae > JACVRW01. The sequence continues at coordinate 146,993 of CAWDLI010000001.1, read as the reverse complement.
TGGAAGGTCTCCAGGCCGAGCCTCGACGCCGCATCGGCGACCGGCGGCGGGGCGAGCTTGCGGCCGCGGCCGCGCCGCCGGTCCGGGCGCGTGACCACCAGCTGAGGGCGGTGCGGGCTGAGCGCCAGGCGAGCAAGGACCTCGGCCGCGAAGTCAGAGGTTCCGAGGTACACGGTCCGCATTGGGAGGCGAGACTAGAGGCAGCCAAGTCGGCAGCGTTGGCACGCCGTCCCCATCGGTTTCCCCGGTCCCGATCCGGGGCAAACCTGACGGCGAGCAACGAGGGAGGAATCTGTGTACACGCAGGACTTCAATCCGGTTTCGGACTCGCTCGGCCTTACCGCGATCTTCGCCGCGCTGCCTGTGCTCACGCTCTTCGTGTTGCTCGGCGGCTTCCGGATGAAGGCGCAGTGGGCCGCGCTGATCTCATTGGGCGTGGCGATGCTGGTCGCGCTGATCGTCTACGGCATGCCGGCGGGCCAAACGCTGCTGTCGGCGTCCGAGGGCGCCACCTTCGGCCTGTTCCCGATCATGTGGATCGTCGTCGCGGCGATCTGGGTCTACAACATGACCGTCGAGACCGGGCACTTCGCCGTGCTGCGCCGTTCGTTCGGAGCCATCTCCGACGACCAGCGCGTGCAGGCCGTGATCGTGGCCTTCTGCTTCGGAGCCCTGCTCGAGGCGCTCGCGGGCTTCGGCACCCCCGTGGCCATCACCGCGGTGATGCTGATCGCGCTCGGCTTCCAGCCGATCAAGGCCGCCTCCGTCGCACTCGTTGCCAACACCGCCCCGGTGGCCTTCGGGGCGATCGCCACGCCGATCATCACGCTCAGCGAGGTGACCGAACTGCCCAAGGACGACCTCGGCGCGATGGTCGGCCGCCAGACGCCGGTGCTGGCGCTGATCGTGCCGCTGATCCTCGTGTTCATGGTCGACGGCAAGCGCGGCGTTCGCCAGGTGTGGCCGGTGGCCGTGCTCGGCGGCGTGTCGTTCGCGGTGGGCCAGTTCCTCTGCGCCAACTACTTCTCGGTGGAGCTCACGGACATCGTCGCGTCGCTGCTCGCCACCGCCTCGATCGTCGCCTTCCTGCGCGTGTGGTCGCCGTCCGAGCCGCTCCTCGGCGACGGCGAGGGGCGCATCGCGCGGCCGGCGGTGGCCGGCGGCTCGACGCACTCCCCGACGCTGGAGCGCGAGGTCGAGCGTCGCGACGACACCCAGCGCGATTCCACGGCCGACGTGATCCGCGCCTACGCGCCCTACCTGATCGTCATCGCCGTCTTCTCGATCGCTCAGATCCCTGCGGTGAAGGACGCCCTCGCCGAGTCGCCCTGGACCACCACCTTCCAGTGGCCGGGCCTCGACGTGGTGAACCCGGACGGCGAGGCGCTGTCGAGCCTCACGTTCAACTTCAACTGGCTGCCCGCCACCGGGACCCTGATGCTGATCTCGGGGCTGATCACCATGCCGGTCCTCGGCATCGCTCCCAGCCGCGCGCTGAGCACGGCGGGGAAGACGCTCGACCAGCTCAAGTGGGCGATCCTCACCGTCGCCGCGGTGCTCGCGCTCGCCTACGTGATGAACCAGTCGGGCCAGACCGTGACGCTCGGTCTCTGGGCCGCCGGGGCCGGCGGGGCGTTCGCGTTCCTGTCGGCGCTGATCGGGTGGCTCGGCGTGGCCGTGACGGGCTCGGACACCTCGTCCAACGCCCTGTTCGGCGCACTTCAGGTGACCGCCGCGGAGGACGCCGGCATCTCGAAGACGCTGCTCGCCGCCGCGAACAGCTCGGGCGGCGTGCTCGGGAAGATGATCTCGCCGCAGAACCTCGCGATCGGGGCGGCCGCGGTCGGCCTCGCCGGCAAGGAGGGCGACCTCTTCCGTAAGGTCCTGGGCTGGAGCCTCGTGCTCGTCCTCCTCATGTGCGTGCTCGTATACCTCCAGTCCACCCCGGTCCTCGATTGGATGGTCGTGGAGTGAGCGCAGGCGCCGGGCCCGCCTATGGCGAGGGTCCGCCGCCGAAGGACGCACCCGATCCGACACCGGTGGACCTGGCGCCGCTAGTCGCGGAGTGGCGCCGGGCGCTCGGCGACGAGCACGTGATCACCCACGAGCACCAGCTGCGCACCTACGAGTCGGACGGGCTCCTGCAGTACGCCGTCACCCCCGGCGCGGTGGTCCTGCCCGGGTCCACGAAAGAGGTGCAGGCCGTGGTGGCCGCCTGCCACCGCGAGGGCGTCCCGTGGGTCGCACGCGGGGCCGGGTCCGGCCTCTCGGGAGGAGCCGTGCCGGTGGCAGACGGGGTGCTCATCTCGCTCACGCGCATGCGCAGCGTGCTCGACGTGGACCTCCCGAACCAGCGCGTGGTGGTCGAGCCCGGCGTGACCAACGTCGCGGTCTCGCACGCGGTGGGGCCCACGCACTTCTACCCGCCGGACCCCTCCAGCCAGATCGTGTGCACGATCGGCGGCAACGTCGCCGAGAACTCGGGCGGGGCGCACTGCTTCAAGTACGGCTTCACCACCAACTACGTGACCGGCCTGGAGCTGGTCCTCCCCGACGGCTCGCTCGTGCAGCTCGGGGGCAAGGAGGTCGACCCCCCGGCGCTGGACCTGATCGGCGCCTTCGTCGGCTCCGAGGGCACGCTCGGCGTGGCCACGAAGATCTGGCTCCGGGTGGTGCCCGTCCCGGAGGCGGTGCGCACGCTCGTGGCGTTCTTCGGCTCGACCAGACAGGCCGGAGAGGTCGTGTCGAAGATCGTGTCCGGAGGGATCGTGCCGGGCGCCGTGGAGATGATGGACAACCTCTCGATAAGGGCGGCCGAGGGCTATACCGGCGCGGGCTGGCCTCCGGACGCCGGCGCGGCGCTCGTGGTCGAGCTGGACGGCTCGGACGCGGAGTGCGAGACGCGCTTCGAGCAGGTGGTCTCGATGTGCGAGGAGGCCGGCGCCGACTCGATCCGCGTGGCCAAGGACGACGCCGAGCGCACCGTGATCTGGACCGCGCGCAAGGCCGCGTTCGCGGCGATGGGCCGCATCGCTCCCAACTACTACGTGCAGGACAGCGTGATCCCGCGCACGCGCCTCTCGGAAGTGCTGGGGCAGATCGAGGAGATGGCCGAGGAGTACGGGCTCCAGGTGGCCAACGTGTTCCACGCCGGCGACGGCAACCTGCATCCGCTCGTCTGTTACGACGGGCGACGGGAGGGCGAGGCGGACAAGGCCGAGGAGCTGGCCGGCCTGATCGTGAAGGCCTGCGTGGACGCCGGCGGGTCGATCACCGGCGAGCACGGCGTGGGCGTGGACAAGAAGCGCTACATGCCCCAGATGTTCAACGACTCGGACCTCGGGGCGTTCCAGCGGCTGCGCTGCGCGTTCGACCCCGACCAGCTGGCCAACCCCGGCAAGGTGATGCCCACACCGCGGCTGTGCGGCGAGGTGCCGGGCCCCTATCGCCGCCATCCGCTCGAGCAGGCCGGGCTCGCGGAGCGGATGTGATGGCCACGCAGGCCGCACGCCTCGCCACGCCCGGATCGCGCGACGCGCTGGCGGCCGAGCTGAGCGCCGCCGCCGAGGCGGGCGAGACCGTGCGCGTGCGTGGCGCCGGGACCAAGCTCACGTGGGCGGGCCTGTCCGGATTCGAGCCCGGCCTCGAGCTCTCGACCACAGGGCTCGACACGCTCGTGGAGCACAACGCCGGCGACCTCACGGCGATCCTCGAGGCCGGCGTGCCGCTGGCGCGCGCCCAGAGCGCCTTCGCCGAGGAGGGACAGATGCTCGCCCTCGATCCGCCCGACGGCGGGGCCACCGTCGGCGGGATCGTGGCCAGCGCCGACTCCGGCCCGCTGCGCTCGCGCTACGGCGGCGTGCGCGACCTCGTGGTGGGAATGCACGTGGCGCTCTCCGACGGCACGCGCGCCAAGACCGGCGGCAAGGTGATCAAGAACGTGGCCGGCTACGACCTGGCCAAGCTGTTCGCCGGCTCGTTCGGCACGCTCGGCGCGATCATCGAGGTGGCCGTGCGCCTGCACCCGCTTCCGCCGTCCACCGCCACCGCGATCGGGCGCACCCGGGACGCGGCGATGCTGGCCGAGGCGGCGGCCGTGCTCACGCACGCATCGATCGAGCACAGCGGGCTCGACGTGCGCTGGGAGGACGGCGCCGGATCCGTGCTCGCACGCTTCGGCGGCGCCGCACCGGGGCCCCAGGCCGAAAACGCGGCCCGGCTGCTTCGCGAAGCCGGGCTGGACACCGACCTGGCCGATGAGGACGACGGGCTCTGGTCCGCGCAGCGCGACGACCAGCGACCGCGGCAGGGCTCATCCGACACGGTGGTGCGCGTGGCCGGGGTGCAGACGGATCTGCCGCAGCTGCTCGACGTCGCCACGCGCCACTCGGCGCTGCTGGTCGGCCGCGCCCCGCTCGCCCTCTCCTGGCTGAGGCTGGAGGATCCCGAGGCTGCGCCCGGCGCGCTCCGCGACATCCGCGGTCTCGCGGGCGCCGTGGTACTCGACGCCCCGCCCGAGGTGCGCGATCAGGTCGACGCGTGGGGAGAGCGCGACGCAGCGGTGCTGGCGCTCATGCGCAGGGTCAGGGACGGCTTCGACCCCAGCGGCGTCTGCGCGCCGGGGGTGCTCGCATGAGCGCCTTCGACGAGACCCGCCCGCCCTCGCTCGACCTGATCGACGACTGCGTGCACTGCGGCTTCTGCCTGCCCACCTGCCCCACCTACCGGCTCTGGGGTGAGGAGATGGACTCCCCGCGCGGGCGGATCGTGCTGATGAAGCAGGGCCACGAGCAGATCTCGGCTCCGCTCGTGGAGCACATCGACAACTGCCTGGGCTGCATGGCCTGCGTGACCGCCTGCCCGTCCGGGGTGCAGTACGACAAGCTGATCGAGGACACGCGTGGCCAGGTTGAGCGCAACGCGAAGCGCCCACCGGGCGAGCGCGCATATCGCCGGCTCGTGTTCGCCCTCTTCACCCATCCCGGGCGGATGCGGGCGGCTGCGCCCGCGATCGCGCTCACCCAGAGGCTCGGCCTCACGAAGCTGGCCGCCCGCCCATGGGCGGCGCGGCTGGCACCCAAGCTCTCCACGCTGCTGGCGCTCTCCCCGGACGCGTCGGCCAGGCGAGCGCTGCGCCGCCTCCCCGAGCGCTTCGAGGCGCGCGGCGAGCGGCGCGGCACCGTTGCTCTTTTGCAGGGCTGCGTTCAGCGCGTCTTCTTCGGCCACGTGAACGAGGCGACCGCACGTGTGCTCGCAGCCGAGGGCTTCGAGGTCCACGCGCCGCGGCTGCCGCGCTGCTGCGGGGCGCTCCAGCTGCACGCCGGCGACGGCCACGCCCGCGGCCTGGCCAAGGACACGATCGAGGCGCTCGAGGGCTACGACACGATCGTCGTCAACTCCGCCGGCTGCGGATCGGCGATGAAGGACTACGGGCACGTGCTGCGCGACGAGCCCGAATGGGCCGACCGCGCCGAGCGCTTCGCCGCCAAGGTGCGGGACGTGACCGAGCTGCTCGCCGACCACGAGCCCCGCGCCCCGCGCGGCCCGCTTCCGATGCGACTCGCCTACCACGACGCCTGCCACCTGGCCCACGCCCAGGGGGTGCGCTCGCAGCCGCGCTCGCTGCTGCGCGGCATCCCGGAGCTCGAGCTGGTGGAGCCGGCCGACTGGGAGATCTGTTGTGGCTCGGCGGGCGTGTACAACCTCTTCAAGCCCGAGCCCGCCGCGGAGCTCGGGCGGCGCAAGGCGGAGAGCCTGCTGGCCACCGACGCCGACGCCGTGGCGGCCGCCAACCCGGGCTGCGCGCTCCAGATCACCTCCCACACGGGTCGACTCGGGCGCGCCCTGCCGGTGTACCACCCGCTCGAGCTGCTGGCCCGCTCGATCGAGGCGGCCGAGTAGCCGTGGACGCTCCCGGGAAGGCTCGAAACATGATCGGAGCTACCGGAATCGAGATCGAAGGACCGACCCAGGAGCGCCAGGACGAGGTGCTCACCGAAGGCGCGCTCTCGCTGCTCGCGCGCCTCCACGGCGAGCTCGACGGCAGGCGCCGCGAGCTGCTCGAACGGCGCGCCGAGCGCCAGGCCGAGCTCGACGCGGGCGCCACTCTCGAGTTTGTGACGGCGCCCGAGGAGTTCACTGTGGCCCCCGTGCCCGACGCGCTCCAGGACCGGCGCGTGGAGATCACCGGGCCCACCAGCCGCAAGATGGTCATCAACGCGCTCAACTCGGGCGCACGCGGCTTCATGGCCGATTTCGAGGACGCCAACTCGCCCACCTGGAGCAACATGATCGGCGGCCAGGCGAACCTCGCCGACGCGGTGCGCGGCGAGATCGAGCACGAGGAGGGCGGCAAGCGCTACGAGCTCGCCGACGACCCCGCCGTGCTGCTCGTACGCCCGCGCGGCCTTCATCTCCCCGAGCGCCACCTCACCGTGGACGGCGAGCCGGTGGCAGGCTCCTTCGCGGACTTCGCGCTGTTCGTGCACCGCAACGCGCACGAGCTGCTCGAGCGCGGCGCCGGCCCCTACCTCTACCTGCCCAAGCTCGAGTCCCATCTGGAGGCGCGGGTCTGGCGCGACGCGTTCCGGATCGCGGAGGACGAGCTCGATCTCGAGCGCGGCACGATCAAGGCCACCGTCCTCATCGAGACGATCCCGGCGGCCTTCGAGATGGACGCGATCCTCTACGAGCTGCGCGACCACGCCGCGGGGCTGAACGCGGGGCGCTGGGACTACATCTTCTCGGCCATCAAGCGCTTCCGGACGCGGCCCGAGTTCGTGCTCCCGGACCGGTCGCAGGTGACCATGACCGTGCCCTTCATGCGGGCCTACACCGAGCTGCTGGTGAAGACCTGCCACGCCCGCGGCGCCCACGCGATGGGCGGCATGTCGGCGGTCATCCCGAGCCGCAAGGACGAGGAGGCCAACCAGCGCGCCTTCGAGGCCGTCCGCAGCGACAAGGAGCGCGAGGCCGGCGACGGCTTCGACGGCACCTGGGTCGCCCACCCCGACTCCGTGCCCGTGGCCACCGAGGCGTTCGACGCCGTGCTGGGCGACCGCCCCAACCAGGTGGATCGCCGCCGCGACGAGGTCGACGTGGAGCCCGCTCAGCTGCTCGCGATGCCCGACACGCCCGGCGATGTGACCGAGGCGGGGCTGCGGTCGAACGTGAACGTGGGGATCCAGTACATCTCGTCGTGGCTGCGCGGCAACGGTGCGGCGGCGATCTACGGGCTGATGGAGGACGCCGCGACCGCGGAGATCGCCCGCGCGCAGGTGTGGCAGTGGATCCGCCACGGAGTGACGCTCGACGACGGCCGCCGGATCTCCCCCGAGCTCGTTCGCGAGCTGGAGACCGACGAGCTCGAGAAGATCCGCTCGGAGATCGGCGACGACGACTGGTTCTACTCCGAAGGGCGCCCAGACCTGTCGCGCGAGCTGTTCGAGCGCGTGGCGCTGAGCGAGGACTTCGTGGAGTTCCTGACGCTGCCGGCCTACGAGCGCCTCGAGGACTGATCCGACCGCCTGACCGGCGGTCAACAGGGCACTGAACCCGCTCCTGGAGCGCGGTTGCCGCGAGCCCTCGCCGGCGCCCTGAGGTATGACTCGCCTTTTGGCTCTCTAGACCGGTTTTCGGCTATCGGTGGACGCGCCTCTCCCCCTATCGGGGGAGGGCCATTTCCGCCCCCTTTTTGGCCCTGTCGACGGATTCCTTGAGGGGGTCCGAACGTCGACGATTTCTCTATGAGAAATCGTCGACTTCGCACAGTCATCCGGAACACCGCACAGCTTGCAATCGCCGCTCTGGTGGTGGCCCTTCTGGTCGCCTCCCCGGCCGCCGCAAAGGCCGAGGGCACGCAGGCTCGCGCCTCCCAGAGCTGCGCCGGAGCGGACACCCGCACCAACAACGTGCGTCGTCTCCAGAAGGCGATCCTGTGCCTCCACAACCTCGAGCGCGGCAAGCGCGGCCTCAGCAAGCTCCGCTGGAACGGTGACCTCACCCGCGTGGCCAAGAAGTACTCGCGCACCATGGTCGCCGGCCACTTCTTCTCGCACTACTCGGCCGGTCGCAGGGACCACATGGATCGCATCAGCCGCAGCGCCTACACGCCCACGACGGGCTGCTGGACCGCCGGCGAGAACCTCTACGCCTCGGTCGGCCGCTCCACCCCCCGCCAGCTGCTGTCGGCCTGGATGGCCAGCCCGACGCACCGCCGCAACATCCTCACCCGCGGTTGGCACGACTTCGGCCTCGGCGTCAGCAAGACCTCGCCCGACGGCACCAAGGGCCTCACGGTCGTCGCCCTCTTCGGCATCCGCACCGGCCGCCCCTGCTAGGGGCGTCGCGGCGACCTCAGGCCGCTTCGGCGTTGCGCTCCGCCTCGCGGAGCTCGCGCAGAGCGGCCTTGCGGCTCTCGCGCGTGGTGCGGTCCAGGATCAGCACGCCGTTCAGGTGATCGATCTCGTGCTGGATCACGCGGGCCTCGAGGCCTGAGGCCTCCACCACGCGCTCCTCCCCGTCCGCGTCGAACGCCCGGACGCGCACGTGCACGGCGCGGTCCACGTCGAGCGTGACGCCCGGGATCGACAGGCAGCCCTCGTCGAAGACCTCGGTCTCCTTGCTCGACCACTCGATCTCGGGGTTCGCGAGGACGACCACCGGAGCGTCCGCGCCCACGGTGTAGACGAGCAGGCGCTGCGAGATCCCGAGCTGCGGAGCGGCCAGGCCCATGCCGTACGCGTCGCGCATGATGGCCACCATGCGCTCTGCCTGGGCACGCAGCGACTCGTCGAAGCGGTCCACGGGCGTGGCGCGCGACTTGAGCACCGGGTCGCCGAGGCGGCGGATGAACGACATCGCGGCCGCCCTGCGAGCGGCGACCTCGGGATCGAGGCGAGCCTCCTCCTGCTCGTCGTCGACGTCGTCGACCTCGGGCTGAACGACCTCCTCGGGCACGCCTTCGAGTTTACCGGCGGAGCATGCTCTGACTACTGCGGATCGACGTCCACCGCGAAGGCCACTCCGTTGTGCTCCCTGAGCGCGGCCACCTCGTCCACCGCAGCTCGCACGGCGTCGATCGCCGGCATGCGCTCACGCGAGCGCACGACCAGCTGGGCGCGGTGGCGGCCGCGGCGCCGGAACAGCGGTGCCGGACCGAGCACCGGCACCCCGGCGGCTGCCACGCGCTCGCGGATCGCGTCGGCCGCGGCCAGCTCCGGCCCCGGGTCGACCGACGAGCACACCGACCGCACCAGGTGCCCGAAGGGCGGGTAGCCGAACGCCTCGCGGCGCTCGAGCTCGCCCGCGACGAAGCCGTCCGCGTCGTGCTCGGCCGCGTGCCGCAGCGCGCGTGCGCCCGGATCGAGCGCCTGGACGATCACCTCGCCGCCGCGCTCCCCCCTTCCGGCGCGACCTGCGAGCTGCGCCACCAGCGCGAAGGTGCGCTCCTCGGCGCGAAAGTCGGGAAAGCGCAGCGTGGAGTCGGCGTCGAGCACCACGGCCAGCGTGACCGCCGGGAAGTCGTGGCCCTTGGCCACCATCTGGGTTCCCACCAGCACGCCGGCGGGCGCGGCATCGAACCGGCGCAGCACGGCGGCGCTGTCCCCGGCCGCCGTCACGTCGGCGTCGAGCCGGAAGACGGGCAGCGGGCGCACCAGCTCCTCCAATTCGCGCTCGAGCTGCTCGGTGCCCGCTCCGTGGCGCGCCACCGAGGCCGACCCGCAGTCGGAGCAGGCCGGCGGAACGGGCTCGCGGTGTCCGCAGTGGTGGCAGGCCATCTCGTCGGCGGCGCGGTGGAGCACGAGCGTCACGTCGCAGTCGGGGCATTCCCAGACCCGCCCGCAGACCCGGCACGAGAGGAAGTTCGACCAGCCGCGCCGGTTCAGCAGCACGATCGCCTTCTCGCCGCGACGGCGCACGCCGTCGAGCGCCGTTCGCGTGCGCTCGTGGAGCGCTCCGGGCACGCCGAGCATCCCCACGAGCGCCACCGGGGGGAGCCGGCGTCGGTCGACCCTGCTCTCGAGCCGCAGGCGGTCGTAGCGGACGATGCTCTCCGGCCGCGGGGTGGCGCTCCCGGCGAGGAGCACCGCGCCCTCCTCGCTCGCTCGGCGCTCGGCCACCACGCGTGCGTCGTAGCGCGGGTCGCCCTCCTGCTTGTAGGAGGCGTCGTGCTCCTCGTCGATCACGATCAGGCCGAGGTCGTCGAACGGCGCGAAGACGGCGGAGCGCGGGCCCACGCAGACGCGTGCCTCACCACTCCGCATCCGCCGCCACTCGTCGTAGCGCTCGCGTGCCGCAAGGCGCGAGTGCATGACCGCCACGGAGTCCCCGAAGCGCTCGACAAAGCGGCCGGCGGTCTGGGGCGTGAGCGCGATCTCGGGAACGAGCACGATCGCCGAGCGGCCGCGTTCGAGCGCGCTGGCCACCGCGCGCAGGTACACCTCCGTCTTGCCGCTGCCGGTCACGCCGTGGAGCAGCAGCGGGCGCCCGGCGCCGCGGGCATCCATTCGCGCCTCGACCGCCGCCAGCGCCTCGCTCTGGTCCGGGGTCGGCTCCGGGGCGCGCCCCGCGGCGGCCCCGACCTGCTCGAGGATCGGGCGCCGCGACGGGTCGGCGGTCTGCTCCAGGGCCACGAGGCCACGGCGCTCGAGCGCCCGCAGCGTGCCGTGCCCGCATCCCACCTGACGAGCGAGTGCCGCCACCGCCAGCGGGCCGCCGGCGAGCGCGCCGAGGGCGGCAACCTGGCGCTCGCCCAGGCGCGGCCCGCCCTCCCCGGTCGCTGCGCGGCCGGCGTCGGTGAGGCTGGCGTACAGAGAGCTGCGCTGGCGCATCCTGCGGCCGGAGCCGGTGCCGGTGCCCGGCGGGAGGACGAGGGCGAGCCCGCGTGCCGGGGCGGAGCAGTACTCGCGGGCCAGCCAGAGGCCGAGGCGCACGAGCGGGGCGGGCACGTCGGCCTCCAGGGCGCTCAAGGGCTCCGCGAGCCGCTCAGGCGGCAGCTCGCTCTCCTCGGCCAGGTCCACGACCACCCCGAGGAGGCGTCGCGGACCGAAGGGCACGACGAGCATGCTGCCCACCCGCACGCCCTCCAGGTCGCCGCCGAGCAGGTAGTCGAACGGGCCGCGGAGCGAGCGGGAAGGGGTCAGCGGCTCGACCTTGGCGATCACGCCTCGAACCTACGCGGCGGGCCGGACGCCGGTCGGCGGCGGGGTTCTTAGCGGAAGCAGCCGGCTCGGCCGGCTGCGCACCGAGTCCTCCATGGTGTGGAATGGGGCGCGTGGCAGAGGACTTCGAGGCGCTGGGCCTGCTCGACGACGTCGAGGGCGAGCGGGCGCGCGAGGCGCGCCTGGCGCTGCTCCGGGAGCTGCGCGAGGCCGGGGTCCCGGACGAGGAGCTGCGCCGCGCCGTGGCCCTCAACCAGCTCGTCCTGCTGCCGGTGGAGCTCGCTCTCTCCGAGGGAAGCGAGCGCTACACGCTGGAAGAGGTCGCCGAGCGCTCCGGCCTCGAGCTCGCCTTCCTCGATCGGCTGAACAGGGCGCTGGGCGGGCCACGACCGGAGCCCGGGGCGCGAGTGTTCGACGAGTACGACGTGCGCCAGGCCACGAACGTCCGGCAGATCCGGCAGGCCGGCCTGCCCGACGACGGAATCCTCGAGATCGCCCGCGTGATCGGGCTGGGCGCGGCGAACCTGGCCGCCACCGTGGCCACCGTCTTCGGCTCCGCGTTCCTCCGCGCCGGGGACACCGAGTACGACCTCTCCGCGCGCTACGCGAAGGAGACGCGTGAGCTGCTGCCACTGCTCGAGCCCGGCCTCGGTCAGGCGTTCCGCCTCCACCTCCGCTCGGTGATGCGCCAGGTGGCGGTCGGTGAGAGCGAGCGCGCCAGCGGCCGCCTGCCGGGGGCCGCGGAGCAGGCCGTCGCCTTCGCGGACCTCACCGGCTTCACCCGCCTCGGGGAGAGCGTGGACCCCTCTGAGCTGGGCGCGCTCGCGGAGCGCTTCGCCCAGCTGACCACCGACCTCGCCGAGCCCCCGGTGCGGCTGGTCAAGACCGTCGGCGACGCCGTGATGCTGGTATCGCCCGACACTGACGCGCTGCTCTCGATGCTCCTCGACCTGAACGACGCCGCCGGCGCCGGGGACAGCGGCCTGCCATCGATCCACGCCGGGGTGGCGCGCGGCCCGGCGCTCGGCCGCGCGGGTGACGTGTACGGGGCGGCGGTGAACAAGGCGAGCCGGATCGCCCAGTTCGCCCGGCCGGGAAGCATCCTCGTGTCGGGCGACGCGCGCGAAGACGCCGGGGGGAACTACGCCTGGTCGCTCGCCGGCCGCCGCCGCCTCAAGGGCCTGGCCGAGCCGGTGACGCTGTTCCGCGTGCGCCGCGCCCGGCGAGACGACCCGGACGACTAAGCGGGCGCGCCTTCGCGCTCGCCCAGGCCGGCGGCCTGCCGCAGCGCGTCGGCCTTGTCGGTCTTCTCCCAGGTGAAGTCGCTGTCCTCGCGGCCGAAGTGGCCGTAGGCGGCGGTCTTCTGGAAGATCGGCCGGTGCAGGTTCAGGTACTCGCGGAAGGCGCCGGGGCGAAGGTCGAAGTGGTCGCGGACCAGCCTGGCGATCTCCGAGCGCGAGATCTTCTCCGTGCCGAAGGTCTCGACCATCACCGAAACCGGGTGCGCGACGCCGATGGCGTAGGCCACCTGCACCTCGCAGCGGTCCGCCAGGCCGGCGGCCACCACGTTCTTGGCGACGTAGCGAGCGGCGTAGGCGGCCGAGCGGTCGACCTTCGACGGGTCCTTGCCCGAGAAGGCGCCGCCGCCGTGGCGGGCCATGCCGCCGTAGGTGTCGACGATGATCTTGCGGCCGGTGAGCCCGCAGTCGCCCACGGGACCGCCGATCACGAAGCGCCCGGTCGGGTTCACGAGGAAGTTCTTCGGCGTGTTCAGCTTGCGCTCGTCGTAGAGCTCGGCCGGGAGCACCGGATGCACCACGTGCTCCCAGAGATCGGGCCGGATCAGGGCGTCGATGTCCACGCCGTCGCGGTGCTGCGTCGAGATCAGGATCTTCTCGATCTCGATCGGCCTGCCGTTCTCGTACCGGACCGTGACCTGCGTCTTTCCGTCGGGGCGCAGATAGGGGACCACCTCGCCCTTGCGGATCTGAGCCAGGCGGTGCGCAAGCTTGTGAGCGAGCGCTATGGGCAGCGGCATCAGCTCGGGCGTCTCGCGCGTGGCGTACCCGAACATCATGCCCTGGTCGCCGGCTCCGGCCACGTCGAGCTGGTCGTCGTCGGCGGGGTCCGTGCGCGACTCGAGCGCCTTGTCCACGCCCTGCGCGATGTCAGGCGACTGCTTGTCGATCGCGTTGATCACCGCGGCGCTGTCGGCTGAGAAGCCGAGGTCGGCGTCGGTGTAGCCGATCCGGCGGATCGTCGAGCGGGCGATGTCCTGGATGTCCACGTAGGTCTCGGTCGAGATCTCGCCAGACACCACCACGAGCCCGGTGTTCACGAGCGTCTCGCAGGCCACGCGTCCGGTCGGATCGTCGGCCAGCACGGCGTCGAGGACGCCGTCGGAGATCTGGTCGGCGACCTTGTCCGGGTGGCCCTCCGTGACCGACTCGGAGGTGAACAGGTACTCGTGGTCTGACAGCTCAGGTGTGCTCATGGGTCGCGAAAGGGTACAGACCGGGTCTGGATTCGGCGCTATCCGCCCACAAGCTCTGGAGTCAGTTCGTCCAGCGATTCGATCACGGCGTCCGCGAGCTCGAGGGCCTCCGCCTCCGGCGGCCACGCGGAGTTCGGCAGCGCGATCACGCGCATGCCCGCCGCCGCGGCCGCGCGGATGCCGTTCTCCGAGTCCTCCACCGCGGTGCAGTCCTCGGCCCGCACCCCGAGCCGCCTGGCCGTCTCGAGATACACGTCCGGGGCGGGCTTTCCGCGCTCCACCTCCTCGGAGGAGAGGGTTACGGCGAACCGGTCCGCGAGCCCCGACAGATCGAGGAAGAGATCGATGATCTCCCGGTTCGAGGACGAGGCGAGCCCGAGCGGCCAGCGCGCCGCCAGCCGCTCCACGGCATCGCGGGCGCCCTCGATCCAGGGAAGGCGCTCGCGGTAGATCCGCTCGAGGCGCGCGACCACGTCGGCGGAGATCGCCTCAGGGTCGAGATCCACCCCGAGGCGGTCGTGCACGTAGAGCGACCACTCGGGGGAGCTCATCCCCATCATGTCCCGCGGCGCCTGGTCGCTCCAGCGCCCGCCGCGCTCGCGCACGAGTGCCTCCTTGGCCTCGTTCCACACCTGTTCGGATTCGAGCAGCACGCCGTCGAGGTCGAACACGACCGCTGCGGTCGAATCGCGGTCCTTGCCCTTGTAATCGATCACGAGCGGCACACCGTCGAGCTTCCAGCGCTCGCGCAGGCGGTTCTCGAGGAAGTAGGCGTAGGAGCGCGTGACGAGCGCTCTGTCGTTCACCTGGACCGCGAAGCGCGGCGGCCCCGTCTGGAACTGGGCCATGTAGTACATCTTCAGCCGCCTGCCGCGCTTGGCGGGCGCCTGCTTGGCCGTCTGGAGGTCGCTCAGGAAGCGGTTGAGCTGGGCCGTCTGGATCTGCTCCTGCGCGCGGTCGGCGCGCTCCAGCGCGGCTGCCACGAGGCGTGCGAGCCCGCGCCCGCTCTTCGCCGACACCGCGAGCACCGGCGGGCGCTGGCGGAGCTTCTGCGCCACGCGCGCCTTGGCGTCCTCCAGGTCGGTGCGGGTCACGTCCCACTTGTTGAGGGCGATCACCGTCGCGCAGTTGTTCTGCATCGCGACGTCGGCCACGCGCAGGTCCTCGCTCGTCACCCCCTCGTCCGCGTCGCAGACCACGATCGCCACGTCGGCCCGCTCGGCGGCCCGCTCCGAGCGCAGCTGGGCGTAGTAGTCCACCGTCCCGGCCACCTTGGGGCGGCGCCGGAGCCCGGCAGTGTCCACGAGCACCACCTGGCGGCCGTCAAGCTCGATCCGGGTGTCGATGGAGTCGCGCGTGGTGCCGGCGCGGTCGTCCACGATCACCCGCTCCTGGCCGAGGAGGCGGTTCACGAGCGAGGACTTGCCCACGTTCGGGCGCCCGATCAGGGCGAGCCGCACGGGCGTCTCCTCCTCCTCCGATTCCCTGTCGGGCAGCCGCTCTGCGATCAGATCGAGCAGGTCGCCGGTGCCCATGCCCTGGGTGGCGGACACGGGCAGCGGATCGCCGAGCCCGAGCGCGTAGAACTCGGCCGCCATCCCGGCCTGCCCGAAGTCGTCCACCTTGTTGGCCACCACCAGGATGGGCAGCGGCCCGCCGCGCAGCTCCGCGGCCAGCTCGGCGTCCCCGGGGCGGAGCCCGGCACGCGCGTCGACCACGAGCACGCCGAGGTCGGCATCCGCGAGCGCGGCGCGCGCCTGGTCGCGCACCGCCTCGGCCAGGACGTCGGCGTCCTTGATGTCCACGCCGCCGGTGTCGATGAGGGTGAACTCGACGCCGTTCCAGTCCGCGTCGATCTCCTTGCGGTCGCGTGTGACGCCCGCCTGCTCGTGCACCACCGCCTCGCGAGTGGAGGAGAGCCGGTTGACCAGCGTCGACTTGCCCACGTTGGGGTAGCCCACCACGGCCACCTTCGGCCGGCTCATGACTCCGCGGAGCGCACCATGTCCACGATCCGCTCCACCACCTCGTCCACGGACAGCCCGGTGGTGTCGAGCTCCACGGCGCCTGGTGCCAGCGCCAGCGGGGAGTGCTCGCGGCTCGCGTCCTGCGCGTCCCGGAGCGCCTGATCGCGCTGCACGGTGAGAACGTCGCCCCCCAGCTCGGTCGCCCGTCGCCGGGCGCGCTCCTCGGGGTCGGCGGTGAGAAAGACCTTGACCGGAGCGTCCGGGGCCACGACGGTGCCGATGTCGCGGCCCTCCGCGACCCAGTCGCCGTTGGCGAGCAGCTCGCGCTGCTTGCGCGCGAGGGCGTCGCGCACGGCCGGGTTGGTGGCCACCCATGAGGCCGCCTCGCTCACCTCGGGCGCGCGGATCGCCTCGGTCACGTCCTCGCCGTCGACCCTCACGCGGTCGTCGAGCTCCAGCGCGAGTTGCTCGGCCTGATCGGAGGCGGCACCGCCGTGGCGGAGCGTCATCAGGCCCACGGCGCGGTACATGGCGCCGGAGTCGAGGTAGCCGTAGCCGAGCGCCCGCGCCAGCGCGCGCGCCACGGTGCTCTTGCCGGCCCCCGCGGGCCCGTCGATAGCCACGATCACAGCGGAGAGGCTAGTGCTCTGAATCGCCGACGATCAGGCCAGGAGCGCCGCGAGATCGGCCTCGAAGCCCGGGTAGGACACCGCTGCCGACTCCATCCCCACGACCTCCACCCCACCGGTCGAGGCCAGCCCCGCCACCGCGCCCAGCATCGCCAGCCGGTGGTCGCCGTGCGCGTCGATCGTGCCGCCCGCGAGCGGGGAGCCGTCGCCGCGGACCACGAACCCGTCCTCGGCCTCCTCGATGTCCGCGCCGATCGCGCGGAGCCCCTCGACCACGGCGGCGATGCGATCGGACTCCTTCACCCGTAGCTCGGCCGCCCCGCGCACCACCGTCTCGCCGTCGGCGAACGCGCCCAGTAGCGCCACGAGGGTGAGCTCGTCGATCGCCAGGGGCACCTCGTCGGGTCCCACCTCGGTGGCCTCGAGCGGCCCGGATGCCACGTCGAGCTCGCCCACGGGCTCGCTGTCCGCCTCGGTGCCGGGCTCCTCGAGCTCGCAGACGACCACGGCGCCCATGCGCTGCACGATCCGGAAGAAGGCCGTGCGCGTCCAGTTGAGGCCCATGCCCGAGACCACCACGCGCGAGCCGGGCACGAGCATGGCCGCGGCCACGATGAACGCCGCCGAGGAGGGGTCGCCGGGCACCAGCACCTCGTTCATCTCCATCTCGTCGACCTGGGACACCGTGAGGCGGCCGTTCTCCGCGTGGAACGGCACGTGAGCGCCGCGCATCAGGCGCTCGGTGTGGTCACGGCTCGGAGCGGGCTCCACGACGGTGGTGGACCCGTCGGCGAGCATTCCGGCGATCAGCACGCACGACTTGATCTGGGCGCTCGCCACCGGGAGCGTGTACTCGACGCCCACCAGCTCGGCCCCGCTGACCGTGAACGGCGGGAAGCGCCCGTCGCGCGCCTCCACCCCGGCGCCCATGGCGGCGAGCGGCTCGGCCACGCGGTCGACCGGCCGGCGCCGGATCGATTCGTCGCCGTCGAGCGTCCAGGCCCGCCCGGGCTGCCCGGCGAGCCAGCCTGGCAGCAGCCTCATCAGGGTGCCGGAGTTGCCCACGTCGAGGAGGCCCCCGGTGGACTCGAGCGGGGAGCGCAGGCCCACGCCGCGGAGCAGCACCACGCCGTCGCCGTCGTCCTCCACTCCCGCCCCGAGGCTCTGGAGCGCGCTCAGGGTGGACTCCGTGTCCGCCGACCTCAGGTAGTTCCGGACCGCCACCGGCTCGTCGGACATGGCGGCGAACATCGCCGCCCGGTGCGAGATCGACTTGTCGGGCGGCGGCGTGTAGGTGCCCTGGAGCGGTCCCGAGGGGCTGAAGCTTGCGCGGCGGGTCACAGCTCGGCTACGGGAAAGCCGAGCGCATCGATCAATTCGGTGGCGCGCGCGGCGTCGCCGTCGCCGGCAACCCACAGCGTCATCGCCCCGGTTCGCATGTCGGAAGCCGGGGCGAGCGTCATGTCGACGATGTTGACCCCTGCTCTGCCGAGTGCCAGCGCCACCTGGGCGACGATACCGGGGCGGTTGGGAACCGTCAGCCTGAGCTCGTGCACCGGCTGGCCGGTGAGGCCCGCCTCGAGCAGGCGCCGGCGATCCTCGCGCGACGCGTCGTTCCAGGCGGCCACGTCACCGTCCGACTCGAGCAGGTCCGCCACGTCGTCCAGCGACCGGGCGAAGCGGCGCACCTCGTCCACGACCGCCTCCCGGTTGGAGCGATAGACGTCGGCCCACATGGTCGTGTTGGCGCCGGCCACGCGGCTGGCGTCCCTGAAGCTCGGTCCCACCTGGCGGAGCGCCCTGCCCTCCTCGAGGAGCCGGCCGGCCGCCTGGCGCACCAGCACGTTCGCGAGCACGTGCGGAAGGTGGCTGAACACCGCCACGAGCTGGTCGTGCGTCTCGGCATCCAGTGCCACCGGGCGCGCCCCGAGGTCCTTCAGCAGCCTGTGGAGGCGCTCATAGAGGAGCCCGGCCGTGTGCTCCGTCGGGGTGAGGTACCAGACGGCATCCTGGAACAGGTCCGCGCGGGCGTTCTCCACGCCGCTCGTCTCCGCTCCCGCGATCGGATGCCCGCCCACGAACCGCGGGTCGTCGATCGCATCGAGCAGCTGCCGCTTGGTGGAGCCCACGTCGGTGACCACGCAGTCCTCGGGCGCCGCCGCCAGCGCGGCCGACACCTGCTCCGGCAGCGCTCCCACGGGGGCGCAGGCAAAGCACGCCGCGGCGCCGTCGAGCGCCTCCTCGAGCGAGCCGGCCACGGTGTCGAGCGCCCCCAGGTCGCGCGCGAGCCCGAGCCGGGCCTGGTCGCGGCCGAAGCCCACCACCTCCGCACCAGCCACCGAGCGCCTTGCCGCCATGCCCACGGAGCCGCCGATCAGGCCCACCCCGAGGACGGCGATCCTCATCCCGCGCGGCGTGCGCGCACGGACTCGGCCAGCCGCTCGAGCACCTCGGCGGTCGCGTCCCAATCCATGCAGGCGTCGGTGATCGACTGACCATAGGCGAGCTCGCCGTCGGTGCCGATCTCCTGGCGCCCGGCCACCAGGAACGACTCGAGCATCACGCCGACTATGGCCCTGCTGCCGCCCGCCACCTGCTCGGCCAGGTCGGCGGCCGCGATCGGCTGCCGGTTGTGGTCCTTGCCGCTGTTGTCGTGCGAGGCGTCGATCACCAGCCGCTCGGGCAAGCGCGCCGAACGCAGCTGAGCGAGTGCCTCGCCGACCGCGGCAGGCGGGTAGTTCGGAGCGTCCCGGCCGCCGCGCAGGATCACGTGGCAGTCCGGGTTGCCCTTGGTGTAGAGGATCGCCGGTCGGCCGCTCTGGTCCACGCCCGTGAAGGCGTGCGGCACCGCCGCGGCGCGCACGGCGTCCACCGCCACCTGCACGTTGCCGTCCGTGCGGTTCTTGAAGCCCACCGGCATAGACAGGCCGGAGCCGAGCTGGCGATGGGTCTGGCTCTCCGTCGTGCGCGCCCCGATCGCGCCCCAGGCCACGGCGTCGGAGATGTACTGCGGGATGATCGGGTCGAGGAACTCACAGCCCACGGGCAGACCCAGGCCGAGCACCTCGAGCAGCAGGCCGCGCGCCATGCGCAGGCCGCTGTTCACGTCCCCTGAGCCGTCGAGGTGGGGGTCGTTGATCATGCCCTTCCAGCCGGTGGTGGTGCGCGGCTTCTCGAAGTACACGCGCATCGCGATGCAGAGGTCCGCGCGCATCTCCTCGGCCGTCGCGGCGAGCAGCCGCGCGTACTCGAGCGCAGCGTCCACGTCGTGCACGCTGCAGGGGCCCACGACCACGATCAGGCGGTCGTCGCCCTGGTCCAGGATGCTCTCGATCTCCGCGCGCCCGCGCAGGACCACATCCTCGAGCTCCGCGCTCAGCGGAAGCTCCTCCAGGATCTCGGCGGGGGTGAGCAGCGGCACGATCTGATCGATCCGCTGGTCGCGGACCCGATCGGGCTCGCGCGGCGCCGTCATCTCGGGCTCACCACCCGCTCCTCTTCCTATGGCGATCATCGAATCTCAAGCCTTTCAGACGTCCTTCCACTACGGGCGTAATGGTCTTGTCGGCGTCCGGCGGCTGAAGCTTTCGCGCTGGCGGCCTTCTGGTACGCCGGCCGCCGGCCGGACGCCTAGCTAAATCGCCAATACCGATACGCGCGCCGAGGGTCGCCGGAAGCGGCGGTGTGGCTCGAGGTCGGCGCGTGCGAAGACATCTCAAAACGTTTCTAGCAGAGAACCTCGTCAAGCGCCGACAGAAAACGATCGTTCTCCTCACGGGTGCCGTAGGTCACGCGGAGCCAGCCCTCCTGCCCGAGCGCGGCGCCCTCACGCACGATCACGCCCCGCTCGGCGAGGCCGCGCACCACCTCGGCCTCTTCGCGGTCGCCCAGCGACACCCACGAGAAGTTCGCCTCGCTGTCCGTGGTCTCGAGACCGCGCCCGGCGAGCCCCGACTCCACGTGCAGGCGCTCGACCGCCGTGCGCGCCACGCGCCGCTCCACCTCGTCCTGGTGGCCGAGCGCCTCGGCCGCGGCCGCCTGCGCGAGGGCGTTGACCGAGAACGGCTGGCGCACACGGTCCACCGCGAGCCGGAAGTCCTCGGAGCCGAGCGCGTATCCGGCACGGAGGCCGCAGAGGCCGTAGACCTTCGAGAAGGTGCGCAGGAGCAACAGGTTGGGGTGGCGCTTCAACAGGTCGAGCGACTCGTCCGGGTCCTGGAGCGTCGAGAACTCCACGTACGCCTCGTCGAGGATCACCGCCACGTGGCGGGGCAACCCGGCCACGAACTCGTCGATGGCCGCCGGCGGCAGCGCGGTCGCGGTCGGGTTGTTCGGGTTGCAGACGATCAGGATGCGGGTGGCGGCCGTGACCTCGCGCGCCATCGCGTCGAGGTCGTGGCGCCCCTCGTCGTCGAGCGCCACCCTCACCCCCCGTGCGCCGGTCATCGCGGCCAGGTGGGGGTACATGGAGAACGACGGCCACGCGTACACGATCTCCGCGCCCGGCTCGAGCATCGCCTCGGCGCCCGCCAGCAGGATCTCGCACGACCCGTTCCCGACGGTCACGCGGCCGAGCTCAACGCCGGTGCGATCGGAGATGCGCTTGCGGAGCGCCGACGTGGTCGGGTCCGGGTAGCGGTTGAGTCCGCGCATCGCGGCCTCCACCGCCTCCAGCACCTGCGGGTGCGGCGGCCACGGCGTCTCGTTCGACGCGAGCTTGACCAGGTCGCCGTCGTAGGCGTATGTGGCGGCCGCCGGGTAGACCGGGATCTCCCCCACCCGTCTGTTGAACTCGAGGCTCACTGAGCGCCCTCGAGGTCGCGCCGCAGCGACACGGCCTCACGCAGGTACACGTGCCGCACCGGGCTGGCCGGCTCCGCGTAGCAGTGCACGAGCAGCCTGATCACCCTCGGCAGCGCCCCGGGCACGTCGATCTCGCGGGCGCATAGAAGCGGCACCCCGTCGAGCCCCAGGCGCCGTGCCGCGAGCGCCGGGAACTCGGCGTCGAGGTCGTCCGTGCAGGTGAAGATGCAGCTCACCAGATCGTCCGCGCTCAGCTGGTTGCGCTCCATGAGCTCGCTCACGAGCTCCTCCGTCGCGCCCACGATGGCGTCGGCATCGTTCTCCTCCACGGTGATCGCGCCACGCAGCGCCCTGAGCCTCACGCGGCGGGATTCTTCCATCCGCGTGGGCGGCGGCCCGGGCGGGCGGCTCCGCGACCCGCCCGACGCGGGGCGGCGGGCTCCGTGGCCGTGCGCAGCCGCTCCACCTCGCGGCGCGACAGCAGGCGGCTCTGCCCGCGCTCCAGACCGCGCAGCCCGAGCGGCCCGAAGGCCACCCGCTCGAGCGCGGTCACCCGGTGGCCGACGGCCTCGCACATGCGCCTCACCTGCCGCTTGCGCCCCTCGCGGAGCACTATCTCGAGCACTCCGGGACCGACCTGCCGCACGCGTGCCGGCGCCGTTCGCCCATCCTCCAGCTCCACGCCGTCGCGGAGCGCCTGGAGCGCCCGCGGAGTCACCCGGCCGGGCGCTATCCGCGCTCTGTAGACCTTCTCGATGCCGTAGCGCGGATGCGTGAGCTTCTCCGCGAGGTCCCCGTCGTTGGTCATGAGGATCAGGCCTGTGGAGTCGGCGTCGAGCCGTCCCACCGGATAGAGGCGCCGGTGCGATCTCACGAGCTCGACCACCGTCGGCCGACCGTGGGTGTCCTGGGCGGTGGAGACCACGCCCGCGGGCTTGTTGAGCACGTGCACCTCCAGCGGCTCGACCGCGACGGCACGGCCGTCGACCGTCACGCCGCTCCGCTCGTCCACGTCGCGGGCCGGATCGGTCACCGCCTCGCCGTTGACCCGCACCCGCCCTTCCGCGACCAGGCGCTCGGACGCGCGGCGTGAGGCCACGCCCGCGTGTGCAAGGAACTTGCCGAGTCGCATGCTCCCAAGGCTGCCAGACTCGGCGCCGTGGACCTGAAGCTGCTCGAAGAGCGCCTGAGCTCGCTCGGCGAGCCGGGCTTCCGCGCGCGCCAGGTGTGGGAGTGGGCGGCTCGCGGCGCGTCCTCATACGAGGACATGACGAACCTGCCGCTCGAGCTGCGCGACCGGCTGTCGCAGGAGGTCCCTCTCTCGTCGCTCGAGGTCGAGCGCGAGGCGGTGGCCTCTGACGACACCCGGAAGGCGCTCTTCCGCACGCACGACGCGCGCCCGCTCGAGGCGGTGCTCATGAGCTACCGCGACGGCCGCCGCTCGCTCTGCCTGTCGAGCCAGTCGGGCTGCCCGCTGACCTGCACCTTCTGCGCCACCGGCCGGATGCGCTTCGGCCGCAACCTCACGACCTCCGAGATCCTCGACCAGGCGCTCCACTTCCGCCGCTCGGGACCGGTCACGAACGCGGTGTTCATGGGGATGGGCGAGCCGCTCATGAACCTGGACGCCGTGCTGGCCGCCTGCGAGCGGCTCCCGGACGTGGGCATCCCCTGGTCCAGCACCGCGATCTCCACCGTCGGGTGGCTGCCCGGCATCGAGCGCCTGGTTACCGAGGGACCGCCGGTGCGGCTCGCCCTCTCTCTCCACGCCGCGGAGGAGGGCCTGCGCTCCGAGCTCATGCCCGTCAACGACCGCTACCCGCTGGCGGACGTGCTCGCAGCCTGCTTGCGCTGGCACGAGCACCGGCGCAGGGACGTGTTCGTGGAGTACCTGATGCTCGACGGCGTGAACGACCGCCGCGAGCAGGCGGTGGCGCTTGCCGACCTGCTCGAGCCCAAGCGCGCCTTCAAGGTCAACCTGATCCCCTACAACCCCACCGAGGCAGGCTTCCAGGGCTCGACCCGGCAGGCCGTGTGGGCGTTCAAGACCACGCTCGAGGCGCGCGGAGTGCGGGCCACCGTCAGGCTCACCCGCGGACGCGACATCGACGCCGCCTGCGGCCAGCTCGCCGCCCGGGCGCCCATCAGCGCAGGTGGACCTGCCGGGAATACCGGATAAGCTCTACTAATGCTCGACGTCCGCCGAATGAAGGTCCTTCGCGAGGTCGCGGCCCAGGGTTCCTTCTCCGCGGCCGCGGAGGCGCTGAGCTTCACGCAGTCGGCCATCAGCCAGCACGTGGCGGCCCTCGAGCGCGAGACCGGCGCCCGGCTCGTCGAGCGCGGCGCCCGCGGTGTGCGCCTGACCGACGCCGGTCGCGCCCTCGTGGAGCACACCGAGGCGATCCTCTGCCGGCTGGACGCCGCCGAGGAAGAGCTGGCCGCGATCGCGGGACTGCGCGGGGGCCGGTTGCGGCTCGCCTGCTTCCAGAGCGCCGGCGCCACGCTCGTTCCCCAGGCCGTGGCGGTCTTCCACAGTCGCCATCCGCAGGTCGAGCTGGGAATGGTCGAGGCCGAGCCCGACGAGGCCTGCGCGCTGCTGCGCACCGGGGAGATCGACCTCGCCCTCGTCTACGACCACGACTCGGTGCCGGGCACGCTCGCCACGGACCTCGAGCTCACTCCGCTCGTCGAGGACACCTACGACCTGATCCTCCGCGCCGACCATCCGCTCGCGGAACGGCGCAAGCTGTCGCTCAAGGACGTGGCCGACGAGCCGTGGATCTCGTCCACGGACGCCAACGGCTGCCGCCGGATCACCGAGGAGGTCTGCCGCCAGGCGGGCTTCGAACCGCGCGTGGCCTTCGAGGCCGACGACACGATGGCCTCCCAGGCGCTCGTGGCGGCCGGCGTGGGCGTGACGCTGATGCCGCGCCTCGCGCTCACCTCGATCCACCCGGGCGTGGTGGCCCGGGCGCTCACCGACCGCCCGCGGCGCAACGTGTGGGCGGCGCGACCCGAGAGCGCCTACCGCTCACCCGCGGGCGAGGCGATGCTGCAGATCCTGCGCGACGTGGCCGAGGAGTTCGCGGACGCTCGTCTCGAGCTGGCCGCGTCCTAGTTTTCTAGCGCCGGCCGTCGACAGGCGCGGGGAAGCCGAGGTGGTAGCCCTGGGCGAAGTCCGCGCCCAGCTCTCCGAGCAGGTCGAGTGTCTCCTGGCTCTCCACGCCCTCGGCGACCGTCTTGATGCCGAACTTCCGGGCCACGTCGATGATCGCGCTGACCACCTGCACGTCCGGGGAGCCCGGCTTCAGGTGGCGCACGAACTCCATGTCGATCTTCAGGTAGTCGACCGGCAGGTGCTTGAGGTAGGTGAAGCTGCCGTAGCCCGTGCCGAAGTCGTCGAGCGCGAAGCCGCAGCCGAGCTCCGACAGCCGCTCGGCCAGCCGCGTGGCCTGGCCGATGTCCTTGGCCGCCGCCGTCTCGGTGATCTCGAAGACCACGTTGCTCGGGTCGGCGCCGGCGTCGGCCAGCTGCGCCTCAACGTACTCCACGAGCGAGGCCTCGCCCACGCTCTGCCCGGATAGGTTGACCTCCACGCGACGGGTCGCGGCCAGCCGCGCGGCCTTCGCGATCACCCAGCGGTCGATCAGCGGTGCGAGGTGGAAGCGCTCGGCCGGCGGCAGGAAGGCGCCCGGCATCACGAGCTGCCCCTCCTCGTCGATCATCCGCACGAGCAGCTCCTCCTGCACGTGCTGGCCGGTCGCGATCTCCACGATCGGCTGCCCGTACAGGACCAGCCGGTCCTCGTCGATCGCGCGGCGGATGCGCACCGACCACTCGAGCTTCGCCCGGAGCGTGTCCTCGCGGTCGCGGCGCTCGGTTATGTCGGTGCCGATGCCGCAGACGCCGTAGACGCTGCCGTCGGACCCTCGAAGGGGGAAGCGGTGCAGCAGGTAGGCGCGCTCGCGGCCGCCGACGCTCAGGGTCTCCTCGGCCTCGAGCGCGCGGCCGTCGTCGAGCACCTTCTGGTCGGCGAGGCGCCGCTCGGCGGCCTGCTCCGCGCCGAGGAGCTCGTCGTCGGCGCGCCCCACCGCGCCGCCGGCCGGCAGGCCCAGATGCACCTCCAGCTCGCGGTTGGCGAGCTGGTAGCGGTGATGGGCGTCCTTGGCGTAGATCACGAGCGGGGAGTTGTCGATGATGGACTGGAGCTGGAGGTGCTTGGCCGTCACCGCCTCCTCCATGCGCCGCTGCTCGGTCACATCGCGCGCGGTGCCGGTGGCGCCCACGACGTTGCCCTCGCTGTTGCGCAGGACGGCGGTGTTGAAGCTCAGCACCACCGGGGTCCCGTCCTTCCGCAGGTGCTCGGTCTCGTAGTGCTCGAACTCGGCCCCGTCGAAGATCTGGGTCAGCACCGCGAGGTCGCGCTGAGCGATCTCCGCGCGCTGGAAGTCGGTGAACGGCCGGCCGATCATGTCCTCGGGCTCGTAGCCGTGGATTCGCTTGACCGCGTCGTTCACGAACGTGAAGCGGCCCTCGCCGTCCACGGCCCAGATCAGGTCCTGGGAGGTCTGCACCAGCGTGCGGTACTTCTCCTCGTTCTGGAGCGCCGCCTCCTGGGCGCGCTTGAGATCGGTCACGTCGAGCATCAGCCCCTGCATCAGCAGCTCGCCGCCCTCGCCGACGATGACGGTGGCCGCGTCGCGCACCCAGAGCACGCGCCCGTCGCGGGCGACCATGCGGTACTCCGAGCGCAGCTGGTCTCCGGCGTCTCCGAGCGGCTGTTCGTCCTCGATCACGCGCTCGCGATCGTCGGGGTGGATGCTCTTGATCCAGGACCGCGGGTCGGCCATCCACTCCTCGGGCGTCCAGCCGAGCAGGCGCTCCACCTGCGCGCTCACGAAGGACCAGCGTCCCTCCTCGCCGAAAGCCGCGGTGTAGACGATGGCCGGCACCTGCTCGATCAGGGCGCCGAGTCGCTGGTCCCCCGAGGCGAGCGCGCCCTCGGCGCGCCGCTGCTCGCTCACGTCGCGGGCGGCGGTGTAGAAGGTCGCGTCCTCGAACGCCACGGTCCAGCAGAGATGGCGCCAGCCGCCCGAGCGGGTGGCCGTGCGCGCCTCGAAGGTCACCTCGGTGCCCTGCGAGTCGCGGGCCGCCCCGAGGGCGCGACCAGCGTCGGCGATGTCCTCGGCGCTCAGCAGCTCGAGCCAGTTGCGTCCCGCCAGCTCCTCGCCGGTCCAGCCGAGCTCCCGCTGGAGCGCGGGGCTCGTGAACGTCAGCCGCATGTTGGCGTCCGAGACCGCTACCAGGACAGGGCTCAGCGCCGCAAGCCGCTCGGCTTGCGCGGAGGCAGGTGAGGGGCCCAGCCCACCAGCGCTCGGCAGCCGGCCCGGTATCGAATCGAGAGACGCCATCGCGGTCGGGCTCCTCTCTGGTTATCGGCAGGCCCAGAGCGGGCCGTTAGCGGGGGTTTCCCCCGGATGGGGTACACGGCCCGGGGTAAGTGCGCGCCTTCTTGAGCGAGACCAAGATAAAGCTGAACTATTCAGCTCAACTTTGGTCTCGTTCAGGGGGGCCGAGACGAACAAAAGGGGCCCATATGGCCTCCAATGTTCGGTTCGCTCGGTGCCCGCGGCCCGGCCAGACCCGCCGCCCTCCTACCCAGCCGCAGTAGGCGCTGGACCTGCCGCCGCCCTCAGCCCTGCGCGCGCTGCTCGCCCGCCCGCAGCAGCCGCTCGCGCAGCTCGCCCTGCTCCTCGGGGGTGGGGTCGAACTTCCCGGGGTCGGGCAGCGTGTCGAGGCCGGCGAGCCCGAAGAGCTTCTCGAACAGCTCGGTGGTCCGGTAGAGGACCGCTCCGAACCGCGATCTGCCCGACTCCTCCACGAGGCCGCGCTCGAGCAGCGTTCCGACCGCCGACTCCGATCCCACGCCGCGGATGCGGCCCAGCTCGGGGCGTGAGACCGGCTGGAGGTAGGCCACGATCGCGAGGCACTCCGCCTGGGCCTGGGTGAGCGGCGGGGTGCGCGGGCGCGCCAGCAGGCGGCGCGCGGCGCGCTCGGCCACCGGGTCCGTGGCGAGCGTGAAGCCGCCCGCCACCTCGCGAAGCACCACGCCCCGGTAGCCCTCGGCGTAGTGCTCGCGCAAGCGCGCGAGCGCCTCCACCACCTCGGACTCGGACACCTCGGCCGCCTCGGCCAGCCGCTCCACGGACACGGGCTCGGGCGACAGGAACAGCAGCGCCTCGACGATGC
This sequence comes from uncultured Thermoleophilaceae bacterium, assembly GCA_963803245.1. GTDB lineage: Bacteria > Actinomycetota > Thermoleophilia > Solirubrobacterales > Thermoleophilaceae > JACVRW01. Next base: position 119,689 of record CAWDLI010000001.1, on the reverse strand, counting down.
GGGCGAGCTCGTTCATTCGGAGGCCGCCCGCACCGTGATCGGACCGAAGGGCTCGGCCTGCTCCCACCTGGCCTCGCCGGCCTTGTAGAGCTCGAGCAGGGCGAAGAGCGTGACCGCCTCGGTCAGGCGGTCCGACCCGCGCACCGCGTCGTCGAACGAGAAGCTCCGGCGGCTCCCGAGCAGATCGCGCAGGTGGCGCAGGCGCTGCTCGACCGACACCGCCGGCCGGCGCACGTGCCGCAGGTCCAGCGGCGGCGGGATGCGCAGCAGCTCGCCGAGCGCCTCCGCGAGCCGCTCCGGGTCGTAGGCGGGCTCGGCGGTCTCCAGTGCCACCCGGCGCAGCTGCGGGGGGAGCGGGGCCGAGCGGTAGCGGTGGCCGTGCTCGGCCTCCAGGCGCTCGCGCAGGTGCGCGGCGGCGCCGCGATAGCGGTGGTACTCGACCATCCGCGCGAGCAGCTCGTCCGCGGCCTCGCTCGGCACCAGGTCGAGCCCCTCCTCGTCGCCGTCGGAGGGCAGCATCAGGCGCGACTTCAGCTCGAGCAGCGCGGCGATCAGCACCAGGAACTCGGTCGCGGCCTCGAGATCGAGCTCGCCGGCGCGCTCGAGATGCTCGACGTAGGCGAGCACCACATCTGCCAGGTCGACCTCGAGGAGATCCACCTCCTCGTTGAGCACCAGCGTGAGCAGCAGGTCGAACGGGCCCTGGAAGACCTCGAGGTCGAGGTCGAGCGAGGCGACGGACACGCGGCTAGATTAGCCCCGCGGTCCGACGCCCATCGCGGCGCGGACATCCGACATCACGCCGGTGGCGATCGAGCGGGCGCGTTCGGCGCCTTCCTGGAGAGCTCCCTCCAGGGCCGCCTCGTCGGAGCGCAGCTCGACGTAGCGCTCGCGCACCGGGGCCAGGAGGCCGACCACGGACTCTCCCACCGCCTCCTTGAACGCGCCGTAGCCCTGCCCGGCGAACTCGCGCTCCACATCCTCCGGCGACACGCCCCGGGTCACGGCGAGGATCTCGATCAGGTTGCTGATGCCGGGCTTGTCCGGGGCGCGCACCACCTCGCTCCCGGAGTCGGTCTCGGCGCGCTTGAACTTGCGCCGGATGTCGTCCGCCTCGTCGTCGATGTACACGCGGCCGGCGGCGCTGGCGGAGGTGGTGGACATCTTCGAGGCGGGGCCCTGGAGGTCCATGATCCGGGCCCCCACATCGGGGATCCGGTGTGCGGGCTCCACCAGCACGTCGCCGTAGGTGGTGTTGAAGCGGCGGGCGATCTCGCGCGCAAGCTCGACGTGCTGGCGCTGGTCGTCACCCACGGGCACCTCGTCGGTGCGGTAGAGCAGGATGTCGGCCGCCTGGAGCACCGGGTAGAGGAACAGGGCGGTGCGCACCAGGTCCTGCTCGCGCTCCGACTTCTCCTTGAACTGGGTCATCCGCTGGAGCTCGCCGTAGGCGGTGACCGAGCTGAGGAGCCAGCACAGCTCGGTGTGCTCCCTCACGTCGGACTGGCGGAAGAGGATGCAGCGGCCGGGGTCGAGCCCGGCCGCCATCAGCGTTGCCGCGGTGTCGAGCACGTACTCGGGCAGCGCCTTGGGGTCGTAGGACACGCCGGTGGCGTGCAGATCGACGATGCAGTAGATCGCCGGGTCGGCCCTGTCCTGGCCCTCCACGTACTGCGTGATGGCGCCCAGGTAGTTGCCCAGGTGCTTGCGGCCGGTGGGCTGGATGCCGCTGAAGATCCGCACGAGGCTCAGATGGGCTGGCGGACGACGGGCCGCTTGGCCGCGGCTGCTTCGTCGAGCCGGCGCACCGGCGTGGTGTAGGGCGCGCCGCGCGCGATCTCCGGGTCCTCGGCGGCCTCCTCGAGGATCGCCCTCACGGCGTCCGCGAAGTGGTCGAGCCGCTCCTTCGTCTCGGTCTCGGTGGGCTCGATCATCAGCGCCTCCTCCACGAGCAGCGGGAAGTAGACCGTGGGCGGATGGACGCCGTGGTCGAGCATGCGCTTGGCCAGGTCGAGCGTCTTCACGCCGAGCTGGTCGCGCGCGCCGCGGCCCGAGAGCACGAACTCGTGCATGCAGAGCCGGTCGTAGGCCACCGGGAGGTACTCGGCCACGCCCTCCTCGGCGAGCCGCGCCTTCAGGTAGTTCGCGTTCAGCACCGCCATCTGCGAGGCCTCCTTGAGGCCGTCGCCTCCTAGCGAGCGGATGTAGGCGTAGGCGCGCACGAAGACTCCGAAGTTCCCCTGAAAGCCGCGCAGCTTGCCGATCGACTGCGGCCGGTCGAAGTCCAGGTCGAAATGCGGCTCCGAGCCGTTGTCCCCCTTGCGGCGCACGACCTGCGGCGCCGGGAGGAAGGGCTCGATCCGGTCGGACACGGCGATCGGCCCCGCGCCCGGGCCCCCGCCCCCGTGCGGCTGCGTGAACGTCTTGTGCAGATTGAAGTGGACGATGTCGAAGCCGGTGTCGCCCGGGCGCACGATGCCCATCACGGCGTTCAGGTTCGCCCCGTCGTAGTAGAGCGTCGCCCCCGCCTCGTGCACGATGCGGGAGATCTCCTCGATGTTGCGGTCGAAGAGCCCGAGCGTGTTGGGGTTCGTGAGCATCAGGCAAGCCACGTCGTCGGTGGCCTTCTCGCGCAGGTCGTCGAGGTCCACCCCGCCGTCGGCCGAGGTGCCCACCTTCACCACCTCGTAGCCCGCCATGGTCACCGTCGCCGGGTTCGTGCCATGGGCGGTGTCGGGCGTCAGCACCTTGTGCCTGTGCTCGCCGGCGGCCTCGTGGTAGGCCCGTGTGAGCAGGAGGCCCGCCAGCTCGCCCTGCGACCCCGCCGACGGCTGCAGCGACACGTGCGGCAGCCCGGCTATCTCCGCCAGCGCGTCCTGGAGACGCCACATCAGGTCGAGCGCGCCCTGCGCGTACTCGGGGTCCTGGAGCGGGTGCAGTCGGGCGTGGCCCGGCAGCGCCGCGAGCCGCTCGTGGAGCTTCGGGTTGTGCTTCATCGTGCACGAGCCGAGCGGATAGAAGCCCTCGTCGAGATGGAAGTTCTTGGACGAGAGCGTCGTGTAGTGGCGCACGATCTCGGGCTCGGGCACCTCCGGCAGCTCGGCCGGGCGCTCGCGCAGCGCATGCGCCGGCAGCAGCTCGTCGAGCGGCACCTCCGGCACGTCGAGCGCGGGCGCCACGAACGCCCTGCGCCCCTCGCGCGAGCGCTCGAAGATCGTGACCGTGTCCTCGTCCCGGCGCGGGTCCAGAGGGGTCGCGCTCATGTGACGACCTCCTCTCGCCGGCCCCGCGCGGGCGCGCCCACCAACTCCGCCAGACGGTCGATGTCGTGCCGCGTGCGGCGCTCGGTGATCGCCACCAGCAGCCCGTGCTCGTACTCGGGGTAGTCGCGCCCGAGCCGGTAGCCGGGGTTGATCCCCGCCGCGCGGGCGCGCTCGAAGAGCTCGTCGAGGTCGGGCACGCGGACGGCGAACTCGCGGACCACCGGCCCGGGGTTGATCGCCTCGAGCCCGAGCGCCTCACGGGCGTAGTGGGTGCGCTGGAGCATCAGCTCGGCCAGCTCGACCAGGCCGCGCTTGCCGAGCCAGGAGAGGTAGACCACCCCGGCGAGCGCGTTGAGCGCCTGCGCGGTGCAGATGTTGTGCGTGGCCTTCTCGCGGCGGATGTGCTGCTCGCGGGTCTGGAGCGTGAGCACGAAGCCGCGGCGCCCGTCCAGGTCGCGCGTCTCGCCGGCGATGCGGCCCGGCATGCGCCGGATGAAGCGCTCGGCCGCGGCGAAGAACCCGAAGCTCGGGCCGCCGTAGTCGAGCCGGTTGCCGAGCGTCTGGCCCTCACCCACGCAGATGTCGGCGCCGAGCTCGCCCGGCGGGCGCAGCACTCCTAGCGGCAGGGGGTCCGCCGCCACCACGAAGAGCGCCCCCGTGCGCTTGCCGGCCTCGGCGAGCTCGCCGAGGTCCTCGACGGTCCCGAGGAAGTTGGGCTGCTGCACGATCACGGCGGCCGTGTCGTCGTCCACCGCCGCGGCGAGCGCCTCGACGTCGGTGGCGCCGTCGCCGGTGAGCGGCACCTCCACGACCTCCATCCCGTAACCCGCCGCGTGGGTGCGCAGCGCGGCGCGCGCGTGCGGGTGCAGCGCCCGGCTCGCGATCAGGCGTGAACGGCCGGTCTCGAGCTTGGCGAGGTAGCCGGCGGCGGCCACGGCGCTGGGCCCCTCGTATACCGAGGCGTTGGCCACGGGCAGGCCCGTGAGCTCGGAGATCGCCGTCTGGAACTCGAACATCACCTGCAGCCCGCCCTGGGAGATCTCGGGCTGGTAGGGCGTGTAGGGGGTCAGGAACTCCGAGCGGCTGGTCAGGGCGTCGACCAGCGCCGGCACGTAGTGGTCGTACATCCCGGCGCCGAGGAAGCTCGTCTCGGCGTCGGCGTGGCGATTGCGCGCGGCCAGCGCTGCGAGCTCGTCGTTGACCTCCTGCTCGGAACGCCCGTCGGGCAGGGCGAGCGGCCGGTCGAGCCGCAGTCCGGCGGGCACGTCCGCGAACAGGTCATCGAGCGACCGCACGCCGATTGCGGCGAGCATCGCCTCCTGGTCCTGCGCGGTTGCCGAGGTGTAGCGGGACATCAGCCTCCCGATTGCAGCAGATCGCGATAGGCGTCCGGCTCGAGCAGCGAATCGAGCTCGGAGGGGTCGGAGAGCTTCACCCGCACCATCCAGCCCTCGCCGTAGGGATCGTGGTTGACCTGCTCGGGAGAGTCCGCGAGCGCCTCGTTGACGGCCACGATCTCGCCGGAGAGCGGCGCGAACACGTCGGAGACCGCCTTCACGGACTCCACCTCGGCGTAGACCTGGTCCTTCGTCACCTGCTTGCCCACCTCGGGCGGATCGAAGAAGACCACCTCTCCCAGAGCGTCCTGGGCGTACCAGGTGATGCCGAAGGTGGCCTCGTCACCGTCCAGGCGGGCCCAGTCGTGCTCGGGGTGGTACTTGAGGTCGTCGGGATAGGACGCTGCCAATTTCGCTCCTGTTCGGGTGCTCGTGCCCCCTAGGGGGCCTTCCGGTACAGCGGCTTCTCGGCGACCTGGGCCGCCCGCGGCTTGCCGCGCACGTCCACCTCGATCGCGGTGCCCGGTGCGGCCGCCGCCACAGGCAGGTAGGCCATCCCTATCCCCTTCTCCAGACAGGGCGAGAGCGAACCACTCGTGACCACCCCGTTACCGGATTCGGTGCGAACGGGATTCCCCGTCCGCGGGATCCCCGGGCCGGTGAAGGCGAACGGCGCGAGCGCCTCGCGCGGCTCGAGCTCGCGCAGCGCGGCGGCGCCGATGAAATCCGTGTCGAGCTTGCAGCACCAGCCCAGGCCCGCCTCGAGCGGGTTGCGGTCCTCGGACAGGTCGTTCCCGTAGAGGTGGAAGCAGACCTCGAGGCGGAGCGTGTCGCGGGCGCCGAGCCCCGCGGGGGACACTCCCTGGGCGGCGAGCGCGTCCCAGACGGCCACCGCGCCGTCCGGCGGCACGAGCAGCTCGGCGCCGTCCTCGCCGGTGTATCCGGTGCCGCAGACGAGGCAGGCCACGCCCGCCAGGGTCAGCTCGGCGGTGCGCATCCGCGCCGGCAGGGGGCCGTCAGCCAGCGCCTCGAGCGCCGCGCGCGCCTCCGGGCCCTGCACCGCGATCATCGCCCAGTCCCCGTGGGCGTCCACCACCTCGGCGTCGAAATCGCCCGCGTGCTCGCGGAACCACGCCAGGTCCTTCTCGTGGTTCGCGGCGTTGGTGACGGTCAGGAAGCGCTCGGGCCCGAGCCTGTAGGTGAACAGGTCGTCGAGCACGCCGCCGTCGTCGCGGCAGAGCACCGAGTACTGCGCCCCGCGCTCGGCGATCGCGGTCACGTCGTTTGAGAGCAGCCGCTGGAGCAGCGCCTCCGCCTGCGGTCCGCGGGTCTCGATCTCGCCCATGTGCGAGACGTCGAACATCCCGGCGCCGGTGCGCACGGTCACGTGCTCCTGCCGGATGCCCTCGTACTGCACCGGCATCTCCCAGCCGGCGAACGGTACGAGTCGAGCGCCGGCCCGCTCATGGCGCTCGAAGAGGGGCGTGCGTCGAAGAGTTGCCGCTGTGTAGGACAGAGGCCCAGAGGCTACAAGGGGTCGGGGCGCAGCCGGCCGAGCCGGCTGCTTCCGCTACAGCGGGCGCACGAAGTGATAGCTCGATATCCGGAGGCGCTGGTTGAAGTAGAGCCGGTGGGCGTCCTCACGCTCCGGTCCAACCCCCGAATCGAGGTGCAGCTGCGCGCACCCGAGCCTTGTGGCCTCGTCCGCGCACCACTCGAGCAGAGCCGCTCCGTGCCCCCGGCCGCGCGCCTCCGGGAGCGTGGAGAGGTCGTCCACGTAGAGCGCGTCGCCCCAGGCGAGGTTGTGGAGCACCCGGAACCCGGCCACGGCCACCACGCGATCGCCCTCGAGCACCCCGACGATCCGGTAGCCCTGCGGGCGCTGCTGCTCGTCCACCCTGCGCACGAACTCCGCCTCGTCCACGTGGTGGGTGCGAAGCGCGCGCATCGCCTCGAAGGCGAGCGCGGTGTCCGGCGGGAGGATCTCTTTGAGCGGGGTCAGTCCTTGAGGAAGGACGGGACGTCGATGTCGTCGTCCGAGATCTCGAGGGACTTGCGCTGGCGGTCGTCCATCGACACGTCGCGGCGGCGCGGCTCGCGCCGGCGGCCCGTCGAGTCCTCCTGGAACAGCGGGAGCCGTCCCGGGCGCTCGAAGCCGGTGGCCACCACCGTCACGCGGACGCCGTCGCCCATCGAGTCGTCGACCACGGCCCCGAAGATGATGTTCGAGTTCGAGTCCGCGGCGCTCTGGATGATCTCCGCGGCCTCGTTGACCTCGAAGAGGCCGAGGTCGCTGCCACCGGTGATGTTGAGCAGGATGCCGGTGGCGCCCTCCACCGACTGCTCGAGCAGCGGGCTCGAGATCGCGTTCTTGGCGGCCTCGGCGGCGCGCTGCTCGCCGGCGGCCTCGCCGATCCCCATCAGCGCCGACCCGGCGTCCTGCATGATCGTGCGGACGTCGGCGAAGTCGAGGTTGATCAGACCGGGCGTGGTGATCAGGTCCGTGATCCCCTGCACTCCCTGGCGGAGGACGTTGTCGGCCTCCCGGAACGCGTCGAGGATGCTCGTGCGCCGCTCGACGACCGCGAGCAGCTTCTCGTTCGGGATCACGATCAGCGTGTCCACCTGCTCGCGAAGGCGCTCGAGGCCCTCCTCGGCCTGGCGCATGCGCTGGGTGCCCTCGAAGTCGAACGGCTTGGTGACGGTGCCGACCGTGAGCGCGCCGACCTCCTGCTTGGAGACCTCCGCGATCACGGGCGCGGCGCCGGTGCCGGTGCCGCCGCCCTCGCCGGCCGTCACGAAGACCATGTCAGCGCCCTTGAGCGCCTCCTTGATCTCGTCGCGGCTCTCATTGGCCGCGCCGTAGCCCACGTCGGGGCTGGCGCCGGCGCCAAGGCCACGCGTGAGTTGATCGCCGATCTGCAGCTTGATGTCGGCGTCGCACATCTGCAGCGCCTGGGCGTCGGTGTTCACGGCGATGAACTCGACGCCCTTGAGGCCGGCGTCGACCATGCGGTTCACGGCGTTGGTGCCACCGCCGCCGATGCCGACGACCTTGATGACAGCCAGATAGCTCCCGGTGTCCATTGGCGCTTTGAGGTCCCTTCTACCTAACGGTCTAAGGCGGTCATCGAGGGTCAGTGACCGCCGGAAAGTGCGGACTGTAGGTGGATATCGGCCGCTCTGTCAATGCCCCCCGCAAGTTATCGTGCAACCTTATCTCGACCACGACTTGAGGGTTTCATGTCACTCTCAGGCAAAGGTCTAGACTTTTCGAGCCTCTCGTCCGAGGCTCCCGCCCGCCGCGACCGCGCTCAGGGAGTGGGCGCCGCGACCGCTCCCCCGCCGGCTTCGGCGCCCGGCTCGACCGGATACTCGGGTGCGGCCGGGAGCGGAGCCTCCGGGGTCGCCTGACCCTCCGCCGGCGCCTGCTCCAGGCTCGGGTCGACCGGGGTCACGCCCTCCGGTGTCTCTGCGGGCGCGCCCGCGGTGGCGCCCGCCACGGCACCCTCCTCGGCCCCGAGCGGAAGCTCCGGGGGCAGCGGCAGCTCCGGAGCGCTCACCTCGAACCCGAGGCCGCCGACCGCGGGGCGGCCGGGCACCCGCAGGTCCACGTAGGTGGCGCCACGGGTGTCGCCGTCGGCCAGCACGCGGGCCGCCGCCACCCACTTGGCCCGCAGATGGGCGGCGCTCCCGAAGACGAGCTCGGGCCCCCTGCGCATCTGCACGACGTAGCCGCGGTCCCCCTCGCGCTGGATCTCGCGCAGGCGCCCGCGCAGCGGTCCGGGGGCAGCCCCCGCGATGTGGGCGGCGCCGACGGCGTCCGTGTCGGCCAGCCGGTTGGACTTCAGGCCGCCATCGGCCCTCACCAGGGGCAGCGGGCCCTCGACCGGAAGGCCTTCGAGCACGGTGCCGTCGGCCGCCACCGGCAGCCTGGCGCCGCCGGTGAGCACGATCGCGACCGGCCGGTGCTCCACAACCCGGATGCTCATCGCGTGCGGGAAGTCGGTCTCGATCTCGAGCGCCCGAACGACCGGGTAGCCGGCCACGACCTCCTCGAGGCGATCCCGCTCGACGTGAAGCGTGGTCATCGTGCGCGCGGTGGATACGAGGGCGGCCCGGACTCGCTTGGCGTCGTCGGTGCTCAGGCCGGTGACCGTCACGCGGTCGACGCTCACGAACGGCGCGTCGCGGATCCAGAGGCGATAGACGGCGCCGAGGGCCAGGGTGGCCACCAGGAGCAGGAGAACGGTGCGCCGAGCACGGGGGCCCGGCTGCGGGAGGGCGCGCACCACCGCCACGAGCACACGGCGCCACGCCGCCGCGGAGCGCAGCCCGGGCAGGCGGCCCGCGTCGCCGGTGCTCGCGGCCTGCCTCACGAGCCGGGGGCTTCCCACAGGGGAGCGGCGTCCACGTCGCCGAGGAGCTGGACCTCGGGCTCGAGCGTCACTCCGAAGCGCTCGTGCACGCGCCGTCGGCCCTCCGCCATCAGCGCGACCACGTCAGCGGTGGTCGCGGCGCCGGTGTTCTCGACGAAGTTGGCGTGCTTCTCGGAGAACCGGGCACCCCCCACCGCGAGGCCGCGGCAGCCCGCCTCGTCGAGCAGCACTCCCGCGCTGCGCCCGCCCGCACGCGGATCGTCCGGGTTCTTGAAGGTCGATCCGAAGGTCTTGATGCCGGACGGCTGAGCCTCATGGCGGGCAGCCCTCATCCGGGCCAGGGTCGCCTTCACCTCCTCGGGCGGCGCGGGCGCCAGGGCGAACGATGCCCGCGACACGACCTCGGCGGCGCCGAGGTTGGAGCTGCGGTAGGAGAAGCCGAGCGAGCCGGGCTCGCGGCGCTCCAGGCCCTCCGCACCGGCCACGTCCACCCACTCGAGCGCCCGCGAGAGGTCGCCGCCGTACGCGTTCGCGTTCATCTTCACGGCGCCGCCGACCGTCCCGGGGATGTTCACGCCGAACTCGAGCCCGGTGAGGCCGGCCCTGGCGGCGCGGGCTGCCGCCTGCGGAAGCCGGGCCCCACCGCCGCAGAGCAGGCGGTCGCCGCTCTGCTCGATCGTGGCAAGCGAGCCGTCCAGCTTCATGACGAGTCCTCGGAATCCCGCATCCGCAATGAGGAGATTCGATCCGGAGCCCACCACTCCTACCGCCAGTCCCTCGGTCTCTGCCCAGGCCAGGAGCTCCACGAGCCGGGACTCCGAGTCGGGGCGGGCGAACCAGTCGGCGTGGCCGCCGGTGCGAACCGTCGTGAGGCGGGTGAGCGGGTGGTCGCGCTCCACGCCGTCGGGGGCGCTCACGAGGTGAGCCTCCGAGCGAGCTCGTCCACGTCGCCGGCTCCCATGGTCAGGAGCACGTCGCCCTCGCCGAGCTCCTCGCGCAGGAAGCGCTCGGCGTCCGCCTTGTCCGGCAGCCACCAGACCGGCCGCCCGGAGGCCGCGTCCGCCGCGGCACCGGCCACGAGCAGCCCGGTGACCCCGGGGAAGTCCTCCCCGCGCTCACGGGCGGCGTACACGTCGAGCACGACCACGAGGTCCGCGAGGGCCAATGCGGCACCGAACTCACGCGCGAGCAGTCGCGTGCGCGAGAAGAGGTGTGGCTGAAAGCAGACCACCAGCCGCCGCGGGGCCTGCGTGCGCGCGGCGGTGAGAGTGGCCCGCACCTCCGTCGGATGGTGGGCGTAGTCGTCGAACACCCGCGCGCCGCGGGCGGTGCGCCCGTGTTCCTCGAAGCGACGCCCCGCCCCCGTGAAGCGCGCCAGCCCGGGCGCGGCGGCCCCCGGCTCCACCCCGGCGGCGCGGCAGGCGGCCAGCGCCGCCAGCGCGTTCAGCACGTTGTGCCGGCCCGGGACCGCGAGCTCGATCTCCACGCCCTCCACGCTGAACCGCGATCCGAGCGCCAGGAGCTCCAGACCCTCGGCCCGCAGCTCGCCCGAGTCGATGCCGTAGCTCAGGCGCCGTCCACCCGACTCGAGCTCCACGTCCGGGCCGAGCACGGCCAGCTGCGCGGGCTCGACAAAGCTCTCGAACGCCGCCTCCACCTCGCCGAGCGACCGGTAGGTGGCGTGGTGATCCAGCTCGAGGCTGGTCACTACCGCCACCTCGCGCGAGATCTTCAGGAACGAGCGATCCGACTCGTCGGCCTCCACCACCGCCCAGTCGCCCCCGCCCCAGCCCGCGTTCGTGCCCAGCGCGCGCAGCTCGCCGCCGATGAGGAACCCGGGATCGAGGCCGGCGTCCACCAGCGCCAGCGTGGCCATCGATGCCGTGGTGGTCTTGCCGTGGGTGCCGCCGACGGCGATCGTGCGCTTGAGCGCGCTCACCTCGCCGAGCAGGTCTCCCCGGTGGAGCACCACGGCGCCCGAGGCGCGAGCTAGGGCCAGCTCCGGGTTGTCCTCGGCTATCGCGGTGGACACCACGATCTCGGCTCCCTCGGGGGGCGGCTCGTCGTGCCCCGTGCGCACGTCGATGCCGGCCTCCCGGAGACGCGCCGAGTACGACGACTCCGCACGGTCCGAGCCCGTGACCTGGGCACCGAGGGCGCGCGCGACCAACGCGAGGCCGCTCATGCCGGCACCGCCGATCCCCACGAAGTGCAGCGCGCGACCCGAGAAAGGGGCCTCCATTGCGCCGGACCTTAGAGGCGCCCCCGGAGGCCCCGGAGGCCCTGATGACGCCGAAAACCGTCCGTGCGCACGCGGCCGAGCCGCGCGCTTCGGCGAAAAACCCCCAGCGCCGGTCGCCCGGGTGGGTCCTTCCTGGACCTCCGGTGAGGTTATGGCCGTCGAGGCGGTGGCTAGGTCGCGGTATCCGGGTTACGCTGGCCCAACGCCCCGAATCACGTGTCGCGCTGGCGCGCGCACGGTGCCGAAACCCTCCCGTTGAAAAGCCGCGCGGCCACAATGTTGCGCCTGTTGGCGCCTATCCGCCTCGCCACCGCGAAGACGATCGTCGCGGTCGCCGTCGCGGGCGGAATCCTGTTCGGCAGCCAGCTGGTAATGGCGGCCGCGCCGACCGCCGACTTCGACTTCACGCCCGGCGTGGGCAGGGTGGGCGAGGACATCAGCTTCAGTGCCACCACCGCCGACCCGGACGACGACATCGTCTCGGTGGAATGGGACTTCGAGAACGACGGGACGTTCGACGCCGGCGGCGAGGACGTCCAGCACGCCTACCCGAGCAGCGGCACGCGCACGGTGCGGATGGTCGTCACCGACGCCACCTCCGACTCGGCGGTCGTGTTCGACACGATCAGGGTCAACGCCCCGCCGAACGCGGCCTTCGACTTCACCCCGACGAGCCCCACGGTCGGTGAGTCGATCAGCTTCGACGCCTCCGGCTCGACCGATGACGCCGCGCTCGCCGACGGCGGCTTCGACTGGGACTTCGACAACGACGGCGCCTATGACGACGCGAGCGGGCGCCAGGTCAGCCACTCCTTCCCCACCCCCGGATCGAAGACGGTGCGCCTGCGCGTGACCGACTCCGAGGGCGAGACCCACACCGACAACGCCAGCGTGTCCGTGGCGGTGGCCAACTCCGGGCCGAGCGCCGCCTTCGGCTTCAGCCCCGCGCGCCCCAACCCGAACCAGGGCGTGACCTTCGACGCCTCCGCCACCACCGACGACGGGCCGCTCCTCCCCACTGCCTATGCCTGGGACCTCGACGGCGACGGCCAGTTCGACGACGCCCTGGGCGTGACGCCCACGTCCTCGTACGCGTCGGGCACGAGGACCGTGTCGCTGAGGGTCACGGACGTGCTCGGTGTCGCCGACACGGCCTCCCACGCGGTGACCGTGAACGCTCCGCCCAGCGCCTCCTTCGCGTTCTCGCCGAGCTCTCCCGAGGTCGGGCAGACCGTGGGCTTCGACGCCGCCGGGTCGGATGACGACCTGGCCCTGCCGAACGGCTCGTTTGCCTGGGACTTCGACAACGACGGCACCTTCGACGCGATCGGCGAGGAGGCGGACCACGCATTCCCCACCTCCGGCATCAAGACCGTCCGGCTCCAGGTGACCGACTCGGGCGGGCTCGCCACGAGCACGACCCGCACCGTGACGGTGAGCGCGCTCAACACGCCGCCGAACCCCTCCTTCATCTTCGCCCCCTCCCGCCCCAACATCGGGCAGGCCGCGACCTTCGACGCGGGCGCCACCACCGACGACGAGTCGATTCCGGACGCCGGGTTCGACTGGGACTTCGACGGCAACGGCAGCACCGACGCCGAGGGGCGTGAGGTATCGCATGCGTTCTCGAGCGCCGGCAACCGGACCGTGGGCCTGCGCGTGACCGACGCCGACGGCGTGTCAGCGACCACGACGCGGGTCGTGACCGTGAACGCCCCTCCCGACGCCTCGTTCTCCTTCACCCCGGGGAACCCCGACGTGGGCGATCCGGTCAGCTTCAACGCCGCCGGCACGACCGACGACCTCGCTCTGACGAACAGCTCCTACGCCTGGGACCTCGACAACGACGGCGCCTTCGACGACGCGGTCGGACCGACCGCGTCCACGAGCTTCGCGGCGTCCGGCGGCAGGATCGTGAGCCTCCGGGTGACCGACTCCGGCGGCTCCACCGACGTCGCCACCCAGACCGTTTCGGTAGCGGCGAACCCCGCGCCCACCGCCGCGTTCACCTTCACGCCCGCGCGACCCAACGTCAGCCAGACGATCACCTACAGCGCGGCCGGGTCGACCGATGACGAGCCGATCCCGGCAACTGGCTACGCCTGGGACTACGACAACGACGGCGCCTTCGACGACGCCACCGGGCAGGCGCCGACGGGCTCCTTCGCCACGGCGGGCCAGAGGAACGTCCGCCTCCAGGTGACGGACGCCGACGGCGCCGCGGGCATCGCCACGGTACCGGTGACGGTGAACGCGCCACCCACGGTCGACTTCACGTTCACGCCGACCGCGCCCGTGAAGACCCAGACCGTGAACTTCACGGCGACCGCGTCCGACGACCTCGCCCTCCCCGCGGGCGCGTACACCTGGGATCTGGACGGCAACAACACGTTCGGCGACGGCGGCTTCACTGGAGCCACCGCCTCCACCGCGTTCGCCACCGCCGGGGCGAAGACCGTCCGAGTGCGGGTGACCGACAGCGGCGCCAGCGCCACCACCGTCGTCAAGACCGTCAACGTGAACACGGTGCCGGTGGCCGACTTCACCGTGAACCCGCAGACCCCGCGGCTCAATGAGACGGTGACCTTCGCCTCCACGTCCACCGACGCCGACGCCGGCCAGACCCTCGCCCTCGCGTGGGACCTCGACGCCGACGGCCAGTTCGACGACTCGACCGCGGCCAATCCGACCCGTGCCTTCCCGACCCAGGGCGAGAAGGTCGTGCGGCTGCGCGTGACCGACAGCGCCGGGGCCACCCACATCAGGGAGCGGCGCTTCGACGTCCAGTCGGTGGCGCCCGTGGCCGGATTCACGTCGACGCCGGCGGCTCCGCTGCCCGGGCAGACCGTGACGTTCAGGTCCACCGCGACGGCCTCGCCGGGGTCGACAATTAACAAGATCGAGTGGAAATTCGACGCTATTAGCGGGTTTGTGCAAGGCGGAAACGTGGCTACGTACGCGTTTCGGACCGCAGGACGGCATACCGTGGAGCTCAAGGTGACCGACTCCAACGGAGTCGACATCGTCGCTGCCGACATCGTGGTCAACGCCGCCCCCACAGCCCTCATCCGCTTCTCACCCGCCCAGCCCTACGCCGGCGACGTGGTCGACTTCGCGTCCCTGTCCCGCGATCCGGACGGCTTCCTGGCCTCCGAGACCTGGGATCTGGACGGCGACGGCCAGTACGACGACGCCCGCGGCAAGGTGGCCAGCAAGATCTTCACGACCGTGGGCGCGCACACCGTGCGGCTGCGCGCGGTTGACGGGTCCGGGGCCGGCGCCGTCCACGCGGTCACGTTGAACGTGCGCGCCCGGCCGGTGCCGCCCAAGCCGGAGCCCGAGCAGCTCGACGCGACCGTGCGCATCTCCAGCCGTCCCGGCAAGGGCTCGACGCTGATCACCCGCCTGGGCGTGCGCACCACGAAGGGCGCCATGGTCAGGGCCTCCTGCAAGGGCAAGGGCTGCCCGAGCCAGCGCGCCTCCAGCACGCGCTCGCGCGGCAAGACGGTGCGCCTGCGCTGGCTCGAGCGACGGCTTCCGGCCGGAAGCCGGATCCGGATCTACGTGACCTCCAAGGGCAAGGTCGGGTCATACACCGCGCTGCTGATCAGGCGCGCGAAGCTGCCCTCGCGAAAGGACCTCTGCCTGGCGCCCGGGACCACGCGCACCGTGCGCTGCTCCTCATGAGGAGGGCGCGCCACAGGCTCCTCGCTCTGCCACTGGGCCTGGCCCTCAGCCTCGCCTCGGCCAGCGCCGCCTCGGCCGCGGTGGACTTCACCATCGCCCCGGGACCGGTGAACCCCGGTCAGCCGATCACCGTCACGCCCGTGCTCACCGCCCCCCAACTCCTGCTCACGGACGCCGTGCACTTCCGCTTCACGGCGAACGACGCGGACGAGCGCGTCACCACTGCCGCCCCCTTCGACGCGCCGGTGAGCTTCACGTACGCGACCGCCGGCACCAAGACCATCACGATGCAGGTGGAGTTCTCGGTGGGCGATGACGAGGTGGAGACCCACACGGTCAGGATTAACGCAGCGCCGGTGGCGCGCATCGGCCGCAACGTGACAGTGCCGAACGTCGGCCAGTCGGTGCGCTTCGACGGCTCCGCGAGCACCGACGACGCGGCTCTCCTGAACAGCTCCTACGAGTGGGACTTCGACAACAACGGCAGCTTCGAGCAGGTGGGCGAGGCGGTCCAGCGCAGCTTCGCGCACGCCGGGCAACAAGACGGTGCGCCTGCGCGTGACCGACCCCCTCGGCCGCGCCGACACCGCGACGCGCCACGGTCCATGTGAACTTCCCCCCGGTCGCGAGCTTCCTCTTCGCGCCGCGGGTCCCGCGCGTGAACGAGGTGATCGACTTCACCTCGGTCTCGGACGATCCGGACGACCCGATCGCCCTCATGGAGTGGGACCTCGACGGTGACGGCCAGTTCGACGACGGCCGAGGGAACACGGCGGCGCGCGCCTTCCCCACGCCCGGCAACCACGTCGTCCGGCTGCGCGTGCGCGACACGCGCGGGCGGGTCGTGTCCACGTCGCGGACGGTTGACGTGACCCCGCTGGCGCCAATGCCCCCGCCGGAGAAGCTGAAGCCCTGGCCCAAGATCCGGATCGTCGGCTTCGCCGGCCTGAGCCGGGTGCGCGTCGACCTGCTGACTGTCCGGACGACCCAGGGTGTCACGGTGAAGGTGCGCTGCAACGGCAAGGGCTGCCCGCGAAAGACCGCCGTGAGCACCCGGGCGCGCCAGGCGCTCGTGCGCGTGCGCTGGCTCGAGCGCCGGCTGCGCGCGGGCACGCGGCTCTACGTGGCCGTCACGAAGCCGGGCTTCATCGGCCGCTACGAGCGCATACGTCTTGAGGCGTAAGAAGGAGCCGCTGCGGCGTATGTCATGCCTCTATCCGGAGGAGTCCACGGCCAGGAAGTGTCCGTGACCGGTCTGCGTCAACTGGTGCTGGTCCTGGTGCTCGGCCTCGCATCGTTCGGCGGCGCTGTTCGCCGCCGCCAGGGCGGACAGCGACTCGAGCCCCGAGCCGGCCCCGAAGGCCAAGCCCGTCCGCGAGGCGGCGCCGCCGGCCGCCTCCGTCCGGTCGCGACCTGAGGGGCCACCGCCCTGCCCGCCATGCGCGTGCGCAAGGTCAAGCCGCCACCGGCCGCCCCGGAGCCCGAGCCCGAGCCGGTCGGTCGAGACCCCCGTGGTCGAGCCCGACGCCCGCCCCCACGTCTACACCCCGCCGCCCAGCACCCCGGCCCCCAGCACACCGTCGCCGCCTCAGCCCGACCCCGGCCAGAGCTTCGACGACTCCGGCTGATCGGATGAGCGAGCGCACGCCCACCAAGACGCCGCCGCGCCGCCGGCGAGCCCCGACCGAGGTCGCCGGCCATCGCCTGCTGCGCCCGCTCGAGGGGAGCCACGCGACCTGGGAGGTCCCGAGCGACGATCCCCAGCGCATGCAGCTGCTCGTGCTCGGCCGCGCCCGCAAGGGGCAGGAGCGCCCGGCACGCACGGCCTTCGATCGCCTGCTGCGCGCGCGAACGTCGCTGCTGCACCCGCACCTGGCCGTCGATCGTGGACGGCGGCGAGAGCCCGCGCGGCCCGTACGTGGTGGTGTCGCTGCCGCGCTCGCGCCCGCTCTCCTCGCTGATCGCCGAGGGCCCGCTCGACCCCGCGCGCACCTACCGCCTGCTCACCGGCGTGGCCGACGCCCTCGACGCCGCCCATGCGCGCTGGCTGATCCACACGGACCTCACGCCGCGCGCGGTCTTCGTGGAGCCGGGGGAGCGCGACTGGGCCTACCTCACCGACTTCGGCATCGCCCACAACCGTCCCCCGCTCGCCTTCGCGCGGGCCGGCTACCGCTCGCCCGAGGAGCTGCGCGGCGAGTCGCCGCTGCCCGAGAGCAACGTGTACTCGCTCGCGTGCATCGTGTACACCTGCCTGGCCGGCACGGCGCCGTTCGCGCGCCAGTCGAGCCGCGCGGCCGATCCAGGCCCAGCTGCACGAGACGCCGCCGCGCGCTGACCGAGCTCCGGCCGGACCTGCCCGCCGCCGTGGACGACGTGCTCACGTCGGCGCTCTCGAAGACGCCGGACGACCGCCAGAGCTCCGCCGGCGAGCTCGTGCGCGAGGTGGGCGAGGCGCTCGGACTGGTGCGAAGCAGCGGCCCACCGGCGCAACAGCAGCGGGGCGCTTCCGTCGCCGCGCGCCGGATCCGGCGACTCCGGTCGGCGCCAGAAGCCCGTGGCCCAACGGCGCCCCGGTCCAGCCACCGCCGGACGCCCCTGACCGGAGCCGGCACGCTCCCACGCCGCAGCACCTCCACGGCCGGCGTGGCCGCCCGCGGCACCGCGCCCGCGGAAGCCCGTCCGGGCGCAGCCGGCACGGCCACCGCCTGCCGAAGCGCCGCGCGCAAGCGCCGCCGCACCCCGGTCGAGGCGCTGCCGCCCGCGGAAGCACGCCCACCGCAGGGCGCGCGCCGCCGGCTCGTGCTCGATCCCCGTGCTCATGCTCGCCGCGGCCGGCGCCGGCGTGGCCGGGCTGGACGCTCGGCGGGGCAGACACGAGCACGAAGTCCGTCCGGTGGACCCGGCGGCCCGCAAGGCCGAGCGGCCGCCGCGAAGCGCGCGCGAGGCCGCCGCCGGCACCGAGGACGCGAGCGCGTGGCCTGGCTCGGCTCGGCCAACGACGCCGTCGCGCGCCTCGATCGCGCCGGAGCGCCGACCGCCGGCCGCCTCGCCGGCGCCGACACCCCCGGCGACCAGGCCGCGCCCGCCCGCCGGCTTGCCTCGTCCTTCGCACGCGCGCGGCGCGCCCTCGGCGACCCGCCGGCATCCGTGCCGCGCGCCGCCGCCCTCGCCGCCGCCCTCCGCCGCGCGGAGGGCGCCTACGGACGTCTGGCCCGCTCGACCGCGAAACGGCAACCGCTCGGCCTACCGCCGCGCCGTGGACAGCGTCAGGTCCGCCGAGGGCGAGGTGGACCGCGCCCTCGAGCGCCTCGGCGACCCCGCTTAGCGGGCCCCCCTCCTAGTCGGCCATCTCGAGCAGCTCCGCCGCGATCCGGTCGGCCGCGTCGGGCCGGGCCACCGCACGCGCCGCATTGGCCATCGCGGCCATCGCGGCTGGGCGCCGAGCAGCGTGCCCGTCTCGCGCGCCAGGCGCGGGCCGTCGAGCTCCTCGTCGGGCACCACCACCGCCGCGCCCGCCCGCTCCATGAAGCGAGCGTTGGCGGTCTGGTGGTCGGCGGTGGCGTGCGGATACGGCACCAGCACCGCCGGAAGGCCGGCCGCCGCCAGCTCGAGCACCGACCCGCCCGCGCGGGCCACCGCCAGGTCGGCCGCGGCGAGCGCGTCCGCGAACGGCTCGATGTAGGGGAGGAGACGGTAGTGCGGCGGTGACGCCGAGCGCGTCGAGGCGCTGGCGCAGGTCCGCGTGGTCGCGCCGCGCCGCAGGCGTGGAGGATCGCGCACGGGCGCCGCGCGGCCGAACGCGTCGAGCGCCGCCTCGTTCAGGCGGCGGGCGCCGAGCGAGCCGCCGAACACGAGCACGCACGGGCCCTCGGGCGGGAGTCGAAGCGGCGGCGCGCCTCGGCCTGGTCGATCGCCACCCGTGCCCGGCGGGATCGGGCCGCCCCGTGACCTCGTAGCGGCGGCCCGTGCGGCCCTCGATCGGGAAGGACAGGAACACCCGACGGGCGAGCGGCGCCAGCAGCCGGTTGGTCACCCCCAGGTGGCTGTCCGCCTCGGTGAGCGCCAGCGGCAGGCGCAGCGAGCGTGCCGCGAGCCCCACGGGGCCGGCCACGTAGCCGCCGCCCCCGATCACCACGTCGGCTCCGGTGCAGCGCAGGAGGCGCCGCGCGCGCCCGGTCGCTCGCAGCGCGAGCGCCACGGCGTAGCCGGCCTTGAGCGGGTTGTGCCGGTCGATCCCGCGGACCCGGACCGTGTGGAGCGGATAGCCGGCCGCGGGCACGAGCTCCGCCTCGGCCCGCTCGCCGCCCACGAACTCCACCTCCGCGCCGCGGCCCCTGAGCGCGTCAGCGACCGCGAGCGCCGGCACGACGTGCCCGGCCGTCCCGCCGGCCGCGATCACGACCTTGGGCATCGCGACCCCCCTCGATCGCCTCCAGACGCGGCTTGCTCCGCCGCGCGGCGGCGCGGCCACCCGTGGCGGCGACGTTCAGGAGCAGGCCCATGCCGCCCATCAGCACCAGCAGGTTGGTGCTCCCGTAGGAGAGGAAGGGCAGCGGCACGCCCGTGAGCGGCGCCATGCCGAGCACCGCGAAGAAGTTGAGCGTGGCCTGGCACAGGATCAGCGAGGTGATGCCGGCGGCCAGCAGCCGCGAGTGGAGGTCGCGGGCCATCTTCGCCGTTCGCAGCCCGGCGTAGGCGATCATCCCGTAAAGGGAGATCACCGCCATGATCCCCACCAGCCCGAGCTCCTCGCCGATGATGGCCAGGATCATGTCCGTGTGCGCCTCGGGCAGGTAGAAGATCTTCTGGACCGACTCGCCGAGCCCGACGCCGAACAGCCCCCCTGAGCCGAGCGCCGTGAGCGCCTGCACGGCCTGGAAGCCGCTGTCGCCGGCGTCCGAGAACGGGTCCATGAACGACGTGAGCCGGGCGCGCCGGTACGGCTCCGCCAGGGCCACGAGCAGCGCGAGGCCGGCGAGCGTGGCCGCGATCGAGGCGAGGTTGCGCGTCGGCATGCCCGCCGCCAGCAGCAGCGCGCCGATCGCGAAGCAGATGACCATCGCGGTGCCCATGTCCGGCTGCTTCAGGAGCAGGGCGCAGGCGAGCGCCACCACGATCAGCAGCGGGTTCACGAGCCCGCCGATGGTCCTGGTGCGGCGCGGCTGGGCAGCCAGCACCTGGGCGGCGTAGAGCACCAGCGCGAGCTTCAGGAGCTCGGAGGGCTGGAACTGGATCGGACCGGCGCCGAGCCAGCGCGTGGCGCCGTTCACCTGCACGCCCACGCCGGGCAGCATCACCGCGCAGGTGAGGACGAACGAGGCCGACCAGAAGCAGCGGGGTGAGCGCCTTGATGACCTTCAGCCCGTTCCGCGACGCGACGTGCAGGAGCACCAGCCCCGCCAGCCCGAACACCACGTAGCGCTTGAGGTACATCGACGGGTCGTTGCTGCCGTTCAGGAGCGACTCGGCCGAGCTGGCCGAGTAGACCATCACTGCGCCAAAGGCCAGCAGACACAGCGTGGCTGTGTAGAGGATCGAATACTCGATCGGGCGCTTGCGGGCGGCACGCGCAGGCATCCGGACTGGCTTCGACGCCGACACGTGGATTCATGCTCGCGTCACCAGCCGACGGAAATGCTCGCCGCGCTCCTCGTAGTCGCGGTATTGGTCGTAGCTCGCGCAGGCCGGGGACAGCAGCACCACCTCGCCCGGGCGGGCCGCCTCCGTGGCGGCGGCCAGCGCCGCCGGCAGATCCCCGGAGCGCACCAGCGGCGCGCTGCCGGCCAGATCCCGCTCGAGCCGCTCGGCGGCCTCGCCGATCAGGTAGCAGGCGCGGCAGCGCGCGCCCACCGCCTCTCGGAGGCCCTCGAACCCGCCGCCCTTGAGGCTGCCGCCGAGGATCGCGTGCACGCCGCCCTCGAAGGCCTCGATGCCGCGCCTCGCCGCCGCCACGTTCGTGGCCTTCGAGTCGTTCACGTACAGCACGCCGTCCACGGTCGCGACCTCCTCGAGGCGGTGCGGCACGCCGGCGAACGTGCGCAGCGCCTCGGTCACACCCGCCGCCGGCACGCCCGAGGCCAGCGCCGCGGCGGCGGCCGCCATCGCGTTCTCCAGGTTGTGCGCGCCGCGCAACCGGATCTCGCCGGCCGCGAGCAGGGGCTCGCCGCGCCACAGGAGGCGCCCGTCCCCCAGCTCCAGGTCCGAACCCGGCGCTCCGAAGGTCACGCGCCGCCCCTGTCCGGCCACGGCGATCTCCGGCGGCGCCACCGCCACGTCCTCCTCTCCCTGACGGGCGAAGATCCGCAGCTTCGCGTCGCGATAGTCCTCGAACGTCCCGTGGCGGTCCAGGTGATCCTCCTCGAGGTTCAGGAGCACCGCCGTGCCGGGCGCGAACTCGCTCGCGTCCTCCAGCTGGAAGCTCGAGACCTCGCAGACCACCACCGCTCCGGGATCGAGCGCCCCCACGAGCGACGCCAGCGGCGTGCCGACGTTCCCGGCCACGGCCACCTCCAGCCCGGCCGCGCGATACACCGCGCCGAGCAGCTCCACCGTGGTCGTCTTGCCGTTCGTGCCGGTCACGGCGAGGAAGCGGTTCGGAAGCAGGCGCCAGGCCAGCTCCAGCTCCCCGTGCACGGGCAGCCCGCGCTCGCGCGCGACGCGCACCACCGGCGCCCCGCGCGGCACCCCCGGGCTCTTCACCACGCACGCCACGCGCTCGAGCAGGTCCACGCCGTCGGTGCCCAGGTGCGCCTCCACACCGGGCGGCGGGTCCGGATGACCGCTGTCGCAGGCGATCACCTCGCCGTGGGGCCGGAGCATCTCCACCGCCGCGCGTCCGGATCGGGCCAGGCCCACCACCAGGTACGGCCCCGGCGGCAGAGGGGGCCGCGCGGCGCTCATCGGCTCACGGGAGCGTCTGCTGGTAGACGGTGAAGCCGATCGCCGCGCAGATCGCCGCCACGATCCAGAAGCGCAGGATGATCTTCGTCTCCGACCAGCCGAGCAGCTCGAAGTGGTGGTGGATGGGTGCCATCAGGAAGACGCGCGTGCGGAAGCGCTGGAAGGCCACCACCTGAATGGCCACCGAGAGCGCCTCGATCACGAAGATCCCGCCGATCACGATGAGCAGGATCTCGGTCTTCGTGAGCACGGCCAGCGCGGCTATCGCTCCCCCTAACCCCAGTGAGCCCGTGTCCCCCATGAACACGGAGGCCGGGAACGAGTTGAACCAGAGGAAGCCGACGCAGGCGCCCACGAGACAGGCGCACAGGAGCGCCAGGTCCTCCTCACCGGTGGTGATGAAGGTCATCGCCGTGAAGGTCAGGAACACGATGGCGCAGCACCCTGCCGCCAGGCCGTCGAGCCCGTCGGTGAGGTTCACGCCGTTCGTGGCACCCGCCAGGACCAGGAAGATCAGCACCGGGTAAAGCAAGCCGAGGTCGATCGAGGCGTCCACCACCCTCAGCCGCAGAGCGTCCGTCTGGCCGACCCACTCGGTGACGGTGAGCCAGAGGGCGATCGCGGTTAGCGCCTGCACGATCAGCTTCGTTCGCCCTGACACCCCGAGCGAGCGCCGGCGGCGCAGCTTGATCACGTCGTCCACGAACCCGAGCCCGGCCATCGCGAGCATGGTGCCGAGCACCGCCACGCTGGCGGCACGGTAGTCCGAGAGGATCAGGAACGGGACGCAGATCGAGAGGAAGATGGCCAGGCCTCCGAGCGTCGGCGTGCCCGCCTTGCCCTGGTGGCCCGCGGGCCCCTCCTCGCGGATGTGCTGACCGAACTCCTTAGCCCGCAGGAACTCGATGAAGCGCGGCCCCAGGAACATGCAGATGAAGAGGGAGGCCATGCCCCCGATCAGGATCTCTCCGAGCATCAGGCCGTGGCCAGGACGCGTTCGAGGCCCGCGGAGCGAGAGCCCTTGACCAGCACCCTGTCACCCGGCCTGGCCACCTCCTCGAGCAGCGCGCCGGCCTCCTCGGGGCCGGCGACCGGGTGCACCTCGCCCTCGAAGCCCTCCAGGTAGGCGAGCGCCTCCGTCCCGACCGGCACGAGCACGTCGATCCGCCGGGCGGCGGCGTGCTCCCCGATCTCACGGTGGTACTCGGCCGAGCCCTCGCCCAGCTCCGCCATCGTCCCCAGCACCGCGATGCGGCGCTCGGCCGGGCTGTCGGCGAGGTGGTCGAGGGCCGCGCGCATCGACATCGGGTTGGCGTTGTAGCAGTCGTTCACGACCACAACGCCGCCCGGGAGCTCCACGACCTCGCCCCGCAGCGACGAGAAGCGCACGTTCACCGGGCCGCCGACTGTCACGCCGAGGGCGCTCGCCGCCGCCACGGCGGCCAGCGTGTTCAGCAGGTTGTGCGGCTCGGAGTAGCCGAGGTCCAGGTCGATGCGCTCTCCGCGCGCCTCCAGCTCGGCGCGGCCGTGGTCGTAGGAGAGGAGCATCACCTCGCCCGCGGGGCCGAAGGTCCACGTGTCGAGGTCCGCCCGCCGGTGGGCGTCCAGCAGCGGCTCGCTCGCGGGCAGCACGCAGGCGGCGCCCGGGCGCAGGTCCCGGATCAGCTCCGCCTTGGCCGCCGCGACCCGCTCGACGGTGCCGAGGATCTCGAGGTGCACCGGACCCACGTTCACGATCACGCCCACGTCGGGCTCCGCGATCGCCGCCAGCTCGGCGATCTGGCCCTCCCCGCGCATCGCCATCTCGAGCACCGCCACCTCGGTGCCGCGCGGGGCCTCGAGCAGGGACAGCGGCAGGCCGATCTCCGTGTTCAGGTTCTCGCGGCTGGAGTGCGTTCGCACACGCGAGCTCAGCAGGGCGGCCAGGATGTCCTTGGTCGATGTCTTGCCCGTGGAGCCGGTGATGCCGACCACGCGACAGCCGATCTCGTGCCGCCAGGCCCGCGCCAGCGCGGCGAGCGCCGCCAGCGGATCGTCGGCCACCAGCACCGTCCCGGCCGCCGGCGCGTGGGCCTGGTCCACCAGCACCCCCCAGGCGCCCGCCTCGATCGCCCGGCCGGCGAACTCGCCGCCGTGCACGTGCTCGCCCGGCAGCGCGACGAACAGGTCGCCCGGCCGCAGGTCGCGGGTATCCACCACCACGCGGGTCGGACCGCCGCCCTCCGGGTCGCCGGACACGAGCGCTGCGTCGGCGGCCGCGGCCAGTCGACCGGCGCCGAGGTCGATCACGCTCCCTCCCCGCCCCGTGAGCGCAGCGCCTCGCGGGCCACCGTCACGTCGTCGAACGGCTCCTTGCGCCCGCCCTCGAACTCCTGGCCCTGCTCGTGTCCCTTGCCGGCCACCACGATCACGTCGCCGGGTGCGGCGCCGGCCACCGCCAGCGCGATCGCCCGGCGGCGGTCCACCTCGCGCTCCGCCCCGTCTCCCGCTCCGGCCATCACCTCGTCGATGATCGCGTCCGGATCCTCGCTGCGCGGGTTGTCCGAGGTGACGATCACGCGGTCCGCCAGCCGGCGCGCCGCGTCGCCCATCAGCGGGCGCTTCGAGCGGTCGCGGTCACCTCCGGCGCCGAACACCGCCACGAGCGTGCCGCCGGTGAGCTCGCGCGCCGCGCGCAGCACGTTCTCGAGCGAGTCGGGGGTGTGGGCGTAGTCCACGAGCAGCCCGAAGTCCTGACCCTCGTCGACAGGCTCGAAGCGGCCGGGCACGCGCTCGAAGCGGGGCAGCGCGTCCGCGATCACGTCGAGCGGCACCCCGAGGGAGCGCACGGCGGCCACCGCCGCCAGCACGTTCTGCACGTTGAACACGCCCGGCAGGCGCGAGCGCAGCTCACGCGAGCCCTCCGGCGTCTCGATGACGAACGTCGATCCGGCCAGGTCGAAGCGCACGTGGCGGGCCCGGTAGTCCGCGTCGCGCTCCACCGCATAGGTCACGGCTTCGAAATCGGCGGCGAGCCGGCGGCCCCAGGAGTCGTCCACGTTCACCACCGACGTGCCCGGTCCGTCGAAGAGCCGCCGCTTGGCCGCGAAGTAGGCGTCCATCGACGGGTGGAAGTCAAGGTGATCCTGCGTGAGGTTCGTGAACACCCGGCAGGCGAACCTGATGCCGGCGGCGCGTCCAAGCTCGAGCGCGTGGGAGGACACCTCCATCACGCAGGCGGTGTCGCGGGCCTCGACCATCCTGCGGAAGGTGGCCTGCAGGTCGATCGCCTCGGGCGTGGTGCGCTCCACGTCCTCCTCCACGCCGCCCACCACGCGCTTGACCGTTCCCAGCAGCCCGCACCTGCGACCGGCCGCCTCGAGCAGGTGGCGCGCGAGGAACGCCGTGGTCGTCTTGCCGTTGGTGCCGGTGATCCCGATCACCTCCAGCTCGGCGGTCGGGTCGCCGTAGAAGCGCGCCGCCGCCGGCCCCATCGCGGTGCGCACGTCGGGCACCAGCAGCTCGGGCACGCCGAGCCCCAGCGGGCGCTGGCATACCAGCGCCACGGCGCCGCGCTCGATCGCCTGCGGAGCGAAGTCGTGGCCGTCCGAGCGGAACCCGGGGACGCAAAAAAAGAGCGTCCCGGGCGTGACGCTCTGGCTCGAGTATGCGAGCCCCGAGACCTCTATCTCGGGTGCCCCATTCCCCATCAACTCGCGAAGGGTCATGGTGCGCGCGCAGTCTAGTGGGCCGAGTCGGACCGTTTCCCGCGAAATGCATGACCCAGGGGTCGCCAGGCAAGGACGCAGGGAGCCTGAATAGCAGCGCTATTCAGGCGACTGAGGACGCCGCCTGGCGAGTTCTGGGGCCGCAGTTCGCGGTGGAACGTTCCGAGGAGGTCCACCGAGCTGCGCATTCCGTCGTCTTCGGGGACCAAATGCTCACATTCGGCGCCGGCAGGGCCGATGACGATCGGGTGTGCGCGCCACCGTGTCTGGCGCGCTTCGCCGCGATCGGATCGGTCGGGGCGTGAGCGCGCTGCCCGTATCGTCGATCGGCAGCCCGGATCAGGGGATCACTCCGCCGAGCCGCCCGGCCGGCTGCGAGGGCTTCCTCAGCGACGTGATCGTGGAGCTGGGATTCGCCGATCGCCCGACCGTCGAGCAGGCGGTGCGCGCCGCCCGCAGCCCCGGAGCGACGATGGCCGGCGTGCTCGTGGAGACGGGCGCGATCACCGAGGACCAGCTGGCGCATGCGCGGGCGGAGCGCCACGGCCTCCTCTACATCGACCTGGACGTGTACGCCGTCGACCCGGCGGCCGCCAACCTGCTGACCCGGGAGGCAGCGCGGCAACACCGCTGCGTGCCGGTCGGGTTCGCGGGGCCGCGCCTGGTGCTCGCCGTGGCGGACCCGGCGGACGCGCCCGGCGCCGGCACGCTCCCCCCGCTGGCGGAATTCCAGACCCTGCCCGCCGTCGCCACCGCGGCCGGCCTCGACAAGCTGATCGAGCGGCTGCCGCTTCCTGAGCCCGCCGGGGAGCTCGAGGCGGTGAGCGATCCACCGGCCGAGGTGGTGCAGGCCGAGCCGGCGGCCGCGCCGGAGCCAGAGCCGGAGCCCGAGGCCGCGCCGCCCGTCACGGCGGACGCCGCCGCCGAGGAGGAGTACGAGCTGAGGGCGCGCCTCTCCAAGGCCGAGACGCGGCTCGACGAGGCGCTCAACCGCTCGCGGGAGCATCACCGCGAGCTGGCCACGGCGAGGATGGAGGTCGAGGCGCGGACGGTCGAGCTCGAGGTGCTGCGCACCAAGCTCACCGATGCCGAGTCCGACGCGATCCGGGCACGTGCCGAGGCGGAGCACGCCGCCCGCGAGGGTCGCACGCTGCGGGCACGGCTCGACACCGAGACGAGACGTCGCCTGCTGCTCGAGGAGCGCCTGTCGAAGGTCGAGACCGAGCTGTTCACGGCCGAGCGCGCGGGCCAGGACCTGCGCGAGGCCCATGTGCGGATGCGAGGATCGCTCACCTCGCCCGAAGAGGACCGGGACCAGAGCTAACCGGGCGGGATCCGGAGGTACGGCAGTGCGAACTCGGCGATGCTCTCGAACGCGGGCGCGGCGACCGTGCCGCCGTAGATGTCGCCCTGGGGCTCGTCCACCATCACCGCCACGAGCAGCCGCGGGTTGCGAGCCGGCGCGTAGCCGATGAACGAGGCCACGAACTTGGTCTTCGAGTAGCCGCCCTTGCCGTCCGGCTTCTCGGCCGTTCCGGTCTTGCCGGCGAGCTTGTAGCCCTCGACCTGGGCCTCCTGAGCCGTACCGCCCGGGCCGAGCACGCCCTCGAGCATCCTCGACACCTCGTCGGCGGTGTCCCGGGAGAGCACGCGCCGGCCGCCCTTCCGCTCGCCCTCCACGAGGTAAGGCGAGCGCATGACGCCGTGGTTCGCGATGGCGGTGTAGGCCTTGGCCATCTGCATCGGGGTGACCGCCAGGCCCTGGCCGATCGGGAGGTTGCCGATCGACGAGCCGGAGTAGTCGGCATAGCGCGGCACGATGCCCTGCTGCTCACCGGGCAGCTCGATGCCGGTCGGCCGGCCGAATCCGAAGCGGTGCACCCAACGGTCGAACTTGCGCGCTCCGAGTTTCAGGCCGATCATCACTGAGCCCACGTTGGAGGACTGGGCGAGGATCTCGTCCACCCGCAGGGTCACGCGTCCGCGGTCGTGCGCCTCGCCGATCACGCGGTCGGCCACCCGGATCTCGGGAGGGAGCTCGAACGGCGTGTCGGGCTCGATCGCCCGGTCCTGCAGCGCGCCGGACACCGTGAAGGCCTTGAAGGTCGAGCCCGGCTCGTAGCTGACGGCCACGGAGCGGTCCCGGCGGGCCCAGCTCGGCGATCCGCCCGGGTCGTTGGCGTTCACGCGCGGCCAGTTGGCCAGGGCGAGCACGGCTCCGGTGCGCGGGTCGAGCACCAGGGCTGTGGCGCCCTTCGGCCGCCAGGTGGATCCGACCTCTCCGAGCACCTGCTCGGTGCGCTCCTGGATCGCCGCGTCGATCGTCAGGTGCAGGTTCTCACCGGGCGAGGAGCGCTTGACCTCGACCATGCTGATCGGCTCGCCAAGCGCGTCCTTCACGAGCCGGCGCTGCCCGTCCGATCCGCGCAGCTCCTCGTCGCGCGAGTACTCGAGCCCCGAGAGGCCGTCGTTGTCCGTGCCGACGGTGCCCAGCACCTGGGCGGCCAGCCAGTTCTGGGGATAGGTCCGCTTCGGCTCCGTGACGGTGCCGATCCCCTCGATCTTCAGTCGCTGGACCTTGTGACCGGCCCAGGCGTCCATCTTCCGGCGCAGGTACACGAACCCCGTCTTCCGGTCGGAGAGCTTGCGCAGCAGCTCGTCCTCGGGGAGGTCGAGTAGCGGCGCCAGCTGCGCGGCCACCTTGCCCGGGTTGTCGATGAGGAAGGGATTCGCGAACACCGTGATCGCGTCCTCGGACACGGCCAGCTCGAGCCCGTTGCGATCGAAGATGGTGCCGCGTTTGGCGCTGACGGCGAGGTCCTCCTCCTGCTGGGTCGCGGCCCGCTCCTTGAGCGAGCCGGCGCGCACGGTGCCGATCCAGACCGCCCGCAGCGCCGCGATGGCGAGCAGGGCGAGGAAGACGGCGAAGAGCAGGCCGATCCTGCGCTCGACCAGGCGCACGCCTAGCCCGAGGGATCCGTCGTGGTCACAGCGGGGTCGGAGGTGGCAGTCGGCGCCACCGCCGTGGTGCCCTCGCTCACCGTGCCGGCGGCGGGGACCTCACCTGTGGTGGTCGCGTCCGGCACCGCCGCCGTCGAATCCGTAGTGGGAGCGACGGTCGTGGTGTCCGTGGCCGTCGGCGTGGGCGTGGCCGCCGCCGGATCGGGCACCACCGGGGGCGCGAGCACCGCCACCTCGGTCGGCTCGACGATGCTCCGCGCGGCCTTGCGGGCGTCGAACGCCGGATGCGCCTTCAGGTAGCGCACGTCGCCCGCGCCGGGCAGCACCAGGCCGAGCTCCTCGGCGGCGTCGCGGATGCGCTCGCTCGAGCCGAGCAGCGCAGCCTCCTGGCGCAGCCGGGCGTTCTCGCGCTTCAGCGCGGTGCTCTTCTCGGCTGTCAGGGCGATCTCGCGGTTCATTCGGAGGAGGTCCACGTTGAAGAAGACGATGCCCACCAGCAGGACCCCGACAAGCACGATCCAGCCGCGCCCGGACAGCAGGGCGTCGAGCACGCTGCTGGTGCGGCGGTGCAGGGCGCGCGTGAAGGGCGCGTCGAGCACCCTGACGGGAAGGGCCACCGAGCCCGCGCGCGGAGCCGGTGCCGCGGCGGGGCCGGACACCCTCCGGGGCACGCGTGCCGGCCGCCGCTGGGGACGGCGCGCGGGCGCCGGCCGAGCCGAGCCGCCGTGCGTGGCGGGTGCGGCGGTCCGGGCCGCGGCGCCGGCGGCGGGAGGTGCCATCAGGCCGCCTCCCCCGGGGCCAGCTTGCGGGCCACACGGAGCTTGCCGGAGCGCGAGCGCGGGTTGTCGGCCACCTCACCCGGGCTCGGGCCCACCGGGCGCCGGGTGAGCAGCTCCGCCTCGGGCTCGTGACCGCACACGCAGACGGGGAAGTCCGGAGGACAGACACAGCCGCGGGCGCGCTCGACGAGGAAGCGCTTGACGCGTCGGTCCTCGAGCGAATGGAAGGAGATCGCGGCCAGGCGGCCGTCGTCGCGCAGGAGCTCCCAGGCCAGCGGCAGCGCCCGGTCGAGCGACTCCAGCTCGTCGTTCACCGCGATCCGCACGGCCTGGAACACGCGCTTGGCGGGATGCCCGCCGCCGAAGCTGCGCCGCACGGCCGCCGGCAGAGCGGCCTCCACGGCCGCCACCAGCTCAGCCGTCGTGTCGATCGGTGCGCGCTCGCGGCGGCGCACGATCTCGTGCGCGATCCGGCGGGCGGAGGGCTCCTCGCCGTAGCGGCGGAAGATCTGAGCGAGCCGGCGCTCCTCCCAGCCGTTCACGACCTCGCGGGCGTCCACGTCCTGGTCGGGGTCCATCCGCATGTCGAGGGGCGCGTCGTAGGAGTAGGAGAAGCCACGCTCGCGGGCGTCCACCTGCATGGACGAGATGCCGAGGTCCAGGTACACGAGGTCGGCCCGGATGCCCTCTTCGGCCAGCAGCGCCAGGCCGTCGGCGTAGTCCATGCGGAGGAAGCGGGTCTCGCAGGGCGCTTCGCGCGCGAGTTCCTCGAAGCGCTCCTCGGCCACCGGGTCGCGGTCGATGCACACGAGCGTGCCGGAGGACCCGAGCCGGTCCGCCACCAGGCGCGCGTGCCCGCCGGCGCCGAAGGTGCAGTCCACGGCGATCTCGCCGGCGGCCGGGGCGGCGATGTCGATCAGCTCGCCTGCCAGCACCGGTACGTGCGTGCGGGTCATGTCAAGAAGCATGGCCAAGGCGTTCCGTCACCTCCTCGATCTCGGCGTCGAGGCTGCGCTGCTCGTCCTCCCACCGGGCCCGTCCCCACACCTCGAGATGGTCCCCTACGCCCACGACGACAACTTCCTTCTCGATCGCCGCGTGACCAAGCAGCGGCGGCGGCAGCGTGACCCGGCCGGCGGCGTCCAGCTCGATCTCGAACGAGTTCCCCTGGTAGAAGCGCGAGAGCTTGCGGTACTCCGAGCCCATCGGGTTCAGACCGCCCAACGCGCGCTCGATGATCGACTCGTGCGTCTCGGGAGTCCACACCGCGACGCAGGGCTCGGGGTCCTTGGCGAGAACCACTCCGCTCGAGAACGGCGCACGAAAGCGCGCCGGAATGCTGAGCCGGTTCTTTGCGTCCAGGGAGTGCTCGTAGTGCCCTCGGAAAGTCAAGATCCATCGGGGTGAAGAGTCGGACCGGAGTGGCGGAGTGGGAGGAGCCCCGCCACTCCGGTCGCTTGATGGCCGCCACACTACCCCACCTGCTCCCACTGTGCAACACCTTTCCCCACTTGGGCGTCGAATCGCGTCCGTTGTGGAGGCGCAGCGGAGCGCAATCCCCGCTGTAGAGCGGCACTAGCCGCATCGACCGGCGGCCGGTGGGCTGCGCTTCCGGCCGATCGAAATGCGTCATTCGGGCCATCTGGGCGCAATCGTGCGTGCAGAACTCCCACCTGCAGGGATTTCTGCAGCCCACGCGCCGGCCGGTGGGGCCAGGTGGGAAGTGGCCTTACGCCGGGAGAAGGGCTCCGCCGGACCCGACCAGCGCCGACAGCAAGGCGGCCGCCACGAGCAGCAGCACCGACGGCACCAGCAGCAGGGCCACGACGAGCTGGATCTTGGGGGCGGCGCGCGCGGCGTGCTCGCGCGATGCGCGCGCCAGGGCTGCTCGCGCCTCGCGCGCCTGGGCGGTGAGCGTGTCCGCCAGAGGCACTCCGTGGCGCCTGGAGCGCTCGAGCGCGCCCACCAGCGCCGCCAGCTCCGGCAGCGGCAGCCTGCGGTGCACGTCCCGCAGGGCGTCCTCGAACGGTGCCCCGAGCGCGACCTTCCGCCCGGCTGCCCTCCACTCGGCCGCGAGCGGTCCGCGGCCCTCGCGGCCCACCTCTCGCAGCGCGTCGGTCAGCGACGCCCCGGACGCCACGGTCACGCGCAGAAGGTCGAGTAGCGCGGGAAGCTCGCGCCGCGCGCTGCGGGCACGCGTTCTGGCCACGCGCGCGAGCCAGAGGTCCGGCGCGAGAAAGCCCACCGCCGGCGCAAGCGCAGCGAGCAGCGGACCGAGTCGCCCTGGGGCCCCGGCCGCCGCCACGAGCCCAAGCCCTCCCCCGGCGAGCGCCGCCGTCAGCTTCGCCGCCATCAGCTCGCGCGTACCGAGCCCGCCCGGCCGCCCCGCGGCGTCGAGCCGCGCGCCGAGGTCGCGCGGAGCCGGCACGTCGCGCAACCGCATGCCCGCGCTCGCGAGCCGGCGAAGCAGCGGCAGGTCCGGCGGCGCGACGCGCGAGGCGACCACGGACGCCGCCAGCAGTCCGAGCCCCGCCGCGCCGAGCGCGCCGGCCAGGAACGCCAGCGCCGGGCCGATCAAGGGAGCGGGCGTCCGAGACGGTGGATCAGGACCGCGGCCAGCACCTGGAGCCCGAGGGCGAGGCCCACGAGCCAGGCCGTGAGGAACGTGCTCGCGAGCCCGACCAGCCATCCGGGGCTCGCCAGCTCCGCCAGCAGCGCGCCGCCCGCGGGCAGGAGCACGACGACGGCACCTGTGAAGCGGGCCTGGGCCGTGGCCGCGCGAAGCTCGCCCTCGAGACGACCCTGCTCCTCCATCGCGGCGGCGCAGTCGCGGAGGAGGCGCGCCAGGTCGCCCCCCGCGCGGCGCTGGAGCAGGCAGCCCGCCACGAACACGTCCACGCGCTCGGATCCGGCGCGCGCCCGCAGTGACCCCAGCGCCTCGTCCGTGCGCGCCCCCGTCGCCAGCTCGGCCGCGGCCCGCCGCAGCTCGTGCCCGGCGGCACCGCCCACGCCGGGAGCGGCCTCTGCGATTGCCGCCCGCAGCGAGTGCCCGCCGCCCAGCGCATCCGCCACCGCCACGGACACTTGGGCGCAACCGGCGTCCACGGCGCGGCGGTAGCGCTCGCGTCGCGCCCTGAGCGCGCGGCCCACGGCCCACGGGCCGGCGGCCCCAAGCAGGAGACCCGCCCATGGGCCCGCGACGGCGGTCCCGGCGCAGAGGGCCACCACCGCGCCGGCCATCAGCAGCCGCCGGCGCTCGGCAGCGCCCGGATCGCGCCCTTCGCGTCCCTGCCTGGCGACGCGCGTCCAGCAGCGCGCTCGCCGCCCGGAGCAGCCGCGGCCCGCGACCCGCGGCGCGCGCAAGCGCCGCCCGGGCAAGCTCGACCGAGCCCACCGCCGCGCCGGCGCCGGCCAGGAAGGCCAGGGCCACGCTCGGGCTAGGCCCCACGCGCCGGCCTCACGCGGGCACCCGCCGCGCGCAACCCGGCGAGCCGCTCGCCCAGCGGCCCGTCCCCCGGCGGGCGCGCAGGCGAGCCGTGGCGGAAGAGCTCCCGGGTGCCGGCCCCGCCCGCAACACGCACCACCTCCGTCACGGTCTCGATCACCCGCTCGCCCGTGGGCAACCGCGTCTGATGCACCACCACGTCGAGCGCGCTCGCCACCTGGTCGCGGATCGCGGCGTGCGGCAGGCCCACGCCGGCCATCAGCGCGAGCGTCTCCACGCGGCGCAGCGCGTCGGTGGGAGAGTTGGCGTGCACGGTGGTGAGCGAGCCGTCGTGGCCGGTGTTGAGCGCCTGGAGCATGTCCAGCGCCTCCGGCCCGCGCACCTCCCCCACGACGATCCGGTCCGGCCGCATGCGCAGGGCGTTGCGCACGAGCTGGCGGATCGTGACCTCCCCGCGTCCCTCGAGGTTGGCCGGCCGCGCCTCCAGCCGCACGACGTGGCGCTGGCGCAGCCGCAGCTCGGCGGCGTCCTCGATCGTCACGATCCGCTCGGCCCCCGGGATGGCGCCCGAGAGCGCGTTGAGGGTGGTGGTCTTGCCCGATCCGGTGCCGCCCGAGACCAGCACCGACGCCCGCGCTGCCACGCACGCCGCGAGCAGCTCCGCCGCCTCGGCGGGGAGCGTGCCGCCGCGCACCAGGTCGCGGAGAGAGAAGCCCTGCCGCCGGAAGCGCCTGATGGTCAGGCAGGGCCCGGAGAGCGAGAGCGGCGGAATAACGACGTTCACGCGCGAGCCGTCGGCGAGCCGCGCGTCGCAGAGCGGAGACGCCTCGTCGACCCTCCGCCCGAGCGGCGCCAGCACACGCTCGATCGCGTGAAGCAGCTCGGCATCGCCCGCGAACCGCACGCGCGTCTCCTCGAGCCGCCCGCGCCGCTCCACGAACACCTCCCCCGGCCCGTTCACCATCACCTCGTCCACGGTCGGGTCGGCCAGCAGCGGCTCGAGCGGCCCGAGACCGGTCGCGAGCAGCAGCATCCGCTCGCACAGCTCGGCCCGGTCGGCCTCGGGCAGCGACCCGGCCTCGGCATCGACCACCTGCCGCACCTCGCTCTCGAGCCCCTCCCCCGCCTCACCCGTCCGCGCGCGCTCGATCAGCCGCCCGCGCAGGGCCAGAGCCAGCTCGTCGAGGGCCTCCATGCGGATGAAAGGCGCGGGCCGGCCAAGCCCGCCCCCGCCCGGCTAGCCCGACAGCACCAGGCAGGTGGACGTGCCGTGCGCCAGCAGCTTTCCGTCCGCCTCGCGCACGATCCGCCCCTCGGCGGTCGCCACACGCGACCCGCGGTGCACCACGCGGCCCTCGGCCAGGATCGGCCCGCTCTCGGCGGTGACCGCGCGAACGAGATTGAACTTCGTCTCGAGCGTCGAGTAGCCCGTCCCGAGCGGCAGCGTGCTGTGCACCGAGGCGCCCATCGCGCTGTCGAGCAGGGTCGCGGCCAGCCCACCGTGTACGACCCCGATCGGGTTGTAGTGCTGCTCACCCGGTTCGGCCCGGAAGGCCACGCGCCCCTCCTCCACCTCCACCAGCCGGAAGCCCATCAGCTCCTGGATCGGCGCCGCCGGCAGCAGGCCGTCGCGGATCGCCTCGAGGAACTCGCGGCCGGGCATCGCGCGTGCGCGCTCGGCCAGGGCGGCGGGGTCCTGCCAGCCGATCGCGAGCTGTCCCATCGCGCGCCCATCATCTCCGATCGCGCGACCGGCGTCCGCAACCCTGGCGGTGCCGGCCGTGTTGTGGCCAGAGCGGGAAACAACTCGACGGGAGGTCGGAATCAGATGAAACGCTTCATGCGCCTGCCTTCGCCGGCGATGGTCGTGGCCTGCGCCGCGCTCTTCACCGCCCTGGGCGGAGTGTCATACGGGTTCGCCACCGGAACGATCAGCGGCCGGGAGATACGGAACGGCACGGTCACGGGCAAGGACGTGCGGGACCGCGGTCTGCGCGGGCAGGAGCTCAGCGGGGACAGCGTCGGCCCCAACGCCGTAAAGGAGGAGGCCCTCAACTCCCTCCGGCTCGGGCCGGTGAACAGCTCGGTCGTGGCGCAGGGCAGCGCGCGTCACGCGGTGGTGGCCGCCAACGGGAGCGCGGTTCGCTCGCGGGGCGCGACGTCCACCGCACGCACCGCCACGGGCCAGTACCAGGTGATCCTCGACCGCGACGTGCGCGCCTGCGTATACGTGGCCACCCTCGGCGACGAGTCCGCCGCGGCGCCCGGCACGGGCCAGGTCTCGGTGACCTCCCTGCCCAGCTCGGTGAACGGCGTTCGCGTGTTCACGCGCAACAGCGAGGGGAACGCGGCCAACCGCTCATTCCACCTGGTCGTGTCCTGCTGAGAAGGGGGCTCTAGGCTCAGGGCCGTGAGCACGGTCGACGAACCCCTCGAGACAGCTTCCTGGAACCTGGAGCCGCTCGTCGAGCGGCGCGGTCCCGCGGGCGTCGAGGAGCTTCTCGGCGAGGCGCGGGACCGCGCCGCGGCGTTCGCCGAGCGCTACCGCGGCCGGGTCGGCGAGCTCGAGGGCGAGGAGCTGGCCGAGGCCATGGGCGAGCTCGGCGCGATCTCGGACCTCGGTGGCCGCGCGGGCTCCTACGCGATGCTCTCGTTCTCGCTCGACACGGGCGACCCGGAGCGCGGCGCCCTGTTGCAGCGCGGCCGCGAGCTGGGGGCCGAGATCGAGACGCTCCTGCTCTTCTTCGAGCTCGAGTGGAACGAGCTGCCGGACGCGCGCGCCGACGAGCTGCTG
The DNA here is from genome assembly GCA_963803245.1 of uncultured Thermoleophilaceae bacterium. Lineage (GTDB taxonomy): Bacteria > Actinomycetota > Thermoleophilia > Solirubrobacterales > Thermoleophilaceae > JACVRW01. Next base: position 84,192 of record CAWDLI010000001.1, on the reverse strand, counting down.
GCCCTCGACGAGCTCGCCTTCTGCCGGCACTACCTGCGCACGCTGCGGCGCTACCGCCCGCATCAGCTCTCCGAGCCGGAGGAGCGCGTGCTCACGGAGACCTCCGTCACCGGCTCGTCCGCCTTCAAGCGGCTGTTCACCGAGCAGACCTCGGCGCTCCTGGTCGACCTACCCGGATCGCCGGAGCCGGCGTCGCTGGAGGAGGCCCTGAGCCGTCTCCAGGACCACGACCGCGACCGCAGGGAGACGGCTGCCGGCGCGATCACCGAGGCGCTGCGGCCCGGACTGCGCACGCGCGGGTACGTGTTCAACACGCTCGCGCAGGACAAGGCGGTGAAGGACAGGTTGCGCTCGTACCCGCACTGGCTCGCGTCGCGGAACCTGTCGAACGAGGCGAGCGACGAGTCGGTGGAGGCGCTGATCGAGGCGGTGCGCTCGCGCTACGAGCTGGCCCGGCGCTGGTACCGGCTGAAGGCTCGGCTGCTCGGGATCGACCGGCTCGCGTACTGGGACCGGGCGGCGCCGGTGGGCGAATCGGAGGATCGCATCCCCTACGCGGAGGCGCGCTCGATCGTGCTCGACTCGTACTCGGAGTTCTCACCGGAGCTCGGGCTGACGGCGGGCGAGTTCTTCGCAGACGGATACATCGACGGGCCGCCGCGTCCCGGCAAGCGCGGCGGAGCGTTCTGCTCGTACACGGTGCCGAGCGCACACCCGTACGTGATGCTCAACTACACCTCGCGCCCGCACGACGTGCTCGTCATGGCGCACGAGCTCGGCCACGGCGTGCACGCGTCGCTCGCCCGGCCGCAGGGCATCTTCCAGTTCACGACCCCGCTCACGCTCGCCGAGACCGCGTCGATCTTTGGCGAGACGATCGTGCTCGAGCGCCTGCTGGAGCGCGCGCCGGACGCCGCCGGGCGCCTCGACCTGCTGGCCGGCTCGCTCGACGGTGCCGTGGCTGCCGTGTTCCGCCAGGTGGCGATGAACCGCTTCGAGCACGCCGTGCACACCGAGCGCCGCGAGCGCGGCGAGCTGGCCACTGACCGCTTCGGCGAGCTCTGGCTGGAGACACAGACGGAGCTGCTCGGCGACTCGGTGGATCTCTCCGAGGACTACGCGCTCTGGTGGTCCTACGTCCCGCACTTCATGGACACGCCGGGCTACGTGTACGCCTACGCCTACGGGCACCTGCTCGCCCTCTCGGTCTACCGGCGCTACGAGCAGCTCGGCGCCGACTTCGTGCCGTCCTACCTCGACCTGCTGCGCGCGGGCGGCTCGCTGCCACCCGAGGAGCTCGGCGCGATCGTGGGCGTGGACCTCTCCGACCCCGGATTCTGGTCCGCGGGCCTGGATCTCATCGAGCGCCAGCTGGAGGCGGCCGAGACCGCCGCCGCAGAAGCCGGACGTATGTGATGGAACTCGTCGAGGAGCGCGTGTCGCTCCCCGGCGGCGAGATCGAGCTCACCCGCCCCCGCGACGCGGAGGCGCTGCTGACCGACGAGGCGTTCGAGCACGAGGAGTTCCTCCCCTACTGGGCCGAGCTCTGGACCAGCGGCGTGGCGCTCGCCCACGACGTGTCGCGCCGTTCGCTGCGCGGCGCCCGGACGCTCGAGCTGGGCTGCGGCCTGGCGCTGCCGAGCATCGCCGCGGCACGCGCCGGCGGCCGGGTGCTGGCCACGGACTGGGCCCCCGACGCGATCAGCGCGGCCGCCGAGAACGCGAGCCGCAACGGCGCCGCGATCGAGACGCTCGTGTGTGACTGGGCCGATCCTGGCGCATTGCTCGCGCGGGCGCCGTTCCAGCTCGTGCTCGCCTCAGACGTCCTCTACGAGCAGCGCAACGTGGACCAGCTTCTGGCGCTCCTCCCGCGGCTCGTGGGCGAGCGCGGCCGGGTCCTGCTCGCCGATCCCGGGCGGGGGCCCGCCGAGCGCTTCCTGGAGAGCGCCCGCGCCGATTTCGACGTGACCACCACGATGAGCCCCCGCTTCCCGCGGGTGGCGATTCACCGGCTGCGCGGAAGGTCCGCGAGCGCCAGGTAGAGCTCGCGGGCGAAGGCCTCGCCGAGCCGGAGGCTCTCCAGGCGATAGCTCTCGTTCGGCGCGTGGTACGCGTCGTCGTCGGTGACGAAGCCGGTGACCACGGCGTCGATACCGCGGCGCGACAGCTCCGCCAACACGGGGATCGTGCCGCCGGTGCGTGCGAACACGGGCGGCGTGGCGCAGGCGGTCTCCATCGCGCGCGCCGCCAGCTGGAGCGCGGGACGCGAGGGGTCGAAGACGGAGGGCTCGGCCAGCTCGAACTCCAGCGACACCTCGGCGCCGGCGGGGGCCGCTCCGCGAAGAAGCCGCTCGAGTTCGGCGGCGATCGCGTCGGCGCTCTGGCCGGCCGCGAGCCTCGCCGTGAGGTGGGCGTGCGCCACGGCGGGCACGATCGTGCGCGGCTCCCCCACCCCGATCTGGTTCACGTCGAGCGCGGTGCTCGCGCCGGTGCGCTCGTAGAACTGGGCGCCCGCCTCCGGCGACACCGCTCGCGCGCCCACGCCGGCGATCACCTCGTCGCCGGGCGGCAGCCGCTTCCACTGCTCGCGCTCCTCGGCCCCGGCCGGCTCCACTCCGGCGGTCAGCTCCGGCCGCACTCGCCCGTCTGGACCCGGCACGACCGCGGCGAGCATCGCGTTGAGCACGTGTGCCGCGTTGAGCACGCTCCCGCCGAAGTCGCCCGAATGCACGTCGCGCGCGCCCGTGCGCACCGCGACCGAGACGCCCACCAGGCCGCGCGTCGCGACGGTGATCATGGGCGTGCGCTCGTTCACCATGCCGGAGTCGAACACCAGCGCGCAGTCGGCCCCGCGCTCGTCCTCGCGGATCCACCGCAGCGCCGACGCGGACCCGATCTCCTCCTCGCCCTCGACCCAGAAACGCACGTTCACCGGCAGCTCGCCGGCGCGCGCGAGCTCGCACCCCACGTGGAGGAGCGGCAGGAAGTTGCCCTTGTCGTCCGCGGCGCCGCGCGCGTAGAGGCGGCCGTCGCGCTCGGTGGGCTCGAACGGCGGGCTGAGCCAGGCGTCGAGCGCGCCCACGTCCTGGACGTCGTAGTGGCCGTACGCCAGCACCGTGGGGGCGTCGGCCCGGCTCGAGCGCAGCTCGCCGATCGCCATCGGGTGGCCCCCGTCGATCGTCACGAGACCCGCCTCGCCCCCCGCGCCCTCGATTCGCTCGCAGACCCATTCGGCGGCGCGCTTCAGCTCCGGGGCGTCACCCCCACCGGTGGAGACCGAGGGGATGCGAAGGAAGTCGTCGAGCTCGTCACGGATCGCCGGCATGCCTGGATTGTGCCGAACCGCAGCGCGTAGCCTTGGCAGCCATGCGCCGGCTCTTCCTCCTCGTCTGGGCGGTGGTGCTGGTCGACACGATGTTCTTCGCGGCGGTCGCGCCGCTGCTTCCGACCTACAGCGACGACCTGGGCCTCTCCAAGTCCGCCGCCGGCGTGCTCGCGGCTGCCTACCCGGCCGGCACCCTGGTGGGCTCGCTCCCGGCCGGCTGGCTGGCGGCGCGGGTGGGCGTCAAGCCCACGGTGCTGGTGGGCCTCGGCCTGCTCGCAGTGACGAGCGTGGCCTTCGGCTTTGCCCAGAGCGTCGTCGTTCTCGACGTGGCGCGCTTCGCCCAGGGACTGGGCGGCGCCTGCACCTGGGCGGGCGGGCTCACGTGGCTGGTGTCGGCGTCGCCGGCCGAGAAGCGCGGCACCGTGATCGGCTCAGCGCTGGGCGCCGCGATCGTTGGCGTGCTGCTCGGCCCGGCGCTCGGCGGGCTCGCCACCATCTCGAGCCCGGAGCTCGTGTTCAGCGGCGTGGCCGTGGTCGCCTGCGGCCTGGCCGCCTGGGCGTGGACGGTGCCCGGCACCCCGCCGGAGCGGAGCGCCGGGATGCGAGCCCTCGGACGCGCCCTGCGCCGGCGGGCGGTGATCGTGGGCTTCTGGCTGTTCACGCTCCCGGCGATCTTCGGCGGCGTGATCGAGGTGCTGGCTCCGCTCCGGCTGGACGAGCTCGGGGCGTCCGGCGCTCTGATCGGTCTGATCTTCCTTCTGGTGGCCGGCGCGGAGGCGGTCCTGAGCCCGGTGAGCGGCCGGCTCTCCGACCGCCATGGGCGCCTGGCGCCGATCCGAGTCGGCCTGGCCGGCGCTGTGGTGATGGCGGCGCTGCTCCCCCTGCCGGACACGATCCTGCTGATGGCGTTCGCACTGCTGGCGACCGTGTCGGCTTTGGGCGCCTTCTGGGCGCCAGCGATGGCATTGCTGTCGGACGCTGCCGAGGATGCGGGCCTCGACCAGGCGCTGGCGTTCGGCCTGGCCAACCTGGCCTGGGCAACCGGTCACATGGTGGGAAGCGCGGGTGGGGCGGCGCTGGCAGACGCCACCGTCGACGCGCTGCCCTACGCGCTGCTCGGCGTGGCGTGCGCGGTCACGCTGGCGGGGGTACTACGCGTGCCGCGCCGGGCGCCCGCGCCGAGCTAGGCGCAGCTCGGCCAGGGCGTGGTGCCGCTGCGCCGGTACAGCTTGAGCGCGATCCGGTCCTGGGTCGCCTCGGACGCGTCGGCCGGGTCGCCGTCGCCGCCGAGCGCACGCCAGGTGGAGCGCGTGAACTGGTACTTGCCGCGATAGCGCCCGTCCGGCGAGGTGGCCGTGGGATCGCCGCCGGACTCGCACTCGGCGATCCGGCGGAGCACGCGTGGCAGCCGCACCGATGTCTCGACGACCGAGCTGGTCACTGCCCTGAGTCCAAGCGCCCTGCGCGTCTGCGGACCCACCACGCCGTCGGCGGTGAGGCCCTTGCGGCGCTGGAAGCGCCTGACGGCGCGCTCGGTGAGCCTTCCGAACTGCCCGTCGGCCGGACTGATGCGGAGGCGACGCTGGAGGCGCTTGACCGCGGGACCGCTGTCCCCGCGCTCGAGCACGACCTCACCGCTGGACGGCGCGACAGCGCTTCCGGCGGCCATGGCGCCGCCGCTCAGGCAGAGCAGCGCGACGAAGACCACCGTGGCCGCCCCCAACGGGCGGCATGCGGCACCGACTCTCACTCGCACGTCTTGTGTCCCCTTTCCGGTGCCTACGAGGTGAGCTGACGGGCTCGCGCTGGAAAGTGCGCTACGCCGCTCGATGCGCGGCGATTCGCCCCGGCGACCTGGGTGGCCGCGTTGGTTCCCCCGCTTCCGGTCATCGGGACGACCGGAACTCGGCGATTCGACTTGGACTACTTACGAAGGCAGGTATGGAAGCAGATTGACCGGCCGCGTGCGGCGGCGTCCTTGTGCGGATCCCTACGCAGTGACGCCGTGTCCGCTCTAGCGCGGCGGTTCGAGCAGGTCGTCAACGACCGAGACGATGTCCACGCTCTCTTGGCCGCCCTCCGACTCCTCACCGGGCGGGACGATGGGCTGGACCTCGGCCTCCGTGCGCCGGACCTCGGGCTCCGCCGGGTCCACGAGCGCCAGCTCGTCCTCGAGCGGCAGCGCGACCACGTTCATCTCCCCCGTCTCGATCTCGAGCGGCCCGGGTCCCGAGTAGGGCAGCTCGGGTGACGGCGGCTCGAGCCTGCGCCGCAGCCACACCCCGGCCACACCGCCGACGATCAGAAGCAGCAGCAGACGCCTGAGCACGATCACCGCGGGGACCATACGAGCGCCGCCGGATAGCCTCACCGACGTGGACCTCGGCCTCGAGGGCAGGACGGCGCTGGTCACGGCGGCCTCGCGCGGGATCGGCTTCGGCATTGCCCGCGCGCTTGCCGCCGAGGGCGCCCGCGTGGCGGTCAGCTCGCGCTCCAAGGAGCGGATCGAGAGCGCCGCGAGCGAGATCGGCGCACGCGCCTACGTGTACGACTCGGGGGACGTGGACGGCGCGCCGGCCATGGTCGCCCGGGTGGAGGCCGACCTCGGCCCGCTGGACGTGCTCGTCACGAACACAGGCGGGCCGCCGCCGAGCGCGAGCTCGCTCGAGCTCTCCCGCGAGCAGTGGGAGGAGGCCTACCGCCAGCTCGTGCTCGCGCCGATCGCGCTGATCACCCCGGCTATGGCCGGGATGCGCGAACGCGGCTTCGGCCGGATCCTGGGCGTGTCGTCCAGCAGCGCACGCGAGCCGATCCCCGGCCTGATGCTCTCGACCATGCACCGCAGCGGGCTGCTCGGCGCCTTCAAGCAGCTCTCCCGCGAGGTGGCCCGCGACGGCGTGACCGTGAACACCCTCCTCCCGGGGCGGATCGCGACCGATCGCCTGAAGGAGAACTACGGGTCGCTGGCGGCCGCCGAGGAGGCGGCCACCGGGCAGGTGCCCAGCGGCCGCCTCGGGCGGGTGGAGGAGATCGCGGCGGCCGCCGCGTTCCTCTGCTCGGAGCCCGCGAGCTACGTGACCGGAGTCGCGCTGCTCGTGGACGGCGGGCTCACCCAGAGCATTTGACTAAGCGGTAAGCGGTTCCCGCTCGGGCTCGAGCGCGAGGTCGAGCACCTCGCCCACCGTCATGACCGGGTGGAAGGCCATCTGCTCCCGGACCTCCTCCGGCACTTCGTCCAGGTCGCCCCGGTTGCGCTCGGGGATGATCACGTCGGTGAGCCCGGCGGCATGCGCCGCAAGCACCTTCTGCTTGAGGCCGCCGATCGGCAACACGCGTCCCTGGAGCGTGACCTCGCCGGTCATGCCCACCGTGTGCCGCACGGGGCGCCCGCTCAGGAGCGACGCCAGTGCGGTGGTCATCGTGATCCCCGCGCTCGGACCGTCCTTCGGGATGGCTCCCGCCGGCACGTGCACGTGGAACTCGCGCGCGTCGAACGAGTCGTCGTCCACGCCCAGCTCGTCCGCGTGACCGCGGACGTACGAGAGGGCGATTCGCGCCGACTCCTTCATGACGTCGCCGAGCTGGCCGGTAAGCACGAGTGCGTCCTTGCCCTTCATCGAGGTGGCCTCGACGAACAGCACGTCCCCGCCGGCTCCGGTCACAGCCAGGCCGGTGGCCACGCCGGGCACCGCGGTCCGCTCTGCCGACTCCTGGAAGAACCGCTGCCTGCCGAGCGCATCGCGCACCAGGTCGAGGTCCACCGTCACCGGTGCCTCCACCTGGGCCGAGGCCAGTCGGGTGGCGGTCTTCCGCAGGAGCGTGCCGAGCTCGCGCTCGAGTCCGCGCACGCCCGCCTCGCGGGTGTACTCGGTCACGATCGCGCGCATCACGTCGTCCGCGATCTCGACCTCGTCCTCGCGCAGTCCGTTGCGCTCACGCTGACGCGGCCACAGGTAGCCATTCGCGATCGACACCTTCTCCTCGGTGGTGTAGCCGTCGAAGCGCACGACCTCCATGCGGTCGAGCAGCGGCGCCGGGATCGTCTCGGCCACGTTGCCCGTGGCGATGAACACGACCTCCGAGAGATCCAGCTCCACGTCCAGGTAGTGATCCCGGAAGGAGTGGTTCTGGGCCGGGTCGAGCACCTCGAGCAGTGCCGCGCTGGGATCCCCGCGCCAGTCGGCGCCGACCTTGTCGACCTCGTCGAGCATGATCACCGGGTTCATCGTCCCGGCGTCCCGCAGGGCACGGACGAGCCGACCCGGCAGCGCGCCGATGTAGGTACGACGGTGACCGCGGATCTCGGCCTCGTCGCGCACGCCGCCCAGCGACATGCGCACGAACTCGCGGCCCGTGGCCCGTGCGATCGACTCGCCGATCGAGGTCTTGCCCGTTCCGGGAGGCCCGATCAGCGTGAGGATCGCGCCGGAGCGCTTGTCCTCGGCGATGCCGCGCTCCTGGCGCAGCTTGCGCACGGCGATGTACTCGACGATGCGGTCCTTCACGTCCTCGAGGCCCGCGTGGTCTGCGTCCAGCACCTCACGCGCGTGCACCGGATCGAGCCGCTCGTCGGAGCGGTCGCTCCACGGCACGGACACGAGCCAGTCGAGGTAGGTGCGGATCATCGACGCCTCACCCGAGGAGTCGCCCATGCGCTCGAGACGCCCGAGCTCGCGCTCGGCCTGCTCGCGCACGGCCTCCGGCATGCCGCCTTCCTCGATCTTCGCGCGGTACTCCTCGGCGACCGAGCCCTCGTCCTCGCCCAGCTCCTTGCGGATCGACTCCATCTGCTTGCGCAGGAAGTACTCACGCTGCTGCTTCTCGGCGCCGGACTGCACGTCGTCGCGGATGCGCGTGCGCACCTGCATCTCGGCGAGCCGCTCCCGCTGCATCGCAACGGCCTTATCGAGGCGCTCGGTCACATCGAGGGTCTCGAGCAGCTCGACCTTCTGCTCATAGCTCAGGTCGGGGGCGTACGCCGAGGTGTCGGCCAGAGCGCCCGGCTCGGTGATCGAGCGGACGAACGCCGAGATGCGCCCGTCGTCGCCACGCAGCTCGAGGAGCTCCTCGACGATCGCGCGGTACTCGCGCTCGAGCTCGCGAGTGCGGCCGTCCACCGGCTCGGCGTCGGGGTGCGGGGTCACGTCGACACGCAGCACGCCCATGGGATCGCTCGACGCCGCGCCGATCTGGGCACGGTGAAGGCCATTCAGGAGAGCGGCTCGCGCGCCGCCGGGGAGCTTGATCCGCTCGCCCACCTCCGCCACGGTCCCGACGCTGGCGAACTCGTCGCCCTTGCGGGGGACCAGCACCACGCGTTCCTCGTCGCCGACGTCAACCGCCAGCGTGACCGACATGTTGGGGAAGACGACTGAATCGTCCACCGGTATCAGTACGAGTCTCTCCATCAGTTTTTCTCCATCCGGGGTCGGTGATGGCCCCTACTTACGTTTCGTAAGAGTCTAGCGGCGAGCCGGACGCTTGTCCGGCCGAAAGCAGGCGCGACCGCGTGGGCTGCGATGCTCCGGGCGTGAGCGCCGAAGGCGAGTTGCGCGCCCGCCAGGCGGCCGCCGAAGCGGCAGCCGCCCTCGTGGAGCCCGGCATGACCATCGGCCTCGGCTCGGGCCGCGCGGTGTGGGCCGTGGTCGAGCGACTGGGCGAGCGCCAGGGCATTCGCGCGGCCGTGGCCTCCGAGCGCACGCGCGAGTTGGCGGCGGCGGCCGGCATCGAGATCGTGGAGCTGGACGGAGGGGCGCCGCTCGACCTGGCGCTCGACGGCGCCGACGAGGTGGACCCGCGGCTCGGGCTCATCAAGGGCGGCGGCGGGGCGCTGCTGCGGGAGAAGATCGTGATCGCGGCGGCGCGCCGGTTCGTGGTCGTCGCCGAGACGGCGAAGCGGGTGGAGCGGCTCGGCGAGCGCACCCGGCTGCCGGTCGAGGTCGTGCGGTTCGGCTGGCCCGACACGCGCCGCCGGCTCGAGGAGCTGCTGCCGGATCCCGAGCTGCGCATGGACGGCGCGGGGCCCTACCTGACGGACGAGGGGCACCTGATCCTCGACTGCGCGATTCCCACCGCAGCCGACCCCGCCCATCTCGACGTGCGCGTCGAGTGCGTGCCCGGCGTGGTGGAGCACGGCCTCTTCCTGGGCATGGCGGAGCGCGCGCTGCTGGGGCGCCCGGACGGCGGCGTGGACGTGCTCGAGGCGCCCGTCTAGCTCACAGGTCGCCGGCGCCCACGACCGTTCCGCCGGCGCGAGCCCGGTCGCCCGGGGGTCGCACCAGCAGGCGCACCTCGCGCGCGTAGTTCTCCGCCGCCGCCAGATAGACGGCCTGGCGCACGGTCACCCGCAGCGTGGCCCGGGCCGTGGCCGTGGCAGCCGCGCCCTCACCGGTGTCCGGGCCGGCATCGGCCGGCCCGGTCGCGAGCAGCTCGACCCGCTCGAGCGCGAGCACCGTGCGGCCGGCTCCGCCGCCCGGCTCGCTCGACACCAGCACGTCGACGAGCGTGCCCGGCGGGACGGCCGCCAGAGCGCTCCCGCCCGCGACCCCCACGTCCACCGCCCGCTCTCCCGGACCGAGCGCACCGGGGCGCCGGCCGGAGCGCGCGCCGCGCAGCCCGCTCGCCGTGAGGTAGCTCCCGCGCGGCAGCGCGGTGGCGGCGCGGGCGCCCGCAGCCTCGTCGGATGGACGCGAGCCCGTCGGGCGGCACGTAGCGAGCCGGGACCCGCACGACCCTGAGCGCGTCGCGACCGATGCGCGTGTCGGGCTGCACGTCGCGCGTGACCACCAGCACCGGCAGCGCCGGGCCGACGCGCGCCTCCACCTCGCCCTCCATCTCGCGCACCCGCGAGGCGGCCAGCCCGCCGCACGCCAGCGCCAGCGATACCAGCAGGAAGCCGCGCCGGCGGACGCTCACGCAGCGCGCGGCGCGTCGGCTGGTAGCTCGAGCGCGGCCACCACCTGGTCGCCGTCCACGCTCACCTGGAGACTCCCGCCCAGCTCCCGGGTGGCCCGCTCCGCGATCGCGAGCCCGCGGCCGCGGCCCGGCCGGGACGCTCGAGCCGGCCCGCGAGCGTTGCGCAGCTCCAGCCGCACGCCGGAGGGAATGGCGCGCGTGCGCAGCTCGGCCCGGCCGAGGCCGTGCTCGGCCGCGTTGGCGAGCAGGTTCCCGAGCGCCTGGGCGAGCCGCCCTCGGTCGGTGCTCAGCTCGAGCGCGGGCGCCGAGCCGTCCGCGTCGGCGGCCGATCGCCACGGAGCCACCGACGCGTCGAGGAAGCGGCGCAGGTCGACAGGGGCCCTGCCTGCCGGAGCACGCCGGCCTCCGCGCGCCACGTCGAGGTCGGCCAGCCCCGCACAGAGCCGGTCGAGCTGGAACTCCACCCCGTCCACCGGCGGCCCCGAGCCGGGGTCGCGGCGCCAGCTCTGGCAGACGAGCCCCAGAGCGGTGGCCGCTCCGCGCAGCTCGTGCTCCGCGCAGGCCACCCGCTCGAGGCGCCCGCGCAGTCGCTGGATACGTGCGAACAGGAGGCCGAGCGCGACCAGCGCGAGCAGCGGAGCGCCCGCTTCATCCATCGTCTCGAACCCTCGGGCGAGGACTACACTCGATGTAGACCATGGAATTCGTCCTCATCTTCATCGGAGTACTGCTCTTCCTCTCCGTGGTCGTGGGCCCGCTGGTCGGCCCCGAGGATCGCCCCGCATTCCTCGAGCCGGACAAGAAGCCGCGCCCGATGGTCGGGCCACCCTGGTAGCCGGCGGCGAAGCGCCTCACAGCGCGTCCGTCAGCCGGTAGCCCACGCCGCGAACGTTCAGCACCCAGCTGCGCGAGGACCCGCGCAGCTTCTTGCGCAGCCGGCACGCGTGCGCGTCCAGCGTGCGCGTGTTGCCCATCGACTTGTAGCCCCAGACGTCGCGCAGCAGCTCGTGCTTGCCGTAGACGCGCGTGGGCTCCTCGGCCAGCGCCCGCAGCAGCGCGAACTCCTTCGCCGCCAGGTTCACCCGCTCGCCGCCGAGGCTCACCGCGCGCGTGAGCGGATCGACGGTGAGCTCGCCGATCCGCAGCACCCCGCGTCGGCCGCGCCCCTCGGCGCGCCCGAGCAGGGCGCGGATGCGGGCGAGCAGCTCCGGGTAGAGGAACGGCTTGCACACGTGGTCGTCGGCTCCGCGAGCGAAGCTGCGCACACGGTCCGCGTCCCCCGCCCGGCCGGTGAGAACGATCACGGGCAGCTGCGGGTCGACGCGCGTGGCCAGCCCGTCGGCGGCGCGCACGCGATCGAGCAGCTCGAGGCCGGTGCCGTGCTCCAGCGTCAGGTCGAGCAGCAGCAGGCTCGGCGCGCGTGCCTCGATCGCGCGCAGGGCCTCGTCCGCGCCGGCCGCCGCGAAGACCCGGAAGCCGTCGGCGGCGAGGTTGTCGACGAGATAGCGGCGGGTGGCCTCGTCGTCCTCCACCAGCAGTATCGAGCGGGCGTCGTCCACGCCGGGTCAAGCAAATCTGACCGAAAACTCACCCCCGCCCTGCAACCCCGGTTGCAGGGCAGGCCCCGAGGAGGAATCGGACCTATGATGGCGACGCCTGCCCGGCCCCACGGGGCCCCCACTGAATATGGACACGACCCGACGCGGAAACTACGAGTCCGGCTCCGATTACGTGCTCGAGTACGGGGAGCTTCGCTTCACGTTCAACGAGCGTGATTTCACCGAGCGCGTGGAGCAGGCGGCCACCAAGCTCGGCTTCGTCGACGGCCCCCTCGGGCTGGACGAGCGCGAGGATCTCGTCGAACCTCGCGGTGAACGGCGAGGTGCACGAGCCGCACTCCGAGCTCGGGGAGCACATCAACCTCTGCTGGGGCGACCTGCACGGTCCCTCGGAGCGTTCGCTCGTCCACTGGATCCGCCGGCTCGTATTCCGCGGCGCGTGGCTCGACCAGCGCGTGCTCGAGGGCGAGCTCGAGGTGGTCTTCAACGAGACCGACCACTCCTTCGGCTACGCACAGCCGGAACGCAACTTCGAGCTCATCGAGCTCTCACCGGAGCCCTCGTGGCGCCGGGTCGCCTACCGGCGCTAGTTGACGCTCGTCCCCCTGGGGTCATAGGCTTTGTTGCAGTCGCGCTGCAACTAACTGCGCGTTCAGCGAGTTCGACGGAGGGTGGAGAGAGTGAAGCGGAGTCTGCTGTTCGGCCTTGCGGTCCTGGTGGCGTGCGCGACGGTGTTCGCGCCCGCGGCGAGCGCAAAGGACAAACTCCTGACGCTCTACTCGCCGAAGATCCAGTCGCTGCCGTACGTGCACGACTCGCATCACGTGAACCTGCAGCCGGACGGCAAGCAGGCTCCGGCCGTCCCCGGCTACATCACGGGCTTCGCGGAGCAGGCGCTCGTGGACAGCAAGAACCCCAAGGCCAAGCCGCTCCCGATCGCCAAGATGATGGTCCACCACTTCCTCTACTTCGCGCCAGGGCGCGTGGACGAGGCGCCCGGCGGCTGCTGGAGCGGCGCCGGCTTCATCGGCGGACGTGGCGAGGAGCACCCCACCGGCGGCCCGCTGCTCGGCACCAACCCCGCCTTCCGCGCCAAGTACGGCATCCGGAACGAAAACCGCGACGGGAAGGCCCCGGGGTGGAGCCTCACCGCCATGGTGATGAACCACTACAAGAAGCCGAAGTCGTTCTACGTCCGCACGCGGGTCTACTACACGACCGAGAAGCGCACCTCGGTGCAGCCGCTCGTGATCGGCAAGTGCTCCCAGCTCTCGAACGGCATGTCCTACGACGTGCCCGGCGGCGGCAAGAAGGGCTCGAACTTCGTGGACCAGAGCGACTGGGTCGCGCCGTTCAACGGCCGGTTGCTGATGGCGTCCTCCCACCAGCACGGCGGCGCGAAGTACCACACGCTGCAGAGCCTCACGTGCAAGCGCCGCCTGTTCAAGGCGCCCGTCTACCACGCTCCCGCGAACCACGTCTACAACACGATCCGCCCGATCCTGCACGAGCCGGGACCGATCGGCACGGGCGCGTACGCGAGCTACAGGGGCATCCCGATCAGGCAGGGCGAGGTGCTGCGCCGCACGGCCGTGCACGAGAACCACAACCTGCACGTGGCCTCGATGGGCTTCTGGGCCACCTGGTTCGTGAAGGACGACTCCGTGAAGCAGTGCGGCAAGCTGCCGAAGGACATCGTCGAGATCAACAGGCCCAAGCGCTTCGACCGCACGCCGAACTACGAGCTCAAGGTGCCGCAGCTGTCCAAGCCCTCCGGTGCGTTCGCCGCCTTCGACGGTGGCGAGCTGACCGTGGGCGACGACTTCTTCCGGCCCGGGAGGATCACCTCGAAGGTCGGCCAGCCGGTGACGTGGCGCTTCTCGGGCTCGAAGCCGCACTCGGTCACCGTGGCCAACGGCCCGCGCGGATTCTCGTCCGTGTACTGGGGCCAGGAGCGCGGCACCTACACCGTCACGCCGAAGGTGAAGGGCACCTACAAGCTGGTGTGCCTGGTCCACCCGACGACGATGGCCGAGACCCTCGTAGTCAAGTAGTAACCCGGGGAGACGCCTACTGAAGGCGGTCGGCGCGCAGAGTCCCGCTCTGCGCGCCGGCCACCTTGGGCTCGCGCGAGTCCGGCCCCGCCGGCTCCAGCACGATCCGGGTGGTGGCCCAGCGGAGCGCCTCGGAGCCGTCGCCGACCGCGGCGAAGACCGTCAGCGAGCCGCCCTCGTCGAGGTTGCGCCCGGCCCCGAACAGCCGCCGGCGCGCGCCCGCTGAGAGGGCGTCGAGCGAGTCGATGACAACGACGGCGTTGGCGCCCTGCTCGACGCGGCGCTTGGCGCGCTCGACCGCCAGCTCGGCCGCCTGCGCCTGCGGCTCGGGGGGGCGGTCGAAGCTTCCGCCGACCACGTCGCCGCCGAGAGCGGTCCATTCGGCGACCTCCTCGGGCCGGACGCCCACCAGCGCCACATGGACGTTCAGGTCCGGGTGGCTCTCAGCCAGCGTGGATGCGATCACGCGCAGCAATGTGGTGGTGCCCGAGCCGGGCGCTCCGGAGATCGCGACGCGCGAGCCGAGGCCGTAGGGAATTCCCTCGAGCGCCGCGGGCGCGGCGAGGCGCTCCGACGGGAAGGTGGGTGTGAGGTCGTTGAACCAGGAGCGCTCGGCGGGCGGCTCGGCGGCCGCGCCGTTCACCGTCTCCACATGGACCAGCGACGGATGGCGCTCGTTGCGCCGGGCCGGGCGCACGGGGCCGCTGACCTCGTCCCCGGAGCGCAGCTCGCAGCGGCGGATCTGGGCGGGTGACACGTAGACGTCGTCGCGCGAGTGCTGCGCGGGGTCCGAGCGCAGGAAGGCGCTTCCGTTCGGGAGGACGTCGAGCACGCCGGTGACGATCTCCTCCTCGGCGGCCGGCTCGTCAACGACCTCGGGCTCCTCCTCCACGGGGTCCGGCGCATCGTCGTCCTCGAGCTCGTCGTCCTCGTCGTCGTCTTCCTCTTCGTCCTCGTCGTCGTCTGCGGGCGGCTCGAGCGCCTCGTCCTGGGGAACCTCGTCGGGCTCGCGCTCATCGGCGGCGTCGGACCCGTTCTCGTCCCCCCCGCCCTGGCCGCGCAGGATCGCCTCGACGAGGTCGGCCTTGCGCATTCCGCGGAAGCCCTCCAGGCCCAGCTCGGACGCGATCGCGTGGAGATCCGCGAGCGGGCTCTTCTCGAGTTCCTTGCGTTGTAGGACCGCCATGAGGCGAAGAACCCTACTCGCCGGTGCGGGCGAAGCTCAGGTCACGTCCTCCACGGCATCCAGCACCAGCTGCATCAACCGGACCAGCGCCTCGTCCACGCTGGCGTTGTCGATCACGGCCACGCCCTGCGCCCGGGCGCGCTCCGCGAGGTGGTCCTGGAGCCGCCGGATCTCGTAGAACGCGGCCAGGTAGCGCTCCGAGGGCCGAGTGCCCGGGCGGTGGGAGAAATGGCCGCGGTGGAGCTCCGCGTCCTCCACGACGAGGATCGCCTCCACCAGCACGCAGCGGCCGCGGATGTCGTCGCCGAGCGCGCCGGGGAGCACGTGCACTCCCTCGAGCACCATCGGCTTGGCCTCGTTCGCGGCGCGCTCGACCATGGCCTCGGTGGCGGTGGCCACGTGGCTCGCCTGGTCTGCGTAGCCCTCGAGGCCGCCGGCGTCGAACGCGGAGTGGTGCACCGAGGGCATCGCCTCGGCTGTGAAGAAGGCGCGCAGCACCTGGCGGATCACGTCGGTGGCGATCACGCGGTTGATCCCGAGGCGCGCCGGCCAGCATCGTGGCCAGGGTGGACTTGCCGACGCCGGTGGTGCCGCCGATCAGGACCACGAGCGGCCGCTCGAGCCGGCCGAGCCGGCTCCAGGCACGGAAGCGGCGCACCCCCGCCTCCCCCTCCTCCGCCAGGAGCACCTCCTCGGTCACGGCCTTGAGGGCCTCCACGTCCATCTCGGTCAGGCCGCGCTCGCCCAGCCGGCGCTCGACCACGCGGGCGAGCTCGAAGGAGCGCTCGGGCGACAGGCCGGTGGCCGAGAGGCTCTGCGCCATCAGGCCCTTCGAGTACGGCAGGCCGTGACCCTTGTGGAAGACGATCGTCTCAGGCACCGCCCCACACCTCCAGGAGCGCTTCGTCCACGCCGATCGGCCGGTTGCGGACGAAGACGACCCGCGCGCCTTCGGCCAGGGCGCGGCGCGCAACGGTGTCGATGGCCGCGGCCTTCAGCTCCGTGAGGTAGACGTCGCAACCCGACGCGGCGGCGCGATCGAGATCCTCCGCGAGCGCGGCGCGGCGCGCCAGGTTGGTGGACGCCACGACGGGCTCGACTCCCTCGCAGTGATCGGCCCCGGTGGTGAAGAGCGCCACCGTCGCGTCCGCGGGCAGCGGCTCCGCCGGCTCCGGGCGCAGCGAGAAGGGCAGCGCTCCGGGCGGCGCCTGCGCGCCCTCGGCGGCCAGCACGAGATCGGCCCGCAGCAGCCGGTACTCCGCGAACGGCTCGGGGGCGCCCGCCCCCAGCACGCACACCGTGCGGTCCACGGCGACCGGGGGGATGCAGGCGCCGGAGCCCTCGAACACGATCGCCCCGGGATCCATCGCCGCGGCCAGCGCCGCTCCGGCCGCCACGTTCGACTCGGCGGGCTCGCCCGCCAGGCCGCCGCCCACGCGCCGGCAGCCGACGGTGGGCACCCCCGCCAGCACCGCATCCTCCAGGTAGTCGGAGGCCGCGTGCTCGCCGCGGGCGTCGGCTTCGAGCAGGTGGTCGAGCCCGGTGCCGGCCGGCGCCGTGCGCGGCTCCGCGGGACCGCCACGGCCCATGCAGACCATGACCGGGTCGAGGGCGCGGCCTCGCAGCAGCGCGGCCCAGTGTCCGGCCACGGCGGTCTTGCCGGTGCGCTTGCCGGTCCCGATGACCGCGAGCTTCGCCGCGTCCGTGCTCACCTCGGCGTAGGCCGGCGGGTCGAATCGGGCGCCCGGCTCCTCGTAGGCGAGGCCCAGATGCAGCGAGAGTGCCGCCAGGCCCAGCTTGCGGCCGGCCGGGACCACCGGCTCGTCGGCCAGGTCCACCACGCAGGCCGCGTCCGGCGCGAGCCGCGCCAGCGCCGCGTCCGGATCGCTCTCGACCGGGCGCCCGTAGTGGTCCTCGAGCGGACCGGGCGCGAGCTTCTCCTCGCCGCCGCAGAAGATCACGCCCGCCAGGCCGCGCTCGCGCTCCAGCCGGTCGAGCGCCGCCGACACGGCGGCCGGGTGGTGCTCTCCGTCGATCAGCGCGATGACTGGACCGTCCGCCACCCGGGCTTCGCTAACCGCGATACGTCTCGCCCAGCAGCGACGAGTCCTTGTCGTACTCGTAGGTGCGCGGGTCGAACGAGAGGATCGCGTCCTCATCCTGCCCCGGGGTCTTGCGGAGCACCCGCACCCGCTCGGGCGTGGCCTCGACCAGGTTGTAACAGGGCTTCGTCTTGCCGCGAAGGCGCGTGGTGGAGACCGTGCCGGCGTTGACCACGAACAGGTCCTCGAGCCGCCACGCGTAGGGCACGTGCTTGTGGCCGGAGAGCACGAGGTGCACGTCGGCGCGCTGGAGCGTCTCGAGCGTGTCGCCCGCGTCGTGAACGATGTTCCGCTCACGCCCGGTGCCGGGCACCGGCAGCAGGTGATGGTGGAGCACGAACACGCGCAGGTACGCCTCGTGCGCGCCGAAGCGCTCGCGGATCCACTCGTAGCGCCCGCGCCCGATCACCCCGTGGTCGAGGTCGGGCTCGGTGGAGTCGACCGCGAGGATCGACACCCCGTCGAGGTGGAGCTCCGCGCGGCGCTCGCCGAAGAGCTCCTCGAAGTGCACGTAGCCCACGTTGCGCGAGTCGTGGTTCCCGGGGATCACGATCATCTGCTCGCAGACGATCCGGCTCAGGTACTCGGCCGCGAGCTCGTACTCGCCCCGGAACCCGTCGTTCGTGAGGTCGCCCGAGACCACCACCACGTCCGGGCAGAGCTCGTTCACCTCCTCGATCGCCAGGTCCAGCAGGTCGGGGACGAAGTGCGGCGACCCGCAGTGGATGTCGGACAGCTGCGCTATCCGGAAATGATGTCCGGGCGCACGCGGCCGAGCCGCCTGCTTCGGCAACGGCGCGCTCAAACCGCCGGCTCCCGCCGCAGCTCCTCGGCCAGCCGGCGCTCCTGCGGCAGCTCCACATCGCCGCGCAGCGCGCCGCGCACGGCCAGGTAGTCGCGCACGGCAGCCACGTCGTGCACGCGCAGGATCGACTCGCCCCCGTCCACCACCGCACCGACCGCCGCAAGCGTGCCGGCGAGGCGCTGCGAGGGCGCGCGCTCGGTGATCACGCCGATGAAGTCCTTGCGCGACAGGGCGAGCAGCAGCGGCCGGCCGAGCGCGCGCACCTCGTCGAGGCGGCGCAGTACGGCCACGGACTCCGCAGGGGTCTTCGCCAGGTCCACACCGGGGTCGAGCACGAGCTGATCGTCCGCCACGCCCCGCCGGCGGGCCTCGGCGCAGCGCTCGGCCAGCAGGGCGATCACGTCGCCCACCACGTCGTCGTAGTCGGGATAGGCCTTCAGCTTCGGCGCGCTGCGGGTGTGCGTGACCACCAGCGCGGCGCCGGTCTCGGCGCAAGCGTCGGCCAGCTCGGGCTCCGACAGCCCGCTCACGTCGTTGATCATCGCCGCCCCCGCCGCGAGCGCGGCCCGCGCCACCGGCGCCCGCCACGTGTCCACCGACACCGTCAGCCCCTCCGCGGCCAGGCGCTCGACGAGCGGCACGACCCGCGCGATCTCCTCCTCGACCGGCACGGCCGGCCGGTCGGTGCGGCCCGACTCGCCGCCCACGTCGATGAGCTCCGCGCCCTCGGCGCCGAGCCGCAGGGCGAGCTCCACCAGCTCGTCGAGCCGCTTGGGTCGCTGCACGTCCGAGAACGAGTCGGGGGTCGCATTCACGATCCCCATCAGCACCGGCTCCTCAACCGAGAGCGCGCGCCCCCGCAGCGAGACGCTCATGCCGCTTCCTCGGGCGCTTCCAGGGCCTCCTCCGCGGAGCTGGGCACGAGCCCCTCGGCGCGCGCCACCTCGCGCCAGCCGGCCAGCTCGGCCTGCACCCGCTCGTCGCTCCAGCCGAGCTCCGCACCCACCGCCCGCGCCGCGCGAACGGTGCCGTCGGCGCCCGGAGCGGACAGCACGCGTGCATCGAGCAGGCCGAGACGGGTGCGCCTGAGCAGCACGTCCGCGAGCGACAGCACCTGCTCGCGCCGTGCCGCGAACGCGGCCTCCGCCACCAGGTCGGGCAGGTCCGGGCTCACACGCGCGGCGAGCGCCGGGTCGGCGGCGGCCAGCGCCATGACCTCGTGAGCGGCGTGGCCGTAGCGCCCGGCGAGGTGCGCGCGCGTCGACTCGTCCACGCCGGGCGCCGCCTGCAGCGCCTCCGGGTCGATCGGCAGGCCGAGCGGTATCTCGTGCGTGCGGCAGGGCGCCTCGCGGCCCTCGCGCTCCACGAGCCGGTCCACCGCCATCTTGGCCATCCGCCGCCAGGTGGTGAGCTTCCCGCCGGTGATCGTCACGAGACCCGAGCTGGTCTCGTAGAGCTCGGCCTTGCGGGAGATGTCCACCGACTTCTTCGGGTCGCCGGTGGAGATGAGCGGACGCACCCCGGCGTAGGCGCCCGTCAGGTCGTCCGCGCCCAGCTCCGTGCCGAAGAAGGCGTTCACGGCCTCCAGCAGGTAGTCGACGTCGGCGTCCGAGGCGGGCACGTGGTCGAGGTCGCGCTCCTCGTAGTCGTTGTCGGTCGTCCCGACGAGCGTGCGCCCCAGCCAGGGGAGAACGAACACGGTGCGCCCGCCGGCGGCCGGGCACGATCACGCCGGCGTCCACGGCGAGCGAGTCGCGCGAGAGGATCACGTGCGTGCCGCGGCTGGGCCGGATGCGCGGCACCTCCTCCTCGCGGTAGAGCTCGTCGGGGCGGATGCGGTCCGCCCACACGCCCGTGGCGTTGACCACGTTCGTGGCCGCCACCTCGAACTCGCCGCCGCCGGCCACGTCGCGGACCAGCACGCCCGCCGCCCGCCCGTCGCGCTCCACGAGGCCGGTGACCTCGCAGCCGTTGGCCATCACCGCGCCGAAGCGCTCCGCCTCCCCGAGCACGGTCAGCACCAGGCGCACGTCGTCGGTCTGGCAGTCGTAGAAGAGGTACGCGGCCGTGGGGTCGCGCCCCGCGAGCGACGGGAGCATCCGCACCGTCTCGGCACCGTCGATGGTGCGGTGACGCGCGGGGCTCCAGTCGGTGTCCTCGTCGCGCCCGCGGCGCCAGCTCATCGCGTCGTACATGTTGAGCCCCATGCCCAGCAGCCGGTCGGGGCGCTTGCCCCCGAAGCTGGGGACGAGGAACGGCAGCGGCCTGACCAGGTGCGGGGCCAGCTTCACGAGCTGCGAGCGCTCGAGCAGCGCCTCGCGCACGAGGCCGAGGTCGAAGTTCTGCAGGTAGCGCAGGCCGCCGTGGATCAGCTTCGACGAGCGGCTCGACGTGCCCGACGCGAAGTCGCTCCGCTCGACGAGCGCCACGCTGTACCCGCGCGAGGCGGCGTCGAGGGCCACGCCGGCACCGGTGATCCCCCCGCCGACCACGACCAGGTCGTAGGAGTCGCGCTCCAGGGCCGCCAGGGCGTCCGCGCGCGGGATCACGGCAGGAACGTTACGAACTCGCCGGGAGCCAGGCGCTCAGGCGGCTCCTTCTCCTGCCGCGGCGTGCCCAGATGGATCAACCCGAGCACCCGCTCCCCGTCCTCGATGCCCACGGCCGCGCGGCCCTCCGCGGAGCGCAGCACGGCCGGGGTGCGCCAGTAGCCGGCCAGCCCCCGCGCGTGGGCGCCGAGGAGCACGACGTAGGTGGCCACCGCGGCGGCGCAGAGGTCCTCGTCGTCCTGAACGGGGTCGCCGGACTGCGTGGCGGAGGCGACCACGAGCGTGGGAGCGCGATCGAGCTTTCCCGCCGCCTCAGGCCCGGCCGCCGCCTTCAGGCGCTCGAGCGCCTCAGGGCCGAGCACGCGGAAGCGCCATGGATTCGTGAGGTGGTGGTTCGGCGCCCAGCGCGCCAGCTCGAGCAGCTGCTCGAGCGTGTCCCGGTCCACCGGGTCCGGCCCGTAGGCCTTGTGGGTGCGCCGGGTGCGAATCGCCTCTTCGATTTCCACCGCATCGACGCTACCGGATAGGTTGCTGGCGGACCCGCAACCGAAAAGGAGACCGATGGCGAGCGGAACCGTGGTCGTGACCGGCGCCTCGACCGGAATCGGGGAAGCCGCCGCCCTGCACCTCGCCGGTCTCGGATTCGGCGTCGTGGGCGGCGTCCGGAACGACGAGGACGACGATCGGCTGAAGGCCGCCGGGCTCGACACGGTCAGGCTCGACGTGACGGACTCGGCCCACATCGAGGCGCTGCGCGCGCGGTTCGCCGACCAGCCGCTCGCAGGCCTCGTGAACAACGCGGGCGTGGCGGTGGCCGGCCCGCTCGAGTTCCTGCCGATCGAGAACTTTCGCCAGCAGATCGAGATCAACCTGATCGGCCAGGTGGCCGTCACACAGGCCCTGCTGCCGGCGGTTCGACGGGGCGGAGGGCGGATCCTCAACGTGACGTCGATCGGAGGCCGCATAGCGTTCCCCTTCACCGGCGCCTACCACGCGTCGAAGTTCGGGCTCGAGGGCGTGAGCGACACGCTCCGCCGAGAGCTGCGCGGGCAGGGCATCGAGGTGATCGTGATCGAGCCCGGCGGCGTGAAGACGCCGATCTGGCGCAAGGGAACGGCCGTGGCCGACGAGATGTCGGCCTCGATGCCGCCCGAGATGGAGCGGCTTTACGGACGACTGCGAGATTCGATCCGCACCCAGTCGGTGAGGATCGCCGAGCGCACCGGGCTCGAGCCGAGCGCGGTGGCCGAGGTGATCGGCACCGCGATGACGGCGGACCGCCCCAAGACGCGATATCTCGTCGGGCGCGACGCCAAGTCGCGCTGGGCGGTCGCCAAGCGGGTGCCGGACCGGGTGATGGACAGGCTGATCGCCCGGGCGCTGCGCTAGCGGCGGTAGACCGGCTCGTCCGGATCGATGCGGGAGACGAAGCGCTCCGCCGCGGCGAGCGCCACGCGCTGCAGGCCTGGCCCCAGGCTTACTCGCGCCACCCCCCAGGACTGAAGCTCGGCCAGCGTCGGCGAGCCGGGGCGCACCAGCACGTTCACAGGCGCGCCCAGCTCCGACACGAAGGCGCGGATGTCGTCGGGCTCGGCGAGGTTGATCGGATAGACGCAGTCCGCGCCGGCCTCGACGTAGAGGCGCGCGCGCCGGAGCGCGTCCACCAGGTCTGGCGTGTCCACGCGCGCGTTCAGCACCACGTCCACCGCGGCCGCCCCCGCCGCGTCCTTGACCGTCCGCAGCCGGCGCGCCTGGGCCTCCGCGTCCACGAACTCGGCGTCGCCGTGGTGGTCGGTGTCCTCCAGGTTCATCCCGACCGCGCCGGCGCCGAGCAGCCGCCCCACCAGGTCCACGGGCTCGAGCCGGTAGCCCGCCTCCACGTCGGCGGTGACCGGCACCTCCACGGCGGCGGTGATGCGGCGCACGGCGGCGAACATCTCGTCCGGCGGGATCGTGTCGTCGTCCGGGTGGCCGAGCGAGGCGGTGATGGCCGCGCTGGCCGTGGCAAGCGCTGGATGGCCCAGCCCGGCCACGAGTCGCGCGGACGCCACGTCCCAGACGTTGGCGAGCACGAGCAGCTCGTCGGCGAGCAGCAGGGTGCGGAGGCGCTCGGCATGGGCCGCCAGGTCGGCCATGCGGGTACTCAATCAGTCGAGGGCCGGCGAGCGAGTCTCAGCAGCCGCCGGCGGAACGGAACGAGCGCCGCGAGCACCGCCGTGGCCGCCAGGATCATCACCCATGGCGGCACTCCGCCGCCGTCGTCGGAGCCGCTCTCCGAGCCCCCGCCCTCTTGGTCGACCACCAGGCCGGTGGGCTTCCCGGGCTCGGACGAGCTCTCGGCGCCGGCCTGGCCCGAGCCCGGTGCGTCGCTTCCGCCCGCCGCCGGCGTTTCGGGGGCCTTCGGCCTCTCGGTGGCCGGTTCGGCGCCGGCCGCCTCCTTCTTGGCGTCCGCCTTGGGCTTCGCGGCAGACTCGGAAGGGTCGGCGGCCGGCTTGGGCTTCGGGGCACGCGGAACGGACGCGACCGGGAGCGGCGCGCGCCGGAGGGCCATCAGAGCCTGCGCGGTGACCCACACCGGGGTCTGCGTGCTCGACGCCGAGTAGGCCACGCTGCCGTCGCCGCGCTGGCGGCGGCGGATATAGGTCAATGCGCGCGCGACGGCGCCGGGCGCGGCGTGAACGGCCGCGAGCCCCTGGACCGCGTAGGAGGTGGACTGGGAGTTGGACTCGCGTCCGTCCATCTGGCCGAAGCCGCCGTCGCGGTTCTGCTGCCTGCGCAGGTAGGCCACCGCCCGCCGCGCCACCCGTCCGCGCGCCCTCCCGGTGACCGCCAGCGCCTGTAGGGCGGCTCCGGTCATGTCGGTGTCGCTCTGGGTCGAGCGCGCCACGCCGAACCCGCCGTCGGAGTTCTGCGAGCCCGCGAGCCAGCCGACGGTGGACGCGCCGGCGCTCTGCCCCACGGACCGCAGCGCCAGGATCCCGAAGGCCGTGTAGCTCACGTAGTTCGCGATCGAGCCGTCACGCCGGCGGCGCGCGGTGATCTCACCGATCAGGTCGCGTCCACCGAGCCGGGCCGAGCGCCCCGCCGCCCGGAGCACCATCACCGTGCGCTCCACCTCGCCGATGTCGCGCTCGCTGCGCCCCGCGCGCGCCACGTAGGCGGCGAGCGAGCGCCCATGGCGGCTCACGTCGCCCGGATTGTGCCCCGCGGAGGCCAGGCCGAGCGCGGCCCAGCCGCTGAAGAGCACGCCCGAGCTCTGTCCCGGTGCGCCGCCGAAGCCGCCGTCGCGGTTCTGGGCTCCGCGCAGGTAGCGCTCGGCTCTGTCGGCGGGTGAGGCGGCATGGGCCGGCGCGGCCACTGCCATGCCCGCCACCAGGAGCATCACGAGCAGCGCGGCGGTGGCGCCGGAGGGCGCCGCCCAGCGGACCTCGAAGCGGCGCCGGTAGCGGGCGAGGGCGCGGATGAAGGCCGGACCGAGCAGGAGCGAGAAGCCCACGTTTCCGATCGCGTGCGCGAGGTTGTACGGCAGTGAGCTGACCGAGATGGCGATGTACGAGTCGAGGTCCTGGCGCGCGGCGAGCGTCCACTGGTAGAGGTCCATCCAGGCGCCGAAGGCAAGCCCGGCCGCGCCGCAGACGAGGGCGAGCGAGAGCCGGCTCGGCTCGCGCCCCCGCATCGCCCGGGCGAACAGGGCCCCGCCCACGCCCACCGTGCCCCAGGCGGCCATCTGCCACACCGTCCACGGTCCCTGGGAGAGGAACACGTTCGACACCAGCGCCGTGATCGCACCGACCGCGAAGCCGGGCGCGGCGCCAAGCGCATACCCGGCGAAGAGCACGATGTCGGTGGTGGGCTTGACGTTCGGGATCGCCGCGAAGGCGAGCCGGCCCACGACCGCCAGCGCCACCAGCGCGGCCACGAGCGCAAGCACGCGCGACGACGGGCGCTCGCGCTCGTACCATGCAAGCCCCGCCGCCACGGCGAGCGCCAGCAGCGCGAACGACGAGAGCGCCCAGCTCATACCAGCGCCTCCTCGAGCCGGTCGCGCAGCAGACCGGCTCCCTCCTCCGGCGTGAGCGCCGAGCCGTCGGTGATGCGGGCCACGTCGGTCGAGAAGTGCCAGCCCCCGCCGAGCACCTCGCCGGGCGATGCGTCGGCGATCACCAACCCGGGGCCGAGCAGCACCACACGGTCGGCGAAGGTGGCCGCGAACTCGGTGTCGTGCGTGGCCACCACCACGGCCGCGCCGCCCGCCGCCAGCTCGGAGCAGCGCGCCGCGAGCGCATCCTTGTGCGGGCGATCCATGCCGCGCGTGGGCTCGTCGAGGAGCACGGCCGCGCCGGGCCGCCCGGACAGCACCACCTCGAGCGCCAGCCGCTGGCGCTCGCCGCCGGAGAGGTCGCGCGGATTGGCCCGCCCGCGCCCCTCGAGCCCCGCGCGACGAAGGGCGTCCGGGCCGGCCTCCTCCTCGGCGTGATCGTGGAGGAGGTAGTCGCCGGGGTTCTGGAGCAGCAGGGCCACCTCACCGCCCCGCTCCACGCGGCCGCGGGTGGGCTCGATCAGGCCCTTCAGGAGCCTCAGCAGCGTGCTCTTGCCGGCGCCGTTGCGCCCCATGAGAGCCACGCGCTCGCCCGCCACCAGGCTGAGGTCGAGGCCGCGCAGGACCGTCGGCCCCTCGTGGATCTCGAGCCAGAGGTCGCGCACCTCGAGTGCCGCCGCCGACTCGCCCCGCCGGGGCGCCGTTGCCGGCACCGCGGCGGGCGTGAGCGCCGCATCGCGGAGTCCCGCGCGCGCCTCGCGCACCGAGGTGGGCAGCGGGCCGAGCCCGGCCAGCGAGAAGAGCCGCGCAGCCGGCGTGGCCAGTCCCGGCGCGGCGTCGGCGGCCCATGCCAGAAACTCGCGCGGCGAGGCGTCGCAGGCCACGCGCGAGTCCACCAGCGCCAGAACCCGGTCGGCGGCCGGCAGGCAGCGCTCGAGCCTGTGCTCGGCCATCACCACGGCCGTGCCCCAGTCCTCGTTGAGCCGCCGCAGGAGCCACACGAGCTCGTCGCCCGCTACCGGATCGAGCTGGGACGTGGGCTCGTCGAGCAGGAGCAGCGCGGGGCGGCGTGTCATCGCCGCCGCGATCGCCACCCGCTGGAGCTCGCCGCCGGACAGCGTGTCCGTGCGCCGCTCGAGGAGGTCGCCCACGCCGAGCGCGAGCGCCGTCTCCTCCACGGCCCTGGCTATCGACGCCGCGGTCTCGCCGCCGTGTTCCAGCGGCAGCTCCAGCTCGGCGCGCACGCCGCCCATCACCACCTGGGACTCGGGGTCCTGCAGGACCGTGCCGCACACGGCGGCCAGGTCGCCCGGTCCGTGCTCGCGCACGCTCAGCCCGGCGACCGTGAGCTCGCCCTCGACCTGGCCCCCGTGGAAGTGGGGCACGAGGCCGCACAGCGCCCTGAGGAGCGTGGACTTGCCGGATCCCGAGAGCCCCGCCAGCACCGTGAAGGTCCCGGGCTCGAGCGACAGGCTCACGTCACGGAGCGCCGGCTCGTCCCTCTCCGGATAGGCGTAGGAGAAGTCCCGCGCGACCACGAGCGGCTCAGGCACGGGCCACCCCCATGCGGGCCGAGCGCCCCGCGAACGGCGCCGCGGCGAGCAGCACGATCGCGGCCGCCAGCGCCAGCTCGGCGCTCCCGAGCTCGAGATGGAGCTCCGGATAGGTCTCCACGTCGGCCACCCCGGCGATCCGTCCCGCCACCGCCACCGCCACGATGCCCACGCCGGCCGCGGCGATGCGCATGTCGTGGCGCGACCACCGCACGTGCCGTCGCGTCGGGCGCCCGGCCATGGCGTAACCGCGCAGCTCGAGCGCGGCGGCGAGGTCGACGGACCGGTCGAGCGCTCCCGCGAGCGCCGAGCGCGCCACCGCGAGCCGGCTGGCCGGATGCGGCCGGCAGCGCGCCGCCTCGCTCATGCGCGTCGCGTCGCGCGCCAGGACCGGCACCAGCCGGGTGGCCAGCGACGCGGTGAGGGCGGAGCGGTAGGAGATCCTCCGGAACAGGCGCAGCAGCGCGTCGGGGTCCACGGCCACGGACATGAGCCAGAGGGCCACGATGATCACCACCACCCGAATCCCGGCGAGTGCGCCGGCCACGGTCGCCTCGAGCGTGATGTCGATGCGCCGCCCGAGCACCTCGCCCCCACGCACCAGCAGCGTGTTCCCCTCCTGGTAGACGAGCGGGTTGATGATCGTCACGAGGAGCGCGAACGGGATCGCCACGCGTGCCGCGGCGAGCACCTCGCGCCACACCCCCGCCCCCACCGCCGCAAGCCCGATTCCCGTGAGCGCGGCGCCCAGCACGAGCGGGTGCTGGTCGATGGCGCCCGCGAAGGCGAGCGCGCCGCAGAAGAAGGCGGCCACGCCCGCGCGCGCGGAGTGCAGCGCGCTCGGCCGCGGCCGGTAGGTGGGCACGAACTTCATCGGCCCTCCAGCGGCAGCTTCTCCACCCGGTCCCCGGTCACGGCCACCGAGAACGCGTCGCGGAGCTTCCGCGCGGTGAGCGCCCGGGCGCCCGCGAGGAGGGCGTCGTCGTCGAGGCCGGTCACGAGCCACACGAGCTCGTCCGCGCGCGGGCGCAGAGCCACCACGAGCGCCGTGCCGTCACCGGGCCGGACGGTGCGCGCAACGTCGCCGGACTCGTCGAGCAGCTCGAGCTTCCCCTCGCTCAGGCGCGCGAAGACCCCGGTCGCGCCGGGCCCCTCCTCGAGCTCGGGCGCTCCGCGCACGATCCGGGCCCTCGGCCACGGAGCCACCACGAGCCGCGTGACGGTCTCGGTGTTGGGCGCGCCGACGGTGGACGACGAGGTGGGCACGCCCGCCCCCTCGAGCCGCTCGTCGGCCTCGTGGCACGCGGCCGAGTCGGCGTCCGCGCACTCCAGGCGCACCGGGCGCCGCTTGCCCTCGAGGCCGTGGAGAAACGGCTCGGGAAAGGCGCCCACGATCGCCGGGACCGCCTCCGCCTCGTCCCAGGGCCGGTAGTCCCACTGGACGCGGTCACCCGGCGAGAGCTCGTACTCGGCCGCGCCCTGGTCGGACTCCACCCCGTTCACGAAGAAGAACCAGTCGCGGCGACCGGTGGCCCCCGCTCCCTTCAGGCCGTCGATCGACTGCACGAAGCGCCCGCCGAAGCGGGTGTCCACGTCGAAGTCCGACGTGAGCATCCGCATGACCGTCTGGTCCTCGCGCACCTTTCGCTCGCTGTGGGCGCCGAGCGACTCGTGACCGAAGTCGCGCGTCACGCGCAGCGTCACGCCGGCGCCCTCGAGCTCCTCCCCCGCGCCGAGGCCGCAGCCGGCGAGCGCCGTCGCACAGACGAGGGCGGCGAGAGCCCGCCGCCTCATCGGCGCTTGACGACCTCACAGTCGCGCCCCACGCGGTCGGAGCGATCGGCGCTCACGCGGTCACTTCCCTTGCCGCAGCGCACGGCGTCGATGCCACCCCCGCGCACGCTCACGCGGTCGCCGCCCTTGCCGGCCGAGACCGTGTCCGGGCCCTTGGTGCCGGCGATGCGGTCGGCCTTCGCGGTGCCGAAGATCCGCTTGCCGCGGCGCGACGGGCAGCGCGGCTTGGCCGTGATGCAGACCGACTCGGTCTGGGACGGGATGTCCGCGCCATGCTCCGCGCGCAGCCTCAGCGTCCCGCGGTCCGGCGTGGCGAGCGTTGCCCTCCCCTGGGCGTCGGTGGTCGCCTCGTCCTCACCCTGCACAACGGCGCCCGCAACGGGCGTGCGCTTTCCGGCCGAGTCGTAGGACCACACGCGGACGGCGACCGTGCCGTTCGGCTTGGCCTTCACCGGCGCCTGCAGCGCCAGCTCGTCGCCCGTGTTGACGCTCGTGGTGGTGTCGCTGAAGTACCAGAGCACCTGCTCCCCGCCGCTGAGCGGGAACTGATCGGCGCCGACCTCGGGGGTCTTGTGGTCGACCTTGTAGAGCCAGTAGGCGGTGTCCCCGCCCACGAAGCTCGAGATCCCGCAGACCAGCAGGCCGAAATCGAACTCGTCGCTCACGGCGAGCGGCCTCAGCTGCTTGGTCACCGCGGCTCCCGACCACAGCAGGCCGATCGCGCTCGGGCCCTGCACCGTCTTCACGTCCCCCGAGCCCTTGCAGCCGGCGTTCGAGGTGGTCTTGATGCGAGCGGTGTCGGTCAGGTAGGTGGCTGCGCCCAGCGGCCTGCCGGCGCCCTCAACGCGTAGGTCGGCCTGCTCGGCGGCGGTGGCCGTCGAAGGAACCACCACTGCGACGGTCGCGGCCACGGCCATCAGGGCCCGGCCCGGGTTGATACGAGGTGCTTGCATGCGTCTCCCCTTCCACGAGGGTCGTTGACGGGGGCCGGAGGCCAGGTCTCCTGGCTCGGAGCTCCGCGCCGCGCCTTCCCGAGAAGCCGTGGCTCCTCAGTGGCTCTTGCGACGCCTCAACGCTCGCTCACAGTGGCGGGACCGCGCCGGTTTTGCACCGGACTTCCATGACCACCGGCCTATACGCGCCTCAGCATATCCCCTTGCGGGGGCGCCCCGGTCAGGACCGTCGCAGCGCGGCGGTCACGCCGCCGAGGAGCGCGGCCGCGGCGAACGCGATCGCGCCGCCGACCGCCACGAGCGCCGTGTGCTCATCGGCGAAGTCCACGAGCTCGCTCGGGCGCGTGACGACGAGCGTGGCCGCCACGATCACGACGGTCACGACCAGGAAGAGCACCAGAGCGGCCGCCCCGAAGGTGGCGATCCCGTCGACCCCGCGCTGAAGCGTGGCGGTGGCGCGGGTTCGCCCGGCATGCTCGGGCCAGCGCTCGTTGGCCGACCGCAGGCCCGCCGCGATCACCAGCGCCCATCCGGTGGCGAGCAGGAAGCCGCCCACCACGTCGCTCGGGAAATGCCAGCCGAGGATGACGATGGTGAACCCGATGCTGACCACGAAGGCCCCGCCCAGCACCGCCGCGAATGGCCGCGCGCGCGGCGGGGCAACAAGCACGGCCGCGAGCGCGATGGACATCGCGGCGGTGGCATGACCGCTCGGGAAGGCCGCCGGCGAGACGTGGGCGCCGTCGACCACGCCGTCGTAGCGCGGGTAGGCCAGCAGCGCCTTGAGCAACTGGCTCGACACGCTGGTGGCGCCGAGGAGGGCGATCACCGCGAGCGAGAGTCGCGGGCGCCCGCGCACGAGGCCGACCGCGGCCAGCAGCAGCGCCATGATCCCTACCTGCGGGGGGTTCCCGAGCATCGCGATCCGGTTGAAGCGGTACTCCACGCCCGGGCGCTGAAGATCGATGAACCCGTGGAGCGCCCGCGCGTCGAGCGAACGCGCGTCAGCCGACCCGTACGCCACCGCGACCAGGATCAGGAACGCGACCGCGACCCAACAGGCGGCCAGAAGCATGGTGCGAGGCCGAAGAGCCATAGCCCGAAAGTAGCGGGAAGCCCCGAAGCCCGGCGCTACAATCACGCGCCGAGCCGCCATCGTCTAGGGGACTAGGACGCCGCCCTCTCACGGCGGAAACCGGGGTTCGAATCCCCGTGGCGGTACTTCAACCCGGGCCCTCTACGGGATCTCGTTCAGCGTCTCGCAGGTGCTGAACTGAGGATGCTGGAAGAGCCCCTCCCAGCCTCCGTCGGCCACCTCGACATTGGCCACGTCGTTGCCGTCGCCGCAGTAGATGAGGTCCACGGAGCCGTTCTGGACGTTGAAGGTGTCGTTCCCACCGGCACCGCTGAGGTTCTGGATGTTGGCAGTGCCTCCCATCGCGCTCTGCCCGCTGTTGCCCCCCGGGCCGGTGGTCAGCGTGTCGTTGGCGCTGCTGCTCCCCTGGAGGAAGTCACTGCCCGCGCCGCCGGCGATATCCGACGGGATCGTGATCGTGTCGCCGATGGTGGCGGCGTCATTGCCGTCCTGGAGCGTCACGAAGATCTGAGTGAGGCTGCCGCTGGGACACTTGACGGCATCGTCGTAGGCCCCGGTGGCAGCGCTCGGGCAGGCCGTGCTCGGCTGGATGCTCGAGCCGCGGTCCTCGATCCGGAGCTTGACGACGCCGTCGGTGTCAGTGAACTTGGTGATGAAGACGTCGTTGTCGACGCCGGGGCCGAGCACCTGGAGGGCGCCGCCGAGGACGGTCACGGTCGTGTCGCCGAGCGTCGTGCGGAAGCTGCGGGTGTTGGCGCAGGTCGGGCTAGGGTCGTTCGTGTCCTGGCCGCAGGCCCGGAAGTAGTAGGTGGTGTCGGGCGTGAGATCCGTGACGACCACGTTCAGCGGGATCGTGTTGCCCGCCGATCCGCCGGTGGCGGGCCCGCAGCGGTTGTCGGGCTCCTTCGGCCCAGTGCCCACCCCGCAGACCTCGGTGTCGTTGGCCGTACCGAGGTCCGCCTGCACCGTGTCGTACTCCCACCACCAGGTCGTGGGGCCGTCGTTCGAGTAGCCATGCGCCCAGAGGCGCGCCTGGGTGGCCCTGATGTTGGTCGCGTCGTCGGTTCCGCCGGCGCAGGCCGCAGCTCCGAGCGTGAGTGCGAGACCCACGAGCAAGAGACAGAGCCTGCGAGTTCCAGACGTGGCCAGCCCCCAAACCAGAGCGGATGCGTCAGGCTCTCACCTCGGGGAGGCCCGAGCCGCTGGGAGCGCTTCGATTTTCCCGCTACTTGCGGGTATTGGCGACGGTACTTCAGAGGCCCGTTGCTACTCCGACGACCCCACGGCAGCGAGGGCCTCGCCCCGCGACAGAAACCACACCACCCGGGCGACCTTGCCACCGCGGAGCGTCCAGACGAGTGCGAAGGCCCGCTCGACCTCGACTCCGCTGGCTCGCCCACGAGCGTGTCTGGTCACGACCGCGATCACGTGCTCATCTCCAGCGTCGATCAGCTCCTCGAAGTCGTACTCGATGCTCGTCCACGCTTCGTGCCACTCCCGAAAGAAACGCCGAAGCCCATCGTGGCCGTGGTAGACGGCATCGTCCCCTCCGGCGATGCCGGCGACCCCGAGTTGAGAGGCATCCAACTCGATGCCGGCGTCGTACAGGGCGAGAACGGTGGCGGCATCGCGGCGAGCCGCGGCTTCGTAGACCCGGCGCACTATCTCCACGTTCTCCCGCGACATCGCCTTACTCCGACAGCCCCACGGCTTCGAGGGCCTCTGCCCAGGTGTTGAAGGTGCGAAGGCGGTGGAGCTTCCCCTGTCGCATGTCGCACACCCAGCCGCCGGGATCGTCGACCCTGATGTCGTCCCGTCCACGTGCCCACGTCTGGCCGAGCGCCAGGACGGTCTCGCCCAGATCGCGGTACTCCTGGATCTCGACGTGAAACTCCGCCCACGCGGCATCGGTGTCTTCGAGGAACTGCCGCAGACCCTCTGGCCCTCGGTACACCGTCCCCTCGAGCCAACCGGTCAGGGCCGGGCGGATCTCGAGATCGGGATGAGCCAGGCCGACCGTGGCCGAATAGTCGCCCCGCTCAGCCGCCTCCAACAGCGAACGCACCGTCTCCACGTTCTCCTCCGACATCGCCCGCCGAGTATCCCCGCCGCACACCCTGGCCGCTAGCTCGACCGGTCCACGAGCTTCCCGAGGAGCCGCGTGCTGCCCTCCGGCTGGGTCCGCATGCGGTCGAGGGCCCTGGCGGCGTCCAGCACGTCGGCCAGCGTCGCCTTGGGGCGTTCGAGACAGAAGCGCCCGAGCCAGCGCACGACCGCCCGCTCATAGGCCACCGGCTCGGCTTCCCGCAGGACGAGACAGATCTTGAGCGCGTCGTTCAGCGGCGGGACATGCGGGAGCTCCGCGGCAGCGGCTCGAATCAAGACGAGGTTGCCTGAGTCGAGGGCGTTCCTGAATCTGGTGTAGGCGCCGCCCTGAGAGGTCATGCGAACACATGTTCGCATGAGGATCAAGGCCGCTCGGCCCCTCGTTGCCGCTCAGGCTGCCGCGAGCCACTCCCGGAAGCTGGGGCCGGCGAGCTTCGCGCCCGGGTTGGGCAGCACGCCGCCCTCCGCGTAGGCCGTGGCGTCCGGGTCGCCGGACTGCGGGGCCTCGCGGATCTCCGTCG
Source organism: uncultured Thermoleophilaceae bacterium (assembly GCA_963803245.1). Lineage (GTDB taxonomy): Bacteria > Actinomycetota > Thermoleophilia > Solirubrobacterales > Thermoleophilaceae > JACVRW01. The sequence goes on along the minus strand of CAWDLI010000001.1, from coordinate 51,635 downwards.
AGTCACCTCGGCTGGCGAAGAGCGCGGCGGCCGCATCGGCGAGACGCTCCGCCTGCGGCCCGGCGATCTCGGTGATCTTGCCGCTCTCGATCGTCGGCTCCTCGGCCGCGTCGGCGAGGGCTTCGGCGACGGCGCGGGCGGCCACGAGCTGCGTCTGCATCTCGGGCAGGTACGCGACGCCGTCCTGGGTCATCCACCCGACCAGCTCCTCGACGAACTCGTGGAACTGGGCAGCGCGAACGATTCGGACCGGGAGCGTTCCTTCGAGCAGCGTCTGCTCCTGCGCCACCTTCGCCGCGTTGTAGCCGCCCTGGAAGTTGTCGATGCCGATGATCGAGACGACGACGATCCGCTTCGCGCCGGCTGCCGCGCCGGCTCGCTGCAGGTTCCGCGCCGAGGCGGTGAAGAATGCCGTCGCCTCATCCTGGTCGGGCGAGGGCCCGGTGGCCGCGTCGATGATGGTCTCGACCCCGGCGAGCGCCTCCTCGAGACCCTCCCCGCTGACCACGTCGACACCCTTGGAGCGCGCGATCGCGACCACATCGTGTCCGCGCTGCTCGAGGATCTCGACGAGAGGCGATCCGACCCGGCCGGTGGCGCCCGTGACGGCAATCTTCTGAGCCTTGCTCTCCGTCTGCATCGTTCTGTCCTTTCGTGTGAGCTGTCACTCGTTGTGACCCTCGGCGGTGCGGAGATGTGACACGCCGACATCCCGCAGTAGGCTGCTGCAAGTGAGCACGGAGTACGACGCCATCGTCATCGGCGCCGGACCGGCGGGGCAGCACTGCGCCACCCACCTGGCCGGGGGCGGGCTGCGAGTGGCGCTGGCCGAGCGGGCGCTCGTGGGCGGGGAATGCGACTTCTACGCCTGCATTCCGTCGAAGACCCTGCTCCGCCCCGGCGAGGCGCTGCAGGCGGCGCGCGAGGCCCCCGGCGCCGCGCAGGCCGTGACCGGTGAGCTCGATCGGCAAGCCGCGTTCGAATGGCGCGACTTCATGGTGTCCAGCTACGACGACACCGCCCACGCCGCCTCGATGGAGAGCAGCGGCGTCCACGTGCTGCGCGGCGAGGCGCGGCTGGCCGGGCCAGGCCGCGTGGAGGTGGATGGCACCGCCTACGCGGCCGGGAACGTGGTGATCGCCTCCGGCTCCGACCCGGTCTTCCCCCCGATCCCCGGCCTGTCCGAGCTTGAAGGCGTGTGGACCAACCGCGAGGTGACCGGCCTGACCGAGGTGCCGCGGCGGCTGCTCGTGCTGGGCGGCGGGCCGGTCGGCGTGGAGATGGCCCAGGCGGTCAGCCGCTTCGGCGCGTCCGTGGCACTCGTGGAGGGGGCGGACCGGGTGCTCGGACGTGAGCCGGCACCGCTGGGAGAGGCCCTGGGCGAGGCACTGAGCTCTCAGGGAATCGAGATCTGCCTGGGAGAGCACGCCTCGGCGGCACGCCTCGAGGACGGCGAGTACGTGCTCGAGTTCCCCGACCGCGACCCACTGCGCGGCGACAGGCTCCTGGTGGCCGCCGGCCGGAGGCCCCGCGTGGACGGCCTCGGCCTGGACACGGTCGGAATCGAGCCCACCCGGCAGGGCATCGAGGTCGACGCGCGCATGAACGTCGCCGACGGCGTCTGGGCCATCGGCGACGTGACCGGCATCTGGCCGCTCACCTACGTGGGCAAGTACCAGGGCCGGGTGGCCGCCGCGAACATCCTCGGCACGCCGCGGGAGGCGAACTACGACGCCGTTCCGCGCGTGGTCTTCACCGACCCGCAGGCCGCCTCCGTGGGTGAGGCCGAGGGCGCGGTCACGGCCACCGTCTCGCTGGCCGAGGTGCCCCGGACCTCGACCTACACCAGGGCCTATGCCGAGAAGAACGGCTTCCTGACGCTGGTGTCCGACGGCGAGCGGCTGACCGGCGCCTACGCGCTAGGCCCCGACGCGGGCGAATGGCTCCAGCAGGCCACCATGGCGATCCGCGCACGGGTGCCGCTTTCCGTCATGAACGACACGATCCAGCCGTTCCCGACCTTCTCCGAGGCATTCCTTCCCGCGCTCGAGGAGCTCGCGGCCCGTGCCTCGGCCTGAACACGACCAAAGGAGCGACCATGGACGTTGAGACTCTGGCCGAGCTTCTGCGCGAGGCGGAGGCGGCCCACGGCGTGTACGAGACTGAGGAGCTCGGTGGGGTGCGCGACGAGGAATGGCCGGCGTGGTACGCCGAGTTCATCGTGAACGCACTCCGCGAGCGCGAGGAGGCAGCGGGCGCGTAGCTCATCCCACCTGACCTACTTGGACACCCCGACGGCCTCCAGGGCCGCTTCGCGGGCGTCGCGGTCTCCCCAGAGCTCCACGCGGGACACCTTGCCGTCGCGCACCGTGTAGACGTAAGCCCAGCGCGCCTCGACGGGCACCCCGCTGTCCCTCCCCCGCCCGCTGTGGGTGGCGACGAGCAACACACGATCACCGATGCCGCGCGTCTCCTCGATGTCGAAGCGGTAGTCGCGGCCGAACTGCCTGAACCAGTCGCCGAACCACTCCCCGACCGCGGCCTTCCCGGTCGCCACTCGGCCCAGCATGCCGACCCCTGCCCCGTGCATCTCGAGCGTCACGTCGTCCGCGTAGGCCTCCATCACCGCCCCGAAGTCACGCGCGTTCGTATCGGCGAACTGCTTGAGCACCACCTCGACGGCGTCCTGGGTCACGGCCCGGTCCCGGCGCTAGGGCTGAACGACCGTGAAATGGTCGTGCCAGTCGACGCGGAGGAGGCGCCCGCACTCGTCGAGCTGGGTGCGAAGGAAGTCCTCGAGGTCGTCGGCGCGTCCGTCGCCGTCGGTGACCGTGAGCGTGCCGCTGGCCCCGTGCTGGATGCCGATGCCGTGCTCGGTCGCCTTCGGGCGCAGGCAATCGAGGAGTAGCTCCGCGGGTCTCCCCGGCCCGTGCACCTCGATGCTGCCGACGCTCGCGATGCGCGAGAGCCTACCGGGCGCGATACTTGACGAGGCGATGTCGCAGCACAACGTTGAAGCGGTGCGTCAGGCCCACGACGCGTTCAACGAGCGTGACGTCGAGCGGCTGGTGGCGCTCTCCGATCCCGACTGCGTGTGGCTGCCGTTCCGGGCCCAGCTGGAGGGGATCGAATACCGGGGGCACGACGGTGTGCGCCGCTTCGTAGCCGACATGGACGAGGACTGGACGGAGTTCCGCATCGAGCCGATCGAGTTCCGGGAAACCGGCGATCAGGTGGTCGCCATCGGACAGGTGACGGGACAGGGGTCGGGAAGCGGCGTGAACATCGATTTCGTGGGCGGCTTCGTCTTCGGAATGCGGGACGGGCTCATCACCCACATCACGAGCTACAGCGAGCCACGCGACGCCCTCGCGTCGGTCGGACTCGACGAGTGAGGCCGGCGCCCGGCCCTAGTTCGCGACCCGATACCTGAGCTCAGTCGTGCCACCGTCGCTCCTCGGTTGTGGTGCTCGCGAACCGGTCAAGGTACTTCGGGCGATTAGGGACATGGCGTTCATGAGCACGGCCGTGCAGCCGCCCGCGAGCTCCGACGCCGCGGCGATCGGCGCGTCGATGCGCGACCCCGAGGCGTTCAAGGAGGTCTTCGAGCGCCATTACGACGCCATCCACCGCTATCTCGCGCGGCGTCTTGGCACCGACATGGCGGATGAGCTGGCCGCCGAGGCGTTCGCGGTCGCCTTCGGCAAGCGCGGGCGCTACGACCAGTCCTTCCCGGATGCCCGCCCGTGGCTGTACGGCATAGCGACCAGGCTGGCGCAACGCCACCGCCGGCGCGAGCAGCGCGAGCTGCGCGCCTACGCCCGCACCGGCCGTGACCCGGCGGTGCCGGCGGGCGACGAGCGCTCGGCCCTCCGCGCCGACGCTCAGCTGGCCGCACCCGCCCTCGCGGCCGCGCTGGCCGTCCTGTCCGCCGAGGAGCGCGACGTGCTGCTCCTCCATGCGTGGGCCGAGCTTGCGCACGCCGAGATCGCGCTCGCGCTGGTGATCTCGGAAGGAACCGTCAAATCCCGCCTGCACCGGGCCCGCCGGCGCGTACGAGAAGCGCTCGCGGAGACCGGGGCACTTGAATCGCTCGAGGAGGACTCGAATGGACGAGCTTGACCTGATCCGGTCGTTCCGCGCCCACACCGCCCCGCCCACTTCGGCGGCGCGGGCACGCGCTCGCCGCGCCTGGAGTCCGCGCGAGTCGCGCCGCGGGAGCAGGCCTCTGATCCGCCGCCTGGCCCTCGGGGCCTCCGGGGCTGGCGGTGGCGATCGCTCTGGGGTTCACCCTGCTGGGAGGGGGCGAGGGCCGCCTGGCGGTCAGTGACGCCCGCGCCGCCGAGACGCTCCGCAGCGCGGCGGCCGAGGCCGAGGCTCACGGCCTGCCCGCACCTCGGCTGGGCGAGTACGTGTACTTCCGCAGCCGCCAGGCTCAGCGCAGGAGCGCGGGCGGCTACGCGTGGTTCGAGCGGTCGATCCGCGAGAGCTGGATCGGCGCCGACGGCGCGCTGCGCACCAGGGTGAGCGCCCAGCCGATCGCGTTCGCAGGCCCGGGCGCCCGTGCCCGCTGGGAGGCGGCGGGCCGACCCGAACTCTCCGAGCTCCCGGCCGTCGAGACGCACCGCTTCCCCACGGCCGGCAGGAAGGTGATCCCGTTCGGCGGTTCCCGGCTGACCTACCCCGAGCTGCTCGCGCTTCCGACCGGCTCGACCGAGCTCTACCGGCGCATCCGGGCCGCGGCCGAGCAGGGCGGCGGGGACTCCGTCGAGGACGAGAGCTTCACCATCGTGTCCGACGTCGTGCGCTTCGTCCCGCTCCCAGCCGAGCTGCGGGCCGCCTTCTTCCGCGCGGCGGCGCAGATCCCGGGCATCGGCTACTCGGAGCGAGCCCGCGATCTCGCCGGGCGGACGGGGGTCGGCATCTGGTTCGAGGACGACAGCGGACGCACCACGCTCATCTTCGATCCGGCGACCTACGAGCTGCTCGGAAGCCGGGACGGCTCGACCTTCGCCACGGCGTTCATCGAGGAGGGCATCACGAGCTCGGATGAGATTCCGCCCGCGCGGCGTTAGCCTGAGGCTGCCATGTCGCGGCAGACCGGTTTCGTCATAACAGCGGTGGGGGTCGCGATCGCCCTGGTCTCGGGCCTGGCCGAGGTGGCCGGAGTCGGCGGCGGGACCTTCGGCTGGAAGCAGGTGGTGGGAGTGGCCGTGGGCGTGGCGATCGCCCTGGCCGGGCTGTACGTGGTGGGGCGCTCCTCGACGGACGCGCCCTAGTAGACGCTCTTCCCGGCGCCGTCGTCGCTCGACTCGTCGCCGCCGGAATCGTCCACCGCACCGCCGCCACCGCCGGCCACGGACACCTCGCCCTCCATGCCCATCTCCCGGTGGTTGCCGATCGGGCAGTACATCTCGTAGGTGCCCGCCTTGCTGAGGTCCACCTCGAGCGTGGCCGACTGGCCCGGCGGAATCGTGTCGGTCTCGACCTCCCCGCTCGGGCCCTCGACCTCGAGAGAATGGTCGAACTCGCCGTCGTTGGCGACCTCGAACGTCACGGTCCCACCCTTCTTGACCGACGGGTCGGCCGGGGTGATCTTGAACTCGGTCTCGGAGAGCTTCACGGTCTCCGCCGCCGGGCTGGACTGCGCGCTCGTGTCGGCCGCGGTCGACTGCTCGGCGCCGGCGCTGTCGCCGCCGTCGTCGTCATCGCCGCACCCCGCCAGCGCCACGACGCCGGCCACCAGCAGCACGATCGGAAGTCGGGTTGTGCTCATGCCCCGGTATACGCAGGCCGCGCGGCGCCGGTTCGACGCGCGTCAGTACTCGACGTGCCCGGCGAGCACCACCTTGCGGTCGTCGCCCGCGGGCCTCGTGACGAGCATCCGCTCGTAGTCGCCCGGGCGGGCGGCCGAGGTCAGCTCGACGTCCGCGCGCCCGTTCCGGTCGACGCGGAAGCTGCCGCCGCTGATCCACGGGCCCTTGTCCGGGATGCACCACAGCTCGTACGTCCGCTCCGGCCGCCAGGTCGGAGCGTCGACGGTGAGCCGCACCTGCGTGCCGGCGCGCACCGCCCTCAGATCCGCGTTCGCGGTGGCGCCGCCGCGCGCCATGTGGACGCTGCCGAAGGTCTCCTCGGGCGAGGAGAACGCGCCCGTGACCACGAGCGCCACTGCGACAGCCAGCGCCGCCGCGGCCAGCGCCGCACCGACACGGAGCGTGCGGCGAGATCTCCGGGGCGGGGGCGCCTGGCCGCGGCGCTCGCGCGCGAAGCGATCGAGGACGGCTTCCTCGAGCTCCGCCGGGGGCGCCTCGAGCTCGGCCTCCGCCGAGCCCGCGAGGTCGAGCAACGCGGGCAGGCCCGACAGCTCGCCGTACTCGCGCCCGCAGCGTGGACAGGTCTCGATGTGCCGTTCCACCACGGCCAGGTCCTCGGGGCCGAGCGCTCCCAGGACGTATCCGCCGAGCAGGTCGCGGCAGTGCCCGCAGTCGGTCACCTGCCGACCTCCATCTCGTCGAGCACGAGGCGCAGGTGCCGCAGCGCGTAGTAGCTCCGGCTCTTGACGGTGCCGAGCGGGAGGCCGAGCGCCTCGGAGATCTCGCGCAGGCTGAGCGCCTGGAAGTGGGCGAGGCGGAGCACCTCTCGATGCTCAGGGCTCAGGCGGGCGAGCGCGGCCGCCACCTGCCAGCGCAGCATCGCCTCGTCGAGCGAGCGGTCGAGCTCCCCGGGCTCCGGCGCGGCCTCCGCTTGCGCCAGCATCGGGCGGACCGACGCGCGCCGGCGCAGGTCCACGATGCGGTTGCGAGCGAGCCCGTAGAGCCAGGTCCTGAAGCTGCCGATCTCGGGGTCGAAGCGGTCGGCGTGCCGCCACACGCTCGTGAAGGCGTCCTGCACGACCTCCTCGGCCAGCCCGCGGTCACGCAGCGAGTTGAGGGCGAACCCGTACAGCTCGCCCGCGTAGCGCCTGTAGAGCGTCCGCAGGCCGTCCCCGGTCGGGTCGCTGGCGAGGCGACCGATCAGCTTGGCGTCGCTCACCGTCATCCGCTCTGACATACGCACGCCGGGGTCCGGCGGTTCGGACGCCCTCCGCCCGGCCTAGCCACGTGTGAGCGTCCGCGCTTCGAGCGTGGCCTCCGGCGCGCGCGGCAGCTCCAGGAACAGGCCGAGGTTCGCCGTGCCGGCGTCCGGCCCGCGTCCACCTATCACGGCATCGCAGACGAGCACCCGATCGTGGTCCCGCAGCAGGCGCACGGCGGGGCCGTAGCGGAGCGCGTCGTCGCGCGAGAGGTAGCCCACCAGCCGGCCCTCGACCACCACCTTGATCGCGTTGGCGTCGTGAGGGTTGGTGGGCTCCGGCTCGAGCGTGGCGGTGACCGGATGGCGCACCCGGTTCTCCGGCCGGCCCGCGATCTCGGTGAGCGCGTCCTGATAGTGCGACACCCCCACCACACGCACGATCTCGTCGGGGAAGCTCAGGCGGACCTCGGTGCTCACGCCACCGGAGATTGCCATGCGGCGGCCCGGAAATGTCGCTATTTGCGGCCAAACCCCCGCCGAGATCTCGCTCCTTGCGACTTTTGCGATAGAGAAGGGGCCGCCGGAGCGCCCGCACGACGCGGACGTGACGGCTCCTCCGGCTGTCGACCGAGTCACGGACGGCCATCCGAGCGGCTCGGAGGGTGTCTTCGCCCCGACCCCTCACCGCCGCCCATGCGCAAGCTGATCCTGTGCGTCGCGCTGCTCACCGCCGCGCTCGCTCTCGTGTCCTGCCGTCCCTACGGGGCGAACAGCCCCTTCAACCGCCCGCTGCCGAGCAATCCGAAGCTGCTCCCAGGCTCGCCCGGCATCGTCGACCGGCTCGACGGATGGGGACCGGTCCAGCAGCTGATGGTCGGCCAGGCCGACACCGATGGCGACTACTTCCACCCGGTCTACGCCGCTCGCAAGACCGATCCCGTCTACGCGGTCCACTGCCTGCGCTGGACAAGCTCCTGCGAGGTCGAGGGCCACAGGATCCGGATCCCGAGCAAGGCCCGCCCCGCGGCGGGCGGGGACGGCCACATGGCCGTGGTCCAGCCCGATCGCTGGGAGTACGACTTCTGGCAGGTCAAGGACAGGCCGGCCGGCGGCGGCACGCTCGTCGTGAGCCACGGCGGGCGAACCATGATCGACGGCGACGGGCTCGGGTCGGACGCAACCGCCGCCGAGTTCGGGCTGGCCGCCGGCCTGATCCGCGGCGACCAGATCCAGGCCGGGAAGATCGACCACGCGCTGTTCATCCACGTGCGCTGCACCAACGGGCAAAGCGTCTACCCGGCGGCGCCGGGCACGACCGGCACGATCTGCTCCGACACCACGAACGCGCCGCCCCTGGGCGCGCGGATCTGGCTCGCCCTCAGCGACGCTCAGATCGCCGCCCTGCCGGTGCCCGCCTGGAAGAAGACGATCCTGCGGGCGCTCCACCAGTACGGCGGCTACGTGGGCGATACGACGGGCGGGAACGTCTCCTGGGGCGTCCAGACCGTCTCGGGGTCCACCTACACGAGCTTCGGCCAGGTCGACCCGATGGTCAGGTACGTGGATGGACTGCGCATGCAGCGCTGGGACGGCGACTACTACCTCGACGTGGACAGCGGGGTGGATTGGGCCAAATACCTGCGCGTGGTCGATCCGTGCGTAGGGCAGGGCTCCTGCTAGCGGACGGGTAACGCCACGTTCACGTCCGTTTCACCGGGCGATCACAAGGACGCCCAGGCCCGTGCCGACACTCAGGGCATGGACGAACGAGGCCGGATCGCCTTCATCGGAATCGTCACCTGCTACCTGCTCGGCCGCCTCTTCGGAGGCGAAGCGAGCGCCGTGGAGGCCGTCGTATACGGCATGACCGCTGCGTTCGGGCTCGAGTTCGTGATGGTCTCCTGGCCCGCGCTCTGGCACGGCCGGGAACAGACGTCTTAGGGCCCCTTAACTCCGCCCGCAAAGTGCGCTAAATTCGGCGTCGTGGAAGGACGCCGGAGCGAAGTACTGAAGGCCTCTCCGCGCATGTTCGAGTCCACGCTGCTGGACAAGCTCTCGCGCGTCCACCCCACCGTCCCGCTCTACATCTTCGTGCCGGCGATCGTGGTGCTGTTCACGCTCGGCGCCCGCGAGCTCACCACGCTCGGCACGATCGCCCTCGTGGCGGGCGGATACTTCTTCTGGACGTTGACCGAGTACTGGATGCACCGGCTCGTCTTCCACTTCGAGCCGGAGGAAGGGATCGGCGCCCGCCTGCACTGGATCATCCACGGCGTGCACCACGACCACCCGAACGACCCGCTCCGGCTCGTGATGCCGCCGTCGGTGAGCGTGCCCCTCGCCCTGATCTTCTACGGGCTGTTCGTGACCGTCCTGCCCACCGCGTCGGCGAACGTCTGGGCGGCGGGCTTCCTCTCGGGCTACCTGGTCTACGACATGCTCCACTACCACGTGCACCACCACCACCCGCGCACGCGGCTCGGCAAGCTGATGCGCGAGCTGCACATGCGCCACCACTTCCAGGACGACACGCGCGGCTTCGGCGTGAGCGCCCCGTTCTGGGACCGCGTGTTCGGCACCTCCCAGCGGCGCGGCGCGCAGCACTAGCCTGCAGCGCGCTAGATTTGGGCGGCCGCGCGGCTGTGGCGGAATTGGTAGACGCGCGGGCTTCAGGAGCCCGTGTCCTTTGGGACGTGGAGGTTCGAGTCCTCTCAGCCGCATGGATCGAGAATCCGAGGGAAAGGACCCGAACATGCCGTACGAGGTACCCGCTCTTCCTTACGACTACGACGCGCTCGAGCCTCACATCGACGAGGCCACGATGCGCGTCCACCACGACAAGCACCACCAGGCCTACGTGGACAAGGTCAACGCCGCGCTCGAGGGCACCGACCTTGCCGACAAGCCGATCGAGGACGTCATCAAGGACCTCTCGTCGGTGCCTGAAGACAAGCGCAACGGCCGTCCGCAACAACGGCGGCGGCCACTACAACCACTCGCTGTTCTGGGAGTGGATGTCGCCCGACGGCGGCGGCGAGCCCGACGGCGACCTGGCCGCGGCGATCGACGAGGCGTTCGGCTCCTTCGCCGACTTCCAGTCGAAGCTGAAGGACGCCGGCGTGGGCCAGTTCGGCTCCGGCTGGGCCTGGCTCGTGCATGACGGCTCCGGGCTGGCCGTGGTCTCCACGCCCAACCAGGACAACCCGATCAGTGACGGCAAGACCCCGCTGCTCGGCGTGGACGTGTGGGAGCACGCCTACTACCTCAAGTACCAGAACAAGCGCCCGGACTACCTGGACGCGTGGTGGAACACGGTGAACTGGGCCAAGGTCGCCGAGCGCTTCGGCGCCTAGTCGTTGCGGAAGCCGCCGGCTCGGCCGGCGGCGCACCGATGTCGTTTCCTAGCCTCACGGGCGGTGCGCGACCCTATGCTTGCGGCATGGCGCGCACCGCCTCCGATTGGGTCGGTCACGCACACGCCGAGCTCGAGCGTGGCGGCTACCGCGCGAGCGCGGCCCGCGGCGCCGTCGTAGCCGCCCTCGCCGATCTCGGCTGCAGCGTCACCGCCAAGGAGATCTCCGACCGGATCGAGGCGGACGGGCGCGACGTGGGACTCGCGAGTGTCTACCGCGCCCTGGAGCTGCTCGAGCGGCTGCGCCTCGCGCGCCGGGTGGACGCCGGCGAGGGCGTGGCCCGCTACGAGCCCGTGGACCCGGCCGGCGCCCATCACCACCACCTCGTCTGCGACCGCTGCGGCGAGGTCGCCGCGTTCGAGGACGTGGAGCTCGAGCGGGCCATCGCCCGGCTCGCCGATCGCGTGTCGTACTCAGTGGACGCGCACGACGTGACGCTGCGCGGCGCCTGCCCAGCCTGCCGGCCGCAGCGGTAGCCGCCCCGCATGGACCGCTTCTTCGACGACCTCGCGCGGGCCTATGACCACGGCATCCAGGCCCCGGGCAAGGAGCTGCACTTCCTGGTGCTGGTGGCGTTCCTCCTGTCCTTCGGCTTCATCCGCACCAGCGCGCACATGATCAAGGCGCAGGTGAGCTGGTGGCCCGGCAACGTCGAGACCAAGGGCGGCACGCACATCCACCACATGGTCTGGGGGATCCTCCTGCTGCTCTCGATGGGCTACATCGGCATCGCCATCATCGAGAACCAGAGCCCGTGGGCGGAGCTCGTGGCGATCGGGTTCGGGATCGGCATGGGCCTGACGCTCGACGAGTTCGCGCTCTGGCTGAACCTGGAGGACGTGTACTGGTCCACGAAGGGGCGCCAGTCGATCGACGCCGTCGTGGTCACGGTGTGCCTGCTCGGAATCAGCCTGCTGGGCCTGCAGTTCTGGATCGACGTGTACGAGGCGGTGCTGACGCTCTTCGGCTACGGCGGGGAGCACCTGTCCGGTGGGGAGTCGGCGTTCGTGATCATTCCGGTCCAGACCGCCGGCGTGTGCCTCGCCGTCGTGTGCTTTGCCAAGGGCAAGCTGATGACGGGCGCGGTCGGCCTGTTCGTGCCGATCGTGTCGGTGGTAGGCGCCCTGCGGCCGGCCAAGCCCGGCTCGCCGTGGGAGCGGCGCGGGCGGACGGTGGCCACCTAGGGCACGGGCACGCCCGGCGGCATGTTCCAGAGCCGCACCACCGCGGTCTCGCGCTCCCAGCCGAGCACCGACACGGTGGCGGTGGCCAGGGCGAGCAGGGCACCGTCCGCCGGGGGCAGCCCGAGCCAGCGCGCGGCGAGCACGCGCAGCACATGGCCGTGCGCGAACAGCGCGACGCTTCCGCGGGACCGACTCAGCTCCGCGAGCAGACGGTCGACCCGCTCACCCACGTCCTCCGCGCTCTCGCCACCCGGGCAGCCGTCGCGCCACAGGAACCAGTCGGGGCGCTCGCGGCGGATCTCCGGAGTGGTCAGCCCCTCGTACTCGCCGTAGTCCCACTCGGGCAGCTCCTCGCGCGCCTCGGCCCGGTCCTCGAACCCCGCCAGCCGGCAGGTCTCGGCGGCGCGGCTGAGCGGACTGGTGAGCACCCGCTCGAACTGGCGGCCTGACAGCGAGATCGCGAGCAGCTCGGCCTGGAGCCGCCCCTCGTCCGTCAGCGGCACGTCGGTGCGTCCCGTGTGCCTGCCGGTGCGGCTCCACTCGGTCTCCCCGTGGCGGGCGAGGACCAGCTCCTCAGGGCGTCCGGGCGCCGCGGTCAATTCGCGCCGATCGGGGATCCGGAGAAGAAGAAGAACCAGATCTCGAAGGCCGCGAAGGCGAGGAGCACGCCCACCACCAGAATGCGCTCGCCGCTCGAGAGCTCCGCTCGCTGCCCGTCGTACTCGGGCCGCTCGCCCCTCATGCTCCGCAGCCAGGGCGCGTGCTGGCGCACCGTCGGAGCTGGCCCCGGTCAGGTCGTCGTAGGCCTGGGTGGTGGCCTGGAGTGCGCGATAGAGCCCGACGCTGATGACCACGAGGGCGAGGATCACCACGCCGATCGCACCCATCTTGGGAGGGCCCTCGCCCTGAACGCGCGAACCGAGCCATAGTGCCAGCAGCGGCCCACCGGTCCACAGGTTGAGCACGAGCACCGCCATCAGAGCGGCGAGGAGGAAGCGCTTGCCCCGTTCCGGCACGCCGTCATTCTCCCGGACCCGCCGCGCCATAGCCGTGACCCGGCGTATAGTCGGACCAATGGCAGGAACAGACGCGCAGCCGGCAAAGTCGGCAAAGAGCGGCCGAGAGCGCATCCTAGAGGCCGCCTACCCCCTGTTCAGCCGCTCCGGCATCCGTGCCGTGGGTGTGGACACCATCGTCGAGGCCGCCGGTGTGGCCAAGATGACGCTCTACCGCAACTTCCCGTCGAAGGACGACCTCGCGCTCGCCTTCCTCGAGTTGCGCGAGGAGCGCTGGACGCGAGCCTGGCTCTGGAACGAGGTCTCGCAACGCGCCGACACGCCGGCCGCAGCGCCTGCTGGCGATCTTCGACGTCTTCGACGAGTGGTTCGCACGCGACGACTTCGAGGGCTGCTCGTTCGTCAACATCCTGCTCGAGCAGGCCGCCATCGAGGACCCTGTGCGCCGAGGCCAGCGTCAAGCACCTCGCGAACATCCGAGAGCTTCTCTACGGCTGGCCGACGAGGCCGGGATCGCTCGATCCCGGACGCCTTCGCACGTCAGTGGCACATCCTCATGAAGGGCTCTATCGTCGCGGCGGGCGAGGGTGACCGCGACGCCGCCCGCCGTGCGCAGGAGCTCGGAACGCTGCTGCTCGAACGACGCGGCGTCCTCGAGTCCGCCTGAGCCTCCGCCAGGGCGTCATCCGACGCCGAGCTCTGTCCGCCGCCTGCGGGTCCCCTTGATCCGGACTCCATCTTCTGGAACGCGACGTCGCGGGCGAAGTCGGGTGAGCCGTGGTTGGGCTTCTCGTCGATGCTGAACGGTGAGAAGCCGCAGTCGTCGGTCGCGCCGAGGCGCTCCTTCGGGATGAAGTCCGCCGCCCGCACCAGCGCGTTCGCAGACCTCCTGCGGGCTCTCCACGCGCGGGTTCTGCGGATTGATGACGCCGATGTAACACATCTGCGCCACGCCGTTCGCGTCCTCGCGGCTGTTCTTGCCGATCGACTCGTAGACCGGGTCCTTGTCGCGCTCGCTCGCCAGCTGGATCAGGAAGTAGCCGGCGTTGATCTTGAACATGCTCGGGAGCAGGTCGTTGTACGGCACGTCGGCGCTGTGCACCGAGTCCCGGTCACCGCCGGGACAGGTGTGGATGCCGATGTTCACGCGCTCCTCGGCCGAGAAGCGATCGATCACCCGGTTGTTGAAGGTCGATGAAGTGCGGCAGCATGCCGACGCCGGTCCACGGGTTGCGCGGATCGTTGCGCGTGGCCAGCCGTCCCTCGGTGAAGTCGATCGAGACACGCTCGGCGCCCGCGGCGAAGGCCTGCCGGATGTCCTTTTCGGTCTCGTTGGTGAGGTCCTCCTCGAACTGCTCGCGCGAGTAGCCCGGCACCTCGCCCTCGAGCGGATAGAGCAGGGCCAGCATCGAGGGCGCGATCACCGCCTGCTTCATGGGCTTGGTCGCGTACTTGATCGACTTCTTCAGCGTGTCCGCGGCGTAGGTCTTGTACTTGAACGGCCCGCCCGTGAGGCGCGGCAGCTGGCGGTGGTGGCCGTCCGCGAAGATCGCGAAGTACTGGCCGCCGGCGCCCGCGAGGTTGTCGGCAAGCCCGGTGCCCGCCAGCGTGTCGGTGATCGGATAGGTGGCGAAGCTCGACCAGCGCTGCTCGCCGTCCGAGACGATCGGAGCGCCGGTGGCCTCTCCGTTCTCGATCGAGTCCTTCACCGCGGCGTCCTGCTCGGTCTCGAGCTCGTCCTGGGTGATCTTGCCGTCGTCGTAGGCCGCGTAGGCGGCCTGGAGCGTGGACGGCCGTGGTAGCGACCCCACGGGCTCGGTCGGGATGCCGGTCGCGGTCCTCGTGTCGTATGCCATGGCCAGCTCTCCTCCTCGGGTCCCGACGCCGGGGGCAGGCGTCGATACAGACCAGTCTGTACAGCCCCCGAGCGAACCTAACGAGGCGGGTGACCCGCGTCAAGCGGTGTGCACGACCGCGAGCAGCGCGGCATAGGAGCGCACCAGGAGCGCACGCTCCTCGGCGAGCATCGGGTTCTCCGGGTCGGCTCCCGCCTCCACCCAGCGATCCGAGACGTCCATGGCCTCCGCGCGCAGCTCGGCTGCGCGCAGCACCTCGCTCGGGTCCACCCCGTAGGAGTACGCGTAGAGGTCGCGCAGCGCCGCCACGAGACCCGGATCGGAGCCCGAGTCCGCCCCCGTCGCGTGCTGTGCCTCGCGATGGGCGCGCCACCACTCGACCTCGAGCCGAGCAGCCTCGACGGGATCGAAGCTCCCGCCCTCGCTCTTCCTGAGCAACTGGTAGAAGCGCGTCATGAGCCGCCGCGCCGCGTCGGGGTCGTTGTCCGGGAAGGGCGCCCACACCTGGTTTGCGCGGAGCACCAGCCATGCGCCCACGAACGTGCGCGGCCAGCTCATCTCAAAGGCCGCGCGCACCAATCGCACCGAGGCCACCAGGAACGCGACCCACTTGCGCCGGTAGTAGGTCTCCCAGGCGCGGCACTCGTGCCCGCCGACCGCCCGCGGATCGAAGGAGCGCATGGCGGATCGTTCCTACCAGGCCCGCCGCGCGCGGGCAAGCGGCTCAGCAGTCGCGCACGTACCTGCAGGCCACGATCGCCGGCGTCTCCACCGGGCGCCGCGCGTCGATCGACCAGGCGAGCCGGATGAGCTGCGCGTGCGACCAGGCGAGCGGCGTGGCCGAGAGCGTCCCGTCGCCGGGCTCGAACCCGGGGGTGCCGCTGGGCGCCCGCTCATCCCACACCTGCTCGGGAAGCATGTAGCCCTCGTTGGCCGCCGCGGCCACGGCCCGCAGGTAGCGGCCCGCGCGGCGCCCGGCGGCCAGCTCGTACTCGCCACGCTCTCCGGCGAGCAGCGGCCAGGCCCGCCCGAAGGTCTGGAACGTGTCGTCGACTCCGATCTCCCAGGGCTCGCCCGTCTCGGTCTCGCCGTAGCCGTCGAGGCTGAAGCGGTGCCAGTAGGAGCCGCCCGGCGTATCCACCCGGAGCTCGCGGTCCACCACCGGGAGCGTGCTCACGATCGCGGGGTCCTTCGCGGGCTTGACGCCCAGGCGGACGAGCTCCAGGAAGCTCGGGTCCACGACCCGGCGCTGGTCGACCTTCGAGGGCCCGCTGTCCCCGATCGCGTAGGTGGTCCCCGCGTTCGGCAGGCCGTCCTTGGTCACGCGCAGGTAATAGGGCCGCGCGGAGAGCGGCCCATTGGTGGTCAGCGTCCAGTCGTCCACGCGCTCGCGCCAGTCGTCGGCCGTCGCCAAGTAGCGGCCGGCGGAGGCCGCGTCGCCGTTGCGCCGAGCGATGTCGGCGGCGGCCACCAGGCCGGCCACCTCGGCCGCGATCGTGCTCGGCGAGTAGCCGCTCTGGTTCTCCCAGCGCTCCTGCGGCGATACCGGCCCGGTGGCCAGGAGGAAGTCGGCCGCGGGCTTCACGTGCTCGCGCCAGGTGTCCGGGTCGAACGCGCGCAGCTGCCATGCGAGCACCAGCGGCAGGCCGACCTCGTCGAGCTGGAGGTTCTCCCAGCGCTGCGTGCCGTCCACCTCGGAGTTCTGCGGGAACGAGCCGTCGGGCTTCTGCTGGCGCTCGAACAGGTAGCGCAGCGAGCGGCGCGCCGCCTGGCGGTCGCCGGCGGCGATCTGCGCCGTGGCCACGTGATAGAGGTCGCGCGCCCAGACCAGGTGGTACGGGCCGGAGGGGTTCTCCGTCTCGCCGTCGCCCCAGGCCCACGGCATGCTGGGCGAGGCCACCGAGGCGCCGGGGAAGGCCTTGTCCTCGAGCGCGGCCAGCACCATCGCCGACACCGCGTAGAGGGTCCGGTGGCGCCGCGCGCTTGCGGGCGGCCTGCGGAGCTCTGCCAGGTACTCGTGCCAGCCTTCGGCGAACCGCCCGGCCACCCGGGGGAAACCGGCGCCGAGCGAGGCGCGCGCGGCAGTGGCCGCCGCCGGCTCCGCGCCGCCGAAGCCGAGTGCCAGCGTCAGGTCGCGCCGTCCGCTGCGGCCCGTCAAGGACGTCAGGCCCGCCTGAACGACGTTCCCGCTCGACGCCTCCTCGTAGCGCCAGTCGAGGGTGTGATCCGTTCGCAGATCCGTCCAGCCGTCGCTCACACCGAGGAAGCCGCTCGACGTGGCGCGCAGAGCCGGCGCGGTCACCAGTGCGCTCGCCGCCTTGCCATCGGAGGCGAGTAGCGCGGCGCCGCGGCTCCGGCCGCGGTCGTCGTCCCCGCTGTTGGCGAGCGCCGGGTCGTAGAGCACGTACAGCTTGAGGCGCCGGTCGCCGTGGGCCTCGAAGCGCACGCGCGCGAGGAGGGTGTTCCGCGCGGGATCGGTGACCCAGGTCTTCTTGATCGTCCAGCCGTGCGCGCGCGAGCCCGTCACCTGGCGGTAGGTGAGGCTGCGGTCGTCGGCGAGCGCCACGCGGTGGCGCGCCTCCGATTCCCGATCGGTGAACGTCTTGCCGTCCGAGACGACGAACTCGAGCGAGCGGACGCTGGGGGTGCCGAGGTCCGGGAAGTAGACCTCGCTGAGCGCGCCTCCGTGAAGCGTGTGCCACACCCTGCTGCCGCGGGTCGAAGCGGTGCCGAAGCCCTCCTTGTCGGCCGCCACCCACGCGGTCTTCGCGCCGGGCGCCCCTGGAGCCGCAGCCCCGGCGGCCGGCACGCCCACGGCCAGCGCCACGGCGGCAACGGCGCAGATCCGCATCCAGATTCCGGTCCTCATCCCGAGTCTCCTCCCGTCGACCCTGCGTGTTCGGCCTACCCGGCCCGACGCTGGGGAAACGCGGAGGGCGGCTAGCCGTCGCGCGTGGCGTCGTACGCGAGCACGCCGCCGAAGGCGATCAGCCCGAGCCCGGCCACCCCGTCGGCCACCCTCATGGCGCGCTCGCCCATGGCGCGCCGCGCGACCGCGGTGCCACTCGCAAGGAGGGTCGTCCAGACGAGGCTCCCGGCTCCCACGCCCATCACGAGCAGAACCGCGCCGCCCGAGCTGTCCGCCGCGCCGGCCGCGCTGGCGGCGGCGAAGATCGCCGCCCACGACGCGATCGTCGCCGGGTTCGACGCCGTCCCGGCGAGCGCGGTCCGGAAGGCGCGGCCCGGGGTGGCCACCTCGGCGCCGACCTCGCCGCCGGTCCGCACCCGGAACGCGCTGTAGAGCGTGCGCGCCCCGAGCGCGATGAGCACCGCCGCGCCGATCAGCCCGAGGGCCACGCGCACCGGCTCGATGGTGAGGAACGGGGCCGCGCCCGCGGCTCCGCAGGCCGCGTAGAGGGCATCGACCAGCGCTATCCCCGCCCCGATCGACAGCCCCACGACCCACCCCACCCGCAGGGTCGAGCGGACCAGGAACAGCGACATCGGGCCGAGCTGAAGCGCGACGAAGAAGCCCAACCCGAAACCGACGACGAGCGAGTGCACCGGCGCATATTGACAGCGCCTTCCAACAGGGCGATAGTCGGCCCAGGACGAACAGTGCACAAGGACGTGCGGCCACCCCACCGTTGGAAGTCCGACTGCACCGCGATGTGCCCCTCCCCTCCGTTCGCTCCCCGCGGTTCAACCGGGGCGGGCTCGCACTGCTCCTCGCGATCGCGGCGGTAACCGCGAGCTGCGTCAGCGGCGACACCGACCCCGCCACCGACGTAACCGACAAGGCGGCCACCCTCCACGGTCATGGGAGCGCCGGCGGCCAGGCCACGCAGTGGTGGTTCAAGTACGGGAAGACGACCGGCTACGGGACCGAGACGGCGCACCGGAGCGCCGGCTCCGGCACGAACCAGCAGGCCGTCTCGGAGCGCGTGACCGGACTCGCTCCGGACACGCTCTACCACTACAGGATCTGCGCATCCAATCCGTCCGGCTCCGGCTGCGGGAAGGACCTCACGCTGAAGACGGGCTCCCCGGGGCTGCTACCGGGCTTCCAGGAGATCACCGCGTTCAGCGGGCTCGAGGCTCCCACCGCGGTGCGCTTCGCGCCCGACGGCCGAATCTTCGTCGCGGAGAAGCCGGGCGGGATCAAGGTCTTCGACGGCCTCGGCGACCCCACGCCCACGATGGTCGCCAACCTGCGGCCGGAGGTGGACCACAACTGGGATCGCGGGCTGCTCGGCCTGGCGCTCGACCCGGCCTTCCCCGCTCGCCCGTTCATCTACGTGCTCTACACCTACGACGCCCCGATCGGCGGAACCGCGCCCACGTGGAACGACACGTGCCCCACGCCGCCGGGCCCCACCACGAACGGGTGCGTGGACAGCGCCCGCCTCTCGCGGCTCCAGCTGGACGGCAACCAGGTGGTGGGCCACGAGCAGGTCCTGATCGAGGATTGGTGCCAGCAGGGCCCGACGCATACGATCGGCGACCTGCGCTTCGGGGCGGACGGCGCCCTGTACGTGAGCGGCGGCGAGGCCGCCAGCCCCGACTTCGTGGACTACGGACAGGCGGGGATCCCGCTGAATCCGTGTGACGACCCGCCGGTCGGGGTCGGCGATGCCCAGACGGCGCCCAGCGCCCAGGGCGGCGCGCTGCGAAGCCAGGACCTGCGCACGCCGAGCGACCCGACGACACTCGACGGAAGCATCCTGCGGGTGGACCCCGACACCGGTGAGGGGCTGCCGGCAAACCCGCTCGCGGGTAGCGAAGACCCGGACGCGCGCAGGATCGTGGCCTACGGGCTGCGCAATCCCTTCCGCTTCGCGATCCGCCCCGGAACCAACGAGGTGTGGGTCGGCGACGTGGGCTGGAACACCACCGAGGAGATCAACCGGATCGCCGATCCCACCGACGCGACCGTCGAGAACTTCGGCTGGCCCTGTTACGAGGGGCTGATCCGCCAGGGCGGGTACGACTCGGCCAACCTCGGGATCTGCGAGACGCTCTACGGCAGCGGGTCGGTGGCCTCACCGTTCTTCGCGTACGAGCACTCGGCCAAGGTGTTCTCAGAGGAGACCTGCCCCACTGGCACGTCGTCGATCTCGGGGATGACCTTCGCGCCGCCCGGGAACACGCTGCCGGCCGAGTTCGACGGCGCGCTGTTCTTCGCCGACTACGCCCGCAAGTGCATCTGGGTCATGGAGCGCTCGGGAGGCAGCCTCCCGAGCCCGTCCAGGGTCAGGGTCTTCAGGTCGGGGGCGTCCATGCCCGTGGACATCCAGTTCGGCCCCGGAAGCGATCTGTACTACGCGGACGTCTGGGGCGGCACGATCAAGCGGATCCACTACGCCGAGGGCAACCAGGCGCCCAAGGCTGTGGCCAGCGCGTCGACCACCACCGGCAGCACGCCGCTCGCGGTCACGTTCGACGGCTCGGGCTCGAGCGATCCCGACAGCGGCGACTCCATCGCCTACGCCTGGGACCTCGACGGCGACGGCGCGTTCGACGACGCGTCGACCGCGCAGATCGCCTACGCCTACCCGTTCGAGGGCACCTACAACGTGGGCCTGAAGGTCACCGACAGCCACGGCGCGACGGCCACCGACTTCGTGGGGATCACCGCCGGGAACACCCCTCCCACCGCGACCATCGTGGCGCCCACGACCGGATTCACGTGGAAGGTCGGCGACCCCATCGACTTCGAGGGCAGCGGCACCGATCCTCAGGACGGCGCGCTGCCGGCGAGCGCCATGAGCTGGGCCGTGTTGCTGGATCACTGCCCGAGCGGCTGCCACGAGCACGCGCTGCAGACCTACGACGGCGTGAACCACGCGACATTCCCCGCCCCCGACCATGAGTACCCGTCATATCTCCAGCTGAGGCTCACCGTCCGCGACAGCGGCGGACTCACCGACACCCGCACGATCCGGCTCGACCCGAAGACCGTGGAGCTCTCCTTCGCCACGAACCCGAGCGGCCTCGATCTGGGCTTCAACGGGGCGCGCCTCCCCACGCCGTTCAGCCGTTCGGTCATCCAGGGCTCGGCCAACACAGTGGGAGCGCCCACACCACAGACGTTCGCCGGGAAGGTCTACGACTTCGGCTCCTGGTCGGACGGCGGCGCGGCGAGCCACGTCGTCACGCCGGCCGGGGACAGGGCCTACACGGCCAGCTACTCGGCGCGACAGCCCTAGACTCACCACCGGCCGGCCTGCTTGCAGGACGGCGCCCGGTTGATTGAGTTCTGAAAAATCGGGGAATAAGCCACGTTCGCCTCCGTGGCGCGGCATGGATGCCGTGTTCCCGCGGAGGCCACATCCCGCGACGTTCCTGTCGCTGCCCTGCCGCCGAACACGAAAGTGGTCATCACGCACATGCTTGTCGCACGCCCGTTCGCCCTCGCCCAGGCCTCCGCATGAGGCGCCGCTCAGTGGTAGTCGCGGCCGTAGCCGCGGCTGGAGTCCTCGCCGGCTGTGCGCCGGTTTACGTCTCCCCCACCGGCTCGGACAGCGGCAAGTGCACGAGCAAGCAGCCGTGTCGCACCTTCGCACGGGCCGCCGCCGTCGCTGCCGAGCAGAAGCGAAGCCTCGTGGTTGTCAAGCCCGGCGTCTATCCCAAGCAGACGGTGCCGGCGGGCGACCGCCGGATCACGTTCCAGGGCACCACCGGAGCGAAGCTGCGAGGCCTGGAGAACAACGCCAACCGCGTGACCTTCACCGGCCTCGACGTGGACGCCGCCTTTGCCAAGACCGTTGCGTTCGACAGCAGCGGCGACTACGTGACGTTCAAGCGCGGTCGCATCGGCAACGTCACGGACGACAAGGGCGCCCAGATCAGCGGTAGGAACTTCACGTTCGACGACGTCGAGTTCCACGACGTGCGTCTGACCAACTCGCAGGTGCACAACGAGTGCGTCTACGCGATCGTCGTGCCCGGCATGACCGTCCGGAACAGCATCTTCCACTCCTGCGCGACGATGGACCTCTTCTTCACATACGGAACCTGGTGGGAGCCGCGGCCCCCCGCCTACGGGAACGTCACCATCGAGAACAACGTCTTCGCCCACGCGACGATGATCGAGCCCGACTCCTGGCACTACTACTCGCTCGTGGTCGGCTACACCGGAGCGGTGGAGTCAGGTGGCGGCACGATGGCCAACTGGGTCGTGCGCAACAACACCTTCGAGACGCCCGCGGCGATCGGCGACAAGGCCGCGACGGGCGCGTCTCGCTGGGTCAACAACGTGGGCGACTGGTCCTGCATCAGCGGAATGTCCTTCAGCAACAACGTGGGCAAGAAGTGCTCCGCCACCGACAAGCAGGTCACCCCGGCCGCGAGCACCAAGACCAGGACGGCACCGTTCGGATGGGTGAACCCGGCCGCGAACGACTTCCGCCTACAGGCGGGATCGCCCGCGCTCAACGCCGCCAATCCGCGCGACGTCGTCAAGACCGATCAGAACGCGAAGGCACGCGGCGCCGCTCCGGACGCCGGCGCGCTGGAGCGCTGAGTCAGGCGGGCGGCGCGTAGCGGCAGTGGAGCATCAGCGCGTTGCCGTCCGGGTCCGCGAAGTGGGCCATGTGGCAGACGCCGCTGTCCATGGTGTCGCCGCGGAACTCGATCCCCTGGGACTCGAGTTCCGCGCGCGCGGCCGCAACGTCGTCGACGTGCAGCGCGATCGGGTGGGAGTGCGGCTGGAACTCGATGCCGAACGCGTCGGACTGCATGATCGCGATGGTCAGGCTGCCCGTCTCGAACTCGCCCGCCGGCATGTCCCCCCACCGCTTCGAGCGCTCTAGGCCGAGCACGGTGCCGTAGAACTCGCCCGCCTTCTCGAAGTCACGGGTGGGCACGGCGATGAAGTCGACTCCGGTGACGTCCATGGCGGTCGATCCTACCGGTCGGGTTGCCTTGATCATTGGGCCGGGTTAGGCTCGCCCGTGGCACGAAGGCTTGACTCGCCGTAGGCACGGCCGCCCGTAGATCCCAAATGCGTGCGGCCGCCCTGCCGCGAAGGGACCAAGCCATGCCCCGCATCCGATTCCGGCGACCGAGTCACACGACCGTGGTCGCCTACCTGGCGCTGTTCGCCGCCGTCGGCACCGGCAGCGCCTACGCGGCCAACACGGTCTTCAGCACGGACATCGTGGACGGCGAGGTCAGGTCCATCGACATCCGCAACGACGACATCCAGAGCGGCGACGTCAAGGACAACACCATCAACACGTTCGACGTGCACAGCTTCCTCGGTGTGGACGTCGTCGACGGCACGCTCACCGGCGACGACGTGGCCGACACCTCTTCGCTTGGCCCGACCGACATCCGCGAGGAATTCCTCGCGTTCAACGACACCCTGCTCGCCAGCGACATCGCCTCGGGGGCGGTCGGGAGCGACGAGGTGCTGAACGACTCGCTCCTACAGTCAGACATCCGGTCAGGTGCGGTGACGGGCGACGAGGTGCTGGACGACTCTCTCACCGGACTAGACATCAACGAGGGGTCGCTCAACACGGCCATCGCGACCTTCGTGACCCTGACCCCAGGCGGGTTGAACGACGCCTTCACCAAGCTCGGCGGGAAGGTCCTCCCAGCCGGGGCCTACTCCATCATCGCGACGGCAAACGTCGGATCCGCGTCCCCGTTCGCCGGCGACCTCATCCGCGACATGGTCTGCGAGATCCGAAACGGCAACACCCACATAGGCGGAGCCTTCGACCGACGGGTGTGGGCAGACGAAGAGACCGTGAATGCTTCGCTGTCGATGAACGCAGGCGCCCAGGTGCCGGCCGGCGGCGAGGTGAGCCTGTGGTGCAGGGTCCAGGGCGGAGGCGGCTCGTTCAACTACGGCTCGATGCAGGCCATCCGGCTCGGCGGCTTCTTCTAGGCCGGTGGGCTTGATCAGACCCCCGGCCGTGTATCGGGGCGACTGGATTTGAACCAGCGACCGCTCGGCCCCCAGCCGAGTGCGCTACCAGACTGCGCCACGCCCCGGCGCGCCCGTCACCATAGCGCCGTTGGCGCCCTCACGACGGCGGTCCTCACGGCCGCGCTGCTCGCCCTGCTCAGCGGGCCCGCGTCGGCCGCGCCGGTGAAGGACTGCGGCAACTACGGCTACCCGGAGGGGCACTCGGGCACGAAGCCCGTCTTCACCCAGGAGGACATCTTTGGGGCGGGCGTGTACGACATCCACACGCGCGTCGTGCGCTGCCGCACCGCTCGGCGGATGGTGCGGCGGTTCTGGGCCGGCCGCTGGGGACGTTGCGATCCCTCCTGCCGGCGCGGCAGGTTCCGCTGCCGCAACACGCAGACCGGTGACGAGGTCTACGTGATGCGCTGCACCGCGGCCGGCGGCCGCGTGGTGCGCTTCGTGTACGGCGCGTAGGCGGAGGTTGGCGCTTACGCAAAGTGGGTACCCGTTTCCTGCTGCAGGGAACCAAGAAGAGGAGGGACCATGGATACCGGAGTCATCATTGCCATCGTCATCGGAGTGCTTGTGCTGCTCGCGGTGCTGGCCGTGGCCGCCAGGCGTGGCCGCGAGAACCGCCACGAGACGCGCCGGGTCGAAGCCGGCGAGCTTCGCCGCGAGGGTGAGGTTCGTGGCGCGCGGGCCGACCACGCTCGGGCCGAGGCCGACGAGCGCGCGGCGCGGGCACGACGCGAGGAGGCTGCCGCACGCCAGCAGGCGCTGCAGGCAGACGAGCTAGCGGCGGACGCGGATGACCATCACCGCCGAGCCGCCGAGATCGATCCTGACGGCGATCAGCCCGACAGCGAAGAGCCCGAGCGGGTCGAGCGCGGCGCCTGAGCCGCAGTAGGCGGCGCCACCGCGCCTCCCCGTAACGCTTCCTGGACGCTTCGCCGGGAGAATGCCCGCATGCATGTGACGACGCGCCGGCTGGCCTGGTTTGTCTGGGCTGTCTGCCTCGCGCTGGGCGCCGGCACGCTCGTCCTGCTCGTACTCGGCGCCGGCGAGCACACAGTGGCGGACGGGAGCACCTTCGAGGGCTGGGGTGGCCTGACCTTCCTGACCGCCTCGCTGGCGTTCGCGACCGTGGGCGCCATGGTCGCCGCCCGCGTGCCCGAGAACCCGATCGGCTGGATCTTCTGCTTGACCGGCCTGATCCTCGGCCTGGCCGACTTCGCCAATCAGTTCGCGGACCAGATGCTCTTCATCGCATCCGACCCGTGGCCCGGCGGCAGGACGGCCGCGTGGCTCCAGCAGCTCGGCCTCGCGCCGGCGTTTGGCCTGCTCGGCCTCGCCCTGCTCCTCTTTCCTGACGGGCGCCTCCCCTCCGCCCGCTGGCGCCCGGTGCTCTGGCTCGCGCTGGTCGGGATCGGCTTGATGGTCGCCGGCGGCACGCTGGGCCCGGGCCCGCTCGTAGAGCCGTTCGAGAGCGCCACCAACCCCGTCGGTATCCCGGGCACCCGCGGCCTGATGGATGCCCTGGCGGGGTTCGGCTTCCTGTTCACCGTGGCGTCCATCGCCCTCGCATGCTTCGGGCTG
Source organism: uncultured Thermoleophilaceae bacterium (assembly GCA_963803245.1). Classification (GTDB taxonomy): domain Bacteria; phylum Actinomycetota; class Thermoleophilia; order Solirubrobacterales; family Thermoleophilaceae; genus JACVRW01. The sequence goes on along the minus strand of CAWDLI010000001.1, from coordinate 26,630 downwards.
CGTGCACGGCTCCGGCGGTCTCGGGGGGTGGAGCGCCAGCAGCTCAAGTGGCTCGCCTTTGCCGCAGCGGTCACGGGCTTCGCGGTGGTGGGCCAGCTGGTGGCCTACGTCGCCGTGGGCGTCGATCTCGGGGGTGCGGCCACGATCGGGCTCGGGTTCACCGTCTTCCCCGTCGCCGCGGGGGCGGCGATCCTCCGGTACCGGCTCTTCGACATCGACGTGGTCATCAACCGCGCGCTCGTCTACGGCGCGCTCACGGTAGCGCTGGGCGCCACCTACCTCGCCACGGTGCTGCTGCTCCAAGAGGCCCTCCAACCGCTCACGAGCGACTCGCAGCTCGCCATCGCCGGATCGACGCTGGCCGTGGCGGCCCTGTTCAGGCCCGCACGCGCACGGATCCAGCAGGCCGTCGATCACCGCTTCTTCCGCCGCCGCTACGACGCCGTGCGGACCCTCGAAGGCTTCAGCGCCCGGCTGCGCCGCCAGGTGGAGCTCCATGCCGTGTCCGCCGAGCTGAGGTCCATCGTCAACGACACGATGCAGCCCGCCCATGTGTCGCTATGGCTGCGCGACCCGCGGTGAGGACGCCGCGGACCTGACCGCTCAGCTGTTCCTGACCTAAACTCAGCGAATGCTCGGCCGGGTGGTCGTCACGAGCCTCTCCCTGACCGTCTTGTGGGGCCTCGTCTTCGGCTGGCTCGACGGCGACATCTGGACGCTCGCCAACTGGTGCTACGCCGCCCTCGTGGGCTGCACGTTCCTCGTCTTGGCGACGGTCGCGGCCCGGCGGCGCAGCCGGATCTAGACTCAGGGTCAACGCCAGCCCATGCGAACCGAGCCGCCCATCGCCTGCACCCTGAGCGCCGCGGAGATGCCCCGCCGGCTCGCGGAGATGCGCGCGATCGGGAACGCGTCGCTCGTGTCCATGGAGTCGACCGGCTCCGAGTCCGTTCTGCGTTTCCGCAAGGGGGCTGAGACGCTCGCCTCCTTGCGCGGCCTCGTTGCCGCGGAGAGGGAATGCTGCCCCTTCCTTGCGCTGGAGCTGGCCGACGAGCCCGACGCCGTGTCACTGACGATTCGCGCGCCCCAAGGGGCCGAGCCTGTCGTGCGTGAGCTGCTCGCCGAGTTCAGCGCGTCGGAGCCGCCTGGCCGGCCATGATCGTCGCCGCGAGCGCCATCCGATGGTCCTTGTTCCAGTGCGGCCCTAGCGTCTCCCGCGGGCCGCGGAGCACCTCGTCGGCGCGCTCACCGAGGACGTTCACGGCCTGGTCCTCCACATCCCTGGCGTCATAGAGCGAGACGGCCCAGCCGCGCTCGCGTGCGAGCTCGGCCAGCACCTGGCGGTACATGACGGAGTCGGCGCGGCTCTCGTAGGGCACGCGGCGCTGAACGGCGATGTCCGTGGGGAAGTCGGGCGGCCAGGCACGCAGCGACATCGACACGATCGGCTCGCGCAATGCGGCGGCGAGCCGGTCCAGTGAAGCCGACGCCGCCCGAACCGCCGACGCTCGCACCTCCGCGACCAGTGCCGCGGTGGCAGCGTCGTCGAGCAGCTTGCCCTCGTGGTGGTGGATCGGTGCGGCCGTCGGCATGCCGGGTTCGATCAGCTCGATCCGCCGGCGGTCTGCGACCCGGTGGTCGGCCGATGCCGTGACAGCCACCGCCCAGCCGAGATGATGAGCTACGCCCAGCCGCATACCGGGATCGCGAGTGGCCTGTAGAGCCTGGATTCCGCTCTACAAGCCGAAGCGGGCGAAGGGAATCGAACCCTTACTAAGAGCTTGGAAGGCTCTTGTGCAACCACTACACCACGCCCGCGAGGTCCATCGATGATAGGGCCAATCGGCCCTGGCGTCGTTTTACATGCTCGTCAGGAATGGGCCGTTCCTTGAGCGCGTGAGCGGCGCCCGCCTGCCGAGCGCTGCCATAGGGTCCGCCGCGTGGCCACGGGGAGCGGACGACGAGCGGGGACGCTTCGGGGCGCCATCGCCGGCGCCGCGCTGGTCGCGGCGGTCCTGAGCGCGCCCGCCGGCGCCGCGACGCTGGACGCCCGCCGCGGCGAGCGTCTGGGCTCAGTGAGCAAGGAGTTCGTGTCGTTCGGGTTCGACATCTCGCAGATGCAGGAGCGCGGCTCGGGCTCGCCTGTCGACTTCACGCGTCCTCAGCTGGTGCGGCTCGCGAAGGCCCTCGGGCCCGCCTACGTCCGCTACAGCGGCACGAAGATCGACGAGACGTACTACGACCCCACCGGCGCCCTCGGCGCGAACCCGCCGGGCGCCTACAAGTACGTGCTGGATCGCGACGAGTGGGACGCGGCCACCCGGTTCGCCGCCGTGGCGGGCCTCAAGGTGACGATCGGGGTCAACGGCGGGCCGGGACCGCGCAACGCGGATTTCAGCTGGAACCCCGACAACGCCCGCGCGCTGCTCGAGCGCGCCAGGGCCACCGGCCGCCCGCCGGCCGTGGTCTCGTTCGCCAACGAGCCCAATCTCACTTACTACGGCTCCGGCAACCCGCCCACCTACCGGGCGGAGGACTACGCACGCGACGTGGAGACCTTCCTCGGCCTCCGGGCCGAGCTCGCGCCACGCTCCACGTTCATCGGCCCGGGCTCATTCTTCGTGACCGGCGCGGAGAAGCCGATCCTGGGTGTCGACTTCGGCCCGCAGACGGCTGCGATCATGCCGCTGCTCGGGAGCCGCTACGACGCCGTGTCCCTCCACCACTACCCCGCGTTCGGAGACTCCGCGAAGTGCGTTGGCCTGCAGCCGCGGCCGCCTGCCGACCCGCTGGCGCCCGAGTTCCTCGACCGGATCGCGGGAGCGCTCGCCTACATGCGCGGGCTTCGCGACGCGCACGCGCCCGGGAGGCCGCTCTGGGTGGACGAGTTCGGCAACACCGCCTGTGGCGGCGTGGTGGGCTACTCGAACACCTTCGCGGCCAGCTTCTACTACCTCAACGCGCTCGGCACCATGGCTCGCGGCGGCGTGCGCGTGGCCACGCGCTGGACGCTGTCGGGGCCGCAGCCGTACGCGCTCGTGGACGACGTGACGCTCACCCCGCGGCCCGACTACTGGGCGGCGCTCCTGTGGCGCAGGCTCATGGGAACCGGGGTGCTCGCACCGCGCCTGAGCGGCGCCCCCGCGACCCTGCGGACCTACTCGAGCTGCACTCCGGGCAGCCGCGGCGGGGTGACCACCCTCGCGCTCAACACCGACCGCTCGGCGACCGCGACCGTACGGCTCGCCGGCGTCGGCGGCCACGGCGCCGGGGTCCACAAGGTCACCGGCGCGCTCGGATCCGAGCAGGTGGAGCTCAACGGCCGGCCGCTCGCCCTCAGCGCGACGGGAGCGCTGCCCCGCCTCTCTGCGGCGCGGGTCGCGAACGGGACCGTGACGCTGCCGCCCACGTCCTACGCGTTCATCACTCAGCCGTACGCGCTGTCGCGCGCCTGCGGCTGGCGCGACCCGTGGCAGCGCTGGGCCGCGGCGTTCAGGCGCTGAGCCAGCCCTTCGGGTTCTCGACCATCATCTGGTGAGCTGCTCGCCGGTCATCCCGCCCTCCTTGAGCGTGGGGATCACCTGCTCGAAGAGGAAGGTCATGCTCCAGTTCGGGCACCTCGCTCGCGCGCAGGTATCTCCGCGACCTCCGGCGGGAACCAGTCGAGCGTCGAGCAGAAGTCCTGGGACAGGAACATCCGCTCGACGTAGCCGCGCTCCAGGAGGGCGAGCGTGGTGGCGTTGCGCCGCTCCATGGGCAGGAAGATGTCGAGGCCGTAGCGGTCGAGGCCGATCCAGCAGCCGGTTTCGAGCAGGGCCTCGATGTACTCGAGGTTGTCGGTGTCCCCGGTGTGGGCGATCTGGACCTTGGCCGGGTCCACGCCCTCCTCCGCGAAGATCCTCATCTGCTCCAGACCGGTGCTCGCGAGGCAGGCCGCGAGTGGGCCATGATCGGGCGCCCGGTCTGGATCGACGCCCGGGCCGCGCGCGCGGTGGATCTTCTCGACGTTAGGCGTTCACCCCCGGCTCGTCGGCGGCGCACTTGATGAAGGCGGGCTTGATGTCGGTGCCCTGGATCCCGTTCTCGATCTCGTGGACGAAGATCTCGGCGATCTGGTCCTCGTGCGGTTGAGCAGTGGCTGCGGGAGGTGATCGTAGGTGTAGATGCCGGTGGCGAGCAGGATCTGGAGGCCGCTCTCGTCCGCGACCCTCTTGCTGAACCCGGCGTCGCGGCTGAGGAACATCGCGCCCGGCTCGACCACGGTCTTCACGCCGTGGCCCGTGACCGCCCGGGCGTCGCCGATGGCCGACTCCCACTCCTCGTCCTCGTCGTACAGGTGGGGGAACTGGAACTTCGTGCCTCGTCGATCGAACAGAAGTGCTCGTGGATGAGGGTCAGGCCGAGCTCGTCGACGTCCACGGGCCCGTTCACGGTCTCCACTGCCGGCATGCGTCTCCTCCCCAGGGTGGCGGTGCGCGGTCACCCTACGCGCTCCGCGTTCGGCTCTACGATGGACGGCCGAGGGGCAGTAGTTCAGTTGGTCCAGAACGCCGGTCTCCAAAACCGGAGGTCCCAGGTTCGAATCCTGGCTGCCCCGCTACGAAGCCCCCGCTACCGCGGGTTTTGCTGTTCCGGGCCGCTGCCGCACTACCGGGTCGATGACCTGGACGGCAGTGTGGATGACCTGCTTGCTCGCCGGCGTTCGCGTAGGGGAGCTAGCGCGGTGGGTTGCCGTTCCCGCTCCCGATGTTGGCCGGGTTACTGAGTTGGGCTGAACTTCTGGATCGCCTGATGTGCGGTGTCGACGACGTAGACGTTGCCAGCTGGATCCACCGTCAGGAACTGCGGTTTCTCGAAGTTGGCCCGGGCCGGTTCCGCTCGTGCCCCACTTCGTGATGAAGGTGCCGTCGGGGGCGAACTTTTGGATTCTGTGGTTCTCTGGGTCGGCGGCGTATATGTAGCCGGCGGAATCGGTGGCGATGTCGGCAGGGCCTCCGTAGAGTTCGTCTGGGCCGATCGAGCCGAACTGCCCGTCTCCGGCTCCGGGGAGACCCGCATTCAGTTACGAATGTGCCGGTCGAGCGTGAACTTCTGAATCCTCAGAGCGGCCCCGATGCCGACGTAGACGTTGTTGGACCTGTCGACCGCGATTCCCATCGAGAAGTGCGTGGGGGCTCCGATGGGCGGGAGCTCGTGGAACCCCCATCCCGTCACGAAGCCCCCGGACGATGTGAACTTCTGAACCAGGTCGGCGAGGAACTCGGTGACGTAGACGTTTCCGGCGGTATCGGTGTCGAGGTCAATTGGCCAGGACACCTGTCCGTCGCCCCAAGTGCCGAGCAGGGTGCCCGTCGAGCTGAATGTCCGCACCCTGCTCCACGCGGTTTCCCCCGTGAGACGCGCCCGCCGGGCCTGCTGGCGACGCTACTCGGGTTGAACGTCTGGTTGCCACGGGCGGGACGTTGCTGCCCCATGAGAGCACCAGCTGCCCCGCCGGCGAGAACTTCCAGATCGAATCGCGCGGCTCTCCGCAGGCCCTTTCGCCACGTGCATACAGTCCACTGGCATCGGCGGCCAGCCCACGGTTGAAGGTCCCGGAAAAGGCGAAGGACACCCGGCAGTCCGGCGGACCCGCCGTGCCTGGGCGCGGCAGGGCACCCGCAAACGCATAGCCCGTGCCCGCCAATGTCTGGAAGCTCCTCGTGTTGGCGCACGTCGGTCCGGATCGTTTGTGTCCTGGCCGCAGGCCCGGAAGTAGTAGGTGGTGTTCGGCGTCAGCCCGTTGACGACGACGTTCAGCGGGATTTGATTCGACGCGGACCCCGCCGCTGCGGGGCCGCAGCGGTCGTCAGGCTCCTTCGGTCCCGTCCCGTTGCCACACACCTCCGTGTCACTGGCGGTCCCGAGGTCGGCTTTGACGGTGTCGTACTCCCACCACCACGTCGCCGGGCCATCGTTCGTGTAGCCCTTCGCGTTCAGCTGGGCGCTGACATTGAGAACGTTGGTCGCAGGCTCCGTACTGCCCGCACAGCCAGCAGCCGCAATCGCCCCACACAGGGCGACGTACATGGCCAGCTGGCGCTTCACGCCTTCTCCAATCAGGCGGGGACCAAAGCGAAGCCGGGCCGTCGGCGTTCGCCCTGACGCCGACTATCTCAAGGTGCTCATATCAATGCAAGGGTTCTGAGCGATCAGCGCATCTCGTTCGCCAGGCCTCGCAGCACCCGCGCGTCTCGATATCCGCAGACGATCGACTACGGCGTGTCAGCGCTGACCGAAACCCGGCTACGGGCCGGCCGGGCCGACGGGCCGCTTGCACTGCGGGTTGGTGAATCGGATCGTGCCGCGCTGCTCGACGCATGGGTCCCTGAGCGTGGTGGGGGGCAGCGGCTGCCAATCGAGGTCGAAGATCCGCAAGCCCTCGGGCACCGAGTTCGGGAGTGGCGAGACCTCGCCGATCCCCACGGTCGTGATCCCGATCTCGTACGTGTAGAACGGCGCCCCGGGGCCGGTGCCGAACGCGACCCTGCTGCCATCGGGCGACCATGCCGGTGCCCCGCAGCAGGTCACGGGCACCGACAGGTCGGTGAGCCGGCGGCGCTCCTTCCCGTCCGGGCGGATGGTCCAGAGGCCGTAGTAGTCGCCGGGCTCCAACCTGTTCTTCATCGAGTACGCGAGGCGCTGCCCATCGGGAGACCAGTCCGGGTTCCCCTCCGCGAGCCACAGGTCCAAATTGCCGAGCTCGACGAAGCCGGTGTTCGTGACGTTCACGCGGTTGGAGCCGTCCGCGTTCGCGAGCCACAGGTCGGCTTCCCAGGCGAACGCGACTCGCTCGGTCGTCGGAGACCATGTGGGGCTCGCCTCGGCGAGGATGTCGGGCTCCAAGAGGCGCTGCCTGTCGGTGCCGTCGGCGTTCATTCGCCAGATCGACTCGTTCTCGCCGGGGAGCCGACTCACGAAGAGGATCGTCTTGCCGTCCCTCGACCACGACGGCTCTGTTTCGACTCCGGGGATGGTTGCGAGCCTGACCTGCCGGCTGCCATCGGCATTCATGCGGTAAAGGTCGGCGAGGCCGGCGCGGTTGCTCGAAAAGACGATCGAACGCCCGTCTGGCGAGAACGCGGGGTGGCCGTCGACGTAGTGCGACCCCGTGAAGCCGTCCGGACGCCTTGTGAGCTGGCGAATTGCGCCCCCGCCCGGCGCGACCGAATAGATCTCGATCTGCCCGGCCCGAATGCTCGAGCCGCCCGCCGAGTACACGATCCTGCCGTTGCGGCCAGGAAACGCAGCCTCCGCGACAGAGGCGCCGGCGAGCACCACGGCGAGGCCGGCCCAGACGATGAGAAGTCTTCGCATGAGGGTCAAGGGCCGTCAGGCTGCGCGACCGGAGGCGGATACCCCAGCGGCCGCGGGAGCGGATCGCTGCACGGCCTGGACGTCGTGTGGTCCGCCGAGACGATCCAGCATTGCTGGTTGCCGTTGCCGAAGCAGTGGCTGACCTGCTCGTGGTCCACGGTCTCGTAACCGCTGCAGACCACGTCGAACAGGACAGGTGAAGGAGGCGGCGATTTCGGCGGGAGAGGCGTGGCAGCGGTCGAATGACGTCGATCGGACCGGGCGTCCGGCGGACACGCCCCCGCCTCAGTCGCTCCTTAGCCCGGTGCTTGCCCTTCTTCGCCTTGAAGTGCACCGAGACCGAGTGGCGCTTCTTGTGCTTGCCGTGCCCATGTCGCGCCTCGGCCGCGGGAGCAACCACCAACGCCACAGCAATCAGCGCGACCACGAAACGCACCCGCGGACCCTACACCGCTCTGAGAACGCTGCGCAATCCCAGTCAGGGCCGTGGTGACCAGATCGGAGATTGGTTGAAGGACTGCCTGGTCGAGTTCGTGAGGTTCCTGATGTTGGTGCCGTCGGGAGCGATCGCGTTCACCTGCTGGCTTCCGGTCGTGTCGGTGAGGAACCAGAAGACGATCGTCTTCCCGTCAGGCGAATAGCTGGGGGCCAGGGCGTTGACACGCTCGCCGACCGGGTGCTCGTTGCTGCCGTCCGCGTTCATGGCCCAGAGCTCTTGATACGAGGAATCGCGGGCGGTGGTGAACACGATCATGCGGCCATCCGGCGACCACGAGGGGGACGAGTCCTCGTCCGCAGTGAGCCGCCTCTGATTGGACCCGTCGGCGCTCATGACCCAGATCCCCTGCCCGGAGCGGCGGCTCATGAACGCGATGCGGCTCCCGTCCGGCGACCACGCGGGGAGCGACGTCCCTGGCCGGGTCGGTGGTCAGCTGCTTGAGGTTCGTCCCGTCCGCATCCATCACGTAGACGTCGTCGTCAATCGACAACGCGAACTTCCGCCCGTCCGGGGACCATCTCAGGCCGGATCCGGCGGGGGCATCTGGGATGAGCTGCTTGTCAGTGCCATCGGGATTCATGGTGTAGACCCGGCTGACGCCCTCGGTCCCTGACGTCATCCAGGCAACCTTCTTGCCGTCCGGCGACCAGGTCCCGGGCGAATCGCCGAAGCCTGAGTTGGTGAGACGCTGCTGGTTGCCACCATCGGGGTCCATCACGTACAGCTCCGATTGACCGTCACGCGACGTCCCGAAGGTGATTCCGGAACGCCCTCCGGGAGTGGTCGTGCTGAAGGTCTGGTCCTTGCCGCACGTGACTCTCGCCGGCTCTTCCTCCTCGTCGCTCGCGCACACGCGCCAGTGGTAGCTCGTGGCGGGGCTCAACCCCGAGATCGGCTCGGACACCGGGTGGGCGGAGTCGTCGGCGATCTCGAGCGACCGGCTCGGGGTCTTGCTCCCGTAACCGGCCGTGGGGCCGTAGTCGAACCAGTACGTGGTCGTGCCCTCCACGCTCGAGTAGACGTCTGCGTTCAGCGTCGCGGTGATGTCCGTCACATACGTAGCCGGCTTCGGCACCCCCGAGGCGCAGGCGGCCAACAGGACTGCAACCGGCGCCTAACGCGAAGCCCTGGCGCGCTGCCGCGGCTGAGTCACTCAGGCGGGCACGCCGTTGTCCCCGATCAGCTGCTGGGCGATCGTCGCCTGGTCGAAGTAGATCCGCTCGCAGCTGATGCGGTCGGTGCCCTCCTCGAAGATGAACAGGGCGCACATCCGGCAGCGGAAGCTGCGTCCCGTGGGCGCTATTCCGCGCAGCTCCCCCTTGTGGGTGCCGAGCAGGTCGAACTCGGCAATCACCGCGTCGTCGGCGTGGTGGAGGACCGTGTTCTCGTTGCGCTGGTCCGGGAACGCCTCGCGGGTGCGGCGGTAGTACTCGCTCACCTCCTCGGTGCCGTCGAACACCTCCCCGGTCGGCACCAGCTCGTAGCGCGGATGGTCGAACGTGGCGAGCGAGACGTCGAACCGATGCTGGTTCTCGGCCTCCATGTGCTCGCGCACCACCGCTTCACGTCGGTCGCGCAATGCGCTGCTGGCCTCCATCGACGAGCTCCTCTCCTGGTTCGTGGTGCATAGTCTGACCGCATGGCACTCGTCCAGGTAGAGCGTCCCAGCGACGGTGCCCCGGAGGGGCTGCTGGTGCTCCATCACGGGCGCGGCAGCGACGAGCGGGATCTGCTCGGTCTGGCGGACGTGCTGGATCCGGCGCGCCGCCTGCACGTCGTGTCTCCGCGGGCTCCGCTCACTCTGCCGGGCTGGCCCGGCTACCACTGGTACGTCGTGCCGCGCGTGGGCTACCCGGACCCGGACACCTTCCGGGCCTCGTACGGCGAGCTCGCCGCGCTCCACGACGAGCTCTGGGAGCGCACCGGGGTCGGGCCCGAGCGCACCGTGCTCGGCGGCTTCTCGATGGGATCGGTGATGAGCTATTCGCTCGGCCTCGGGCCGGACCGCCCTGCCCCCGCCGGCATCCTCGCCTTCAGCGGCTTCATCCCGACCGTCGAGGGCTGGGAGCCGGACCTCGCCGGTCGCACCGGCACCTCCGTCTTCATCGCCCACGGGCGCAGTGACCCGGTGATGGACGTGGAGTTCGCGCGCCAGGCTCGCGCGCTCCTCGAGGGCGCGGGCCTGCCGGTGGGCTACCACGAGTCGGACGCGGCGCACCACATCGACCCGGAGCACCTGCCGCTCGCGCAGGAGTGGCTCGCCGCCACCCTGCCGCCGGGCTGAGTCAGCGCAGCGCGGGCCGGCAGCGAAGCCACCAGAACGACGCGCTGCTCACAGCCACGAGCGACGTTCCCACGGCAGCCCAGACGGTGGGTGAGATGTCTCCGGCGATCGCGCTGATGAGCGCGATCACGAGACAGACCAGCCCGGCTCCCGCGAGGAGTCCGAGGTCCGCCGGCCATGCGGGCCCACGACGAGCCAGGAGGACGAAGACGAACACCCCGGCGAGGAGGAATGGGAGCCCGATGGTGAACATCGCGATGAATCCGAAGACGACGAGGAAACCGGCCAGCGCCCAGAGGAAGAAGCCCCAGTCGCGACCGTGCGGATGCGCCACGCGGCCATCGTACGCCGCTCCCACGATGCGGGCGGAGGGAGTCGAACCCCCAAGCTCTCTCGAGCACCGGGACCTAAACCCGGCCTGTCTGCCAGTTCCAGCACGCCCGCTCGAACACCCTGAGTCTAGGTCCAGGGGGCGGCCGCAGGAACAGCCCCGATCTGCGCCCGGGCGCCCGGGGCGGGTGTAGAGTCCTCGGCGCGATGGCCGATACGGTGCTGGTGCATCCGAACCGCGACAAGCGGGGCTCGCAGGTGACCAGGACGATCGTGGTCCTGCTCCTGCTGATCAGCGCGGCCCTGATCCTCATCGTGACGCTCGGCGGCTGGTCGCATCTCCAGGGTTCGCAGCCGATCTCGTTCGCCTACGTGATCGTCTACCTCGTGATGGCCTGGCAGGTGACCGGCTGGAACCGCGGCGTGCTGCCGGTGGCCGCCGCGCTGGCGGTTCTGTTCGCCGTGATCGCGGCCGTGGCGGGCCCGCAGTGGTTCGAGCGCGACAAGGCGGGCTTCGACGACCCCGCGCTCGACCCCTCGATTCTCGGCATCCTGACCGTGGCCCTCGTGCCGGTGCAGCTCCTGCTCGCCGGCTTCGCGATGAGCGCGTTCCAGCAGCAGTGGCACGTGGAGGTCGAGGTCACGCGCGACGAAGCCGACCGCTACCACGACGGCGGGCTCTCCTCCGGTCAGTTGACGCCGATCCAGCCGTAGAATCGCCTTTCAAGCGGCGGTGGAGGAACTGGCAGACTCGATGGATTCAAAATCCATTGCCCGAGAGGGCGTGTGGGTTCGAGTCCCACCCGCCGCACCTTCCGGGCGCTAGCCGGGCTCGTCGGCGTTCGGGTCGACGGTGCCGAGCGCCAGCGCGCCGTACACCTCGAACACCGTGCGCAACTCGCGCGAGTCGACCTCGACGAAGCGCACGGGCAGCTCCGCCACCGCCTCCTTGGCCCGTACGAAGTAGGGCGTGAAGTCGTCACTCGTGGCGAGCCGCGCCGGTGGGCCGTCGACCTCGATCCCCTCGCGCGTGGCGGCGCGCTTCGCGATCTCGAAGGCGAGCGTGGCCTTTGTGTGGCCCGACGACGGACGGCAGTGCTCGGCCAGGCGGCGCCGGAGATCCGGGGCCTGGCCGATGTGCACCGGCTCGTCGCGCCGGGTGAAGACGTACACGCCGGGGGCGGCCGGGATCTGGCCGTGTTCGGCGCGCGGTGCCGCGGGCGCCTCCCAGAGCTCTTCGAGGAGCGGCTCCAGCCGGGCGATCAGGTCGTCGAACGCGGCCACGCCGGCCGATCGTATCGGCGCGCCCCGCCGTGGCTCGGGGCGTGGCGGCTCCACGGGCTCCGGTTCCGCCGGCTCCGCCTCCACTGGCAGCTCGGGCTCCACTGGTAGCTCTGCATCCACGGGCTCCGCCTCCACGGGCAGCTCCGGCATGGGCAGCTCGGCCTCAACGTGCGGCGCAGCCGCCGGCTCGGGCGCTGCCGGCACGGGCGCGGCGGCCTCGTCCTCGATCGAGCGCCAGCCGCCCCACGTGATCGCAAGCGCCGCCAGCAGCGCGAAGAACGGACCGAGCCGGCGGCCGGTCTCCGTGGAGGCGGTGTCGGCCGCGGTGGTCAGGTCGGGCGGGTCGATCAGCCGGTAGACCACGAGCACGGCGCAGACCAGTCCCGCGACGACCACCGCCAGTGCCAGGGGCGTGCGGCCGGCCCGCACGCCCAGGAGGGGCAGCACGAGCAGCGCGAGCGCCAACAGCGCAACGATGAGCAGGACCACGTCGATCGCGGCGAACGCGTGCCACGCGTTCACGCCCACGCCGCGGACCGTGGTCGCCTCTGAGCGGCCCGGCAGCTGGACCGCGCTGTCGACGCCGAACCAGGGCAGGAACGTGGCGAGCAACAGCAGCGCCCCGCCCGCTCCCGCCACGAACTCGCCGGGGCCTGGGCTTCGCGGTTCCACGAGGCGTGCACTCTAGATTGCGGCTGACCCCATGACCGCTGGTGAGCGAAGCGAGACGCGCCGACGCATCGACGCGATCGCCGAGGTGGAGGCGCTGGCCGCGTTCCAGGGACGCGCGCCGGGCAGCGACGCCGAGCGGCGTGCCGCGCGCTACGCGGCGGGCCGACTCGAGGCACTTGGGCGCACGGTGCGCACGGAGTCCCTGTCCACGTGGCCGCGCTGGGTCGCCTCGCTCCTTCTGATCACCGCACTCGGCGCCGGAGCCGGGGTGGTGTCCGTCTACCTGCCTGAGGCCGGCGTGGCGCTGGCGCTGGTGGCGTTCGTCCTCTACCTGCTCGACGCCGGGGCCGCGCTCCCGCTCTCGCGCCGGCTCTTCGGCCGGCGGGCGTCCCAGAACGTCATTTCACCCGCGACCGATGACCGACCCGGTTCCCTGCTGCTGGTGGCCCACCTGGACGCCGGTCGCACCGGCTTCGTGCACCGCCCGGGCGTTCGGCGCCTCCACGCCCGAGTCGCCCACCCGCGGCGGCTCTTCGCGGGGCCGCTCCAGCCGATCGCCTGGGTCCTCGCCGCCGTGCTCGCCTCCTCGATCGCGCGCCTGGCCGGAGTCGACGGCGCAGCGCTCACCGCCGTGCAGTTCGCGCTTACCGTCGCACTCGTGGCCGCGCTGGCCCTCCTCGCCGACATCTGGTTCTCCCCCACCGTCCCGGGCGCCGGCGACAACGCGTCGGGCGTGGCGCTTGCGCTGCGGCTGGCCGAGCGCCTCGACGGCGGGCTCGAGCACTTCGGCGTTCACGTTCTGCTCACGGGCGCCCAGGAGAGCGGTGGCGCCGACGGCATGCGCGCCTTCATTCGCAGGCACCGCGGCGAGCTGTCCCGCGACAGCACCGTGGTACTCAACCTCGACGAGGTCGGGGCAGGAGCGGTGCGGTTCACGAGCCGCGAGGGACCGCTGCTCGCCGCGCGCTCCCACGTGCAGCTCACCGGCCTCTGCGAGGAGATCGCCCCCGCGGCGGGCGCCCGCCCGCTCGACAACCGCGCACCGAGCGACGGCTTCGCCGCGCGCTACGCGGGCTACCCGGCGATCACCGTCACGTGCCGCGACGAGCACGGCCTGGCTCCCCGCCACCACCGCCGCAGCGACCTCCCCGAGCACGTCGAGCCGGAGACTCTGCTGGCGGCGGAGGAGTTCTGCGTGGAGCTCGTGGAGCGGCTCGATGCGCGGGTGGGACCGGAGCTCCCGCGGCGCTAGCCGCGGGCCGCGGTGCCCAGGTCGACGAAGAAGTCGAGCGCCTCGGGATTGGCCAGCGAGTCGCGGCTGGCCGCCCGGTCTGGATCGCCGCCCATCAGGATCTTCTTGACCGGAACCTCGAGCTTCTTCCCCGACAGCGTGCGCGGCACCTCGGCCACGGCGACGATGCGGTCCGGCACGTGGCGCGGCGAGCAGTATTCGCGCATCCGGCGGCGGATCCTCGCCTCGAGCTCCTCGTCCAGCTCGACGCCGTCCGCCAGCACCGCGAACAGCCACATCGTCGAGTCCGACCCGTCGGGCGTGGGCACGTCGATCACGAGGCTGTCCATCACGTCCGGAAGGCCCTCCACCGCGCTGTAGAGCTCGCTGGTGCCCATGCGCACGCCCTGGCGGTTGATCGTCGAGTCGGAGCGGCCGTAGATCACGGCGCCGCCGCGCTCGTTGATCTTGATCCAGTCCCCGTGGCGCCACACGCCCGGGTAGGTCTGGAAATAGCTGTCGCGGTAGCGCTCGCCGTCCGGGTCGTTCCAGAAGAACAGCGGCATCGAGGGCATCGGCTCGGTGATCACGAGCTCACCCACCTCGCCTGTGAGCGGCCGCCCGTCCTCGTCCCACGCCTCCACCGCGGCGCCCAGGCAGCGCGCCTGGATCTCCCCCGAGTAGACGGGAAGGACGGGACAGCCGCCGACGAACGCGGTGCAGAGATCGGTGCCGCCGCTCGTGGAGAAGAGCCAGAGGTCTCGCTTCACGTGCTCGTAGACCCACTCGAACCCCTCCACCGGCAATGGCGACCCGGTCGAGCCGAGGCTCTTGAGCGCCGACAGGTCGGCCTCGCCGGCCGGCTCCACCCCGGCCTTCATGCAGGCGGTGATGAACCCGGCGCTCGTGCCGAAGCAGGTGACGCCGGCCTCCTCCGCGAGCCGCCAGAGCCCACGCAGGTCCGGCTGGCCGTCGTAGAGGACGATCGTGGCGCCCGCGAGCAGGCCGCCGACCAGGAAGTTCCACATCATCCAGCCGGTCGTCGTGAACCAGAAGAAACGGTCTTCCGGGGTGAGGCTCGAGTGCAGCCGCATCTTCTTGAGGTGCTCGAGCAGGATGCCGCCCTGGCCCTGGACGATCGCCTTGGGCAGCCCGGTGGTGCCCGAGGAGAAGAGGACCCAGAGCGGATGGTCGAAGGGCACCTGCTCGAACCGGAGCTCGGCCGGCTGACTGAGCAGCTCCTCCCACCCCGACGGCACCATCACGGTGTGCTCGAGCGACGGGATCGCCGCGGCGATCTCGCGCACCCGGTCGGCCCTGTCGAAGTCCTTGCCCCCGTAGCGGTACCCGTCGGTGGCCAGGAGCACCTTGGGCTCGATCTGCGCGAAGCGGTCGATCACGGTCGGCGCGCCGAACTCCGGCGCGCAGCTGGACCAGATGGCTCCGATGCTCGCCGTTGCAAGCAGGGCCACGACGGTCTCGGGGGCGTTCGGCAGGTAGGCCGCCACGCGGTCACCGCGCTCCACTCCGAGCCCGCGCAGCCCGGCTGCACAGCGCGCGACCTGGTCGCTCAGATCGTCCCATGAGAGCTCCGCCTGGGGACGGTCCTCGCTCGAGTAGACGATCGCGGCCTCGCCCGGGCGGGCCATGCGCAGCACGTGCTCGGCGTAGTTGAGCCGCGCACCCGGGAACCAGGTGGCGCCGGGCATCTCCCTGCCGGCCAGCACCCGCTCGTAGGGCGCGGAGGCCTGCACCTGGAAGCGCTCCCAGAGCGATCCCCAGAACGACTCGAGGTCATCGACCGACCAGCGCCAGAGCTCCTCGTAGGTGGAGAAGCCGCGCTCGTGCATATAGCGCGCCATCTCCGTGTTCTCCGTGTTCGACGGCTCCCAGAGCCGCGCCCCCTCCGCCATTGGCCGAATCCTACGGGCCCCTTCCCTAATCCCGGGGTTGACACGGCATGTCGTGGTGGACATGCTCGAATCGTCCTCAGCAGGACTTCATAGGGAAGCGGACTGTGGCCTGGCCCTCGCTTCACCTCGTCGACTAGAGGTCCCCCTGAATTCTCGAATGCTCGGCAGGGCAGTGATGTGCCGTCGCGCGCTGTCGCTCGCGGTCCTCGGCGTGGCCGTGGCCGGATGCGCCTCCGGCGTGACCGATCCGGCCAGCGACGTGACCGACAGGGCGGCGACGCTGCGCGCGCACGGCAAGACCGGCGGCGACAATCCCACCCGCTGGTGGTTCGAGTACGGGAAGACCACCTCCTACGGGACGAAGACGCCGCAGCGCACCGCCGGCACAACGACCGCCGACCAGAGCGTTTCGGAGCGCATCAGCGGCCTCGAGGCCGACACCACCTACCACTTCAAGGCCTGCGCCTCGAACGCCAAGGGCGGCGGCTGCGGCGGCGACCGGACCTTCCGTACCGGTTCGCCGGGAATGCTCCCCGGATTCCAGGAGACGACCGTCTTCAGCGGCCTGGAGGCGCCGACCGCCGTCCGCTTCGCGCCGGACGGGCGGATCTTCGTGGCGGAGAAGCCGGGCGGGATCAAGGTCTTCGACGGCGTGGGCGACACCACCCCCACGGCGGTGGCCAGCCTGCGGACCAACGTGAATCACAACTGGGACCGCGGAATGCTGGGCCTCGCGATCGACCCCGGCTTCCCGGCGAAGCCGTTCATATACGTCCTGTACACCTACGACGCCCCGATCGGCGGCACCGCCCCCACCTGGAACGATCAGTGCCCGACTCCGCCGGGTCCGACCACGCACGGATGCGTGTCGAGCGCCCGGCTCTCCCGGCTCGAGATCTCAGGCAACCAGATGGTCGGGGCCGAGCAGGTGCTGATCGAGGACTGGTGCCAGCAGGGGCCCACCCACACGATCGGCGACCTGCGCTTCGGCGCCGACGGCGCGCTCTACGTCAGCTCCGGCGACGCGGCCAGCCCCGACTTCGTGGACTTCGGGCAGATGGGCATGCCCACCAACCCGTGCGGCGACGCACCCGTCCCCGTCGGCACGGCGCAGACGGCTCCGACCGCCCAGGGCGGCGCGTTGCGAAGCCAGGACCTGCGGACCCCCGCGGACCCCACCACCCTCGACGGCACTCTTCTGCGCGTGAACCCCGACACCGGCGAGGCGATGGCGGGCAACCCGCTCGCCGGGAGCGCCGACCCGAAGGCCCGGCGGATCGTGGCCTACGGCCTCCGCAACCCGTTCAGGTTCGCCATCCGGCCGGGGACCAACGAGGTGTGGCTGGGTGACGTGGGCTGGAACACGACGGAGGAGCTCAACCGGGTCCCCAGCCCCACGGACGCCACCGTCGAGAACTTCGGCTGGCCGTGCTACGAGGGCTCGTCCCGGCAGGCCGGCTATGACGGGGCGAACCTCACCCTCTGCGAGAACCTGTACGCCGCCGGTGCCGGCGCGGTCACCGCCCCCTATCTCGCCTATCCACATTCCGGCAAGGTGCACTCCGAGGACCCGTGCCCGAGCGGCACGTCGTCGGTCTCCGGCATGGCATTCGCGCCGTCGGGCAGCCCGCTGCCCGCCGAGTTCGACGGGGCGCTCTTCGTCGCGGACTACGCGCGGGCCTGCATCTGGGTCATGCCCCGCGGCGGCGCGACGCTGCCCAACCCCGCGCTCGTCAAGACCTTCCGGTCGGGCGCCGCGACGCCGGTCGACATCCAGTTCGGGCCCGGCGGCGACCTCTTCTACGCCGACGTCTGGACGGGGTCGATCAGGAGGATCCGTTACACCGCGGGCAACCAGGCGCCGCGTGCGGTCGCGTCCGCCAACCCCACGGCGGGCAACACTCCGCTCACCGTCACGTTCGGAGCGTCGGGATCGAGCGACCCCGACGGCGATTCGCTCACCTACGCGTGGGACCTGGACGGCGACGGGGCCTATGACGACTCGAGCAGCGTGAGCCCGACGTTCACCTATACGAGCCGCGGCGTTTACAGGGTCGGGCTCCGGGTCACCGACAGCCGTGGCGCGACCGCGGTGGACTCGATCGCGATCACGGCCGGCAACACGCCCCCGGTGGCCACGATCTCGACCCCGAACAGCGGCTTCACGTGGGACGTGGGCGACACGATCCACTTCGAGGGCAGCGCCACGGACGCGCAGGAGCAGCGGCTCGGCAAGGACCAGCTCAGCTGGACGTTCCTGCTCCACCACTGCCCCTCGGCCTGCCACACGCACGAGGTGCAGTCCTTCCCCGGCAACGACTGGGGCAACTTCGCCGCGCCGGACCACGAGTACCCGTCGTACCTCGAGCTGAGGCTGACGGCCACCGACAGCGGCGGCTTGACGGACACGCAGACCGTGCGGCTCGACCCGAAGACGGTGCAGCTTTCGATGCGCTCGGCCCCGTCCGGGCTCCAGCTGACCGTGAACGGGCAGACGCGTACGACTCCCTTTGACGTGACCGTGATCCAGAACTCGGCCAACTCGCTGTCCGCGGCGACACCGCAGACGCTCGCGTCCGCGACCTACGACTTCGGCTCGTGGTCAGATGGGGGCCTGCGCGCCCACGGCATCGTGGCGACCCAGAACCGCACCTTCACAGCGACTTTCAACCGGCGTTAGCTAAGCGGCGATGGTCAAACGGGAGTGACGGCGTTGCGCTTGGCGGGCCAGGTGCGCTCGCGGTCCGCGTAGGCCGCGAAGCGGCGGATCAGCTCGGCGCGCAGGCCTGTCGCGGGGATCACCGCGTCCACCACGAGCTCGGACGCCAGGTGGAGGATGTCGATCTCCTCGCTGTACTCGGCGCGCAGCTCCTCGGTGCGCCGGGCGCGCTCGTCCTCGTCCTCGATCGCCTGCAGCTGGTTGTAGAAGACGGCGTTGATCGCAGCCTGCGGCCCCATCACGGCGATCTTCGCATCCGGTAGCGCCAGGCACGCGTCGGGCTCGTAGGCGGGGCCCGCCATCGCGTAGAGCCCCGCTCCGTAGGCCTTCCGGACGATCACCGAGATCTTCGGCACGGTCGCCTCGGACACGGCCGAGATCATCTTCGCCCCGGCCCGGATGATCCCCTGGCGCTCGACCTGGGTGCCGATCATGAAGCCCGGCACGTCGGCCAGGAACAGCAGCGGCACGTTGAAGGCGTTGCAGGTCCAGATGAAGCGCGCGGCCTTGTCGGCCGAGTCCACGAACAGCACGCCGCCCTTCTGGCGCGGCTGGTTGGCCACGATTCCCACCACCCCGCCCTCGAGCCGGGCATAGCCGACGATCAGCTCCTTGGCCCAGCGCGGGTGCACCTCGAGGAACGAGTCCGCGTCCACGAGCGCGGCGATCAGCTCCTGCATGTCGAACGGCTTGTTCTCGTCCACCGGGATGTCCGGCAGCGGCGCCGCGGGCTCGGCGGGCGGCGCGAGCGGCGGCTTCTCCTCCCAGTTGCGCGGGAAGAACGACAGGTAGCGCTGGGCCAGATCGATGCCCTCCTCGTCCGACTTCACGAGGAAGTGGCCGCAGCCAGACACGCCGGTGTGCATGCGGGCGCCGCCCATCTCCTCGAGCGACACGCTCTCGCCGATCACCATCTCGGCCATGCGCGGCGAGCCGAGGTACATCGAGGAGTTGCCGTCGCGCATGATCACGACGTCGCAGAACGCCGGTATGTAGGCGCCGCCCGCGGCGCTCGGACCGAACAGCACGCACACCTGGGGCACGACGCCCGAGAGCTTCACCTCGGTGTGGAAGATGCGCCCGGCTCCGCGCCGCCCGGGGAACATCTGGACCTGGTCGGTGATCCGGGCGCCGGCCGAGTCCACCAGGTAGATCATCGGGACCCGCTGCGCGAGCGCCTGCTCCTGGACGCGGATGATCTTCTCGACGGTCTTGGGCCCCCAGGACCCGGCCTTGACGGTCGGGTCGTTGGCCATCAGAGCCACCGGTCTCCCGGCCACCGTCGCAAGTCCCGTGATCACGCCGTCCGCTCCCAGGCCCTCCTCCTGCCAGTTCGCGAGCAGCGCGTCCTCGACCAGCGAGCCCGGGTCCACGAGCCGGTCCACGCGCTCGCGCGCAGGGAGCTTGCCCTGCTCGCGCGACTTGTCGTGGTGGCGCTGCGGACCGCCCGCCCTGGCCCGCTCGAGGGCCTCTTCGAAGGTGCTCATCGGACGGCCACTGTAGTGCGAAGGGTGCCTCTAGAGTTGAACGGGAATGGGAAAGGTCTGGGTCCTCGACACGGAGACGAAGGGAACAGGCGCCAACGTGGTGCCGCTCGAGAAGGTGCTCAAGAAGCCCGAAGCCGAGCCGCCCGCGCCGCCGCCGCCCGCCAGGGCGCCCAAGCCGCCCCGAAAGAGCACGCCCTCGCCGGAACCGGTGAGGACCGCCGGCCCGCTGCCTCCGGGGCATGTGCGGAAAAAGACCACCGGCGAGCTCGGGAAGGTCCAGGAGGTGGACCCCAAGGCGGGCACCGCCACGGTGTTCTGGCTCAAGCAGGGCCGCGCGTCGACAGTGCCGCTCGCCTCGGTCACCCGCCGCTGAGCGCCGAGGGCCGGTAGCCCTTGGGACCGCTGCCCATCCCGCCGCCGCTCGCCGACGAGCGCGTTCGGGTGCGCCCTTGGAGCGAGGCCGACGTGGGTCCAGGACTCACGGCCAGCCGCGACCCGCTCGTCCCGCGCTTCACGGGAGTGCCCGAGAACCAGACCGAGGAGCAGCTTCGCGCGTTCATCGACAGTCACGCGGGCGGCGAGGCGCTCTCGCTCGTGATCGCCGACAGCGAGAGCGACGAGTTCCTCGGAGCGGTGGGGCTGATGCGCTTCGACTGGCCGAAGCGGCGCGCGGAGATCGGCTACTGGCTCGCGCCCGCGGCGAGAGGCCGGGGCATAGCCACCCACGCTGTGCGGCTGCTCTCACGCTGGGCGCTCGGTGATCTCGGTCTCATGCGCCTGGACCTGCACACGGATACCGACAACCTGGCCTCCCAGCGGGTCGCAGAGCGCTGCGGCTTCACACGCGAAGGGCTGCTCCACTCCCACGAGGAGCCCAACGGCCTGCGCCACGACGTGGTCGTCTTCTCGCTCCTGCCCGGGGACCTGCCGCAGGACTAGGCGAGCTGCGGGTTCGGCACCGGCGACTCGCCGGACCAGTCGTAGAAGCCCATCCCGCTCTTCTGGCCGTACCAGCCGGCGGCCAGCATCTTGCGGAGCGTCGGCGGCTGGGCGAAGCGGCGCTCGCGGAACTCGTCGTACATCACGTCGCAGATCGAGCCGAGCGTGTCGAGGCCCACGAAGTCGGACAGGGTCAGAGGTCCCATCGGATGCGCGGCACCCGCCTTCATGGCGGCGTCGATCTCGTCGATCGAGCCTACGCCCTCCTCGTAGGCGCGGATGGCGTCGAGCATGTAGGGCACCAGCAGCCGGTTGACGATGAACCCGGCCTTGTCGCGCGTCGGGATGCCGAGCTTGCCGATCGAGTGCGTGAAGCTCGTGCCCACGTCGAAGGCCTCGTCGGAGGTGGTGATGCCGCGCACGACCTCTACGAGCTTCATCACCTGCGCCGGGTTGAAGTAGTGGAGGCCGAGGAAGCGCTCGGGCCGGGAGGTCGCGGCCGCCTGGTCGATCACCGCCAGCGACGACGTGTTGGTGGCGAACACGGCCTCGGGCTTCGCGACCGAGTCCACCTCGCGCCACATCTCGAGCTTGAGGTCGAGATCCTCGGTGATCGCCTCGATCACGAGGTCGCAGTCGGCCAGGTCGCCGTAGTCGAGCGTGCCCTGCAGGCGGCCACGCACGGAGTCGGCGTCGGCCTGCTCGATGCGCCCCTTCTCGACGGCGCGCGCGAGCTGCTTGTCGATCTTCGCCAGCCCCTTGTCGAGCTTGCCCTGATCGAGTTCCCGCACCACCACGTCGAAGCCGGCCTGTGCCGCCACCTGCGCGATGCCATGGCCCATCAGCCCACAGCCGAGTACTCCGACCGTCTTGATCTCCACTAGCCTGCCTTTTTCCGGGTGTGCGGAAGCAGCCGGCTGGCCGGCTGCGCACCGATGTCATTCGTCAAGCGGCGGGGAGCCTACATGTCACTGATCAAGGTCGAGGACAGCGGAGCGGTGCGCCACCTCGTGCTCAACCGGCCGAACAAGCGCAACGCGATGAACGGCGAGCTGATCCGGGAGCTCGGTCCGGCCATCGAGGCCGCCGCCGACGACGACTCGGTGCGCGTGGTGATCGTGCGCGGCGAGGGCGCCATGTTCTCCTCCGGAATGGACCTGAACGACCTGCGCGACCTCTCCGAGCACCCGGAGGGCCTGCGCAGCTTCCGGCGGCCGCTGATCGGCTGGTGGAACCTCCTCGAGGAGATGCCGAAGCCCACGATCTGCCAGATCCACGGCGCGGCGCTCGGCGGGGCCTTCGAGCTGGCGCTGGCCTGCGACTTCCGCGTTATGGCCGAGGACGCGGTGGCCGGAATCATGGAGGTGCGCGTGGGCCTGCTGCCGGACGTGGGCGGCTGCTCGCGCCTGCCGGCGGTGGTCGGAATCGGCCGCGCGAAGGAGCTGATCATGACCGGAAAGGTCATCGACGGCCACGAGGCGTACCGGATCGGCTTCGCCAACCGGATCGCCCCGGCCGACGGTCTCCAGGACGCCACCGACGCGCTCGCGAACGAGCTGCTCGCCGCGGCTCCCCGGGCGGTGGCCCTGGCCAAGCGCGTGCTCGACGCGGCGGCCAAGCCGGCGCTGGCGAGCACGCTCGAGCAGGAGGTGGCCGCGCAGGAGACCCTCGCCGCCACCGAGGACTTCGCCGAGGGCTCGCGCGCCTTCTTCGAGAAGCGCGACCCGCAGTTCGCCGGACGCTAAGCCCGGCCTTTAGCCGCGCCGACGGGTTCCCGGGCCGCCGCCACGTCCGCCCGGCCGGCCACGGCCATCACGGCTGCCCCCAGCAGCGACGTCCCGGCCACGGCGGCCCACGCGCCGCCGTAGCCGATCTGGTCGGCCAGCAATCCGTAGGCGAGCGGACCGAGCGACGCGCCCACGTAGATCCCGCTCTGCGTGATGCCGGTGGCCGCGGCCGGAGCCTCGCGATGGTTGGCCACCACGGCGAGGTTGAACAGCCCGGGCCAGCCCCAGCCCAGCGAGAACGCCGTGACCGCCCCGATCACGAACGGCGCGGGGACGTCGAAAGTCATGAGACCGAAGCCGGCCGACCCCGCGATCAGCAGCGCGACCACCGTGCCGTAGCCGTAGTCGCTCCGCCGGTCCGCCCGGGCGCCGAGCGACATGCGGACCGCGAGGCTCGCCGCGCTGCCGAGCGCGGCGAGGAGCCCCGCCGTGCCCTCGGCGATCCCCACGTCCACGGCCGAGGCCACGAGGTAGGTGGCGAGAGCGTTCGCCCCGGCGCCTGCGAGGGCGGCGCCCACGGCCAGGTACAGCAGCTCCCGCTGCACGCGTGGTGGCGGCTCGCGCTCCTCGGGCGCGTGGAAGGAGCCCTCACCCTGCCGGGCGATCACCGCCACGACCAGCACCATGGCCCCGCAGATCGCGAACGTCTCGCGCCAGCCGAGCGGAATCGCCACGAGCGGCAGCGCGAGACCGCTCACGAGGATCGCCCCGGGAATGGCCGACTGCTTGATCCCGAACGCGAGCCCCTGGCGATCGAGCGGCACCTGGTCGGCCATGAAGAGGTTGATCGCGGGCTGGTTCACCGCGTTGGCGAGCCCGGCCACCGCGAGCAGCGCGAACACCGCCGCCAGCGACTGCGCCAGCCCGGCTATGGCGAACAGGCAGGCCGCCGTGACGATCACCGAGCCGCGCATCGCCGCCAGGGCACCCAGGCGCTCCGAGAGCCGGCCGCCGGCACCGGCCCCCACCGCACCCGCCAGGAAGAACACCGTCACGCCCGCGGCCACCGCGGTCACGCTCGCGTCGAGGTCGCCGCGCATCTGCAGCGCGAGCGCTCCGACGAGGAATCCCGGCAGCACGGTCGCGGCTCCAACCGCCACCGAGAGGCCGGCGGCGCGCGCGAGCCTGGACATGGCCCGAGGCTACCTAAGCGCTACACGAGCCCCACGACGTTGGCCATGATCGACACGCCGACCACGCAGAGCACGATTCCGATGACGTCGAACACCG
The DNA here is from genome assembly GCA_963803245.1 of uncultured Thermoleophilaceae bacterium. Lineage (GTDB taxonomy): Bacteria > Actinomycetota > Thermoleophilia > Solirubrobacterales > Thermoleophilaceae > JACVRW01. The sequence goes on along the minus strand of CAWDLI010000001.1, from coordinate 2,899 downwards.
CCCCGGCCTTGACCATGCGCGTGATCGGCAGCAGTCCCGACGAGTACACGATCGCGTTCGGCGGGGTGGACACCGGGAGCATGAAGCCGTAGTTGGCGCCGAAGATCGCCGCCAGCGCGGGGATCGTCGGGTTCAGGTCGGCCGCCGCCGCGATCGAGATGGCGATCGGCACCACGATCGCCGCGCTCGCCGTGTTGCTGGTCGTCTCGGAGATGATCACCGCCACGACCACGACGACGATCGTCACACCGAGCAGGCTGGATACTCCGATCGCGTCCGAGAGCGACTCGCCCACGACAGTGGCCAGCCCGGTCTGGCTCAGCAGGGTGCCGAGCGTGATCCCGCCGCCAAAGAGAATGACGGTGCCCCAGTCGATCCCCGCCGCCTGGTTCCAGTTGAGCGTGAAGCGGCGGCGCGCCCAGTCCACGGGCAGCACGAAGAGCATCGAGGCGGCGAGGATCGCCACGATGCCCTCGTTGGCCGCCTCGCTCACCTCCTTGTAGGCATCCGAGTCGTCGCCCACGATCGTGCCCACCAGGCCGGGCAGGAACCAGCCCACCAGAGCGAAGGCGAGCACGAACAGCGTGTTCTTCTCACCGCGCGTGAGCGGGCCGAGCTTGCCGCGCTCCTCGGCTACGTACTCCTCCACGCCCTCCGCGCGCTTCACCTCGGGCCGGTTGAACAGCATGACAATCAGCACCACGGCGACGAACATCACGAGCACGATCGGCAGCGCCATGACGAACCACTCGACGAAGGTGATCGGCTCGCCCGTCTCCTCCTCGAGCAGCTCGCGACCGATCAGGTTCGGCGGGCTCCCGATCGGGAGCAGCAGGCCTCCGACCGTGATGCCGTAGGTGATCACGAGCATCAGCGCGGCGCCGAAGCGCAGCCGCTCGGGGTCCTTGTTGCCACCCGCCTGCTTCGCCACCATGCCGCCCACCACGCCCATCACGCCGAGGGCGATCGGGAGCATCATGGCCGCGGCCGCGGTGTTCGACATCACCGGTGAGGTGACCGCGCCGATCAGGCCGAAGGCGAGGATGATCCGGAACGTCGAGCCGCCCACCTGCCGCATCCCGAGCACCCGGTAGGCGAGCCGCCGGTGAAGCCCGTGGACCAGCATCGCCTGGGCGATGATGAAGCTGCCGATGAACAGGAAGATCGTGTCGTCGGTGAAGAGGCTGAAGACGACGTCGACGCTGCTGTCGCCCTCCTCCGGCGGCGGCGTGGCCTCGAGCAGCGCGCAGAGCGTCACTCCGAGCAGGGCGGTCACCGGGATTGGGATCGCCTCGGTGACCCACCAGACGATCACGAAGGCGAGAATCGCCGCGAGCCGATGCTGGTTCGGGTCGAGGTCGAACGGGATCAGCAACATCGCGGCGAGCACGATCGGGCCCAGGAACAGGCCGATCGTCCGCCGGCGGCGCTCGAAGCGCTGCTCGGCCTCGGAGAGCTTCCCCGACTGCTCGTCCAGCGTCTTGTAGGTGCCGCCGCGACCGATCTCGGTCTTCTCGTCGCGGGGGCGATCCTCCGTCTCGGTCGCCACGTCGCCTCCCTCCTAGCTCCCGGTCATCCCTACCCGGGCGGCGACTAACTAAGCCCGGGCCGCTCAGGCGGCGTGGGCCCGGGCGATGGCCGCGGACGCGTTCACGCAGGCCTCGAGACAGCCGTAGTCCACCTGCTCGGGCGTGTCCTGCGGGAGGTGATAGTTGGGGAAGCCGCCCTGGCGCACGGAGAGGAGCGAGACCGTCGGGAGGCCGCCCAGCCTGGCCAGAACGGGGTCCGTCCAGGCGCCGAGCCGCCAGCGCCGCAGCCGCACGCCGGCGGTGTTGGCCGCCAGCTCGGCGAACGCCACGTCCTCCTCGCGGTAGCGCACCGCCCAGAGACCACCCTCGGCTTCGAGCACGACCGGCTCGCCCGAGCCCACGGTGTCGAGACCGAGCACCAGCGTCGTGGCCGAGTCGAGCGCCTGGCCTTCCGAGCGCATCCAGGCGCCCATGCCGCCCATCCCGGATTCCTCGGAGCCGCACAGGAGCACCACCACCTCGAGACCTGCGGGCCGGTCGTGCGCCAGGCGCCCTGCCACGGCGAGCACGCCCGCCACGCCGCTCGCGTTGTCGTTCGCGCCGGGCACGGTGGGACTCCGTGCCTGGTCTGCCGTCAGCGCCACCGCGGTTCCCAGGATCGCCGCCGCCACCCGGCGTAGCCGAGGGCCGCCCACGACCGCGCCGAGCAGCGCCAGCTCGGGCAGGAGCGCCAGCGACGCGCGCTTGCCGGTGCGCTCGGCCGCGGCATCGCCTGCGGCGAGCATGCGCGGATCCCACATCAGCCCGGTCTTGGCGGCGTCGTGGTGCGCCACGAGCACCAGCGTGCGAGTGCGCTGTCCGCGAGCCGGCAATCTTCCGATCGCGTTCGCGCCGTCGCCCGCGGGCAGCACGGCGCGGAGCCACTGCGCCCGCCCGCTGTAGTCGAGCTCGAACGACGCCAGCGCCGCGGCCGCCAGCAGCCGGCGCCCACGCAGCGCCGCCAGCGCGCCCGCGGCGAAGTGGGCGCCCTGGGCGTACGCGAAGGTGCTCTGGTAGCGGTACGACTCGACGCGGACGTCGTCGGCGCCAAGCTGGCGCAGGCGGTCTGCCGCCCAGTCGGCCGAGGCGCGCTCGCCCGGACCGGCGGAGTCGCGCACCATGCCCGCGAGGGTCTCCACGTCGTGGCGAAGCTCGGCGATGCTCACGATTGACTCTGCCATTCAACGGGTCCCGCGGTGAGCACGTGACTCCCGAGCGGGCGGCCGAGCACCTGCTGCGCCTCGCGGGCCGCGGCCACGAGCGCGGCGAGGTCGATCCCCGTTTCGTAGCCCATCTCGTGAAGCATCGACACGAGGTCCTCGGTGGCCACG